>CAWDBX010000006.1:0-582537 GCA_963800645.1 uncultured Bacteroidales bacterium | reverse complement strand
ACACATTAATCCCGCAGTCACCATGGTATTCTGGCTGTTCCGGAAGATCGAAGGACGCCTTGCCATAACCTATGTGTTAGCGCAGTTGACCGGTGCGATTATTGGTTGTTTGCCTCTCCTGGTGTGGGGTGCAATGGGCAGGAGCGTGACGTTTGGCGCCACCTTGCCTGGCGGAGGTTACGCTATACACACGGTCTTGCTTGGCGAAGTGATCACCACCTTTACCATGGTCTCACTGCTTGTTATTTTCATCGGGTTCAGGGGAATCCGCCAGTTTACTCCGTTTATGTTTCCAATCCTTTATGCTATCATGGTTCCCCTGGAGGCCGCCATTTCAGGCACCAGTACTAATCCTGCGCGCAGCCTGGGCCCGGCAGTAATTTCCGGACAGTGGGACGGATTCTGGATCTATCTGATAGGCCCACTTGTTGGAGCCCTGCTTGCTAGCCTTGCCTGCAGCCTGCTTGCCAAACGGATCACTATTGCCAAGCTGTATCATTTCGATAGTGAAAGCGAGGGGGATGCGTTGCTAAGAAACACAAAATCCCGTGCCCGGCAGGCAGGTTCGATTCCGGCTCCGGATACATGTTAAGCCCCTTACTGTGCAGATAGTAAGGGGTTTTTTATGGCATTGTCTTAAAATTCACTTGTTTAAAAGTTGCAGGTAATGTAGTACTTAATCAAAGAGGGAGATTTGAAAGCAGTGATATGACATCGTTAAAAATACCCACTGGTAAGTATTGCCCAGGAGTGGATTGAGCAGTAATTTTATATTGACGAAAATCTATGAATTACAAGTAAATACAATTCAAAAACATTTAACCATGAAGAAATTGATTTTTTTACTGATTCTGGTATTCATTGCCGGAATTTCACGCGTAAATGCACAGACTGACACAAAGGAAGTTGTGGCAATGATCAAAAAGAACCTTGTTGAAAGCAAGGAGAAAATGAAGTCCTATGAATGGGTGGAAACCACTACGATCTTTCTGAAAGGTGAACAGAAATCGGTCAAACAGAAACAATGCTATTACTCACTGGACGGAAAACTCACCAAGGTTGAAACAGGAGGTTCTGCCGATGCTAAGAAACCAGGGGGTATTCGTGGCAAGGTAGCTGAAAACAAAAAGGAAGATATGTCGGATTATATGAAACAGGCCGTTGCCAAAATTCAGACTTACCTTCCTCCTGATCCGGACAAAATTCAGAAGATATATGCAGACGGCAAGATTTCAATCCAGGTACTCGAACCGAACAATAAGTTTAACCTCGGTTTCCCTGATTATAATGAGCCGGGTGATCTTCTTTCAATTTCCATAAACAAGCCTGCCCAGAAGATCATGGCAGTGGATGTCACTACCTCTGTAGATAAACCCGATGAAAAGGTTGTTTTTAACATAACTTACAAGGACCTTCCTGACGGTACGCAATATGCAGCCTCCACCATTCTTGATGCCAAGGCTAAAGACCTGAAGATTGTAATTGAAAATTCCGGATTTAAACACGCAGCGAAATAAAATCAGAAGTATGTTAACGTAAGCCCCGGTGACATCTTCAATAAACTTAAGATGGCCGCGATGTTTTATGTTGAAGTTCACAATATTAAGTGGGCTTTCGCATCCGATTTTGTATATATGAATCTGAACCAGGAGGTAACCCCGGGTAATGTATTGAATTCCGGTTCGGTTTCCGCCAAGGAAATAATCTGGGAACCAACCGGGTTTTACCGGATTTTTTCTTTCTTGAAATCGGTGCAGGCGGGCGGTTGAATAATATTCAGACTGAAACAGAAGTAAGACGTAATGTATTTCCGGCAGGCACTGAAGAGCTTGCCGGAAATCATTCCAAGACCTGGTTTGACTCCATATTAATAACAAGGCTTACTGCTGATATACATGAAAAATGGTTGTTCCAGTTCCGTAGAGACCTTGGCGGATTTGGTGCAGGGTCGGATTTTACCTGGCAATTGCAGGGGTATGCCGGGTACCGGTTTTCCAGGTTGTTTCAGTTAACTGCCGGCTACCGGATACTTTCAATTGATTACGACAAAGGCACTGATAAGGAAAGGTTTATTTATAATATGGATACTTTTGGTCCGGTTCTCAAACTGGGATTTAATTTTTGATAAACTTCCGAATTTAAAAGTCATCCTTTCTTTGATTTTTAGTAAATTTAGCAGGAAGACAATTATGAATATATTGTAACATCATGAAAAACAATTTTTTATCGTTTTTGGTACTGGCCATGAGTTTATTGAGCTGTCCTGTTTTTTCCCAGACATCAAGCGAGGCAGAGAGTGATACGGCATTATTGGGTTTGCCGGGAGATAACCTGGACCTTTTCGCGGTGCTGGACCTTTTTCAGAAATCAAAAACAATCGAGGACTTTGAAAAGACACTGAATCTGGAACAAACGGGAATCAATAACCTGGATCTTAATCTCGACAATAAGGTTGATTTCATTAAAGTGGTGACCAAACAGGACGGTGATGATTTTACTTTTGTGCTCCAGGTAGATGTCAATGAGAAAGAGACACAGGATGTCGCGGTAATCCTGGTATCAAAGGACAAAGAGGGAAAAGTATCCATGCAGATGGTCGGGGACAAAGACCTGTATGGCAAAAACTATGTGGTGGAACCCAAACCTGCTGCTCCTTCCGTTACGCCAAATCCGGCCTATGCGGGCCCGGAACCTGTTCCTGCCGCAGCTCCGGCAACCACCACTGTGGTGGTGGTAGAATCAACGCCTATCGTGCAATACGTTTATTCACCGGTCTACGTGCCCTACTATCCTCCCTACTATTACGGCTTTTATCCGCCCTACTTTGCAGCCTTTACGGTAATGGCAGTGGGCATTTACCATCACAATCATTATTATCACCACTATGGTTATCATGGAGGTCACGGGGGTACCGTAGTAATACATAATGACGTTCACTTTAACAATTACAACAATTCCAGGAATAGCAGCAATACGGTGAACCATAATAAAAATAGTGGAAATTATAATAAGAATAACGTTTCAACAAGAACCTCGAGCGGAACTTCTGCATCGCCATCCACCAATCAGGCAAGAGGGTCTTCTTCATCGGCCAAGCCTTCTGCCAGTCAGTCAAAGGCATCTTCCACATCGGCAAAACCCTCAACCGGTCAGTCAAAAGCATCTTCAGCGTCACGTTCAAGTTCAAATTCAATGGGAAGATCACGCTCGGGGGGAGCCAGGAGAAGATAATCAGTCGTTATTCATTGGCAAAGATCCTGATCATCCACCGCAAATGCATGTTTCTCCGTTGGGCGGGCGCCGGAACAGGACTGATCTCCCCTTTCATTCAAATTTTCAGAGCAGCCCCTGTTCCTGGAGGCTAAAGATCAATTCCGAAATATGAGCTTTTCCGGTCTTATGCAGGATATTTTTGCGATGGGTATTCACAGTATGCTTGCTCAGGAACAGTTTTTTGGCGATTTGTTCACTATCAAGGCCATTGTGTATCAACTTGATGATCTGCAATTCACGATCAGTTAAATCATGGCCCGTCATCAGCAATTCCTCATCAGGAAACCTGAAATAGGAAAGATCATTCCCCAGGTAATAATGACTCCCGTGTTTATGCTTTTTACACCATTCGATGTCCGTGTTGATATTAAATAAATAAACAGTCTCCGTCGGGAGCGGGCTATAAAAAACATAACACTGGACCAGTTGATTGGAATATTTTCCCGAGAGATTTCGAAACCTGAAATCTGTTGATGCTAAGATTTCACCCTTTCTTTCAACAAAAAGTTCATGCGCCAGTTTAAATAATTTAGCCCTTCCCAGTTCATTTCTTGTGAGTTCTTCAGGATGTGTGGCTTCTTTAAAATGATACGGAGTCAGCTCGTCTGGTTTAATACCGAGCATCTGAAGGCTTCCCTGGCTGGTAAACTCGATCCTCATGTTTAACATGTCGAAAATGCAGAAAAACTGATTATTGATTTTCATCATCTTCTCAAGGTCCAATATTAAGGCATCTTGCCGGTTGATACCTCTGAAACCAACCGAAGAATAGGCTTCAATAAACTTGAAAAACAAGTCGTATTGTTGGTATTCTTTAATCATTATCTAAGGATTACTTATTACGGCATGAAGTTAGCAAAAATACACTTTTGTAGGTATTGTCCCATGGCGAAAAAAGGCATAATATTACTGGGATTAAAATAGAAGGAGTATATCCAGGCTCACTGTGTAATTTCACAATAATGACAACTTTTAGCAGCCAGACTATTGTGGAGGAATTGAAACATATGATATCACACGACTCAAAGGGCAGGCAGTTGGAAGGGGGGAAAATATACAAATTGCATCTGCCTTCCAATATACCGGCCTCAGAGTTCTGGTCAATCATTGTTTACGATGCACAAAGCCACTTAATTATCCATACCGATCAGCCATGGCCTTCAGTTTACAAGACTGAAAAAAATCTTTATTTCAACAGGGATGGTTCGGTTGATACCTGGTTCGGCCCGGAACCTATTCAAGCAAAAGAGGTCAATTGGGTGAAGACCATACCCGGACAGCAGTGGTATATGATCCTGCGTCTTTATGGCCCTCTTGAATCGTGGTTCGATAAAAGTTGGCAGCCGGGTGAAATGGAAGAAATATGACAGATAATGACTACCTGAAATGAAAAAAAAAGTAAAGAGCCTGAAAGATTTCATTTACTTTACAAATGAAAGGATCAATTTAAACTACTGAAACAAGAATTTATATGAAAAAGAATCTTCTTATTAAGTCCTTATCGTTTTTGGTGTTGCAGGCAGCTTTCAGTCCATATTCAAGATCACAGACTATGGAAAAGCGACCGAATATCGTTATTATTCTTGCTGATGACATGGGCTACTCAGATATGGGTATGTTTGGCAGCGAGATCAAGACACCAAACCTGGATGGGCTGGCGACAAACGGCGTACGTTTTACAAATTTCTACACGCATGCCAGTTGCTCTCCCACAAGGTCTATGCTATTATCGGGGCAAGATACGCACCTCAATGGTTTGGGTGCCATGGATGAGTGGACTGCCCCCAACCAGATGGGCAAAGAAGGGTACGAAGGGTATCTGAGTACCAACCTGGTAACCCTGCCTCAATTGTTGAAAGATGCAGGATACCACACCTATATGGTTGGCAAGTGGCACCTGGGTAAAGCACCTGACAAGATTCCGGCCGCCCGTGGCTTTGAAAGGGATTTTACCCTCCTTGATGGTATGGGAAGCTATTGGGACATGACCAATATGACAGCACTCAGTCATACTTCAGTGTTTACAGAAGATGGAAAATACCTGACCAAACTTCCCAAAAACTATTATGCCACGGAAACTTATACCGATAAGCTGATAAGTTTCATTGATGAGGGGAAAAAAGATGGCAAACCCTTCTTCGCGTATGTGTCTCATCAGGCGCCTCACGATCCATACCACCTGCCCAAAGATTGGAGAAACCGCCATGTGGGTGAGTATGACAAAGGTTGGGATATGGTCAGACAAGAACGACTCAAGAGGCAAAAAGAACTCGGCATCATTCCGGAAAATACCCAACTCGCTGAGCGGATGTGGTACGTTCCCGATTACTCCATTCTGGCACCTGCGGCCAGGGCCCTGGTTGGGAAGAAAATGGAACTCTATGCCGGTTTAGTTGAAAACCTGGATTATCATATTGGAAGGTTAATTGACCATCTGAAAGAAATCGGAGAGTATGAAAATACCATCTTTATAGTATTTGGCGACAACGGTGCGGAAGGCACCGACCTGGGCGCTATGATAGGTGGCACACCCGGCACACTCAATTACCTGTTTTTTGCCGCTAAATGGTCCAACAACCATCCCAATGCATGGGGAGAACCGAACTCGTACGTGGGCTATGGTGCAGGCTGGGCTCAGGTTTCAATGACTCCCTTCAGTCAGTACAAAGGCTGGATGGCTGAAGGCGGCATAAGAAATGCATTGGTAGTAAGTGGTCCGATCAACAAACTACCGAAGGGCAGCATCAACCATGGCACCATGTTCGTGGCGGATATTATGCCGACCTTGCTTGAAGTAGCCGGTGGAAAATATCCCGAAACTTTAACGGCAAGGCACAACCCAAATTAACGGGTAAATCCTGGCTTCCTGTACTGAATGGGCAGGCTGCTTCTCCTCGTACGGATAAGGATTACCTAGCCTGGGAGGTTTTCGGTAACCGTGCTGTAAGGCAAGGTGAATGGAAAATACGCTGGGAGATAAAACCGGTTGGTAAGTCGGATTGGGAATTGTTTAACATCGCTCAAGACCCTGCCGAACGAAACGACTTAGCGGCCCAAAACCCTGATAAGCTAAAAGAAATGCTGATACTTTGGGACAAGTATGCGAAGCAAAATAATGTGATACTACCCGATCGTACTGTTTTTGAAACACTGGAAGATCAATTACCTCAAAGGTTCCCTGTTCAGGAAGGCTATCCTCCACTTCTCAATATGAAGCAATTTATTCCGCCTGCAGACATGATGGCCGAACCTAAAGAAATAAAGAATAATTAAAGTAAAAATAATTATGAACAACAATATAAAGTTTATCAGCATGCGTGCAGGTAATTTTTCGATAGCACTATTTATCGTCATGCTTTGTGTATCCAATTCCACTATGGCACAGGGAGATGGCCCCCGTTTTTACTGGAAAGGCCTGATCGGGACAAATGCCATTCCCGTGATTGGGAACTCACTCAGCGGAAATGCCAATCCGTTTGATCCCTCCTATACTCGCATTCCCGGAGCTGATTTTCAGGCTGCAATGAGTATGGCGGGTTACGCGAAGTTCCTTCCGGTAGGCAAGCGTTCGGCCATGGTTTCGGTCCTTGTCCCTATGGGAAGAATATCCGGCGACCTGAATCTCGGCGGGCTGGATTACAGCTCAACCGCAAGAGGTTTCGGTGACCCCATGCTGCAATTCAGCGTGAATATTATCGGCCCTAAGGCTATCATGAACATTCCCGACATGCTGCGGTATAAACCCAGGTTTTCCGTCGATGTTATAGGCAGTCTGGCTTTCCCCATCGGGGAATACGACAATTCGAGCCCGATCAATATTGGCCAGAACCGTTGGTACGGGCGAATTGGCACACCAGTTGTCTGGCAGATCGGACCGTGGGTTCCGGGCAAGCGCACCACATTCGAGTTTCTTCCTGCCATCTGGTTTTTCAGTGATAACAATGATTTTGTTGGTGTGAAAATGGAGACAGAGCCACTGGTTCAACTGGAAGCACATCTTACCCGTGATTTTATGGAGAGGCTATGGGGATCATTTGATGTGATTTCTTATTCGGGTGGCAAGGCTACCATCGATGGTGTTGAAGGCAGCAAAATGAACAATCTCGGAATGGGAGGCACGCTCGGTTACCATGTAAATGATAACTTTCAGCTCACTGTTTCCTACTCCTCAACTGTAAACGATGGAGATGCTGAAGACCTGAAAATGGACGGTTTTCGCATAACGCTTGTGTATGGATGGCACAAACTGATAGAAGGCATGAGCAGGTTGCACAGTGGCGAATGAGATGGAGGCTTTAAGATAAAAGCTGATACAAACAGATAATTACTAATCAAAAAATCAACTTATTATGAAAAAGAATATTTTATTCATCTTCCTGATTTTGATTTCGATGAAATCTTTTACTCAGGAAAACATGGTAACCATCAGTGGCGGATACGCATCTGCAAACATTGAAGATACTGATGATAAAGGAACAGGATGGAGAATAAACGGTCTCTACGAATTTAATCCCCTGAATAGCAAATTTGCGCACGGTCTTTCTTTGGGATATAGTCACATTACCTCATCAGAGGATGTTGGCCAGGAGACCATCGAAAACACAATCAGTTCAATTCCGATCTACTATGCGCCAAAAGTAATGTTTGGAAAAGAGAAATTTAAAGTATTCGTCAAAGGAGCCCTTGGAGCGCAGTTCGCAAGTTTTAAAAGGGAAGCATTAGTTGATCTGAGTGACAATGATTTCGGATTCTATGGAGGTGGAGGAGCCGGGGTAATGGCTTTCCTCAAGGGAAATATATTTATAAATGTTGAATATGAAATAGCCTGGGCGTCGAATAACTGGTACAAGGACGGATGGATAAGTACCGTCGGAGGCGGAATCGGTTTGAGGTTTTAATAGGGTATAGATTCCATTCAGGTCCGATCTAAATCATGACTCAGTTGCGCTGAGGTAATGGATAACAAAACCAACGTTTCTAACAACTGCAAGGAGGCCGATAATAAATTTACAAGTAAGGTTATAAAGATAACTGTGGATTTAATGAATAAGTAAGATCATTCCATCAGCCTTAGCCATGGAGAAAAAAGAAAAGGTATCCAGTGAAAAGATGACAGGCCAGGGATCTGGAAGCAACAAATCTCATTTCCACCACATACCCCGCAGCGAACGTTATGAGATGGGTAAACAATTGAGGAAAATCTGCCCCCGGTCGTCACATGCAAAATGGAAATTCGGGGGCAATCGACCAGATCCTGTCGATCTGATCATCGAAAGCAATAAAGATCGTATCCCTAAATTAGTGCCTCTTCGCCATGGACGCATGGCAAGATCTCCTTTTACATTCTACCGTGGCGCAGCACTTACCATGGCCTCAGATCTGGCAGGCACACCGGTTACCGGAATGCACGTGCAGGCCTGCGGAGATGCTCATCTGTGTAACTTTGGGGGATTTGCAACCCCGGAAAGAAATGTGATTTTTTCAATCAATGACCTGGATGAAACGCTTCCCGCACCCTGGGAATGGGATGTCAAACGTTTGGCGGCCAGTTTTATAGTTGCCTGCAGGAATAACAATCTGAATGATACTATTGGCCACGGGAAGCAGTACTGGAGTGTGTCAGGTCTTATCGTGAAAACATGATGATTTTCAGCGAGATGAAAATAATGGAGACTCTGGCATTATTCACTCGGACCTGATCAGCTCATTTCGAAGTTAAAAGATCCTGAACTCAGACGCCGGGGATTGAAACGCCTCGAAAAGGAAAAAGCCAGGAGCATTGCCGAGGAGATCTTTCCACAGATTGCCAAAGGATCGGGAAATTCCAGATATATAAAAGATCAATTGCCTTCCATCTTTCACTGGGAAAGCCATTCACCGGGAGAGGTTGTTCAGGAAACAAAAGATGCTTTTGAGCTTTACAAAGAAAGCCTGCCTCCCGGCTTCAATCACTTCTTAACCGATATGAACTCAAAGATGTGGTAATTAAGGTTGTTGGTGTTGGCAGTGTAGGCACTGCCTGCTGGGTCGCATCTGCTGATGACAGGTGACGGCGATCCGTTGTTCCTTCAGGCAAAGGAAGCCCGGAAATCCGTACTTGAAGCCTATGCAGGCAAGAGCATATACCCGAACAACGGACAACGTGTTGTTTACGGATATCGGCTCATGCAACCTTACAGCGATCCATTTCTGGGTTGGAGTGTTGGAAAACGGGGAAGACATTACTTTTTCCGGCAGCTTCGTGACATCAAAATTTCCATGAAGGTGGAAACATTTGGGAAAAAGGAAATGAAAATTTTTGCAGACTGGTGTGGAAGGGCCCTGGCGCTGTCGCATGCACGTTCAGGTGATGCGGCCATGTTAAGCGGATATATGGGGAGGAGTGATGCTATTCGATCAGGCCATTGCAGAATTTTCATTCAGCTTATGCCGACCAAAATGAGAAGGATCATACTTCATTTAAAAAGGCGATCAAATCAGGAAGGATTGAGGCAGAGTACGAGGAATAAAATTTTCTTTCCATGAAATATCTTTAATGCTTGCACATTAGCATTTCACTTGTTATTCATAATTGAAAAATCGCAAGGCCAGGACCTTGACCCAAGGGCTTACGCGAGGATCCCGGTAAGGGTGACTGTTGTTGTGGCAGGATTCAGTTATTCCGACGGCGGGATTGTAACCGATGCCACATTACCTGTCGAGGACCTGGATGCCAAAATTGGGGCACCATCACTTGGCGTTGTTCGTTCCTTCGGTTTACTGGGACGAACAGCCCAGGTTTCTGCTGCATTACCCTATGCCTGGGGAGAAGCTACAGCAACTATCGCAGGTGAACCGCAAAGTACATCCCGGTCAGGTCTTGGCGATATGCGTTTCAGGTTCTCCTGGTTATTACTTGGGGCGCCGGCCGCTACCCTGGGAGAGATCGCAAAAGCACCACGAAAGACAATATTGGGCTTCAGTCTTGGCATCACAGCACCCACAGGTCAATATTTCCCTGAAAAACTAATCAATATTGGCACCTCACGATGGGCATTCAAAACGGAATTAGCGCTTTCACAACCGGTGGGGAAAAGATGGCTCATTGATTTTTATTCAGGTCTCTGGCTGTTCACAAAAAATGACTCGTACTATCCCGGGAATTCCGTTCGAACCCAGAATCCCCTGGGAGCTTTTCAGGGGCATATAAGTTATAATATTAAACCCCTTATGTGGGTTGCCCTTGATTGCACCTATTATACCGGAGGCAACTCATCCATTGACGGTATCGAAATGGATGACCGGCAATCCAACTCACGTATTGGTGCCACCATGGTACTGCCTGTCGGGAAACGGCATTCCATTAAATTTGCCTATAGCAGAGGTGCCATTATTCGCAGCGGTGCCGATTTCACCACCCTCTCTGCCGGATGGCAAACCACGTTTTTCGGGAAGCAAACAAAGCCTGTTCCCCAATCCAATTAACCCATTTTGCAGGTGCAGCAATATTCGCCCCGGGGCGCACCTGGTTCATCTATTCCTATTATTTGCACATTTGCACATTGGCACATTTGCACATTTGCACATTTGCACATTTGCACATTTGCACATTGGCACATTTGCACATTAACTCACCAGCAACCCGTCATGCATGGTAATGGTCCGGTCGCTCATTCCGGCCAGCTCATTATCGTGGGTAACAATCACAAAGGTTTGGTTATACTTGTTGCGCAAGGTAAAGAACAATTCATGCAGTTCCTTTTTATTATGGGAATCCAGGTTGCCGGAAGGTTCATCGGCCAGCACCACATCGGGATGATTGACAAGCGCTCTGGCAACTGCCACCCGTTGTTGTTCACCGCCCGAGAGTTCAGCAGGTTTATGATTCAAACGATGGCCCAGCGTGAGAAATTCAAGGATCTCCCTGGACCTTCGCATGGCTTCGCTTCGCGAAACTCCCGCGATAAAGGCCGGGATACATACGTTTTCCAGGGCGGTGAATTCGGGTAATAAATGGTGGAACTGGAATACGAATCCGATGTGTTTGTTTCTGAACCTCGCCAGTTCTTTATCCTTCAGATTGCTCACCTCTGTTCCGTTTATCCTGATGTTGCCTCCTGTTGGTTTGAGGAGGGTACCGGCGATCTGCAAAAAAGTTGTTTTTCCTGCACCGCTGGCACCGACAATGGTGACGATCTCACCCGGTAAAATGCTAACACTGATCCCTTTTAAAACCTGCAATGAACCGAAAGACTTGCTGATATTTGTTGCTTCGATTATTGCCATCATGGTTCAATCAGAGGTATGCAGGTATGGAGGAATGCTAAAATGAAGGTATTAAGATCCTATGTTGTCGGTGATTTCATTGATTTTCCGGTGCAATTCTTCGGAGCTCTGCTGGGTTTCTGCAGACGCTTCTGCAGATGTTTCTGCAGATTTTTCCGGGGGTGTTTCTGTAACAGGGGGCGCGCTTCCGCCGGGAATATCATTGAGATTCCTGTTGATCTCACTGGTATCATTATTAATTTCAGCAGTGATCTCTGAGGTGAGATCGGAAATATTCTGCCGGATCCCCCTTGTGCTTTCGCTGATATCCCGTGTGATATCACCGGTGCTGCTATTTATTTCACGTTTAATATCGTCTGTAGCCTTTTTGAATTCCCGCAAACCCTTACCCAGTCCCTTTGCCAGCTCCGGTATTTTGTTAGAGCCGAAAAGAAGCAGAAAAACCAGAAAAACAACCAGCAACTCCCCTCCGCTCAGAAAAACAAAAATATGTTGCATAGTATAAATATGAGGATACAAATATAGTAAAAGATGCCTGAAAAAAACCCGGATCGACGACCCGGGTTTTTTTAAAGAGCATTATTTTTTAAACAAGCTTTTTTCTTTCCTTTTTGCTTCGGGTATCATATACCAGGGATGTGGCGATAAAGATCGTGGAATAAACCCCGGAAAATAAACCGATCAATAAAGCAAAGGCGAATCCCTGAACGCTTTCGCCGGTATAGAAGAAGATAATGGCTACCGTGATCAATACGGTGAGGGATGTAACGATGGTGCGGCTGAACGTGTCATTGATCGCCTTGTTCATCAGATCGGCATAATCCATTTTTGGATGCAGTGCCCTGTATTCCCTGATACGGTCAAAGATCACCACCGTATCATTCACCGAGTACCCGATGATGGTGAGTATGGCCGCTATAAAGGTCTGATCCGTTTCGAGTGAGAAGGGCATAATTCCATACAAAAGTGAAAATACAGCGATGACCAGAAAAGCATCATGTGCCAGGGAGGCGATGGCCCCCAAACCAAAGCTCCAGTTCCGGAATCTGAATCCGATGTAAAAGAACATACAAACCAGCGCAATAAAAAGGGCAATATAGGATTTCCGTTTGATATCGGCTGCAATAGTGGGCCCTACACGTTGCAGTCCCTGTACATAATCCGCCTTAAACTGCTCATAGGTGACATTCTCCCCAATGATGGGTTTGACGCCGTTATAGATCATTTCCTCGATCTGGTTCTCTATTTCGGGATCTTCCGAATCAATCCCGTATTTTGTGGTGATCCTGACCTTGTCCTCGGAACCGTAGGTTATCACCGTAGGGCGTCCCAGTTCGTCTTCCAGCAAACCAGCAATCTCTAAATTGCTTACCGGCTTTTCAAATTGAATGATGTAATTCCGTCCGCCGGTGAAATCCACTCCCTGGTCAAGGCCCCTGAAGATCAGGGAAACCAGACCCACCACAACAATGGCGCCGGAAATGACATAAAATTTCTTTCTGTTTCTGATATAATCGAGGTTGATCTTTTTGAAAGCACCTTCGGACAGGCGTGTACTGAAAGTCAGAATGGACTGCCGATCGAGCATGTATTCAAAAACCAGGCGGCTGATGAAAATAGCGGCAAACAACGAGGTCAAAATACCAATCACCAGTGTGGTGGCAAAACCCTTAACCGGACCGGTTCCCAGGAAGAACAAAATGATACCGGTGATCAGAGTGGTAAGGTTACCGTCGATAATAGCTGAAAGCGCATTTTTATACCCATCGGCAATGGCCATTTTAATCCCTTTGCCGGCCAGAAGCTCCTCCCGGATACGCTCATAAATAAGCACATTGGCATCCACCGACATGCCAATGGTAAGCACGATACCTGCGATGCCCGGCAGGGTAAGAGCCAGACCCAGTGAGGCCAGCACCCCGATCAGGAAGAACATGTTCAGGAACAGGGCAATGTCAGCAATCAGACCAGCTCTCCGGGTATAATAAAAGATCATGAAGGCAAAGATCAGCACAAAGGAAATCAGCAGAGAACTCATGCCTGATTTGATAGATTCCTTACCCAAAGACGGGCCGATGATCTCTTCCTGGATGATCTTACAGGGAGCAGGCATGGTACCTGATTTGAGCAGGTTGGCCAGATCTTCTGCCTCCTTGGCATCAAAGGAACCTGATATGGAAGAGCTGCCGGTGGGAATTTCCTCGTTCACACGGGGATAGGAATACACATAGTCATCCATTACCACGGCAACAATTTTGCCGACATTTTCTCGGGTCAGGCGGGCCCATACCTGTGTTCCCTCGGCATTCATATCCATGGAAACGTAGGCTTCCCCACTGTTCTGATTGTATTCGTTCTGTGCACGCGTGATTACATCACCGGTAAGCGGTGCCCTGCCGTCACGACTGGTGACCTTAATGGCGTGCACTTCATAAAAATCTGTAGGTTTTTTGGTGCCGGGATTCGTGATCGGCAAAGCTGACCAGAAATACTTGAAGTTGCGTGGAAAGAGGTTACGCTGAATGGCCATTCTCAGATACATATTCACCTTTGCAGTATCTTTATAGTGCACCTGTCCGAATACCGATCCGGGGATTAGCTCCCCGTTCTGGTTAACATAGGGAATCAGCACACTGAACAACGGATTATCCTGCAGGAAGGCATCGGGTGTTGCAGCTGCAGTATCTCCTGCAGCTATCGTGCTGTCCTCGGTCAATTGTTGCAGCAAAGCAGGAGCTTCTTCAGTGGAAACCTCGCTCGTTTCTGCAGTTGCAGTTTTTTCAGCAGGTGTTTGTGTTATTGATTCCGGCACAACAGGAACACTTTGTTTTTCGGATTTATTGATTTCCTTCACCAGATTGTTTAATGCCAGTAATCCGTTGCGGATCTCGGCATCCGTATTATTATAAGTTTCCCAGAATTCGAGACGGGCAGCACCCTGCAACAGTTTCCTGACCCTGTCCTTTTCCTGAACACCCGGCAATTCAACCAATATCCGGTCACCGCTTTGCAACCGTTGCACGTTTGGTGAATTAACACCGAAATGGTTGATACGGGTGTTGATGATATTGAAGGAATTGGCTATTGCTTTGTCTGCTTCCTCGCGGATCACTTTCAGTACATCCTGGTTGGAGGTATTGTAGGTAATACGCTCCCGAAGTTCGGGAGAAGTGAAAAGGGCAGACAGACGGGCATTAGGATCTATCTCTTCAAAAGCCTGACCAAAGAGGATGACAAAATTTTCGTTGGAACCCACCTGATTTTTCTTGGCGAGGGCAATCGCCTGATTGAAAGTGGAATCTTTGGAATAATTGGCCATGGATCGTATTACATCTACCAGGGAGACTTCCAGAATAACGTTCATGCCTCCCTGAAGGTCCAGTCCGAGATTTATTTCTCTGTCCTGGCATTCCCGATAAGTATACTTCTTCAGCCATAAGAAATTATATACCGGTTCACTGGCCACTGAATCGAGGTAGTAGTCGGCCTTTTTAAGGTCAACCACATTATTATCGTTCAGCGCATATTTTTGTGAGTCTTTCTTTACCTTATAAGTGACCACGGTGAAAGAAAGCTGATACAGACAGACAAGCACGAGTGCGATAGCCAATGTCCAGATGGCTCCTTTGTTACGCATTTCCAGGTTTGTATTAGTTTATAAATCTGATTTTTTACAGTGGCGCAAATATATAAAATTTTCCGCATGCCAAAACGGCAAGATGGTTATTTATGGTTTGACATTTTAGACTTTTACTGCTATCCTGACTTTTTTACTATTTTCGCCGGTAAGAAATATCCCATGCTTGAAATCGGCAAAACACTCATTAGTCTCGATCTGATTGCTTCCAATTTTACCTGCAACCTGTCAGTTTGCAAGGGAGCATGCTGTATTACAGGCGATTCCGGAGCACCCCTGGAATTCCGTGAAGCAGAAAAATTAAAAGAAATCTATCCTGCCCTGCGTCCCTTTCTCCGTGTTGAATCGCAGCGCAGCATCGATGAACAGGGAACATCGGTAACCGATATGGAGGGCGATACGGTGACCCCGTTAAACGATGGCAGGGAGTGCTCCTATGTGATCTTTGAAAACGGCATAGCACGTTGTGCCATTGAAAAAGCATTTAACGAAGGATTCGTTGATTTCAGGAAACCAGTATCCTGTTATCTTTATCCTGTGAGGATAAAGAAATACCGGTTGTTTGATGCGGTAAACTATGACCGGTGGGAGATCTGCCATGCAGCTACAAAGCTTGGAGATGACTTGCAGATTCCGGTATACCGTTTTGTAAAGGATGCCCTCACCGGGCATTACGGTGCCGAGTGGTTTAACCTGCTGGAAATTGCCGCCAAAAACCTGGAAATTGAAAAAAACTCTTAGCGAGTTCTCCTTTTACCGTCCGATTTCACCTGATCTTCCCTGCCCACTTGATCGCCCCCAGAAAATGCTTCTGCAAAAGCAATTCATCATAGTTGTCATCGCGATGACCTGCGCCGGAATAAAAAGCACGTCCTCCTTCAAATTCATGGCACCATATAAAAGGATGGTTTTCGCCGTTCTTTCCGCCGGAATATGATTTTTCATTCAGGTAGGCCAGGATCTTGATATCAGGATTAATATTCCTGAAATCGTACCATTCATCCGTTCGTATCCACTCGTCGGGCAGGAATTCGGTTGCCGGATGGGTTTTGTCAGTTACTTTGATCACCGCTACCTGCTGGGTGGAGGGATGTGAAAGGAAATAGGCTCCGACAAGCTTGTTGTACCAGGGCCAGTCATATTCGGTATCCGATGCGGCATGAATGCCCACAAATCCACCCCCCGACCGGATATACCGTTCAAAAGCTGCCTGTTGCGCATCGTTAAGAATGTCACCGGTGGTATTTAAAAATACAACCGCTTTGTACCGGCTGAGATTTTCATCCGAAAATACGGCAGCATCCCGTGTGGTATCCACCAGAATCCCTTCCTGCCTGCAAATATTGATAAGGGTTACCATACCCTTTGGTATAGAGGTATGATAGAATCCCTGAGTTTTTGCGAAAACAAGGATTTTAGTCTCGGGTTTGGCGGCACAACCAGTGTTTGTACCGATCAGGGCAAGCAAAACCGCCATGCCATAAAGGATAATATTCTTCATAGGATTCATCTTTTGATTTTGGTATACTTTTTAACCAATTAAAATTAATACAAAAAATCCATTTCTTATCCGAAAGAATATCCGACAGGCTAAAAAAGGGAAAACCTGCAGCCGGTTTAATACGGAAGCCAAATCCGGCAGACCGGACAGTTACTGTTTTGATCTTTTAGACAATTATTTTATGTTTTTTAAATTCATACCCTATATTTTTTATACTTTTTGTGTATTTTTTTATATTATTTTAAATTTTTTTATTTTTTTTGAGGGTATATAATTTTTATTTATTTTTGTCGCCAATAACAATAATAATATTATAAAACATGGCAGCAATTCGTTTTACAGCACTTGCAAACGCCTATAACAGGGAGGCTAAACCTTTTGAATCACCAAAATGCCTGTTTCAGAATATTTTGGCATCAATGTATTCGACAAGAAGAAAATGCAGAAGTATTTCTCACGAAGAAGCCTACGAACATGTTCTGGAAGCCATTGAAAAGGGAACCCGGATTGACCGCAAAATTGCCGACCAGATTGCTTCCGGAATGAAAGCCTGGGCCATTGAAATGGGTGCCACCCATTATACGCACTGGTTTCAGCCCCTGACGGAAGGAACCGCAGAAAAACATGATGCTTTTATTGATTTTACGGGATAATGGCGACAGTGATCGAATCCTTTTCCGGAAAATTGCTTGCCCAGCAGGAACCTGATGCTTCCAGTTTTCCCAGCGGCGGCATCCGCAATACCTTTGAAGCCCGTGGTTATACGGCATGGGATCCTTCCTCCCCTGCATTTATTGTTGGCAATACCCTCAGCATCCCCACCATATTTGTTTCATATACAGGTGAAGCACTCGATAACAAAACTCCGCTGCTGAAAGCCCTGCATGCGGTTGATAAAGCAGCCGTTGATGTTTGTCAGTATTTTGACAAAGATGTGAACAAGGTTATTGCCACCCTGGGTGGGAGCAGGAATATTTCCTGATTGACGAGGCATTGTACAATGCCCGTCCCGATCTCGTTCTTACCGGACGCACCCTGATGGGACATGCTTCCGCCAAAGACCAGCAGCTGGAAGATCATTATTTCGGTTCCATTCCGGAACGGGTGACTGCCTTTATGACGAATTTGAAACTGAAGCCTATAAACTGGGCATTCCTGTTAAAACCAGACATAATGAAGTAGCGCCCAACCAGTTTGAATGTGCCCCGATATTTGAAGAGTGCAACCTGGCGGTTGATCACAATGTGCTGCTCATGGACCTGATGAGACGTATTGCCCGTCATCATAATTTTGCCGTTTTGCATCATGAAAAACCATTTAACCACGTTAACGGTTCAGGCAAGCACTGCAACTGGTCACTGGCCACCAATACCGGTGTTAACCTGTTTTCTCCCGGTAAAAATCCGAAAAGCAATCTGCAGTTCCTTACCTTTCTGGTAAATACCCTTAAAGCAGTTTACAAACATGCCGATCTGCTGAGAGCCAGCGTGGCATCTCCCGGCAATGCACACCGCCTGGGTGCCAATGAAGCTCCTCCTGCCATTATATCGGCATTCATCGGCAAGCAGCTTACCGATATGCTTGATAAGATTGAGAAAAAAGTGTCGAACGAAAAAATGACTCCGGATGAAAAAATCGAACTGAAGCTCAATGTCATTAAGGTACCGCAGATCTTGCTTGATAATACCGACAGGAACCGGACTTCACCTTTTGCTTTCACCGGAATAAATTTGAATTCAGGGCAGTCGGTTCATCTGCCAATCCTGCTGTTGCCATGACCGCACTTGAATTCAGCCATTGCTGAACAGCTGATTGAATTCAAAAAAGATGTGGATAAGCTGATTGACAAAGATGTAAAGAAAGATGAAGCCATTTTCCAGGTCTTGCGGCAATACATTACCGATTCAAAGCCCATCCGTTTCGAAGGAAATAATTACAGTGAAGAATGGAAGAAGGAAGCCGAAAAACGTGGCCTTAAGAATGTTATAAATCCGGTGGAAGCCTTTGATGTCTATCTGACACCCAAATCAAAAAAGCTCTTTGCCTGCCTTGATGTGATGACCGAACGGGAAAATGAAGCACGTACCCATGTTCGCTGGGATAATTATACCAAACGGATACAGATTGAAGCCCGTGTTTTGGGCGATCTGGTTATGAATCATATTGTCCTGTGGCCATCCGGTATCAGACCGAACTCATTGAGAATGTCAAAGGTCTGAAGGAACTCTTCGGCGAAAAGGAATTCAAGGAACTGGCCGGTGCCCGGCTTGAACTGATCACGGACCATTTCACAGCATATCAGCTATATCAAGGCCAAGGTCAATGAAATGATCGAAGCCAGTAAAGTGGCCAATAAGATTGAAGATGAAAGGGAAAAAGCCCTGGAATATTCCACCAAGATATTCTGTTACCTCGATGATATCCGGTATCATGTGGATAAGCTTGAACTCATCGTGGACGATGAATACTGGCCGCTTCCAAAATACCGTGAACTGCTGTTCACCCGGTAAGATACTTATGTTAGGGTTTGTTTATTTTCAAGGCCGGCAGTCAATGGCAGGCTTTTTTTTTGCATCGCATAACATTGCATCCTATACCTGTGCATATCTTCTTTTTACTATATTTGTTCAATATACTATTTTTACATACGAAGCTTGATCTTCATCCGTTTATCACTGTAAAAACATGGAATAAAATGAAAACTGTCAAATATCTTCTGATCGTTGCTGTTCTGATCATGCTGTTTTCAATCCGGTTCATGCCAGAATAAGAAAGCTGTAAAAGCCTATGCCACTTATGATGCCGGTGAATATTATGCAGCCATTGATGAATTCAAGGATGCCTATCAGAAAATCACCGATAAAAAGGAAAAGCTTCATATGGCCTTTTATATAGCCGAATGTTACCGGAAAACCGATAATGCTCCGCAGGCAGCCTTATGGTATGGCAAGGTTATTGCCAAGGATTATGAAAATCCGCTTTCCATTCTGTATTATGCCGATGCCCTGAAAATGAATCAGAATTACGAGGAAGCAAAGGCCCAATATCAGCATTATAAAGAACTTGTACCGGATGATCCCCGCGGATCCGACGGCATTTTGTCCTGTGATTTTTCACTTCAATGGATGGATCAGCCTTCCGGTTACCAGGTGGAGGAAATGAAATTCATCAATTCAAAATTCAGTGATTATAGTCCGTCTTATTCCCGGGCCGATTATCAGGAATTGTATTTTACTTCATCACGTGATGAAACCACCGGCAATGCTGAGCATGGCGGCACCGGCCAGCAATTTTCCGATATTTTCTTTTCCACCATGGATAAAAAGGGAAAATGGAGCACCCCCCTGCCCTTGGCCGAACCTGTCAATACAGAGGCCGAAGAAGGAACCCCGGTATTTTCAGCCGATTATAATACCATGTATTTCACACGGTGCAATGTGAGTAAACGCAAAGCCCTGGGCTGTGAAATATTTACCGCAAAACGTGAGGGTGACAAATGGGGTAGATATTGAATCGCTTGGACTTGCCGAAGACAGCGTAGTCATTGCCCATCCTGCCATTTCAAAAGACGAGCTGACCCTGTACTTTGTTTCCGATATGGAGGGCAGCACTAAAACATCCGAAGGAAAAAACAGCAAAGATATCTGGATGGTTACACGCTCGGATGCAGAATGCCAAATGGGGCAATCCTGTTAATCTGGGATCACCTGTAAATACACCCGGGTGATGAACTTTTCCCTTATGTGCATGCCGACGGAACCCTGTATTTCTCTTCCGACGGACATATTGGTATGGGCGGACTGGATATATTCAAAGCCGGAAAAAATGAAAACGGGCAATGGCAGGTTGAAAACATGAAATATCCCATCAATTCAGCCGCAGATGATTTCGGGATCATTTTTGAAAAAGACCGGGAAAGTGGTTATTTCAGTTCAACCCGGAAGGGAAAAACGGGTGATGATATTTATTCATTTGTGCTGCCTCCGCTTAAATTCAGCATTGTCGGCGTTGTTAAAAATGAAAAAACCGATGAAATCATCCCTGAAGCCACTATTAAATCGATTGGCAGTGATGGCATCACCTTGGAACCAAAACAGGCCGGGACGGAATTTTCCGATTTACCCTGAAACCCGGAACCGATTATGTATTTATTGCTGAAAAACCAGGCTTTCTGAAAGGCAAGGAACGGGAATCCACCAAAGGTATTTCGCAAAGTACGGAATTCAAAACCGAAATTTACCTTGCATCCATTGAAACTCCCATCGAAGTGGAAAATATATTCTTTGACCTTGATAAAGCGGATTTGAGGCCTGAATCCATGGTTTCGCTCGACAAGCTGGTAGAAACCCTGAATGACAATCCCAATATCGTGATTGAACTTGGTTCACATACGGATTCACGTGCTTCGGATGCCTATAATCTTGATCTTTCCAGTAGAAGGGCCCAATCGGTTGTCAATTATCTGATTGAAAAAGGAATTTCACGTGACCGGCTGGTAGCCAAGGATTATGGCGAATCAAGCCCAAAACAGTGGATAAAAAAGACAATGCTGCCTATTCTTTTCTGCCGGTGGGAACGGTTCTTCCGAAAGTTTATCAACGGCCTGGGAGATGAAGACCGCAGGAAATGGCCCATTTTCTTAACCGCCGTACGGAGTTCAAGGTACTGCGGACGGATTATGCCGGAAAGTAGATGATGCTGATTGTTGATGCCGGGACTTTCGGCTGATCACCAATTAGCACCGTTGTCTAAAACGCAATATCAGAAGTGGATTCCATATTGCTTTTATTACCTGCCCTGTCAACGATGTAAAAATCATACCTGATGGTATCGTAAGGCGGAGGTAATAAAATAATAGATCTGCACTTTGATTTCCCCCTTGATGGTCTTATTCTGGCCCGAGCGGTCCAAGTGTTCGTCGCTGAGTGATGGTATATTTACGTCCGTAAGTTTCCGCATCGATTGAATCATACACACCATTCAGCTTCTTGAAGGGAATCAGCAAGAGATTAGCGTTAAGATCGGGCCGTACGATGTATCGGCTCCGATATCGGCATTGCCATCCATGAAAGTCGAAAACCAGTTCGCCCGCCTGTATGTGAAACCAAGGTATCCACTCAGATACAGTGTATAACTTTTAAAGCTGATTTCAGGCACATCACTGACTTTTTCAAATGGCTCACAGGATGTAAACACAATGGCCGAAACTAGCAATAACCACGAATGATGTTGTAGAGTGATTTCATAGTATAGAAATTCCTTGATGTTGAAAAAATCGCCACAAATTTTAAGCCAAATTTATTTTTCACGCATGAATATCTGTATGGGTACGCCGGTAAAATCAAAATTCTGCCTGATCTTATTTTCCAGATACCGTTTATAGGGTTCTTTCACATATTGTGGAAAATTGCAGAAAAAAGCAAATGACGGAGCATGGGTTGGTAACTGCGTCACATATTTGATCTTAATATACTTCCCTTTTATTGCAGGAGGCTGATATTCCTCAATAACCTTTAGCATGACTTCATTGAGTTTTGAAGTGGGTATTTTTTGCATCCTGTTGTTATATACCTCCATGGCCTTTTCAATTACCTTATGAATACGGACCTTGTTCAGGGCTGAAATAAAGATCACAGGCACATCGCTGAACGGTGCGATTTTTTCGAGGATCTCCTTTTCATAATCCCTGGCTGTATTGGTGTCTTTCTCCAGCTAGATCCCATTTATTTACCAGGATTACCAATCCCTTGTTGTTTTTTGAATAATGTTGAGAATGGCCAGATCCTGCGACTCCATGCCCTGCACGGCATCAATCATCAGCAGACAGACATCGGAATATTCAATGGTTCTGATGGAACGCATCACCGAATAAAACTCAATATTTTCGGTTACCTTTCCCTTTTTTCCTGATTCCGGCAGTATCCACCAGGAAAAAATCATGGTCGATATTTATTGTACCGTGTAAAAACCGAATCCCGTGTTGTTCCGGCAATGGGGTGACAATATGTCTTTCTTCTCCCAGTAGTGCATTGATCAGGGTGGATTTCCCCACATTGGGGCGGCCTACCACTGCAAAACGGGGCAATTCAGGAAGTTCTACCTCGGCCAGGCCGGTAAAGGAATTTACCACATCATCGAGCAGATCACCGGTACCGCTGCCATTCATGGAAGAAATCTTGTACAGGTCTCCCAATCCCAGGGCATAAAATACATCCGCTTCATATTGCTGCATGGTATTGTCCACCTTGTTGACCACCACCAGGGTTTTCTTTGACCGCCTTTTCGCAACAACCCGGCAACGGTCTTATCCATATCGGTAATTCCATCTCTGCACATCTACCATAAAAAACAGCACATCTGCTTCCTCAATGGCCAGGAGTACCTGCTTGCGGATCTCTTCTTCAAAAATATCATCGGAACCTTCAACATATCCGCCGGTATCAATGACTGAAAACTCCACACCATTCCAGATCGACTTTCCATAATGCCTGTCACGGGTTACTCCGCTTGTTTCATGTACAATGGCATCACGGCTCTCGGTCAGGCGGTTGAATAGTGTGGATTTTCCAACATTTGGACGGCCCAAATGGCAACTATATTACTCATTCAAAAAACAATTAATTTCAAAACTCATAATCAATGGCACTCCTGTTCTGTCGTACATTCTTAAGATATTCGGCCACCTCAAGTGAGCCGGATGTTTCTGGTAGGCCTCAAGATCGGCCCACGAATTAAACTCACTGACCAGGATAACATCATAATTATCATCAGGCGCCGAAGGGGAGTTAAAAAAAACGTCCAGGGCAACAATCTCATCGATCCGACCTTTCAGGTCAAGCAAGCGGGCTTTGACTTCAGCCATTCTTTCAAACTTGACGCGGGGAGTTTCTCCTTCCCGGATCGTCCACATTACAATATGCTTAATCATGCTACAGAATTTGTTCAAAGTTAGTTAATATCCGAACCTTTTCAGGATTTTGTCATTATTACGCCAATCCTGCGCCACTTTGACCTGCAGTCCAAGATATACCCTCTTGCCCAGGAATTTCTCAATATCAATGCGGGCCTGGATGCCTGTTTTCTTCAGCGCTCCACCTTGTGACCGATGACAATACCTTTTTGGGTGTCCCGCATGACATGGATGATCGCATTGATACGTACCATATCCTCCGCTTCCTTGAATGAATCAATCACCACTTCACAGGAATACGGTATCTCCTTTCTGTAATTCAGGAATATCTTTTCCCTGATGATTTCTGACACAAAGAAACTTTCGGGCCTGTCAGTCAGCGATTCCTCGGGGTAATAAACCGGACCCTCCGGAAGCTTCTCCAGTATGGTTTCAAAAAGTATCGAAATATTATGCTTATGCAAAGCCGATATCAGTATTACGGTAGCCTCCGGAAGCAGTTTCTTCCACTCGTGCTGCCAGCAGCTCAAGTTCTTCAGGTTTCGACAGATCAGTTTTGTTGATGGCCACGATTACCGGAACGTTGATTTTCTCAACTTGTCAATAAAACCCTCATTTTTATCAGATTTTTCCACCACATCTGTAACATAGAGGATGACATCGGCATCGGTGAATGGCGGTTCTTACAAACCGCATCATGTTATCGTGCAGTTTGTAAACAGGCTTTACAATCCCTGGCGTATCGGAAAAAATGATCTGAAAATTTTCACCGTTCACAATGCCAAGTATCCTGATGCCGCGTTGTCTGGCTTTGGCTGTGATAATGGACAAGCGTTCCCCGACCAGTTCATTCATGAGTGTGGATTTTCCCACATTGGGATTTCCGATAATATTTACAAAACCTGATTTAAACATACTTGCGGTATGCAGTAAATTACATGTTAAATTGAAGTGTAGTTTAAATGCAAAGTTATCAATAGTTTTGGGATAAGAATAGGGACCGTACCGGTATATTACACCCAACACCGTAACGGAATAACTGCACCCGGACAATATTATTGATCAGCAGACCCGCTTCATAGTATCCCTTTTCCATGGTGTCGTAAGGTAATATCTTCATGGTGATGCGGTACTTTTTAGGTTGCCAAAACCCATATTTTGCACAAGGGCTATTTCGGGCTGAAATTTACCGCGCGGCTTAAACAGCAGCTTGCCGAAATCCTGCTTGATGAACAAGGGCCATAAACCGGTCCGAAAGAAATTCATTGAATCGCATGGTGCCAAAAGATTGTTCCGCTTCAAGGGTAAATGGCTTATAACTGCCCATGCCCACATACAACTTGCTATAAGGCACATCACTGGTAACCATACCTGTTAACCAAGGCCAGTTGTGTTTCACCGAATGATTTTGTCTTGAAAACCTTGGTGATTTTCATTTCCGTTCTCCAGTAATTAAAATCGCCGTTTAGCCATGTACCCTTCGCCAGATTGAAATAAAGAACCGGGATATCTGGTTCCCATGGAAAATTTATTGCCCCGGGGTGTTTTCATAAATGTTTCCTTATAAGGCATACTTCAGCTTGATCCCGGCTTCGGTAATATAAAAAGTGGTTAAGTATCACCTGTGGGTTTTCCTCGTTGAGACTGTATCCATATCCGTTGGTGGGTGTAAGTTCACTATGTGCCAGATAAGCTTTTGCCGTCAGATACTTAAACGCACGGAAACCCAATGATATCTCTGCTTCCTCTGTCATATCCATTACCTCCACCATATAATCCCTGATAAATGCTGAACCCGATAAGCTCCATATTTCATTGAACCGCATCCCGCCGGATTCACGCACATCATTAAGGTAAAGCATGGTCATTCCAAGTTCATTGGCAGGCCAAAGATTCAGGGTTAGACTTCCGCTGTATTTAAAAGCTTTGTCTCTCAGGCTGTAGGCCAGCGTAACCTCCCAGGGTAAACCATTTTGATACTTGCGGTGTGGTCCGGCCTCCGGCACCAAACCTAAAACCTTCATATGCATTGTAATCTACAAATCTCCTCAGATCAAAATTCCAGTAACTGTCCCGGCAAATAGCCGGTGAGCAGTGTCTCCAACGACATGATGGTGCGGTCGAGATGTTCAGCCTTGCCGATACTGTCAATCACCCGGTAGGTTTCAATTTCCCTGACTATTTAATGAATCTGTCCGATAGGTATTCCAAACCTCCTCGGGTTGTTTGTGCGCATCGGGTCTCACTTCGATCTGCACATCAGAGAACTCGCTCTTATCAATATGCGGGATTGAAATTAATATTCACGATGTATGATTTTCCGGTACCTACAATGTTCACAGGGGCACCAGTATACCCCATCTGCGCCGGATTAAAATGAATGGTTGTATTTAACAGCACCGGGAACCATCGTTTACCATCCACAAAATCATATTGCTGCTGGATGGAGACCTGAAAGTCTCATTCTTTTCTTCATATGCTTCGGCCAGTACATTCTGAATCGCATATCCGTTTGAATTGATATACAAACACCCTTCATTCCATCAAAATTCCTTCCCTTCCAAGGCCTGAATGAAATGATGAATACCGTATCCTTACGTTCGGTAAAACAGTATCCTGGATGAGAAAGAAATACTTATCGGTGCTTCCGGCACTGATGGGATTCAGAAACTGCCGGTTGGCAATGGTAACGAAGTTATCATAAAATGAAAATGATTGAAACTGCCTGGCCATGAAATAAAGGAAGGTTGTGAAATGCCCGAAACCTTTGAAGCGATGATTTCTTCCTTGTTCTTTTCCGGCGAAATAATATTTACGGCTGCTGACCGATTCCATCATAAACAGATATTGTTTTTCAAGGAATCGCTGCAAATCAATTTTGCCCTTTCGGTTCATCCCATAAGCTGAATGGTATCGGGCATTCATAGGCCGGCAAATGCCGAATCGAGTGCACCGGGTCTGGCCGTGAAGTGTCGGGTTCCAATCCGAACACCATTTTGTCATAGGAAATATAAGAAAAAGGCCCTGATTTTTCAGGATTGTTTCTGTTCCGGTTCTCCGCCGCCAGTTTGATGATGCGGTGGGCCGGATTCTCTGTGGGATAAACCACCACTTCACCGATGTCGATAGGGTTCCGGACTCAGCATGATATATCAGGTTGTTCCTGAATTTACCGGGTTGTACGCGATTGTTTTTGACCGATAACCCACATACCTCAGTTTCAAGAACTGGATATTCTTTGGACCGCGGTATCCGGAATATCCCATCGAGATTGGTAACCACTCCCTGGCCTGATCCATTATATACAATGCTTACAAAGGCCAGGGCTCATGGGTCAGGCTGTCGGTCACCTTTCCGGTAAATAACTCCCTCCTGCGAAAATAATCTTGCATGACAGGAATAACAAAATCATCATAAACCATCTGAGCGCCATATATTCAGCCTGCAAGTTCATGAATTTCATGGATCATTCTTGCAGACAAGTGCCTCAGCCTTTTCTGGCGAAGTGCTTTCACTGATTACCCTGATAATGGGTTCGGTATTGGATTTTCGCAGATGAACCCATTCCCTGTCAAAATCAATCCTGATTCCATCACGGTCATTCACCGGGATGATCCTTGTATTTCTCCCGCACTGCTACTGATAAGTCTATCTACATCCACATCCGGCTTCAAGTTCAATTTTGTTTTTGGAATTGTAGTAATCGGGATAGGTTTTTCGCAATGCCGAACATTTCATCCCTGATTTGGCCAGGTGGCGTCAGAAAAAGGGCAATGCCAACCAGTGCATCACGTCCATAATGCAATTCAGGATAAATAATTCCGCCATTGCCTTCCCCTCCGATTACTGCTCTGGTCCTCTTCATTTCAGCAACCACATTCACTTCACCAACCGCGGCAGCGTGTAGGAACCACCATATTTCCGGGTAATATCCCGCAGGGCCATGGTGGAGGACAAATTTGAAACCGTATTGCCGGATTATGCTAAAGTATATAATCCGCTACGGCCACCAGTGTATATTCCTCACCGAACATTGATCCATCTTCATTTACGATCACCAGGCGATCCACATCCGGATCAACCACAAAACCAACATCGGCTTTGTTTTTCACCACTGCCGCAGCAATATCGCCCAGGTGCTGAGGGAGGGGTTCGGGGTTATGCGGGAAAATTCCTGTAGGGATCGCAGTATAGTTCAATAACCTCTAACACCCAGTTTTTTCAATAAGGCACGGCAGTATGATACCGCCTACCGAATTAACACAATCAATGACTACCTTAAAACCTGCCTGTCGTGATCGCTTGCCGATCCACATGTTTCATTTTCAGCACCGCATCAATATGAATATCATTCATGTTTGTCGAACCTGGTTAATCTTGCCAAGTGTGTCACCTGCGCATATTCAGTCTTGTCCGCTGCGGCCATAGCCAGCAATTCGGCCCCATCTTCCGCAGAAATAAACTCACCTCTGGCATTGAGCAGCTTTAAGTGCATTCCATTGTCCCGGATTATGGCTGGCTGTGAGAATGATTCCCCCATCGGCCTTGTATGGGTAACAGCAATTTCCACAGTAGGGGTGGTGGCAAATCCCAGATCAATAACGTGAATACCCATGCCCATCAGTGATCCGGCCACCAGCATGGAAACCATTTCGCCCGATATCCTGGCATCACGGCCAATTACCACCGTATAAACTGTCTTTTTCTGTCTGGTTTTAGCATTTGAGTCCAAATGCCGAAGTAAACCGCACAATATCAAGGGGTGTCAGTGAATCTCCCGGCAATACCGCCAATGGTTCCGCGTATTCCGGATATCGATTTGATTAAGGTCATATGTATTTTTAATATTTTTAACTACTCTAAGACTTATTTTAGTAGTTTTATAATTTTATTATTTAGTTAGGTTAGCTATTCTTCAATAACGCTAAATATAAATAATCTAGCCATACTGTTTAACTAATAAATCGGAACATCATGGTTATAGCCAGAAGTCCACCGAAAAGCCAGCGCTGCGTCAAAAAGAAGCACGCTGCTCGCAGAAAAGCAGGTTGCACAGGAAAAGATGCATGTTGCACAGCAGGAAGAACTAGAAAAAGACGGAAGGTGATTGGCCGCAAAAAGGCAGCCCAAGGAAATGCCAAAAACCGGCCATGAAAGCGATCTGATCAGGTTAAACAAGTACATTGCCAGTACAGGAGTTTGTTCTCGACGTGAAGCAGATGAATTTATTGCGCCGGGCTGGTAACGCGTGAACGGCAAGCTGGTTACTGAAATGGGGGTAAAGGTCAGTCCCGGCGATATTGTGAAATATAACGGAGAAACCCTACGTGAAGAAAAAAAGGTGTACATTCTGATGAATAAGCCCAAGGATTATATCACCACAGTGGAAGATCCTCATGCCAAAAAAACTGTTCTTGAACTGGTAAAGGGGCCTGTAAAGAAAGGATCTACCCCGTTGGCCGCCTTGACCGGAATACTACAGGGGTTTTGCTGCTTACCAATGACGGTGAATTGACCAAAAGGCTGACCCATCCAAAATTTGAAAAACTGAAGATTTACCATGTTCACCTGAATAAAAATCTCAAACACGCAGATATGGAAAAAGATTGCCACCGGAATTACACTGGAAGACGGATTTATCAAAGCTGACACCATCAGTTATGCTGATCCGACCGATAAATCACAGGTGGGAATTGAGATCCATTCAGGCCGCAATCACATTGTCCGGCGGATTTTTGAAAATCTGGGGTATGAGGTGGTAAAACTCGACAGGGTATATTTTGCAGGCCTTACCAAGAAAAACCTTCATAGAGGGGAATGGCGATTTTTATCAGATAAAGAAATCACATACTGAAAATGAATGCCTTTAAATGATCAGATTTTTATACCCATGAAACAGTACGTCATCTACCTGATCGTAATTCTCCTTCCAGAGGTTGAAAGTGCTTTTCACATGATTGATATTGTTCTTCCATGGGTTTCTGATGGATATCCTGCAGCAGGTTCTTCAGCCGTACCATTTTGAATTTCTTCCCCATAGGACCTCCAAACTGATCGGAGTATCCGTCGGAGAACATGTAAATGATATCGCCCTTGCTTAATTGCAGTCCTTCATCCTCAAAAAGGTTATCTTCCCTGTCATAATGCCCTCCAACCGAATTGCGGCTGCCTTTGACGAAAAACTCCTCGCCATTGCGGTATATGATCATAGGCCGCATGGCTGATGCATACCTGACATAATGCGTTTTCAGGTCAATTTCACAGACGATGATATCCATGCCGTCTCCGGGTTTGGTGCCATCGTCAAGATTCTGATTCAGCGTGTTCCTCAATTCACAATCGAGTACCTGCAATACCTGTGAAGGTGAATTACCGGCTTCACGCGTGCAAATGTCCTTGATCAGCGTGGATCCGATCATCGACATAAATGCCCCCGGCACACCATGGCCGGTTGAGTCGGCACAAACGATCATGAACTTATTGTTGTTCACCTGGTCGAACCAGTAAAAATCACCACTGACAATATCCCGGGGATATAGAATACAAAACAACCAGAAAAGTGCTGCTGCAGTCGTCTGATCGGCGGCAAGCATGCTGGTCTGAATTCGCTTGGCATAGTTGATGCTGTCGGTAATGTCCCTGTTTTTAATCTCAATCTCTTCTTTTTGTTCAACCACCTCCCTGGTTCTGGCGGCAAGTTCCGTTTCAAGATATTCCTGCAACTGCTTTTGCTTACGTTCTCTGAATTTAATAATAAAGAACACGGAGAAGATTACGGTGAGTGCAGACAGGAGAATAAACCACCAGGTCTTCCAAAACGGAGGCTTAATCAAGAGGTGAATAGCCACCGGGTTTACCTGGCTGAGCCCCTCGCCGTTAAAAGACCGCAGATAGAAAATATATTCTCCGTCTTCGATCCGCGGATACAAAGCAAAGGTCTGTGAAGTCACATCGGACCATTCCAGATCATACCCTTCAAGTTTATACTGGTACCGTACCGCATGGGGATCACTGTAATTCAGTCCGATAAAATCGATTCTCATCTTGTATAGCCGATACGGCAAAACAATCTCTTTGTTAAAGTCATATGATTTTTCGGAGATCAGCAAACTGATGATGTTGGTAAACGGAGGCAGTTTTCTTTTGTTTTCCCTCGAAGGATCATAGGAAACCACTCCTTCTGTAGTCCCAAAATAAATCCTGCCTGATTTATCCGAAAACATTGCATTCGGATTACAGTCACCGGTCATGCCTATATTTTTGTCATATGCACTGACCCGCATGTTATTGGTATTGATCCGGCTTATCCCCAGTCTGTGGCCCACCCAAATGGTTTGACCTGCTCCACTGATAATGCCATAGGCATAGTTCGCCTTTAATCCATTTGCGGCCGTAAACTGATATACAGAATCATCCTTAAAACAAATAACGCCATCACCATATGTGGCAGCCCAAATAGCACCCGCATCATCTTCGGCAATCGATTTAAATTCGATCTCATTATCTCCCGCAGGATAAAGATTGACAATCCTGCCGTCCCCAGTCAACTGCAGGATGCCCTTGTACGGGTGGCAAATAACAGCCTGCCGCTGTTGTCGAGCAAAATATGCTCGATATTGTTATGGGGCAATCCTTCCTTGGTGGTATAATGGGCATTGACACTCAAATCCTTGTTAAATACATAAATACCATCTCTTGTACCCAGATAAATATACTGTTCATCTGAAGTTATGGCACTTACCTGATTCCCCATTGAATTGGCTTCATAGGCAATCTTTCGGGCACCTGTGCTGTAAATGTCCAGATAGTAAAGCCCGTTTCTTTCTGTGCCAATAAACAGATTCCGCCCGTCAAGATGGAGTGAAGTGACCCTGTCTGCCGGCACACTTGATATTCTGACAGCTGATTTATCGGTCCCCTGTTTATACCGGAAAAGTCCGCCCGGTCCACCCAGGAAAAAGACATGATCATCCGCCAGCACTACAGATTGGATATCATTTTCCAATCCGTTGGTTTCCTGTGGATGAACGAAAATGCCTGGCCGGCAAATAGTGTTAGTCCGCCACCATAGGTGGCTATCCAGATATTGCCTTCGAGGTCTTCAAACACCTTCTTCACGGCATTTTCCGTGAGTCCGTTTTGTTTGTTATACCAGGTTGCTGAAGCAAATTCTCCGTTTTTTCTCGGGAAGTCCCAACCTGCATAAACCATTTCTTAATGTACTTATCCAAAGCTGCTTATCAGAATCCTCAAAAACCGATTGCACATTCTCATTTCCAACCTTGTATTGTGTGCCGGTTTTCGATAACGTATACTGCTCACCGTTCAAAACAAGGCGGTAAACACCCTGGTCCTCCGTGGCGATCCAGAATGTATGGGGAACGTAGGAAAGTTGTATATCCTGTATCTTGATCAGATCAAGGTCTGGTATCTTATTGACCAATACAGCGCTTGCGCCTGTTTCATCCAGGGAATAAATGGTCAATCCCTCCTGGGTTCCCAGCAACAGGATGTTATCCTGCACGAGCAAAGCGGTATACATACCCGGCTCAATACCCGAAACCGCACTGGCTATACCGGTTTTGACATTTAAATTGAACAATCCATTGTTGAGGGTGGCAAAAAGGAGATTATCGTCCCTGGTAGCTGCAAAACCGGTTACAGCACTGTGGATTTCTACACCTGTGCGAACCGTTGAAAAGTTATTGCCTTCATATTTTGCGATATCACCGCTCTGATAGCCAAACCACAGAATGTCCACGGGAATCCCTGAAACTCACACCGGCAACCTCGTTTGCGAGTGAATCCTGGGTGATATCCGTATTGAACGAGAAACCATCGAACCGGCATAACCCCTGTCCGGTACCCAGCCAGATGTAACCATGGGCGTCCTGGTTTACCGTATAGACAAACTGGTGTGTAATGCCCTCGCTTAATCCAAAATGGCTGATCCGGTAGTCCTGTGAAATGACTGATCCGGCAGACAGGAAAAATACAGCAATAAATAGTGAATGGAATTTTTGTGCATAGGATTAGCGAATTATTTTACCGGTTTCCTTGCGGCCACTTCAGATTTATACTTCGGTACCCCTCCGATAGGGATTACGTAAAAAGGCAATAATTCGCCATATTGGTTGCGCACATTTACAACCACATTATTATTTTTAACCGGTGGGCTTTTTCGTTTGATGAACTGAATGTCCAGCGAAGTGTTTTTTTCCTCGTCAAAGATCTTAAACTCATCCTCAGCCCAGTTGTCCTCTGCTGAAACTTTGCTGAGCTGTCCTTTACGGGCAACGGAAACAGTACGGATAAAACCATCAGAATCCCAGTCAAAGTTGGATAATTTCACCGAAATAGTCCTGTCGTCAACAAATGGGTAGATATGGGATACCTCCGCAGGATTGTCATACATGCGGAATGAGTATTCAAAAGCAAAAGCATTTGCTCCTTCAATGGCTTTGTTTTCATCCATCTTGGTGGAAAGAAAGTAGCGGTAGAGGTTACCGTCATCACCGGCCATTCCGTCGCAAATAATCTTGAAAATATATCCATCGAATTTTTGAACAAATTCACCTTCAGAAGGATTGAAAGGGCCGAAAGTATACCATTTGTTGTCATAATCGAGCTGATTACCGAATGTTTTCGAGGCCAGGAGATTGCCACTTTTATAGTTTCCTTTGGGTGATGTTTCCTGGGCATCCTTGCTGGTATAGCATTCCTTTCCGCCATATACTGAATAGGTCATCCGGGAATCAAAGACTCCGTCCAGCTCATCTGTTACGCCGCTGATGTCGGGATCAAAAACCCGGATATAAATAGGCTGCGAAAAACTCTTTGGAATCAGAAAGAAGAATGTCTGCGAAAAATCATCATCACCCCAGGAGGTACCGGCTTTTGGACCAAAGGTCATAAGATAGGGTATATTTTCATCTCCCGCAGGTACTGGCTGAGCTTTAAACCATCTGTGATGAAAGCTATGCCAAGTAAAAATGCTATATACTTCATGGGTAAAATTCTGATTTTCGGTTTGTATGTACTTGCTATACGATAAAAAACAGGAATGGATTCATTTTAACCCCGAATCCTCAAAAGTTGTCACTCGCCGGGTTTGACAACGATGATTTTTCGGGTCACGCAGCTTCTCAAAACAGGTTCATCCGGATCATTCTTTTTATTGGTTACGCCCAAAGTGATGTTATAGGTACCTGGAAATGCAAAGCGATGCTTCGATTCATTTCCCAGGGCACGAAAACCGTCACCATAATCCCAGCAATAATTGCTGATGGTGAAGTCCTTCAGATAGGATTCATTTCCGTCAAAGGTGATTTCTTCGCCGGTGGATACGGTTTGTGGTGCTTGAATATAGGCTTGTTCAATTTTTTCAACGACGAAAGTGTGACTTGCCTGGCTCAGCAAAACTTCCTTGGTAAGCTTGTCCACAATATTGAGCTGCACCAGGTAGGTGTCGGGTTTGGCAAAACAATGCTCTGCTTCGAGCGCTCTTATCGTGGTCCCATCGCCCAGATCCCATTCGTAGGCAAATGTAGTGGTATCAACCTCATTATTATTGGGTTCATAAAAAACGAAACAATAATCATTTTCCTGCTGGTCCGGACAGTTTGAAAAAGTGGGCAGGATGGAATACGCAGAAAAAATATCCGCAGAACCTGAACGGTCAGAGACAAAATAGCCGGTATCTGAGGCCGCATTCATAATCAGACCATAATCATCGCTGGCTGAATTAAAAGGCTCGGTCATCGGAAAAGGTTTTTGCCATTCGCCGTCAACTGCAACCGTGTAATAAAGATCGAGATCGCCACGTTGGTTATGGCCCCGCGAAGCAAAATAGAGCCTGCCACTGCTATGATAGAAGGGGAATACTTCATTTTTGGCGCTGTTGACTGAGCCTCCCAGGTTTTTAGGTTGGCCCCAGCGTCCGTTTTCCAGTTTTGAAACATAGATATCCAGTCCCCCGAATCCACCCGGCGCATCCGAACAGAAAAACAGCAGGGAACCATCCGCGGACAGACAGGGATAACCGGTATTGTAATCGGGCCGGTTGAAACGGAACTGTGAAAGATTTGTCCATTCCCCACCCGACCATTCGGCACTGAAGATCCCATAGGTAGTGTCCTCGCGGTGACGGTTCCGTAGGCTCACGGAAATATCAATCGACCGGGTAAAATAAATGGTTTTCCCATCTTTGCTGAATGTTGATGGACCTTCAAACAAAAATGTGGTAAGTTCTTTTGACAGCAGCCGTGGATTGTCGAATTTACCAGGCTTTTTCTGATCTGCCTGATAGAGGTTGGTTAGCGGATTATTGTTCAGATCGGTATAACTCATAAAAAAATCATGCTTCCTGTCGGAACAGAAAACAAGGCTGTTCTGGTAAAATGCCGGGGCTAATTCCTTTGACGTGGTGTTGAACGGAAGGCGCCTCACAGCAAAGTGATTTTGTGAAAAAACCGGAATGCAAACAAAGACAAACAGGGATAGGAACAATACTATTTTTCGGGTTGGACACATTGTATTTAAAATATCGTTGGGTTTGAAGCTTTGATCTGATATCCAAAGTTGTATTCCAGGGCTATCTCAAATGAGTTCCGGTTATAGGCATTTAATTCGTTCAGACCATAATCATAGGCAATACCTATACGCAACTGGTAGGTCAACTTGAAGTCAAGCAACATAACGATAGCCTGCTTGCTTCTGTAAGAAGCGCCCACCCGTAAGGCATCCTTGTAAAGCAGGTTGAGTCCTCCCTCTGCAATCACCCCCCCTGCTTTATCGTATTCAACAAGTCCTGTAGGTTGCAGCTGCCAGTTATCGGCCATATCAAAGGTAACGCCTGCGGTAAGGTAATAGGCATATTTGTTAAAATCGTGGTATGCGGTCACTTCTCCGGTCTCATTGGTTTCATAACCGAGAATCAGGGGTACCGAGATCCCGGCATAGAATTTTTTGGTATAATAGTACATGCCCACCCCAAAATTGGGCAGGAGATAACTGCTCGATTTTTCACCGAAAACATAATCATCATTACCCAGTTCGATCATATCGTACTTTCCGGTTGAAATCCCTCCTTTAAGACCCAATGCCAGTTTTCCTCTTCCCACTGTTAACCGGTGGGCATAATTCAGGTAAAAACCCGTATATTTTCGCAAACCGATGCTTTCGTTCATCACGAGCAGCCCCAGACCCATCTTGGTGTTTTTAAACGGAGTATGCACTCCCACAATATTGTAGGTTGGGGCACCTTCAAATCCCATCCATTGGTTTCGGTGCGACACACTCACGCTAAGCATCTCACGACTGCCGGCATAGGCCGGATTGACAGCCAATCCGTTAAAGCTATAGTGGCTGTACAGCAGGGTTTTTTCCTGGGCTTTGTGGCTTTGGACAAAAACGAGACAAAGCAATACAATGATTAATCTGCGCATTTATCTAAGTATTTCAACAAATGACCTGAATTGTACTTCCTGTTGTTTACCTGTCACTTTCATATCGATAAGATAAAAATAGGTTCCTTCGGGCAATTCCACACCACTCATATTATTACCATCCCACAGGTTGCCTTCCTGATAGTTATCGGATTCAAAAACCAGCACACCGGCACTGTTGAAAATTTTAATCTTTATCCATTCTGCACTTCCGGCACCGAGGTCAAAGAAATCGTTTTTGGTATCTCCGTTAGGGGTAAAACCCTTTGTAATGACCAGTGGATTGACCAGAATTTGCATATCATCGGAAACAACAGGACAGACGCCGTTGGTAACAGTCCATTTGAGTGATGCAGCGCTGGCAAGCTCACTGACAAGGGCATCCGGTAAAGTGTCGTTGTTGAATTCCCCGGTCCCGGAAATAACAGTCCATTTTCCGGAGCCCACGACCGTGGGAACCGCCTGAAGCTGAGTCGTAAAAGTGAATTCAAGTACCTGGTCGGGACCGGCATCCGGTGCAGCGGGTTGTTCGAAAAATGAAATTTCAATTTCCTCAGCATCCGTGCAATGCCAGTTGCTTTCGGTCCAGGTCAACACCTTTAACCCATAATAATCTGCAGTAACATTGCCGTTCGGATTGGTTGCATCGCTAAACACCACGCCGGCACCTGTCCAGATTCCCTCAGAACCGGAAATATCCCTGGTGGCCTTCAGGGAATAAGTATTACTGCAGACTTCATCGTTACTGCCTGCATCAGCCACCGGAACATCATAAACAACTACCTGGGCTGTTTTCGTAAAGCCGTTGAAATCTGCAAAACATCCACTGTCGTCTTCCACCGAATACATGCTATACTGTCCGGAAGAAGCCGGTATAAAAGCCATGGAATCGGGAGAAGCTGAACTGCCGGTTTTGGTCTGGCTGGATATTCCGTCCAGTGTAACATTGAACGGACCATTTCCGGATGTGTTGAATTTCACATACAGGGTTTCACCTGCACAAAGGGTATCCCTGTCGCTGATTACATCACCGGTGGGAAGCGGATTGATCCTCACCTCCACAACATCACTCGCATCAGTGCATTCGAGCAATTGTTCAGAGGAATATACTGTACGTCTGAAGTATTGCCTGGCAGCAAGGTTTGATGAATTATAATGCTGATCTGTTCCTGCACCAAAAGAAACCGGGGTCCATAACGAATTATCGCTGCTCTGTTCCCACTGGTATGCGTAGGTTGTTCCATCGCCGCCCTGCGGTGTTGAACCTGTTAAAGTTACAGGAGTGTTAAAACAGGTATACTGCACCGGACCTCCCAGGATGGAGTTATTGCTGATGGCCGGATATACGGTAATGGAAACGGTCTCACTGGTATCTGTACAAATATCACTGAATGCTTTTCTGGCAAAAAGAGTTGATGAAGTAAGGGCTCCGGGGGAATAGGACGCCTGATTGCTGGTTCCCGATGCATTGGTCCACTCGGTTGCACCGCTAGCCCATTCGATCCACTGGTAAGTAATTCCTCCAAGACCACCGCTTGCCGGAGGGGCAGACAGTGATACCGGTGTATTGAACTGACAGATGGTCTGGTCCGTTACGCCCAGGTTATTAATGATATGGGGCACCACCATCAGGGCAAACGCTGCGGAGGTGTCATGGCAAACATTGTTTTCACCCGAAGTGATCACCCGGCTGAAGGAAGTATTGGCTTCCACCGGTTCAACAGGAAGAAAATCCCTATCCTCTGCACCGGGGATGTTGTTCCAATTTCCGGTTGTACGAATTCTCCACTGGTAACGATAGACTTCATCACCGCCTCCGGGTTGTTCGCCGGTAATCAATACAGGGACCTCGCCTGCGCAATAGCGGTCTGAGGCAGATGCCAGCAGGTTGTTGGACAAAGCCGGCAAAACATTGACAAACTTAATGACCGAGGAAGTATCCCTACAGGCATTACCATTTCCCGAATAGACGATTCTTCTGTACAAGGTAGTATCGGTGAGTGTGCCTGGATTATACCGCTGGACATTGGTCGCGGGAATAGCGGTCCAGTTGCCGGACAGTGACTTGTTTTGCCACTGGTAGGTGTACGTGCCGTCACCGCCTCCGGGGATCTTTGCATTCAGCGGACCAGGTCCCTGAGCTTCACAAATTACGGTATCCGGAGAGGAAAACGTATTGTTGGTAATGGATGGAAGCACTGTAATCCTGACGGTATTGCTCGTGTTGGAACAATAGGGCGTAGAATTAACTACCCTGCGGTAATAACGTGATTGCTGCAATATTCCGGGGTCATGAGGATTTGTTGTTCCGCCATTGCTCCAGGCCGACTGATCGGTGCTGTACTGCCACAAATAACTGTAAATTCCGCTGCCCCCTGCAGGTGTAGTTCCCGTAATGCTTTTTGCATGCGTATTGTAGCAGATGGAATCGGTACCGGTAATGGTATTGTTACCGATAACCGGGTAGACATACACCTGAATGACACGGCTGGTGTCAAAGACAAAATTCGAGGTGACCACTCTTCTGTAATAGGTTGTCTGTGTTAGTGCCGGGGGCTGAAGACTTCTCATAGCTTTGGTGCCTGTGGCTGTTGCCCAGTTTATATTGTCGATGCTCTGCTCCCAGGAGTAAATGTAGGTGCCGTCACCACCTTTGGGCTGGCTGGCGGTAAGCAGGTTGGGGATCTGACCCGCACAAATGGTGTCGGTTCCACGAACGCTGTTAAACAGGAACCCGGTGAGGGGAGCAATAAGGCCATTTAATGTAGCACCTCCGGAGCCAGGAGTGCCGGGAATGCCCAGGACCGAAGAACAACTGCCTGCCACTGAGCCGGATACTCCGTTGGTAATATCAAAAGTGGCAGGTATGGAAGTACCTGAGTACCATATTACACCACCGCTGCCGCCGCCTCCCGAACCGGTGCAGTTGACTGCATCGGTGGTGCTACCGCCTCTTCCACCCTTTACACTAATGGTTAATGATCCAGAATAATTCGTGGCATCAAGGATAATGGTGCCGCCTGCTCCACCGCCTCCACCACTGCCGGTAGTGCTTGAGGCGTTCTCTCCGTTTGAGGCAATGGTGTTCCCGTTACCTGCAAGTATTCCGGTAAGGATAATGGCTATCCCTCCGCCATCGCCACCCTTGGATGGAGTTGAAGAAGCCAGCTTTGTACCGCTTCCGCCACCGCCGCCCATGATGATTTTATCCACATCGTATATATTTCTGCAACTGTATCCGCCCCACCCGCCGAGCGCCGGAAAGGCAAGGTTACAGGCAGGAGATTGTCTGCCCCCGTCACCTGCTACATAGTAATTACTGCCGCCGCCTCCGCCGGAATACAATCCGTTGCCTGCACCTCCGCCATTCAGGGCAAATCCGGTTCCTTTGGTATAGGGCCAGGCAGTGGTAATGATGCCTTCACCCTTATTCCCAGACCGGTTTATTTCGGCAGGAAGTAAATATAAAGTGTCTTTAACCGTAGAACTCAAGCCATATCGGCAGCCCCCGGTATAATTTTCATCCGGGACCGCCCCTCCGCGAAAACCTCTGGCGCTGACATCGATATTATGATTAAGTTTTACCGAATCGGTTCCGATAATGGCCACGATGCCTCCGATGACGCCATCCCAGTCCCTGGCAGTTACCGGACCAGAGGTCGAAACGGTTTCCCCTTCAATAAATTTGACGAGCTGTATCTTTTCGCCGGCATCATAACTTTGGCCGACATTGTCAGTAAAAATGATCCAGGCCTCTGCAGCATTGATCAGTGTGACCTGATCTACCTGAAGGACTTCATAGCTCCCTGTATTATTAAAGGAATTTCTGGTGCGGGATTCCAACGTCTTAAAATCCGGCGGGGTGTTTAAAGTTCCCCCTGTCATCTGGATAAGCAGGACTTTGCATTCTGATTGAAACTGGCCAAGCTGTCCGCCTGCCACGTCAGTAACCCTTACCCGGTCGGTTTGTACCTCATCCACACGGAGGTAAAAATTGGGAATTCCTGAAATCTGGACATTTTGGGAAAGGCTCATGAATAGAAAAGGACATAAGCCCATGACTATGAAAACAATTCTTCTCAAAGCAACAAAAGGATTTAGGTAGTTGGTTTGTCTGTTGTGTTTCAAATATATAAAAATATTACTATACAATATTTTCGAGATATCAACACAGGACACTTACACTGCCCGGCTTTTAAAAATTATTGCCAGGGACCGTCCACCGTGGCTTTCATATGAACCGGAAGTTCAAAGATGAAAGTTGTGCCGTGATTGACTTTTGTCTTAAACGTAATATTGCCTCCAAAAGATTCAATAATATTTTTCACTATCGACAACCCCAATCCCATACCACTGGATTTTGTAGTAAAACTTGGCGTAAATAACTTATTCTGAAGCTCTTCGGGTATGCCTTTCCCATTATCGGTTATGCTGACGCGCACCATTTTCCCGTTCAGTACCAGACTGATTCCAACCTTGCCCTGCCGTGCGTCAGGAATAGATTGTATGGCATTCTTGATCAGGTTGATAAATACCCTTGATAATTGCTCCTTGTCGGCATATACCATAATATGCTCGCTCTCATGTTCAAAGATGAAATCCACATTTTCGGTATTGGCAAACAGGGTGAGCGTGGATCTGATCTTCTCAACGATGTTGATCTCCTCATTGAATGCCTTGGGCATTTTGGCAAAATTACTGAACTCCGAAGCAATGAAGGAAAGGTTATCAATTTGTTCGATGAGGGTACGGGTCACCTTTTCAAGATATTCATCAAAATTCTCCTTATTATCCTTCCACGACCTCAGCAAGTGCTGAACACTCAGCCTCATAGGCGTCAGCGGATTTTTAATTTCGTGGGCTATCTGCTTGGCCATTTCCCGCCAGGCACTTTCACGTTCGGATCGTGCCAGCATTTCCACACTTTTCACGAGCTCTTTCACCATACGGTTGTATTCATCCACCAGTCCGGCAATTTCATCATGTCCCCTGTAAACAATTTCCTCGTTCTTTTTACCGATCTTTATTTCGCTGAACTTTTGCTGGATCATCCTGAGCGGCCGGGTAATCTGATCGGAAATTATCACTGCCATGGCAATGGTAAGCAAAATCAACAACACATAAATATTAACCATCGCTACAATCAGCGTGGTAACATCATTGCGCAATACATTCTGTTTGGTAAAATAGGGAAGGTTAAGATAGGCCAGCAATTTGTTTTTGGCATTCACAAAAGGCACATAGGCTGACAGGAAACTGAGATTCCCGATGTTTTCACGGTGAATGAACTCAGCCTGCTTTTCCCTGACCATTTTATTGTAGGCCTGAGGATCCATTTTCGGACCCAGTATGCCCTGGTCAAAAATTCAGCGCGGGATGTGGCCAGCAGATTACCTTCGGGATCGTATAAATTGATGTCGGAATAAAACACATCGGAAAACTTAATGAGCAACTGATTCAGGTTGTCATAATCGTCCCCCTTCCAGTTTGGGCTGATCCTGTTTGGCAGGTATGCCAGCAGATGATCGAGCTCAATATAAACCGACTGTATCTTTTCGCTGAGAATATCATGCTGTTTTTTCTGATATTGCTGAATGCTGAAATAGATAGTACCTCCTCCAACCAGGATCAGGGAAAGGAATAATATGGCAATGATGGAAAGCTGGATCTTATTCTTAAAATTAAAGTTATATCCTTCCCCAATTCCGAGAAGTTTCTGATGGTCACAAAGATTAGCACCAGCATATAATAGAAAAGAAAAATATAGGAAAAGGATACCAGCTTGTCAAAAAAGGTTGCTGTGGGTCGGCTGACCATAACGGCATTGTCCTTATTTATATAATATATCAGATGGTTATAGCCTTCGAATTTTTCAGGTGCATTGGCATAGGTTGCCAGGTCAAGACTGTATTGAAAAGTGCCTGATTGCGCCACCAGCTTATTTTTGTAGTAGCTGGCAAAAGAATATTCCTCCAGCAGCCGGTTCTTATGGTATTTTTTGTCAAGCAGAAGATCGGGGAAACCGAGTTCTTCAGCGACCAGGCGCGAGGTAAGTTCAATAAAGAAGGTGAATTCGTATTTGCTGCCAGGCCTTTTATAGGTCAGCCAGCCCAGGTAGTTGATCTGTCCATTCTGACTGTCGAGAAAGTAAAAATCAGTCCTGGGCAGATGCATGCTGCCTTTTGATAATAATTCATTGTAGAAAGAATAGCAATTCATCTGTTTTACGGGGATACTGTCGTCGAGAATGACATTTGTGCTTGGATCACAGTCGATTATATTTAGACTGTACTTCCCCCAGAATCCGTTAAAATAATTGCTCTTCAGGTATTTAAAAATCTCTTCATAGCTGATGTTCCTGTTGAACATGTAATTGCTGAAAGTCTGGTCTTTTCTGATTCTGTTGCTGATATCCTCCAGAAGATACTCGGCAACAGGATCGTGCTGATTAGCGAGGTTTTCAGCCATTACCCGCATATTCTTGCTCATTTTCTGCTTTGCATATTGCGTAAACAGGAATACTGAATATACCGAGAAAAAGATTACCATGAAAGCCATGGCGGTATAATTGCCAACAGGTATGTTCCTGTACTGTAAAAGCGCCAGTACAACAAACATGAGTATAAAGGCCAGATGTGATCCATAATCAAAATCATAACCCAGCAGATACTCCATAAGGAAAATCGCAGCGCTGATCAGTATGAAAACCAGTATTAACTTGCTGAAAGAGCATTCTTTGGAACAGAACGTAAGCAATTTGTTGGACAGTAAAAGCAATGCGGCAAAATGCATCGCTGCGATCAGCAGCCCAATGAGGGTATAGGCATTGAGACTGGCAGCCTTGTAAAATTCAAAATTAATAGTGGAATGGAGGATCAGGTTGGACAGCAGCAAATGAGTGTACAGGTAAAAGCCGGTCAATATGATCATCATCAGCACAATGGCGACATTTAAACCCGTTCGGTTGGTCCTCGCAAAAGAATCCGGAAATTTAAAAAAGGTGCAGAATTCCATTACCAGAAACAGGCTCAGGAGGGTGTTGATAAAAACATCCCCCAGGGAAGGCAACCAGTCTGATTTGGCAAAGGGAACCGGCCCGAATACCTCCAGATCATACAGATCAACAGGGACATGATACCTGTACTGTATCCATCTCAGCGCAGCAAAAAGTATCACCACGATCAGGAGGGCAGTATTTCTCAACGCCGGTTTTACAATGCGGTCAAAAAGGCTGTGGACCAGGAAAAGCAAAGCCAGGAAGGTCAGAAAAATCATGCAGGGGACGAGGAATTTTTCCAGTCTGGAAAATCTGAGTTCGGTTACACTGAAATTTATGGAAAACAAGTATATACCCTCCCAGTCGTGAATGGAAAAGGAACCCGGTTGCGGCTCAGTGAGGAGTTCTGTGGAAGTCGGCAGCTTTAGGTCGGGCTGAAATTTGTTTTCGAGAAATTCATTCTCGTAAGGGTACTGTGATTTCACCAGGATCAGTCCGTATGCACTGATGGAATCGGTCACATAGGGTTTGATCACATACCAGCCATTGGAGATAAAAGCAAAGCGCTTCCCATTCATTTCATATTCTTTCAGGGAGGTAAGCGCGAGGGTATTGTCGGACCAGTAAATCAGGCTGTCGTTGCGGTAGGCCACCATGGTAATACCCTTGTCGCCAGACAACTGCGTGTTCAGAAGCCAGTTATTCTGCTGCATCTTTTGATAGATGCGGTCGGTTCGCTGGAATTTCTTGTTGATTTCTTTCTGTAACCTCCTGTGATCGCCCTCCTTGAAGTGCCAGTTGTCAAAAATGACGTTCCCGGTGATGGTAAGCAGCAGCAGGGAAATAAATATCAGAAAATTTCTACCCGTATTCATAAGAACATCCTCGCGATTAAATTTCAGAAAATCTCAGGCATGATGATAGGGTTCGCCCCGAATAATGGTAAAAGCCCGGTACAATTGTTCCAGAAAAACAAGACGGACCAACTGATGGGAATAGGTCATCTCCGACAAAGAGATCCTTTCGGGAACGGCTTGATATACCTCCCCTGAGAAACCATAAGGTCCGCCAATGACAAAACCCATATGACGGATGCCTTTATTCATGACCTTCTGTATAAACTGTGAGAATCCAACAGAATCAAATCTTTTCCCTTCCACATCGAGTAAAACGGGATAATCAACTTTTTCCAGCCCAGATAAAAGGATCCTCCCTTCAGATTCCTTTTGCACGTTTTCAGCTTGATTTTTCATATGCCGTGGTTCATTCAGATAAATCATTTCAAATGAAATATAGTGTTTTATCCGTTTTTCAAACAAGGCAATACCCTCTTTCAGATAGGGTTCCTGAGTAACTCCAAGATTGATAATACTGATCTTCATGCAAAAAAAGTTTTATCAGGCGAATTGTTGGCCCGGAATTTGATCAATCACCATAATTGAATTAAATAATTAAATTTGCGATGCTAATGGTTTTATCATATTTCAAAAATACTTTTTATTTCAACACAAGCATGATAAACACTATGCTGAAAATCAACCGTTTCAAAAGAATTCTTCTGTTAGCACTTCTGTTGTTTCCCATACAGATGAAAATCAGCGCTTCTGCACCGGGAGATATCCCACAAGCCGTGATTGACGCATTAAAAACGGGAAATTCCGTTGAACTCTCAAAATTCTTCAATACCAGCATTGAACTTGCCATTCCCGGTCAGGAAGATATTTACAGCAGCCAGCAGGCGGAACTTATTGTAAAGAACTTCTTTGCAAAACATGTGCCAACAAATTTTGTGATCCTCCACAAAGGCGGCAAGGAAGGCTCGCAATATGCCATTGGAAACCTGACCACTTCTGCCGGAAATTTCCGGGTAACTTTGCTGATCAAACTCAGGGAGAATAAACCTTATATTCATCAACTCCGATTTGAAGAGGAAAATGCCGATTAACTATTTTGACGAATTCATTGAAAACGCACTAAAGGAAGATATTGGTGACGGCGACCATACTTCAAGATCCTGCATACCCGTTGATGCTACAGGTAAGGCGCAGTTGCTGATCAAGGAAGCAGGCATACTGGCCGGAGTTGATATCGCCGAAAGAATTTTCAGCAAGCTGGATCCGGAGGTCAAAATGGAGATCCTCAAAAAGGATGGAGATGCGGTGGCACCTCCCGACGTTGCATTTATTGTTGAAGGCAAAGTATTGGCCCTGTTGAAAGCTGAGCGGCTTGTACTCAATATCATGCAGCGGATGAGTGGTATCGCTACAACCACCCGGCAGTATGTCAACAGGCTTAACGGATTAAGAACCAAAATTCTTGATACCCGAAAAACCACACCGGGCATGCGCATGCTCGAAAAAGCAGCGGTAAAGACAGGCGGTGGGGAAAATCACAGGTTTGGCTTGTTTGATATGATCCTGATCAAAGACAATCATATTGATTTCGCGGGCGGTATCCCCAGTGCCATCAGGTGTGCCAGGGAATACCTGGAAAAGACGGGACGGAATCTTTCCATTGAAATCGAAGCCCGCAATCTGAATGATGTCAATACCATACTTGAGATCGGCGGGATCAGCCGAATTATGCTGGACAATTTCACCCTTCGAGGATACCCGTAAAGGCAGTAGAAATGATCGCCGGACGTTTTGAAACCGAATCATCAGGCGGTATCACGTTCGAAAACATCAGAGATTATGCGGAATGTGGAGTTGATTATATTTCTGTGGGAGCACTTACCCATCATATCAAAAGCCTGGATTTAAGCCTGAAGGCTTTAAACTATAAACCTGATGAATTCGGACCAAACCACATATACCTATAAGTTCTTTAACAACCAGATCCATAAACTCGGTGATCGTTGCAGGAAAGTCAAATTTCCGGGATCCACGGGGATTATGCCTCTATGAAGTAATAACGCTTGTTCGTGAATGGTCTTTGAAAGGATTCCCTGAACATCCGGGCAACCTCCATTGCTTTTCATTTCCTTCTGGCGCTTAGGTCCGGCCATCATTTTCCTTCTGGGTCTGATTCCTTATATGCCCATACGAAATTTCCAGGCCGGTTTAATGGATATTCTGGTGGACGTGATCCCTGAAAACTCCTATATTTTGCTGGAAACGGTTCTTGAGGAAATTTTTGGAAACACCACGGACTGCAGATCTTCGGTTTCCTGGTTACTTTGTTTTTTATTCAGAAAGGACTGAATGGAATCATTGAAGCCTTCAATGCCACCTACCATACGGTTGAATCGCGTCCGTGGATCGAGCGCCGTTTGATTTCCGTCGGATTATTTATCATCCTGTTTATACTCGTAACCCTCGCTGCTATTCTCCTGTTTTTTCAGCAACATGGGTATCCGGTACCTGTATGCCGAAGGGATCATTAAAGCCTATGCCACTTTTACACTGCTCCTGATCGGGAAATGGATCATTGTGCTGGCCCTGACCTTTCTGGCCATCTCTTTTCTTTATTACTGGGCGCCCTCCCGGAAAACCAAATGGCGCCTGTTTACACCGGGTTCTATCTTTGCCACCTTGCTTTCGATCCTTACTTCTCTGGCTTTTTCCTACTTTGTCAATCATTTCGCCCCTTTTAACCGTTTTTTCGGCTCTATCGGAACACTCATCGCCGTGATGCTGTGGATGAATTTTAATGCCATTGCCCTGCTTGCGGGATTCGAGACTGAACGCCAGCATCAGGAACGCCCGGCTTAAAAAACTTGAACCAACGGTGATCTGATCTGTTGTACTACCAACAGATACAATACCTATGGCCGACTTACAGGATATCCGGAAAGAATACCGGTTCTTCGCAACTCGAGCATGGACAATCTCGATGCAAGCCCGATTGTCCAGTTTAAATACTGGCTGAACGAAGCGCTCAAGTCAGGGATCATGAACCCACCGCCATGGTACTTTCTACTGCTTCACGCCGACGGGAAGCCTTCCTCACGGGTTGTATTGCTTAAAAACCTGGAGGATGACGGATTTACCTTTTTCACCAACTACCATAGCAGGAAAGGCATTCAGATAGCAGCAAATCCTGTTGGTTCGCTCCTCTTTTTTTGGCCCCAGCTTGAAAGACAGGTCAGGATCGAGGGCAGGATCATCAAAACACCACGGAGCGAGTCGGACGAATATTTCAGGATCAGGCCCGAGGGCAGTAAAATCGGTGCATGGGCCTCCCCGCAGAGCCGGCGTATTCCCAACCGTGAATACCTGGAAACCCTTCAGAAAGATTATCTTGAGTTTTTCAAAACCAGAATCCTCGAAAGACCCGAACATTGGGGCGGTTTTAAATTAATCCCTGACCTGGTTGAATTCTGGCAGGGACGTGAAAACCGGCTGCATGACAGGTTCGAGTACTCGAGGAAAGGGAAAATGTGGGAAGTTTACAGACTGGCGCCTTAAGGCAGCCCTCGTCCCTATTTCTTCATCGAGGCAATCCTCTCCTCCATCGCTTTGATCTTGGTCTCAGCATCTGCCTTTTTACGGTTTTCCAACTCAATCACTTTTGCAGGAGCGTGTCCAACGAATTTTTCGTTATGGAGCTTCGTCAACACTGATTCCAGAAATCCACGGGTATAATCCAGTTCTTCATGAAGCTTTTTCATTTCTTCCTCATGATTGTGCAAATCACCCACCGGAATGTAGAATTCGGCATGGGCCGTAATATAACTTACCGCTCCTTCAACTTTCTCTGTAATCACCTTGATTTCTTCCAGATTGCCCAACTTGATAATGACCGCATCAAAATCATGGTGATAATTTACCGGCTTCACACACAGGGTCAGTTTTTCTCTGGTGGGGATCTGCTTATCAGCCCGGGTGTTTCTGATAAATGTAACGATCTCCTTGACCTGTTCAAATAACGTGATCTTTTCTTTGTCAACAGGCTTCACTGTCGGGACTTGTTTCATACATGATGCTGAATCCCTGCGGCCTTTCCTTGAGCAGATGCCATATCTCCTCGGTAATGAAGGGCACAAAAGGATGCAGTATCTTAAGCAGAACTCAAACATTTCAATGGTAGTCTGATAGGTACGCCGGTCAATTGGCTTCTGATATTCAGGCTTGACAATTTCAAGGTACCATGAGGAGAATTCATCCCAGAACAGTTTATAGGCAGTCATTAGGGCCTCTGATATCCGATACTGCTGAAAGGCCTCCTCAATTTCCCTGACCCCCTGTTTAAGTCTCTCATAAAACCATATGATGGCCATATGCGGATGCCTGGGTAGGCTTTGCCTCAGGATCTATCTTCCATGATTTTACCAGCCGGAAAGCATTCCATATTTTATTGGCAAAATTGCGCCCCTGTTCCGACAGGCTTTCATCAAACAGCAGATCATTGCCGGCAGGTGAGCAAAGCAACATGCCCACACGAACACCATCGGCACCGTATTTTTCAATCAGGTGCAAGCGGATCGGGAGAATTGCCCAGTGATTTCGACATTTTCCGCCGCTTGTATCACGCACAATTCCTGTAAGGTATACATTTTTGAAAGGGCTTTTCCTGCCGGTATTCATATCCGGCCATGATCATGCGGGCCACCCAGAAGAAAAGAATTTCGGGAGCCGTGACCAGATCATCGGTAGGATAATAATATTTAATATCCGGATTTTCGGGATTGCGGATCCCGTCAAAAACCGAAATCGGCCATAAGCCACGAAGAAAACCAGGTATCCAGCACATCTTCATCCTGCCGCAGTTCAGCCAATTGCAGATGATCGGATTGCCCGTTTTCCGGCGTGCCAGTTCCAATGCCTTCTCCGGATGGTCGGCCACCACAAAATCCTGCCCTCAGCAATGTAATAAGCCGGTATCCGGTGTCCCCACCATAGCTGCCGGGATGATGCACCAATCCCTGACATTTTCCATCCAGTGGCGGTAGGTATTTTTAAATTTTGGCGGGACAAAGGGTAATGTTGTCATTCATCACATTTTCCAGGGCCGGTCCAGCCAGATCCTTCATTTTCAGGAACCATTGCAGCGACAGTCGGGGCTCGATGACGGCATCGGTGCGCTCGGAATAGCCAATTTTATTGATATAATCCTCAGTTTTGACCAGGAGTCCCTCTTCTTCCAGCTTTCATAACTATCAGTTCACGGGCCTTAAAACGGTCGTCCCAGTAAACAAGATCGGCTTTTTCACTCAGCGTGCCATCTTCATTGAAAATATCGATGCCGGGCAAGATTATGTTTGATGCCCGATCTCATAGTCGTTGATATCATGGGCCGGTGTGATTTTCAGGCAGCCGGTACCGAATTCCATATCCACATATTCATCTTCAATAATCGGGACCAACCGGTTGATCAAGTGGAACATAGACTTTTTTGCCTTCCAGTTGCGTGTAATCGCTCATCAGCAGGATTCACGCAAACTGCCGTATCACCCAGTATGGTTTCAGGGCGGGTGGTGGCAATGGTTACAAAGCCCTCTTCGCCTTCGTATCCTGTATTTAACGTAATATAATTTCGATTTTACTTCACGGTAGTATCACCTCTTCGTCGGATACTGCCGTTTGTGCCTGGGGATCCCAGTTTACCATCCGGACGCCACGGTAAATCTATCCTTTGTTGTACAAGATCAATGAAGACACTGATGACGCTTTCCGACATGTCATCGTCCATGGTGAATTTGGTCCGGTCCCAGTCGCACGAAGCGCCCAGTTTCTTGAGCTGTTCCAGGATGATATCCCCGTGTTTGTGTCTCCATTCCCAGGCATGTTCAAGGAACTCCTCACGGGTAAGGCTTTTCTTATCGATCCCTTCGCTTTTAAGCTTGGCAACCACTCTGGCTTCAGTGGCAATGGAAGCATGATCCGTTCCCGGAACCCAGCAGGCATTTTTGCCCTGCATGCGGGCACGGCGGATCAGAATATCCTGGATGGTATTGTTCAGCATATGCCCCATGTGCAACACACCGGTCACATTGGGCGGCGGAATGACAATGGTATAAGGCTTCCGGTTATCCGGAACCGATCTGAAAAAGCCTTTTTCCATCCAGTACCTGTACCACTTGTCTTCTACCTGCTTTCGGATTATATTTGCTGGGGATTTCCATCTCTGCGTTTTTTTCTTTTAGGATGATCGCTCAATTAAACCTGACAAAAATAGAATTTTTCGCTGATTTACGGACAGGCATTTCGGATAAAGAGAATAACCCGGAATGCGATCACAATTTTAAAACATTATGCGCGGAGTTTGTTGAAATCCATTAATTTTGCCGTCAGTTTGAAATTTAACAGTGGTTATGAAAACGCTAGTATCTTTTACTGTCCTTGTTGTTCTTATGATTTCCGCGGGTTGTTCCCAGACGCCCCAACCTGTCACGGAACAAACCGAAGCCGCCATCATTGAGTTTGAAACCACCGAGCATGATTTTGGCACCATTCCCCAGGGAGGCGATGGTACGTATGAATTTGTTTTCAGGAACAAGGGAAAAGTTCCGCTTGTATTGTCCAATGTTCGTTCATCCTGTGGCTGCACAATCCCTGAATGGCCCAAAAGACCAATTAATAAAGGAAAGGAAGGCAAAATTAAAGTAAGTTACAATACCCGTATTATAGGTGGTTTCTCAAAGACGATCTCTGTTTATTCCAACGCCGAAGTAACACCCATAGTGCTGAAGATCACAGGCAGGGTGGAAGAAGTGGAAACAGAACAATAACTCCTCAAAAACATACAATTCCTATGCCCGAAATTTCCATACGTGGCCGGTTAGTTCCCAGTTCTCCCATCCGCAAGCTGGTGCCGCTTGCCGAAGATGCAGCAAAACGCGGACACAAGGTATATCGCCTGAACATCGGCCAGCCGGATATTCTCACCTCCCCCAAGGCGCTTGATGCCATCAGGAACTTTAATGGTAAAATCATTGATTATGGGCACAGCGCCGGCAATGAATCCCTCCGCCGTAAATTTGCAGAGTTCTACAAAAAGATAGGTGTTAACCTCGATTACCAGGACATCCTCGTCACCACCGGTGGCTCGGAAGCAATTACGCTTACCTTGCTCAGCTGTTTGAATGCCGGCGACGAGATCATCGTTCCCGAGCCTTTTTATGCCAACTATTTCAGTTTTGCCACTGCGGCTGATATAAAAGTCATTCCCGTCACTTCCTCCATCGAAAACGGATTTTCCCTTCCCCCTGTCCGAGAGTTTGAAAAGAAAATCTCGTCAAGAACCCGGGCCATCATCATTTGCAATCCGAACAATCCTACCGGCTATTTGTATTCATGGCAGGAACTGGAACAAATACGGGATCTGGTGATCAAATACAATCTTTTTTTCATATGTGACGAGGTATACCGCGAACTCCGATATGACGGCAATGCCGTCAAGTCAGCCATGCTTCTGGAGGGGATCGATGAAAACCTTATCCTTATCGACTCTGTTTCCAAAAGATATAGTGCTACGGGTTTACGGGTAGGAGTAATGGCAACACGAAATCGTGAATTGCTGAATACCGCCCTGAAATTCTGCCAGGCACGTCTTTGTCCGCCAAACCTCGGGCAGCTGGCTGCCGAGGCAGCCCTGGATTCACCCCCCGACTATATCAGCTATGTGTACAACGAATTCCTTGAACGACGCAATTTCATCGTCAAGGCACTGAATGACATTCCCGGTGTACTTTGCCCCACACCAAAGGCGCCTTTTATGCCATGGTCAGACTGCCCGTAGATGATGCTGAAAAATTTTCCATGTGGATGCTGGAAAAGTTCGACTATAACAAACAGACCGTTATGCTGGCTCCCGGTTCGGGTTTTTATACCACTCCGGGCCTGGGCAAACAGGAAGTACGGATCGCCTATGTACTGAACCTCGAGGATCTGAAAAACGCCATGGAGTGTCTGAAAAAAGGACTCGAAGCATATCCCGGGAGGTTGTGAGAGAAAGAGCAGCAACAGGTGCAGTAATTGCCGCATTGACCCTGACCCATTGTACTTTAAACCGCTCAACATTACAGGACAGATTCCATGAAAAAGAGACTAGGTAGGCTTTCCCTGTTTGCCTTCATGATGGTGCTTGTTGCAACCTGCACCTCCCCAAAAACATCTTTTAAAACCCTGGATTACCTGTACACCATTTCCGGGAAATACACGATCGCCGGTCAGCATAACAAGGAACCCAATGCCATACCCGATAAATGGACCAGGGAGATTCACAGGATTACCGGAAAATATCCCGGTTTGTGGAGTGGTGATTTCCTGTTCCAGGAGGAGAATATCTCCAATCGCCGGACCATGATCGACGAGGCTAAAAAGCAATGGGAAAACGGCGCTGTAATTAACCTGATGTGGCATGCCTGCAATCCGGCTTTTGATGAACCCTGCGGCTGGGATTCGGCAGGAACAATGAGCCATCTGACCGATGATCAATGGAACGAGCTCATCACGGATGGGACGCAACTGAACAGCAGCTGGAAAAACAGAATGGACAAAGTGGCCGTATATCTTCAGGATCTGGAAGACCATGGCGTTGAGGTCCTGTTTCGTCCCCTGCACGAAATGAACCAGGGAGCCTTCTGGTGGGGAGGCAGAAAAGGGCCCGGAGGAACCGCTGAATTGTACAGAATCACCCATGACTATTTTACAAAAACAAAAGGATTGAATAACCTCATCTGGGTGTGGGACATGCAGGATATGAGCCGTGATTTTGCCGATTACAACCCCGGTGATGCTTATTGGGACGTTTTTGGTTTTGACGTGTACGACAAAGGTTACGACTCCACCTGGTACCAATACATTTTGCCCATTGTGGGAGATAAACCCATCGCCATCGGGGAGTGCGCCAAACTCCCGCCACCGGACCTGTTCATCACACAGCCCCGCTGGACTTTCTTTATGGTTTGGGCCGAACTGGCAGTGGAATCCAATACAAATGAGGAAATTCTAAACGTTTACAATTCACCCAGGGTATTAACCAGGGATGAATTACCGGGGTGGGGCCAAAGGTAAACAACCTCGCCTGCCGTAGTCCTCGAAGTCAGATGAATATGGAGTTTGTCCTTCATTTCTGTGAACCGGGTCATGGCCTTTTCGGGGGAGTTGTTTTCTGCCGAAAGGTGACTGAGCAAAACCGTTTGCAACTGGCTGCCTGAATGGTTCTTCAGCAGCTCAAACGACTGATCGTTTGACAGGTGACCGTGTTCAGAGGCAATCCTGCGTTTCAGCGGCCAGGGATATCTGCCTTCCCACAGCATTTTTTCGTCATAATTGGCTTCCAGGAAAATTGCGTGACACTGGCTGAAATGTTGAGTAACCCTGTCACAGGGGCTGCCGATGTCGGTAAAAACCCCGACATGCAAACCATTGAAAGCCACCCGGAAGGAACAGGGCTCGGCAGCGTCATGATTCTTGAGGAAAGGATAAATGAGCAGGGATCCAATGCGGATTTCATTACCGGGTTCAAAAAATCTCGGAGCCATGGGCCGATGACGCAACTGCATGGCCATGTATGTCCGGGAGGTAACGTAAACGGGGATCTTCAGCTTCTTGCTCATCACCTTTGCACCATGGGTATGATCAGTATGTTCATGCGAAATGAAAATGGCTTTTACTTTGGCCGGATCCAAATTCCGCAGGCGCATTCTCGCAAAAGTCTGACGTGCTGAAATACCCGCATCCACCACAATGGCTTCATGTTCATTTCCGATGTAATAACAATTTCCGTTACTGCCGGATGCCAGGGCGCAGAGTATGATCATATCTTTTTCGGGTAGTCCTTCAAAATACCGGCCTAAGGTAGTGAACATTCGGAATGATATCAATTACCGGACTTTTGTTTAAGATGAAAACAATTTAAAGCGGGTAAAAATCATTCAATATCTTTTCGAATTCCGGTTTGTTGTGCTTCCATGGTGTATGACCACAATCAGGCACAATCCTGAGCTCTGCCAGAGGGAACCGGTTCAGGGTGTATTCCTTGCTTTTGCCATAAGCATCGGACTGTCCGTAGGTAATCATGACGGGATAACCGGTTTTTCCAAAATCTTTTAAGGGAGGACACTGCTTTATGGCCTGACGGGTCTTATTACCGGCACGTGAGTTGATTTTGGCCAGTTTCTCAGGTTCGGGTGGTGGCACATCAAAACCCTTGTGATAATTTATGATCACCTGCTTATAAAGCCTGCGGTAGGCAGAGCTGCTGCCTAAAAACCCCAGTAATGAATTAATTCCCATCATGAACCACTCACCGCCGGTTGACCGGCTCCGGTTGTACCGGAATATTTCCTTTTCGGTGAGACCCCAAATCTCCTTTCCTGTCCCGGAGGCAGGACTGCATAAAAACAAACTTGCGATCCGTTCGGGAAATTCCTGGGCATATACCTGGGCATACAAACCTCCCCAGGAATGACCAAACAGATGAAACCTGCCCAGGTTGAAAAACAAGGCTATACGGTTAATATCACTGACGTATTCAGAAAGTGCAAAAGTACATTTTTTACACCGGTCTGTTCCTGTTCCGCGCTGGTCAAATGTAATTACCTGCATCCGTTCTGCCAGGAATTCCCTTACCTCCGTCATTTCATCCGGAACCCCGGGACCGCCATGCAACAAAATAACCGTTTCCGAACCAGGACGTGCATAAAGCCTCAGGGCCAGCAAGGCATTGCCGTTCTCCAGCAAAATATCCTCCGGTATTCCAATCATATCGTACTGTTTTTCAGTAGCCTGCACTGAAATAATGAAATGCCCGATGGCTCCTTCCAAACAAGTCGGTGGCTTCAACTTCAATCTTGTGCAGGCCCTGATTAAGATCGCCGGGAATGTTGGCTTTCCAGATGTGTTTGCTGTTGCCGGGTCGAGATGGCATTTTTCCTTCCATTTTCACTGCGGGATCCTCCCACAGTTTGCGTTGTCTGACAAATCCCGGATCAGGTATAAACTCATGGCTCATTTTCTTCCATTCGCCATCGTCAAACCTGACACGGATCTCATCTTTCTCAGAGCCGGTAAAGAAGTTCACGATAACCTCGCCAGGGATCACTTTCTCCGGATTTTCCGATGACAGCACCGTGGTATAAATGTTCATGGTATAATCAACTGGCTTTCTGGCCACCTGATAATCAACTGTGTAAGTATTCCCTGAAAAGTTAACCAGGGAATATCCGTTGGGTGAACCGTCATGCATGGTGGCATCAGGCAGTCCGCTGATATCCAGAGCTCCCTGCCACCAATTACCGCAGGCTGCTCCTGTGCAGAAATGGTGGTGCGGACTTTCCCTTTTCCAGCCGTATTTGCCGGTGATCAGCTGTTGAGAAATGGCATGATCATGACCGGATATGGAAAAACTATGGGGAAAAGCCGACAATTCAGCCAGTATCTGATCCAGATTTCTGATCGGTTCCCCGGTTCCGCTGTTGAGGAAAGGCGCATGCATCATGAGTACGATCAGCTTTCCTGAAGGAACGTATTTCAGGTCATTCTTGACATATTGGATCACGTCCTCACCAAATCCCTCTTCATAAGACTTTTTAACCGAATCACCGGAATAAATAATGTTGTCCAAAACTATGAAATGAACCTCCCCATAATTAAAAGAATAGGTTTTCGGTCCATAAGTATCCTGAAAAGTTTCATTGGCCGTATGATCAGAAGCAGCTTCATAATTCTCATCATGATTTCCCGGAACGTTGTACATGGGGACCTTCAAAGCTGACATCAACTGATTAAGCGGCTTATAAAGACTCAGATCATCAAAAACCAGGTCGCCCAGGACCGAGCCGAAAACAAATGATGATGAGCCGGCCAGTTCAGCCACAATGTCATTGCCGAGATATTCAATTTCGCCGGTGTTTCGGACCTGGGTATCCCCAAAGATCACAGCCCGGAAGACATCAACCTTGTCCTCAGGGATCAGGGGAAAGTCAATGCTGCCGGGCAAAGATCCGGTGGGATGAATACCGGCATATTTCATGGGGGGAGATCCCTGGGGAAAATGCTTGTAATAAAACAGGGGCAGATTCATTTCATTTACGGGTGACCGGTAATCGGCAGGTTTAATGATGAAGATTACCGACTGATCCGGAGCGTCGATGGTGTATCTTCCCTTTCCGTCGGTCAGAACCACCGCAACTCCATTTGATACCCCCACGTTCGCAACCCCCTTCTCTCCCTGGTCCCTTCTGCCATTTTGGTTACTGTCTCTGAAGACAATTCCACTGGCTGTCTGCGAAGATATTTCAGCAGACAGGAACAGGACAACTGAAAAAATGAGCAAGCGCATCATTGCAGCTGAGTTAAGTGATAAACTCTTACAATTCTTTTTCAAAGTCTTCATATAAAAGATATTTTTTACGGATCACGCGGAATTCATCCAACGGCCCCTGCCAGCTTTGCCTGATCTGTGCTTCGGTAAAGCCGGCCAGTATTTGTTTCCGTAATTCCCCGGAACCTGCCAGCTTATCGATATAATCGGTAAAGAAAGCATTTCCTGCAGGCATACGTTTATAGGTATCCAGGAGCCAATGAAGATCAACAGTGCCTGATCTCTGCAAATCGCTCACAGTCAATTTCCGTAGATCAATTCCGTAGCAGGTCCGATCTTTCAGCAGCGGATTTTTATTACCCGGCGTGGATCGGGGGACGAAGGAAAAGGCATGATCGGGGTAATCAGGATGTCCAATCATTCTGAACGGGTCGGTGGTCCCACGGCCCAGACTCATAACAGTTCCCTCAAAAAAGCATATGGACGGGTAAAGGTAGATGGCCTCCATGCAGTTTAGATTTGGAGACGGATTTACCGGCAAGGTATAAAAAGTGGTATGATCATAATGCCTGCAGGAAATAATCTGCAGATCGCAGGTGTGGTCGCCGGAAAGCCATTTTTCTCCGCTGATCATCCTGGCAAGCTCTCCGATGGTCATCCCATAGACAACCGGTATAGGATGCATCCCTACAAATGACCTGAAAGATGTATCCAGTACAGGTCCGTCAATATAGTGACCATTCGGATTGGGCCGGTCGAGCACCAGGAGCCGGACATTATTTTCGGCACAGGCCTCCATCACATAATGCAATGTTGAAATGTAGGTATAAAAGCGTACACCAACATCCTGAATATCAAAAACCACTATATCGATATCCTTCAGGTCTTCCCGGTCTGGTTTTAGCCTGGATCCATAAAGGCTGATAACCTGTATGCCGGTTTTGGCATCCCATGCATTGGTAATTTCAGCCCCTGCATCGTCATCGCCTCTGAATCCGTGTTCGGGTGAAAAGATTTTTTTCAGGTTTATTCCGCATTTTATTAAAGTATCTGCCAGATGGATAGACCCAATGACTGAAGTATGATTGGCGACCAGCGCCACCTTTTTGCCTTTTAGCTGCGGCAAATACAGTGCGGTTTGATCGGCGCCGGTTTGAACAGGTTCAGGCGGCGGGACCGGTGGTTTTCCGCATGCACAATAAAATAGTACTGAGAAACAAACTGTTATGATGATCCTTATTGATTGGCGGTTCATATAAACTGACTATGCGGTTGTATCTGTAAATATAATGCAAAAACCCATTTCCGGACTACCCGGTCACGAGAGTAAGGAATATATCACAGTGGCTCTTCAACCATGAGAAAGTAGTGCAATAATTAATATCTTTGGAACTCTTCTATTTACCCACATTGAAAACCGGATTATTCATAGCCACACGCCTGATTTTCAACAAGGAAAGCCGTTCATCCTTTTCCGGACCCATCATCCGTATTTCCATTACCGGTATTGCGCTGAGTCTGGCTGTCATGATCATATCGGTGGCTACCGTCACCGGTTTTAAAAATGAGATACGCCGTAAAATTATCGGGTTTGGTTCTCACATCCAGATCATCAATTATGACGCCAACAATTCCTTTGAGACGGAACCCTGTCCTGAAGAATCAGCCTTTTCTTCCCCTGCTGGCAGCCGTTCCGGGTGTCAGGCACGTGCAGGTATTTGCCACCAAACCCGGCATTATCAAAACAAAATCTGAAATTCAGGGGGCGATTGTTAAAGGCGTAGGAAGCGATTTCGACTGGAGTTTTTTTGCCGGGAATCTGGTGGAAGGAACACTATTTAAGGTGAACGACAGTATAAAAACCGAAAAAGTATTGATCTCAAAATACTTTGCCGATTTGTTAAAGCTAAAACCAGGGGACCGTTTTGCCATGTACTTCATTAACGACCAGCCCAGAGGCAGGTCATTCACGGTTTCCGGAATTTACCGGACCAGCCTGATGGAGTTTGACAAACAATTTATCCTGGCGGATATCGGGCACCTGCAAAGCCTTAATAACTGGGACAGTACACAGGTATCCGGTTTTGAGATTCTGATCGATGATTATTCGCAGCTTGATCAGGTTTCTGCCGAAGTTTTCAATATAGCAGGCCTGAGTTTCAGCGAGGACGGTTCCAAACTTCGTGTAATCAATGTACGCGACAGGTATCCACAGATATTCGACTGGCTGGGTCTGATCGATAAGAATGTATGGGTGTTGCTGGGACTGATGCTGATCGTGTCGGCCTTCAATATGATATCAGGTTTGCTGATCATTATACTCGACCGGACCACCATGATTGGAATACTGAAAGCTCTTGGAATGAATAATCACGGTGTACGAAGCATATTTCTCTACCAGTCGGTTTATCTTATGGTAAAAGGTTTGTTCTGGGGAAATCTTGCAGGAATTGGGATCTGTTTGTTGCAGCATTACTTTAAGTTTCTGAAATTAAATCCCGAATCCTATTTTCTGGAATATGTTCCTGTAAATTTCAACATTATGCAGCTTTTTGTGTTGAATATGGGTACGTTGGTGATAACCCTGGTTGTGCTTACCCTGCCTTCAATGGTTATTGCCCGTATCAGTCCTTCACGTACCATCCGATTTGATTGAGGTAAATGAACATTTTAATATCGCGTCTGGAGGAGGAATTCTCAAAACCCTTACCCGGCGAAGAAGCACAATTCAGGATGTCGCCCTCTTTAAGGCGCCGGCTGGTAAATAACCAACCGCTGAAGAAAAGCGGTGTGCTCATACTCCTTTATCCCCATCACGATTCTGTTCACACGGTATTTATCAGGCGTGCGGAATACGAGGGTGTTCATAGCGGCCAGGTAAGCTTTCCGGGAGGAATGTTTGAAAAAGGAGATCATTCTCTTGCTCATACAGCATTGCGTGAGGCCATGGAGGAAACGGGCATGCCGGCAGAAGCTGCCAAGATCATCGGACAGCTCACTCCCTTGCACATTCCCGTCAGCAATATAAATGTCTTTCCTTATGTAGCGGTAAGCGTTGAACGGCCTGATTTCAGTCATGATCCCTCGGAAGTCCAGTATCTGATCGAAACCAGTATGGATGAATTGCTGAATGCATCCAACCGGAAAGTCAAAAGCATGCACATTGCCGGAAACGAAGTTGATGTACCGTATTTTGACATTCAGGGCAATCACATCTGGGGTGCGACCGCCATGATACTGAGTGAGTTTTTGGAAATCTTCAGGAGAGCATTGGGTTAATGGGCAAATGTGCGCCGAAGGCATCCCTACGGGACAAATGTGTGCCGAAGGCATCCCTACGGGACAAATGTGGAAATGAATTGCAGCTTATTGTTTATTAGCTGATTACTTCTCTACAATATTTTTGTAATGCTCATAACGTTCCAGCACTTCGCTCACATACCGGAAAGTTTCGGTACCCCTGCAAAAGCCGAATTTAACAACAGGATCGTTATAGTACCTGGGATTAGCCTTTGAGAGGAGGAAGCGTGCAACACTATCATCCCAGACATCGGGATCTGCACCGTTTTTCCTGGCCAGATTACGGGCGTCGATGATATGACCGGGGCCAATATTATAGGCAGCAAGCACAAATTTAATGCGCTCATTTTTGTCTTTAATATCGCTGAACTGTCTGTCCAGCCATATAATAAATTCGCTCCCGGCGCGAATCTGTTCCCTGGGAGAGGAGATGGTATCCACACCAAATCGCCTGGCTGTACCGGGCATAAGCTGCATCAAACCCCAGGCACCGGCCCAGGAAGTAACATCCTTTTTAAACTTGGATTCCTGATAGATCAGAGAGGCCATAAGTCGCCAGTCCCATCCCAATTGTTCACTGAAATGCCGGATATAATCATCATAAGGAGAAATCTTGCCGGTATTGATGGCATAAAAGTCGCTTTCCACCATGGTGGCTGATTTCTCACTTTCAAAATATTTGGCATAAAGGACTTTAAACCTCTTGGTTTTTGTAAAATCGGAAAGCCAGGTATTCAGTTCCTGCAGAAGGGTAGTGGATCCTTTTCGCACCGCCCATGCCATATCCTGCTGAAGACTTACAGGAAGTGAGATATCCAGATCGGGATAATACTTGCCGTTCACCCTGGCAATAATTTCATCACAAACCGTATAAGGCAATTCTCCTTCAGAAACAAGGCCAATGAGTTGTTCAGGGCTTTCATCCACTTCAATCAGGTTGATGTCGCCGCCAATTTCTTCCGAAAGATTGCGAAGGCGGGTAGTGGCAGATGATCCGCGCATGACGTAAACGGTTACCCCTTTTAATCCGACAGGACTGTTGATCAGTCGGGTTTCGATGTCTTTGGCTTTCATTTTTTGCCAATCCTGGGGTTTGCGCTGGATCAGTACCTGTTTTGACTGAATCAGGGGTACTGTAAAATCGACGCTCTGAAGCCGGTCTTTGGTAACGGTCAGATTCTGGGCTATCAGATCGGCCTCACCGGTTCGAAGTAACTCGAAGCTTTCATTCAGGCTCCTGCTGACACGTACCTCCAGCCTAACCTGCAAGTGATTGGCCAGCTGTTGAAGCATTTCATACTGAAAACCGAGGGGTTGTCCCCGGTAGATAAAATAATCCGTTGAACTGTAATCCGTTAAAACGGTAATTTTTCCTTTTTCCTTAATGTCTTCCAGGTCCTGTTCCCATCGGGTTTCATTTGTCAGGCGGTCGTGAAATTTGCAGGAACCCAGTGACAGCAACAGAAAGACTATGGAAATTATCTTATTTGACATTCTCATAACTAAATTTAATGAAAAAAAACGAGTATTACAATAGCCTACCCTACTATTTATCACATTCATATAAACAATCCTAATCGTAAAAAGTCCATGATAAACCAAATTTTATATTGCGTTCGTTTCGCGGGTAGTGAAGTACTGAAAAGTAGTTTTTGTCAATCCAGCCGCTGTTTACATGTTCCATTTTCATAAAGAACCTGAATCGTTTGAGCTGAATATTCAGAAAGGCATCGAAATATGGGTAATTGCCAAGCTGTTTTTCCTTTTGCCGGTGAAAAGTGGTCAACGAAGGCATATAAGCATCGGCATAATATTTTGTATTATAATGCAGGTCAAATCCAATTATGGTAAGCAATTTTCCTCCCGTTGCTTTGAAATTAATCATGTGTGTCAGATAGGTTGAATTAAAGTAGGTAAGTTCCGGCAAAGCCAGTATATTTTCATTTTCACTTATCTGATAGACCAATTTGTTGATGCTGGTTACTTTCCAGAAATTAAATTTTTTTATTGCACTCAGGCTCAACAGGGACAAAGGTGAATGGTATTGATCCGGAAATGCCTGTTCATCCATATAAATCAAGTTGCGAAGTAAGTAATAATCTCCCTGAATCTCAAAATTGTTTGATGAGAGGGCCAGGTTCATTGACAAATGATTCAATGAGGTCTTGTCGAAATTTTTGGTCCAGATGAAATTATTGGAGGCATAATGGGTATAGAGAAAATCAGGGGTTCTCAACTCATTGCTACCGGTGACCAGGACGTGCACGGGGTATTCGGTTTTACCAAAATTAAACCGCATGTCGCCGCTGAGCAGGAGATCACCTGCCCGGTAGCCCGACAGGTAATAGCGTCCATAAAGGTTCAGTTCGACCAGGTTGGCAAAAACCTTGGTAAATCCCGAGGACAGATAGGAATTGAACAGGTTGCTGTTATAATCCAGACCCGGCAGCCTGAATACTTCGGTGATAAACCAGGTATGATCTGCAGTATCGGTTTCAGCATCCTCAGACGGAACGGACATGGCATATTTCATTATTTCATAGGAATAATCAATGAAGTAATGATTATTTTTTCGTCCCTGGAACTGGAGGCGGGCAGCATTAAACAGTCTGAAATAGCGCAAAGAGTCCGCTGTAAGGGTGTCACTGACGTTAAGCGCCGGATAGAGACCTTCATTCAGGCCTACCTCGGGTTTTTTGTCGTTAAACAGCCGGATATTGCGGTCAGATTAAAGATATAGATCAATTTTGGGTAAAAAATCCTCAATTTCCGGGGATTAATCGCGGAATCCGGATTTTGCCTGTTTCCCCTGAAGGCGACTTCCTGAACCGCCAGAATATTTATATTCCGCACTTCGCTGAATACATCGGGATTATGATTTGACGCGTTGTCGGTTCCCCCGAAAAGTGTTGGGATATCTTTTGTAAAATTATAGGTAGTGTCGGTAACGAGGGAATCGTTCAGCACGCCGCCATTTTCGTCGGCAGTAATTTTATTCAGGTTAAAGCTGAGATGGTAGGAGTATACTTTGCCGGCCAGGTTACTGAAAAATCTGAACGAATTGTTTTTAACCTTTTGAAAGCGGTATTGACCCAAAGAGGAATTGGTCGTATAATGCAATCCGACATTGAGGGTTTTGGTCAGGTTCTGGGTATGGAAAGCGTCAAGCAGTTCCTCCTTGCTCTGGCTGGAACCGCCATTGATATAAGTAATCCTGGAAAAAGGTTTACGGGTGTTGAAGTAATGGGTTTGATCGTAAAACTTCATGTAGGGGAAGAAGTTGTTGATCAGGACAAACTCCTGGTTCTGGGGGCGTTCCCGATAAACAATACTTTGTGACGGATGGTTGTAATTTCCCAGGGTAACGGCGTCGGTATAAAGTTGAAAAGCCGGGTTATAGTTTTGATAATTCTCCAGTGCGGTATCCACGCCAACACGGATCCGGTTGGCATAGGATTCATCTAATTTCCAGGAATATACAACTACTGTAGTATCAATTTGGGCAATCAGTATAGCCGGAACGAAAGAAATCAGCAATATGGCCAGCAGCAGTTTTTTCATGCTGGTAGGTTTGAAATATTTTGGGTAAGATAGTGTAATCCTGTCAGAATTAAAAGAAGCTGATCGGGCAACAACAAGGTGAACAAAAAAAATCCCGGTTTCAAATACATGAAACCGGGATTGAAGATCGGCGACGACCTACTCTCCCGCGAATGCAGTACCATTGGCGCTAATGGGCTTAACTTCTCTGTTCGGAATGGGAAGAGGTGGTGCCCCATTGCTATAGTCACCTAAATTTTTATCCCGACAGCAAGCTGTCGGGAAATATATTTTACATGCTGGAATAGTTGCATATTAAGCTGACAACAAGAAAGCCACGGGTAATTAGTACTGCTCGGCTTTGACATTACTGCCTTTACACCTGCAGCCTATCGACGTCGTAGTCTTCGACGACCCTTAAGGGAGATCTCATCTTGAGGTGAGCTTCGCGCTTAGATGCTTTCAGCGCTTATCTCGACCAGACATAGCTACCCTGCGATGCAGCTGGCGCCACAACAGGTACACTAGCGGTCTGTCCAACACGGTCCTCTCGTACTAGTGTCAGGTCCTCTCAAATCTCCAACGCCCACAACAGATAGGGACCGAACTGTCTCACGACGTTCTGAACCCAGCTCACGTGCCACTTTAATCGGCGAACAGCCGAACCCTTGGGACCTTCTCCAGCCCCAGGATGTGACGAGCCGACATCGAGGTGCCAAACCACTCCGTCGATATGAGCTCTTGGGAGTGATCAGCCTGTTATCCCCGGAGTACCTTTTATCCTTTGAGCGATGGCCCTTCCATACGGAACCACCGGATCACTTTGTCCTACTTTCGTACCTGGTCGACTTGTAGGTCTCACAGTCAAGCGCCCTTATGCCAATACACTCTACGCACGGTTACCATTCGTGCTGAGGGCACCTTTGAAAGCCTCCGTTACACTTTTGGAGGCGACCACCCCAGTCAAACTACCCACCAAGCAATGTCTTCCGATTGAACGGAATTAGACTCCAGATAAACAAAGGGTGGTATTTCAACGTTGACTCCACGACGCCTAGCGACGCCGCTTCATAGTCTCCCACCTATCCTACACATCGTTTATCCAAAATCAATGCTAAGCTATAGTAAAGGTTCACGGGGTCTTTCCGTCCCGTTGCGGGTACCCGGCATCTTCACCGGGACTACAATTTCACCGAGCTCGTGGCTGAGACAGAGCCCAAATCGTTACACCATTCGTGCAGGTCGGAACTTACCCGACAAGGAATTTCGCTACCTTAGGACCGTTATAGTTACGGCCGCCGTTTACCAGGGCTTCGGTTCAGGGCTTCTCCAACATTACTGCAGGATAACCCCCCCCCTTAACCTTCCGGCACCGGGCAGGTGTCAGGCCTTATACTTCATCTTACGATTTTGCAAAGCCATGTGTTTTTGCTAAACAGTCGCTTGGGCCATTTCTCTGCGCCCCCACCTGAGCGGGGGACCCTTTATTCCGAAGTTACAGGGTTAATTTGCCTAGTTCCTTAGCCACGGATCACTCGAGCACCTTAGAATCTTCTTCTTGACTACCTGTGTCGGTTTGCGGTACGGGCACCCTATACCTGAAGCTTAGAGGTTTTTCTCGGAAGTCTGATTACAGTCGCTATCCGCTTGTCCGAAGACTCACGGTACTATCAGGTTCGCCAGGGACCAGCTCTTAACCTGTCCCTAAAACTACACCCTTTAACGTACACATCCGTCCGTACGCGGACTTATCACTCCTTCGTCACCCCATAGCAGTATAAGGCGGTACTGGAATATTAACCAGTTATCCATCGGCTTCGCCTGTCGGCTATACCTTAGGACCCGACTAACCCTGATCCGATTAGCGTTGATCAGGAATCCTTAGTCTATCGGTGTCCAGGTTTTTCACCCGGATTATCGTTACTTATGCCTACATTTGCTTTTCCAGCCGCTCCAACATACCTTACGATACATCTTCAGCGCAGACTGGAATGCTCCCCTACCAGTGATTCCGATAAATCGGAACCAATCCATAGCTTCGGTATTATGCTTGATGCCCGGTTATTATCCACGCCCAACCGCTCGACTAGTGAGCTGTTACGCACTCTTTAAATGAATGGCTGCTTCCAAGCCAACATCCTAGCTGTCAAAGCAGTCGGACTTCGTTAGAACAACTTAGCATAAATTTAGGGACCTTAGCTGATGGTCTGGGTTGTTTCCCTCTCGCCACCGGACCTTAGCACCCAATGGCTCACTCCTGGATATATGTTACAGCATTCGGAGTTTGTCTAGGTTTGATAGGCGGTGAAGCCCTCTAGCCTAATCAGTAGCTCTACCTCTGTAACACTCAACTCCAAGGCTGCCCCTAAAGGCATTTCGGGGAGTACGAGCTATTTCTCAGTTTGATTAGCCTTTCACCCCTACCCACAACTCATCCGATAACTTTTCAACGTTAAACAGTTCGGTCCTCCATCCCGTGTTAACGGGACTTCAACCTGGTCATGGGTAGATCACAAAGTTTCGCGTCTACCCCCACTAACTTGACGCCCTATTCAGACTTGCTTTCGCTTCGGCTCCATCTCTTAAAGACTTAACCTTGCTAGTGAGGAGTAACTCGTAGGCTCATTATGCAAAAGGCACGCTGTCACCCCGCCGAGGCGGGGCTCCAACAGGTTGTAAGCGCATGGTTTCAGGTACTATTTCACTCCCTTGCTTAGGGTTCTTTTCACCTTTCCCTCACGGTACTAGTTCACTATCGGTCTCTCAGGAGTATTTAGCCTTGCCAGATGGTCCTGGCAGATTCAGACAGGATTTCACGTGTCCCGCCTTACTCAGGATACTGCTAAGATTATAATTTTTTACGTGTACAGGGCTATCACCTGCTATGGCCAAACTTTCCAGAAAAGTTCCACTTAAAATTACTTTCTATATCGCAGTCCTACAACCTCCTTATAGCCGAAACTATAAGGATTTGGGCTGTTCCCCTTTCGCTCGCCACTACTCAGGGAATCACTCTTGTTTTCTCTTCCTCCGGGTACTTAGATGTTTCAGTTCTCCGGGTTTGCTTTCCGATTACTCGGAATTTCCGGCCTTCAGCCGGAAGGGTTTCCCCATTCGGAAATCCGCGGATCAAAAGGATATTTGCTCCTCCCCGCGGCTTATCGCAGCTTATCACGTCCTTCATCGCCTCTGAGAGCCAAGGCATCCACCATACGCTCTTAATTACTTTCTTTGTTACTTACAACTTAATATACAATTTTTTCCAGCATGTCAAAGAACTTCATCGATCAAAGGTAAAAAACGAGCCGTTTAATGCCGATGATCAACATGTAGTAATGAAACAACCGAATGTTTCCGTTTCTACAACCACATTACTTATTTTAAAGAACTTTATTTCAAATTTACTGACCTGTTCACCTCATGCTCACACGCATTTGGTGGAGAATAAGGGATTCGAACCCTTGACCCCCTGCGTGCAAGGCAGGTGCTCTAGCCAGCTGAGCTAATTCCCCGCTATTTAAAGCTTTCAGCCCTTGACCCTCCCGACCGAGGTCGGGATTCTCTAGCCAGCTGAGCTAATTCCCCGCTATTTAAAGCTTTCAGCCCTTGACCCTCCCGACCGAGGTCGGGATACTCTAGCCAGCTGAGCTAATTCCCCGCTTTTAAACTTCACCTTTGACCGATCGGATTCTATAGCCAGCAACTTCCCAGCCATTCAATTTCAGCCCTTACCCTCCCGACCGAGGTCGGGATGCTCTAGCCAGCTGAGCTAATTCCCCGCGGAATCACTTGTTGATTTATTGATTTGTTGATTTGTTGATTTAAAATCATCAAATCATCAAATCAACAAATCGACAAATCATCAAATTATTGTAGTCCCGAGCAGACTTGAACTGCTGACCCCTACATTATCAGTGTAGTGCTCTAACCAACTGAGCTACGGGACTGTGTTAATCCGGATAGCTCAGCTCTACCTGTCCCGGTTTTCGTAAACAGGCTACTGAGCTTTTAAATCCATCTGCAATTCAAAGTGCCGGGAACACTTTTCAGGGAATTATTATATAAAAAAGAAGAGATAAGAAGGAAGGAGAGAATAAAGAGTAAATCTCTCTCTAGAAAGGAGGTGTTCCAGCCACACCTTCCGGTACGGCTACCTTGTTACGACTTAGCCCCAGTCACTGGTTTTACCCTAGGCCGCTCCTTTCGGTTACAGACTTCAGGTACCCCCAGCTTCCATGGCTTGACGGGCGGTGTGTACAAGGCCCGGGAACGTATTCACCGCGCCGTTGCTGATGCGCGATTACTAGCGAATCCAGCTTCACGAAGTCGAGTTGCAGACTTCGATCCGAACTGAGACCGGTTTTAGAGATTAGCATCTTGTCACCAAGTAGCTGCCCTTTGTACCGGCCATTGTAACACGTGTGTAGCCCTGGACATAAGGGCCGTGCTGATTTGACGTCATCCCCACCTTCCTCTCGGTTTACACCGGCAGTTTCGTTAGAGTTCCCGGCATTACCCGCTGGCAACTAACAATAGGGGTTGCGCTCGTTATGGGACTTAACCCGACACCTCACGGCACGAGCTGACGACAACCATGCAGCACCTAGGAGAACGCTCCGAAGAGAATCCCGGTTTCCCGGGAGGTCGTTCCCCTTTCAAGCCCAGGTAAGGTTCCTCGCGTATCATCGAATTAAACCACATGTTCCTCCGCTTGTGCGGGCCCCCGTCAATTCCTTTGAGTTTCAGTCTTGCGACCGTACTCCCCAGGTGGATCACTTATTGCTTTCGCTCAGTCGCTGACGGTGTATCGCCAACAACGAGTGATCATCGTTTACAGCGTGGACTACCAGGGTATCTAATCCTGTTTGCTCCCCACGCTTTCGTGCCTCAGCGTCAGTAACAGCTTAGTGAGCTGCCTTCGCAATTGGTGTTCTGTGTAATATCTAAGCATTTCACCGCTACATTACACATTCCGCCCACTTCAACTATACTCAAGAATAACAGTATCAATGGCAATTCTACGGTTAAGCCGCAGGCTTTCACCACTGACTTATTATTCCGCCTACGCACCCTTTAAACCCAATGAATCCGGATAACGCTTGCATCCTCCGTATTACCGCGGCTGCTGGCACGGAGTTAGCCGATGCTTATTCGCACGGTACAGTCAATCCTGGTCACGACCAAGAGTTTCGTCCCGTACAAAAGAAGTTTACAACCCATAGGGCATTCATCCTTCACGCGGCATGGCTGGGTCAGGCTTGCGCCCATTGCCCAATATTCCTCACTGCTGCCTCCCGTAGGAGTCTGGTCCGTGTCTCAGTACCAGTGTGGGGGATCATCCTCTCAGACCCCCTAGCCATCGTAGCCTTGGTGAGCTGTTACCTCACCAACTAGCTAATGGCACGCATGCCCATCTTTAACCGCCGGAGCTTTAATCACTGAAAGATGCCTTTCTGTGATCTTATGGGGTATTAATCCGAATTTCTCCGGGCTATCCCCCAGTTAAAGGAAGGTTGCATACGCGTTACTCACCCGTGCGCCGGTCGTCAGCGATATTGCTACCCTGTTACCCCTCGACTTGCATGTGTTAGGCCTGCCGCTAGCGTTCATCCTGAGCCAGGATCAAACTCTTCCTTGTAATTAAAAAGTTAAATTTCGCTCAAGATTCACTCTTCACCTCGTTTTTGAATTTTAAGGTTTTCTCATTCCTTACCTTCTTTGTCTCTTCAATCTTTTCAAAGAACTATCTTTATAAAAGGGACGACAAAATTAAGAAACTTTCCGAATTTCGCCATCTTTTTAACAAAAATCTTTTTTAAGAACTTGCCTGGAATTTCTCCGGAAATTGATCTCCGGTTTTTTTAAGAGGGTGCAAAGTTAAAACTTATTTTTTAATCTGCAAGAAGTATTTTTTAAAATTTCCTTCTCCCAATTTTCTGTCCCAGTTTTTTTAAAAGAACCCGCTCTATTTTTTTAACGAGGTTGCAAAGGTAAAAACTATTTTTTTAATCTGCAAGAACTTTTTTTTATTTTTTGGTTTTCCCCCTCTGCCAATCTCCAAAGAACTAAAGCGGGTGCAAAGGTAAAATAATTCATTTCATTACAACTATTCCTAATGCCTTTTTTTAAAATATTTTATCTCGCTTTCTTCAACTGACTGATAATTACCTTAAATATAAATCCCTCCGAAATCCCTGCATAAGAACTGCGCAAATTTCCTGCCTTCTTTTCCCTTGCATATTTATATAATGAAATAAAACTTTATCTTCGTATCAATCTAATTTAACATTTTGTGAACAAGGCGCTTGTAATTATTCCTACCTATAATGAAAAGGAAAATATCGAAAAGATGATCCGTGCCATCTTTTCTCTTCCTTCTGATCTGCACATCCTTATCGTGGACGACGGATCACCCGATGGCACTGCCACCATTGTTAAAGACCTGCAGTCGGCTTACCCCGATCGCCTGTTTATCCTGGAAAGAGACCGGCAAACAGGGTCTCGGAACCGCCTATATTATGGGTTTTAAATGGGCGATAACCCAACAGTATGATTTTGTTTTTGAAATGGATGCCGATTTCTCCCACAACCCCAATGATCTTCCGGTTTTGCATCAGGCTTGCCTGAATGGCGCAGACCTGGCCATAGGATCCAGATATAAATCGGGCGTGAATGTGGTGAACTGGCCGATCGGCCGCGTATTGATGTCCTACTTTGCTTCGGTGTATGTACGTACCGTTACCGGAATGGAAATTTATGATACCACCTCGGGATTCAAATGTTACCGCCGACAGGTCCTTGAATCCATTGACCTCGATAAGATCCGGTTTAAAGGCTACGCCTTCCAGATCGAAATGAAATTCACCGCCTGGAAACTTGGTTTCAAAATCCTGGAAGTCCCGATCGTTTTTACGGACCGTCGTGAAGGAACTTCGAAAATGTCCGGCGGGATATTCAATGAGGCTTTGTGGGGAGTACTCCGTATGAAACTCAACAGCATTTTCAAACCTTATAAGAAAAAATAGTCCGGCCATGAGCACTATCCTTATCACCAATGCCCAGATCATCAATGAAGGAAAGGTAACGTCAGGCGGTGTGCTTATTCAAAATAAGCTGATTGAAAGAATTCTTCCCGGGAGGCTGCATCCACTGTAAAGGCCGATCAAATAATCAATGCCGGCGGAAGATATCTCATACCCGGGGTGATCGATGACCAGGTTCATTTCAGGGAACCCGGACTTACCCATAAAGGTGATATCTACAGCGAATCCAAAGCTGCCGTTGCAGGCGGAGTAACTTCTTTTATGGAAATGCCCAACACCAAACCCCAGACCACCAGCCAGACCCTGCTGGAGGAAAAATACCGGCGGGCTTCGGAAGTTTCACTGGCCAACTATTCCTTTTATATGGGGGCTACCAATGATAACCTTGAGGAATTGCTGAAAACCGATCCGGCCAAAGTATGCGGGATCAAAATATTTATGGGCGCTTCTACCGGCAATATGCTGGTCGACAATCCCGGGATCCTGAAAGCCATATTCTCCCAATCGCCCATGCTTATTGCCGTCCATTGCGAAGATGAGGCAACTATTCTTCACAATACTGAATGGGTCCGGAACAAATTCGGAGAGGATGTTCCGGTATACTTTCATCCCGTCATCCGTGATGAAGAAGCCTGTTATCGCTCCACCAGTCTCGCCGTTGACCTGGCCGCCAAATATGGTACGCGACTGCACATCCTGCATTTGTCCACTGCCCGTGAAATGGAACTGCTGAGGGCCGATATTCCCCTTTCAGACAAAAGAATTACTGCTGAGGTTTGTGTGCATCATTTGCTGTTCGACAGCCGTGATTACTTTACACGCGGGAACCTGATCAAATGGAACCCTGCCATCAAATCCGCCAGGGACAAAGAGGCCCTGATCCAGGGACTCCTCGACGGTAAAATAGACGTGGTTGCCACCGATCATGCCCCGCATACACTGGCCGAAAAACAGAATACCTATTTTAAATCCCCTTCGGGAGGTCCTTTGGTACAGCATTCACTCGTCGCCATGCTCGAATTCTGCCAGCAGGGTATTCTGAATCCCGGGCAGGTGGTTTCGAAAATGTGCCATGCTCCGGCCGATCTGTTCCGGATCGACCGCAGAGGGTACATTCGCGAGGGTTATTATGCCGACCTGGTCCTTGTTGATCCGAACAGCCGATGGACCGTCTCCGCCGACAACCTGCTTTACAAATGCGGGTGGTCACCCCTCACCGGCATGTCTTTTACTTCCGCGGTAACCCATACTTTCGTGAATGGAAACCTGGTTTATGATCAGGGCCGCTTTCAGGAACAATACCGGGGCATGCGGTTATCCTTCGGCCAATAAACGGATCTGCCGCTCAGAATTCATCCCGAATTCATACCGCAGCACCTTATTTTCATTAAATTTGTCATGGGATATAACCCTATACTCTTGTTCAATCCATATTCCATACTGCTTCTCTCCACTGCACTTATTAATCTTTCGCTTGCGGCCTATGCGCTGCGTTATAGAAAATCACCCGGCTCCCTCACTTATTCCTTCCTGATGGCGCTTTTGAGCCTCTATTCCTTTGGTTACGCCTTTGAGCTTCAGGCCGCCAGCGTTGAAGAGATCTATTTCTGGCTGAAAATAGAATATCTCGGAATAGCCTTTCTTCCTCCGCTTTTTATTATTCTGGCCTTGCTCTACACCGGATTGAGCCATCTGCTCAAACCCTGGCTGATTGTCCCCCTGTTCATGATCAGTTTTACCACCCTGTTCCTGCAGTTCACCAATTATGGTAATCTTTTTTACCTTGAAATGAAACTGAATATGAACGCGCCCTTCCCCCTCGCTGACTTCGTGAAGGGACCATGGTACTGGGCACATCAGGTATTTGTCAACCTGATGCTTTTATTGAGCAGTATTTTATACATCCGGATGTTCCGGAACTCAAAGGGACGTAACCGGATCAGGGCCCTGATCATGGTCCTTGCACTGGATATACCCTGGGGATTTTATGTATTATACCTTATTGGTGGCAGCCCTTATAATATTGACCTCAGTCCCTTTTCATTTTCGGTGGCGGGCATTCTTACAGCCCTGGGCATATTCCGCTATCACCTGCTGGAATATGTACCCCTTGCCCTCGAAAATGTCTTTAACAGCATGACCGACGGTGTTGTCATCATTGACGAAGACCGATGTCTGGTTGGCTTTAATCCCTCGGCAGTCGGGATCCTTCCTGAATTGTCATCCGCCATGAAAGGTAAACCCATTGACGGAATGGTGGGTAGTTTACCAAGCCTGATCTCCCTGACTGACGGATTTGAATCGGATATCGACATTTCTCATCATGGAAATGTCAGGTACTTCCATATGCGCGTGGTTGCCGTGAAAACGGAGCGCAAAAGGCTCACCGGCTGGGCGATTATCTTTACCAATATCACCGAAAGAAAGCTAAAAGAAAACGCACTCCTGGATATTGAAAAAAAGCTCAAGGAATTGAATCTGACCAAAGACAAATTCTTTGCCATTATCGCCCATGATTTGCGCAATGCTTTCCATCTGATCATCAATATGGCCGACATGATTCAGGACAATATTGATCAGGATAATAAGCAGTCCGCCCTGCGAAAGGGAAAAATCATTTATGAAACATCCGTCACTACCTATAATCTTCTTCAGAATCTCCTGGACTGGGCACTCATGCAACTCAAGGGCATCCCGTTTAAACCCGTTGAACTTTTACTGATCCACCTGATACAGGAGGAAATAAAGAACCTGAAGACGCAATGGGAACAGAAGGAGCTCAACCTTCGCTGTACCATTGATAAATCGCTGAAGATCAAAGCTGATGAGGAAATGCTTAAAACGGTCTTTCGCAACCTGATATCCAATGCCATCAAATACTCACATCCCGGAGGAACCATTACGATTAACGCTACGGTTCGAAACGGCCAGATCACTGTTGAAGTTTGCGATAACGGCATCGGAATGACCCAGGAAGAACAAAATAACCTTTTTAAAATTGAAAGCTATTTTTCAAAAAAAGGAACCGCGTCGGAAAATGGCACAGGTTTAGGACTTAAGTTATGCAAAGAATTTATCGGTAAACACGCCGGTGAGATTTGGGTGAACAGCGCCGTGGGAAAAGGAAGTACATTTTATTTCTCTATCCCTTCATCCGGACCTCATCAATAAAACCGCGCCCCAGCAAACCCGACAACGGATTGTCAAAATCCATACGTTCCGGGTGCCATTGGACAGCAACACAAAAGGAAAAACCATTGGACGTTTTTGTTTCAATGGCCTCTACCAGACCGTCGGAACTGAACGCCGACGCAACAAATCCTTCACCGATTTCATGAATTGCCTGATGGTGGGAACTATTCACCGTCCCTGTTGATGCTTGGGTCAGCCGGAACAATAATGATTGCTGATCCACCGTAACTGTATGGTATACATCTTCCTCGCCCTGATGCACGATGGCACTGTCCACAAATGCGGGAATGTCTGCATACAGCGTACCTTTCTTTACAACATTTAAGATCTGCTGTCCGCGGCAGATCCCGAGCATGGGAATATTGAAGGTAAAGGACAGCTCAATGAGACTGATTTCAAGTTTGTCCCGCCTGGGATCCATTCCTTTACAATAGGCAATATCTTCCTTTCTGCCATAAAGGCCAGGATCAATATCCCCGCCGCCGGTCAGCAGCAATCCCGAAATCGAAGGAAATACAGCCGCCACTTCTGCAAGGTCCAATGAATAGAAATCAATAATTTCCAAACCATTGTGCAGTTTATTCAACCAAACCGCATAGTTGGCTGACAGCTTGGAAACACCTATTACCATTCTGCCTTTGGTCATGGCAGCCGGGTCGGTTTGATCTGTACCATGCCGGTTTTGATCTTCCCGGTAGCAGGATCAAGTTCGGAACCCCTTGCACTATGGGGTATTGAAAAAATCACCAGCATTACCAGCGAGGCCAGGATGGTCAGGTATCGGCGGTCCTTTTTCAAGTTACCCAGGATGGCTATGAGCCAGAACAGAAAAGCGATCAGGGTTTTATTGTCGGTCAGATCAAATCCAAACGGAAATCCGGTCCAGTACTGGCCAAAGGCATACTTCTGTACCAGAGGACCCAGGATCAATCCTCCTACGAACAAGACAATCGTTGTAATCCAGCCATAGAGACGGTAACGCCTGAAATTGAACAAGGCCAGCAATAAAGTGAGATTGGACAACAACATGGATACAAACATCAGGAAGGCGTGCGGTATAATGACGCCGGCAGGAACATCCCCCCGAAATCGGATTACCACCTGCTCTCCGTATGGAACTCTGAACACCTGACCCGCGTGTCTGAGCAATAAATAATATTCCAGTTTACCGGCGGGAGGCTGGTGGGGCAACAGCGCAACAAGTTTTTCCCCGTCACGCACCAGTGCAGTCTGCTGCCATCCTTCACCAGTAGGAAAACGCCGGTAGAAGAGCTCTCCGGAAATCACCGTATCGGCAATGGCAAGTTCAACCCTGCAATCGGTTTCCCCGCCATGACTTCGAGGCAGTTTCAACGAAAACGTCTGGTCATCGGAAATCCTGAATTCAATTCGTTTAGGTTTGGTCGGCCCGGTCAGGTTCTGATATACCAGAGCGCCGAATGTGATCAACAGCGCAACTGCCCAGAGCAATATCCACTGGAGTTTCTTATTGTTTGCCATATATTTAAAGTTGAATGATGAGCACTTCCTTCTGCCCGTTTCTCAATAATTCCACACTAATAATCTGATTTTTTGACAGCTTTGACAGGCGATACATATAATCATATATGTTTTTCACCGCCAGTCCATCAATAGCTGTAATGATGTCTCCGTTTTTAATGCCCCCTCTTTCCGCCGCTTTTCCTTTGGTAACAAAATCAACCCTTACCCCTTCGATATCCCCGGCACTGAAGTCAGGCATAAACCCGAGTGTTACCTTAAACCGGTAATTGGCAGTGGGGGTTTCCCTGGGGCCCGCCTCCCGAAAGGTCAGCTTGCCAGGTTCCTTGTCAATGCCCAGAACCAGGCGGTAAGCAAATTCCGTAACTGCCTCCAGGCCCTGAAAGTTGATCCGGTCGATATCATCATCCGGGGTGTGGTAGTCGGTATGTGCCCCGGTAGTGATGAAGAAAACGGGGATGTTTTTCCCATAGAAAGATGAATGATCTGAAGGACCGCTGCCTTCAGGACTCAGACTTAGCCTGAACGGTACCGGATTGTTGCTCAGCCTGATCAGTGAATCAGCCTCCAACGAGGTGCCCGTGCCCCCGATCTGAATCCCCTTGAGCGTATCCAGCCTGCCCACCATATCGAGATTGATCATGGCATTCAGTTGCGTCAGGGCAACCGGAGAATGATTTACGAAATACTTCGATCCCAGCAGTCCCATTTCTTCTGCACCAAAGGCCACAAACACGACAGATCTTCTCAGCAATCCCTGTTCTTTTTTCAATTTTCCGGCAATTTCCAGCATGGCCGATACTCCCGAAGCATTATCATCCGCACCGTTATGAACAGCAACGGTATCGGGCCTTCTTGAGGAACTGCCCGTACCACCTGTACCCAAATGGTCATAATGTGCTCCGACCACGATATATTCATCCTTCAAAACAGGATCCGTACCTTCGATCATCGCAATCCAATTGCTGGTACTTCCCATCACACTCTCCAGATCGGTCTGAATTTTAGTTGTTCCAGGAATGGCAAAACTCATGGATTGTTTTTTTTCTGCTATCCCGGATTCCAGGTCCCGGACCGAAGTATTCTCTGAGAGCAGCATATCGGCGGCTCCCCGGGTAAGGTGTACAGCAGGAATACCCACGGACGCCTGCCTGGCAGATACGCTAACCAATTTGTCCTCAGGATCAAACCTGTTGCCGGATACAAGTATTAATCCGGCAGCGCCGTTATCCCTTGCCAGCATGGCTTTATCGCGATCATCGGAACCCATACCCAGGTATTCCTGTCCTTCCGGTATATCCGGGGTGCCCCTTAATACCAATACCCATTTGTCCTTTACTTCCAGCCCTGCGTAATCATTCCATTTAAAAGAATCTGTTTCCACGGTTATTCCATATCCAGCAAAAAGCACAGGGGCAGAAATTACCGTGTCTTTTGAAAAAGAAAAGGGCGTAAAGGAGGTATCAGGGATTTCCTGTCCATTAATGGCCAAATAATTATCAGGTCCTTTGATGTTGGACTGAACAAAGGAAAACTCCTGTTTCCGGACAGATAATCCAAGTTTTGTAAACTGCTCTTCCAGATATCTCCCTGCATCAATGTCTCCGTCAGTTCCGGGGTATCTGCCCTGTAATGCATCAGCAGAAAGATTTTGCATATGATTGTAGAGATCGTTCTCGGTAATATCGGTGGAATACTGGTAAAGACGACAGGACAAGGGCAATAAAAAAAGGAACAGGTACACGGGAATCCGTAGTTTTTTCATTTATCTTTAATTTTGTATGGTGAGACAAAGATAACTTTTTGATTTTTTCAGAATTGGCAAATTTAATGAAACTTCATATCCATGAAAAACAAAATTAATATCGCCATTGTTTTGGTATTATGTATGGCCTGCAACAGGACTGATGACCGAACATCCCCGGCAGTTCATGTCGATTCCGGTTCCCGGTTCGGGCTCGTTGCAGCAGATACGATTGTGGTTGATGTGGTGATCCGAAATCCAAATCCCGATGATGCCTGGGCCGCATATTGCCTTTCAGGCATAAACTATGCCGTGCTGATCGACAGCCTGTTTGATATGGTATATTCAGAAAGAATCAAAGCCTTCAACCATGAGACCAATGAGAAGCTGACCACCCGGCAGGTGCATGACCTGGAGGCCTCCTCCGGATTCAGCCGTGACAGTATTGGCATGATACAGTTCACAGAGGTATGGTTTCTGGATCCCGACAATAACAGCATGATCAAAAAGGTCACTTCCATGGTACTGGGTTATAATTATTATAATTCCGAAGGGGAATTATTCGGGCATAAACCACTATTCAGGGTTGAAATGGGAAAACAGGGGCAGCACTAGCAGGAGTAATTTCCAATCACCAAAATTTTATTATTTTTGCCATTGCGCAAAATTATACACAACAACTAAATTATTATTCAAATTCCATGCTTACCGTAGAAAAGATTGGCGGCACATCCATGTCGATGTTTCAGGATGTCATGAACAACATCATTATGAAACCCTGTGAGGGTTGCAATTATTACAACCGTGTTTTTGTGGTATCGGCTTATAACAATGTTACCAACTGGTTGCTTGAACATAAAAAAACCAAAGAACCGGGGATATACCTGAAATTTGTCAACCGCGAAGATTATAACCAGGCATTAATGCAGTTGCTGGACAAGCTTATTGCCATCAACAGGACCTTTGAATCCATCGGTCTCGACCAGAAAAAAGCAGACGAATTTATTACCGCCCGGATCCTGCAGGCAAAGAATTATTTAAACAGCCTGGCCGATGTGCTGGCTACCGGATATGTAAACCACCAGAACATATTGCTGGCAGCCCGCGAGATATTATCCTCCATCGGAGAGGCTCATGCCGCCTTTAATTCTGTTAACATTCTGGAAAACAATTGTATAAAAGCCACCTTCGTGGACCTGTGCGGCTTTAACGATTCGGAATACCTGACCATTGATGAACGGATCCACAAGGCTTTTAAGAACCTTGATTTCTCAAACACCATTCCTATTGTTACCGGATACACCAAGGGTACTGAAGGGATTATGCGCGAGTTCGACAGAGGTTACAGCGAAGTGACCTTCAGCAAGGTAGCCGTGGAAATACGGGCGGATGAGGCGGTGATCCATAAAGAGTTCCACCTTTCCTCGGCAGATCCCAACATTGTGGGGGTTGATAAATCCATTCCCGTGGGCTATACCAATTTCAATGTGGCCGATCAGCTTGCGGACATCGGCATGGAAGCTATTCATCCAAAGGCATCCAAACCCCTTGAAATGGCCAAGATCAATATCCGGATTAAAAGTACATTTGAACCCGATCATCCGGGAACCCTCATATCCAATGATTACGTCGGCGAAAAATCGAAGGTGGAAATTATTTCAGGTACCGATCAGGTGGTAGCCATTGAGATTCACGATCCGTTGATGGTAGGCCAGGTAGGTTATGACCGGGCCATTATGCAGACCTTTGAACAATACAACGTCAGTTATATCCTGAAAGCCACCAATGCCAACAGTATCACACAGGTCATCTGGGAGGAAGACGTTTCGGAAGACCTGTTGAATGAACTCAGAGGCAGGTACTATGAAGTGACTGTAAAACCCGTTGCGCTGGTCTGTACGTTGGGCACCAATATAGCCCAGCCGGGAATCATTGCCAAAGCTACAACAGCGCTGGCTGTCAATAATATAAATGTTGATGCCATTTCACAATCTCTGAAACAGGTCAACATGCAGTTTGTCATTAGTCGCGAAGATTACAAAAAGGCCATTATTGCGCTGAATGATGCACTCTGTGTGAAGCAGGGTTAAACAGGTGATATTGGCATTCTTGACAATTTATCGTACCTTTGCGCAGTTTAAAACCATCAGATGATAAAATTAATCGGGAAAAGTGAAAAAGCTGCGCTTGTTGGAAAAGATATCCACCTTACTTATAGCCGGCTTCTGGCACAAATTGACCATTATGCCAATTTACTGGGCGAAGTCAGGAATCAAAGAATTGTAATTTTCTCGGAAAACCGCCCGGAATGGATAATGGCACTTTACGCCATATGGAAAAACAGCGCTACTGCCATCCCCATCGATGTCATGTCCTCCCAGGAGGATGTGGCCTATATTCTTCAGGACAGTAAACCGCGGGTAGTATTCTGTTCAGCAGAAAAGCATGAATTCATCCGGCGTGCACTGCAGGATGCCGGCGGGAATCCCGACATTCTGGTATTTGATAACCTTCCTGCAGATCAACCTGCACGGGAATCCGGTGATTTTTCTATCGAGGACCATGAGCGTACGGCATTGGTGCTTTACACATCAGGCACTACCGGAAGTCCCAAGGGTGTTATGCTTTCCTTTGAGAACTTGCTCACCAATCTTGTTGCCGTTTGCCAGGATGTGAAAATTTTCACACCCGAAGACCGGACCATGATTCTTTTGCCCTTTCATCATATTCTGCCCCTGGTAGGAACCATAGTTGCCCCGTTGTATTCTGACGGAACCATGGTCATGAACACATCTTTGGCCGCCGAGGATATGATGGCCACCCTCAAGAATTACGGGGTTACCATTATGATCGGAGTGCCCAGGTTATATCAGCTTATCTACAAAGGATTGAAGGAGAAGATCGGCCGGAGCCTGGTAGCCAGTTCACTCGTGAAACTGGCCGGAGCAATTGATTCCTTGAAATTCTCACGGATATTATTTGGCTCGGTACAAAGAAAATTCGGCGGACATTTAAAATACCTGGTTTGCGGAGGTGCTCCGGTGGACCACGATGTGGTAAGGCTTTTTAAAACATTAGGCTTCGAGATCCTCGAAGGTTATGGTATGACGGAGACGGCACCCATGATTACTTTCACACGTCCCGGTAAAATATTGCCGGGAGTACCCGGTCATCTTTTGCCCGGCATTCAGATAAAATTCGTTGAAGGTGAAATTGTAGTGGCCGGCAAAAATGTCATGCAAGGCTATTATAATAAGCCCGAAGACACTGCACAGGTGCTGGAGGACGGATGGCTTCACACAGGGGATCTTGGTTATATGGATGACAAGGGTTACCTGCACATAACCGGGCGTAAAAAAGAGATCATTGTTTTACCCAACGGCAAAAATATAAATCCCGAGGAAGTGGAGCGGGCCATTCTCAAGCAGTCAGCATTTGTGAAAGAAGTTGGCGTATTCCTGAAAGACGGTATCCTGCAGGCCATTGTACTGCCCGATTTCCGGAAGCTTAATGAAGAGGGTATCCACGACATTGAAGAGCATTTCAGATGGAACATCATTGATCAGGTGAATCGCACCGTATCTCCGCATAAAAAGGTATTGCGGTTTCACATCACTTCGGTGGAACTTCCCAAAACCAGGCTGGGTAAGATAAAACGTTTTCTTCTTCCCGAACTGGCCGGCTCCAGGAAGCAAACAGTGACCGACGAACCCAAAACAAGGGAATATCAGGCCATCAAGAAATTTCTGGAAGATGAAACCTCACAGACTGTACATCCCAATGACCATATTGAGCTTGATCTGGCGCTTGATTCTCTCGGCCGGGTAAGCCTTTCAACCTTTATCGAAACAGCATTTGGCGTGGACATCCCTGAAAACAGTCTGGCTGATTATGCCTCTGTTGCCAAGCTCGCCGAACATCTTCATCATAAGAAAACACGGCTGAATTTCGATGGCATTAGCTGGTCACAGATCCTGAAGGAAAAAGTACAACTGAATCTTCCCGATTCCTGGTTCACACATAATCTTCTTAAGAACATTTTTCAGATTGTGTTCAAATTATTCATGCGCATTAAGGCGAGGGGGCTCGAAAACCTGCCTGATCAGGCCTGCATTATCGCTCCTAATCACCAGAGCATACTCGATGGTTTTCTGGTGGCATCGCTCTTTAAGCGTAAGTTTATGAAAAACACTTATGTTTATGCCAAGGAGAAACATTTTCGAGGTCGGTTTCTGCGCTTTCTGGCCAACCGGAACAATATCATTCTGGTGGATGTAAATAAGGACCTGAAATTGTCCATTCAAAAATTGGCCGAAGTTTTAAAAAAGGGAAAAAATCTGCTGATTTTCCCCGAAGGCACCCGGACTTTAAATGGTCAACTCGGGGATTTTAAACAGACCTTTGCCATCCTTAGCCAGGAATTGCAGGTTCCCGTAGTTCCGGTCGCGATCAAAGGATCCTATGATATTTTGCCTTCCGGCTCGAAGTTCCCAAGGCTTTTCAAAAAAGTTACCGTTGAATTTCTGCAACCTGTTTATCCCGAAAATCACTCCTATGAATCTTTGAAAAATCTTGTTCACCAGCGTCTCTCCAACAAGCTGCTGGATTAAATGCAAAAAAAGATTAATTTTATCCTCATAACCAATTAACAAACCTGTCCATGGATACAAAAAGCGAAAGACTCCGCGATTCCTGTGAGCTTGCTGTCCTGACGTTTCGGAAGCTAAACCACTCCGATTTTGACGACATCATAGCAAAGCTCGAGTTTTGCATAGGAAGTTATAATTATGATAAGAACCCTGCTGGTCTTGTGGAATATGGGTATAAGGCATTGGAAATGCTGAAGGAAATTAAAAAGACCTATCCGCGGAAAGTATCTAAAGAGTTACTGGCAGCCCTGGAAGACAGCCTGACCTAACCTGTTTAATTTGTTCTACTTAATCCGGGTGTCATGCTCAAGCGGATACTGATCTTCGCATGCTTATTCTTGGCCATACTGAAACTTGACGCCCAGGATCTTTTCAAATCCTCAACCTATATTGGCATCAACGCAGGAATCAACATCTGCCGCGTGTCTTTCACCCCGTCCGTAGAACAGAACCTGCTTACCGACATGCAGGCCGGATTGGTTTTCCGTCATATTTCAGAACCCCACATCGGATTACAGATTGAAGTGAATTATGCCGGTAAGGGATGGACCGAGAACCGGGATTCCATCGGCCTTTATACCAGAAACCTTAAGGTGATTAATCTGCCGGTGATGGCTGTATTCATCATTGGCAGCAAAACATTCAGATTTTCATTTTTGCTGGGACCCTATGGTTCCTATCTGAGAAGCGAATCGGAAACCATTGACATCCCTGGTTATCAAACGATCACAAATCCTCTGACGACCCAATATCTCCCTTATTATGGCAAACCACTGGAAAACAAATTGGAATTTGGATTTGTCGGTGGTCTTGGCTTCGAACTGTACACGAAAATAGGCGTCTTTGGTATCAGGGCCACCTACAGTCACAGTCTCACCAATCTTTTTCCATTAAATGCCAGTGAGTTCTATTACAATGCCTCCCGGAGCCAGGCACTTCAGGCAGGATTAACCTATTTTATTCAATTATAAGACACCATGAAAAAAATGTGTTCAATGATGTGGCTGTTGATGGCAGCAACAGGGCTTATGGCCCAGAATTCCGGCACCGGACTTCCGGTAAAATATGAAGAGCTTACCGTGCCGCTTTTTAAGCGAGCCCTTGACCAGGCCTCCAGGACGTGTATCATTCCAATGGGTATCCTGGAAAAACACGGAAATCACCTCCCCTTGGGTACCGATCTGATCAATATCCGAGCTACCGCTGTAATGGCTGCCCGCCAGGAATATACAGTAGTTTTTCCCGAATATTACTTTGGCCAGATCAATGAGGCCAGGCATCAACCGGGCACCATTTCATACAGTCCCGAACTGATATGGAAAATGCTCGAAGAAACACTTGATGAACTTTCCCGTAACGGATTCACAAAGATCATGCTGGTAAACGGCCATGGCGGGAACAACTGGCTGAACTACTTTTGCATGTCTTTGCTGCATAAAAGCAAAGCCTATGCCGTATATGTCTATGACCTGCCCGGTGACGAGGTTTATCCCGAAGCGGTAAAAAAACTTACAAAAACGCAAAATCCGGGTGGACACGGTGCGGAATTTGAAACATCTTCCATGCTGGCCAATCGTCCCGACCTGGTTCATAAAAACGACGTAGTGGAAGAAAGCGGCGCAGATCTGAAAAGGCTGAGCGGATTGGATGCCTATACCGGCATTTGGTGGTATGCCCAGTATCCTAATCATTACAATACCGGTGCTAATGCAGCAAGTACCGAACTGGGAAAAGCCATTGTGGATGCCGAGGCGGCCGATCTGGCCAGGGTAATCAAACAGGTAAAAAATGATGCCACTACGTTGCAGTTGCAGGAGGAATTCTACAAACAATCGGCTGATCCGCTGCTGACTCCGCAGAACATATCCAAATAAGCAGCATGAAAAACAGAAAGACCATCACCCGCAAGGATTTCCTTAAAGGTACCGGCACATTCGCAGCCGCCATGGTGCTTTCACCCCTGGCAGGCCGGCAAACTTTTACGATAGAACCGGTAAAGAAGATCAAGATCGGTATTATAGGATGCGGCAGTGTTTCGGGAGTATACCTTCCGCACCTTACTCAGTGTCCTTATGCCGAACTGGTTAGTACCTGTGATATCCTTTATGAAAGGGCCAAAAAAAGGGCCCTGGAATTCAATATTCCCAACAGCTATCCCCACATTGATCAGCTGCTGGCAGGGGCACCTTTCGATCTGCTGGTTAACCTCACCGATATGCAGGAGCATGGCCGCCTGAACAGGCAGGCTTTGCTTGCAGGTAAACATGTGTGGAGCGAAAAACCCATGGCCAATACCTACCAGGAGGGAAAAGCCCTGCTCGACCTGGCCATTAAAAAAGGCATTCGTATATGGGGAGCACCGGCGGTGGTCAATAGCCCCCAGTTTGCCTTCATGTCGAAATCTATTCAGGAAGGTAAACTTGGAAAAGTGTCGGCAGCCCATGCCCATTACGGACACCTCGGACCAACCTGGTCAGCCTTCTTTTATGAAAAAGGCGGCGGCAGCCTTCCCGATCTGGGTGTTTATAACCTGGCTTCACTGACGGGTCTCCTGGGACCTGCAAAATTTGTGTCGGCCATGACCAGTATCGTGACCCCTACCCGCAAGACCGACAACAAAGGTGAAATTACCGTGGAGGCAGAGGATAATGCCATGGTCATGATGGATCACGGAAATGGGGTTTTATCCCATGTTCAATCCGGTTTTAATTATTTTGATCCCTATGGTCATGAAGGAACCGGACAAAATCAGCATACCATTTCTGTATGGGGAACCAAAGGCAACATGGGACTGGTTGGATACGACTGGGCACCTTTTGGCGTCGATCTGGCCACCATGGACCATGAGAGTCCTGAACGCTTTGTGTCAGATCCCGGCACCTATGTCTGGGAACAAGGTGCATCGGTCATTGCCGAAGCGCTGGCAACAGGGACGGAACCACTCATAACAGCTGAACATGCCCTGCATGTGCTGGAGATTATTGAAGCCGCCCGAAAATCAGGACAAACTGGCGAGCGCATTGCATTGCAGTCGGGTTTTAAATGGCCGGTGGTATAGGCGGATGATCCCCTGGCATCATTCAACTTCTACCCCCGATCCTTCACCACCATTTGTATCGTAGTCTTGGTGCGCTGGGTGAGCAACAGGTCCTTGTTCACCAACACTCTTTTTATGGTTTCCTCGTCATAATAGCGGATGGTGATCAGTTCAAGTCCCGTTGTAAAGCCAATCCTGAAATCTTTTTCCAGATCGGCCAAAACGGACGGGACCCTGCTCGTGTCGTTGTTCACACAGATATCAAAGCTTATGGCCGAGTTTTGCATAAGGTTGATCTTTAAGCCATAGCCCGCAAAACAACGAAATATTTTTTCAAGGTTGTCCTCTGCAATAAAGGAAAAGTCAACCGGGTGCACATGGATCAGCACCTGGTCCATTTTAAAAATGAAAGAAGGGATAAGCTTATCATAGTCATCTTCGCCAATCACAGTACCCGGATCGGCAGGATGCAAAAATGATTTAACAAACAGGCGTATTCCCTTATTCTTCAACGGTTGAATGGTTTTGGGATGGATAACACTCGCGCCGTAATAAGCCAGTTCAATGGCATCCACATAGGAAATCCGTTCCAGCCTTATCGTATCATCAAACCACTTGGGATCTGCATTCAGAACACCAGGGACGTCTTTCCATACCGTCACCGATTCGGCTGACAGCACATGGGCCAGGATGGCAGCCGTATAGTCCGATCCTTCCCTGCCGAGTGTTGTGGTCAGATTATTCACTGTTGAGCCAATAAAACCCTGGGTAATATAAAGCCGGGTGTTGATAAAACTGAACCGTTCTTTGATCAATCTGTCCGTGATGTCCCAGTCCACCCTGCCCTCCCGGAATGCACCGTCGGTCTTCAGGAATTGGCGTGCATCGATCCATTCGTTGGGTATTCCCGAGAAATTAAGGTAATTGCTGACAATGATCGTGGAAATGATCTCTCCCTGGGATACCAGCTGATCATATTCCTGGTTGTAAGAACCGGAAGGGGCATAATCCAGCCTCTTTTCGATGCCGTTAAAGATATTTTCCAGTTCGCCGAACAGGGCATGATCATCCGCCGTGATCAGCTCCCGGGCTATGGTCAGATGATATTCACGAATTGCATTCAACTCGGAAGCAGCCAGTTTCCTGTCATTCGACATATAGGCATGCAGTAACCGCTCCAGGGCATTGGTGGTTTTACCCATGGCAGAGATCACCACCGCCAGGTCATCGGAATAACGCTGCAGGATGGAAGCGATGTTTTTAACTGATGCGGCATCTTTAACAGAGGCCCCCCCGAATTTGAAAACTTTCATCATCTACCTTTTAAAGTTCAAAAATAATGCTTTCACGAGAACTCAAATCTCGGTAATCACTAATTTTATTTTACGGTAGTACAGCGTAGTTGTGGCTTCAAATCCCGAATCGGTGCCTATGATGACCCAGAACTCACCGTAATTATCAGCGGTAACCACAAAAGGATTCGAATTGTTGTTTCGATTGATCAGGGTATAAACGGTTGTTGTATCGCTCACCCCAATATGCCCGATGGCAACCATATCGGTACCTGAAGCGGATTGGTTCCCCTTATCGAGGTTCATGGTATAAAAATCATCATCGCCCGCAACTTTTGCCGGCTGACGAGTCACCGCACCCACCTTCAGGGTCACTCCCTCACCGGGAGCACCGCCAACGCCCATGGCGTTGGTAGGCGCATTGGAGGCAAACTCAATATCGAAATTCACCTTGTAGCTGGCATCTGCCCTTAATCCCATTACCCGGTATTTAATAAACATAAATAAATCATCGGAATGATTGTTGCCGGATATTTTCAAGGCCCCTTTCATCGTATCAAGAGGGGACGGCAAATGGGAAAAGCCGTAATTCAATTCATAGAATTCTTCTTCACCTACCGGATAATCCGAAAAATCGCCGATCCAGCCACTTGCGTCATCAAAGAAATCAAAGGTGACAGTCACCGATTCCTCCTGGCTGAGTTCGCAGGAGCCTAACATTACTGCACCAATAATGATTGTCAGGAAATATTTTGGTTTCATATCGATGGATTTTATATGTGTTAAAATTCAGTTCTTTATTTCAAGATGGAATTGAAGATGAATGGTTGCTTCCCGTTTTTGAATAAGCGGTAATTTAATAATTTTTCCCTGTTATCGCAATATTCCCTAATTTTGTGCCTCATCACTGAAATTTTCTTTTGTGGCTTTAACAGAACTCATCAACCTCTACCGGGATCATCCGTCAAGCAACCACCTGCTGCAACTGCTTGCCGGGAAAGGTGGCGTCAAAACCCATTGTTCCGGACTTTCCGGCTCTTCCAAAAGTCTTCTTGCCGCCACAGTTATTCCGCAATTATCAGGAGTACATCTGATCATTCTTCCGGAGAAGGAAGACGCCGCTTATTTCTATAATGATCTGGTAAATCTTGCCGGAAGCGATCCGGTTTTGTTTTTCCCGTCATCGTTTAAGAGATCTGTGCACTACAACCAGGTAGATAACGGCAATGTGATCCTGCGCACCAATGTTATTAACAGACTGGGTGCCGGAAATTCCCTTGAAAATAACAATTTCCTGATCATAGTAACTTATCCCGAAGGGCTGGCAGAAAAGGTTATTACCCATAAGAAGCTTAAAAAGAATACGCTTCTGCTGAATAAAGGGGAAAAGCTGTCCATTGGTTTTATGCAGGAGGTGATGGAAGAATACCGTTTCACACAGGTTGATTTCGTATATGAGCCCGGACAATATGCCATCAGGGGCAGTCTGGTGGATGTTTTTTCCTTTGCCAATCCCGATCCGTACCGGATTGACTTTTTTGGTGACGAGGTAGAATCCATCCGTACTTTTGACATTGACAACCAGCTTTCCAGGGAACTGCTGGACCGGATCAGCATCCTGCCCAATGTACAGGAACTTACGCTGGAAGATGTCAGTGAACCGCTGACAGACTATCTGGATGCCTCATCTGTGATCTGGATCAGCGATATCCGTTTCACCACGGATAAACTCAATGAAATATATGATGAGATCTCCCGGCGGTCCTCCAAAAGGGATGAAGTACTGCCGCTGACAGAAAACCAGCTTACGACGGGGCATTATATCATCAGTAAATTGCCCGGATTCAGTGTGGTGGAATTTGGCTCACGAAGTTTCTATCCGGGAAGCCATCCTGTGATCTTTAATACCTCCCCTCAGCCTGCGTTTAATAAAAACTTCAACCTCCTCGCGGAGGACCTTCTCAACCTTACACAAACCGGCCATAAGAATTATATTTTAAGTGACAGTGACAAACAGATCGAGCGGTTAACCGATATATTTCACGATATCAACCGCAACATCAGGTTTCAGCCTCTGCTAAAAACGCTTCACGAAGGATTTATCGACCGTGACCTGCACTTGTGCTGCTATACGGACCACCAGATATTTGAGCGATACCATAAATATACCCTGCAGAATTACTTCTCAAACCGCGGAACACTGTCGCTGAAAGAGCTTAAAGGAATACAGCCCGGTGATTATATCGTACATATCGACCATGGCATCGGAAAATTCGGAGGGCTGGAAAAAATCAACATCAATGGCAAGTTGCAGGAATCCATCCGGCTGGTTTACCAGGACAATGATGTGCTGTATGTAAGTATACATTCCCTTCACCGGATTTCAAAATACAAGGGCAAGGACAATGAGCCCCCCAGGCTTTATAAATTGGGTACCGGGGCCTGGCAAAAACTGAAGCAGAATACCAGTAAGAAAATCAAGGATATTGCCCGTGAACTGATCGATCTGTATGCCCGGCGAAAAATGCAAAAAGGCTTTGCCTTTGCTGCGGACACCTATATGCAAAATGAGCTGGAGGCTTCCTTTATTTATGAGGACACTCCCGATCAGGTAAAGACAACGCGGGCCATTAAGGAGGATATGGAATCGGAGAATCCGATGGACCGGCTGGTATGCGGCGATGTGGGTTTTGGCAAGACTGAGGTCGCCGTGCGGGCTGCATTTAAAGCGGTGGCCGACAGCAAACAGGTGGCCATACTGGTACCCACGACAATCCTTGCGCTGCAGCATTACCACACTTTCCGCGACCGGTTGAAGGATTTCCCCTGCAACCTGGAATATATCAACCGTTTTAAAAAAGGTGCACAACAATCCGACATCATTAAAAGACTCGCAGAAGGAAGGATTGATATCATTATTGGGACGCACCGCTTATTGGGTGCAGATATCAAATTCAGGGACCTGGGATTGCTGGTCATCGACGAAGAACAGAAATTCGGTGTTTCTGCCAAAGAAAAACTGAAAAACCTCAAGCTCAATGTGGACACCCTTACCCTCACGGCTACTCCCATACCGCGTACGTTACAGTTTTCACTGATGGGAGCCCGTGACTTGTCGGTTATCAACACCCCGCCCCCCAACCGGCATCCGATCATCACGGAGCTCCATACCTTTAATGATGATGTGGTACGCGAAGGTATTATGTATGAGGTTTCCCGCGGCGGCCAGGTATTTTTTATCAATAACCGGGTACAGAATATTCATGAAGTGGAAGGCCTGGTCCGCAAGCTCTGTCCCGGAGTAAAGACCTGTGTTGCCCACGGACAGATGGAGGGACATGAACTGGAGCAAACCATGACCGATTTTGTGAGAGGAGACTATGATGTTCTGATCGCAACGGCCATTATTGAATCGGGATTGGACATACCCAATGCCAATACCATTTTCATCAACAATGCCCACCATTTTGGCCTGAGTGATTTGCATCAGCTGCGCGGGCGTGTTGGCCGATCCAACAAGAAGGCATTCTGCTACCTGCTTTCGCCTCCTCCCACCCTGCTTACCCCCGAAGCAAGACGCCGTCTTAAAGCGATCGAGGAACTATCCGAACTGGGCAGTGGGTTTAATATCGCCCTGCACGACCTGGATATAAGAGGCGCCGGAAATATGCTGGGAGGAGAGCAAAGTGGTTTCATTGCGGATATCGGCTTTGAAACCTATAACCGGATATTGAACGAAGCCATCAGTGAACTAAAGGAGAATGAATACCGGCACCTTTTTGCACCGAAAGAACCGGCCGAACAGGATGGACATGCAGTATTTGTGGAGGATTGCCAGATTGATACCGACCTTGAATTATTGTTCCCCGATGATTATATCTCCAATATTACGGAGAGAATGAGCCTTTACCGGGAACTTGACCAGGTTCAGCAGGAAGAAGATTTGCAGCGTTTTGAATCCGGACTGATCGACCGGTTCGGTCCTGTTCCCGCGCCCAGCAAGGAATTACTGGAGGTGGTCCGGCTCCGTTGGCTCGCCAACCGTCTTGGATTTGAAAAGCTGGTTCTGAAGAACGGAAAACTGATTGGTTACTTTGTATCCAACCCCGACTCCGGCTTTTACAAATCAAAAACCTTTGGTAATATTCTGGGCTTTGTACAGAAACAACCTTCACGTTTCCGGATGAAAGAGGGCAACAATAAACTTACCCTTACGTGTGAACCCATTAATTCGGTGCATTCAGCCTGCGACCTGTTAAAATTGCTTTGCAGTAACGAAACTTAAGATATAGCGTTTCTTACTTCTTACTTTTAAAAAGCAGGGCAAGAATAACTGCAGTTCCGCTCACCACCAGGCCTAAAGCAAACAGACCATACCGGATGTTTTTCATCCCGTCGCCAATGGCCCCGTTTACATCGAGAATAATAGTAAATGATACCGTTATAAAAAACAAACCCAGCAACAAAATCAGAAAGTTTCTTACCCCCCGCATTTTGGTACGAAGTTTTGACTTGCCGTAGATTTTCTTTTCAAATTCAGTGTACATTTAGGATATTTTATAGGTATACCTTGATTATTGCTTTTATGTTGTTGGAAAATTAAACTATTTAACGTAAAATATACGAATAGTTACTAAAATAAAATTAACAAATTTAAATTTGTGATGTGTAACTAATCCTTTATGCTTGGTTTAAGTGTCCCGCTCACGCTTCTCCTGTTATTTTGCATAGCCTCCGCCCTAGCTTTTGAGTTTATCAACGGATTCCATGATACTGCCAATGCAGTAGCCACCGTAATTTACACACATTCGCTTAAACCGGTCACTGCAGTGATATGGTCCGGCATATGGAATTTCATTGGGGTTAATGTAGGCGGAATTGCCGTTGCCATCGGCATTATTAACCTCCTGCCGGTGGAAGCGCTCACAGACGTAAATATATACCACAATCTGGCACTTGTGATGGCCCTCATCATCACAGCGATTATATGGAACGTCGGAACATGGTACCTCGGTATTCCCTGTTCAAGTTCCCACACCCTCATAGGTTCCATTGCAGGCGTAAGCATTGGTTACATGCTGCTCCCGGATAATCATGATATCCTGCTCAACTGGACCAAAGTCAAGGATGCAGGTTTATCACTGCTGATTTCTCCCGTTATAGGCTTTTTCTTTGCCATCACCCTGATGCTGATCCTGCAGTTCTCCGTTAAAAACAAGGCGATTTTTAAGGAACCGCCGGCCAAAAAAGCTCCGCCAATGTGGATCAGATCGATTTTAGTTCTCACCAGCACCTTCGTCAGTTTTTCACACGGATCCAATGACGGTCAAAAAGGAGTTGGCCTGCTGATGATCATTCTTATTGCTATTGTGCCGGTAAGGTTTGCCGTGGATATCTCCAAAAATCCCGTTACCCTAAAATCCGAAACAGCGTCGCTGCAGGTTATGCTTTCCCGGATAAATCCTGCAGAACTTAATGCCGCTGAAACGGCCAGTTTTAATGAGATAACTCTAAGTGCCGATTCTATTGACAAAAGGCTGCAGGGCATATTCTCTTTCAGTCAGATTTCCAAAAATTCGCTGCTCAGTACCAGGAAAGATATTCTTCTCTTATCCAAGAATTCCGGTATACTACTCAGTGAGCTTACGGAGCATCCTGTAAACTCCGTATCAACGGAATGGAAGAAGCAATACTCCAGGCATATGAATGAAATCAAAGCCTTTACGGAATATTCACCCTGGTGGGTAATCTTCCTGATATCTGTTGCGCTGGGGTTGGGAACCATGATAGGATGGAAAAGAATTGTGGTCACACTGGGTGAAAAAATCGGCAAAAGCCGTCTTACCTATGCACAAGGAGCCACGGCAAATTTAATAGCCGCCACCACCATATCCGTATCAAGTGCTATGGGACTTCCGGTAAGCACAACCCATGTGTTGTCCTCAGGCATTGCCGGCACCATGGTTACAGGTAACGGGGTAAAAAATCTGCAGACCAAAACATTAACCGCCATTGGCATTGCCTGGCTAATTACCATTCCCGTTACCATGCTTTTTTCCGGTGTTCTTTTCCTGCTCTTCAGGCTATTACTTAAATGAACCGGTGCATTCGTTTGTCTGATCAATCATGATCATTCATTTTCCTGAAAAGTTCAATTTCTTTATTGAAAATTGATTAACAATTATAAATTTGTCGACAGAAATATTCACTGTATGTTTGGACTGGAACCCTCTGTCACCCTCCTCCTGATATTTTGCATCACTGCAGCCCTGGCTTTTGAATTTATTAACGGTTTTCACGACACGGCCAACGCCGTGGCAACGGTAATTTATACCCATTCCCTAAAGCCCCGTGTGGCAGTTATCTGGTCAGGAATCTGGAATTTTATTGGTGTAAATGTAGGCGGAATAGCCGTTGCCATTGGGATAATCAACCTGCTGCCCCTGGAAGCACTCACCGATACCAACATATACCACAACCTTTCCATGATCCTGGCGCTGATCTTTACGGCCATTCTGTGGAACATAGGCACCTGGTACCTGGGGATTCCCTGCTCAAGTTCGCATACTTTGCTCGGATCGATTTTTGGAGTAGGTATTGCCTATATGCTGCTACCCGGCAGTCAGGATATTACCCTGAACTGGGGTAAAGTCAAAGACGTCGGTTTATCGCTGCTCATTTCTCCGGTATTTGGCTTTCTGATGGCCATGTTGCTCATGTATATCATGCAGGCGGTCATCAAGAACAAAACTATTTTTAAGGAACCCCCTGCCAAAAAAGCACCTCCGCTCTGGATCAGGTCGGTCCTTATTCTGACATGCACCAGTGTAAGCTTTTCCCATGGCTCCAACGACGGACAGAAGGGTGTCGGACTGGTCATGATTATCCTGATCGCTATTGTACCCATGCGATTCGCGATTGACCATACCAAAAGCCCTGAGCCTTTACATAACACCATCACCAGCATGCAGAGTATGCTGGCGGAGATCGATACAACGCAATTACAATTTCACGGATAAGGAGTCCTATATAAGTATTTCCGCCGGAATTGATTCACTGGACAAATCCCTGGCAGGAATTTCATCATTTGCTGAGTTACCCCGAACAAACAGGCCTCAATGCCCGGCGTGATATCCTGGTAGTTTCAAAAAGATCCGAATCGCTGCTGAAACATATCGACGAAACACCGATTGCGTCCATCAGCAACAAGTGGATAAAAGACTACAGGGCAGAGATAAAGGAAATGAAAAGTTATACCGAATATGCGCCCTGGTGGGTCATTCTGGCCATTGCGATTTCACTCGGACTGGGTACCATGGTCGGCTGGAAAAGAATTGTTGTGACCATCGGTGAGAAGATCGGTAAAACCCACCTGACCTATGCGCAGGGAGCAAGCGCTGAACTGATTGCCGCCAGCACGATTTCCGTTTCGAGCTGGCTTGGTCTGCCGGTGAGCACCACGCACGTATTGTCATCGGGAATTGCCGGATCCATGGTAGCAGGCAGCGGCCTGAAAAACCTGCAGAAAAAAACAGTGGCCGCTATAGGCATCGCCTGGCTGATCACCCTGCCGGTGACCATACTCTTCTCCGGGTTGCTTTTCCTGCTTTTCAGGTTGATCTTTACATAGAGAGGTAATCCATAATACTTCCGGAGATCTGGAGAAGAGAGATCTCAGCAATTTTGGTAAGGTATTGGATCGACAACAGGCGCTCCTCCGCCTCGAGCAGACTTTGCTGAACCTCCCGAAGTTCAAGTCCCGACAAATTGCCCAGCTTATATCTTTCCAGCGCAATTTCAAGATTCTCTTCGGCGGTCAACAGGTTCTGTTCTTCCAGTTTCAGCAACAACAAGTTGTTCTGGTAGGCATAATAAATGGTAAGCAGATCGGCTCTGACCTGCTGATCAACCTGTTGGTACTGGTATTGCTTGTTGTCAATCTCAATCCGGGCATTGGCTCTTTCCCTTTGTTTATTGAATCCGTCAAAGACATCCATTCCCAGGGACAGGCCATAGTTTGCCCCTTGAGCCTGCTGACTTTTCATTGAACTGTTATCATAAGTATTCCACGAAAAATTGTAGCCCGAAGAAAAATTGAGATAGGGATAAGTCCTGGCGGCAATAATCTTATAATCATACTCAGATACCGTTTGGTTCTTTCGGGCAATTAGCAGACTGGTATTGAATTTTTCTGTTTCAAGAAGAAGCGAATCGTAGACAAGGTTGTGCATTAATAAGGATTGTTGAATCCTTTAATACAAGCTCCTCTCCCAGGTTTTCGAGTGCCATGAGCTCGTTGAGCCTTATTTCCGAGGCCCGTAAAACCTCGTTCTGCCGTGCATACCTGGAGCTGTCAGAATTCAGGTACACCAATGACTGTAATAACTGCAGCTTGGAGGAGGCTCCGAGCAGGTAACGCTCCTCATCAATTCTTACACGCTCTCTGGAAAGAGAAACAGCGTAGGCCAGATTGTGATAAAGCCGCTGCTGCTGCATATAATAATAATACGCCGCAGAGATGTCAGCAATAAGGTCTTCTATCGCCAATTGGGTATTCAGCTCGCCGATAAGCCTCAGCTCGTTTAGTTTCCTGTAATTCGTATGTGCACTGAAACCCTGGAAAATGGTCCAGTCCAGTGTGGCAGCAGCGTTTCCCGAAGTATTATGAATATCCTTTGTGACATTTTCTTCCCCCGATGTCATGTTTTGTGTAGTAGTGTTCACAGTTCCTCCGTAACGGCCACTGACACCGAGGTAGGGCAGAAATCCGGCATTCCCTGCGGTATGGTTGTTGGCAGCTATTTCTTCCCGGTTGCGTGCGATCAGGATGGAGAAGTTCCTTTCCAGCCCTGTTGTGATGCACCGGTTCAGATCGTATAGTTCCTGTGAATGAAGGGGTATGATACTGAAGGCACCAATAACAAAGAGTATCACCCTGTTATTTATCATCATTGCTTTTTTTTGTTTCTGTGGATATTAAAAGATAAATTGCCGGCACCACGTAAAGGGTTAAAAAGGTCGAGATGGTCATTCCCCCGACAACAGCAATCCCCATGGCCACGCGGCTCTGTGCGCCTTCGCCAAGACCCAGCGCCAGTGGCAGAATACCGAATATGGTGGCAAGACTTGTCATCAGAATCGGCCTGAAACGGGCTGCTGCTGCATACCTGATCGCATCGAACTTTGACATTCCGGCAGCTTTACGCTGGTTGGCAAATTCAACAATCAGAATTCCGTTTTTCGATACAAGTCCGATCAGCATGATAATTCCAATCTGACTGAAAATATTCATGGTGACGTCGAAATACCACATAAAGATCAAAGCTCCGGTAAGCGCCAGAGGAACTGTCATCATCACAATAATGGGATCTTTAAAGCTCTCAAACTGGGCGGCCAGGACCAGGAAAATCAGGACCAGGGCAAGTGAGAAGGCGAACATCAGGCTTGAGGAACTTTCCTTAAAGTCCTTCGAATCGCCTGCCAGTGCCGTCCTGAATGATTCATCCAGCACCTTGTCAGCGATCTTGTCCATTTCATCCAGTCCCTCGCTGATCGCTACTCCTTCTGCAAGACCTGAAGACACCGTAGCTGCCACGAACCGGTTGTAACGGTATAGCTGGGGCGGAGCGGTACTTTCGTTGAGGGTAACCAGGTTGTCGAACTGTATCATCTCGCCGCCGTTATTTCTGACATAAAGCGACTTCAGGTTCATGGGCGTATTTCGGTCTTCGCGTGCCAGTTCTCCAAGGATCTGGTATTGTTTACCGTTCATGAAAAAGTATCCGAACCGCTGACCACTGAGTGCCAACTGCAGTGTTTGACCGATATTCTGCGTGGATACACCCAGAAGGTTGGCTTTGTCGCGGTTTATGTTAATCTGTAATTCAGGCTTGGTAAACTTCAGGTTTACGTCGGCCATCTGGAAGGTGGGATTACTTTGGACTTCCGCCATAAAAACCGGCAGGATCTGGCGCAGTTTATCAATATTCTGTGCCTGGATCACATACTGGATAGGCTGCCCTGCCCGCCGTCCACCAAAAGTCGACTGTTGCATCACACTGGCCCTGGCCTTGGTCTTGGTCCTGACCACCCCTGACAGTTTACTGGCGATCTCCTGCTGGCTTCTTTCGCGCTCCGAAGGTTCCGTCAGTACTGTACGTATAAACCCGGAACCGCTGCGTACCATGGTAGTAATACTTTCAGCCTCGGGTACGGTCTTCTCCACAGTTTTTCCCAGATCCTCAATATAGCCCAATGTATATTCGTATGTCGAACCCTCGGGCATCGTGGTGTTGATGGTTACCTGCGAACGGTCCTCAAGCGGTGCCATTTCTGCAGGTATGGTGGTCCAAAGTAAAAGGATCAGACCGGTTGCCGCAACAAGAATGATCCGTGCATAAGTACTTTTTTTTCAGAAAGGTGTCGAGCGTACTTTGATATCCGTTATTCAGCCTGATGAAAAAACCTTCGGTAACCCTGAAAATCCAGCTGTGTTTGCTGTGAGACTTTAACATCTTGGTAGAAAGCATGGGAGTAAGGGTAAGGGCCACGAATGCCGAAATAGCTACCGCCCCGGCCAGCACAATGCTGAACTCACGAAATAGTCTGCCGGTCATCCCTTCGAGGAACACAATAGGGAAAAACACAGCTACCAGTGTGATCGTAGTAGCCACAATGGCAAAGAATATCTCATTGGATCCCTTTAAGCCGGCTTCCATGGGATCCATGCCATTTTCAATCTTGACATATATATTTTCCATCATCACAATGGCATCGTCCACCACCAGTCCGATTGCCAGCACGATGGCCAGAAGGGTAAGTACATTGATGGTGAAACCTGCAATGTACATGATGAAAAATGCACCGATAAGCGATACCGGGATCACGATAATGGGGATCAGGGTGGTGCGCCAGTCTGCGTAAAAAGAAGTAAATAATGACAACGACGAGCAGGAAGGCGATCAATATGGTATCCTCAACCTCCCGGATGGAGGAGCGGATATATTCGGTATTGTCAAAGGCTACCTCCACTTCAATATCATCGGCCAGGTCCTTTTTCATGAAATCAAGTCGTTTGTATACCTCATCCACGATATCGATATGGTTAGCGCCCGGTTGAGGAATGAGGACAGTCGCCACCATGGGAACACCGTTCATTTTCATGATCCCCCTGAGGTCTTCGGGGCCCAGTTCGGCACGACCGACATCGCTCACCCTTACTACCTGGTCACCCGCCTGTTTAATAATGAGATTATTGAATTCTGCAGGAGTGGTCATCAATCCGAGCGTCCTGATGGTAAGTTCGGTGGTATTTCCTTCCACACTGCCGGAGGGGAGTTCAACATTCTCCCGGCCAATGGCATTTCTCACATCAAGCGGGGTCATACCATATCCGGCAAGTTTGGCAGGATCGAGCCACAAGCGCATGGCATATCGTTTCTGGCCCCAAATACCAACGGCACTGACACCAGGTATGGTCTGCAACTGTTCCTTAAAAGTCAGTTCTGCAATTTCAGACAATTCCAGGAGTGATCGTTTGGTGCTTTTAATGGCCAGCATGATTATCGGGTTGGCATCCGCATCGGCCTTGGAAACTGTTGGAGGATCCACGTCCCTTGGTAACATCCGCTGTGCCTGCGATACTTTATCCCTTACATCGTTGGCTGCTGTTTCCAGATCCACACTCAGCTCAAACTCCACGGTAATGTTGCTGCCACCCTGCCGGCTGACACTGGTGAGGGTGCGGATACCCGGTATCCCGTTGATGGATTGCTCCAGAGGTTCGGTGATCTGGGTTTCAATGACATCGGAGTTGGCTCCGGGATAAGATGTGTTCACGGTGATGATGGCAGGATCCACACTGGGAAACTCCCGCACACCCAGATAGGTCAATCCGATTATTCCAAATAACAGGATGACCAGCGAGAATACTGTTGCCAGCACAGGTCGCTTTATACTTGTAGATGATAGGCTCATAGTAACAAAAAGATAGAATTAATTCTTCACCAGTGTATCCAGAACTATCGGAAGGTCCTGCCTCAGCTGAAGTATGCCAGAGGTCAGCAGGGTATCCCCGAATACGAAGTCCTTCCTGGATCTGTATGAGTGCCTCGGTCCGCAGGCCAGTGGTTACCTTTACCGGAAAAGCCTTCCCCGAACGGTAAACAAAAACCTTCTCCCCATCCATTTCCGGAATAATAGCCTCTGTGGGAATAGCTATTGTGTTGTTGATCTGTGATAATCGCATGTGATGCTGGCAAAACGGCCGGGTTTCAGTTCCTCCTTCGTGTTGGGATACAATGCCCTCACCACTATCGTGCGGGTATTGACGTCAACCTTCGGATCAACAGCATATACCGATGCCTTAAAGATATTGTTATTGCCATCGATAATGAATTCGATCGGGAATCCTGGCTTGACATCGTTGCCATATCTCTCGGGAATGGAAAATTCAATTTTCAGGGGACTGATCTTAACAAGCCTGACAATTTTGGTGGCCGGGGAAGTATAACTGCCTTCACTGAGCAGCCGCAATCCAATGATCCCGCTGAATGGGGCCCTCAGTTCAGTTTCTGAAATGCGGGCCTGGATTAACAGTATATCCGCCTCGAGTGCCTGCAATTCCGTAGCGATCTGATCATAGCTTTCCCTGCTGATGGCATCCTTTTCCAGCAGACTTCTCTGGCGAAATTCCTTTTCCTCGGCCAGCTTTTCCTGGGCCTGAAGCTTTAACAACTGGGCCTGCAATGGTCTGTCGTTGATCTTCGCCAGCAGATCCCCCTTATTTACCCTTCCACCTTCGGTAAAGTATATGCCAATGATCTTGCCTGAGGTTTCGAAAGAAAGCTCAACCTCTTCATCCGGTAATATGGTCCCTGAACTTTTTATCATTTCATTCATCTGTGCCGGAGCAATCAAATACCCGCTGACATTAAGAACCTGCTGCTGCCCACTTCCGGGACCTCCCATCATCTGGGCGCCGCCTGCCGGACCACCCTGGGAGGATGACTGGAACAAAGGCTTTATTTTGGGATAAAAAATCATAACGACAAGCAACAGTATGATGAGAATAGTAGTGGTGATTCTGAATGTTTTGTTCATTTTATTTTCTTTGAATTGTTAATTTCCGGCATGCCGCTTCAGATTCCCGAACAGTAATAGTCTTATATTGTTCAACCTGATGCGCTACAAAAGTAATGAATAGTAATCCCTTTCCGGATACAAATATACGAACCCTCAATATGTATAGACATAAGCAGTTTGAAAAAAAAATCTTAACTTTCAGAAAAATTAACACTTATGGAGCAATCAACCATGAAAAAACACGTTTCGCTGGTGGCAGCGTTGCAAATTGGCTTTAGTACCATGGGCATCATTGGTGCCATGGTGATTTTCTTTGTGTTTTCTTTTGCAGGATCCTTTGTTACCGATGTGGATGAGGCAGCCATGATCCTGAAATTTATCGGAACCTTGTTGCCTGCTATTATTGTTCTCACGTCTCTTTTGGGACTGATTGGGGGCATCGGTCTGTTGAGCTATCAGAAATGGGCCCGGGTAATTGTAATGGTAATAGCCGCCATCGGTTGCCTGGCTTTCCCTCTGGGAACCGTTGTGGGTATTTATTCCCTTTGGGTGCTCATGCAGGATGAAACCATTAAGCTTTTCACCTGACAGAACTTCTGTTTTTTTAATACTGTTTTAATCCGTTCCGGGTTCACCGTGTAAGGATGAATCCCAGTGCCATACCCGTGTTTGTTGTGGCTTATAATGGCACGTCTTTCACTCCCGCCAGTGCATACACCTGCTCCTTCACCCATTTTGCCCATTGCACGGGTGTTTTTGTATGATCGAAAGCCTTATAGGAAATGGGTCTGCCAAACGTAACCGTCAGGTGGTCATTCCGGTGTTTGAATGTTTCATCTACCAGGTAAAACATTTCCAGGTTTGCTTTTATGCCCAGCATTTTCCTGAGCCGGTAAAGTCGATAGAAAAAAGCAGAATTCCTGCCCGTAAAATGTACCGGAACAACATCGCGCTTGATAGTGTATTGCTTTGGTAATGAAATTCTTTTTCCATTCGAGATCCATGACCTGTCCGTTAATATACCTGGACACCAACCCCGATGGAAATGTGACGATTTGTGTGTCGGAAAGATAGGCTTCATGAAGTTTCCCGGCCGATTCGATCGCCTGTTTGCCATGCTTGTTGATGGGGATAAACAAGGGGTGCAAATTGATAATGTTCATCAGGATATCATTGGACAGAAACTTAAAATCAGTAAAATATCTGCTCATTACCTCCATCATTAAAATACCGTCAAAACCCCCCAGTGGATGATTTGAAGCAAAAATGCAACGGCTGTTGCGGGGTATGTTTTCCTCCCCGGCAACGGTAACAGTAACATTGAAATCCTGTATGGCGGCCCGTGCAAAGTCAAGTCCGTATTTGTCACCGTGTTTGGCCAGAAATTCATTGATTTCGCGCTGATGTGCGATCCTTTCAAGATACCTGTATACAAATCCGGGTAGCAGAGCTGCCAAATGCGGGTTTTTATCGTGAAAAACCTGTCTGACATTCACCAGCTTTACTTTTCCGGATGCTTCACTGCCATTCATGAGAAAAATTTTAGGTCACTCCTTCAAAATTATAAATTCTGTTTAAATTACCGCAGCGTCCGAAGCCAAACAAACCGAAAAAAACGCACAATAAATACCTGCCGGAAAAAGTTATTAACAAAGTGGGAAAAAATGGGTTAATGTGGTATAAAGTGGGAATAAATGTATTACTTTTACCATCCAAACGGAAAATCAGACATGATAACCTTCACTGGCGATTATTCCTGCAGGCTTGATGAAAAAGGCCGTCTGCTGCTGCCCGCTGCATTTATCAGGCAGATGGCTGCGGTTATGCAGGAAAAATTTGTTTTGAAGAAGGATATTTTTGAAGCCTGTCTGGTGCTATATCCCATGAATGAGTGGGAAGGACAAAATCAGATCTTACGGCAGAATACCAACCCCTACAACCGGGAACACAATCAGTTTCTTCGCGGATTTTTCAAAGGCACAGCGGAAGTGATGCTTGATGCAAGCAACCGGATACTGATACCGAAGCGACTTTTGGATGATATTGGTGCCGATCGTGAAGTGGTGATGGCGGGTCAACTGGGGAGAATTGAAATATGGACGAAGGAAGCTTATGATAAGATTGAAAGCGGTGGGAGATCAAATTGCACAGCTGGCAGAAAAGATCATGGGTAACCTGAGCAAAGGCAGTGAAATTCCTAATAAAAGCACAGGTGAATGAGCGTCTACCATATACCGGTACTTTTAAAAGAAAGTGTTGAAGGACTGAATATTTCGCCTGATGGAATTTATGTGGATACGACCTATGGTGGCGGAGGACATTCAGCAGAGATCCTGAAGAAACTGGTCAGCGGCAGGCTATACGCATTCGACCAGGATGAGGATGCTGCCAAAAATCTGCCGGAAAATGAGAAGTTCTTTTTCATACGGGGCAACTTCAGGTTTTTAAAAAACTACCTGAATTATTACGGAGTAACCGGCATAGATGGATTAATAGCAGATCTGGGCGTTTCATCACATCATTTTAATACCCCCGAAAGAGGTTTCACCTACCGCTCGGAGGCGGCCCTGGATATGCGCATGAACCAGCAAGGAGGCCTGACAGCCGAAATGGTGATCAACGATTACGAAGTCAACCGGTTATCCGCCATTTTCAGGGAATACGGCGAATTGCCCCAGGCCCGGAAGCTGGCCTCCGCCATTGAACAATACCGATCAGGTCAGCGGATTGTATCCACGACCCAGCTGGTCCGTTGCATCGATTCCCTGATCCCCCGTCAGGCAGAGAATCAGTTCCTGTCGAAAGTCTTCCAGGCCATCCGGATTGAGGTAAACCGTGAACTTGATAGTCTGAATGACATGCTTTCAGGCGCAACCGACTTGCTTAAAACGGGCGGTCGGCTGGTCATCATAAGTTATCACTCACTCGAAGACAGGCTGGTAAAAAACGTGATGCGATGGGGTAACAGCTCCGAACAGCCTGCAAAAGACCTATTCGGCCACAGTCACGAACCCTACAGGTTGGTGACCAGGAAACCCCTGATGGCCTCAGAGAAAGAAGTTCTTGATAATCCAAGGGCCCGAAGTGCCCGGCTTAAGAATTGCCGAAAAGAAATAATGCAAATGGATCCGAACGACCGACATATAGATTTTACAGACCTGCCTCACCAGAAGGAAGATCCATCTGCCGGTAAGGTAGATCCGTCTGCCGTCAGGGAAGGACGGCAGGGCCGTCCTCAGGAAGGATCGGAAAGCCAGCCGGTAACGGAGGAAAAGCTGCAGCGGAAAGTACGTGTGAAGGAGTTGATTGACGGTACTTTCCTGGTCCGGGAAAATATGATCCGGCAACTGCCTTATGTTTTATTCCTGACCTTTCTGGGCGTGGTTTACATTGGCAACCGGTTTCATGCTGAACGGATGGTGCGGCAGATAAACGATCTGAAGATCGAGGTGGGCAATCTGCGTGCGGAGCAGATCACCATCACCTCGGAACTGATGAATATCAGCAGGCCATCGGAGGTAGCCGCGATGGTGGAATCCAAGGGTCTTGGCCTGAAAGAATCGCTGGAACCGCCAAAGAAACTTAAAAGATAATGGGATCCATGTCGGTCAAAAAGGACATATTGTTCCGGGTGGCGATCGTCTATATCGCTTTTCTCCTGTTTGGCCTGCTGATCGTTGGCAGAATAATCTATTTACAGGTATTTGAAAAAAAGGAATGGACAGACAAAGCCAACACCTTTGCCCTCAAAACCATGAACATTCCTGCCAACCGTGGAAGTATCTATGCCTCCGACGGCAGGTTGCTGGCCAGCTCGGTACCCTATTATGAAGTGCATTTTGATGCCAAATGTGAGAATCTGACCGACAGGGTGTTTAACAAAGGCATTGATTCCCTTGCCTTATGCCTTTCGAGATTGTTTGGCGACCGATCAAAGGAAGCCTACAAACAAAGTTTAATCGCAGCGCGCCAAAAAGGGAAACGCTATCACCTGGTAAAAAGCGGTGTCAATTATATCCAGCTGAAAAAGCTGCAGGAATTTCCCATTTTCCGGCTGGGCCGATATAAGGGAGGTCTGATCTATATGCAGGAGAACCGCAGGGTGAGACCACATCAGAATCTGGCAGGACGGCTCATCGGCTATACTTCCAAAGATGTTGATGGCAACGTGGTAGGTATTGAAGGCGCCTACAACGATCAGCTTGCGGGGATTCAAGGTGTCCGCCTGATGCAACGCCTTACAGGAGATGCCTGGATGCCCATGAACGACCGGAACGAAATTGAACCCAGGGACGGTCGTGATATCATCACCACCATCGATGTCAACCTGCAGGACGTCGCCCAAAAAGCGCTTATGCAGCAACTGATTTCACAGGGAGCCCAGTACGGAACAGCGGTCCTGATGGAAGTGAAAACAGGTGAAGTAAAAGCCATGGTGAACCTGGGCAGGGATGAAAACGGATACTACCGCGAAGTGCAGAATTATGCCATAGGAGAAAGCACCGAACCGGGCTCCACCTTCAAACTGCCTGTCCTGATTGCAGCCCTTGAAGATGGTGTGGTGGAACTGGAGGATACCATTGATACAGGAAACGGAACCTTCAGGTATTACGACAAAACGATCAGGGACGAACATTTTGAACATGGCGGATATGGCAAAATTACGGTTGAACAGGTGTTCGAATACTCCTCGAATGTGGGAATGGCTAAAATCATTACAGGCGCTTATAAAGAGAAGCCGGGCGATTTTATCGACCGGCTTTATGGCATGCGGCTGAATGAAAAACTTGGCATCGATATTAAAGGTGAAGGAAAGCCCGAGATCAGGTATCCCGGTGATAAATACTGGTCGGGCATTTCGATGGCCATGATGGCCCATGGTTATGAAGTAAGGATTACCCCGTTGCAGACACTGACCTTTTATAACGCCATTGCCAATAACGGAAAGATGGTAAAGCCCCGCTTTGTGAAAGAAATACGCTATCACGGCAAGCTGGTCAGGCGATACAACACGGAAGTGCTTCAGTCATCGGTATGTTCACGCTCGACACTCCGGAAAGTAAAAAAAATGCTGGAAGGTGTCGTTGAATCCGGAACAGCCAGAAATCTGGATAATCCCCTGATAAAAATTGCCGGTAAAACCGGAACCAACCAGATATACAACAAGAAATACGGGTATAAATCGAGCTCGGAAGTCAGTTACCAGGCTTCGTTTGTGGGATACTTCCCCGCTGATGCTCCTCAGTATTCCTGCATCGTGGTAGTCAATTCCCCGTCAAAAAACGTGTATTACGGCAATATGGTAGCGGGTCCGGTTTTTCTGGAAATTGCCCGCAAGGTATTTGCCACCTCGGTGGATATGCATCCGGTGGTAGCCAGGAACAAGGATATTCCTCTGGATCTTCCGTATTCAAAGACCGGGAACCGCAATGAACTCAGGCAGGTATTGAAGGAACTTGATGTTCCTGTGGAGAACAGTCACATACGCACAGAATGGGTCAGTACTGAAAAAAAGGAAGACGCGGTGGCATTCAGTAACCGGAGCATTGTTCATGGCCTGGTGCCCAATGTTGTTTCGATGGGTGCCAAAGATGCCATCTACCTGCTCGAGAATGCCGGACTGCGTGTCAGGCTCCTGGGGCGCGGCAGCGTGCGGCAACAATCGGTCGCTCCCGGATCCAGGATTCGCAGAGGCGATTTGATCACTTTAGAAATGAGCAGGATATAGGATATGAAAGTATGGCTGGCCGACATATTAAAAAGCATTGACGTGTTGCAGGTAGCCGGCAACATCAATCAGTACCTGTCGGGGATAACCTTTGACTCACGGCGGGTGCTGCCGGATAACCTGTTTATTGCAGTAAAAGGGACACAAACAGACGGTCACGACTTTATTGACCTTGCTGTTGCATCGGGAGCAACAGCGGTGGTATGTGAAAACTGGCCGCATCCTGTTCCTGCGGGAGTTGCCTTTATCCGCGTAAAAAATTCTGCCAATGCCCTGGCAAAACTTGCCTCGGCATTCTATGATCATCCTTCCCGAAAATTCAAGCTGGTAGGAATAACCGGCACAAATGGAAAAACAACCACCGTGACCCTTTTACACCGGTTATTCACCGGTCTGGGCTATAAATCAGGTTGTTTCACCACCATCCGCAATTACATCGGCAATGAAATCCTGGAGGCTACCCATACGACACCCGATCCGGTTCAGCTCAACCGCATCATGAAGGATATGGCTGATGCCGGGTGTGAATATGTGTTCATGGAGGTCAGCTCCCATGCGCTGGTACAGGAACGGGTAGCAGGCCTCACTTTTGCCGGGGCAATTTTTTCCAATATCACCCATGACCATCTTGATTATCACAAGACATTTGAAGAATATCTCAGGGCCAAGAAACTGTTCTTTGACAATATGCCGGCAGGCAGCTTTTCCCTGATCAATGCCGACGACCGGAATGGTCGTGTCATGGTGCAGAATACCCGATCGGCCGTCAGCTACTTTGGCATTCGTTCCATGGCCGATTTCAAAGGCAGGATCTTAGAAAGCCACTTCAACGGGATGCTGTTGAATTTCGACCAAACGGAACTATGGACAAGATTCATTGGGGAATTCAACGCCAGTAACCTGCTGGCGGTATATGCCTGTGCAAGACTGCTTGGCCGGAACAAAGAAGAGATACTCAGGACCATCAGCTCTTTGGAAACGGTGGAGGGCCGGTTCCAGTACCTTCGGTCAGAACAGGGAGTCACTGCGGTGATTGACTATGCCCATACACCCGACGCCATCCTGAACGTGCTTAAAACCATTGGCCAGATCCGGAAGGGTGATGAACAGGTTATTACAGTTATCGGGGCCGGCGGAAACCGGGACAGGACAAAACGACCCGCCATGGCGAAAGTTGCAGCCGGCATGAGTGATAAGCTCATCCTCACCGCTGATAATCCCCGCAATGAAGATCCTTTGGACATTATCAACGACATGAAAGCAGGATTGGAAGGTCAGTTACTGGACAAGACCATTGTTCAGCCCGACCGGCGTGAAGCCATAAAAACAGCCTGCATGCTTGCGCGGAAAGGGGACATTATTCTTATAGCCGGGAAAGGTCATGAGACCTACCAGGAGATAAAAGGGATCAAACATCATTTCAGTGATCTCGAGGTAGTCGCTTCTTTATTCGAGTTGAAACCTGATCAACCCTAAATTACTGACTATGCTTTACTACTTGTTTGGATATTTGGAAAAGTTTGATTTCCCCGGCGCAGGATTGTTCAGCTATATATCCTTCCGGTCTGCCATGGCCATCCTCACCTCGCTGGTTATTTCCACCCTGTATGGGAAAAAAATAATCCGCATACTGCAGAAAGCCCAGATTGGTGAAAGCATCCGGGACCTGGGCCTCGAGGGCCAGATGCAGAAAAAGGGTACTCCCACCATGGGCGGACTGATCATTCTTGCATCCATCCTTATCCCCGTGCTGCTCTTTGCCGACCTCAGGAATGTATATGTTCAGCTCATGCTGTTCATCACCATTTGGCTGGGAACGGTAGGCTTTATAGATGACTATATAAAAGTATTCAAGAAAAACAAAGAAGGCCTGCGCGGAAAATTTAAGGTCTTTGCCCAGGTGATTGCCGGAATTGTAGTTGGATTAACCCTGCACTTTAACGATGACATCGTGGCCAGGGAAAAGGTACTGGACCGGCAAGGCGTTCCCATTACCCGGGTTGAAAAGGGTGATAAGAATGAAAAGGCGGTTATTAGTTATGTCACCCGTGAAGTAAAATCAACGAAAGTCAACGTTCCCTTTTTTAAGAACAATGAATTTGATTATGCCATGCTGGTATGGTTCCTGGGTGATAAGGCAAAGCAATGGGCCTGGGTGGTTGTCATCCTGGCGGTCATCTTTATCATCACTTTTGTATCCAACGGAACGAATCTTACCGACGGACTTGATGGGCTTGCGGCAGGTACTTCAGCGATCATCGGTGCCACCCTCGGTCTGTTGGCCTATGTTTCGGGCAATGCCGTCATTTCTGATTATCTCAACATCATGTTTTTGCCCAGCACCGGTGAACTGGTTGTTTATATCGCTGCCTTTATCGGTGCCCTGGTTGGTTTCTTATGGTACAATTCTTACCCGGCGCAGGTTTTTATGGGCGACACCGGAAGCCTTTCCATTGGCGGAATTATTGCAGTTTTTGCCATTCTGATCCGGAAAGAACTGCTTATCCCCATTCTTTGCGGTGTGTTTGTTGCAGAAAGTCTTTCCGTGGTCCTCCAGGTAAGCTGGTTCAAATATACACGGATGCGGTTTGGTGAAGGCAGAAGAATTTTTCGCATGTCACCTTTGCATCATCATTTTCAGAAACTCAGTTATCCCGAACCCAAGATTGTAACCCGGTTCTGGATCATTGGAATTCTTTTGGCCATTATAACAATTGTTACCCTTAAAATCCGATAAATATGGATCGACGTATTGTAGTGCTTGGTGCAGGTGAAAGCGGAACCGGAGCAGCTGTTCTGGCAAAGAAACAGGGTTTTGATGTATTTGTCTCCGATTCAGGTAAAATCAAAGACACCTACAAAGAATTCTTTATCAATTACGAAATCGAATGGGAAGAAGGTAAACATACCGAAAGGCATATCCTGAATGCCGATGAAGTAATTAAAAGCCCGGGAATATCCGAAAAATCGGATATTGTACATGGCCATACGGAAAAAGGGAATCCGGATCATTTCCGAAATTGAATTTGCCGGACGATATACCCAGGCAAAAAAGATCTGCATCACCGGAAGCAATGGAAAAACCACCACCACAACGCTGATCCATCATATGCTGCGTAAGGCAGGCTTGAATGCCGGTCTGGCAGGCAATGTGGGTAAAAGTTTTGCCATGCAGGTTGCCACTGAAAATTACGAGTATTATGTGATCGAACTGAGCAGCTTCCAGCTCGACGGCATGTTTGAATTTAAAGCAGATATCGCCATTCTGTTGAATATTACCCCCGATCATCTCGACAGGTATGACTATGACCTCCAAAACTATGTGAATTCGAAATTCAGGATCAGTCAGAACCTGGGAGAAGATGATTTTTTTGTGTATTGCTCCGATGATGAAATTACCATTCGGGAGCTGGAAAGAATTGTTACAAAAGCCAAACAGCTGGGATTTACCCTGAAAGAAACGAAACAGCAGGGAGCCTACATCGAAGGCGACAACATGAAGATCGAAGTGGATGACGATTTGTTTGAAATGTCGCTTGCCGAACTTGCGCTGAAAGGGAAACACAATACCTACAACTCCATGGCGGCAGGTATTGCCGGCAGTGTACTGAAGATCAGGAAACCCATCATCCGTGAAAGTCTGATGGATTTCACCGGTGTTGAACACCGGCTTGAAAGGTTTATTAAAGTACATGGTATTGAATTCATTAACGACTCAAAAGCCACCAATGTAAATTCCACGTGGTATGCCCTGGAAAGCATGACTTCCCCGGTAATTTGGATTGCCGGCGGAACCGATAAAGGAAATGATTATTCCGAACTGATGGACCTGGTGAAACATAAAGTTAAAGCCCTGGTTTGCCTGGGTGTAGATAATTCCAAACTGCATAAGGCATTTGATGGCGTTATTCCCGACATTGTGGATACAGGCTCAATGAAAGAAGCTGTACAGGCAGCTTACCGACTTGGGAAAAAAGATGATACGGTTCTATTGTCACCCTGCTTGCGCCAGCTTTGATCTGTTTGAAAACTATGAAGACAGGGGAAGACAATTTAAAAAATATGTGAGAGAATTATGAATGAATAGGACTAGGAATGTATGAATTAGGAATTGATCGAGATTAATGAATGAAGGAAGGGAGAGTTGAAGTTAAAGTTCTAACACTCATCAAGTCCTCAAATTATTAAATCATCTGATTTATCAAATTAACAATACTTAAATGGCTGGTATGTTAAAAAAATACTTCAAAGGTGATCCTGTGATCTGGGCAGTGATCTTTTTGCTGTCGGTGTTTTCACTGTTGGCGGTATACAGTTCAACAGGCTCACTGGCTTACCAATTCCAGGGTGGCAATACCAGCTACTATATTTTAAAGCATGCCACCATATTGACCATGGGGATAGTGATCACCTATATTACCCATCTGATTCCCTATAAATATTTCTCGCGTATTTCCCAGCTCCTGTTGGTTATAGCCATACCGCTGCTGATGGTGACGCTGATTTATGGTGTTACACGCAATCAGGCTTCAACGGTTGCTGCACGTTCCCGGACTCAGTTTGACCTTTCAGACTTCTGATATTGCCAAACTGGCCATAGTGATGTATACCGCCCGGATCCTTTCGAAGAAACAGGACAATATCAAAGATTTCAAAGGAGCTTTCAGGCCCCTTATGGCCCCCTTGTTGCTGGTCTGCCCTCTGGTTCTGCCCGCGAATCTGTCCACCGCTGTTCTGATCTTTGCCACGGCATTTATTCTCATGTTTATTGGCAGAGTTAACCTGAAATACCTGTTCGGCATGATGGGCATCATTGTGGTTATGCTGGGGATTTTTATCGCCATTGCATTGTCGGCCGACTGGGAAGGACGTATCGGAACATGGAAGAACCGTATAGAGAGTTATGTAAGCCCCGGGGAGGAGGACAACTACCAGGTAACCCAGGCTAAAATAGCCATTGTCAGCGGAGGTCTTGTGAAACTAAGGCCGGGCAAAAGCATACAGCGTAATTTCCTGCCGCATCCGTATTCCGATTTCATATATGCCATTATCATTGAAGAGTACGGGCTTGCGGGAGGAGCCATTGTTCTTGCCCTGTATTTATATTTACTTTTCAGGGCCGCCGTGCTCGTTCGGAAAAGTTCCAGGACCTTCCCAGCCTTTCTGGCTATCGGGCTGGCGGTAATGATCACCTTTCAGGCCATCATCAATATGGCCGTGGTGGTGGATCTGTTACCGGTAACCGGACAGCCTTTGCCAATGATCAGTATGGGAGGATCCTCCTTGCTTTTTACCTGTGTAGCACTGGGAATTATTCAAAGTGTGAGCAGGGGAATAAAAATCAGCAGGAGGCTGCCGAAAAACTTGCCAAAGAACAATATGAACCACATGAACCGGAAGATTTATCATTAGCGGAGGCGGAACAGGCGGGCATATCTTCCCTGCCCTGTCAATTGCCAACGAGATCAAAAAAAGGGATCCCGGGGCCAGTATATTGTTTGTAGGGGCGCTTGGCAGAATGGAAATGGAAAAGATCCCAGCAGCAGGATTCCCCATTATCGGACTTCCTGTGGAAGGTCTTCAGCGAAAATCAGGGTTAAGAAACTTTGCGGTGCTGTACAAATTGATGATCAGTCTGTTTAAAGCCCGGAAAAATTCTGAAATCGTTCAAACCCGATGTGGCTGTTGGGGTGGGCGGTTATGCCAGTGGACCATTGCTCCGCATGGCAGCCTGTAAAAATATTCCTTCCCTTATACAGGAGCAAAATTCCTATGCGGGGGTGACCAACCGTTTGCTGGCACGCAGTGCGGCTAAAATCTGTGTGGCTTATCCCGGTATGGACAAATACTTTCCCGGTGAAAAAATTGTACTGACAGGAAATCCCGTCAGGGAAGAACTTATAATCAAAATATCAAAAGAGAACAGGCTTGTGAGTTCTTTCAATATACCCCCGGATAAACCCGTATTGCTGGTATTGGGGGGCAGCCTTGGTGCCCGCACGGTGAATAGCAGCATTCAGGACCAGATCGACGCCTTTGAAAAGGATAACTGATTTTAATCTGGCAAACGGGAAGGTTGTATTTCGACCGGATCAAGAGGAACTGGATGCCAGGTCATTGCAGCATGTAAAATACTATGATTTTATTCATCGCATGGATCTTGCCTATCGTGTTGCCGATGTGATTAGTTTCGCGGGCCGGCGCTGCTACCATCTCCGAGGTGTGTTTGCTGGGAAAGCCTGTAATCCTGGTACCCTCTCCCAATGTGGCTGAGGATCACCAGACAAAAAACGCCATGGTGCTGGTGAAAAACAAGGCCGCGTTGATGATCCCTGACAAGGAGGCGCCGGATAAACTGGTTTTCGAGGCACTGAATTATTGCACGATGAGACACAAAGAACCGAACTGGGGGGCAATTGCGCGAAAATGGCCCTGAAGAATTCCACAGCCAAAATAGTGGATGAAATCTTCAAACTTGTTGAATAAAGGTGAACCTGCCTGGATAACATACAACGTGTGTACTTCCTGGGGATAGGAGGAATCGGCATGAGTGCCCTGGCAAGGTATTTCCATGTAACCGGCAAAATCGTTGCAGGTTATGACCGCACTTCCACAGATCTTACCCGGCAGCTTGCCTCCGAGGGCATCGCCATACATTATGAGGATACCACCTGAAAAGATACCCCACCATTCAAGTCACCGCAAATACACTGGTAGTGTATACCCCGGCCGTTCCGGATGACCATACTGAACTTGTCTATTTTAAAGAACACCACTTTACATTTACAAGCGCTCACAGATTCTGGGCCTGATTACGCGTCAGAAGAAAGCCGTTGCCGTTGCCGGAACCCATGGTAAAACAACCGTATCCACCATGATCGCCCATATCATGGCCCATGGCGGGGTGGGTTGCAGTGCCTTCCTGGGTGGGATTTCCAAAAATTTCAACAGCAACCTTGTGCTTGACGCCAGAGCAACTGGGTTGTGACGGAGGCTGATGAGTTCGACCGTTCCTTTCTTCAGTTGTTTCCTTATGCAGCAATTGTTACGGCCATGGATGCGGATCACCTCGATATTTATGGCAACGAAGGAGCAATGCATGGAGGCATTCAACATGTTCATCGGACAAATTGACCGTGAGGGATTGCTTCTGATGAAGGATAGGCTTACCGGTTGACCGTTCCACAGTACCTGCAAGAGTCTTTACCTATTCACTTAAAGGCTCCGCCGACTTTCGGGCAGACAACATCCGGCTCAGGAACCGGAGGTATCGTTTTGATCTTATCGGACCCGGCATATTGCTCAAAGATCTTTCCCTTGAACATCCGGGGTTGGTGAATGTGGAAAATGCAGTCGCTGCTGCTGCAGTGTCACTGCTTCTGGGGATTGATCACCAGCAGGTCAGGATAGCATTGGAAGATTTTTCAGGTATTCAGCGCAGGTTTGACTTTCACATTAAGACAGACCAACTGGTATATATTGATGATTATGCCCATCATCCGAAAGAAATCGAGGCTACGCTCCTTTCAGTAAGGGACCTTTTCCCCGATAAAAAGATCACCGGTATCTTTCAGCCGCACCTGTATACGCGAACGCGTGATTTTGCCGAAGGTTTTGCAGAAAGCCTGAGCCTGCTTGACCGGCTGATCCTTCTTGATATTTATCCTGCCAGGGAACTACCGATCAAAGGGGTAACCGCCGAAATGATCTTCATAAAGTCAGTATCCGCGAAAAGATGATGTGCCAAAGCAAGATCTGCTCGAAGTATTACGGAAATCCGACATCGAAGTTCTCATCACCCTGGGGGCAGGGGATATTGACAAATTGGTTGACCCCATAAACAACTTTTAAAAGTGGGAGGTGCAGGATGAAACTGGTAAAGAATATATTTTTCTGGCCCTACTGGTTATTTATGTCGTGATTGTTTCGGGCTTTATCGGCAGCAAGGAAAGGACGCAAAAGATCTCTGCCCTGAAAATCCGAATTGTTGACAGCACGGAAAATCAGTTTATCCGGTCAGCCGAAATCCGCAACATGCTCGAGCAGAAAAAATACAACCTCTTCGGGAAGGAAACCCGCACGATTGATCTGGCAGGGATAGAACAGTCACTGAAAACACAGCAGATTATCAGTAAAGCGGAGGCGTTCATCACCGAACCGGGTGTTCTGCATGTGGAAATAAGTCAGAAAACCCCGTTTGTCAGGATCTTTAACCGCTATGGACAAGGCTATTATCTTGACAGGCAGGGAAACATCATTCCTGTTTCCCCGAGCTTCAGCCCTTTTGTGCTCGTTGCCAACGGATTTATCGCCGAACCTTTTACCATTGGCCAAACGCTGAATATCCATGAGGTAAAACACGATTCACTGCTGCGGTCAAAACATACCGTTTATGATGTATATGCGCTGGCAGAATTTATCACGAATGACCAGTTCTGGAATTCACAGATTGAACAGATCTACGTGAACAACAAATATGAATTTGAACTGGTCCCCCGGGTAGGATCACACATTATCGAACTGGGCAGGGCTGAAGATCTGGAGGAGAAATTTGAAAATCTGAAAATATTGTACCACGCAGGGATTCAATAAACTTGGCTGGAATCAATATGAAAAAATAAGTCTGAAAATATAAAAACCAGGTAGTTTGTACTAAAATTCAATAACATGAGGCAAAGGAACAATATTCTTGCAGCAATTGATATCGGCACCACCAAAATTGTGACCATAGTCGGCCGGATGAACGACTCGGCAAGCTCGAAATTCTGGGGATGTGCAAAACTCCCTCAAAGGAGTAAAAAGAGGTGTGGTACTGAATATCGAGGAGGCGGTCAACGCCATCCAGTACACCGTAGAGGAAGTACAGAAACAGGTTGGATTTGTTATCCGCGAGGCATATGTTGGCATTGCCGGCCAGCATATCAGCAGCTTGCAGAACGGGGGATACATCCTGCGCGATTCCTATGAGGAGGAAATCACCAAAAATGATACCGACCGTTTGCTGGCGGAAATGTTCAAAATATCCATCCAACCGGGAGAAGAGATCATCCATGTCATACCCCAAAGCTATGTAGTGGATAACGAAACAGGCGTCAAGAATCCGATCGGCATGTTCGGCAAACGGCTTCAAGGCAACTACCATATTGTCATTGGCCAAACGTCCTCGGCAAGAACCATCGAGCGTTGCGTCAACCGGGTGGGAATCAATGTAAAACAGATGATCCTGGAACCGCTGGCTTCGTCAGCCGCCGTACTTACGGCAGATGAAATTGAGGCAGGAGTTGCACTCGTGGATATTGGCGGCGGAACCACCGATATTGCCGTTTATTACGATGATATCATCAAGCACACGGCCGTAATTCCCTTTGGGGGAAATGTGATTACCAAGGATGTTATGGAAGGATGCTCGATATTGAACAAGCATGCTGAATTGTTGAAAATCCAGTACGGATCCACGCTGGGCGATCTGGCGGAAGAAGCCAAGGTAGTTGCTGTGCCGGGTATCAGCGGCCGGGAACCGAAAGAAGTTTCGATTAAGAGCCTGGCCTATATCATACAGTCGCGCATGGAAGAGATCATTGACGCCATTGTCTTTCAGCTCGAAGGTTCCGATTGCATGGAAAAACTCACTGCAGGCCTCGTGATAACAGGCGGGGGATCACTGCTGCGGCACTTACCGCAACTGGTCAAGTATAGGACCGGTCTCGACGTGCGCATTGGAAAGCCCGAAGTTCAATTTGCATCCAATGATCTCAAAGAAGTCAACCATCCCATGTTTTCTACCAGTGTGGGATTGCTTTATAAAGGATTTGAGCACTATGTGCCCGAGCCTGTGAAAGAGATCCACGAGAAAGAACCGGTTCCTGAATTTGCTGCAGAGGAGGAAACCAAAACGGTTCGTCCGACCAGAAAATTCGGCAATTTATTCGATACTTTCAAAAGTACCATTGAGAATATTTTCGATGATGACACCGACAAGAAAATGTAAAACTAATATTCCGAAACCATGGATGAACTGATGCCATTTGAGCTGCCCGTAAATAAATCCTCCATCATCAAGGTCCTGGGCGTGGGAGGTGGCGGTAGTAATGCTGTGAATCACATGTTCCGGCAGGGAATTAAAGATGTTGACTTTATTGTCTGCAATTCCGATGCCCAGGCATTGGCAAACAGCCCTGTTCCCGTAAAAATACAACTTGGAGCATCGCTGACCGAAGGGCGAGGTGCAGGGAACAAACCTGAAGTAGGGAGACAGGCAGCCATAGAAAGTCTCGACAACCTGGCGGAAATCTTACGGTAAACACCAGGATGCTGTTCATTACTGCCGGAATGGGTGGCGGTACCGGAACGGGAGCAGCGCCCGTGATTGCCCGGGCTGCCAAGGAATTGGGAATTCTAACCGTGGCCATTGTCACCATTCCTTTTAAAAATGAGGGCCCGCGACGGGTAAACCAGGCGCTGGAAGGGATCACGGAACTTGAAAAACAAGTCGATTCCCTGCTGGTCATTAACAATGAAAAAATAAGGCAGATTTATGGTGATTTGCGACTATCTGAAGCATTTTCCAAGGCCGATGATGTTTTAGCCGTCGCCGCCAAAGGTATTGCTGAAATCATCACCGTTCATGGATTCATCAATGTAGATTTCGCCGATGTACAGACAGTAATGACCAACAGCGGGGTAGCTATACTGGGAACCGGCATGGCGGAAGGTGAAGGAAGGGCCATAGAGGCAGCCAAACAGGCACTTAACTCGCCGCTCCTGAATGATACCGATATCAAAGGCGCCAAAAACATTCTGTTGAACGTCCTTTCGGGTGAGGATGAAGTGACCATGGATGAAATCGGCCAGATCATCGACTATGTGAAGGACTGTTCCGGCATTAACGCAGATCTGATCTGGGGGAATGGCACCGATCCGAATCTCGGTGACAAGATCAGCGTAACGGTAATTGCTACAGGATTCAACGGAGGCAATATACCTGAACTGTACATCCGTAAACGCGAGATTGACCGGATACCGCTGACAGAATACCCTGTGCCTGAAACAGAAGAGGATAATATATTTGTTTTAAAAGATGCCCCTGCACAAAAAACCGGGATGACCTCACCGGCACAGCGCACCATTGAATTTGACCTCAAAACTGTTGACGATGATATGTTCAGGGATATCAGCAGGGTCAGGAGACCTGTTGACACCCGCAAAGCCAGTGACAGGGTAAATGCCATCAAACGCACTCAGGAGGATCTCAGGGAACTGAAGCAAAGTGTTCACCAAAGCGACCGGGAGATTGATGAACTCGAAAATACACCAGCCTTTAAAAGAAAACAGATTCAGATTGATCCGCAGAAGTTCTCCGATGAAACAAAAATTTCACGGTATTCCCTCTCCGATGATGAAAAATCACAGGTGAAACTGAGTAAGGAGAATTCCTATCTGAACGGCGCGGTGGATTAGTTAGGAAAAAATGTTGTGGGTTGTGGGTTGTGCGTTCTGATTGAGAGATTGCTAAACATACAACAATCACAACCTGCCTGCCGGCAGGCAGGCAATCACAACAATCACAACCACAAACATCAACCAACAATCATATAAAATGGGTTTATTTGAAAAAATCAGCGAAGACCTGAAAGCTGCAATGCTTGCCAGACAAAAGGACCGGCTCGAATCTTTGCGGGCCATTAAAACTGCCCTGTTGCTGGCAAAAACCGAATCGGGTGACCATGATCTTGGTGAGGATCAGGAAATGAAGATACTTCAGAAACTGGTCAAGCAGCGACGTGAATCGGCCGAAATCTTTAAAACGCAAAATCGTACCGATCTTTACGAAAATGAGGTAAAAGAAGCTGCCATAATTGAGGAATACCTGCCCAAACAGATGACAGCAGACGAACTCGTTCCCGTTTTGAAAGCCATTATTCAGCGCGTGGGAGCTTCCTCTCCAAAAGACATGGGTAAGGTAATGGGTGCTGCCTCCAGGGAACTGGCCGGTAAGGCCGATGGCAAAATGATCGCTGAAAAGGTAAAGGAATTGCTGAATACCCAAACATGATGCCGGTGAAGAGAATCGCAGGCATTATTCTATCCGGCATCATCTTCAGCGTAGGTTTGGCATCTTCCGGCAATCCGAAAACCGACTTTACCCTGCAGGCCATGCTTGATGAGACTGTCAAAGGATTTCACGGTCAGGTTGGACTGTATGTGTTCTGTCCCGCAAAAGATCTGGAAGCGGGGATCAATTCCGATATGCTCTTCCCCACGGCCAGCATGATCAAGATTCCGATCTTATGCGCGCTGTGGGAACAGATTGCATCGGGAGCAGTCAATCCCGACAGTACCATAAGATTTTATGCGGATTCGCTGCATTATCGCTGGAAAGGAGATGATGCACTCAGCCGCTTTGCTCCTGGCGAGGATATTACCTTACGACAGCTGATGACCCACATGATCACCTTCAGCGATAACCATGCCAGTTTGTACCTGCAGCAATTTGCCGGAGGCGGAACCACGATAAATAATTGGTTACAGGACTACGGATTCTCCAGTACCCGTGTGAATTCGCGAACTGCAGGAAGGGATTCAGCTTATGCGCAATATGGCTGGGGACAAACCACACCCCGTGAAATGAGCCGGCTATTGGTTATGATCCGTGAGGGAAAGATTGCCACTCCGCCCGCCAGTGAAGCTATTTACCGGCATTTAACCCGTATATACTGGAACGGGGAAGCCCTGTCACAAATACCGCCAACGGTTCAGGTTGCATCCAAACAGGGAGCCGTGGATGAATCACGTTCCGAGGTAGTACTGGTAAACGCTCCTCATGGCGATTATTTTTTTTGCGTAATCACTAAAGATCAACAGGATACCAGTTGGGTAAAGCAAAACGAAGGCTATGTTTTGATCCGGAAGATCTCTGCCTTGTTATGGAAATACTTCGAACCTGATAGGCCTTATGCGCCACCCGCTGATCTGGAGATTTTTTTCCCCTGAAGATGGCATTGCGCAGCCTTGATGGTTTCGGCTGGTATATCCGTACAGATTTACTATATTTGATTAATCCTTTACGTTCACTTTAAATTCGAAAAAATGGCCCAAAAACTAAAACGTCGTGAATTTCTTTCGAAAGGATCCCGTGCAGGAGTTGCCTGTTGTGCCATGCTCATGGGAGCACACCCCTTGCTGATTGGAAATGGTTTATCCTTTAATGCCGCTGAGCCCATTGATCCCAAAAACCTGAATTATTGCGGATACAAATGTCCGGCAGACTGCATTTTCCTGCAAGCCTCGCTGAAAAATGATCCCGAAATGAAAAAGAAAGCTTACGAGCAGTGGAAGATCAAGGAGAAATACAACATGGATTTTGAAGCAGAGAATATTTTTTGCTTTGGCTGCAAGAATCCGGATAAACCACAGGGAGTGATCCTTACAAACTGTACCGTACGGCAATGTGCCGTATCAAAAGGTTTCGACTGTTGTGTCGAATGCAACGAACTCACCGGGTGCAAAAAAGAATTGTGGAGCCTGTTCCCCGATTTCAAGCAACAGGTCATCCAGATGCAAAAACAGTATTATGCCGAGCAAGGGCTGATAGCCCAATAAAGGATGACTTGTCCCCTGTCCCTCGTCCTCACTGCTCGGGACAGGCTCGTCCCTTGTCCCTCGTCCCTTGTCCCTATTAAAGTTCCCTGATCCAGATATTCCTGTAGCTTACCGGATTACTATGATCCTGCAGGGACAGTGGTTCTCTCATGCCATGGGGTATGTATTGCGGCATTCCAATATACTCCGTGGTACCGCGAATCTCCACATTGTTCTGTATCAGCACACCATTATGCAGAACCGTAATACGTGCTGGCACGGCCACGCGGCCATTTTCGCTGAAACGGGGCGCCGTGTAAATGATATCATATACCTGCCATTCACCCGGTTTTTTGCATGCATTCACCAGGGGTATGCTTTGCTTGTATATGGAACCGGTTTGTCCGTTAGCATAAGTTACATTGTTATAGCAATCCAAAACCTGTACCTCATAGCGATTCTGAAGGAATATGCCGCTGTTGCCGCGTCCCTGGCTTTCACCTATTACCTCGGCCGGTGCACGCCATTCGATGTGCAACTGGCAGTCGCCAAATCCGCGCCTGGTTTTAATGCTGCCCGAACCCGGCTTTACGGTAACACAACCGTCAGCCAGTGTCCATTCTGCCGCTTCTCCCTTATCATTCGTCCATTCGTTCAGGTTTTTTCCGTCAAACAGGATAATCGCGTCGGAAGGGGCCGTTGTACCTTCACCTGGCGTAACTATAGGAGGGACAGGTTCCCACAGTTCGGTACTTTCAGGATTCTTACTGGTTTGTGCAAACAGACCCGTAAACATCATGGTGAGCAGCAGTGCTGCAGAAATCGTTTTCATAGGAGCATTTTTTTTTAAATATAAAAATAATTCTCAGAATCTCAATCCCGGGACCCTCAGATAAAAATTCTGCCTGACAAATACCTGGCCATAAAATATTTCACAAGCGTAGGTTTTTGCATTGGGTTAAATTATTATCTTTACGGCCGTATTTTTATGAATAAATTTTGTATTTATTTGTAATTCATACAATTGTATCATTAATTCATTTATTAACCAAAAAGCAATATGACCTATGTTGAATAATTTATTCTGGTTGGTTCCTGTCGGATCAATGCTGGCCCTGGGATTTGCCTATTTTTTCTATAAGCAAATGCTGAAAGAGGATGAAGGTACCGATACGATGAAGAAAATTGCCCAGTATGTTCGTGAAGGGGCTATGGCTTATCTGAAACAACAGTACAAAGTTGTTACTATTGTGTTCATTATCCTCACCGCTATTTTTGCACTATTGGCGTATGTTTTGAAAATTCAGAATCCCTGGGTACCCTTTGCCTTTTTAACAGGCGGTTTCTTCAGCGGTCTTTCGGGTTTCTTTGGCATGAAAACGGCTACGTATGCTTCCGCACGTACGGCAAACGCTGCGCAGAAATCACTGAATCACGGACTCAGGATTGCTTTCCGTTCGGGCGCCGTTATGGGACTTGTCGTTGTAGGTCTCGGATTGCTTGATATTTCCATCTGGTTTTATGCCTTGAATTTTATCGTTGGTGCACTGGACAATACCACCAACCTGGCCATTGCCAGCGATCCTTCGATGAAACTCATCATCATCACCACCACCACCCTGACTTTCGGTATGGGTGCCTCCACCCAGGCCTTGTTTGCACGTGTAGGCGGCGGTATTTATACCAAGGCTGCCGATGTGGGCGCTGACCTGGTAGGTAAAGTAGAAGCCGGAATTCCTGAGGATGATCCCCGCAATCCTGCCACCATTGCTGATAATGTAGGTGATAATGTGGGTGATGTGGCCGGTATGGGTGCTGACCTTTATGAATCCTATTGCGGTTCGATTCTTTCCACCGCTGCCCTGGGCGCAACGGGCTTTACTGCAACGGGACTTGCTGGCTGCAGGCTATGGCAACTATGATGCTGCCACCACACAGTTCAATGCAGTTATCGCACCCATGCTTATTGCTGCCGTGGGTATTGTTCTTTCGATCCTCGGGATCTTTCTGGTGCGCACCAAAGAAGGCGCTCCAAAAACAGCTTCTTGCCTCACTGGGACGCGGCGTGAATGTAAGTTCATTCTTCATTGCCGTATTTGCGTTTCTCATTCTCTGGGTACTGAATATTCCCAACTTTGTGGGTGTTTGGGGCGCCATGCTCGTAGGGCTTGTTGCCGGTATCGGTATTGGTAAAACCACCGAATATTATACTTCGGCAGGCTTTAAACCCACACAGCACATTGCATCCGCTTCAAAAACAGGTCCTGCTACAGTTATTATCAGTGGTATCGGTACGGGTATGATTTCCACCGCCATTCCGGTATTGATTGTTTCTACGGCCATTATTCTGGCTTATCTTGTTTGCCGCCAACTTCACTTTTGAGAATATCAGCATGGGCCTTTATGGCATTGGTATAGCTGCTGTAGGTATGCTTTCCACCCTGGGTATCACCCTGGCTACTGATGCATACGGTCCTATCGCCGACAATGCCGGTGGCAATGCCGAAATGAGTCATCTGGGTCCTGAAGTTCGCAAACGTACCGATGCCCTTGATTCACTGGGTAACACCACCGCTGCAACCGGCAAAGGTTTTGCCATTGGTTCGGCCGCCCTTACTGCTCTGGCTCTTTTGGCTTCCTATGTAGAGGAAATCAAAGTGGGTTTGGCCAGGTTACCTGAAAAAGCTGCGGCATTTCAGACCGCAACCGGTATTGAAATTCACAATGCAGGCATTCAGGATGTCATGAGCTATTTCCATATTGACCTCATGAATCCCGCGGGTGCTGGTAGGTGCTTTTATTGGCTCCATGGCAGCCTTCCTTTTCTGCGGACTTTCCATGAATGCTGTAGGCCGTGCTGCACAGGCTATGGTGGATGAAGTTCGCCGTCAGTTCCGTGAAATAAAAGGCATCCTCGAAGGCAAAGCGGAACCTGATTATGCAAGTTGTGTGGCCATTTCAACCAAAGGCGCACAGCGTGAAATGCTGTTCCCTTCCTTGCTGGCTATTATCATCCCCATTGCCGTAGGTATCGTTTTTGGTCCTGCCGGTGTAATGGGACTTTTGATCGGCAGTACTGCCACCGGTTTCATCCTTGCCATTTTCATGGCCAATGCCGGTGGTGCATGGGACAATGCCAAGAAATATATTGAAGAAGGAAACTATGGCGGTAAAGGCAGTGATTGCCATAAAGCTGCTGTTGTTGGTGACACTGTTGGTGATCCTTTCAAGGATACTTCCGGTCCTTCCCTGAATATCCTGATCAAACTGATGAGCATGGTTTCGATTGTGGTCGTGGGCGTTACCCTGGCCACCTCGCTGATCTAAGCCTTCAACTGCTTAAAAATAAAAATCCCGGTTTCCATTTACTGAAACCGGGATTTTTATTATAATACCCTGCTGGTTGGCCGGTACAAAGGTGAATTACCTGATCTATGCCCTGTAGATTTCCTTCTCCTTTTCCGGGAGGATGGAACGTAAGTTACAGTTCTTCCCCATTCCATACCGCATAGGTGAAATTGTTGATCCAGTCGCCCAGGTTCACGACCCTGCTTTTTGCCTACCCGCACATCAAAGGGAATATGCCGGTGACCGAAAATGAAGATAATCAAAATGCTCCCTTTTAAGCGTTTCCTGTGCAAATATCACCTGCAATTCCTGGTCATCCCCCCGGTAAGGTTCAGCAACAATGCCCTTGGCATAACGGCTGCTCTTTGACCAGCGTTTGCCGAAGGCCATGGAAGCATTGGGATGAATGCGGGCAAAAAGCCACTGGAGGATTTTATTGGTAAATCCCCATTTCATCAGTTTATACCCCTTATCACCCGGACCCACTCCGTCACCATGCCCGATATAAAAACTTTTGCCATCCATATCACGGGTCACATGGTGTCTGTATAGCGTCAACCCGATTTCCGCAGGAAGGTAATCATAGACCCATAAATCATGGTTGCCCGTAAAATAATGGATTTTCACCCCTTTGTCGGACAGTTCGGCCACCTTGCCCAGGAATCTGGTAAATCCACGGGGAACCACATGCTTATATTCATGCCAGAAATCAAAAATATCCCCCAGCAGGTAAAGTTCAGATGCATCCTCTTTGATACTGTCGAGCCAGTTCACCAGCAGGCGTTCCCTTAAAGCGCTCTTTTCTGCAGGATATAACCCAAGATGAATATCTGAAATAAAGTATATCTTTTTTCTTTCAGCCAATGGAAAGCCTTTTAATTGAACAAATCGTTGAGTTTCATTCTTAATTGCGCCGGGGTAAGGTTTTTGGCCAGGATGGACTCATTATCCCTGCTGATCAGATAGTTTGCCGGCAATTGGGCGACATTGTAGTTACCTACCAAAGCAGTATTCGGGAACTTGCTATCGATTACACTTATCCAGGGCAATTCGTCAAACCGCACAGCATCCTTCCAGGTATCCAGAGAATTATCAAATGAAACCTGAAAGATCTCAAATCCCTGGTTTTTATATTGATTGTAAATCTTTTTTAATTCAAGATTCTGGTTTACACTGGTCTGGTTGTAGGATGCCCAAAAACTGAGCAAAACATAGCGACCTTTCAGTGAGCTCAGGGTAACTGTATCCCCGTCAAAGTCGGGAAGAGCTATATCAGGCAACCCTGTTACGGTCTGTTCAGCCTTTTGCATGATGACCTGTGAATTGTAGTCACTAATCATATTATTCGTATAGGCTTTCAGGGCAGTCACATGCCGTGATCCGGGAATATATTTTGAAAGTGAATCACTGACAATCTTAAAGAACTGCATGTCGGTTGTTCTGTGAAATACGTAGGAACCAGGCTCATATTGCTGGTACAGGGCATAAAGACTTGCCAGGGAATTGTAATGGGTAAGAATGAAAGTAATAGAAAATTTCCTGTGCCGATCCATAATATCCTGATAGGCTGCATTCAGACGGTTTTTTACACTGTCTTCCGTAGCTTTGTTATAGAGCACCACTACAGAATCGAGCTGGTTTTTAGTTTCCCGGAGCGCCACAATCAACTTGGTTACCTGCTCAGTTTCATGCGATCCTTCGATTACGACGGAAGACGGGAGGTTATTGGCATCCGCTTCAATTTTTATATGTTGTCCGGGTTTGGGAAATAACACGATGATCTGGTTGTCGGACAATCTCAACTGATAAAAAGAAGGTATCTTGGTATCAATGGCAAAACTGAATCTGCCATTCTTTTTTAAAACAACCGAATCAGCAGGTCTGTTCTCATAAACATCCACCTCGTCGAGATGAAGCATCATCTCTCCTGCATTGGCAATATGACCCGAGATCCTTACCTGTTCCCGGTTACAAGCTGCGAGCAAAAGAACACAACCATAGAAAATAATCTTTCTCATCATGAATTATATTAGGTAGCTAAATTACTTACTTTTCATTCCGGATACCCGCCAGAATTTCCTGTATTTCTTCCGTTTTCAGATCTTTACGTACAATCACCCCCTGCTTTATCGAGAAGGTATAGTACCGGAAGTTTTTCGATATGGTATAAAGAGACCACCGGAGAATCCCAGTATTTCAGATCGGATACATGAACGCCCTGTATTTTACGCTGTTCTGTCATATTTAACCATGATTCCCGGGTTCTGTCGAGTGAAACCTGATAATATTCCAGGTCACTGCCGGCCAATTTCGGGTACAATGCAGTGAGTTTGTTCATCTCAGCGAGGCTCTGGCTCGACCAGGATGCCCAAAAAATGAGGAGCACATTTTTGCCTTTCAGCGAAGACAACGGAACGATATTTCCCTGCCGGTCGGGCAGGGAAATCTCCGGTGCCGGTGATCCGGTTTCAAGCCTGAGCAGTTCCCTCAATTCCGTAACTTTGCGATTCAAATCGATCACCGCCTCGGAATTCGGGGATAAGAGACGTGAAAGACTTGAATCCACCATTTCATAATACTTAAAATCCTTTTTATAGTCAAAAACCGGGGCGTTTCGTCCCAGCTGCTGGTATAATGCCATCAGACCAACGAGAGATCCCGGGTTTTCTTCAATAAGCCCGATGGAAAATAACTTGTGTTCCGCTACTATCTGATCATAGGTATGATCGATGCGCGCTTTAATTTTATCGAAATCCTTTGATCCCCTGCTATTTTCATATTCTGTGCTGATCTCTGTGATCTTCTCAAGGGTCCTTGTCTGCATATTCACCATTTTCTGGATCAGCCGGGAATCTTTCGAACCTTCAACCAGGTAATTGTAATCGAAGGAGTGGCATCGGTAATTACCCTGAAATGATCTCCGGGATGGATGACAAGATTGATATAGCGCTGTGGCTGTCTGTAAACAATGTAAAAATCAGGCTGGGTGACATATCCTTCCAGCTCATATCTCCCGGATTTATCCGGTAAGGCAGAATCAACGGTGATGGTGCCGGTAAGTTTCCGCTGCGCCAGATACAACAGGCCGTTGTCAGCATTACTGACATCAACCTCCACGGTAAAATTATGTCCTGTCTGATGAACAGGCGTGGATAAACAGCAAGAATCCTGCGAAAAGGTAAATGATGCGCATATTTCTGAAAATCGAAGTTCCAAATTTATATTTTTCCCTGAACATATGACAACACATTGTTGGTTATTTGATCGTAATCCCCTCTTAGCAGAAAATTCAAAAATGGTCAACCTTTTGGCCATTCCGGTTGTTGCTTGTTTAGCGTAAAAAACTTACATTTAAATATCCATATATCACTTTTTTTTAATATCTTGTAATGAACAAAATCCCTGAAGGAATGGCCTACCTGAAATTTGATAAAACGCAACTTATTAATCTTGAATACTCTTTAACCAAGGAGTTTATCAGAAGCAACCGTGCCGGATCCTATACGTCAACAACCATTGTATACTGCAATACAAGGAAATACCATGGATTGCTGGTTGCCCCGGTTGAAAATCTTGATGGAGACCGTCATGTGTTGCTTTCATCATTTGATGAAACCATCATTGAAAGGGAAAACGAATTTAACCTGGGCATTCACAAATACCAGGGGGACATCTACAGTCCCCGTGGGCATAAATATGTACGTGATTTTATGGCAGATCCCACACCGACCATTGTTTACCGGGTGGGTGGAGTGGTATTGGTCAAAGAAAGCCTGCTGGTTGAAAAAGAGGAACAGGTTTTGATCAGATATACCATTCAGGAATCGGATGTTCCCGTACGTTTGAGGTTTCGCCCCTTTCTGGCTTTCCGCAACATGCACCCCCTCAGTAAAGCTAATCTGTATGCCAACACCAGGGCCATACTGATCCCAAATGGCGCCAAATTCAGGCTGTATGACGGTTATCCCTATTTACACATGCAGTTTTCCAGAGAGGTTGATTTTGTACCAGCACCCGACTGGTATTACGGTATTGAGTATAATAAAGAATTACGCCGTGGTTATGAATTATAAGGAAGATCTTTTTATACCGGGATATTTTGAACTGAGTGCCAAAAAAGGTGATGTGATCATTTTTTCAGCAGGTACGGTCAAGACTAATCCCGAACAACTGAAACGCAAATATACCCTTGAACTTGGCAAACGTATCCCGCGGGACAGTTTTAAGCATTGTCTGATCAATTCGGCACAGCAATTTTTTATTAAAAGGAATAAAAAAACCGAGATCATAGCAGGTTTTCCCTGGTTTGGATGCTGGGGAAGAGACACTTTTATTGCACTTGCCGGGCCTTACACTGGCCATTGGAGACATTGCCACCTGCAAGGATGTACTGGACACACAGGTTGCCAAATTAAAAAACGGACTGTTCCCCAATATGGGCAGCTGAAGACAGTCCTGCTTTTAATTCGGTGGATGCTCCGCTGTGGTTTTTCTGGGCACTTCAGCAATATACCAAAGCTGTTAAATCCTATACAGCCATCTGGCGATCTTACGGCAAAGCCATGAAATCGATCCTCGAAGCATACCGTTACGGAACCTCCTATAATATCAAAATGCATGAAAACGGCTTGATTTATGCAGGAGAACCCGGCAAAGCCCTTACCTGGATGGATGCCGTTGTGCAATGGTAAACCGGTTACACCGCGGATTGGTTTCCCGGTTGAAATCAATGCACTTTGGTACAATGCCATCATGTTCAGTCTTGATCTGGCCAGAAGAGCCAAAGATGACGCATTTATAAGGGAATGGGAACCATTGCCTCTGCTGATCAAGGAATCATTTCTGGCCTTTTCTGGGACAGCAAAAAGGGATATCTTGCCGATGTGGCTGATTACAAATCAACCGACTGGTCGATCAGGCCCAATCAGGTTATTGCTGTTTCCATGGACTATTCCATGCTGAGCACTGATATCAAGAAAGCCGTATTATCAGTTGTTGAAAGGGATCTTCTTACACCGCGCGGATTGAGAACGCTGTCACCCACCAATGAAAATTATAAAGGAATTTACAAGGGCACCCAGGAACAACGTGATCTTGCCTACCATCAGGGAACTGTTTGGCCCTGGCTGCTTGAACATTTTTGTGAAGGCTATATGAACCTTCATAAAGAAAGCGGCCTTGGATTTCTCGAGCGGCTGATCAATGGTTTTGAACCTGTTATGACGGAGCTGGGCATCGGAACCATTCCGGAGATATTTGACGGAGATCCTCCACACCGGGCACGTGGAGCAATTTCTCAGGCCTGGAGTGTGGCGGCACTGCTAAGGATCATACAACGTTATGAATCCATGACCCAGCATAAATAAATAAATCGATTATAAATCCTAAACCACCGTTAATACTATGCGTGTATTGATGTTTGGATGGGAATTTCCGCCTCATATTTCCGGGGGACTTGGAACTGCCTGTTACGGCTTAACCAAAGGTTTGCACAGTGTGGGCGTGGATGATATCCTGTTTGTTGTTCCCAAGGCTTATGGCGATGAAGATAACAGTAAGGTGGCATTATTGATGCCGGTGAAGTGGTGGTAAGTGACCGGATCATTGATTACAGTACTTCTTTAAAAGAATGCAGTTTATCGAGGTGGGAACTACCCTGAGGCCTTATTCCACGCCCGAAGAATATGAAAAACTCTCCTTTGAAGAGCATGAGCAATCAAAATACCTGATTCAGTCATCTTTCTCCGGCAAACTTAGTTTCAGTGGCGGTTACGGTCAGAATCTCTTCCAGGAAATTGCGAATTATGCGGTGATTGCCTCCATTATTGCCTGTAAGTATGAATTTGATGTGATTCATGCGCATGACTGGCTGGCATATCCTGCCGGAATTGCAGCAAAGCTTGTTTCCGGAAAACCGCTGGTGGTTCATGTACATGCAACTGATTTTGACCGAAGCGGCGGAAATGTGAATCCCGGTGTATATGAAATTGAAAAAGCCGGTATGGAAGCTGCCGACAAAGTTATTGCCGTAAGCAACCTCACCCGTAATATCATCATTGAAAAATACGGGATCGATCCCGACAAGGTGGTTACGGTGCATAATGCCGTTGAACCCCTGGCCGACCGTGAGCTTCAAAAAATGCAACGGAGTATCGACGATAAAATAGTTACCTTTTTGGGAAGGGTAACCCTGCAAAAAGGCCCTGAATATTTTATTGAAGCAGCGAATCTGGTTCTGCAAAAAATGAAAAATGTGAGGTTTGTGATGGCGGGCAGCGGAGATATGCTTAATCGTATGATATGGCGGGTGGCAACGCTTAAAATCGGATGACCGTTTTCATTTCACCGGCTTTTTGAAAGGGTGACGATGTGCATCACATGTTCTCACTCAGCGATGTTTATGTGATGCCTTCGATCTCTGAACCATTTGGAATTTCTCCGCTTGAAGCCATGCAATCGAATGTGCCGGTTATCATTTCACGGCAATCAGGCGTTTCGGAAATTTGCAACACGCCATCAAGGTCGATTTCTGGGATACCCATGCCATGGCCGATGCCATTTACGGAATACTCAAATATGAAGGCCTTCCTAAGATGTTTAAAAAACATGCCAAAGACAGAAGTGGATAATCTCAAGTGGGAATATGCCGCGGAAAAAGTGAAAGAAGTTTACCAGTCGTTGATAAATTAACAACTACAACCCTATTATTATAAAGCGCATGAGAACGATTTGCCTATACTTCCAAATTCATCAGCCCTTCCGGTTGAAACGTTACCGGTTTTTTAATATTGGTAATGATCATTACTATTATGATGATTACCTGAATGAATCCATTATTTCCCGTGTTGCCGAGCGAAGTTATCTGCAGGCCAATAAGGTAATCAGGCAAATTATCAAGGAATTTGGAACACAGTTCAAAGTTGCATTTTCTATTTCCGGTATTGCGCTCGATCAACTCGAGCTTTATGCCCCCGAAGTTATTGAAAGCTTTCAGAAACTGGCGAAGACCGGTTCAGTTGAGTTTCTGTCGGAAACCTATTCGCATTCCCTGGTAGCCTTAAAGAACAAAGATGAATTTGTAAGGCAGGTAAATGAGCACAGAAAACGAATAAAAGATTTGTTCAATCAGGAACCAAGGGTATTCAGAAATACCGAACTGGTATATTCCGATAAGATCGGGGCCGATGTAGCCGACATGGGATTCACAGCCATGCTGACCGAAGGCGCCAAAGCATGTGCTGGGTTGGAAAAGTCCCAATTATCTGTACTGCAATGCCATCAATCCACGGTTAAAATTATTGTTGCGTAATTTCCGCATGAGTGACGATATTTCCTTCAGATTTTCAAACAAAGGATGGTCGGAGTTCCCGCTTACTGCCGAAAAATTTGCCGGTTGGCTCAAAAAGCTGGATAAAAAAGAAGAAACCGTAAACATGTTTATTGATTATGAAACATTTGGTGAACACCAATGGATGGAATCCGGCATATTTGAGTTTCTGACTGCTTTGCCGGGAGTCATTTATAAAACCACCAATTTCTCCTTTAGCACGCCCAGTGAAATTGCCGATAACCTGTTACCGATTTCCACGATCAATGTACCCTATCCCATTTCCTGGGCCGATGAGGAACGCGACCTGACGGCGTGGCTCGGGAATGAATTGCAGGTGGATGCTTTCAACAGGTTGTATTCATTGAGCGATAAGGTGAGTCGTATCCGTGATGAAAAAATCCAGAAGGATTGGAAATACTTGCAGGCCAGCGATCATTTGTACTTCATGTCGACCAAATTCTTTTCAGATGGCGCAACTCAGGCTTATTTTAATCCCTATGACACACCCTATGAGGCTTATATCAATTACATGAATGTTCTAAGCGATTTTTCCATCAGGGTGAATGCCCTACTTCCGGAAAGCACCGGCGACCAGGAAATCGCCAACCTCACCCAGGTGATCACGGAAAAGGAAGCCCTGATCCTGAAATATGAATCCGAGCTGAAAAGGTTGAAATCAACCAAAACCAAAATTCTGGCGGCCGCAACGCCTCCAGCCAAAGCCCCTGCAAAGACCCGTAAATCAGCTTTAACCAAAAAAGAAAAAACTAATTCATCCAAAGCAGGGAAAAAGTAAATACATATCGTATTTTCGCGTTCTTAATTATGATCGTTACACGATCTGTAATATTGTTATAACTAGTTGTGTATGAATAATAATCTATTGGCTCCCGATTATCTTTTTGAAGTCAGTTGGGAAGTTTGCAATAAGGTTGGTGGAATTCACACTGTAATTGCTACAAAATCGTTTACCCTTGTCAATGAACTGCAAAACAATCTCATACTTATCGGTCCGGACATTATTAAGGATGAATCGGGCGGTAATCCTGAATTTATAGAAGACCCTCAATTGTTTAATGCCTGGAGAAAACAGGCAGAATCTGAAGGGCTCCTCATCAAGATTGGACGATGGAACATTAATGGTTTTCCACTGGTCATATTGCTGAATTTTTCAAGTCATTTTCAGGAGAAAGACAAGATCTTTTTTGAACTCTGGGAAAAATATAAGCTCGATTCCTTACCGGGACAATGGGACTACGTGGAACCGGCCCTGTTTGGCTATGCCGCCGGACGGGTTATTGAAAGCTTCATCAAGTTCAACCTGAACACCTATGACCGGATCATTGCCCATTTTCATGAATGGATGACCGGCACCGGCATTTTATACCTCCGTGACAGATTACCGCAGGTTGGTACAGTTTTTACAACACATGCCACTGCTGTTGGCCGGTCCCTTGCCGGAAACAACCGGCCGTTGTACAGAGATCTGAAAAGTTATAATGGCGACGAAATTGCCAGGGAGCTTAATATCATTTCCAAACAATCCGCGGAGAAACTTTCTGCACAAATGGCTGATGCCTTCACTACGGTGAGTGAAATAACAGCTCTGGAATGCGCACAGTTTCTTCAAAGGGAGGTTACCCTGGTCACTCCCAACGGTTTTGAAGACACTTTTGTACCCTCCGGATCACAATTCGAAATCAAACAACAGGAGGGACGAAAGAAGCTTTTGGAAGTGGCTGAGTCCATGCTCGGGCAGAAGTTTGGCAGCGATGTTTTCCTGCTGGCGACCAGCGGGCGCTATGAATTCAGGAACAAAGGAATTGATCTTTTTATTGATGCACTGGGTAATTTAAATAAAATAAAGGACTGCAAACGGCCGATCATTGCCTTCATACTGATACCGGCCAATCATTATGGTCCCCGAAAAGATCTGTTAAATAACATGTTAACTGAGGATCATGCCTTCGGGTCCAAATTCCTTACACATAATCTGCATGATGCCGAATGGGACCCGATCCTGAACCGGATCAGGGAAGCAGGTCTTAACAACAGCAGGGAGGACAAGGTCAAGGTCCTGTTTGTTCCTTCCTACCTCAACGGCAATGATGGCATTTTTAATATGCCCTATTATGATCTTCTGATAGGACTTGATCTTACAGTTTTTGCCTCCTATTATGAGCCCTGGGGCTATACTCCGCTTGAAAGTCTTGCTTTCTCGGTTCCCACGGTAACCACCAACCTGGCCGGTTTTGGCCTGTGGATCAATAACCGGTACCCGGGTACCAACAATTGTATTGATGTTATTGAACGCACGGATGAAAATGACAAAGAAGTAGTAGGCAACATTGTAAATTCGGTAAAAAAAAGATGCGGCCTGACCCCTGAACAGATGCAGCTGATGAGGTATAAAGCCTACGAAATGTCCAGACAGGTTTTGTGGAATTCCCTGATCACTTATTACAAACAAACCTACGACTATGCCCTGCAACAGGTGGCCAAACGCATTGATCAGTTTGTAAAAATTGAAGAACGTCCCAGCGAAGCGGTGCAGGAATATGTGGCACCAACGGAGATCAAACCGGAGTGGAAAAGGATCATTGTCAAATCAAAGCTTCCGGAAGGATTGCACCGGCTTGGTGAACTCACCCAGAACCTTTGGTGGACCTGGGATGATGAAGCACAGGAATTGTTTGAGGTGATTGACCCGGAAATATGGCAAAAATGTGATCAGAATCCTGCCATTTTATTTGAACAGGTGAAATACAACCAGTTAACCGAGCTCAGTGAGAACAAGGATTACACCGATAAACTTGATCGGGTGTACAATCGATTTGTGGATTACCTGGCACAGCCTGTCGATAATAACCGGCCGCGGATTGCCTATTTCAGCATGGAATACGGATTTCATACCTCACTGAAAATATACTCCGGCGGCTTGGGCATATTGGCCGGAGACTATCTGAAAGAGGCCAGTGATCAGAAAATTAACATTACTGGTGTGGGATTGCTTTACCGGTATGGCTATTTCAATCAGATGATCACTACCCGCGGAGACCAGCAGGCAGTATATGATTTTCAACATTTCTCCAAGCTCCCGGTCAAACCTGTCAAGGATGAAAATGGCCAGTTCGCAATGATCACCGTTATTTTACCCGGCCGGCCTTTGCACGCAAGGATATGGGAGCTAAATGTCGGCCGGATCAAGCTGTATTTGCTGGATACCGATCTCTCCCTGAATATGGAGGAAGACAGAAGTATCACCCACAATCTTTATGGCGGTAACAACGAAAACCGGTTAAAGCAGGAATTGCTGCTGGGTATCGGTGGAATTCGTGCCCTTGAGCTCGTGGGTGTCCAGTCTGATCTATACCACAGCAACGAAGGCCACAGTGCTTTTATTGGTTTGGAAAGAATGCGGATTTACATGCAGCGTCATAACCTTACTTATTCAGAAGCCAAGGAAATTGTCCGAAGTTCCACTTTGTTTACTACGCATACGCCGGTTCCGGCCGGTCACGATGAATTTGATGAGGACCTGCTCCGCAAATATATCGGTCACTATCCCGAACGGCTGAAAATCAACTGGAACGAGTTGATAGCCCTTGGCCGGTCCAATATCAATGCCTGGAATGAAAAGTTCAACATGAGTTTTCTGGCCGCTCACCTGTCGCAGGAAGTGAATGGAGTTAGCCTGCTGCATGGCACGGTTACCCAGCAAATGTTTTCAAAATTGTGGCCGGGCTATTTGCCGGAAGAATTGCATATCAGTTATGTGACCAACGGTGTTCATTATCCCACCTGGACTGCAAAAAGCTGGAAAAAGCTTTACCGGGAATCCTTTGGCGAGGGATTTGAAAGTAACCTGGCTGATGTGGATTACTGGGAAAAAATCTACAATGTTCCTGATGCCAAAGTCTGGGAGATAAAACAAAAACTCAGGGCCAAGCTGATCAATACCATAAAGGACAGGTATAAGGAAATTTGGGTGAAGCGACATGAAGATCCCAGAAGGATTGTTGCCATCAACCACCAGCTTTCAGAGAAAGCCCTGACCATTTGTTTTGCCCGTCGTTTTGCAACCTATAAAAGGGCACATCTGCTGTTCAGGAATCCCGACCGTCTGGCTCAGATTCTTAATATCCCCGGCAAGCCGGTGCAGCTGATTTTTGCAGGGAAAGCACATCCCAATGACAAAGCCGGACAGGACCTGATCAAAATGATCATCGACATTTCAAAACGTCCTGAATTCCTCGGCAAGATAGTATTCCTGCAAAATTATGATATCAATTTGGCCAAAACCCTGGTCCAGGGGGCAGATATCTGGTTAAATACCCCCACTCGTCCGCTTGAAGCCTCGGGTACCAGTGGAGAAAAGGCTGTCCTGAACGGCACCCTTCATTTCAGCGTACTTGACGGCTGGTGGGTGGAAGGATATCAACCCGAAGCAGGATGGGCGCTTACCAATGAAACCACATACGAAGATACCAGTCTCCAGGACGACCTCGATGCGGAAATCATCTATTCGTTGCTCGAACAGGAAGTAATCCCGGCATTTTACGACCGCAACAAATCGGATATTCCTGAAAACTGGGTACGCATGATCAAGAACTCCATTGCCTCCATTGCGCCGCATTTTGTAACCAGCCGAATGCTGCACGACTATATTCAGCGTTTTTATACCAAGCTTTATGCCCGTTCGGTTCAAATGGCCAAGGATGATTTTGTCATGGTAAAACGGGTTTCCTCCTGGAAAAAACGCATTAAGCGTGCATGGAGCAATATTTCGGTGGTTGATTTCACGCTTTTCAATGGCAGCACCGAAGCCCTTGAAATGGATCATTTGTACAAAGCCCAGGTGACACTCGACCTGAATGAAATTTCAGCCTCGGATGTGGGTGTTGAACTAATCATTACTGAAAACGGTGAACGATTGATTTCATCCCATGAATTCACGCTCGACAAAGCCAGCATTGACAAGGCCCAATACCAGGCTAATGTGACCATCGGACAGCCCGGTACATTTAATTACGGGATCAGGATCTTTCCGAAAAGTGACCTCTTACCACACAGGCAGGATATTAACCTGGTCAAATGGATCTGATGCATCTGAATTTTTTTCACCTTTCATCACTAAGAAATGACCCGGGCCTGGAAAATAAAGGACAATGGTCACATCGATGACATCAGTAAGCTGGCTGAAGCCCTTGCTATTAGTCCCATCATTACTACACTGCTGGTGCAGAGAGGCATTACTACCTATGAACAGGCAAAGGCCTTTTTTCGCCCTGATCTTGACCTGCTCCATGATCCGTTTCTGATGAACGACATGGAATTAGCTGTCAGGCGTCTTGAATCCGCACTTAAGAATAAAGAGAAAATTCTGGTATACGGAGACTATGATGTGGATGGTACTACGTCGGTGGCCATGGTGTATTCCTTCATCAGGAAATACCACCAGGAGGTTGATTACTATATTCCCGACCGCTATGCGGAAGGATACGGCGTTTCCTTTAAAGGCATTGAGTATGCGATCAAACATGGTGTCAGCCTGATCATTGCATTGGATTGCGGCATAAAAGCCGTTGAAAAAGTATCTTTCGCAAAAGAACACCACATTGATTTTATCATTTGTGATCACCATACTCCCGGTGAATTTTTGCCGGCCGCAGTTGCGGTTCTGAATCCTGAAAGGCAGGATTCCACTTATCCGTTCAGGTCCCTTTCGGGTTGCGGGGTTGGATTTAAACTGCTTCAGGCCTATGCATCCTGCAACAATATTCCATTTGAGGAAGTTGCAGAATATCTCGACCTGGTTGCCGTGAGCATTGCCTCTGATATTGTACCCCTGATTGATGAAAACCGGATCCTGGCTTTTTATGGATTGAAGAAATTGAATGAGGATCCTGCTATGGGTCTGAAAGCCATCATTTCAGTGGCAGGTCTGCTGGACAAAAACATCACCATTGATGATATTGTGTTTAAAATAGGGCCCCGGATCAATGCTGCCGGACGCATCGAATCGGGAAAACAGGCTGTGGAACTGCTCGTTTGTGAAAATCACGATGAAGCGGCATTGCATTGTGAGAAAATTGACACCCATAACCAGACACGGCGGAATATTGACAAGATCATTACAGAAGAAGCCCTTCAGGAAATTGCCAGAGCGGATAAATACAAGTATTCCACCGTTTTATTCAATCCCGCCTGGCACAAAGGAGTTGTTGGCATCGTTGCCTCAAGGCTCATTGAAAATTATTACCGGCCCACCATCATTCTTACCGAATCCAATGGATTTGCGACCGGTTCCGCCAGGTCCATTCCGGGATTCGACCTGTATCAGGCCATTACCGAATGCGCGGGTTTGCTCGAAAGCTATGGCGGACATATGTATGCCGCAGGCATAACCCTTAAAACGGAGAATGTTCAAAAGCTCCGGGATCGCTTTGAGGAAGTGGTGAAAAATTCCATTGCACCCGACATGATGATCCCACAGATTGAAATTGATGCAGAACTGAATTTCAGGGATATCTCACCAAAACTTTTCAGGATACTGAAACAATTTGAACCCTTCGGGCCTGAAAATATGAACCCGGTTTTTTTTGCCGAAAATGTGTCGGATAACGGTTATGCCCGTCTGGTGGTGCACGATGAAGAGCATTTGCAGCTGGGACTGATTCAGGAAGATCTTCCCTTCACCGTTTACAGGGCCATTGCTTTTAACCAGGCTACCCATTTGCGCAAAATTAAAAAAGGAGCCGCTTTTGATATTGCCTACACCCTTGCCGAAAATACTTTCAGAGGCATAACCTCCCTGCAGTTAAACATCAAGGACATTAAAATTGAAAACTGAGTATTCCATAAATAAACTATTTTTACTAACCTAATCCTACACCTATGTTGTTAACACTTCATAAGGAGATTATTGAGAAAGCCTGGTGCGACCGTAAATTGTTGAATCTGGAAGATACCCGGGAACAAATCCGTGCCGTGATCGATATGCTCGATAAGGGCCTGATCAGGGTTGCTGAGCCCACAGAAAATGGTTGGATAGTAAATGAGTGGATCAAGAAAGCTGTCATCCTGTATTTTCCTATTCAATCACTGGAGGTTACCAAAATCGGACCTTTTGAGTTTTATGACAAAATTGAACTGAAAAGGGGCTATCAGGCACTGGGAGTGCGTGTTGTACCCCATGCCATTGCACGCTTCGGTTCCTTTATTGCCAAAGGGGTGATTATGATGCCTTCTTTTATCAATATTGGTGCTTACGTCGACTCAGGCACCATGGTCGATACGTGGGCAACTGTTGGTTCGTGCGCACAAATTGGTAAAAACGTTCATCTGAGCGGTGGAGTTGGGATCGGAGGAGTTCTTGAGCCTGTTCAGGCAGCCCCGGTGATCATAGAGGACAATTGCTTTATCGGATCGAGGTGCATTGTGGTGGAAGGGGTGCATGTAGAACAGGAGGCCGTTCTGGGCGCCAATGTAGTGCTTACCGGATCAACAAGGATCATCGATGTTTCAGGTGATGAACCCAGGGAATATCGTGGAGTGGTCCCGGCCCGCTCGGTGGTGATCCCGGGTACCATCCCCAAGAAATTTCCTGCAGGTGAATACCAGGTGCCGGTGGCACTCATCATCGGACGGCGCAAAGAATCCACTGACCTGAAAACTTCCCTGAACAACGCCCTGCGGGATTATGACGTATCAGCCTGATATTTAATGAACATGCGAATCGGATTTGACGCAAAAAGTGCTTTCTTTAATAAAAGCGGTTTGGAAGTTACAGCAGGAACCTCATTCAGGGTCTGGCTGAAAAATACCCTGAGCATGAATATATACTCTATACTCCGGGACTTCAATTTCGAATTGTTTGAGCCCAATCAGGACTGTATCAAGGTAAGGGGCCCGGTAAGGCCGCTTCACACGGATTTTCAAATCCTACTGGCGTTCCTTTTACCTGTCGCAACAACTGCCAAAAGACCAGATAGAGATCTTTCACGGACTTAGTCATGAAATACCCTATAATTTCCCAAGTTAAACAGGTGAAATCCATTGTCACCATTCATGACCTGATATTCCTGCGATTGCCGCACCTTTATCGATTCCTCGACAGGACCATCTACGAAAGGAAATTCAGGTATTCCTGCGAAACCGCCGACCGGATCGTGGCCGTAAGCCGGCAGACCGCTCTGGATGTTGTTGAATTCTTTCAGCATCGCACCCGAGAAAATCGATGTGGTTTACCAGGGATGCAATCCGGTATTCAATACCGAAGTTCCCTTGATTGAAAAGGAAATACTGCGCATGAAATACCTGCTGCCAAAATCCTTTATTCTCTATGTGGGCACCATCGAGGAAAGAAAAAACCTGCTCACCCTCATTAAGGCGTTGCATTATGGCAAAATCGATATGCCCCTGGTGGTAATCGGTAAACCCACTCCCTATCTGAATAAGATTATTGAATTCATTGAAAGGCACAGCCTGATCAATATCATCTTCTGCGATATTGTACAGAACCAGGATCTGCCGGGGATTTACCAGCTGGCTGATCTGTTTGTTTACCCGTCCATCTTTGAAGGATTTGGCATTCCGATTCTGGAAGCCCTGTATTCCAGGGTTCCGGTGATCACCTCCAAAGGTAGCAGCCTGACGGAAGTAGGAGGCGACCTATACGATTTATGTGGATCCCAACAATGTGGAAGAAATGGCCGCAGCCATCAAAAAAGTGCTTATGGACCGGGATCTTCAGGAAAAAATGATCGCGGAGGGATACCGGCATGCACGCAATTTTGACGCCGACAAGGTTACCGTCAACATCATGCAGGTATATAAAAAGCTGATGGAGAATGCTTGAAGATATAAAGGCCGCCGCTGGAGATCCTCGAACAGGGAGGTATTATTCTTTACCCGACAGATACCGTTTGGGGAATTGGTTGCGATGCCACCAACGAGGAGGCCGTGAAAAAGATACTATAAAATTAAACAGCGGCACGACGAGAAGAGCTTGCTGGTTTTGCTTGATGATGAAAACAGGCTGAACGACTATATCGCCGAAGTGCCCGAAATAGCCTGGAATCTTATTGAGGTGACCGATAAACCACTTACCATTATTTATCCTGGTGCCCGAAACCTTGCTAAAAACCTGATTGCCGAAGATGGCTCCGTTGGTATCAGGATCATCCAGGATGAATTCTGCCAACAGCTGATCCGCAGGTTTCGGCAGACCCTTGGTCTCCACATCTGCCAATATCAGCGGAATGCCCTGGCCTGCAAATTTTCATGAGATGGATGAGCGTATCGTGAAGGAAGCGGACTATGTGGTAAAATGGCGGCAAAACGAAGTCCATCGGGGCAAACCCTCAGGAATTATTAAAATTGGTCTTCAGGGTGAGGTCAAGGTAATACGGGAATAATACTCATTTGTCATTCATCTGAAATTTTATACTTTTGCCCTCTTCTTTGATACAATAATCATTTGACAGCTATCGGAAAAATACTTGTTGTAAGGCTTAGTTCCATCGGTGATATCATTCTTACTACTCCATTGCTCAGATCACTGCGAACTTCCTGTCCCGAAGCCCGCATTACCTTTTTGATCAAGAAGCAGTATGAAGAGTTGCTGGCCGCTTCGCCGTATATTGATGAGCTGATCACTTTTGACAAGAAGGATGGCCTGAAAGGCCTGAGAAAAATAAAGCACTATTTGAAGGAACAGCATTTTGATCTGTACCTGGATATACATAAAAACTGGCGATCGCGTTATCTGCGGTTTTGCCTTCATGCAGGAAAGACCACCACTTACCGGAAACTGATCTTTAAAAGAACATTGCTGATCTGGTTCAGGATTAACCTTTACAGGATCATTAAACCGGTTTACCAGCGCTACTTCGATTCGGTGAAGGATCTGGGGATTCAATATGATGGCAGGGGAACAGAAATTCATGTGCCCCCGGACAAATCCGAAAAAATCCGTACATTTCTTATCCGATGCGGGATATACCTTTGATGGTCCGCTGGTGATCCTGTGTCCCAGTGCAACCTATTTTAACAAACGGTGGAAATCCGAGGGATTTATTGAAACTGCCCGTTATCTGATCCGTGAGAAATCTGCCTTTGTGGTCATTCACGGCGGCCGCGAAGATACCGGTCTGTGCAAAGATATTGCCGGAGGCATTGGCCCCCGGGCCGTAAGCATGGCCGGCCTTTTGAGTCTTTCCGAATCAGCTGCCCTTCTCCGGTTCGCAACGGTTGTAGTTGCCAATGACAGTGGCTTACTTCACATGGCGCAATCACAGAAAAAACCAGTAGTAGGCATTTACGGAGCCACTACGCGCGAACTCGGTTATTTTCCGGTTGAACAGAACAGTACGGTCATTGAAACCAGCCTTTCCTGTCGTCCCTGCACCCACAACGGTTTGAACAAATGTCCCAAAAAACATTTCCGCTGCATGAACGACATTGCCGCTGAAAGAGTGATTGAGGCTGCCTTGCAATACATAACCTGAAAATCTGCTTACCATGTCACTGATCTTGTTGTTCTTGTACAATATGCTGGTGGTTCCGGTATTGATCATGGGTTTTTATATCGGATCACTATTTAATGCCAAAATGCGTGACGGCTTAAAGGCAAGGAAGAATCAGTTTGCCCGCCTGTCAGAAGGCATTTCCATGGCAGCTGACAGAAAAAGGATCCTTTTTCACTGCACATCAGCAGGTGAATGGCTACAGGCCTTGCCCATCATTGAAAAGATGAAATCGATGAATCCGCAGCTTTTCATCATGGTTTCTTTTTTTTCCCCTTCCGGATTCCAGTTTGCCAGAAATCCGGCTGAAGTTGACCTGAAGTTTTACCTGCCGCTGGATACAAAATGTGCGGCAAACAGACTTTTTAAACTGCTGAAACCAGATCTGTGGATCATCTCAAAATTCGACGTATGGCCCAATCATGTGATGACGGCTTCAAGACTTAACATTCCCATGGTGATCACCTCTGCTACCCTTTCATCCGATTCGGGCAGGGACAAGGGCATCTCAAAGATTTTCAATAAACTTGTTTACGGAAAAATTGCTCATTTCTTCCCCATCTCGGAAGACGATAAAAAGCGGTTTCAGGCCCTGGTACCTGGTGAGCACAAATATACAGTGGCCGGAGATACCCGGTATGACCATGTGTACAACAGGGGTCAGAAGGCAAGTGATGCCGGTGATGTAGCTGTATTTGCCGAAAATAAAGGTTTAACTGTTATTGCAGGAAGTACCTGGCCTCCCGATGAGAAACATGTGTTGCCCGCCCTGGCAGAACTTATCAAAATGTTTCCGGGTTTGCGGGTGATCATTGTTCCGCATGAGCTTCATGAAAGTCATTTGCAGGATATCGAAAGTGTATTTGTCAGAAATGGCATTCCCTGTGAACGCTATACGGATTTCGCGGGAAGCGGGACCGCCAGGGGCGATGTGGTCATTTTCAATACAATCGGTCTGCTGGCCAGGCTGTATAAGCAAACCCATATTGCCTTTATTGGCGGAAGCTTCGGGAAAGGCACCCATAATGTCATGGAACCTGCCGTTTTCGGTCAGCCTGTTCTGTTTGGCCCCAATCATCAGAACTCTTATGAGGCCGGGGAATTATTGAATAACGGTGCCGCTTTCAGGGTGACAAACCAGCAGGAGTTCCGCGAAAAGGTAAGCCTGTTGATCCAGGATAACTTTTTACGGGAGTCGATGGGTGAAAAAGCTAAAAATCTTATTATAAATAACATAGGCGCAACAGCCGTGATCATTAAAACACTAAAAGAAAAATATGGTATTATTTCCTAAGTATATACAGATCGAGACCTCGGTGGTATGTAACAGCAATTGTATTTTCTGTCCGCACAAGGAGATGGAACGTGGTCCTGATTATATGGAGGATCGGATATGGAAAAAGATCATTGATGAATCACGCGGCAGAGGTGTAATCTACCGACCATTCATGATTAACGAGCCCTTCGTGGACCTGCGTATACCCGAAGTGATCCGCTATATCCGCCAGGATGAAACCGCCAGGATAGAATTCAACTCCAACGGAAATTTCCATCCGAAATTTGATGTGGCAGCCGCATTGGAAGCTGGAATCGATTGGATCAGGTTCAGTATTGACGGTTATACCGAGGAAACCTTTAAGAAAAGTGGTCGTGGCGGAAATTTCAAGAAAATCGTCAGCAACGTCTTAGGCTTTATTGAAGAGCGAAACCGCCAGGGTAGCAAATGCCATGTAGAGGTCCGGATGATAGACCTTGATATTACCCGCAGCGAACAAAAGGACTTTGTTGACTTCTGGAGCCAGCATGCCGATGAAGCCACCATTACTCAGTTGTACAACTGGCCCTGGAGCGGACAAACCGATTGCCTCCGGGCTCCCTGTCCCAAAATTAAAAGCGAAATGTTCTTCATGGTCGATGGCAGAGCTGTTCTCTGTTGCTGGGATGCTTTTGGACGAGGCGTAGTAGGAGATGTCAGCACACAATCCGTCGAGGAAATATGGCTCGGTAATCCCAACCAGCAATATCGTGAACTGCTTGACAGGGGAGAACGGGATAAGATCCATCTCTGTTCGAGGTGCGATGCTTTCAAGGGATATGATTTCAGCAAGTGGACAGGGTATTAGGGAAGAAGTTGTGGGGTTGTGGGGTTGTGAGGTTGTGAGGGTTGTGAGGGTAATATTTGTATTTCTCTTCTTTTTCGACTAAATTTCGATTGCCAATCCAAAAGGCAAAAACATGAAACTCATTCAGGTAATCCTGACAGGTCTATTGCTCCTGTTGACCATCGGATGCAAAAAAGACGAAGATCCCAAACCCGACGCCAATTATACGGGCATATTAAAACTTGAATACGCAAGGACCTTCCCGGAATTTACGGCAACTGCCACCATGGAGGTCGAAATCGACAAATCAGGGCAAATCTATATTTCCGATCCCGAGGAGGTAACCTATAGCGGTGAAGATGAAATGGAACTGGAGGGTAGCCTGATTAGACTGAACGAAACAGGTACCATCACCATTTCTTCCATCAGCGGCCGCTATATTGAAATTGACGGACACGGGTATCTTTCGGTCAATGCCTCAACCAGCATCCATGGTACCCAGCAGTTCTGGGGTTGGGATGATGAATTGGGCTGGATTGCAGTACCATCGACGCTGTTTTCCGTGGAAGATCCCGTAGCCAGTCCCATGAATTTCAGCATTGAAGACGCCGCTATTGCCGGGGAAGGCGCACAACTGGGCGCTACCGTGCCGGAACCCCCTTTTGGTTTCATGACCTACACATGGACCCTGGGTTTGGTAGCCGTCCTATAGAAACCGATCCCGCAAATTTTTTTCCGAAAAACAACCTTTTTTACAGGGAAAATTACAATTTTGTAATTCAACTCCAAAAACCAAAAACGCTGCACTATGAAAAAAGTATTGAGTTTTTTTTCGATTCTTATGGCCATTGCTTTGCTTATTCAATGCAAACCCAAAGCACCCGAACCGACACAGAATTTCCTGACTCCCGAAGAAGTGGCCCAGGGATGGAAACTGCTGTTTGATGGTGAAACATTTGACGGCTGGCGGAACTTTGGCGCCGACACATTGGTAGGCTGGACCATTGACAGTGGCAACCTGCTGGCCTTAGGTCTCGGCGGCGACCATGCCAATGATATCATTACCAACGACGAATATGAGAACTTTGAACTTTCACTCGAATGGAAAACTTCCACAGGCGGTAACAGTGGTATTTTTTTCAACGCTGTTGAAGATACAGCCATTGAAGCTATTTATGAAATAGCCCCTGAATACCAGCTGGTTGATGAAGTAACCTGGGATGGAGATTCACTGTCCGAAGGTCAGAAAACCGCAGCCTGCTATGATATGTACTTTGCTGATCCGGCAAAAACATTAATGCCCGTAGGACAATACAACGTGTCAAAAATTGTGGTAAACAACGGTCTTGTTGAACATTGGCTCAATGGCGCCAAAGTAGTGGAATATCAGATGTGGACCGCTGAATGGGACAGCCTGAAATCGGTACGCAAATGGAAGGATTTCCCGCTTTATGGCACAGCGCATAAGGGCCACATCGGTCTGCAGGACCATGGTAAAAAAACCTGGTTCAGAAACATCAAGGTCCGCACACTATAAGCATTTGTGATGGCCAGTTCCACCGAAAAAAAGTCGGATCGCCTTATATCACTCGATGCCCTCCGGGGTTTCGATATGTTCTGGATATCTGGTGGAGATTCTCTGATGATCGCATTGAAAGCTTTAACAGGCGCGCCATTTTTTGTATGGATGGCACGAAATATGGAACATGTTCCCTGGGACGGCTTCCGGATCTATGATATGATTTTCCCCTTGTTTCTTTTCATTGCAGGCGTTTCAATGCCCTATTCCCTTTCAAAAAGAAAGAACCGCGGTGACAGCATGAGCAGCATTTATCTGCACATGTTCACACGGCTCTTTCTTTTACTTTTACTTGGCGTGATTCATAACCATATTCTCCAGTTCAAGTGGGAAGAACAGCGCTATGCCAGTGTTCTTGGACATATTGGTCTGGCATGGTTTTTTGCAGCCCTCATCATGCTGAACACCAGAATCCGCGGTCAGATCATCTGGTTTTTCGGGATCTTACTGGCGTACTGGGCAGCCATGAAGCTTATACCCGTTCCGGGTTATGGTGCGGGTGTGCTCACCCAGGAAGGCAGCCTTGCAGGTTACATCGACAGGATGATTCTGCCTGGCAAACTCTATCTGATCAACCATGATCCCGAAGGAATACTGTCAACCATTCCTGCCATTGCCACGGCATTGCTGGGAGTTTTGACGGGGCAATTATTGATCGGTAACATCAGGAAGTTCAAACCCTTTCAGAAAGTGCTGATACTCCTGGTGGCAGGAGGAATCTGTCTTGGACTGGGCAGCCTTTGGGGACTTGTATTCCCCATCAACAAAAACCTGTGGACCAGTTCCTTTGTTCTGTATGCGGGTGGCTGGAGCCTTATTGTTCTTTCGGTATTTTACCTGATCATTGATGTGCTGGGACTGAAAAAATGGTCCTTCCCCTTTGTGGTGATCGGACTAAACTCCATCCTCATCTATATGTTGAATGGGGGAATCATTGACTTTGAAGCGATGGGCAGATATTTCTTCGGAGGATTGGCCACGCTTTTCTCTGGGCCCGCCCAGCCGGTGGTCCTGATCTCCGGTTCCATCCTGTGTATGTGGACCTTCCTTTATATTATGTACAAAAATAAAATATTCCTGAAGGTTTAAAAGGCAACAAGTAACGGGTGACGAGCAAATCCTGCCTGCCGGCAGTTCATTGGCCCTGTGTCACCCGTCACCCGCTACTTGTCACACCTTACTCCTCAATAAACTGGGCAGCATAAAATTTTGCCGTCAGTTCCTCCCCTGTGGCGCGCCTGATCATATCATTCCACTGATATTTTGCCCCTGGCAGAAATACTTTCTCAAGCAGGTAATTACCGATCGCGGGATTTTTGCTGAAACTTACCAGGTCGGTTTCCCCTTCCTTCAACACCTTGGTATTGATATAAGCCTGCAACTGTGATGCCAGGAGTTCGCCCAGCTGGTAGTTGTGATAATAGCAGGGATAGCTGGCAATATGGATTTTCGCTGCCCAGTCGGCATTGTTCCTGTCCGCCGGCTTTTTCAGCAACTGGTACTTTTCCACCAGGTCCCACCAGAGCTTGTTCAGATCCTGGTCGGGATCTGCGTACATACTCTTCTCGAACCGGAACATGACCTGACTCCACCGGCTGAATACGAGCTGTTCGAGACGGAGATTATTTTTCACGGCCAGGCTGATACGGTCGGCTTCCTCGGCAGAAATACCAACGTTTTCACGCAACCAGAAAGGATTGGAGGATAATCTGCCGAAGATCATGGCAATGGCTTCGGTGGTAAAGGTATGCGACGGGGTACGGAGGAAATAGGGTAAGGTCATATCAATATTCCGGTCATATACACCGTGCCCGAGTTCGTGGAGCATGGTATTCATCCACTGGTTGTTGTTTTTTACGTTGCATACTATACGCACATCTCCCGAACGGTCGATGTGGGTACAAAAGGCATGCTGGTACTTGCCTTCCCTTTCATACAGGTCGCTTTTGGTGAGGATTTCCGTGACATCGAGTCCGATCCCTGCAAAATAATCACTCGACAACTGCACCACATCTTTATCGGCAAAATAACTGTCGAGATTGACATTGTAAACGGCAGGGGCTTCCTGGAAGAAACGGTTCTGATAATGCCAGGGCATCAGCGCGTCCGGATTTAACTTGTATTTTGCCGCCAGCACAGCATCCATATCTGCCTTCAGGGCAATAAACGTATTTTGTGTGAGCGAATCAAGCTCATCAAAAAGCTTTTCAATCTGCACGGGGTCCTGGTCGGATAAACTGAGCGACATGGTGTGATAATTGGCAAAGCCCAGTTCACGGGCTATTTCATTCCTCATCTTCACCAGTTTGATGACATCAGGGGCCACTGTGTCGCCGATCTGTTTGCTGGCCAGCCAGCATTTCTCGAGCTCCCTGCTGTTGGCCGAGTTTTTAAGAACAGATTCAATATCATTGTCGCTGAGCTTTTTACCGTCCACCATGGCCCTGAAAGTAGAATACTTCTGCTCAAGCCTGGTTTGTGCCTTGATCAGTTCCTCCATTTTTCTTTCATCCACCTGATTGGCCAGAAAAGTGTTATACAACAGGGTCATCTGCCGAGAGAGCAGGGTATCGGTAACTTTTCCGGACTCCTTAAATTCCTTGAGCCTGGTAAATGCAGCTTTGTCAGCATAAATCTTTGACAACTGAATATTCAGCTCACTCGATTTCTTATATTCCTCAGCCTTTCCGGTATTGGCAGCATTAAAATACGCCAGCGCGGCACCGGCCTCCACAGGTTTTACCCTTTGTTCCAGTGAATCGATAAAGGCAGTCAGGTCTTTTTCCATCTTTTTTGTTCCGGAATTACAGCTTGCGATAAGCAATATGGCAAGCGAAAATACCATTAGTTTTTTCATAGCATTGGTTCTCCTCATTAATTTTACAATATTTTAACACCTGCCAATTTGGCATTCAGCCCGTTTTACTGTAATTTGGCAGACTATTTGAAGCATGGAAAAATAAGAATTAAAAGGAGAATATACAATGATATCAATGGGTCAATTGGTTATTTTGGGCGTGTTTATGCTGTTGAGCTGGATCGTGAGTGCTCAGTTGAAAGCACGCTTTCGCCGTTATTCACAAATTCCCGTGAATTATGGCATGACAGGAAAAGATGTGGCCGAGAAAATGCTGCACGAGAATGGAATTGATGACGTGTCGGTGATTTCTGTGGAAGGTCAGCTGACCGACCATTACAATCCTCTGGATAAAACCGTAAATCTGAGCCGGGATGTTTATTACGGGAAAAGCGTTTCTGCCGCTGCTGTTGCAGCCCATGAATGCGGACATGCCGTTCAGCATGCCCAGGCTTATGCCCCGCTGAAATTCCGTTCAGCACTGGTTCCTATTCAGAATGTAAGTGCAAAGGTCATGAACATCATTTTTATTGCCATGTTCTTTGGCGCTTTTGCCTTTCAGCGGATTTTCAGTTTTGACCTTGCCCTGATGGTGATCATAGCCTGCTACGGTATATTCACGCTGTTTGCCCTGGTTACCCTTCCGGTGGAGATCAACGCCAGCCAGCGTGCCCTTGCATGGCTGAACAATTCCAATGTAACAGGTTATGATACGGCCCCGCAGGCAAAAGATGCTCTCAAATGGGCTGCCTACACCTATGTTGTGGCTGCGTTGTCTTCACTGGCCATGCTGCTGTATTATGTGTTCCTGTTTTTGGGCAGGCGTGATTAATTTGTCCCTGCAAACAACATCATCTTTATTCCGATATTAAGGGCTCTGGCAGATAGCGCAGAAATGTCATTCCGTGCAATTTATAATTGTGTTTTAGTTCTCCCACATTTTCTGTAAATTTAAATCATTATCCCGTATCATGTTTTAAACCATGAAACTCCGGGCAAAACACATTATAACGGTTGCAGGTTTTGTCATTCTCTGCTCATGCAGCGTGATTGAAAAATCCTCCATGCATGGATTTGAAAGTGGTTATTACAAATTAAAATCCGATAACAAGGTTGAAAGGGTGTATTTGGATGTTGGCAATGAAAAAACTGATGTATATCCGATTATTGGTAGTCAATTGAGCGAATCCATACTCTTGTCAATCCCTCCGGTAGATTCTAACAGTTTTACCAGTCATCCGCTTTGGTTCAGTAAAAAAAGCCTGGACATTGACATTACCTCAATCCTGTTAAAATGTCGTCCGGCAACCAGCGGAGTTCCGGTACAAATGACCACTGACTTTAATGTTGCCCTTTATGCCGGTTGGCGTCATGATTTTTATCGGGTACAGGACAAAACTGACCCACTGGGCAAGCGTCATTATAACATTATCAACCGGGGATATGATTTTGGCTTTTTTGCTGGCCCCGGATCATCTTATATTGATGCCAACACCACACGAAATCCTATTGATAACGAGTACAGCGGAATTATAATCCAGTTCGGTGTGGCAGGATTTTTAGAATCAAGTGTGGCCAGTTTTGGTATTTCCTCGGGATTTGATTATCTCATAAGTCCCGATCGGTCTGCATGGATCTACAACAAAAAACCATGGGTTGGATTTATTATCGGAATTGCACTGAATTAGTATGTGGTCCAGCCAATACAGGTGCATATTGACCTGACGCGGACAGTGATCTGATTATCTTAACCGTATTCCATGATTCTTTTCCCGAGAAAAGCCATAATCGGATTATCCTGCCAGACTTACGGTACCAGACTCCCTCCCAGCTTTACCAAGCGAGCAGCCCGCTCCCCGGCATTCTCCAGCAGTCTTCCTGCGTCAGACAGCGATTGTTCCAATGTCATCGGCTTATCGGCAATGGGGATGACTGCTGCAAATCCTGTATCCGGTAATTTGTCCGGTCCACCTACCAGCGAACCTGTAAAGGCTATCACCGGCTTGCCCTGACGGTTTGAAAGGCCGGCAATCCCGGCCGGGGTTTTGCCGAATGCGGTCTGGGCATCCATTTTACCCTCCCCCGTGATTACGAGGTCAGCCCACTGTATCCATTCTTCCAGTTTTACGGCTTGGCTGATCAGGCTGAATCCCGGCCTCAGCTCCCCGTCAAGAAATGCTACAATACCCGCTCCCATTCCACCGGCGGCACCAGCACCCTGTAAAGCACCCACTTGTTTCCCTAAAGAGTCTTTGATCACCTGTGCCAGGTGTTCCAGGTTTTCCTCCAGAAATTTTACCATAGCAGGAGTAGCTCCTTTTTGGGGGCCATACACAGTGGCTGCACCCTGGGGGCCGGTAAGCAGATTTGTAACGTCACAGGCAGCCAGTATGCTGCAACTTCCAATACGGGGATCAGATTGTGACCGGTCAATCTGAACGATCCTGCCCAGACTTCCGCCTCCCGGGCCAATTTCCTGTCCCCTTTCATCCCGGAACCTGACACCCAGTGCCTGTGCCATACCTACTCCCCCATCCACGGTGGCACTGCCGCCGATCCCCAGGATAATTTTGCTGCATCCTTTTTCAAGGGCATTCCGTATCAACTCACCGGTGCCATAGGTTGTGGTTACCAAAGGGTCTCTCTCACCGGGTTTTAGCAAAGCCAGTCCTGAAGCCTCTGCCATTTCAATCACGGCTGTTTTGCCATCACCTGATAGGCCATAGGAGGCAATGATTATTCGCATCAACGGATCATGCACACGCACACGCTCCACCCTTCCGTTAGTAGCCTCCACAAGGGCCTCCAGAGTTCCTTCCCCGCCATCGGCCATGGGCATAATCCGGTAATCCGCATCCGGAAAAACGCGCATGATCCCGTTTCGGAGGTGCAGGGCCACCTGCCCGGCACTGAGGCATTCCTTAAATTTATCGGGACAGATCAGAATATTCATGAATTGTTGATTAAAGAAAAGGGAGCCATTTCAAAGGTAGCAAATGAGGCCTTCTGACACCCTGCACCGGCTTGTTGCTATAGGCTTGCATGATGGCCAGATCAGGACTGTGCTGATGGTTCCTGATTTTCTTTTCCATTTTAAGAGCGATCCAATAATACAAACTGCGCGGAACGGTAACCACCAAATGACTGACCACCCTGTTCAGAAATCCCGGTATGCAGATTACCTGTCCCTTATTCAGACAATAGATGGAATAATCCACTACTTCAGAGGGTTTCATCCAGTAATTCAACCCCTGTTTCATATGATCCGCTGAAATGCTGAGATTCCGGTGATAATCGCTGTGCGTAAAACCCGGACAAAGGCATTGAACCTTAATGCCATAATGATTGACATCCATATGCAGGGATTCGGTAAAGTTTTTGAGAAACGATTTGGTGCTGGTATACATGGTATTTCCTGCTGCCGGCATATAGGCCGCCAGCGAAGATACATTAATAATGATCCCGCTGCCGTTGTTCATCATGGTCGGCAACACCTGATGAATGAGCATAAGGGGCACTTCAACATGAATCTTCAACATGTCCAGCTGATGATCGATTTCATCCTCGATGAACTTGTATTCGATTCCGTATCCGGCGTTATTAATCAGGATTTCAATGTTTTTCTGCTTTCCGACCGCCTGCAATAACGCAGCAATATCCTCATTCCTCGAAAAGTCAGCAATAACAACCTCGACGTTTACAGAAAACCGGGTTTTAAGGTCCGCAGCAACCTTCATGATCATTTCCCTTCTTCTTCCTGTAAGCAACAGATCGCATCCCTGAGAGGCAAAGTAGCCGGCATAGGCTTTCCCGATCCCGCTTGTGGCACCGGTTATGACTGCCATTTTCCGGGTGGAAGATACATTTCCACCGGACAGTTTTTTTCCATTAAGTTTCGCTGAATGATACATGATCTTTATCGGTTTAGGGTTTATTTGGGTAGACCTTTTCATCATGCAGGGTAATTCATTCTTTTGTTTATAAGACAATTTCATGATCAAAACGATGCATCCCGGAGAAATTGTTTAACAAATTTTAACATTTTATTTCTTTTAGAGTGGTAAGCTAAAAAAGAAGCGGCCGGCCTGATAAATTACTATTTTTGGATTTAAATCTGAAGTAGAAATGATGCAGAGGTTATTAGTGGACATGGACGGAGTTTTAGCCGATATCTACCCGCAATATATTAAGTTTGAAGAATCAGAGTCAGGTATAAAACATACTCTTGAAAGTTTAAAGGGCATATCCGAAGCCGAAGCTTTTAAAAATTTAAGGAAGTATCTTTTTTCTCAAGGTTTTTTTGGTGGCGCACCTGTCATTCGTGGCAGTTACGAAGCTCTTTTTAAATTGAATTCCAAATATGAACTGTATGTAGTTTCTTCCGCAACCGAATTTCCGCAAAGCCTGCCGGAGAAGTATGCATGGCTGAAAGAAAACTTCCCGTTCATCGGCTGGCAGCAGATGGTTTTTTGTGGATCCAAGGCAGTAGTGCAGGGAGACATCATGATTGATGATCATTTTAAAAACCTGGATCTTTTCAAAGGGAGGACCATACTGTATACACAACCGCACAATGATGGTTTACCCGATAAACACCATACCAGGGTCAGATCGTGGGAAGAGATCCTGACTTTGTTGATTTAATGAGCAAATTGCCGCTTTTTTCAAAAATCAAACGACACCTGAACGCCGAATGACTGGTAGGAGGATCCTTTAAAACCGGCAAAAATCCCCACATTTCCCACCATATAGATCTGACTGATACTGTACCCGACCTCCCAGTAATGCTGCTGTTCACTGGTAGTGAGGTAATTCAGATGAAGATTTTCACACCACAGTTTATTGCTCAGGAAAGGAAGGTATTTTATCAGCAGATAGGGAGTGGTGAACCGTACATGTGCTTCCGCAAAACTATTGGTGGTAGCGTTGCTATAGAATGGGGCCAGCCGGAAAGCCTCGTTGAGGTTTCCTACCGCAACAGGCAAGTACTGGTTGTTGAAATACTTGTCATTCATCAGGTAAATCATATTGCGATTCAGAAACAAACCTCCTTTTACATTCCACGTGAAAGCATGCATCATCCCCCATTCCCTTTTTTGCCTGGCCCCCGCTTCAAACAGATCATAATCGGCCGTGCTGTTAACAATACCTGGAATGGCCATCCTGTTGCGGATGAAAAAAGTAGGATATTTCGAATGCTGATAATACTTTCGCCCATTCCGGACCCTGTAATAATACTGCGGGGTGTACTCAAGTTTTAAATCCCAGTATGCTTCCTCATGATAAAGGTTCCTGGCCAGATCCGCAGGATCATCATCGGGTACGTTGGGGGAATATTCCCTTTCCTCCCGGTAAAAGAAGGAATAGTCGGATTGGTTCTCCAGTGGTCGGGCCGTGCGATATCCCAATTGAAGGGAAAGATTAAGCCCATTGGCCAGATCGATGGTATTGGTGAGATAAGCCTGATTTTGCTGATAAAGCTTCAGATAATTCCGCCGGAAGAATAACGCGGCCAATGAACCGATCGTACTGTTTAATCCTGTTTCTGTATTATAATCCGCCGATAAGCTGCCCATGTGGAACTGAACCTGTCCACCCCGCATGGGTAAATAGTCATACCGGATATCGGTCCACCACATCAGCCTTTCCCGGCTGAATGCATAGGCAATTCCCGGGTTTATCCTCAGTTTGTGCGTGGAATCGATTCTTTGTTCCAGACCAAAGGTCTGCCGGTAAATAAAACCGTCTACCGTGTTGAAATCAACTTTCTTCAGACCGATGAGGCCTTCATAATTCACACGGAGTGTGGAGTCAAATGCCCAAAAGCCTGCACCTTCTGTCATAAAGGTGATTGCCTTCCCCAGTTTCTCCGGGATTTTCCTCACTCCGGCAGAATCACTCGCTGCAAGGGTATCTTTTGGGGCGATCAGGGTAGTATCTTTCATCCCGGGTATGAGTGCCTCCACCGTCGTTAATGGAATCGGCCGCATGGTGTTCCAGTAGGCAGTATCCTTCTTCAAGGCATCTTTTTCCACGGTGACTTTTGCTGTATTGTTCTTTATCTCGAGCGATTTGGTTTCGGCTGTATCTGCCTTGGTCTCCTTGGCCATCAGTGTTGCCAGTTTCATCATGTCGCGGTTGGAAAGCTCTTCTTTCTCCAGCAGGTTTTCAATATCCTGTTGATTTTTTTCTTTTTTGGGATCAGCCTTGCTTTGCACCGGAGTTTCCGGCTGCTGCTCAGGTGTGTTTTGCGCAGGTTTTGGCCCCTCTGCTTTGATTTTCTTCAGGGTAGCTTTTTCATTCAATACTACCTGTTGAAATTTCACCGAGCTGGAATATTTATAATTGGCCTTTATGCCCATTATGGAAGCATCCACATAAAACTGATAGCTGATGGGAAGCCAGGCGGTGCTCTTCACAGGCGAATAAATGGTTTTGTAGTTAAGATCACCAAAAAACATCTGCACCGAAGCATCGGCCGAATGCAGACACCAAAGCTTATCCACAATGTACAGATATCCCTTCATTAATTGCTGGCTGTTGCGCTTGGGAGTCACCTTGATTTTGAAAATAATATTTTTGCCTTCTTCAAAAAAACCTTCATAACGGTAAGTATAAAAACTAAAAGCATTAGGGGCCAGCGGAGAAATGAATTCATCGATTTCAGGCTGATAAAAACTGGAACGGATCATTCCCATCGGATTCACATCATCGTTTTCTCCCGGGAAGGTACTGTGGAAGGATATTACTTTCTGATCATATTTGTCGGGCGCCTGGAACCTGATCTGGTTAATCGATTCCTGCAGAAAAACATCACCGTTTTTCAGCACATTCTTCTTGCCGTTGATCTCGGTGTGCTTGGCAATAATCTTCGGAATATTAATCAGATGAATAGTTCCCCGCAAATATACATCTGCGGTATATTCCTTTACCTGGTTCAGATGATAGGGTGCCAGTCCGATCACCTTCCTCATGATGGCATAGGCTGGGTCCTCCTTTCCTGGTGTAACAACCACTTCCTTGAGCTGAACTGCCTGCTCATCCAACCGGACATCAAGGGTAACCATCTGATCGGACGTGGTAATCTGTTTACGCACCAGGTAGTATCCCATGGCCTTGTAAACAATGGAGTGCTTCCCGGCTTCCAGTTTAAGGTCATAATAGCCTTCGGCATTGCTGGTAGTGCCCACATAGGTAGTTTCATCATAAACGGCTGCAAAGGGAACCGGATTGTCTTTGATATCGGTTAACCGGCCTTTAATACCCTGTGCCTGAACAATACCTGTAGCGGAAGTAAGAACAATGAGAATGAGGAACCGGAAAGTTATGAAATGCATTATCATCAGGGTTTATTGATACTGTGACGATTCATCCATGAATTTGTTACAAAGTTTGTAATTGTGCTAAAAAAAATTGCCCTACATTAGGAAGTCAAAGATTACCATTTTTTAAAATAAAATGAAATGAAAAGTCAGGTTTTGGTAACCTTCAGTTCTAAACACGGCGCAACAGCGGAGATTGCCGAAAGAATCGGCCGGATTCTTCGTGATGCCGGTTTTTCTGTAAATGTGCAGTCAGTTGAAAACTCTATTGATCTTCATGTATACAAAGCAGTAATTCTGGGCAGCGCAGTATATATTGGGCAATGGCGCAAAGATGCGGCCAGGTTTCTGAGGAACAATGAGGAAGTTTTAGCATCACAATGGGTTTGGTTGTTTTCTACGGGGCCCACAGGTGTAGGCGATCCTGCGGAGCTGATGAATGGCTGGCGTTTCCCCGCTTCACTCCAACCCATAGCCGACCGCATAAAACCGAAAGGCATCAGGATCTTTCATGGGACATTGGAACCTGAAAAGTTGAATTTTTTCGAAAAGTGGATCACAAAAAAAGTAAATGCCCCGGTGGGAGATTTTCGCGACTGGAAGGACATTGCTTCCTGGGCCAATGAAATTGCAGATGAATTGAAGAAGAATGGCCTGGCGGGATGAGACGCAAACATCAGAACTTTAAAGCGCAAAGACGCTAAATCGCAAAGAGAAAATAATGATTCCTCTTTGCAAATTTGCGTCTTTGAGATATAGAATGAACAGGATCTCTTGAAATCCTTGTTTATTCACAGTTATTCGAAGGGAATGCTAGAGTTTATAGGGATTCCTGTACTCATAGGAATTCAGCCTGTGGTTTTCAGCTTCCTTATCGGTGCCAAAGCTCAGGGTGGCAGGGTTCCATTTCACCGGGCGCCCCAGCTCAGTTGCCATATTCCCTATACAGCAAAGAATAGCTGTACTGCAACCTACCTCAACGGAGGCGATTGGCTTTTGCCGCGACCGAACCGAGTCGATGAAATTCTGCATATGATCGGAATTGATCTCAAAACTTCCACCGCCTTTAGCCGCAGCCTTCTGCATCTCTTCGTACATTTTTCTGCGCTCCTCAGGAGTCATATTCTTCGGACGATTTCCGGCAAGTTCTTTGGGCACCAGGGCAGGCTTGGAACAAGCCAGGTAACCCCTTGCAACCTCAATCCAGCCGTCGGTACCGATAAACTTAATTCCCTGTGCATTCGGCATGTCCTCGAGGTAAGGTTGCTCGGTCATTTCAATACCATTCAGGTATTTAAAGGTCAGATATTGCTGTCCGTTGTGACCTTTTGGAATAACCATGCCCGGACCGGAACCATCCATACCGATGGCAGCCTGAGCGATATCAAACATGTGCGCTCCCCAGTCGGCGGTAAATCCGTTGCCGGTTTCCCGGTACCAGCGCCATGCACCCCAGAGTTTTTCTCTTTCTTCGGGCTCCAGCGAAATGGGGGGACAAAGATCGGAGTGATAATGTATTCTGCCATCATTCAGGGGCCCAAGCCACAGGTTCCAGTTCAGATTTCCCGGAACTGGCATTTCCGGAAGGTCTAAAGGCTTTGGAGGATCACCCACCTTGGCGTAAATTTTTGTGATATGACCAATGGCACCCGACTGAACAAGTTCAATGGCTTTCTGGAATTCCTTGCTGGAACGCTGCTGGCTTCCCACCTGAACCACACGCCTGGTTTTTCTGGAAACATCTACCATTTTCAAAGCTTCCTGGATGGTAAATGACAACGGTTTCTGCACATATACATCTTTCCCGGCCTGGCAGGCATGTATGGTTTGCAGGGCATGCCAGTGGTCGGGTGTGCATACTTCAACCACATCTATATCCCTGCGTTCCAGCAGTTGCTCATACTGCTCATACATATCGCAGCGTGGCGCCACTCCCTGGGCTGTCTGCCAGGCTTCAACCCGCTTTTTGAATCGCTTGTTTTTCATGCTATCTACCTCGCAAATTGCGGCAATCTGCAATCCGGGCACTTTTGCAAAGCCGGCAAAATCGTTTATGGCTTGCTGTCCTCCGCCGATGAATCCCATCACCACCCGATCGCTCGGTGCCATGCGTATACCATTTACCACATAGCTGGGAAGAATGGTCAGGCCCGTTAATCCAAGAGCTGATAACCCAAGGAAATCACGACGGTTTAATCCTTTTTTTGTTTGTTCTTTCATATGAATAGTATAGATGAAGTTATAATTTGAAAAAATAAATATAGAAATTATATTTTATTCAGTCAGAGAATTAACTTCTTCGTTGGCTGAAATAGACAAAACCTGAATTTTTAAAGATCAACCCGCACCTTTCACCCCTTAATCAACATGACGCATAAATTGCTATATTTAACAGGAATTATTGTTGTGACACTCATGGAACTGACATCAGGAAACATTACACTGCGGGCTTTCAGAGAATCTGATGCCCCCGGAATGTCCCGGCTTGCCAACAATGAGAAAATTGCTCGCAATCTGCGGGATGGATTCCCGAACCCTTATACGGTGGCAGACGCCACAGATTTCATCAAACGGTTCAGGCACCACAAATCATTCTTTGCTATTGAATTTAAGGGTGAATATGTTGGCAACATCAGTCTGACCCCTTGTGAAAACGTTTACCGTAAAACCGCCGAGATTGGTTACTTTATTGGCGAACCTTACTGGAATAAAGGGATAGCGACAGCGGCGGTGAACCTTATTACCGAATTCGGATTCAAAGAACTGGGCTTTGCCCGGATACATACCGGGGTTTATGAATACAATCCGGCTTCTCAAAAAGTTTTGGAAAAATGCGGATATGTGAAAGAAGGAGTTTTTAAAAAGTCGATATTCAAGATGAACCAGCTTTGGGATGAAGTGAGGTATGCTAAAATAAATCCCGCAGAGCTGCCTGCACCAGATTAGTGGCGCAGCCCGGGTTTAGCGGGAGCGGAAATGCAGGGACCCTGAGGTTGGAGAAAAGAAAATTCTGATCCCTTACAGGTAGTAAAATGAAATTTATCCTTATGAAAATCAGATCATTGTTAACGGGCCTGTCCTTGCTGATCCTGTCAGTATCAGTCCTCCACGGCCAGGGTTATCTTAAAGCCGATGGTACGAGAATCCTTGATGGAAAGGGCAATGAAATCATTCTCCGGGGAATGGGCCTTGGCGGCTGGATGCTGCAGGAAGGCTATATGTTGCAGATCAACAATAAAGGAATGCAACATACCATCAAAGCAAGGATTGCCGATCTGATAGGTCAGGACAACTGCGATACATTCTATGACCTTTGGCTGCAGAACCATATGACACGGGCCGATGTGGATTCACTCGCCAAATGGGGCTTTAACAGCATCCGTCTGCCCATGCACTACAACCTGTTCACCCTTCCTATTGAGGAAGAACCTATGAAAGGACAGAATACCTGGCTGGCAAAGGGCTTTACCATGACCGACAGCCTGCTGAACTGGTGCAAAGCCAATGGACTGTACCTGATATTGGATCTACATGCAGCTCCAGGGGGACAGGGGAAAGATGCCAACATTTCCGATTATGACGAGACCAGGCCTTCCCTGTGGGAAAATGACCTCAATAAACAAAAAACCATTGCTCTCTGGCGTAAACTGGCAGAACGGTACGCCAATGAAACCCACCTTGGCGGATACGATCTGCTCAATGAGCCCAACTGGACCTTCGAAGGAAAAAACAAGAACGGGCTGGAAGACACCCTGAATCAGCCAATCTGGGATCTGTACCGCGAGATTACTGCAGCCATAAGGGAAGTTGATCAAAACCATATCATCATTATCGAAGGGAACGGCTGGGGTAATAATTACAGGGGATTCCAGGGACCCTGGGACAGGAATATGATTTTAAGCTTTCACAAATACTGGAGTCCAAATGTACAGGAATCCCTGAACGGGATCATTGCCTTGCGTGACAAATTCAATATGCCGATATGGTTGGGCGAAAGCGGAGAGAATTCCGATAAATGGTTTACAGACTGCATTTCATTGATGGAGAAAAACCATATAGGATGGGCATGGTGGCCTTTAAAGAAAATAAACTCCGTGGTGTGCCCGTTGATGATCGTTGCGCCACCGGAATATGCGCAGATCGTGGATTACTGGAACAAAAACACTGCAAGGCCCTCCAAAGAGCTGGCCACTAAGGTGCTGTTCGAAATTGCCGAAAATCTGAAAGCTGAGCGATGCAGATTCAACAAGGATGTGATCGACGCCATGTTCCGACAGCGCGCTGATTCAGCAACCCTGCCGTATAAAATTCACCGGATTCCGGGACGTATTTATGCCGCTGACTTTGATATGGGATATCCGGGTAGGGCCTATGCGGATAAGGATGTTGAAAATACCGGTGAGGAAGGTAAAAGGGCGGGGAACAAAGGAAGAATGTACCGCAACGATGGCGTGGATATCGTAACCTGCAACGACACTGCCGGTTATACCGGCGGCTATCAGGTAACATCGGTTGATGATCAGGAATGGCTGTTGTTTACCTTCATCGCAGAACGTGAAGGCCTCTATGACCTTTCCATCAGGGTGGCCAACAATAATAGTACCGGATCTGTAAAGCTTTTATGGGATCATCAACCCGGAGCAGGGACAACAGTTGCCCCAGTTTCTCAGGTTGTCCCTAACACCGGTGACGGGGAGAAGTGGGATACCGTTTCCCTTGGCAGGGTTACCTTGACCAAAGGCAGGCATACCCTGCAACTTATCGCGGAAAAGGGAGGCTTCAACCTTAATTTTATTGACATGCAAGTCCGGTAAAAAATACCAGCCGAACCTTATGCCGTTCCTTCATCCTAAAGGCATTCACCAGATCAGGGAAGATTTAGGATGCGGGGAACCATGAAATATGATTACTTTTATAATGATCCAAACTAAAAAATGATTTCCTATGAGTCTGAAACTGTTCTTTATTGCCTTGCCGGTATTTTTTGCCATCGATATGGTTTGGCTGGTACTGGTTGCCAGAAAATTCTATCAGCAGCAAATTGGCTTTCTGATGAAACCGGATATTAACTGGTATGCAGCTGTTATTTTCTATTTGCTGTTCATTGTAGGACTGGTGACCTTTGTGATTTCTCCGGCTGTTGAAAAACAGTCCTGGGTCCACGCATTGCTCTATGGCGCATTATTCGGCCTTATTACCTATGCCACATACGACCTGACAAATCTGGCCACCATAAAAGACTGGCCCATGCTGGTGACTGTTATAGATCTGATTTGGGGTAGCGTACTGGCAGCTTCCGTTTCTGTCATCACGTATTTGATCGCCAATAAAATATAAACATGGACACGGACTGAAAAATGATCCTGTACCACTTGGATAATTACTCTTATTTTTTTACTTGTTGAAGACAATGATTATCAGATAAATAATTAATTCAGATGACTTTACAAAAATCAAAACTGGTTCCATCCTTATTTCCCGGAGCATTGCTGTTGCTGCTGGTCATTTTGTCCTCCTGCCAGATTTCACAACCCCGACACACTTTTGAAATTGGCAAGGAGCAGTTTATGCTGGATGGCAAGCCCTATCAAATACGTTGCGGAGAATTGCATTTTGCCCGTATACCTAAAGAATATTGGCGACATAGGATTCAAATGATGAAGTCGTTGGGTATGAATACAGTATGTGCATATCTGTTCTGGAATTTCCATGAACGAACACCTGGTGAATTCAAATTTGCGTCCCGGGCCATACGTTTGCGCCGAATGGGAAATGGGTGGCCTGCCGTGGTGGTTACTGAAAAACGATAGTATAAAACTGCGCACGAAAGATACCTTGTATGTCAAAGCCTGCCGGAACTACCTGAATGAAGTGGGGCGTGTCTTAGGTCCGCTGCAGGTTACCAAAGGCGGCCCGATACTGATGGTGCAGGTTGAAAATGAATATGGATTTTATGCCGATGATGCCGAATATATGGGAATAATGAAAAATGCCATTCTTGATGCCGGCTTTGATGTCCCGCTTTTTGCATGCAATCCGACCTATCATATTACAAAAGGATTCCGCAAGGATTTATTTACGGTTGTTAATTTCGGATCAAATCCGGAGGAAGGATTTAAAACCCTGCGTGAAGTGCAGCCCGAAGGTCCATTGATGTGCGGTGAGTTTTATTCGGGGTGGTTCGACACCTGGGGTGCCCCGCATACTTTTGGCGACACCGAACAATATTTAAAAGACATGGAATACATGCTGAAGACAGGGGCATCCTTCAGCATATATATGGCTCATGGGGGCACTACCTTTGGTTTTTGGTCAGGCGCCGACAGACCATTCAAACCCGATGCTTCCAGTTACGATTATGGCGCACCTGTTAGCGAGGCTGGTTGGGTCACAGAAAAGTTCCTGCAAACCCGCAACCTGATATCCAACTACTTAATGCCCGGTGAACCCGCCTTGCCCGAGCCACCTGCTGCAAATCCTACCACTACATTCCCTGCCGTCAGATTAACCGGGTTTGCTCCGCTTTTTAATAATCTGCCTGCTCCCATCGTTACTGATGAACCCAAAACTATGGAATATTATGATCAGGCTCGGGGCAGTATCCTTTACCGGACCACATTGCCTGCAGGCACTGCATGCACGTTTAAGGTAGGTGCCGTTCACGATTTTGCCTGGGTTTTCCTTGACGGGAAAAAACTTGGCGTCATGGACCGGCGTAAAATGAATTTTGAAATAACTATCCCGGAAAGAGACAGGGAAACTACTGTGGACATTTTGGTACATGCCATGGGACGAATAAACTTTGGTCCCGAAGTTCACGACAGAAAGGGACTGACGGGACCAATCCAGTTCCTCGACAAAAATAAAGTACCCATGATCATTACAAAATGGCATGTTTTCAATCTTTCCTATGATGATAAAATGTTGAATAACCTGCAATATGAAAAGACTGAAACCGCACAATCGATTCCCGGTATATGGCAGGGAGAAATAACGATTGATCAGGTGGGTGATGTTTTTCTGGATGTAAGCAAATGGGGTAAAGGTGTTGTATGGATTAACGGACATTGTCTTGGCCGTTACTGGAATATTGGTCCAACCCAAACCATGTATATTCCCGCTCCCTGGCTGAAAAAAGGCGCCAATAAAGTATTGGTCCTCGATTTATTAGGACCTGAAGAAGCTACCTTAGAAGGAATCGACAAGCCTATATTAAATGATCTTAAGCCTGGCAAGGACTTTTCACTTTCCAAACGTCCCGACGTCAGGTTAAATACCAACCAGCTGAAGCCTGATTATTTAGGACAATTTTCAGGTGGAGACGACCTGCAGACCATTAAATTTTCAACCGCCGCCAGGGGACGCTATTTCTGCTTTGAAGCACTTAGTTCCTCTGATAATAAAACCATGGCAGCTATTGCTGAAATGGATATTCTTGACGTCAGGAACAATCCGATTAGCCATCAAAACTGGACAATTGCCTACGTGAGCAGTGAAGAATTAATGCAGGAAAATGGCAGCGCTGAAAATGCAATTGATGGACAAACCTTCAACTACTGGTGTTCGGAGTGGGGCAACCGGCAACCTGATTATCCGCATTACCTGGTAATTGATTTGGGAAAAATTGAAGAGATTACAGGTTTTCGTTACGTGCCAAGAGCCGATAAGAGCAGCCCGGGCAGAATAAAAGATTATCAGGTTTTCATTGGAAACAACCTTATCAGCAGGCAATAAGGTTTACCTGATTCCGGCGAAGGATTTGCAGCCCTTCGTATATTTCTTTCAGGACATTCATCCTGATCAATCTTTGTCCGCTTACATGATCCCCCGCAACAGTGAAATATAGGTTGTCATATCCCAGCCTAATGGCTGATCTCATCCGGAAGAATGTATTCAAAGGGCAACAGGACGGAAATGCGCTGTTGTCCCAAATCACCCTGCCATACAATACCCAGGGGATCAAAAAAGCCGCTTCTATCAAAGAAGACATATTCGTTTTGCAGGGTCATCCTGGTTTTGCTACTTGTCTTTTTGTAATACACATACAATGCTTCCCGGTAATGAAGATACTTTTGAGGTATTTCTGCATCGATACTGTCTTCCACAACAATTTCGTTATAGGAAAGTTTTGCGCCGCGGGAATCTCTTACGGTAAAACCTGATTCATTTAGCTGATTATCCCACAGTGACCTGAAGAAGTGCATTCTGGAACCAAGGTAGGCCATACCTCTCCTTCTGTCGAATTCAATCTGTTGTCTGCTGTCCACCGCAGTATCCTGACTGAAAATATAATTCCCCGTCAGTATCAGGGAATCATTGGCCGTACAAAATTCAAAATGATCAAGAAAGTAAATCATTTTGTATCCCAATACTTCATTGTGGATTTGAACCGGATGGTCAGAAAAAGCCTTTAAGATTTGATTTTCATCATCATAGGATAGTAATATATCTTCCTCATTCATAATCTTACAGCGCTGGGCATTCCAGTTGTTACCCAGGAATTCCCTGCGGAATATTGGAAAATTTGCTTTTCTGATATTCTCACTTTCTTTTGCAGATATTACAACTTCCTTTAATTCATATGTTTTGGGCTGAAGTTGAACAAAGATCGGTTCGTCCATTAAATAACTGTTCATCGTTAAGGAATAGAAGCCCACAGAACTGATCGTTAATGGTTTTGTTAAATCTTTCGGGAGCTTCAATTCAAAATAACCCTGCTCATCAGAAGCCGTTCCTATTGTGGTTCCGCTAAAATAAATGGTTGCATAGGGGATAGCTTTGCCGGTGCTTTTATCGGAAATTGAACCTTTGATCATTTGGGCATGAATACCGGAACATGAGATGCTAATGAATACCAATAACAAAACCTTTCTCAGTCTGAAATAAGTATCATGATAAAGATTATCCGGATTGCAGCAAATCTTGTGCTTGCATTTTAGGACGGGCCAAATCTTTTTCATAGCATCTATCCAAAATCAATTGATGTAACCAATTTAGGGAAAATTAACTTCACCTGCACGCTCAATGATCATTGATCTTATGTACCATGGCTGAAAAAGTTCTTTGCGTACATCCTCCCAACAAAAAATGCAACATCCCTATCCTGAAATACCGGATTGAATTTTATATAATAAGCGGATTAGGAGTTGAAATTGTTCGTAAAACCCCGGTTACAGGATTTAATAGGAATAGTGCCGGGTAAATTGAAAATCAGCGAAGCTAAACCCGGTGCAATTCACTTTCAAGCACTTGAGATTAAGTAATCCAAATTTAATAATCAATACTGCTGGTATTCGTTCTGACTCTTATTTCGCATAAACAATTTACAGCTACCGTTTTTTAAAAATCAAATTTAACAGCACCAATACCACTATTGCCCCCAATGCACCGGTCAATATGACACCGATCCATCCTGTGCCCAGATTTACTCCAAGTTTGCCCAACAGCCAGTAACCAACAAAACTGCCGATGATTCCCACCACCAAATTCCCGAGGAAACCAAGGCCGCTGCCTTTGTAAATCACACTGCCCAGCCAGCCGGCTGCAGCGCCTATCAGAATAGCGATGATAATTTCCATTTTCCTGGTTATTTAATTTTAAAATACAAATGCCTTCTAAATTTACGATTTTATCCCAATCCTTTAAGCTTAAACTTGCAGCTTTTTGCCATGGGTTTAATGCTGTCTTTGTATTTTATATAATCACAATAAAGTTTAATGCGCTAGTCTTTCAAACATCGAACAGCGCATCCGCATGTTTTAAGATGTACCTGCTCATTAATGATGCTCATGGAGTAGGCCAATTGAAATCCAATTGCATAAGTCAGATCATGTTCAGTAGAACTCCAAAACTCGGCAGCATATCGTTTGCTTTGAAAAGTCCCGTCACTAAAACGAAAGCCCGACGGAACCGCTGTAAAACCACTTTCATTATTACTCATCAGGTCATAACCAATACTACCCGGAATATCGGTATTTTCTTGCCAATCTGAATCAGAGGCCAGAGATTTTGCGATATCATCACCATTACCTTCAAAGGCATATCCGTTGTTTTCGAGATAATCAAACAAAGTTGTCCATTCAGCCTTTGTGGCAATATGCCAGCCTTTAGGTGCAAGTTTCCCGGTGTGTACAGCATGCCAGTTGTATAATCTTCCATTTGATGGCACATTACTCTCCAAATTATCGTAATTACAATAGGCATCTTCAGACTGATTTTTCCAGGTATCGCTCATCCGTTATATTGGGTATGACAGTGCCGTCATTATAGTGAGTGGTTTTTAAATTCTCCACCATCCATACCTGGCTTCCAATAGTGATGGCCGTATATTTATTTCCATCGATATCCTTAATCGCATCTTCCTGGTTGTCTTTCTTACAACTTGTGTTTAAGATGAACAGTCCAAAAACGACGAAGGAATAATAGCAAATCATACTTTTTGTTTTCATGGAGCTCAATTATAGGTTTGTTAAAGGTTCGGCAGTGTCGACTCTTACTGTTCTATTTGAAATCTTAATACAGTCCTCAATTTTTCCGGCGTCACTTTTTTGATATCTGGCAAATATATTTCTCTGTGCCTGTGATCCATTCGTTTCAGATTTCTGTCGTGTGCAAACGCTTCCATTTTTTGAAAACTGTCTGGTTCACTGTCGTAACTTTCCCGTATGCAACATTTGAGCACAAAGTCCTTCTTCTATTCTCTCAAATCTTACGTTATCATGCAAATCATGCGGGTTTGCTGCAGGTGGGTATTTTCAGGCTGACCTGCAGCAATTCACATTTCGGGAATAAAGATACAATTGCAGGACCGATTTATCACCTAGGAAAACAGTTTTTCTTCTGCCATTCTGGTGCCTTCGATCCGTGCTTTGATTTTTCTAAAGGCGACCTGACGCGTCGTGGACTGATCGTCGCAAAACGGAGAAAAGCCACAGTCATCGGTGGTGCCCAACTGATCAACCGGAATAAACCTTGCTGCTTCCAGTATCCTGTCCCTTACCTCTTCAGAGCTTTCGATCCGGGGATTAATGACATCGATAACCCCTATGAATACCCGCTGATGAGGTTTCAGATACTGCCTGATGGTCTCCAATACTCCTATACGGTCAGATTCACTGGCCAGCTGAAGATAAAAGCTGTACACATTCAGATCAAATAGTTTCGGCAGGAATTTTTTGTAATCTACATCGGCACTGTGTGTGGCATCATGATCACCTCCCGGACATACATGCACCCCCAGCCTTTTACGTTCCTCGTCGGTAAACCTGCTAAAAACCTGATTGTTCAGATCAATGAATTGTTTAAGGACACCGCCGGAAGGATCAAGTTTTAGAGACAGTCTGCCCTCCGTAAAATCCATCTGGACCTTGTAGGCATCCTGCCGGAGGCAAAGCCTTATGTCTTTTTCACATTCATTGATCAAATCCTCAAGGAATGCTTCTCTCGAATACCCCTCAATTCCATCAGGAGGGTATATTAAGCTCAGGGCCGAAGCCGAAATCACGGCTTGTTTTATCGGAATGCTCGTCTGTTTCCGGGCATACTTCAGATAATGCGCTGCATAATGGGCAAACCGGAAAGGACCTTTTGTAAGAAGAGGCAATTGCCTGAAATGCCCGTCATCAAACTCAATGCGTATTCCACCGGTGGTAATATTAGATAATCCCTCCAGCGGATAGGTAACAAAACTGGGTTTGGACTGCTCCCCGTCTGTAATGACCGGAGATCCGGTTTTAACAAACTCAGCCAGTGTGTCAATCACTGCTTTTTCATAAAGCTTTTCCAGGTCATCTCTGCCGGATGATGAACTCATGGCCGAAATGAGTTCGGCTGGCCGTGGAATGCTCCCGATAGGTTCTGTAGGTATTTTCATGGTCTTCATTTTGGTTTATTGAAACAAAGATAATTCATAATGATATTAGGATCTTTATTTCTTTTATAAAAATGCCATACTTATGTTTTCCTGGTGCTTCTGCTTACATGACGCGGTTATCCAAAATGGAAAGTCCTCCTGAGCCTTCACGCAGCGGGATTGCCAGGTTAAATTTCCTTCTGAAAAGCAACTACATCAAGGATTTTGTTGAATTTCTCCCCTACATTTCTATAATGTGCACATTTGAAGTATCCCGATTTTTCAAAAAGCGCCATGCTTTCTTCATTGTCGCCTGATATAATGCCGATCAGATTCTTCAATCCGCCTTCTTGTGCCTGTTGCTCCAAATGTTTCATGGCCAGTTTCCCTATCCCTTTGTGGCAAAATTCTGCCTTCAGGTAAATGGTAATCTCAGCGGTTCTGTCATAGGCCTGCCGCTTTTTGAAATAGGTCAGGAAGCAGTAACCCGCAGTTTCATTGCCAAGACGGATAAGATAAGATTTGTAGACAGGGTGACCGATATGGATAAACTCTTTCAGCTGGTCAATCGAAATAGGCTCCGTATGAAAAGTAGCTGTTGAATTTTCAATGTACCAGTTATAGATTTCTTTGATCTCCTGGAAATCCTGTTGTTTTATTTCCTGAAATACGATGTCCATTTTCCAGTCTCCTGCCAATTATTTTATCAGTTGAAGTTACGACATGATTAAAACAGGGAATACCCTTCCGGTAAAGGAACCATTTGCTGCCTGATCAATGCTTCCACTTCGGGAATTATATCCAGCTCGGTTTCTCCATAAGGTTGTTTCGCATTCTTTATTACTGCCATGCATTCCGTGATCCACTCAGCGGAAGGAGTGGTTCCGGTCTTGATTTTTTCGAATGCCGACTTCCCAAGCGCGGCGACAAGCGACAAGTTCCTGGAATGCACACGCACTTTTTCCAATGATCCGGAGCCGCTGAACAAGTGCTCCAGCTGCTGATCATTATTCTGCCAAAGCGTTAAATAATAATTAATTATTTTTCCCGATGGAACATCTTTCTGCCTCAGGTACGACTCAACTGCTGCCCGGAATCTCCACTTTACCTCTGAATCCACAAAAATCACATCCGAAACTTCCATCAAAGGGGCGGTTTGAAAAGCGGTGGTGGGTGAACCGAAATACCTGGCAAACAATTTTTTATATCCTTTTACCGGTGTCAGTACATCCGTAAGCGTTTTCAGCGAATTGAAGTCTTCCTGGCGGGCATAGGTCCGCAATGATCTTTCATAATTGGCAATATGGAGCAGACCAAGATCATCCAGCTGTGTGCTGATTACAAACAGCCTTCTGTACAGGTCATCCACATCCTTTACAGAATGAGCAGACCACAGTCTTTCTGCAATGGCTGCAGCCCTTGGCCAGATACGTGTTTCGATGTTAAACGCATCGGCAGCCTCGGTCCACTGCGCTGCCTCACCACCCCTTAAGCCGACACCGGAGGACGAGGGCATATCCGCTGCAAGATCGGCATTTCTGTAATGAATATGTGCCGGCATAAAGAGATCCAGATAAAATCCTTTGGACAGGATTACCGGATTTCCGTTTTCCAATGATTTTTTCAGGTAATCCGCATTCTGCCAAACCTGCACGGTGACATCCTTTGGCAGCTCCTTTGAAAACAACTCCTCCCATCCTATCATCAGCTTATTGTTTTTCTTCACAATTTGTTGTACCCGATTCACAAAATAAGTCTGCAGGGCATGTACATCTTCCATTTTGTTTTTCTGCATGAAGGCTGCAATATCCGGATTGTTCTTCCATACCACACCATTCACTTCATCGGCACCTATATGCATATAGGGAGAGGGAAATAATGCCGCCATTTCTTTAATAAACTTATCCAGAAATATATAGGTGGTTTCCCTCGACGGATCCATGGCCGGAACGGGTGCCGTTTGAATAAGCTGCATGATGGTAAACAGGTTCATTCCGCTACCTCCAGTAAATTCAATAGGAGATCCGGGTTCATATGGCCCTGGACTGCTTGCCAGATGAGGGTATCCGGCAAACCAGCTTTTGGTATGCCCGGGCATATCGAATTCGGGAACAATCACAATGCCTCTGTCCAGTGCAAAGGAAATCAGTTCTTTGAGCCTGGCTTGCGTATAATACTCTCCGTTTGATCCCTTCATGTGCAACAAGGGAAAAACCTTTGATTCTACCCTGAAACCCTGGTCATCGGTTAAATGCAGATGCAATACGTTCATCTTGACGGCTGCCATGGCTTCTATATTTCTCTCCAGAACATCCATGGGTATAAAATGTCTCGATACATCCATCATCAGCCCGCGCCACGGAAACCTCGGAGCATCATGGATGGCGATCAGCGGAAAATTATACACATTGCCCTCCTTGGTGCACAACTGCAGTAAAGTTTGAAGACCATGAAGGGCTCCGGAGGTGGTGGCCGCATCGATCACAATTTGCGAAGTGCTGATGCTGAGGTCATAGGACTCATCTGCGCCAATGGCCGGTAAAATGGTCTTTTTGACACGGACCAGCAAAATCGCGGTATCACTGTTGTCCTTAAAGTTGATCCGCTCTTTGGAAAAATAAATACCTGTTCGCCGGCCCAATATCTGGTACATCCTGTTTACTGCCTTCATCAACAGGGTATCCGGTGTATTGGTCCTGACTGATACTGAAAAGTTGCGGCTGATGACCAGCGAACCATTCCCCCGCTGCAGGTTCATGGGTACAGGAAGCAGGTTGAGTGTTTCCGCTATTTGTGCCTGCAAAGAAAAGCCGGCTAACAATAGCAGCAGCATAAAATGTTTCCTTCTATTCATGGTGCGTTCTTTATATTGTTTGAATAACTATGGTTCAACTCTTTCAGGCCTTTTTCGGTGCAAAGGCCCCTTAAATACAGATCAATTGTATTATGCAAAATAGCCACCGGTGCCATACGGGAACCTTTAAACCGATCTGTCCGGGTAATGCCGGTGTATAACAGCTCCATCACCTTTATGACAATTGCCGGCTCAATACCGTCAATGAAATAGCTCTCCCGGATTCCTTTTTCGATCAGTTTCGTCAGGTCTTTCGGAATACTCCGGAATACCTCCTGCATAACAGAATCCTGTAACTCCGGATAATAATAATTCAGATCATTATAGAAAGTCTGGCTGACCCCAAAATCAAGTTTGATGGCCTCATGCCATATTTTGTAAATACCTGTAACCGGATTGGAAGACTCTGCCTCAAATACCCTGAATTTTGCAGACAATTCCGAATAATGGACCAGCAAACAATGCTTCAGAAGGTCTTCCTTATCCCTGAAATATTTGTAAACCGTTTTGGTGGAAAGGTTTAAAGGCTCTGCCAGTTTCAGTACGGTCATTTTCCTGATGCCATGGGTAAGAAACTGCTGAAGCGAAACTTCGATGATTTTTTCCTTCAGGGCCATTTGCACTAAAATTTCGTGCAAGGTAACCCATTTTTAGGAAATGGAAAATATTTTATATAATATATTTTCCTGTAAATGCATGATCAGTTAACGTTTGTGATTAATGGATCAGCAGGGAGGATAGGCGCTCTGCGCAGGACTGCGGAGCAGCGCGGCCCGGGTTGGTGCATCACTTATGTATAATGCAATTGCCATCTACGGCCTCCTTTTCTTTCGACATAACCATTTCCGCCAGGCAGTAAATTAGATGAAATTTAGTCATTCGGGTATCGCCACAGGGATTTTGCTGATATAACTTTATATTTAATAATTAGCATGTTAGGTACTTAATAAGGAACACCCAAACACCTTATCCTATGAAAAACACCAGGATCCTTTTAGCGGCATTCATTCTCCTCACCTCGTCCTTACTGAAAGCACAAGACCCTTGCCAGGTTGTCATTACCGGAATCAACATTGCCAATTCGGCGAATTATCCTCAGTTTGATATTAAAATCAATGGTAAAGTCATTAATGGCACCTGTCCTGCCGTATTGGTAACACTGTATTGTCCGGCAGGCCGGCCAAATTTACCCCCGTCGGAACAACAGTCGGTTTCAGTGGATGCCAACACGCAGGAATGGTCAGCCGTTTTTGAAAATTACTACTGCGAATGCAGTGGTAGTGGCAATTCCTCAAAATTTTCGGTGTCAGCCGAATGCAAGGATAAGGCCCTCTGCGGAGGTTCCGATAAAAAAACCTTTGAATACCGGTGTCCTGATCCGGGTGGCTGCCCGATCGTAAATTTCGTGCAGGTCGACATAGGGCAGTGCCAGAACGATAATGCCACCAGTTGCGGTTACAGGACCATTACCTATACGCCAACAATAACCGGCACACCCACTTTTTACCAGTGGAGTTTCGGCGATGGCAGTCCCGATGTCAGCGGATCGGGAGTGCCCGGACCCATAAGCCATAATTACCTTAAACCACCGGTACTGGCGCCCAAACTGACCTTGTTCACGGTGAACTGCAATCCTCCGGATTTTGTATATACCATCAGCGGTGTTAACTTCACCATCTGTGATGACTGCCCCGCCGAAGCCCAGATCGGATTCACCTCGGCCATCGATAAGTGCCATCTGACCGGAACTGTGGTGGCCAACTATTGCGCGGCACAGTATAATTCCTGTGTTATCGATTTTGGTGACGGCGTTACCGAAACCATTACCGATCCGAATCTGCTGAACGGTCATCTGATTGATCATACTTACTCGTCCAACGGCACTTATGACGTGAAAATAATTCTTCAGAAGAACGGGGAGAATTGCACCTATTCAAAAAGCATTACCATTACTGATTGCGTTGGCGGTGGTGATGACGACGATGAGGACGGCTGCATTTTATGCATCTGCGCAAATTTCTGGTGCTGTCTGTTGTTTATCCTGTTTATTCTGGCCATGGTTACCCTTGCCGTTAGCCTGGCAGTGGCCCTGTGCAACGGAAACAATACCGCCTGGATCGTCTTCGGGATTTCGCTGGCGTCAGCGATTCTTTTTGGCGTGTTGCTGGTGGCCATATGTGATGTGGACATTTGCGCCCTTTTGCTGACGATTGCCATTACCAACACCATAAACTGGGGTATTATATGCGGCACAAACCTTATCCCCTGCAACTCATGGCTTTGCCAGTTAAGCACCTTACCTATACTGGGTATTCAGGTTTCCAATTACCTGATCGGCTTATTGGTGATCTGGCTGATTACCTTGCTGTTCTGTGCACTTTGATCAGGTCCGGGATTCACCTGTTATGATCACGGTTCATTTTGGTATTCCTTATATTTTGAAAGATCAGCGTCTTACAGTATATTTGAGCATGTGAAACTTGTTCCGGTGTACTAATGGAGTGGACAATACCATAAAATCCATGAAAGAGATACAGGTAATCCTTTTAATCCTCGTCAGTGCTTTTACCCCTTTGTTTCAGAACAATACCGTGGCACAAACTGCCATGATCAATGTATATGGAAGAAATTCCGTTAACCTGGGTGGCCATTGGAAAGTAGTGATCGACCCTTTTGACATCGGACTGGGAGATTGGGCCGCCATTTACAAAGACAGAAAACCCCTGGGAAAAACCGATTTTGTGGAATATTCATTCGATCTCGGACCTTCCCTGGCGGTTCCCGGAGATTTTAATTCGCAGTTACCCGAATTAATTTATTATGAGAGTTCTGTTTGGTATAAAAAAACTTTTCAGGTTGCTCCCCTTGAAAACACCCGGTTGTTCGTTCATTTCGGAGCGGTGAATTATATCGCAGATGTTTTTCTGAATGGCAAAAAACTTGGGAGGCATGAAGGGGGATTTACTCCTTTTCAGTTTGAACTGACCGATTTTGTACTGGAAGGAGAAAATACCCTCATCGTAAGGGCAAACAATACCCGGTTAAAGGATGGGATCCCCGGCATTGGCTTTGACTGGTTCAATTATGGCGGTATTACACGTGATGTACATCTGATTCAGACCCCGGAAACCTTTATCACGGATTACTTTATTCAACTCGATAAAAACGATACAGGTCATATCACCGGATATATTAAATTGAACCATGCCCTGCCCCGGCAGGAAATAATGCTTACCATTCCGGAATTGAAGATCAGCCGGAAATTGCTGACCGATGAGCAGGGCATCTCGGCAATCAGTCTGAAAACCAAATTAAAACTGTGGACTCCGGAAGATCCTGTACTTTATACGGTTCAGCTGAAGTACAATAATGATTCCATAACGGATCCTATTGGGTTCAGAACCATTGAAACACGGGGCACGGAAATTTTACTGAACGGGAGGCCGGTTTTCCTAAGGGGAGTGAACATCCATGAAGAAATACCCCAGCGAAAAGCGAGGGCATCTTCTGAGGCTGATGCACAGGTATTGCTCAACTGGGCAATGGATCTGGGCTGTAATTTTGTCAGGCTGGTTCATTACCCGCACAATGAGCATACCATCAGGCTTGCCGAAAAACTCGGCCTGATGGTGTGGGAAGAAATACCGCTTTACCAGGGGATTGATTTTGCAGATGCCGCCATGAAAGAAAAGATGTCCACCATGCTTGGTGAAATGATCCACAGGGATAAAAACAGGTGCAATGTGATCCTCTGGAGTATGGCCAATGAAACCAATCCTTCCCGGGCAAGGGATGAATCGCTTATTGAACTGGCGGATAAGGCGCGCAGCCTGGACAATTCCAGACTGATTACTGCCGCCTTTAATAATGTGAAATACACCGGGAACAAAATCACCTTCACGGATACGGTCATGAAATACATGGATGTGGTTTCCGTCAATGAATACCTGGGTTGGTATATCACCTGGCCCAAAAGTCCGGGAGATGTGGTATGGGAAAACACCTTCGACAAACCCTTGATCATATCGGAGTTTGGAGGAGAGGCATTGTATAATAATGTGAATGGTCTTCCGGATGTAGCCAGCACCTGGAGTGAGGATTATGTGGAACAGATTTATAGGAATCAGATCCGGATGTTCGGTAGCATTCCCTTCCTCAGGGGTACCTGTCCGTGGATCTTAACGGATTTCAGGTCTCCGGGCAGAATGCACCCGGTGTATCAGCAGGGATGGAACCGGAAAGGACTGCTTTCGGAAAGAGGCGACAGGAAAAAGCCATGGTACGTTATGCGGGATTTCTACAGTGCGATTTCATCTGAAGATTAACCTGGCCGTATGAAGAACAAATCTTTCCTGATAGTTACCATCCTCCTTTTGCACGGGATCCTGAATGCCCAGATTGACTTCCGGCCGGGTTATATCATTAAACAAAATGGGGACACCGTTTTTGGCGAGATCGATTACCGTTCTGAATTGTTGCGGGGACAAAGTTGTCACTTCAGATTTCAGGATAAGGCCGGCACAAGGGACTTCTTCCCGAATGATCTGCTCAGCTACCGGTTTATTGACGGAAAGTACTATATTTCCAGGGAAGTAGACGGGAAAAAAGTATTCCTTGAATTTCTCATACAGGCCAAAATCAGTATTTATTATCTCAGAGATACCCGGGGAGATCACTACTATCTGGAAAAGGAAGGCTTTGAATTTGCCGAATTACCTTATGAGGATAAGAGAGTATACGATAACGGTGCAGCCTATTCCACGCAATCAAGAACGCACATCGCCATGCTTAATCTTTATATGCAGGACGCCCCTTCCATGCAGGAACAAATCACAGCCATCGGAAAACCCACTCATCAGAATCTGATCAGGCTGGTCAAGTATTATCATCAGATTGTCAGCAAAGGATTACCCTTCATTGTTTTCGAGAAAAAACCGTCCAGGTCCGAATAGCAACATGTTGAAGCCCTGTTGCACGGGTCATAGGGTTTTTCATTTCCAGGGTGTCATCATCATAAGGTGTCTGTCATCAATGATGTGGAATGAATCAGCGGCACCTGAAACTGTTCAAATAAACCCAAAAATCCCTGCGGTATGGAAAGATCAGAATTTTGTAAAAAGCTCCTGGCTTCAGGCGTCGCCTGTGGCTGTGCATTAGGCTTACAGGCCGGCAATACACTGGCATCACCCCTATCGATAAAAGAAGAACCACCGGCAAATCCAAACGAAACACCCTGCAATGAAAAGGTGGAGTTCACGCAGAAATGGATCAAACGATTCATGGACATTATGGACCAGCAGCTGGATGAAGATCAGCGCAGGGCGCTGATGCTGGCCAACGGGGCAGCCTGTGCCCAGGGTGCCTATGGAGAAATTACAGCATTGCAGCCTGCCACACTGGAAGAAATTGATCAGAAAATAACCGAATGGCAGCAAAGGCTTGGTAAAGAGAATATTTACCGTACAGAAAATACAGTATATTTCAATTATGTGAGGAATCCAAACGGATTAAAAATTTCCGATGGTTATTGCCTCTGTCCCATGATTGAGAATGGCCCCGAAAGCCTTTCCCCAACTTATTGCCAGTGTTCCGCAGGGTATGTTCAATTTATGTTTCACAAGCTGATCACAGGTAAACCTGTAAAAGTGGAACTGCTGGAATCCCTTCGTGGCGGAGGCAAAGCTTGCAGGTTTAAAGTTATGATGTAATCAATGATCCGCGGGGATGATGCAGAAACGCAAACTATTGCGTCTCTTTGGCTGTTAATGATGTCCTTTTCATCCGGAAATGTCATTGCTTTTATGGTCAATATTCACTATACTTACCTGTAGATCATTGCTGATAATTCCATTTTATTATTCATAAATAACCCATTTCTGTCATGAGAGCCATCCTATCCTTTCTGCTGGTTGCTTTGTTCCCGGTATTGCTTTTTCCACAAACCGGAAAAGTGCTGGATAACCTGTCCATGACCAGTAAAATATTGAAAATGGAACGCAAATACGCCATTTATCTGCCACCTGACTATGAGTCATCACAACGCAGTTATCCCGTGCTTTATTTGCTGCATGGAGGCGGAGATGATCAAACGGGCTGGGTGCAGTTCGGTGAAGTTTTGCACATTGCTGATAAAGCCATAAACCAGGGCAAGGCTACGGCAATGATTATCGTCATGCCTGATGCCAGCGCCGGTCAGCGGGGGTATTACAACGATCCAAAAGGTGAATGGCGCTATGAGGACTTTTTCTTTGAAGAATTTGTCCCTTTTGTAGAAAAACAATACCGAATAAAAGGTGAAAAACGCTACCGGGCAGTTTCCGGACTCTCCATGGGAGGAGGGGGTACTTTTGTCTATGCACTTCACCATCCGGAAATGTTTTCTTCGGCATGTCCCATGAGCGCTTATGTTGGACCCTTGTCCCTCGAAAATGCCAGGGAGACTTTTGTGGAAAGAGGCATAACCAATCTCAGCGATGCTGAAATTGAGGCTTCCTACCGGCAGACCAGTGTATTACCCCTGCTCGATTCACTGCCTGACGATCAGAAAAAGTCAGTCCGTTGGTTTATCGATTGTGGTGATGATGACTTCCTGTACGAAGGCAACTCGCTGGTGCATATTGCTATGCGCAAAAAGGAAATCCCGCATGAATTCCGCATCCGCAACGGAGGACACACCTGGACCTACTGGCGTGATTCCCTGTCAGATGTGCTGTCTTTTGTCTCTGATGCTTTTCATCAATATTAGTTCAACATACTGTTCTGCATGAAGAAGCTGATATTCGCCGGCCTTTCTTTCATTTTATTTCTTAACGGCTGTCATCAACCGGATAAACTGATTCAATCACCGGTAAGACTGGCGGATATGCAGCGTATGCTCCTGGTGCAAAAGCAGCTTACCGCGAACAGTCAGGTTCCTTTATGGGAGCTATTTGACCGGAAGCTTGATTCCGATGAAAAACAAGCGCTTGAATTTCTTTATGCTTATATGCCGCTGAGCGACCTGGCCGATTACCCGGCCGACTTCTTCCTGGCCAATGTGAGGCAATCCTTGAAAGCACGCAGGGAAATTCCCTGGATCAGCACAGTACCTGAGGATGTTTTTCTTCATTATGTATTGCCATTGCGCGTTAACAATGAGAATCTCGATTCGTTCCGGATGGTCATGTACGATGAGATTAAGGACCGCATCCAAGGTCTCAGCATGGCTGAGGCTGCGCTTGAGATCAACCATTGGTGCCACGAGAAAGTGAATTATCGCGGAACGGATTCCCGTACCAGTGCACCACTGAGCACGGTAAAAAAAACATTCGGACGTTGCGGGGAAGAATCAACCTTTACCGTATCGGCGATGCGAACCGTGGGGATTCCGGCACGGCAGGTATATACGCCCCGATGGGCCCATACCGACGATAATCATGCCTGGGTGGAAGTTTGGATCAACGGGAAATGGTATTATATGGGAGCCTGTGAGCCTGAGCCCGAACTGAACATGGGTTGGTTCAGCGAGCCCTCCCGGCGCACCATGCTGGTGCATACGAGGGCTTATGGCCGCTATTTTGGTAATGACGAAGTTGTTACAGCAGCAGATCGTTTTTCCGAACTGAATCTCACAAAAAATTATGCCCCGGTAAAAACAGTTACCGTGATCACAAAGAATGCTGACGGATCTCCGGCTGACAGCGCCAGGGTCGAGTTTAAACTTTACAATTATGCAGAATATTATCCCATTGCCATTAAATATTCCGACCGGAATGGTTTTTCCCAATTAACTACCGGCATGGGCGATCTGCTGATCTGGGCCTCAAAGACAGGCGTTTTCGGTTATGCCAAACTGTCGGTTCCCGAAACCGATACATTGGAACTGGTGTTGAATAAAACGTACCAGCCACCTCATGTGGAGACATACGATATGGTTCCGCCCCATGCCATCAAAACTGATGGCAGGATCAGCGAGGCTGAAAGAAGGGAAAACGACCGCCGCCTGGAACTGGAGGATTCCTTGCGCAATGCTTACATGAAGACATTCAAAGATAGTATATGGTCCTCAGCCTTTGCCCGTAAACTAAATCTTGATCGCGATACGGTTCTTGCATTTTTAGCGAAAAGTTATGGAAACTGGCAGGAAATTGTTTCTTATCTTGAAAAGAACCATGCGGATTACGGCAGTAACTTACTGGCCCTGGCAAGTCAGTTATCCGATAAGGATTACAGCGATGTATCAGCGTTCATTCTCACGGATCATCTGAGGAATGCCGTTAATATAGAAGACTTACCCCGTGAAGCATACAGATCATATGTACTTTCACCCCGGATTCACACCGAAAATCTTTCTCCCTGGCGTAGTTACCTGAAAGGAAAAATGGGAACCACGGGGCAGACAGCCAAAAAAGACATTACCCATCTTATCCGCTGGATCAGGGAGAATATTCGAATCGATGAACAGGCCAATCAGCATTCCAGGGCACCCTTAACGCCAATCGGGGTTTATAATTTACGCGTGGCGGATCTGATTTCACGGGATATCTTTTTTGTAGCCGTTTGCCGTACTTTTGGTATTCCGGCCCGGTTGAATCCGGTGACCCTGACTCCCGAATATTTCCAAAACAACGCATGGTCAAGGGCTTACTTTGATGATGCCCCTGCCAGTGAGCCACTGCAAGGTTTTTTAAAGCTGGTGCAAACCAGGAATCCGGTAACTCCGCAATATTATATACATTTCACCATCGGAGTACTTGAGGATGGCCGCTATACTACCCTGGAGTTTGATGAAGGGCGCAATGCAACGGATTTCCAAACTGCCGTTCCACTGGATACCGGCAATTACGTTCTTGTTACCGGAAACCGTTTGGAGAACCAGTCGGTGCTCAGCACCATGACGTATTTTACCATTGAACCCGGGAAGCTTACCATGGTCCCCCTGGAACTTCGAAAAACATCCGGGGCAATGTTGCCTTCAGGGAAACTGGAACTGGATAAACTGTTGGTAAAAATTCAGGGAGATGCCCGGCCGAAAAATCTCCTGACACTTTCGGGGGGTAAGGGACTGGTAATTTTTTTATTGGATCCGGGACTTGAACCATCCAAACATATCTTAAATGACCTTGGTCCTTACATCGACCATTTTAACCAGTGGGGTAACCGTTTTGTATTTGTCACTTCCCCTGAAAAAAGCCTGCAGGACAATACTTATAAAACCTATAAGCTGCCTTCGGACCATATTGTCGGTATTGATGTCAGCAACAATATCCTCAAAGTCACTGACACCTTGTATGGCCCGGGATTAAAAGAAAAACTCCCCCTGGTATTGCTATGCGACAAGCAGGGTAATGTTTTCCTTTTCTCAGCAGGCTATAAAATAGGCATTGGTGAGCAATTACTTAAACTTGCTCATTAATTTATCGGTTTGAACTTTAATTTTTCTAATTCATTTTTTAAATTTGTGAAAACTAATACCTACAGTCATGGTCAAAGAAAAATCACCCTCCAAAGAGAAAGAAAAGAAGGAAGCCAAGATGAGCCTGAAAGAAAAACGGGCTGCCAAAAAAGAAAAACGCGAAAAAAAGGGATAGCAGCGTACTGCAAATAAAGGTGATCGATATCACCTTTTTTGATTTCCTGCACCTGGAACCTTCGTCACATTCTTTCGTACAATCACTGAATTAAAAAACGAAGATTGATGAAGAAAGGAGCAATTTTAATTATTCTCATGCTGACCGGGATGAGATTTGGATACTCCCAGGTTAGCACAGTAAGTCAGGCACAGACCATGTTTATTTACAACTTCTCAAGACTTATACAGTGGCCTGCAGGCAATACTACCGGAGATTTTGTTATTGGCGTGGTTGGAGACAATGAAATGTACAATAGTCTGGTTACTTTTGTGACAAATAAAAGGGTAGGCTCTCAGAGCATTACCGTGAAGAAATTCGATGAGCCTCAAAGCATTTCCCGATGTCATATTGTTTTTGTCGGCGATGGCAAAATTAACAAACTAAACGAGGTGATCAGCAAGTTACAGGGCACCAACAGTCTGATCATTACCGAGAGGAAAGGTATGATCAATGCTGGTTCAGCCATTGATTTCTTTATGGATCAGGACAAACTCAAGTTTGTAATGAATGCTGAGAACGCGGAGAAATATAACCTGGCAGTAAGTAAATCGTTGCTGGATATGGCATATAAAAACTAAGGGCATCAGCTTTTAAGCTTTCCCTGTTACTATCCATTTCGTCTGATAGGCTTTTAAAAGGATACGATCTGACTTCCCGGACATCGTTTCACCGGAAATCAGGTCATATCCTTTCTGCGTTTGTAATGGTCCTGCATCGGCTTCAACAGTTTGATTACTGATGTTGGAAATGCATACTATCTTGTCTCCGGTTGAGGCATTAAACCGTTCAAAAGCAAAAAGACAGTCTTCTGCAACCAATATCTTTTGCGGACAACCGGGATGGAATGCCGGGCATTGTCGCCTGATGCCAATTAGCCGGGTGATTTCATGAAAAAGACGATGGTGTATGGTATCAGAGGACAAGTGCTGCAATAGTTCATCTTCCAGCCATTGCCTGCGGTTGATGCTTCTGGCTTTTCCTGTTGCGGCAACACCTTCGTCATCGTTGGCAGTGCCAACCAGGCTGTTGATATAGAATGCCGGGATACCCTGCAGGGACATCATGATAGTCTGGGAACAAATAAACCGGGCTTCCTGAAAATCGTCAGCACCGTTTTTGTCCCCTTTCATGGCATCCGGATAGGTAATATTTATTTCATAGGGACTCAGCGATCCGTCACGATTGACCTTGTTGCTGACACGTCCGCCAAAATTCATCATTCCATCGATCAGCTGTGTGATTTCCTTTTCCGGTAACAAACCCTCCAGAGGCCTGATGCCAATTCCGTCGTGCGATGCCGTATAATTCAGAAAGGTCTGGTTTGCCGGTGTTGCAGGAATTTCCTGTGCCCACTCGTTCAGGTATTTACTGCTGCCGGTATGCAATGCGTGCAGCAGCAGCGGGGGCAAAGCAAACTGGTAAACCATATGCGCCTCATCCCCATTGCCGAAGTAACTCCAGTTCTCCCTGTTTGGGACATTGGTTTCGGTAAGGATAAGGGTACCCGGACTAACAAAAGATACAATATCCCGGAGGAGTTTTACAATTTCATGGGTCTCCGGCCGATGCAAACAGGAAGTGTCCCTGGTCTTCCAAAGAAAAGCAATAGCATCGAGTCGAACGATCCTGGCGCCCTTGCTGAGATATAACAATAACACCCCGATCATCTCGATCAGCACATCAGGATTGGAAAAATTCAGATCCACCTGATCAGCACTAAAAGTGGTCCATACCTCCCTGACCCCGCGAACGGTTTCAAACCGGGTAAACAAGGGAGTGCTCCGGGGCCTGATGACCTGGCTGTAATCGAAGTCAGGTTCCGGTTCTATAAAAAAATTCCTTCCCGGATTCCGATCGGCCAGGTAATTGCTAAACCATTGGTGGCTGACCGATACATGATTGATGACAAGATCTGCCATCAGATCGAATTCCTTGCTGATGACGGCGATATCCTCCCAGTCGCCAAAGGCAGGATTCACCGCCCTGAAATCGGACACCGAAAAACCATCATCAGAAGTCGACGGGAAAAACGGCAAAATGTGTACGCAATTAATAATATCTGCCAACCTGTTGTGCATAAATCGATGCAGGGTCCGAAGCGGCTTTTCTCCTGGTTTATGAAGGCTGTTGCCATAGGTTATTAATACGACATCCTTTTCGTCCCATAAAGATCTTGCCTCAAACTGCCGGGTTGTCATACCCAGTATGCGGTTTACCATACCCTCGGTAAAATCAGCTTTGTAAATGACCTGTAAACGACGCGCAATCTGACTGGAGAAGGTTGCCAAATCCGGTATCCGGTTTCCAGGTTGATCATCACAGCCCATAGGAATGACAGTATTTAGTACAAACCTTTTGTGAAAATATTGTTGATCAGCGGAGCCAGCAACTCTGCAATAACGCGATGGCCAAGGTTTTCCGACAAAATTTCCAGATTATGATGCACCAGTTGGTTGCGGAATGCTATGTCAGTGGCGAGTTTATAGGTTGTTTCAATCAACTGCTGGTCGAGGATATTATCTTCCACAAACGGAAGTTCAAATCCCAGCGGCTCCAGATCGGATTTATATACACTGTATTTATTGATCACCACGGGTAATCCGGCAGCCAGCATTTCGAGCAAATTGTTTCCGAAGCCTTCAACCTGGCTGAAGTAGGTTCCAATGCCACCGGCAGCTGAAATGATCGAGGGTATTTCAAAAAAATTGTAATACTTCTTGTCCACAATAATATCACGATGTGATAGAATGTGATCCTCTCCATAGATCATAAATACAGCAGATCCGGGAGACTCCTCCTTTTTCATCCGGAAATACTCCGAGAGGAATTCCTTGTATTTAACCTGCTCATCACCTGAATGACCGCTGATGAGCAAAGCGATACACTTTCTGTTACCGGCCTCATGGAACCTTTTCTCGAGATCGAATGCCAGGTCAATGGCCAATTCGATTTTCTTCCGCGGAACGATACGCGTATGCTGCAATAATATTACCGTTTCTTTCAGGGTAAAACCGGCTGATTCTACCATGGTAGTCAGCCCGATATTCTTGAAAAACGATCTGTTATAAATATCCTGAGGGGGATAAATGAGTTCACTGCCTTCCCAGTTATTCTTCTCCCAGTCCCAGGTTATGTCATGCGTATTGGGAATGACCACGGTTCGATCGGAAAAATATTCATTCAGGTGATTGATCCCATATTTTTGAAACACCTTCCGGGCCAGGGCAGGTTGTGATGAGTTAATGAAAACAATACCGTCGACATAAGTTCCCGGCAGATATTTAAGATATTTCTGAATTACCGGACTGGGATTCTGGAATTGCTCCCTTTCAAAATAGGAATCGTGCCACCAGACCAGGATTTTCGGCCAGATAATGTTTTGTTTCCGCAATGATTCAAAATAATACCCCAGTCCGATGGCAGTTATAAAATTATAGGGATGTGAGATGTTGTGTGCAATGAGAATATCAATATTGTTCTTCCGCACAAATCCGGCAATGATATCTTTTGCCACCAGGGCGCTTTCATGTATCAGCTTGTCCAGCGTTCCGTCATCGGGCTGGCTGAAATTCCTGATAATCATCTTATGCGTGTCATTTTTATGCCAGAACACCTCATGGGTTTCTGCATTGAAACGGGGTGAGGAATGAGCGGCCAGAAAGAATATATTGCCGAGCGGAATACCAAGGTCTTTCACCATAGCGTTTACCGACTGGTCAATAACAATGGAAACACCGTCATTCTTCCCGATCAGGGAATGGAGTATGCCATAGTTAAGATGCGATATGTCCATTATGCAATAATGTTTAAGATTTGACGCAGATCCGTGACAATATAATCAGGGGTAATCTTTTTCAGTTCGGGTTTATCCTGTCGGAGTCTCAGCGATTTGGTATCCCCTGCAAACAAAGCAGTTTTAAATCCGGCTATCCTGGCAGGATAAATGTCCCTGAACATATCATTGCCAATGAATAAAATTTCATCGGCGTAAATACCATATTTATTTCTGATCTGATTTTTCAGCAATTCGAAAAGAAACGCATCCGGCTTTGATCTTTGATGCTGATAGGAAAATACGGTCAAATCATGATCAAAGGGGCTTACCAGCTCAGATTCCGAAATGGATCCCTGCAGGAAAAAATTCAGGATTACCGGAGTATAAAATTGCGCATTTGAAATGATGCCCAGGGGAAACTTTCTTTCTGCAAGATGATGAATTACCTCCTTCATGCCGGGCATTGGATAAATGCGATTACTGAGCACTTCAAAAACAAAGGTAAAGCATTTAATGCAGAGTGGTCCATTCAGGATGAGCCTGTTCCTGCGGTAATTGTCCAGGATGATCTCCTCCCAGATTTCCAGAATGTTAATCTCGGGATAGGGTTTGTCCTCCGTACGTTCTGCCTGATGGTGTTCCTTAATCAGCCTTTTAAAATCTTCCAGCAGTTCATTCAGCAATTGCTGTGGCTCCTGCAAAGTATTTACCAGTTCAATGCCCGATGCATCAAAAGCAGTTTTGAGGTTTTCCGTCGAAATTACTGATTCATCAATATCACCGGAAGCAGAAACCAAAATGGTCCCATAAACATCAAATACAAAAGCCTTTATAGAGGGGTCACTCCTGACATAAGGTTTGAGCAGGGTGGGTACAGGTTTCAGTTCATCAGATTCACTGAGAAATTTCGCTATATATTGTAAGTAATTCTTTTCCATACTTTTCAAGTGAAAATTCGTCTATTACTATTTTCTGGTTTTTAAGAACGGTTTCGGCGGGAAAATCGTACAACAGATCACCGAGAAACGGATTGTCCCTGAAAAGCTTTAATCCCGAAGATTTGTGCAGGAGGACATCGGTGATCACGCTTTCCTGTTTATCGGAATCAAGATCCTTAAAATCTTCCATGCCATTATCGGTTTCTATCAGGATACGCTCATACAGTCGGGGGAATTCCAAACCATACTGCTTCAGATCAACTGTTACAGAGGCAAGGTCGCGTCCCACAACCGGTATCCCTGCCAGCCAGGGTTCCAGATATACCATTCCGAATCCTTCACGAATGCTGGTCGTGATGCAAAAGTCGGAAATACTGATCAGTTCTTCATGATTTACTTCTTCACCCGATTCGAACTTCACTGCTATTCCGCGCTCCCGGCAGAAGTTTTTCCAGCGATTGTACCGCGGTAATTCCGAAGGATTTTTAGGGGCCTGGGTTATCGTAAAATAAGCTACATCAGCCAACAGGGCTGCAAGAAGAATAAACTCTCCCAGATTTTTCCGTTCAATACCCCGAACCGGATAGGTGCAGAGCTTGAGAGAAGACCTGAGGCCAAGAATATCACGGATCTTCTTGTTCATTGCAGGCTTATCGGCTGGTTTGACCTTACCGCTGAGTGAAACCGGATTCGGAAGTAAATGTATTCGCGAATGAGGTATCCCTTTTGCAGCAATGCGTTTATAGTCGGTTGAATTCAGTGTAATATAATGATATCGGGCAAAGTTCGGATAAAGGATCTCCACCAGGGGCAAATTTACTGCCCCGGAAATTAATTTGTCCAACAGATCCATATTTGCAGGTCTTTCTTCAGGAAAATCATGGCAATGGTTTACTACGGAGCATCCTTCAGCTGCCAGTTTGAACACGGCAAGTGTCAAAGCAGGATTCTTCCCCAGATTTGGATTGTGACAATGCAGAATGCCCTTATCCGTCAGGTTATTTCTGATCATTGCCGTAAGGTTTTCAGCTTCTCGCATAAAATCAACTTCCTGCATGGCGGGATCCCAGTAATTCAATGAATTGTCAACCTGTATTCTTGTCTCCTGAAAAATTCCGTCAGGTACAGGATTCCCGCACAAAAGAGTCAATTCTGTTCCCGCTGCAACAATTTGAAGACCTTTTACCTGCGATTCGATGATTCGGGTTACTCCGCCCGGATTCAGATGATAATGCACGATAACAACCTTCATGAAGACCGGTAAATATGTGATTAATCTATTTCATTTTTAACTTATATGCAACAATTGTTCCAACAAAATTTAGTGTACAATTTTGTGCCATTCATCAATAAAAATTGATTTTTAACCAAGCCTTTTTTAACTTTGATAACTTTTAGCAGACTGAAAATATAAGAACGATTTTTCCGTTTATTTATTCATGAAGCATAACATTTTTGAGACTGCGGTGTTTTATATAAAACATGTCGTATGAAAACCAAATCAATTTTTCCCATGAGAATTCTCCGGTTTTCAGGAATACTGCTTTTCCTGGCTGTGATTTCATTATGTGTGGAAGCCGGTAACCCGCCCAAATCTTCCTATGATGTAAATATCAGATTAAATCCTGCCTGCAAGTTGAAACGCATGTCGACGGGTGAGGTGATCGTATTTGCAAAGGACAAAGAAGGTGCTGATGTAAAGCACCAGTTTACTGATTTTTATGCTGACCTTCTGATGGCAGCTTTCCGGAAACAACGGATTGATTACATTGTTGATACTTTCAGCAAGAAGTATTATTTATCTGAAGATGACTGCCGTCGTGAAATCAAACATGCAGTGAATGTGCTGAGCGAATGGAATATCCTGTTGCGCGAAGAACAGATAGCTGCCCGATGAACAGGACCTGTTTATAAGGGAATGTAGTTAAATTCGTATTCCAGGGCCTCTGCAAGATCCTGCCCGTCATCCCGCATCATATCATCACTTTCGTCATAATACCAGTTAACCACTGTTGGAATTCCGTATTTTTTCCAGGCTTTAATAATTTCAAGCATCTGGTATATATACTTTGAGGAAGCTGAATTGCAATACGTCAGTTTAAAATTCACCGTAATTTCACGACCTGACCATTGGCCGGTTTGAAGGCATTCCTGCTCGAAGGCTTTTAGCCAGTCAATTAACTGATTATAAAAAGCAGAAACATTCTCTGGCCGGGAAACGCCGCTGAGTTCAAACAGGCCTGTCAGATTGCTCAGCTCTGCTTTTGGCGTAAAATCAGAAGATCCGGAATAAAAGGGTAGCATATTACAGTTTATAAAACGTTAGTTGGAAGATTCTTTAATTGTAATGACCATTCTGAACCGATCACAATGTTCATCAATGGGTAAAAACTCATAATTGATCTTATTCCCTGATATTTTCGCCATCTCGATCAGACCGAGTCCTGCGCCGCCACGATTTGTAAACTGGCCATTGGTAATGGTTTCTTTGTAGTAATCTTTTAAGCCCTGTTGATCCAATGTATTGAGATGGTCCAGTTTATTCTTAAAAGCAGGTGTATTATTCTTTTTAATCGGATTGGATGAAGAAATCACAAATTGACTGGATTGCTTTTCTATCGAAAAAAACGGCATATAGTTCTGCGAATCTTCCGATCGGTCCCCCGGACAACATTCACTATGTTTCATAATGTTCTCCAATGATTCGATCATGACCAGCAGTATCTTTTTATAAGTGCTGGTTTGAACGCCCCGGGAATGGATCTGGCGTTTGAAAACATGAATCAGTTCTCCAATGGTTTCATATTGAATGACCCCGATATGATCAAGTATGGTATTGTTTTCCAAAAGCAGCGTTTTTAGCAGTTTATTCCCCGCTACATGTCCGGCGAGGCCAATGACGAATTACTGCTAAAACGAGTTTTATAAGAGGTTTGTTACAGACGGACCGAAGTATTTAACTTTCGATGTATCCATTGTCGGGTTCAAGGTCCCTGCCCTGGGAAGCTAAAACAGCAAGCGCATCACAGCGTTCATTTTCCGGATTTGAGGCATGTCCTTTGATCCAGAATATCCGAACCCGATGCTTTCTGTAGATTTTTAAAAACCTGGTCCATAAATCGGGATTTTTCTTGCCCTTAAAATCCTTCTTCTCCCAGCCAAACAACCAACCTTTTTCAACGGCATCTGACACATATCGGGAATCGGTATATACCGTAACCTGGCAATTGCCTGATTTCAGCGCCTCCAGTCCGGTAATGACCGCCAGAAGTTCCATCCGGTTATTGGTGGTATGCTGATAGCCTTTCGATATTTCCCTGCGATGCTCCCCGGAGATCATTACCACGCCAAATCCGCCGGGGCCGGGATTGCCGCTCGCGGCCCCGTCGGTATATATGGTGACTTTATGGGGCATTTGGTAACTTGATGCCGGTATTGGATAAGAATAGCCGTATGGCAATGGCCAGCAAAATAATCCCGAATACCTTGGTGAGAATGAGGATGCCCGTTGGTCCCAGAATCCTTTCAACCACTTTGGTTGCCTTCAATACCAGGTATACCAGGATCATATTCAGGCTAAGCGCAAAGAAGATGGTCCACAGGCTGTAAGCTGCTTTCAGTGAGATAATGGTGGTCATGCTTCCTGCACCTGCAATCAGCGGAAAGGCGAGTGGAAAAATCGACGTATGCTTCAGTGTCTCATATTTGAAGAATTCTATGCCAAGAACCATTTCGAACCCCAGAAACAACAGCACAAATGATCCGGCGATGGCAAATGAGGATATATCCACCCCGAAGAGCTTAAGGAACGGCTCTCCAATGATCAGGAAAAGCAATAGTATTCCATAGGCCACCAAAGTAGCCTTGCCGGCATCAATGTCTCCCGACTTTCTTTTCAGTTCAAGAATATAAGGTATAGCGCCCGTAATATCAATTACAGCAAACAGTACCATGAAAACAGAGACTATATCAATAATTCTGATCTCCATAAGGGAAAGTATAAAAAATATGCCGGAAATTTTTCCGGATAACTACCGGATGATTTTCATCTCGTTCACCAGGTGCGACGCCCCGGCATATTTATCCATGATAAACAATACATACCGGATATCTACACAGATGCATCGTTGCAGGTCCGGTTCAAAAACAATATTGCTGCTCATGGCTTCCCAGTTACCATCAAAGGCAAGCCCAATCAGATTTCCTTCTCAGTCGATTACCGGACTACCTGAATTGCCTCCGGTAATATCGTTATTGGTAAGGAAACACACGGGCATCCTGCCATTCAAACCATATTGTCCGTAATCCTGCTGATGGTAAAGATCCTTAAGTTTTTGCGGAACAACAAATTCCCAGTTATCAGGATCCTCCTTTTCCATAATTCCGTCGAGCGTTGTAAAATATTCATAATGAACCGCATCACGAGGATAGTAGTCCTGGACAGTTCCGTAAGTCAATCGCATGGTGAAATTGGCATCGGGATAATAGACCTTACCCGGATTCATTTCCTGCAATCCGGCAATATAAAGCCTGTGTCCCTTTTCAAAATCTTCATCAAATGCGCCCCTGCGGGTATACATAATCCTGTAAATGTCCAATACCGATTGCGAAGCCTGAAAAACAGGATCTTTCTCCAATGCCTTGATCGTAGGATTTTTAATGAAGTTTTCAAAACGCACCTTATCCGCAAAGAACGATTTGGCAAATAAGTCCTGTGTATATTTTACATAATCATTTTTATACCTGGTTTCGATCAGTGTGTAAATATCAGGCAGGTATTCCCTGGATACATTTTCCTTGTAAAGCTGCAGAATGGCGGGAATAACTTTCATATCCGTGGAAGCGTTGTATTCATTGTAAAAACCTTCCCATCTTTTTTTAAGAACATTGGCCAATGAATCAATCAGGACTTTGTTTTCAGGTTCCCTCATCAAAGCGGAATACAAACCGTTTGCCCTGTTGGCAAGCGCAATAATTTCAGAGGAACTGAAAAAGCATTCATAAGTATATTGCAGCGTATGACTAAAGACCGTCCTTTGTTCAATGGCTTTTTTAATCAGTTCGAGGGCATCGCCATATTTTTTTATGCGTTGCTCATCCTCTTTCACCCAGGCAGAAAATTCCTTTTCCTGCTGCTCTTTCTTTTCTAGAATATTAAGCCTCTTAAGGCCCTGGTTCTGGCCAATTGAATATTTCCAGTAATTGGATGAACTTGAGTACTTGGAAGCATACTGGATGTTTACCTTTTCATCAGCCATCATATCCTTCAGCAAAATTTCCTGTCGCAGTCCCCTTATTTTTATGCGATTGGGATTGGTAATCTGAAGAAGTTCATTCACTTCAAAGGAAGTCATGAAACGGGTGGTGGTGCCCGGGTAACCCATGACCATGGCATAGTCATTTGGTTTAATACCCTTGAGTGAAACGGGAAGAGCGTGCTTTGGTTTCAGCGGAATATTCTGATTGTTGTATTCCGCCGGTTTTCCATCCGGTGCGCTGTAAACCCTGAACACACTAAAATCACCGGTATGACGCGGCCACATCCAGTTGTCGGTATCATGACCGAATTTGCCGATGGAAGAGGGAGGGGCCCCGACCAGCCTTACATCGTTATAAACCTCATATACAAACAGGTAAAAATTGTTTCCTCCGAACATAGATTCCACATTGGCTTCGTAGTGCGTTCCCGCAGTGGCAGCTGCAGTGATGGAATCCGAAACCTGAGCAATCTTTTGATTTCGGTTACTTTCAAGCATGGTGTCTGAAAGGGCTTTTAGCACCAGACTGCTGACATCTTCCACGCGAACAAGAAATGTAACGGAAAGGTTTGGATTTGCCAGTTCTTCCTTTCGGCTCATTGCCCAAAATCCGTCCTCCAGATAATTGTGTTCAACTGTACTGTGATTCTGAATGGCATCATAACCGCAATGGTGGTTGGTTAATAACAAACCCTCTTCTGATACGATCTCTCCTGTGCATCCCCCACCGAAAATAACGATAGCATCCTTCAGGCTGCTGTTATTAATACTGTATATATCCTCAGCAGAGAGCTTAAGACCCAGCGAATGCATACTGTCAATATTCAGTTTCTGAAGAAGCGGCAAGAGCCACATTCCTTCATCAGCTCTCAGTCTGACCTGAAAGACCAACAACAAACCCAACAACAGGCACAGTGTTTTTTTCATAATTAGATACTATTTAAAATTGACAAAAAATTTACTGCAAAAATCAAAAAATTAATGTAAGCTGATCCTTAAATAGTGAAAAACTTTTTCGATGATAGGGCGAAATACCGAATTTAGCAATAGCCATGCGGTGTTCCGGCGTAGGGTATCCTTTGTTCCTGTCCCATCCATAATGACCAAACTCACCGTGCAGGGATAACATGTATTCATCCCGCCAGGTTTTAGCCAGTATCGATGCAGCGGCAATGGAAGCATATATACCATCACCTTTGATCACACAGCGGTGAGGAATATCGCTGTAAGGATAGAACCGGTTACCATCCACCAGGATGCACTCAGGTTTTATTGCCAGTTTATCCAATGCCTGGTGCATGGCAAGAATCGATGCCCGAAGAATATTCAATTCGTCAATTTTCTCGTTGTCCAGCCAGGCAACCGCCCAGGCAAGTGCTTCCTTCTCAATGACCTTGCGTAATCCAATGCGGACAGCGGGACTGATCTTTTTTGAATCATTGAGCAACGGATCCCTGAAATGCACCGGTAAGATTACTGCTGCAGCAAAAACAGGTCCTGCAAGACACCCACGCCCGGCCTCATCACAACCTGCTTCACAAACATCCGGGTTATGAAAACTCTTAAGCAATCCAATATTGATTCATTTCTAACAATCAGCAAATGGAAAACTTCCTACCTTTGTAAAGAAAACAATTTTCAGTTGCTTTGAAAAGGAAATTTGTCACAAATCTTGCTCTCCTGCTTTTCCTGAATTTACTCATTAAACCGATATATGCCTTTGGTATTGATGTCGGCGTGCAAAATGCCGTTGGGGCAAGCGATTATGGCAATTATTTTATCCTCCTTAACTTTTCGCTGATCTTTCAGATCTTGCTCGATCTTGGCATCGACAATTTCAGCCGGCGTGAAATAGCCCGGCACAATCACCTGCTGAACAAATACTTTTCCAATATCCTTCCGCTTAAGGTTATTCTCGGCTTTGTATACTTCACGGTCTGTTCTGTGGTAGGCTTTTTCATGGGGTGGCAGGCAAAAGAATTTATTTTATTGCTTGTACTGCTATTCAACCAGTTCCTGGCAAGCTTCATCCTTTACTTCAGGGCCAATCTGGGTGGCATGCACATGTTCCGTGCAGACAGTATAATCTCGGTAACAGACCGGTTCGTGGTCATCGTTATTTGCGGATTTCTGCTGCTGGATCCGGTAACCCGCAAGGTCTTTAAAATTGAATGGCTGGTTTATGCACAAACCGCTGCATACCTGATTGGCGCCGCACTTGCTTTCAGCCTGGTCTTTGCAAAAACAGTGCCTGTTCAGTTTAAAATTGACCTGAATTATTATCGTACCGTTCTTAAACGCAGTCTTCCATTTGCACTTCTCATCCTGTTGATGGCTACCTACCTGCGGATCGATTCTGTATTGCTGGGTAAACTTTTGGCTGACGGAAAGGTACAGGCAGGCATTTATGCACAGAGTTTCAGGATCATTGAGATATTTTCCAACTACGGATATCTCTTTACTTTGATATTGCTGCCGGTTTTTTCAAAAATGATTAAACAGGGAGAGTCCGTGCAGCAGTTAACACGCCTGTCATTTTCCTTGTTGATTGTACCGGCCCTGATCATCACCTTTGGCTGTATCGTATTCAGGTACGAAATCATGGATCTCCTTTACCATGAGCACGTACAACAATCAGCCAGGGTTTTTGGGATTCTGATTTTCAGCTTTCTGGGCATTTGTTTTACCTATATATTCGGCACCCTGCTCACCGCAAATGGCAGCTTACTGCAGCTCAATACGATGGCCGTGCTGGCGGTTACCATTAATCTGACGCTGAATGTGATATTGATCAGGAAATATGGTGTTATCGGAGCTGCCATTGCCAATATGGCCACGCAATTATTCACATCGGGTTACCAAATCATATTGGTGAAGCGAATTTTTAAATTTAAAACCGATTACCTGTTGCTGTTTCGTCTGGCTGTATTTGTCATTCTTATTGCCGGCAGCAGTTTGCTGTTCAGCAGGATCCCGGTATTCTGGCTCTATTCCTTTGGATTCTATCTGGCGTTCGCGGTGTTGCTTTCCATCGCCCTCGGTCTGCTGAAGGTGAAATCGGTGATAGGAATCGTTTTTACCGACCGGTAAATGCAACCGTTAATTATTGCATCACCTGCCATTTCTTTGATTTTGAAAAGCATCATTTATTCGGTAAATTTGACCCGCTTATCCCATACCCTGGTGCCATGAATTTAGTGGTAGATATCGGAAATACCCTTACAAAGCTCGCCTGGTTTGATCAGGGAGAAATTACCGGTTCCCTTCGGTTTGAGCCGGAAGAATCGCCGCAATTCAACCATGTCATCAGGGAAAGGCCGGCAGAAATGGCCATTATTTCATCGGTGGGCACATCAGAAAATCCCTTCATCCGTGAATTGAAGAAGGAATTTGAGAAGCTGCTCATCCTGGATCATAACACTTCCCTGCCCTTCCGGATCAGGTACAAGACTCCCCATACCCTGGGCCATGACCGTATAGCAGCCTGTGCAGGGGCCCGATGCATTTATCCTGATCATCATGTACTGATCATGGATATGGGAACCGCCATCACCATTGATTTTATTAATGCAAGCGGAGAATACCTGGGAGGTAATATTTCACCCGGTTTGTACACCCGGTTCAGGGCCTTGCATGATTACACGGCAAAACTACCCCTGGTGGAAGCGGATACTACCTTCCCTGCCTTCGGGACGGATACCAGGTCGGCCATTGTCTCGGGCGTTCAACAAGGCATAGTTTTTGAGCTTAACGGATATATGAATGATTTTATAAGCCGGTATCCCGACTGCAAATTCATTATCACAGGCGGGGATTCCAATCTGTTTGTTTCCAGTTTAAAAAGACCCATCTTTGCAGTTCCGGAACTGGTGTTGAAAGGCCTTAATTTTATCCTGGAATTCAATGAATTGCAAAATAGATCATGAAAATTGTTAATTACCTCTAGGCTGCGAATGACCGGTTTCAGGATGATCATCCTTTTTGTTATGGCGTATGGCGGGATGAGCTCCTGCACAAACGATATCGAGACCATTAATGCCCTGACAAATGAAGTGGTACTGCCCGATGTCTCAGGTTTTGATCTTGAAATAACCTACACCGACTCAGGCAGGCTTAAGGGGAAAATTATAACACCTGAAGCCAATGATTACAGCAGCAATTCAGAACCCTATACCGAGTTTCCCAAAGGCATAAAGGTGATTTTTTATAATTCCGCCGGATATCCCGAATCCTATATCCAGGCAAATTATGCCATTTTGCATAAAAACGAACAGTTATGGGAAGCCAGGGGTCAGGTAGTAGCTGAAAATCAGGCTAAAGGAGATAAACTGGAAACGGAGCAAATATTCTGGGACCAGAAAACCAAGCGCATTTATACACAAAAATATTCCACCATTACAAACAAGGATGGCGTTTTTTATGGGGAAAATGGATTCGAAGCATTGGAAGACCTTTCCAGGTGGTGGATGAGAGGGTATAAAGGCAAGGTTAATGTCCCGGATAATCCTCCGGAAGAAACGGTGAGTCCCTAAGCAAATAATTTTAGAGGAGATCATGGATCAGATTTTGATCATCATACTGACTTTAATTCTGGCGGCTTTCTTTGCAGGCATGGAAATTGCTTTCCTGGCTTCAAACAAGCTCAGACTCGAACTCGATCGCAAACAGGGTTTATTTTCCTCCCAGATCATTGGGATATTTCAGGAACGCTCGGGGCAATATATTGCCACCATTCAGCTAGGCAACAACATTGCCATTGTAATCTATGGTATTTTTATGGCCAGGTGGATGGAACCAGCCATCGGTACAGTTTTTCATTCCGAAATTGGAATACTCATCGTTCAAACCCTGTTATCCACGCTGATTGTGCTTACCCTGGCTGAGTTTCTGCCAAAGGCCCTGGTGAGGATCAATCCAAACCTTGCCCTTCGGTTTATGGCAGTGCCCCTGTTTTTGTTTTTTGTGGTGCTGTTTCCCGTCAGTGGTTTGATTCACCGATTATCAAACCTGATCCTGAAAACCATACTCCGGGTCAATTCTGTAAACCAATATGACACCATGGTTTTTGGTAAGGTGGATCTGAATCATCTGATCGACGAAAGTCACGACAAACAGGGTGAATCCAACAGCGAGGAAAAAGATGAAATTAAGCTTTTCCAGAATGCACTTGACTTTACCAATGTGAAAGTCAGGGACTGCATGATCCCGCGTACGGAGATTGTCGCATTGGATATTCACGATTCTATTGATGAATTGCGGCAGAAATTTATCGATAGCGGATTTTCAAAAATACTGTTGTTTGATAATAATATTGACAATATGGTAGGTTATGTCACCTCCAAGGAATTATTTAAGAATCCGGCTTCCATTACTTCCATGATGATTGATATTTCATACGTTCCGGAAACCATGCCTGCGAGCAAACTGTTAAAAAAATTCATACAGGAACATAAAAGTGTTGCCGTTGTGGTAGATGAATTTGGCGGGATATCCGGCATGCTGACCATCGAAGATATCATGGAAGAGATCTTTGGTGAAATAGATGATGAGCATGATGTGGATGAATTTATCGAGAAAAATCCGGAAAAGGGTCAGTACATTTTTTCAGGTCGGCTTGAAATCGACTACCTCAATGAAAAATACACTCTGAATCTTCCCGAATCGGAAGAATACGACACGCTGGCTGGTTTTATAATATTTCAACACCAGAATATTCCCAAGCTGAATGATAAGATCATCACGGAAAAATATGAAATCAGGATCCTGAAAGTCAGCCGAACACGCATTGATTTGGTCCAGCTCAAAACCCTTCATGAATAAAGGCTTACAGAGCGATCAGGGCCCCAAGGACCGCAAACCTATTTTTTTAAATTCATTCTTTTAAATAAGATTAATTGCTATATTCGTACCCGATTTTTTTTGAACACTTTAAGCATTGTTTTAAATGGCGATATTAGAAAAACTGAGAGTTAGAGCCGGACTTTTCCTGGCCATCGTGATAGGATTAGCCCTATTGGCATTTGTTTTGAGCGATTTCCTTGATTCAAGCGGATCCCTCTTTACCCGATCCAAATTTGAAATTGCAGAAATATCCGGTAAATCCGTACCCTATACCGATTATGAAAGCCTTGTCAATGAACTGGAACAGATCCAGAAACTGCAATCCGGGCAAATGAGCCTGGACGAGGAAACCATGGACCAGATCAGAAACGTTACCTGGGAAAATATGATTCAGGATATGCTGTTGGAAAAACAATATGCCAAACTGGGCATTGATGTTTCCGACGAAGAGCTGAGAGATATGATTATGGGCGAGAATCCTCATCCTGCCATTGCTCAGTTGTTTACGGACCCCCAGACAGGCGTATTTAACCGGCAGGCCTTTACTTCATTCATGCAGAGAATTAACGCTGAAGAGGAAACTTCGGATGAGAAAAGCTATTATCTCTATATTGAAAATGAGATTTTCAGGCAGCGTAAAAATATTAAATATCTCAATCTGATCAGGAAAGGACTTTATGCCACTACATTTGAAGCCAGCCCGGCAGCAGGAAGAATCCTCCCGCATGGTAGATCTCAACTTTATTGTTCAGCGGTTCAATACCCTTTCTGATTCTGCCATTACAGTTACTGAAAAGGATATTAACAAGTATTATAAGGAAAATATCAACTTGTTCAAACAAAAGGAATCCCGTGATATCCGGTATGTTTATTTTGAGGTACTTCCCTCACAGGGGGATATTGATGCTGCCAGCCAATGGATCAAAGATATTCAGCCCGATTTTGAAGCAGCCGAAGATATTGGTCAGTTTGTGAGCATGGAATCGGATGAATCATTTGATGACAAAAATTACACCCAGGACGAGTTGCCCGACTCTATTGGCAATTTCATGTTCAGCGCTGCCAGGGGAGCAACGTATGGTCCCTATTTTTCCGACAATGCTTACCGGATATCCCGCCTGGCGGCTATAAATTATCTGCCTGATTCAGTAAAGGCCCGTCATATTCTTTTGCGTGCCACACAGAGCAATGCACAGGATCTTTACAAAATGGCGGACAGTTTGGTTAACCTCATTAAAGGGGGAATGGATTTCGGCTCACTCGCCATGCTTTACTCAGCCGACGGATCGGCACAAACGGGTGGCGATTTGGGCTGGTTCAAAGAAGGCCAGATGGTAAAACCTTTCAGTGACAGTTGTTTCCTGGGAAAAAAAGGAGAAACCAAAATTGTGGCCACGCAATATGGAATTCATATTGTACAAATACAGGAACAATCAAGACCGGTGAAAAAAGTTCAGATCGGTACGATCGTAAAAAAGGTGGTCCCCAGTGAAGAAACCGATCATCAATATTATGTGAAAGCCAATGAATTTGCCGGAAAGAATGACACGTACGAAGAGTTCAACAAGGCTATCGATGCAGAAAAGCTTGCCGCAAATACCCAGGTTGCTTTAAACCTTGCGCCAATGGAGAAAAAAGTGAATAACCTCGAGTTGGCAAGAACCCTGGTGAGTTGGGCTTATAAGGCAGAAGAACATGATGTTTCCACCGTCTTTAAATTCGGGAACAAATATGTTATTGCCGTGGTTGACAAGGTAAGGGAAGAAGGGCCTGCACCGTTGGAAGATGTAAGGGCCGACGTGGAAAACAGGGTCAGACAGGAAAAAAAGGCTGAAAGTATTGTTTCAACTATGACATCAAAAATAGCAGCAGCCAAAACCATTGAAGAACTGGGTCAAAGTCTTGGTTTACTGGTAGAACCTGTTGCAGGCCTCAGATTTAATTCCTCCTCGCTGGGCAATGCCGGTATTGAGCCAAATGTAATTGCCGCAGCACTTGCCATGGAAAAAGGAGTTATTTCCAAGCCGATAACCGGTGAAAACGGCGTTTATGTTCTTTCGGTAAACAACATCACCGCTCCGGCTGAAACCGATTTGAAAACAGGTACGGAACTTGCCAGAAATTATGTGGAGCGCAGTTATGCGGCAAGAACCAACTATTATGCCTATGAGGCCTTAAAAGAACTGGCCAAGATCAGGGACAACCGCAGGGAGTTTTATTAGTCCATTGATTGAGGTGCTTTTCAGCAAAACACCCTTCAAGCGATCCCGGATCCTTGAAGGGTGTTTTTTTATGGCAAAACGGAAAAATCTCGCGCCAGCTAATTTCCGCCGAGCATTTCTTTCGCCTTCAACAGACTCCTGACCGGCATAAGATAATCACTGAATTCTTTGTAACTCATATCCTTAAGGTAGATGGCCCCATAACTGCGGCGAAGCATGGGATTAGGACTATCGTAAAAGAATTCCTGTCCCATTAATTCAACCAGGTGATTATGCTGCTCAACCCATATTTTTTGTGCGAGTTCACTGAATGTGCCATCGAGCTCAAAACTGGGGAAGGAGGCTGATTTCTGACTCAGGAAACAACTATTGAACATGTTGTGCAGAACAGCGAAGGAATTCAGCGAAGTAGGAATTACCTTGTTTACCTCATCGAGCCGGTAGCGCGACCATACGTTGCGGTATCCCCAGATCCTGAGGTTCATTTCGGGACGACTGGCGGCATATTTGTCAATGGCTTCAGATAAAGCAATCAACGTTTTATAATGGGTATCCGGACCACTTCCTTCGGGATCAAGCGCCAATGTAATGATCGTCGGTCTTATTTTCTCCAGCAGCTGCAGGATCGGTAGAACATCCAAATCAAAATCGGGGTATTCGGGAAAAATATTGGCGGAATAAAACGGCAATCTCAGATGAGACACATGATCCATATCAATACCAAAATATGCCCATACCAATTCGGCCTCATATTCCCTGAGCCATCCCTTTATCAGGTGAAAAATGGGAGGTTCTGTCCGGCCCGGTTCTATCCCTTTCAATTGTTTGATCAGATCACCAACATAAGTGGCAACTTTATCCAGATCATTAGTTTCCAAATGGTTCAGAAATAAGCGTGTCAAACGCTTGCTGATATGAAAATGCTGCAGGTCAGTATCCTGGAGGGCAATGCCATTCAGGTAGCCGGTGATATCATCCTGGGCATTGCCATAATCAGCCAGGTTCCTGATATGCTGGCCGTCGCCGAATGCGACCCGACAAAATAAGCTTTTGCAGATTTTCAAGCCGCTCCATCACATAGAAATTCGTGACAGCCGTAAAACCGCTGGTACAATACACAAAATAATTCTCATTATTGGGCGATCTTACCAGATGATGCAGCAGTGGAAAATAGGCCAGCTCGATATCATCATGATGAGGAGCGGTATGCAGGATTCTCTGGTTATCAGGCACATTGATTCCGAGCTGAATTTTTTCGGCCAGACCCTTATATACCTCTTCGCTTAATTTGTCAAGGGGTTTTCCGCTTATTTCGCAGGCTATTCTCCATTCCGGTATATCGATGGACTTTTTTTCGTAATCCGATCTTGAGGCCTCAATCAGAGAAAGTTTGCTATGGTCGGCGCCTGTCAGCAACAATTTTTCATAATAGTTGGCCGGCAGTTTCTTCTCCTTGTACAATTGCTTAATGTTTTCTTCACTCAGCGTAAGCATGCTGGCCGCACTTTGCGTCACAAAAAAGCGTGCATGTTTAAGCTTCTGTAAACTGGTGGCCGGATAGGTAATGCGAGGCATCCTTTTCGATCGCATTGTATACCTGTTCCGACTTCGACTGACCGGCTGCAATGATAATGGCAACCGTATCGGGATTGTAAGTGATCGTATGCAGCCCGATGGTGATCACTGCTTTTTTACGGACCAGTTCTATGCCGCCAAGATCACCTGCGGCTACAGCCTGGGTTTCATAATTGATATTGGTAAGCCGGGTATGAGAATGATGCGCTGACCCTTTTACATTAAAAGCAACATGACCGTCGGGGCCAATTCCACCCAGAAAGAATCCGAGACCACCCCGGTGCTGAATATCATCTTCATAATCCTGACAAAACTGGTCGAAGAGCTTGATGGTCTTTTGCTTTAACAAATCACGCTCATTGTTGGGCTTTTGGATGCGTAAACCAAGATCAATGACGCCGTCCGGAAAAACTTCATCCAGGTTCTGAATTTTCCCATATTCCTTTCTTGCTTGTTCAGGAATATCGAAGGTATTCATCAGATGAACCTTTTTCGGATCAAAGCCAAAGCCGTCGATATAAAAGTTCTTTACAAAGTAGGTGAAAGATCTTTCGTGTTCGGGCCGGATGGGGAAAAACTCATCCAACTGATAAAAATGCAGGGATTTCATATCCGGCAGCAAGTTTTTATCGAGACCGATCCTGGCCAAAATTCCGTCATTCAGTTCCTTCTTCCAATTGGTCAGATAGTACTGTACCCATTTGATGAAAAATTCAGGTGTTTTGCCGGTCGGAAGGGCTATGACACCTCCCGGATTAAGACTGACCCATTCGAGGAACCGCAATGCGGTTAATTGTCCTAGCTCCACATAATTATCCACTACAATGAGCGGAATTTTGTGATATTGACTGCTTAATTTGAAGTCCTGGTGAATACTGTTAAAATATTCCTCCACCTTACTGACTGTGTTGTACTTCATATCATCTGGTTTTAAAGTTTTGACTCCTGATCACTTTTCTTAAGATCATGGCTGTAGCCCCTATTGCGACTGAAAATTCCCCGTAGGATGAAAAACAGATCTCTGGTAAAACAAAGCCCATTTTCATCATTTTGCTGGTTTTTTTCGTAGTCCTGGGCAATAGTTGCTCGGTTAGAAGTTCGAGGCTGCAGGTAATGTCGCCCCCCAAAACGATGAGGTTCGGATTCAGCAAACCTGCAATTCTGGCTATCTCTTCACTGATAATGTCACAGATTTTATCGACAGTTCTGGTAGAAAGCATGCAGCCGTTTTTCGCATAATCCACGAGCGTCCTGAAGGACACCTTGCCGGGCTGATGATGGTCGGCCAGCAACGGATGATTTTCACCCATTTTCCGCACCGATGCCAGGATCAGATCACCCAGATCCGGCAAGGGATCAAAGATCTCTCCGGCGGTGCCGGCAATCCCTGTATACAGTTCATGTCCGATGACCAGGCCCGCTCCAGGTTTTTCGCACCATTGTTGTAGGTCAGGTATACAATGTGCTCCGGAAGTTTTTCACTTACCTGGTCATTATACCAGGATATACTTAAAGCCCCGGCATTGGCATCGTTGACGATATATACCGGCTTTCCGAGAATTCGCGACAGCTTTTCACTGATTTCAATATTACTGACCTGCAGCAACGCGGAATATTGCAGGATGCCCTTTTCACTGTTCACCAGACCGGGAACACCAATGCCTATTCCCAGAAAAGATTTGCTGTTCAGGTCAGCCTCCGTAACAATCTCCTGAATAACAGATACCAGCGTGGGAAGGATGTTATCTGCCGTAAAGGATGCCGGCAAAAGCTTTTCACCACGCTCATAGAGCGTTCCGGCAAAATCAAGCTTCACAAAACGGATCTTATCCTTCAAAATTTCCAATCCCAGCATTTTGCCAATGCCGGGTTTGATCTTCCAAAGCACGGGTTTTTTCCCTCCTCTTTCGGTGGAATTTCCCGTACGGCTTATATCGATAAATCCCTTTTTATCGAGAATGCGCAAAATATAAAGGATGGTGGAAGGCTGAAAACCCGTATTTCTGGCAATTTCAGCCCCCGAGATCTCTTTGGAGATCCGGATCAGGTTGAGAACCAGTCTGTGACTGTTTTCTGTCAGCGAGTAAAAATCAGCGCTGCCGGGCATGTTAGTTTATTCATTGAATAAACAAATATAAGACATAAATTCTTCACCACAAAAGTTACCTGTTTTTTTCATGGTAATTACATAATCCTTTGATATCACACTTTTTCCTGCCAAAGGTCATTTTTTTTGGCGTGTGTTTTGGTTTAACTTCGGCGAACGATACTTCATACTATGGAAAGGATACTGATAATCGGCGCTGCCGGACAGATTGGTTCTGAACTCACGCTGGAACTCCGTCAAATTTACGGAAACGCAAACGTATATGCCACTGATGTAAAAGATGCACCTTCGACATTAAGGAAAGTGGCCCCTTTCAATTGCTCGATGTCATGGATGACAAACACCTGATCCATTTCGTGATCCGCAATAAAATCACCCAGATTTATCATCTTGCGGCAGTTTTATCGGGAAATGCCGAAAAGCTTCCCACGCAGGCCTGGCATATTAATATGAACAGCCTGATGAATATTCTGGAAGTCGCCAAGCTGGTAGAAGATGTGCGAAAAGTATTCTGGCCCAGTTCGATCGCCGTATTCGGCAGCACCACGCCAAGGGATAAAACCCCGCAGCTTACCGTCATGGAGCCTTCTACCGTATATGGGATCAGCAAGTTAGCCGGAGAACGCTGGTGTGAGTATTATCATAAAAGATACCATGTTGATATCAGGAGTTTGCGCTATCCGGGACTGATCAGTTATAAGACCGAACCGGGCGGGGGCACGACCGACTGGGCTGTTGAAATATATTTTGAAGCCGTGCGAAGGAAAAACTATACCTGCTTCTTATCGGAGGATGTATCTCTGCCCATGATGTTTATGGAAGATGCCATTAATGCCACCATCCGGCTGATGGAAACCGATCAGGCCAATCTTTCCTGCCATTCTGCCTATAACATCACGGGCCCAAGTATAACACCACGACAGGCTGCTGTGGATATCAGAAGGCACATTCCCGGCTTCGACATTACCTATAAGCCCGATTTCCGGCAGTCGATTGCGGAAAGCTGGCCCAGCAGCATTGATGACCATGAACTCCGCACCAGTATTGTGTGGAAACCCAAATATGAACTGGAACAGATCACCGATAAAATGATCGCTGAAATCCGGAAGAACGATTTAAAGCAGGTCTAATACCCATCACCAACACGCTAAACCATGTACGGAAAGATAAAACAACATTTGCAGCAGGAATTAAGGGCCATTGATGAAGCCGGCCTTTATAAACGGGAAAGAACCATTGTATCCCCCCAGGATGCTGAAATAAAACTTGATAGTGGCAAAACGGTGTTGAACTTTTGTGCAAACAATTACCTGGGTTTGTCATCGCATCCGGCACTTATGGAAGCTGCCCGCGAGGCTCTTGATACCCATGGATACGGAATGTCATCGGTACGCTTCATATGTGGAACTACCGATTTACACAAAGAATTGGAAAGGAAAATTGCAGATTTCTTTGGCACCGAGGATACCATTCTGTACGCTGCCTGTTTCGATGCCAACGGAGGAGTATTTGAGCCCCTGCTCGGTGAGGAAGACGCCATCATTTCCGATTCCCTCAATCACGCTTCAATTATTGATGGAGTAAGGCTTTGCAAAGCACAACGATACCGTTACGCCAACGCCGATATGGCTGATCTTGAAGAGCAACTCCAGAAATCACAAGCCAACCGTTTCAGGATTATTGTCACCGACGGTGTATTTAGCATGGATGGCAATGTAGCCCCGGTAGATAAGATATGTGAACTGGCCGCCAGGTATGATGCGCTGGTAATGGTTGACGAGTGTCATTCAGCTGGTGTGGTGGGCAATACGGGCAGGGGCGTTACGGAATTGTACAATATCCGCGGGCAGGTCGATATTATCACAGGTACCTTGGGAAAAGCCTTTGGCGGAGCAATCGGAGGATTCACTACCGGCCGCAAGGAAATCATTGAAATGCTCCGGCAGCGTTCCCGTCCCTACCTGTTCTCCAATTCACTTCCTCCCATGATTACCCGCGCAGGAATTGTGATGTTTGATATGATGCTTGAAACAACCGAATTGCAGGACAGGCTGCACCAGAATACCGACTATTTCAGGAATGAAATTATCAGGGCCGGATTTACCATTAAGCCTTCCAGGTCAGCCATTGTAGCCATCATGTTGTTTGATGCAAGGCTGTCGCAGGATTTTGCAGCCCGGTTGCTCGAGGAAGGAATTTATGTTATCGGGTTTTACTATCCTGTTGTACCGAAAGGAGAGGCCCGAATACGTGTTCAGCTGTCCGCGGCACATTCCAGGGAGCATCTCGACAGGGCACTTCAGGCATTTGTCAAGGTTGGCAAAGAACTGAAGGTGATTTAAAAAAGAGGCAGGAGCAACAACAGGGTCAGTTGCCGGTTCCGGTGTTCGGTATCCGGAGGCCGTGCATCGATTACTGATGAGTGGATAATGGTGTATGTTACTACTTATGAGCTCAATAGCTCGCAATTATCGTTTTGTTCCCCAAAACCTTATCCCCGATTTTTACCGAAATCCTGGTATCCAGAGGAAGAAACAGATCAACCCTGGAGCCAAATTTAATGAATCCAAGTTCATCGCCCTGCACCACCTGTTCCCCCTGAACGGCATAAGGTACTATTCTGCGGGCGACAGCGCCGGCTATTTGCCTTACAAGTATTTCCCGACCCCTGGCATCTTGAATAACAACGGTTGATCGCTCGTTGAGGGTGGATGACTTTGGATGCCACGCTACAAGATACTTGCCAGGGTGATAGTTGAAATAGCTGACCAGTCCGCTTACCGGATACCGGTTGACATGAACATTTAAAGGTGACATGAAAATGGAAACCTGGAGCCTTTTGTCCTTGAAATATTCCTCCTCCATGGTTTCCTCAATCACCACAACCTTACCATCAGCCGGACAAAGGATAACTGCTTCATTGGGTACCACAGGTCTTTCAGGATTGCGGAAGAACCATACGACCAGCAAAAAGAACACGACGGAAAGACAAACGAGAATGGTCTGCCAAACCGGATTTTTTATGATCCAGTAAAAAACCAGGTTTAAGCTGGCAACCAGGAACAGGATGATCAGCAAGATGATAATTCCTTCTTTATGTATCCTCATGACGCTAATTTTTACATTTTCTACAAGCCTTTGATCATAAGATATAAAAACGAAACCGGCATAACAAAAAGAATGGAATCAATTCTGTCCAACACTCCGCCATGTCCCGGAATCAGTGCACCTGAATCTTTCCTGTCTGCTTTTCTCTTGATCAATGATTCCGCCAGGTCGCCATAAACCCCGAATACAGAAGCAACGGCTCCCAGTATGATCCAGTCGGTCTGCGACAAAATTCCCATGATGTCGGTCATCCACCATGCGGTGGCCATGGTCAGGATTGTTCCGCCAGCCAATCCTTCCCACGATTTCTTGGGTGAGATACGGGGAAAAAGCCTGTGGCGGCCCAGCAATGTTCCGGCCACATAAGCACCGGTATCATTAATCCACACCAGTGACAGAATTCCCAGAACTATCCGATGGGTATACACATGACCATTGACAGCGGGAAAGACAAGGTAATTCATAGCCGCCAGCGGAATGACCACATATACTATACCCAGCAAAACAATCCCAAGGCTTTTGACCGGATCAGAAACGGAAGAATACAAGGACGCAATAAAAAGCAATACGGGCAAGGATAAAACCACGGTCAGCAACCGCGATTCACCCATCTGAGCCGCAACCAGAAAGGAAAGTATGAAAATTACAGCAGCTGCTGCTATTCCCAGGATGGGAACAGTGGTTGTTCCCGGTATCCCGTTCAGTTCATAAAATTCAAGCAGTGCGAGGATACCAGCCAACAGGAATACCGCGCCAAAACCATATTTCCCAAGAAAAAGGGATCCGATAATGATGATCAGGTAAACGATGCCTGAGACAGTTCTTTGCACTAAGTTTTTCAAGCCTCTATATCTTTAAGCAGATGTTTTGCTCTGAGAAGGGAATCCCGGTGAACAAAGACTTCAATGTCACCTACCGGCAAAACACTGTCCGATTTATTGATGATATAGGATTCTATTCCTTCATCTGTGAGTAAACTCATCGCTCTTTCGGCCATATATATCTTATCGGTGCTATAGGCGGGCATCCAGTGTTCATTTATTTCGGCCATGGCCTTTCATTTTCCAATGAAAAACTCAGGCAGATTTCTTTACATTTTCTTCGCCTTTAGTCACAGCAGGCTTTGTAACACCTTTACTCTTAACCGCACTGGTGGACTTCCGGGATTTTTTCGGCTTCAAAGCTTCCTCCACTTTGTGCTTTCTTTTTCCGAAGATTCGCTCCAGGTCTTCGGTAAATATCACCTCTTTTTCCAGGAGTTGTTCGGCAAGCTGAGCCAGACCTTCTTTATGCTGGTTCAGGATTTCCAATGCGCGCCGGTATTGTTCATCAATAATTCCCTTTGCCTCACTGTCAATTAGTTCAGCCGTCTTATCACTGTAAGGTCGCTGAAAAAAGTAGTCATTTTGTCCGGAAGAATCATAAAAACTCAGGTTACCGATCTTATCGCTGAGTCCGAAATAAGTCACCATGGAATAAGCTTGTTTGGTGACCCGTTCAAGGTCATTCAACGCACCGGTGGACACTTTACCGAAAGTGATCTGCTCAGCGGCCCTGCCACCGAGTGTAGCGGTTATCTCTTCAAGAAGCTGCTCCCGTGTAGTAATTTGTCTTTCCTCCGGCAGGTACCAGGCAGCGCCCAGAGATTTTCCACGCGGGATGATGGTAACTTTTACCAGGGGACTGGCATGTTCCAGCATCCAGCTAAGGGTGGCATGACCGGCCTCATGATAGGCGATGGTCTTTTTCTCATCCTGCGTAATGATTTTGTTTTTCTTTTCCAGACCACCAACAATACGGTCTACGGCATCCAGAAAGTCCTGCTTCTGGACCATTTTTTTATTTTTCCGGGCCGCTATAAGTGCTGCTTCATTGCAAACATTGGCAATATCTGCACCGGAAAAACCCGGGGTCTGTCTCGCCAGGAAATCAACTTCCAGGTCCTTGTCATATTTAATCGGCCGCAAATGCACCTTGAAAATTTCCTTGCGTTCATTCAAATCGGGAAGCTCCACATAAATCTGCCGGTCAAAACGTCCGGCCCTTAAAAGGGCTTTATCCAGGATATCTGCCCTGTTGGTGGCCGCCAGTATGATCACCCCGGCATTGGAGGCAAATCCATCCATTTCCGTCAACAACTGGTTCAGGGTATTCTCCCGTTCATCGTTGGCGCCCATATTCGGATTCCTTCCACGGGCACGACCAATGGCGTCAATTTCATCGATGAATACAATACAGGGTGCCTTTTCCTTGGCCTGCTTAAATAGATCTCTTACCCGTGAGGCACCAACACCCACAAACATCTCCACAAAATCTGATCCGGAAAGCGAGAAGAAAGGCACATGGGCCTCACCGGCCACTGCCTTGGCCAGCAGGGTTTTTCCCGTGCCCGGAGGGCCAACCAGAAGTGCCCCTTTGGGAATTTTCCCACCCAGATCGGTGTATTTCTTGGGCTTTTTAAGAAAATCCACAATTTCCTTAACCTCCATTTTGGCTTCCTCTAAACCTGCCACGTCTTTGAAATCGAGCCGAATGTTCTCGTCTTTGTCAAAAATGCGTGCCTTGGATTTACCTACGTTGAAGATATTCGTACCTCCGGAACCTCCTCCGGCACCGCCCATTCGCCTGAAAATTACCAGGTAAAGGATCACCAGCGCAATAATGGGCAGCAAAATGGCAAAAGTGTCGCCGAAGGTTCTTTTTCGCACAAACTCGGGATAGATCTTTTCGGTTTCAGGAAGGTCGGTCTGTGCATCATCCAGCATCTTCTTAAAAATGTCATTTGAACCAACCGGCATGGTATAATGGGGTCCTGCTTTGGTAAAAGCGTTCAATCCTTTCGAAAAATTCTTCTGGTGTTTGGGTTGGCTGAGAAGTTCGGGTTTAATATAAATTTCAGCATGCTGTTCATTGACGACCTGAATCTTCTGTATCTCTTTTTTCAGCAACAATTCATTCTGGAAGAACTTCCAGTCAATGGGAACCGGCCCCTGTCCCGAATCAAAAAAGTATATCAGGATGATGGCAACCCCTATCACGGCATAAATCCACATCGCATTGAAACGGGGCTTTTTATTCCCCAACATGTTACCGGGCAGTTTTGAACCGTTGTTGTTTTTATCCCCGTCAGCTTTTCTTTTTAAGTCTTTATTTTCTTCCATGCTTTTTTATCTCAAATTAATCTTCATGTATCGGGTTGATATCAGCATCACCCCATAAATCCTCCAACTTGTAATAATCCCTGGCCTCCTTAATAAAAATATGTATGACTATATCTCCGTAATCAAGCAATATCCAGCTGGCATTCTCCAGTCCCTCTCTGTGTTTGACCCTTAAAGCCAGCTTTTCATCTACTTTGTCCTCCACCGATCCTGCCAATGCTTTTACCTGGGTACCCGAATCTCCATGACAAATGATGAAATTGTCACACGCCGTATAGGCAAGTTTCCGAAGATCGATATTGACAATGTTTTTTCCCTTTTTCTCCTGTAAACCCTCGATAATGTATTGCAACAGTTGTTCGTAATTTCCCAAGCTTTTCTTCATTATGCATTCAATCAGCAAAAATAGTGAATTTATCGATTCAGCTATGGTTCAACAGCCTCAGTATTTTTGTAATGATATTAAATAATTGTGCTAATTTTCTATTATCAATTACAATACCAAAAAAGAAATTATTCCCCATTACCCCTGAAAAATATAAGATAAATGAGAGAAGTTACCATCGGAACTCCATTGATAAAGCTTGATTCAGTGGATTCAACAAATAGTTATGCGGCCGGTTTATTACGAAACAGCAAGGTGACGGAAGGCACTGTAATTTTGGCAGTCCACCAGACGCACGGAAAGGGCCAGGGAGGCAACCGCTGGATCAGCGAAGCCGGAGCCAATCTGCTCTTCAGTGTGATCCTCCGGCCGGACTTTATGCTGGCAGAACGACAATTCTTTCTTTCCATGTGCGTGTCCAACGCCATTCATGATTTCATAAGGCCACTGGTGCCAGCCGTCAAAATCAAATGGCCCAATGATATTTTGGTTAATGACAAAAAAATAGCAGGCATTCTGATCGAAAACACGATACTTGACCGAAACCTCCACACCTCGATTGTGGGAATAGGACTCAACGTGAATCAGAAGAACTTCCCGCCTGATCTGCAAAACCCAACGTCATTGCGTATTGCAGCCGGAAAAGAATTTGACCTTTCTGATTCCCTCAACGCCCTGCTAAAATCCATGCAGACTCATATCAACAGGCTGTATCGGAATGAATTTGCCGCGGTTAAAACCAGCTATCTGAATAATCTTTGGGGTTTAAATGAATGGATAGTGTATAAAGAAGCATCCGGCACCTTCGAAGGCAGGATCGCAGATATTGCTGAATCAGGCGAGTTGATGGTAAGGCATCGTACCGGAACATTGAAAGCCTATGGTTTTAAGGAAATTATTTTCCCTCTTTGATCCTGCTTTCAAAATCCACTGCCGTCAATTTGTCAATCATCAAATCAATAAACTGCTGCAAAGGACCTGTGGCCATCATTTCAAGAAACATATTCAGGTTTGCCTGAAGGGTAAGATTTACCTGGGATTGAACCGCTGACGTCGCGGAAATATTAAACCAGAAGGTAAAATCAGCTGAACTGTCTTCTGTCCCGGTAACCACCAACTGTGAAAAAGGCTTCTTTTCAGCGATTTTAAGACCCACAGTGCCCAGTCCATCAATCCCAAACCTCAGCAGTTCACCTGAAATTTCCAGGTTCCTCAACCGATCAGCAGGCAGCATGTGTGCGAAATTTCTGAAATCGGAAATATAGTTGAAAACAACCTCCTGACTGCCCCTGGCTATCCCTGTTTTGCTTTCAAGTTTAAGCATGTTGTTGTATGGAGTAAAAAATTAATGTTCCTTTCTGTTCCAGGTATCCGGAGATAGTCTCCACATGCTGAGTGTTTCCAGGCTTTGTTCGGAAATGTAACCGGATTCCATTGCCAGCTTAAGCATCACATCATAATTGCTCAAAGTATGCAGCACACAGCCGGCCTCCTTAAAACTCTCCACAGCTCTGGGAAAACCATACGTAAAAATAGCGGCCATACCAAGCACCTCACAGCCGCTCTGTCTCAATGCCTGAACAGCTTTCAGACTGCTTCCTCCGGTGGAGACCAGATCTTCGATTACTACAACCTTCTGTCCGGGTTTGGTTTCCCCCTCGATCAGGTTTTCGAGTCCGTGACTTTTGGGCTCAGACCTCACATATACAAAGGGCAACCCCAGCATATCGGCAACAAGGGCTCCCTGCGCGATAGCACCGGTGGCCACACCGGCAATTACTTCTGTTGATAAAAAGTTTTCATTTATTAAATCTACAAAGCTATATTTGATCGCGCTTCTTATTTCAGGGTAAGCCAGAGTTCTTCGGTTGTCACAGTATATAGGTGACAGCCAGCCCGAAGCCCACTGAAAGGGTTTTTCCGGACTAAGCTTAATGGCATTACATTGCAGTAACAAGCTTGCGATGTTTTCTTCATACTTTTTCATGGCGTAAATGTACAAAGTTTTTTTCAACGAGAGGATTGTACTGCTAACGGATGACTTTATCCGGAATTTTCAGCTAAAGCATGGCCTTTTCTATAAGTACAGAAATGTAGAAGATCTGAAGGAACTCCTGGCGTTTTACTGGAAGTTGAAACGAATTGACACGCTGTTTATCTTCCATCATGATATCGAGGAACTGCGGGAACGGTTCAAATCGTGTTTTCAGGAAGTGTATGCAGCCGGTGGACTTGTCCGTAATAAAGAAGGCAAATACCTGGTCATGAAAAGGCGTGAAAAGTGGGATCTGCCAAAAGGCAAGGTCAACCGCAATGAAACTTTTGAACAGGCCGCTATCAGAGAAGTAACTGAGGAATGCGGATTGCATGGGCTTGAAATTACCGGACCCCTGCTGTCTACCTATCATTCCTATTTCCTTGACGAACAGATCATCTTAAAAAGAACCAGCTGGTTCGAAATGGTATACATGGGCCATGAGGAGCCTGTTCCGGAGCAGGATGAAGATATTACCGAGATCCATTGGATGCACCGGGATGATTTGCGTAAAATCACCGGAAATTCTTATCTGGCTGTGTTGGATGTTCTAAAATACAATAACCTGCTATAAATCTCCCCTGTCCTTCATCGCCTCAAACAATTTCTGTTCAAAGTTTTCTGCCGGAGATAGTGCCGGTGAATAGATCAGTCTGCCATCGGGCCCGATTAAAAAATACGTAGGGAAAGCCCTTATATCATACTCTTTCAGAATACCAGGCTGGTTGTCATAGTGCAGAAACTTCCAGTCATATTGGTTTTTAGCCAGGAACTGCCGCAATACTTCCTCCATGGGATCAGTGGCTATGGTCAGGATGGTCAGCCTGTCTTTGTGACGCTTGTGCAGATCCGCCAGCATATTGAATTCATTGAGACAGGTATAACTCTGACAGGTGCAGAAATTCAGGTATACGAATTTACCAAGGTAATCAGACAAACGCACAAGATTTCCATCCGTATCCAGCAGTTCAAATTGTGGGGGCTCGAATCCGGGTTGCAGCCGGGTGATCTTTCGTTTAATGTTATCGCTGATTTTCTTGTGTTCCTGAATGCCTGTGGCGGCCGAAAGAGAATCAAGGATTCTGAGCAGGCCGTTACGGGAAAACTGGCTGCCATAGAATTCATCGTGCAGCTGCTTCAGGATAACCAGTTCCATCAGGGTATCGTTGTTGAAATTACCGGATTTCGAAAGCGTTTTCAATAAGTCCTGATAACTTCCCGACTGGTTGATATCCTGATAAATTTGTTTTCCCGAATCGGTGCGCCCGAAGAATATAAAATATTTATCATAGACCTGGTTAAACAAATCGGCATAGGAGGGGTTAGCATAAAGCACCGGATGATTGTTAAAGTATTCATCTGAAAGACTTTGAACTCGCTGCTGGTTGGCAAACAGCTTAAGCATTCCGTAATGATAACGGCGGTATTCCCTGAAAAAACTGTTTTCAGCATCCTTAAAGGGCTGCTCCATCTGAAGGATATCCTCTTCCAGCTTTTTGACATCGGTTCGGGTATATATGCTGTTTACATGTTTATCATAATAGGGAATGAAGGCATCATCGAACATCACGATGAGGATGTTCAGATCTTCACTGGTAAAACTGGCCAGTCCCAGATGAATTTCAACCGGTTCAAAATAGGGATTGAGGATATCCTCAGGAGATTTATCCCTTTTTTCAGGCAAGATCAGCTGATAGGTTTTCCCGGGTTCCGCAAAAAAATATCCCAGATAAATGCCCGGATAAATATAGAGCTGGGTAGTGGTTTCCAGGGATATCGAAAGGTTAAAATCACCGGTTTCCGATACCTGGCATTGTCCGGCTACTTCTTCCGTACCACTGATCCAATCAGAAGTGCGGTAAAAAACGAGCTCCGTATTGGCGTAAGAGGGTGCGTTACCCGAAATAACGGTTTGTTCGGCCTGAACCAGACCTGTAATGGAATAAATCATCAAAAAAAGCCCCAACGCAAAATAACCCCGCATAATCCTTTTATTACAGATCAATCCTATATTTTTCCGGAAGGAAGCGGCTTGCATCCCCGCCCTGTTTTATGATTTCCCGGATAATCGAAGAATTTACAAAGGTATGCTGGGGCAGCGTCAGCAAAAACACGGTTTCAATTTCGGGATACATGGCTTTGTTGGTTTGCGCAATAGCCCGTTCGTATTCAAAATCTGCAGCCGTGCGAAGTCCCCTCAGAATATAACGGGATCTCTCACTTTTGCAGAAATCAACCGTTAAACCATTGAAAACTTTGACTTCTACTCTTCCACGGGTATCTTCAAATACCTTGAGAATTCCTTCCGTACTTTTCTCGATCGGGATAAACCTTGTTTTTGTCGTATTGAATCCTATCCCAACGATTACCTTGTCGAACATATCAAGCGCCCTGCGTACAACCGATTCATGACCAATGGTAAATGGATCAAAAGATCCTGGAAAAATGGCTGTTTTAATTTTGTCATCCGACATAGTCCATGATGTATTGGTTGTGGTAAACTTAAGGATTTATCAGGAGAAATAAAACACCTGTCGCTATCCCTCTCCCTACTCTGCTTTCACCTGCAGGGAACCAAATACAACCGGCGCCTCTATATACAAATGGTTGATAGATATGGCAAATGAATCCGTTTGGTATTGTATGGTTCCAAAGGCCACTGAATTGCCATCGGGCATGGAAGCGCCTGCAAATACTGCATCGGACTTGACTTTAACCGCAGTATTCCTGTTAATCAGGATGACCGAACTTCCGAATACCGTATTCAACTTAATCTTTATTGGCTCATTATCAGGAAACTGTACATTCCTGAAGTCGTAGACCGAACTGCCAAAAATCACATTGTACTCTGAATTGTCGTTCGGTTGTTCATACACCTTCTTTTCCTCAAACATGATATCCCGTTCTCCCTTTTTGTGGTGGAACATCCAGGGCCTGCCGATAAGCATGCTTACGCCGACAAAGATCAGGAAAAACGCAAAAAGAACGCCGAACAGGTTTACATCGAACACTACTTTAAATATGGCTGCTAATCCGATCAGAACAAGCAACACCCCCCAAAATAATCCTGGTGCCATTTTCATAGATTTTTAAATTTAAGTTAAAGTAAGGGAATGTTTGATCAATTATAAACCCGAAATCGGTAAGATGTGAATTTATGTCGGTATTATGCAATTTTCACCGGTTTATCCACTTTTTCCTTTAACAGGGCCTGTTCAAAGACCTGCATAATATTGCTGACATAACGAAAAGTCAATCCTTTGAGGTATATTTCATTAATTTCCTGAATATCCTTCCGGTTTTCCTCTGAGAGGATGATCTCTTTCAGATCGGCACGTTTGGCCGCCAGTATTTTTTCCTTGATACCGCCTACGGGTAATACTCTGCCGCGCAAAGTAATTTCGCCGGTCATGGCTACCTGCTTTTTGACCTTGCGCTGTGTCAGGGCCGAAGCAATGGAGGTGGCCATTGTAATTCCGGCTGAAGGCCCGTCTTTGGGTATAGCACCTTCGGGAACATGCACATGAATATTCCAGTTTTCGAAGACCTCAGGGGCGAGCTCCAGCACATCACTATGTGATTTGATATATTCCAGTGCGATTACTGCGGATTCTTTCATAACCTCTCCAAGGTTTCCGGTTAATGTCAGATTTCCTTTCCCCTTGCTCATACTGGTTTCGATAAACAATATCTCCCCACCGGCAGCTGTCCAGGCCAAACCCGTTACAACACCAGCAATATCATTGCCCTGATACTTGTCATTTAAGTATTTCGGGGCTCCTAAAATAGTTTCCATATCCGTTGCCGTGAGATTCTTGTCGTATTTTTCCTCCATGGCAACTTTCTTGGCGACAACCCGCACGAGCTTGGCAAGGGTTTTATCCAGTTCGCGAACACCCGATTCACGGGTATAGTTCATGACCAGATATTCCAGCATTTTTTTCGATAAGTTCAGCGCCCCGGGAGTCAGTCCGTGATTTCTAAGCTCCTTGGGCACAAGATGTCTTTTGGCAATTTCAACCTTTTCCTCAATGATATAACCGCTTACATTGATCAGCTCCATCCTGTCGAGCAATGCCGGATTAATGGTACTGGTGGTATTTGCCGTAGCGATAAACAACACCCTCGACAGGTCGTATTCCTGTTCAATAAAGTTATCATAGAAAGTGCTGTTCTGCTCAGGGTCAAGTACTTCCAAAAGGGCTGACGCCGGATCGCCATGAAAATCCCTGCCCACTTTGTCGATTTCGTCGAGTACAAAAACCGGATTTGACGATTTGACTTTTTTCAGACTCTGTACGATCCTACCGGGCATGGCCCCAATATATGTTTTACGATGACCACGTATTTCGGCCTCATCGTGCAATCCACCCAGCGACATTCTGATGTACTTCCGGTTAAGCGCCTTGGCAACCGATTTCCCAAGAGAAGTTTTACCCACTCCCGGAGGTCCATAGAGACAGATGATGGGTGACTTCATATCGCCTTTCAGTTTCAGCACCGCCAGATGTTCAATGATCCTGTCCTTTACCTTTTCAAGGCCGAAGTGGTCCTTGTCCAGTATTTTTTGCGCGCGTTTCAGGTCAAAGTTGTCTTTTGTATATTCATTCCAAGGCAGCTCAAGCAAGGTTTGCAAATAGTTGAGCTGAACGGAATATTCGCCGGTTGCAGGATTAAGACGGTTCAGTTTGTCAACTTCCTTGGCAAAAGTTGCCCCTGTTTCCTTCCCCCATTTCTTCTTTTTTGCCCGGGCTTTCAATTCTTCAATCTCCTGTTCAATCGGATTTCCACCAAGCTCATCCTGAATAGTCTTCATCTGCTGGTGAAGGTAATATTCCCGCTGTTGCTGGTCCATATCAATTTTAACCTTGGTCTGGATATCATGTTTCAGCTCGAGCATCTGCACTTCGCGGGCAAGATATTGCAACAATGCCGTGGCTCTTTTTTTAAGGTTATTTTGTTCCAGCAGGTGCTGTTTTTCAACCATCCTGATATCGCTGTTCGAACTGATAAAATTGATCAGAAAGGCGGAGCTTTCGATATTTTTCACAGCGAAAGAGGTTTCGGGAGGTATATTGCTGGAAAGTTTGATGATTTTTAACGACAGGTCCTTCAGCGAACCCACAATGGCTTCAAATTCGTGATCTTTTCTGCGTGGTTTTACATCTTCAAGGGCACTCACCTTTGCCACATAATAGGGCTCTGAGGATACCACCTCATCGATGGTGAACCGTTTCTTGCCCTGGATAATGACTGAAGTACTGCCATCGGGCATTTCCAGGATCCTGAGCAATTGCGCAACCGTTCCTACCTTGAACATTTCCTCGGGTCCCGGGTCGTCTATGTTGGGATCCTTTTGGGCCACGGTGCCGATAATTTTGGACTTCTGGTATATATCCCGCACCAATTTCATGGATTTATCCCTGCCAACGGTGATGGGAATAATTACCCCGGGGAAAAGGACGGTATTTCTGAGTGGAAGAATGGGTAATGTTTCCGGCACCTTCGACATGGAAATACTTTCCTCATCCTCTTCTGATATCAGTGGAATGAAGTCAGTATCTTCATTTACGGGTGATGACAGAAACAAACCATTTCCTTTCTTTTCCTGCAGCTTGCTCATAAAAAAATATTCCTCCTGAGAAATTAACAAAATAAAAGACAAATTGTCAGCTAAGCGCTGATAAAATTCGTTCATTCATGACAGACAATCTTCATGCCATGATATTTTCACGCAAAATGGATTGTTGCCTGTCATCAAACCGAATTGCGGTAACGATCTGTAAGTGAGAAAACACGTTGAATAATCTTCCGGTCAGTTTCCGTGAGCTCCTGTTGACGGAGAGTAAGACCTGTCTGAATGGTCTCAATGGCTTTCCCCAACCTGTAAGTTTCAAAACCGGCAGCGCCACCCCAGGAAAATGACGGGATAAAACTACCCGGGAAACCCGATCCGTATACGTTTGATGACACCCCCACAATGGTGCCTGTATTAAACATCGTATTGATGCCACACCTGGAATAGTCCCCCAGGAATAATCCGCAGAATTGAAGCCCGGTTTCTTCCTCTTTTCCTAAGGCATAATTCCATAACCTCACCAGGGTATAGTTATTTTTCAGGTTCGATGTATTTGAACCGGCGCCAATGTTGCACCATTCTCCAACCACCGAATTACCTACATATCCTTCATGAACCTTGTTTGAAAAACCCATAAAAACCGAATTGGTCACTTCGCCGCCCACCTTCGAATAGGGTCCAATGGTGGTAGGTCCGTAAATTTTTGCCCCCATCTTGATCACTCCTCCTTCACACAGGGCAAAAGGGCCGCGGATCATGGCACCTTCCATAATTTCGGCATTTTTCCCGATATAAACAGGGCCTGTGGATGCATTGATTGTAGCGTATTCCATTCTCACCCCATCTTCCACGAATATTTCTCCCGGATGGATCAGGTTGTTTGTTGAGCTGACCGGTTGGGTGTTCCGGGCGGAAGTAACGATACCATAATCCGATCGGAGTTCCTCCCCGTTATACCGGAACAGGTGCCAGAGCTTTGAAATACGCAGAAAATCTGACCGTATCTGCAATACGGTGCTTCCTTCCGGCGCCCGCCTGCTGAAAGTTTCCATGGAGGGACGGTCAAAACATCCTGCTACCAGAATATTCTCCTTCACCAGCACCTCACCGCAATTCAGATTTAAAATTTCTTCTACCAAGGCAGGATTGGGAGTTACCGAACCATTAATGACAATATTTTCATCGCCGGTATAGAGGGGATACTTTTCCTGCAGGTAATCCTGCGTAAAATGAGAGAATTGCTGTCCTGTCCATCTTTCCCATTTTTCCCTTATGGTCAGAATACCGATTCGGATTTCGGCCACAGGGCGGATAAAAGCAAATGGTAAAAGATTATCCCGATACAAATCGTCAAAAAGGACATAATTGCGGTGGTTGCCAGTCATAGCCTTGCTTCTGAGTTATGTAAATATACTTATTTTTTGTGGTTCAGGCAGCTTTGAAAATGGTTATTTCCAGTCATCGGTATACTCCGCCGGGTGTTCCGGATGCATAAAAAAAGCTCCGTTTCCATAATCATGAAAACGGAGCCAGTAACTATCGCAGGAGTAAAACTGCTATTCTTTTTTCTTCTTGTCTAAATGGGTCTTGTAACGGTTCATGAACTTATCCACACGTCCGGCAGTATCAACCAGTTTCATCTTGCCGGTATAGAAAGGATGCGATGTATTGGAAATTTCAAGCTTGATAAGCGGATATTCCTTGCCATCCTCGAGTGTAACAGTTTCTCTGGAAGCAGCCGTGGATTTGGTAAGAAAGGTATGACCGTTCGACATGTCCCTGAAGGCCACCAGCCTATAACTTTCAGGATGTAATCCTTTTTTCATCGTTTTATACTTTAATCAAATATTTGCGAAATGGGTTGCAAAAATAAGCAAACATTTCAAAACATCAAAATTTATCTACTCCTTTTTCCTGTCCTTTGAAAATTTCCGGCTCAGATTATTGAATCTTTCAAACGGAGCCAGCCGGTCAAACAAATACCGGTAGGTAATGTGGGTTTTTTCCTTTGTGGCCCCAAACTGGCTGTACATCCGGTTGACCGTAATGTTGTAATCGCCTACCCAGGATAATTCAAGCTCTTTATAGCCACAGGCCTTCATGGCATCTGTAAGTTTCAGGTAAATCCCCCCCACCAATCCGGTACGCTGATACTCGGGAACTACTCCGGAAAGCAGCAACCGGCCCCGGTTGATGGCCTTCTTTTTAAAATAGAGGAGCTTCAATATATTCCAGAAATTCAGCCTGCCATTCTTTAGTTTTCTCAGTACCTGGTGGATATCAGGAAACACGATAAGAAAACCAACCGGCTCGTCGTCGTGATAGGCAAACCAGATGAATCTTTCATCGAGCATGGCTTTAGCATCCTGAAAAATAGCATTCAGGTCCTCAAATTTCAGCGGGGTATAATTCTCCAGAAAGTCGGACCACACCTTATCATACATGATGACAAGATCACGCAGATATTTTTCGGCATTTTTCATGTCGATATGCCTGAACGAGAACTCCGGCTTTTTCCAGAGACGCTCGCCAAAAGCCCGCATTTTTTCGGGATAGGGCCGGCTAAAGTTATCGTGAAAGCTGTACTGTTCAAAGTAGGTTTTGAATCCGTAACCTTCAAAAAGATCTTTATAATAGGGGAAATTGTAGGGCATACCATTTCCCTGCGGCATAAATCCTTCGGTTAACAGCCCCCAGTTTACAAAATTTTCTCCAAAGTTAATCGGGCCATCCATGGCCTGCATTCCTTGCCGTTCCAGCCATTCCCTGGCAGTATCGAACAGTCGGTTTGCGGTTTCCGTATCATTGATGCATTCAAAGAATCCGATGCCACCCGTAGGCTGTGGATTATGAAAAGCTTTATGATTATCATAGAATGCAGCAATGCGACCGGTCAGATTGCCCTGGTCGTCCTTCATGATCCACCGGAAGGCATCGCCATGCTGAAAACATGAATTCTTTTGCGGATTAAAAATATTATTGATTTCCATGTCAAGCGGACAGGTCCAGTTGGGATCATTCCTGTACAATACTTTGGGGACTTCCAGGAATTCCTTTTGGGTTTGCTTGTTGTTTACTTCAATTAGCATCATACCATTATAATTTAAACCACGCCTGCAACCATTCGGGTGAGTTGCCGGCCGTGGAGACGTGCTCAAACTCATTCTTTTTAGGATTATAAATATAATCTTTTTTCCATTTCAGGTGATTGGTTACAACTTCTTTCAGGGCATGGAGAAAGTACTCCACTTCCTGATCAGTTATTACCGGATGAAGGGAAATCCTCACCCAGCCAGGCTTTTCTGAAAGATCACCCTGGTTGATCTTTTCCGTAATCTGGTGCGAGCGGTCGTAACTTACCTCCAGAAGGAAATGTCCGTAAGTGCCGGCGCAGGCACATCCTCCCCTCACCTGTATTCCAAACCGGTCACTCAGCAGTTTAACGATAAGGTTAAAATGAATTTCCTTATGGTAGAAAGAAATGATCCCCAGACGATGTTTGGTGGTATCCGCCAGGATATGAATACCGGGGATCGCATGGAGTCCATGCATGGCAAGCTTCACCAGCTCTTCTTCACGTTGCATGATCTGCGTAACTCCCATTTTTTCCTTCAGTTCCATGGCGAGCGCTGCACGTATGGCCTGCAGAAAACCAGGTGTTCCACCGTCTTCCCGTGATTCAATATCGTCAACATATTTGTATTCACCCCAGGGATTGGTCCAGTCAACGGTACCACCTCCCGGGTCATCCGGAATATCGGAATGGTAGAGTGAGGAATCGAAGACCAGTACCCCCGATGATCCTGGACCTCCCAGAAATTTATGCGGTGAGAAATAAATGGCATCGAGCTTCTCCAGGGGATCCGCCGGGTGCATGTCAATTTCCACATAGGGAGCAGAAGCTGCGAAATCAACAAAACAAAGTCCCTGATTTTCATGCATGATCTTTGCCATTTCATGATAGGGCGTAATGATACCGGTGACATTGGAACACGCTGTAAATGCACCTATCTTGAATTTGCGGTCGGCATATTCCTTCAATACCTTTCGTAAAGCATCCAGGTCCACCAGCAATGAACCGGCCGGAGGTATCATCACCACATCGGCCATGGTTTCATACCACGAAGTCTGGTTTGAATGATGTTCCATGTGGGTAATGAATACTACGGGACGGTCCCGGTCATCCACGCATTCATTCTTTACCCTTTTATTGCTGGTTCTCAGACTCAGAATACGCTGCAGTTTGTTCACCACCGTGGTCATACCGGAACCCGCCGTAATGATCAGGTCATTGGGACCGGCATTCACATGCTTTTTAATGAATTCATGGGCATAACGGTAACAGAGGGTCATCCGGTTACCGGTTTCACTGGTTTCGGTATGTGTATTGGCCACATACGGTCCGAATACCCCGGTAATCTTGTCTTCAATGGGTTTATACAAGCGACCTCCGGCCACCCAGTCGAAATAGTAAATTCTTTTTCTCCCATAGGGTGATTCAAAACAAGCATCATTTCCGATAATCTGTTTTCTGAATTGCTCAAAGTATTGCTCAAGCGCCGGCATCAATATAGTTTTTGGAACTGCGGATAAAAATAGTATACTTTTTGAAATAAAATCCTGACAAATATCCCAAATTATTGAATCGTTGTCGGTTAGGCAAAACCTTTTTTTTGGCCTTTTATTTTAAAAACTTGAAAAGATCATTAAATTTGCGCTCCCCAAATGGTGGTTGTAGCTCAGTTGGTCAGAGCGCCAGATTGTGGCTCTGGAGGTCGCCGGTTCGAGCCCGGTCATCCACCCTGAACCCTGGATAAAACATCCAGGGTTTTTTTATGGAATCCCGGCATCATTGGCAGCTTTCACTCAAGGATAGGAACGTTTTCCTGCTTTTCCAGGATTGGTGAGATATTTCTGAATAATGAAATACAGGTATTCAGGCTGAATGGGTTTGGCAATGTATTCATCAAATCCTTCATTCTTAAGCTTTACAATTTCATCGGCCAAAGCATAGGCTGTTTGTGCCACCACCGGAATCCGGATATTCATTTTCCGCAAGGCATGCAAAGTCTCCACGCCGTCCAATACAGGCATTTTTATATCCATCAGGATAAGCTTTATATCATGATGGTTACTCAATATTTCAATACCTCCTTGCCGTTCATGGCATGGATAACATTGGCCTGTACCTTTTTGAGCAACTTGTCAATATAGTTGTAATTTGACATATCATCCTCCGCAACCAGTATGCTGCAATGCTTAAAATCAGGTAAAATGGCTGTCGGTTTGCTTTTTTGCTCAGGGACATAAGGTGATGCTGACTTTAAAAACGGAATGGTAAAATAGAAAACAGAACCTTTGTCCGGTTCAGATGTCAGGTAGATCTTTCCTCCCAGCAGGTTCACCAGCTGGTAGGAGATGGCCAGTCCAAGTCCGGTACCCCTGTGCAGTTGCATCTTATCCTCCTCAACTTTTCTGAACCGTTCAAATATTAATTGCTGATTTTCCTCCTTAATACCGATACCGGTATCCTTTACATAGAACTCCAGCATTTCAGTCCCGGACAACTGATTGCATCCGACTTCAATATAACCCTTCTGGGTGAATTTAATGGCATTGCTGATGAGGTTTGACAATACCTGTTCCAATCTTAACTTATCGGTAATAATCCGGGTTTTCAGTATTTCCTCCCGGATCTCCACTTTTAATTGTACAGATTTATTGGACCCGATATCCTGGCGTTTCATAAACAGATCAAAGACCCCCACCAGATCGTTGATCACGGATTCGAGAGATACCTCCCTGAAATCCATTTGCAATTGTCCTGCTTCGATCTTCGAGATATCCAGAATATCACTGATAAGATCCAGTAACATATTGCTGCTGTTCTGGATGATCATGTTGTATTCCTCGCGCTCTCCGTCACTGATATCCTTTTCCCCCAGCAATGAGGAAAATCCGAGTATGGCATTTAAGGGGGTTCTGATCTCATGTGAAAGGTTGGCCAAAAAAGATGATTTAAGCCTGTCTGATTCCTCGGCTTTATCCTTGGCCTTTATCAATTCCCTGGTTCGGTCTTCCACCAGTGATTCTAAACGGTTACGGTGATTATCAAGCTCTTTGTTCTGATCAAGAATTTGTTGCTTCTGTTCAGTAAGAATATTGTTGGCATATTCCAGCTCGTCTCTCTGTGCCATGAGCTCTTCATTCTGGGAGTTGATTTCCTCCTTTTTTTCTTCAAGAGCAACTGCCACTTCTTCTAATTGGAAGGTGCGTTCTTTTACCAATACCAAAAGCTTCTTCTGCTGATGCCTGTAAAATGATCCTCTTAAAGAATAAATCAGCAACAACAAACTGGCCAGGGAACAATACAAAATGATCTTGAACCACCAGGTCTTCCACCATGGCGGAAGAATGATCACCTGCAGCGTTGTGCCATTTTCATTCCAGATCCCATCGTTGTTTGAGCCTTTTACCTTTAGCAAATACTTGCCGGGATTAAGATTGGTGTAAGTTACATCATGCTTGTTCCCAAGGTAATTCCAGTCCTTGTCAAAGCCTTCCAACCAATAAGCATACTGGTTCTTATGGGAATTTGAATAATTTAATGCAGCAAATTCGAATGTAATAACCGATTGTCTGTGGGTTAGTGTAATGCTTTTCTCAAAATTTATATGTTTGGAAAGAATGCTGGTATTTAGTTTGGGACTGATGGACCTGTTCATGACCGTCAGTTTGGTCAGATATACCGGAGGAATTCTTTGATTGTCAACAATACTGTCGGGATGAAATACATTGAAACCGTTTTTGCCTCCGAAGTAGATTCTGCCGTCTGAACTGTTTAATACCGAAGTATAATTGAACTCGTTGCTCTGTAAGCCATCGGCCACATCGAAATTACGGAATTTTTTCTCTTTGATGCTGAACCGGCAAAGACCCTTGTTGGTTGCAATCCAGAGATTGTCATTCTTATCGCCGGTAATGCTGAGTACTGCATTGCCGTTTAAGCCTTCTTCTTCCTGGAAATGTTCAAAAGCCTTCTTTTCAGGATTATACAGATTCAACGCCTGATCGGTCCCAATCCACAGGCTCCCAAAGCAATCCTGGTATATGTCATAGATCCAGCTGCCATAAATGCCATTGACCACATCATTACCTGACATATACCTGGTAAAACCATTATTTTCACTGTTTAACACACACAATCCATTTCTGGTTCCCACCCATATTCTGCCTGTATTGTCCTCAAACACCTCGAATACATCGTTGTTACTCAGGCTTGTGCTATCATTCGGATCGTTTCGATAATGGGTGAACCGGTTGGTCTTTTTATCAAGCCTGTCCATACCATTGCCCATGGTTCCAATCCATATGTTGCCTTTGGTATCTTCAAGAATGGTCCACACATTATTCCCACCCAGACTCTCCTTGTTTTTCGAATCGTGCTTATAATGTGTGTATTTCTTTGATTTCCAATCAAGTTTTGACATTCCTTCCAGGTAGGTTCCAATCCACAAATCGTCATTCCTGTCCCTGTATATTTCAGTCACACAATTGCTTAAAATGGCGTACGGATTATTCTTTTCAGATTGAAGGTGTTGTATTTTATTGGTTCTGGGATTCAGGATATCAATGCCTTGTCCGTCATTTCCGATCCAAATGTTCTTTTCTCTGTCCTCGCAGATCGTAAGAACTGATTTGCGATTGCTGAGCGATTCGGAAGCACTGACCAGGTTTCGGTATTGCTGAAATTTTATCGCCTTTTTATCTAAAATATTGACTCCCCCATGAAAGCTTCCAATCCAGATGATGCCGTCGGGAGATTTGTAAATGGAGTAAAGCTGGTTGTTGCTAATGGTGGTTTCGTCCAATCTGGAGTTCAGATGGTAGGTAAAAGTACCTGTCTTTTTATTATAAATATTCAATCCGCCATGGTCGGTAGCAATTAAATACAATCCTTTCTCCACTTCCAATATAGAAGAAACGGCATCTGCATTGAGATTCCTGTTGGTGTTTCCTTTTACAAAATGCTGGAACGTGGCTTTTTCCTGATCGTAATAGTATAAGCCAATTTCTGTCCCAAACCAGATGTTGTTATCCGAATCAACATAAACCTCACTAAATGTGGTATTGTACAGATCAGCCCGGTATTCGTTAAACAGTTTAAAACTCTGCCCTTTCTTTGTTTCCGGATCATACCTGGTAAGAATACCTTCCGGGGAACCCAACCATAATTTGCCGTTCAAATCTTCTGCGATGGATGAAACAAAATTACTGCCAATACCCGACTGATCACCCCCATTTTGCGAAAAATGAATAAACGAATCTGATTGTCGGTCATATAAGTTAAGTCCTCCACCGGCGGTACCTATCCACAGGTTCTTCCGGGAATCCTCAAATATGGCGCGAATGTTATTGCTGCTGATCGAACCCTTTTTATGGGAATCATGGGCATAAAGATGAAAGATTTCCTTTTCCCTGTCGAATCGGTTGAGGCCGCTATAACCAGTACCAATCCAAAAGCATCCGTAGCTGTCTTCAAATATCCCTACAATGAAATTCGACGCTATGGCAGTGGAATCTGATGTACTGTATTGATAAACCGTAAATCCTGTGCCATCGTATTTGTTCAGTCCTATATCGGTGCCAAACCACATGAATCCCATTCTGTCCTGATGGATCGCATGCACAGTACTTTGGGAGAGTCCGTCTTCAACAGATAGCTGCCTGAAATGCAGGGGAATATTTTGCGCACAGGAAGGCGGACTGCCTGAAACCAATAACCACAGGAGGCAAACAATGAATACATTAGCGTTTTGTAACGTTTTTTTCACTACCCAGTCAGTTCTTACAAATAATCCCCTTTACTACGTATTTTTAGCCTCCTTTTGTTACAATATTTTGATTTAAATTCAGTTCAGAAAAGCAAAACCGGGCCTTCCCCCGTTTTACCCTCTTATCGGGGTCCCTGGATCTTCAGGAACATTGTTTCTACGTCTGTAATGGAACAACTTGCTATAATTGTACAGTTTAAATCATATCGCAAGTCTCCTTAAAAAAATTCTAACTTTGGGCGCATAAAATAATCATTGAGCATTATGCCCTGGGTAAATTATCATTCACATTCCCTCTTCTGCGATGGGAAAGCCATTCCTGAAGATTTTATCAGGCCGGCCATTGAACAAGGTTTTCCCGCTTACGGATACTCCTCCCATGCCCCGGTCCCTTTCGTGTCGAAATGGAACATGTCTGCGGAAAAACTACAGGATTATCTGAGGGAGATTTCCAGGATAAAGACGGAATTTTCAGGAAGAATTCAGGTATACACCGGACTGGAAATTGATTTTATCGAAGGCTTATGGGGTTTCCGGCAAACAGGGCTGAAAAAGAGTACACTTGATTATTTTATAGGTTCTGTTCACTATATCGGACAATTTCCCGATGGATCCCATTTCTGTTTTGATGGTCAGCCTGAGGACTTTTTTAAAGGTATAGCAATTGTTTATCAGAATGATTTTGTTAAAGCGATCACTTCATATTACCATTCCGTTATGCGGATGACCGAAACGGACGTTCCCGATGTCATTGGTCACATGGATAAGATAAAGATGCACAATTCCTTCATGCCCTATCTGAATGAGGAGGAAAAATGGTATACCGATCTGGTGGAGGAGACTTTGGAAGTAATCCGACAGAAAGGGTGCATCGTGGAGGTGAATACCCGTGGATTGTACAAGCATAATCCCCCTCTTCTATATCCCGGTAAATGGATTTTGGAGCGTCTCCATCAAAAGAAAATTCCTGTTATGCTGAATTCCGATTCTCACCACCCTGATGAAATAAAATCGGGATTCACCTTTGCTGCAAATCTGCTTGTTGAAATCGGATTTAAGACACTCCGGGTGTTAATGGATGGCAGGTGGCAGGAAAAGGCATTTGATGAAAATGGTCTGGTATTTTAGTCCCTATTGTGCTATTGCCTTAACAGGCTGGCCATTTTCGTTGTAATAGAACCACTGACCGGTTCGTCTGTTATCGGCAAACTGCCCTTTTTCTCTGATCTTACCATTGGAGTAAAGTAAAATATAGGTACCGTTCAGGGCATCGTTCTCATAATGGGCTTCAACGGTCTTATTGCCATGCATGTCCCAAAACTCCCACTTGCCTGAGATCCGGCCATTGGAATAGGATCCTTTTCTGCGCAGTTGTCCGTTTTTGTACCAGGCAGTGGCCTCACCATGCAGGATGCCATGTTTATAGGCAAACTCCTCCTTTACGATCCGGGTACCACTGAATACAATCCTGCACTTACCCGTAAAGGGCCGGTGACTCCCCTCGGCATAAAAGATATCCGTCTGAATCTCGTCTTCGTTAATGGTGACTTTGCCGGAACAGGCAAAAGTCCCTAACATCAATATGAATAAAAGCCATTTCATTACTGCAAACTTGGTTAATAGTGATGTTTCTGTACTATTAACGCCAAAGTGCAGTTACAGGTTGAGTTTAGTTGATGAACCCAAAAATAAGTCCAATGAATTGGTAAAAAATTAGGACCAACAGCTCCGGGTCATTTTCTGAGTTCCGATTCCCGGGTCCAGTCTTCAGCCCTGCCCACAAACTTCATTCCCAGCACATATCCTTTCAGGGTCATTTTGTTGTCATCGCCGTCAAACCACATAAAGCAGTCATAGGTTTTTCCGTTATCAGGATCATATACGGTCCCGCCTTCCCATCTGTTTTTTATCGGCATTGTAAGTAAAATCCTTCAGGATCATCAATCCCCAAATCTTTTTACTGCGCAGGCTTTCGTCGGGATTGTTCACATCAAGCTTGTCCTTGTCGGTTTCGAGCCATTCAACTTTACCGTAATACTTGCCATTGGTAGCCTTGAAGATCCTCACCTGCGAGGTTCCCTTGGCAGGCACCCAGATCCCGACAATCTTGTCGGCCTGACTGAAAACAAAGGACGCAGTAAATAAACAGACCTGTAATTAAAAGGAGACTTTTCTTCATGACGAATAAATTTTAGGTGATGTAATATCGAATAAAGTTAATCTTTTCTCTGTAAAACAATGAATTCATAGGTAAAATCCTGCTTTCTCTTCATTATCAGGGAATTCCCTTGAGATTTCAGTCCATTCATCGTGATTGATTTCAGGGAAAAAAGTATCTGCTTCAAACGATTTATTCACCAGGGTCAGATAAAGTTTATTGGCGTGCGGGAGAAATTGACGGTATACGGAGGCTCCTCCGATAACGAAATTCTCCTGATTCTCATCACACCGGTCAATGGCCTCTTCAACGGAGAAAACGATTTCGCAACCTTCAAAACGATCTGCCGGATTATCGGTAATAACAATATTTCTCCGGTTTTTAAGCGGTCCCCCCGGAAGTGAATAGAAAGGTATTTTTGCCCATGATCACCGTATGACCGGTGGTGATTTTTTTAAAACGCTTCAGGTCGGCCGGAATATGCCACAACAACTTGTTATCTTTTCCAATGCCATTGTTTTCGGCAATAGCAACAATGATTGAGATATTCTTCATGGTCAATGGTTTAAACAGAAATTTCGCCTTTTATGTGTGGATGGGGGTCATAGTTTTCAAGCGTAAAATCATCAAAATCGAAACCATTGATATCCTTTATCGATGGATTAAGCCTCATGTTTGGCAATTTCCTGGGCTCGCGGTTCAAGCTGCATCTTCACCTGTTCAATGTGGTTTTTATAAATATGCGCATCCCCAAAGGTATGGACAAATTCACCAGGTTTCAAACCGGTAACCTGGGCGATCATCATCAGCAAAAGTGCATAGGATGCAATATTGAAGGGAACGCCTAGAAAAATATCAGCGCTTCGCTGATACAGCTGACACGAAAGCCTTCCGTTGGCAACATAAAACTGGAACAGCACATGACAGGGGGGCAGGGCCATATTTTTCAGATCAGCCACATTCCAGGCACTGACAATATGTCTTCGTGAATCGGGATTTTCCCGGATCGAGCGGATAACCTGTGCGATCTGGTCGGTATGTCCGCCGGTATAATCGGGCCAGCTTCGCCACTGGTAACCATAAATATGCCCCAGGTTACCCTCCTGATCAGCCCATTCGTTCCATATATTCACCTGATTATCATTCAGGTATTTGATATTGGTATCCCCTTTTAGGAACCAAAGCAATTCATAAATGATCGACTTCAGGTGCAGTTTTTTTGTTGTCATCAAGGGGAAATCCCTCGCTCAGGTTAAACCGCATCTGATACCCAAACACACTCAGGGTACCTGTCCCTGTTCTGTCGCTTTTTTCGGTGCCATTATCCAGCACGTGTTGCAGTAAATTCAAGTATTGCTTCATCGGATGAATTGAAAAAGTACGGTGGTAAAATTAATAAAGATAAAATTATCCTTAATAGCCGGCCCTTTAAAGTTATTTACAGGTGTTGATTTCTTTTAAGTTATTAACATTGAGGCAGCATCAAATTTTTAGTATTTTTAGCCAATATTTCATCAGCATGAGCAAAACTGCACGCTATATTGTTTCTGTAATAGCGATTTTGATTCTTGTCTTCCTGATCTGGTATTTCAGTAATATCGTCGTATACATCCTTGCCTCCCTGGTTCTTGCACTGGTTGGACGACCCATTTTCAATCTTCTTGAACGCTTCAGGTTCAAAAAATTTTACCTGCCTGCCGGATTACGCGCCCTAATGACACTCCTCCTGCTGATTACGGTCATCCTTTCTTTTTTTGGTATTTTTATACCTCTGATTGTCAGTAAAGTAAATGATCTTTCCGCCATCGATCCCCAGCGATTGCTGCAGGAATTCAGCGCCCCGATTGCTGCCTTTGAAAATCTCGTCAACAAGTATAAAATTCAGCCGGGCAGTTACTTTTCAATAGAAGAGCTCATGCAGCGGCTGATGTCAAAGATTAATGTCAGGCAGGTGGCAGGTGTTTTCGGTTCGCTGGCCGGTTGGCTCGGAAATATATCGGTAGCCTTCTTTGCCATTGCCTTTATTACCTTTTTCTTTTTAAAGGATGAGAAAATGTTTTCCAGGAATTTTATGCTGTTGATACCTGATAAAGCCACACAGGCAGTGTCCAATGCCATGGAGTCCATCAGCAGGCTCCTTTCAAGATACTTCCTGGGGGTCATGGTGGAGGTAACCGCTGTAATCTTCCTCAGTACCATAGGATTGATGATCATTGGCTTTCCGTTGAAAGATGCCCTGCTAGTTGGATTTTTAGCCGGTATTTTCAACATAATTCCTTACCTTGGTCCTATAATAGGAACTGTGTTGGGTGTTTTTACAGGTTTGATCACATTTCTGACCCGCACGGGAGATGTTAATCTTCTGGTTTCAGCTGCATTGATCATCGTTGTTTTTATCATTGTACAATTTATCGACAACATGTTTATACAGCCTTACGTATATTCAAACAGTGTATATGCTCATCCGCTGGAGATTTTTCTGGTCTTTCTGATGGCGGGCAGTATAGGCGGACTGGCCGGAATGATTTTAGCAGTGCCTGCCTATACCGTGATGAGGGTATTTGCCAAAGAATTCCTGAATAATTTTAAAATCGTGCAATCTTTAACCAAGAATATCTGATAACGTGTCCTTCCGCATAACCCATATCATGTCCTTTGTGTTCTTCGCAGCAACAGCCATTCCGGTTGCCGGGCAATACAACATTACAGCAAGCAGTACGGAGGGTTGCACGCCCATGCGGGTTAAATTTAGTTTTACCCCCGGGGCCTCTCCGGATTCAACAACAAGTTATTACTGGGACTTTCAAAATGGACAGACCAGCACCTTAAAAGATCCTGATTCGGTGACCTATAATTTACCGGGCTTATACTCTCCTGCTCTGATATATAATAACCGGGCTGACCTGATGATCGTAAAGCCTGATATGATAAATGTTCACCGCACCGTACCGGCAAACTTTATTTATTACGACTCGGTTTCCTATAATGTTTATGTATTTGAGCATGTAGAGCCTTTGGAACCTGCTGTGACTTATACCTTTACCTGGGATATCGAAACCTTTCCGCCGCGTACCGGGCGCCGCCAGGTGGTGACCTTCGGGGCTATGGATACCTTTGATGTTTCACTCACCGTCGCAGATAATCTGGGTTGCACAAGCACCTCCCTGCAAAAAGTTCTCGTGATGGAGGAAATCAGTGTGCAGAATGTGTTTACGCCAAACGGTGACGGTGTTAACGATTTCTTTGTGATTACCAGCAACGGGGGATTTCCGATATCTCTCAGCATCTTTACCCGTGCGGGTATTCTCGTGTATAGCATCGAGGGCACTACCCTCACCTGGGACGGCAGAACCGCCTCGGGACAGGAACTTAACCCGGGGATTTATTTTTATACCATCGAAGCACTCACAGGTGATCCCAATAAGCGCTATTCGAAAGCAGGGGTCCTTTATATGTATAAGTAACAGGAGATGCTTAACTGTTCTTACCCATGAGGTCTGGTTCATCAAAAAGTATTTATTTCATCGCATCACTTATTCTGGGTTTCACCTCAGGTAACTTGCTTTATGCTCAAAGCTCTTCTGCTCCTGCACCGAAGATCGGCCTGGTGCTCAGTGGCGGAGGTGCCAAGGGACTTGCGCATATCGGAGTGCTCAAAGTACTGGAAGAAGCGGGAATTTCACCCGATTTTATCAGCGGTACCAGCATGGGGAGTATTGTTGGAGGCCTTTATTCAATAGGGTATACAGCCGAAGAACTGTCACAGCTCAATAAAAACCTTGACTGGTCGGTATTACTGTCTGATAATATCCCGCTCATCAATGTAGCTCTCGATGAAAAGCACTATTATAAAAGACATCTGATCGAATTACCCATACGCAATAAGCAAATTGGATTGCCTTCCGCTTTGCTTGAAGGGCAAAACCTTGATTTGCTGCTGACAGGCATGACCTGGAGAGCTTCCGGTATCGACAGCTTCGATCATTTTCCCTATCCTTTCCGTTGTGTGGGAACAGAAATTATCGGCGGCAAAATTCTTGAATTCAATGCGGGCGACCTTGCACTGGCAATGCGTGCCAGCATGGCCATTCCGAGTGTTTTCACCCCGGTAATTCTCGATTCCACCACAGTAGTTGTAGATGGTGGTGTAATCCGGAATTTTCCGGTGGAGGAAGTGAAAAAAATGGGTGCCGATATTGTTATAGGGGTTTATGTTGGTTTTGAGGAAGCCATGTCGGCCAAAGATTTAACCTCGCTGAGCAAAATCCTTTCCCGTTCAATCGCCAGTTATGGCATCAATGATGCGAACCAGCAGATGAAAATGGTCGATATCCTGATCACCCCTGATCTTGTAGGCTATACATCAAGCGACTTCAGCAAAGGTCTGATCATTGAGAAAATCGGGGAGGAAGCTGCCAGAAAGCACTTCGATGCCCTTAAAGCCCTCGGTGATTCACTTAAGTCCTTTTCCGGCAGGACTGAAAAATGTTTTCTGCCTCAGGTGGATAGCTTATTGGTAACCAGTATACAGGTTAATGATTTGAAATACAACGATCAAAGTCTCGCTTATGGCAAGCTCAATATTCAAAGAAACAGCTACATGACACGTGAAGAGCTGAAAGCCGGCATTGAGAGGCTTTTTGGGACTCTGTATTTTGATAAACTCACCTACAAACTGGAAAAGGATGGACAGGGATTCCGTCTGCTTCTTAATGCCAAGGAAAAGCCCCCTTCTTCCCTGAAAACATCGGTCCATTATGATAATTTTTATGGCGCAGGACTTATTCTGAATTATTCCCGGAGCAATTTTCTGGTTTCCGGGGCCAGGATCACCGTTGCAGCCGATATAAGCGAATACCCTCAGGGATATCTTTACTACCGGAAATATACCGGACCCAGGATGAACATGCTGGGAAGCTTGGAAGCATGGTATGAATCAGACCTCATTCCGGCTTTCCTTGATGCACAGGAAATCGGTTATTTCAAACAACATCATTTGACTTCGGAACTGTCCCTGAAACATACGCCCCGGCTGAATCAGCAGGCAGGAATAGGCTTGTTGTTCGATTACTCGGCTGTTTACCCCAATAAAGTCATGCAGAACTTATATCCTGAGGATTACGGTTACAAAAGATTTGGCATTGCAGGCTTCGGGTTGTCAGGTTCCTACAAATTCAATTCTCTGAATGACATGCTCTATCCTTCTCATGGCAGCCTGGTAGAAGTTTATCTTAAGGGATTATACGAACCAAAACTGCATCTGAAATATATGTCGGATACGCTTGACGGAAAAGAATACCTCAATTCTTTCGGAAAAGTATTCCTGCAAGTAAATAATTACGCGCTTCTCAGCAAAAAGATCACACTCAATACCGGTCTTTCTTTGGGAGTGAGTACCGATGAATTCATCTCACCGGACTTTTTCTTTATCGGAGGTCATAATTTTAACCTGAGGCGGAATCATGTAGCCTTTGTAGGTTATAACCCGGGGGAGATAAAAGTCTCCAACTTTGCAGAAATCAAACTTGGATTCCATTACCGTTTTTACAAGAATCTTCAGCTTGAAATCATCGGAAACGGTTTGGTGAACTCCGACACATTCAAGAACCTGACTACCGCTATATTTGAGCTCAATCATGAAGATGTGCACGCCGGATACGGGGGAGGCCTTACCTATAAATCACCCATCGGTCCGATCAGTGTGTTTCTTTCGGGCAACAACAAGGATTCCGGTCTCCGCTGGTATGTCAATATGGGATATACCTTCTGATCAGAACCTCTTACCAATGATTTCCCAGTCAAGAATATTCCAGAATGCCTGCACGTAGTCGGGCCGTTTATTCTGATAATCGAGATAATAGGCATGCTCCCATACATCGCAGGTCAGAAGGGGCTGAAGTCCTTTTCGCAAAGGATTACCGGCATTGGCTTCCTGAATGATCTCCAGGGTACCGTCTGATTTCTTTACCAGCCAGGCCCATCCCGATCCGAAAAGTGTAACGGACGATTTAGTGAATTGTTCCTTAAAAGTACCAAAGGAACCAAATGTGCTGTCAATGGCCTTTGCCAGGGGTCCCGAAGGTTCTCTGGGGCCGCCCGGTGAAAAACTCCCGAAATAGAAAGTATGGTTCCATATTTGAGCGCCATTGTTAAAAATGCCCCCTTCTGCTTCTTTTACGATCTCTTCCAGGGTAGCATTTTCAAACCTGGTGCCTGGTACCAGGTTATTCAGATTATTCACATAAGCCTGGTGATGCTTGCCATAATGGAATTCGATGGTCTGCTTGGAAAGATAAGGCTCCAGGGAATCCGGAGCATAAGAAAGCTTTGGTAATTCGAACGGCATGGTTGTGGGTTTTTTAAGTTTAAAGTCACCCACAAGGTAATGAATTCCGGGAAGTTTTCAAAGCAATTAAAGAGTTATGCAGTTGTGCAGCTTTGCACAACTGCATCACATTACTTCAGCCGTTTTCCTACTTCAGCCCAGTTCACTACATTCCAGAATGCTGCGAGGTACTCGTTTCGCCTGTTCTGGTACTTCAGATAATAGGCATGTTCCCATACATCCACGCCGAGGATCGGTACACCCTTTACATCGGCTACATCCATTAACGGATTGTCCTGATTGGGTGTTGAGGTGATCTTCAGTTCATTCCCCACCTTGACCAGCCACGCCCAGCCCGATCCAAACCTGGTCATGCCGGCGCTGGCAAATAGTTCCTTGAATTTATCGAAAGATCCGAAGTTTTTGTTGAGTGCATCCAGAAGGTCGCCACCCGGGGTGCCTCCTGCATTGGGCGCCATTAACGTCCAGAACAACGTGTGGTTATAATGGCCTCCGCCATTGTTTCTTACAGCCGCCGGCAACTTGGAAACGCCGGCCAAAATATCTTCAATACTTCTCTTCTCCCATTCACCACCGGCAATGGCATTATTGAGATTGGTAACATAGGCCTGGTGATGTTTGGTGTGGTGTATCTCCATGGTGCGTGCATCGATATGCGGTTCAAGTGCCGCATAATCATAACCTAATTTTGGAAGTTCAAAAGCCATAGTGTTGTACTTTATTTAGAATTCTTACTTTGATGTTATTTAGATCGATTAAAAATTATAATGAGGGAATAACATTTATTCGGCCGGAATGTTTAAATCCTCACTCAGAATTGACTTATTTTGTGTATCCATTACCCATGGTCCTGCTTTATTCCATATCGATCCACCTGTTTTACCTCATCATACTGGTAGCTTCCCTGGTGAATAAGAAAGCCAGATTGTGGATCAGCGGCAGAAAAGACTGGCGGAAAAAATTGTCTCTCTGGAAACCCTCCGGCGGTCCTGTTTATTGGTTTCATGCGGCCTCACTGGGAGAGTTTGAGCAGGGCAGACCCCTCATCGAAGAAATCAAAAGACAGCAACCCGGTTGCAGTATTGTATTGACTTTTTATTCTCCTTCAGGTTTTGAGGTCCGCAAAAACTATCAGGAGGCTGATTTTGTAGGTTATCTCCCCCTGGATACCTTGTATAATGCCGGCAGGTTCATAAAACTTGTTAAGCCCCAGGCAGTTTTCTTTATTAAGTACGAATTCTGGTTTTTTTATTTGAAGCGTCTGCATGACTTATCCATACCTGTTTATTTAATCTCGGGGATCTTCAGGCAGAATCAGATTTATTTCCGGTGGTATGGTTCCTGGTTCCGGAAAAAACTAAGGTTCTTCCGGCACTTTTTTATTCAGGATCAGGTTTCTGCCGAGTTGTTGGGCTCCATTGGTTTTCAAAATGTGACGGTCAGCGGCGATACCCGTTTTGACAGGGTTACCGCCATTGGTGCCGCCGCTAAAAGTATTGAAATTGCCGATGCATTCACGGCGGGCAGCTTTTGCATTGTTGCAGGAAGCACCTGGCCTGCAGATGAAGCACTGCTGGTAAGTTTCATCAACGAAACTACCCGGCCGGTAAAACTGATACTGGCCCCTCATGAGATCGGTCAGGATCAAATCAAAAGACTTACAGGGATGCTGCAAAAGCCTGCTGTGCTTTATTCAGAAGCCACGCCGGATGACCTGGCAGACAAACAGGTTTTGATTATTAACAATATTGGTATGCTTTCCTCCTTGTATCGTTACGGTAAGATTGCCTACCTGGGTGGTGGTTTCGGGAAGGGAATACACAATATATTGGAACCTGCCGCTTTTGGGTTACCCGTAATTTTCGGACCAAATTACAAAAAGTTCCAGGAAGCAAGAGCATTGACTGCATGCGGCGGGGCTTTTGCAGTGAACAGCCTTTCTGAATTCAAAGCCATCCTGGATCATCTGATGACCAACTCTGAGGCCCTTCAGCACGCTTCATCACAAACGAGAAACTATGTCAGTGAAAATACCGGTGCTACACACCTGATCGTACAGCATACCCTGCCAACGCCCGCTTCAAATCCATTCTAGTTCATGATTTTTGCGAGAAGGGTAACGATATCGTGCGTTGATCAACCATTCAGTAAAACCTCCGGGTATGCCTCTTTTTTTATCTACATTTAAACTTCAACCTGATATTATTGTTGAAATAAAAACTAATTTTATTACCGGGAACACATCTTTTAAAACCTGGGTTAACTATGAAAAGTGTATGGCTGATTTGTATTGTTCTATTGGTCAGTTCTTTTACCGGTAAAGCTCAGCTGCCGGTTCAGCAGATGGATCCCGAAATCGGGATCGTCGAAAAACTGGAGGATACTTTACCGGCTGATCTGCCGTTGGTCAACCACCGGGGCGAAAGGCTAATGCTGGGTGAACTGGTTGATAAAACCACTGTGATTTCCTTTGTATATTATCGCTGTCCCGGCATTTGCAGCCCGCTGATGAACGGATTAGCCGAAGCAATTGACAGGACCGATATGCGTATCGGTAAAGATTATCAGGTATTTACCATTAGTTTTGACGCACGTGAAGGTACCGATCTGGCCCTGAACAAACATAAGAATTATATGAACCTGATGACGGCGCCGGGTGCAGATTCGGGATGGACATTCTTTACCGCAGACAGCGCTACCATTGGTCGTTTAACCTCCGCCACGGGCTTTGGCTTTAAACCGGCAGGGAATGACTTTGTACATGCTGCTGCCATCATCGTGATTAGTCCTGATCGGAAGATTACCAGATACCTTAACGGCACTTATTTTCAGCCTTTTGAATTCAAACTGGCTCTCCTTGAGGCATCAAAGGGACAGGCCGGACCTACTATCAACCGCGTTCTGCAGTACTGCTATTCCTATGATCCGCAGGGAAAGCAATATGTACTCAGCATCACCCGCGTTACAGGTATTATGATCTCACTTATCGCCGTGGTCATTTTCCTGTGGCTTGCGGTGCGTCCTTTATTCAGAAAAAAACAACAAATCAGTGTATAATTCACAATTGAACTATTTATGAGTATTCACCAGGGAAGTTTTTACGAAGATCATGGTAAACATAAAGGTATCCTGGCCTGGATCACCTCCACCGATCATAAACGGATAGGATTGTTATACCTTTATTCGATTATGGCCGCCTTTATCCTGGCTGCCATTTTAGGATTGCTGATGAAGATTGAACTGATCGCTCCCGGCAAAACCATCATGGACGCCAAAGCCTATAATGGTTTTTTCACGCTACATGGCATAACCATGATCTTTTTGGTGGTGATCCCGGGTTTGCCGGCTGTTTTCGGCAATTTCATGCTTCCACTGATGATTGGAGCCAAGGATGTGGCTTTCCCGCGTCTCAATCTCTTCTCCTGGTGGTTGTATGTTTTAGGAGCACTGGTGGCCATTTCCTCGCAGTTTATGGGAGGAGGCCCACCCGATACCGGCTGGACCTTTTATGCCCCTTACAGCTTTCGTACCGGCACCAATATGCTTCCGGCCGTCATGGGCGCATTCATCCTGGGATTTTCATCCATTCTAACCGGACTGAATTTTATTGTCACCATGCACCGGATGCGTGCCCCGGGATGAACTGGCTGAAGATGCCCCTTTTTCCCTGGGCGCTTTACGGAACAGCCTGGATACAGTTGCTGGCCACTCCCATTGTGGGGATTACCCTTTTGATGGTAGTGGGTGAACGACTGCTGCATATCGGATTTTTTGATCCTGCCTTGGGAGGCGACCCGGTGCTTTACCAGCACCTGTTCTGGATCTATTCACATCCGGCCGTTTACATCATGATACTGCCGGCCATGGGTGTTATTTCGGAGATATTGCCCACCTTTTCACGAAAACCCATCTTCGGCTATAAGGCCATCATCGTCTCAACCATGCTCATTGCCATTGTGGGTTACTTTGTCTGGGGTCACCACATGTATACGGCCGGAATGAGCAGCACGGCCCTGTTTGCTTTTTCATTTCTTTCGTTCCTGGTAGCCATCCCCAGTGCTATAAAAGTATTTAACTGGATATCTACCCTGTACAAAGGTTCGATCCATCTCGAGCCTCCTTTTTACTGGGCCGCTTCCTTCATCTTTGTTTTCATGATCGGGGGGCTGACAGGACTGGTCCTGGGTTCCCTGGCCACCGATATGCATGTTCACGATACCGCGTTTGTGGTGGCTCATTTTCACTATATCATCTTCGGTGGTGTTGGTTTTGCCTTTTTTGGTGCTATTCATTACTGGTTTCCCAAGATGTTTGGCCGGATGTATGACAGAGGCTGGGCCACTACTGGATGGATCATTTTCTTCATTGGCTTTGTCCTCCTGTACACCCCCATGTTTTATCTTGGCATTATGGGTATGCCCCGCAGGTATTTCGATTATCTTCCGCAGTTCCACGGCGGTAATATTCTTTCCTCCTTTGGTGCCTTGATACTAATTGCCGGACTGACAGTGATTATTATCAACCTGGTGCGTTCAGCGCGCTATGGGCCAAAAGCCGAAATGAGCCCCTGGGGAGGATCCACCCTCGAATGGACGGTCCCCAGTCCTCCGCCGACTGAAAATTTCGGTGAAATTCCTACGGTGACCCGTAAACCATATGATTACAGCCAAAAATAATATCTATGTCACAAACAGTAACCCATTCGGAACATTTTGATGCTACTGCTTCCAAAATAGGTATGTGGCTCTTTATTTTCACGGAACTTCTGCTCTTTGGCGGTTTGTTTATTGTATATTCCGTTATCCGGTATGAACACGCGGAAGCTTTTCACCTGGCGGCGGAAGAACTTGATGTCACGATAGGGGCCATTAATACCGGCTTGCTACTGCTCAGCAGCATGACCATCGCCATGTCGGTTTCGGCCATACAGTTCGGCCATAAAAAATTTACACTTCTTCTGATTGGTTTTACCATTCTGGTTGGACTGGTATTTCTGGTAAACAAATATTTCGAATGGTCCGCTAAGATCCATCATGGCCTGTATCCTGGTTCACCGGTGTTACAGGGATTCGGTAATGGCGACACCCTGTTCTTCGGCCTCTATTTTTTTATGACCGGTTTGCATGCCCTTCACATTATTGCCGGAGTCAGTATATTGGCGGTAGTGATGAACAGGGTGCGCAATGGTAAGATCCATGCCGGGCATTTTGTGCACCTTGAGAATGGAGCGCTCTACTGGCACCTCGTCGATATCATCTGGATTTTCCTTTTTCCTTTGTTCTATTTAATTTCGTAAATAATTCTCCCATGAGTGATTCCGGAAAAAATCATATTGTCAGTTACAAAACCTATCTGATCATCCTGCTGGTCCTTCTGATATTTACGGCTTTATCCATTATCGTTACCTCTTTTGAACTGGGACCGCTGGCTGTTAGTGCCGCTTTGCTGTTTGCCACGCTCAAAACCACGCTGGTTTTTATGTATTTCATGCACCTGAAATTTGATCAGCCGGTTTATGCGATAATGGTTTCCATTGTATTGTTCGTTTTTGTTGCTGTGGTCGTAATCACCTTTCTGGATTATAGTTTCAGATAAAATATTCCGCTATGTTTTCAAACCTGTCAAATCTGGCTCATGGGGTCGACACCGCCTTTGTGGTGATCATTTCGATAAGCCTCTTTTTTCTTATCGGATTATCGATCGTACTGGTCTATTTCATCTATCGCTACAACAAGAAACGACATCCCGTTGCAGCTCAAATCGAGGGGAATGATAAGCTGGAGGTCCTGTGGACAGTTATCCCGCTGATATTGGTCCTTGCCATGTTCTGGTTTGGCTGGACGGCCTGGAAACCGCTGTACGATGACCCTCCCGAGGATGCCATGCCCATTAAAACGGTGGCTCGCATGTGGAATTTCAGCTTCCAGTATGAAAATGGAAAAAGGACCGACACTTTATACGTACCCCAGGGCAAAGCTGTTGTCCTTGATCTGGTTGCCATGGATGTTATTCACAGCTTTTACATTCCTGCCTTCCGGATCAAACAGGATATGATCCCCGGGAAAAAATTAAGTGCCTGGTTCATCGGCAATTCACCGGGCAAATTCGATATTTTTTGTGCAGAATATTGTGGACTTCAGCATTCGGGCATGTACACCGCCGTAAAAGTTCTTCCCCAACCCGACTTCGACAAATGGTACACGGATACCACTGCCGTTGCTGCTGTTACTGCCGCTGCCGCTTCCCCGCTCTTGGCCGGAGAAACCATCATCCGGTCGCTCGGTTGCATCGCCTGTCATTCCGCCGACGGAACGACCCTCACGGGACCAACCTTCAAAGGCGTATTCGGTCATGAAGTGTCCGTGATCACCGGGGGAAAGGAAAGAACAATCAGCGTGGATGAGGTTTACATAAAAAAATCCATACTTGAGCCCAATGCCGATGTGGTGAAAGGCTTTAATGCCAATCTGATGCAAACTTACCAGGGGCAGCTCACAGATCAGGAGATCACAGATATTATTGAATATATTAAGTCGTTGAAATAATTACCCTTCACGATTCGATCCCTGGCTACTTTACTACCGGGAAAGCAACAATTCTTACCTTGGTGCAGCCGTATGGGATGAGTGTAATCTTCTCGACCGCATCGCCAGCAGAACCCTTATAAAGGCCATTTCTGTCGGATACCGGCAGTGGCGCAACATCCCCAGCCATTTGCCACGAAGGGATCCTGCGGGCAGAAGTAGTGATCTCAACCGGTGCGTGGGAAAGATTCCACACGAAATCAGCACCAACAGGATGCACTTCTTTAACTTCCATGCAGGCATCAGGTTTAAGAACACACTGCTGCAACAAACCAAAATTCCATGCGCTCTGCGGATAAACACACCAGTACTCTCCTTCTGTCGTTTCCCGGCCCATCTCCCAGCGTTCCTGAAGTTTAAGGGCGTAAACCAGGGGCCCTCGCTCAACCGCTCTTGAATTGCGGCCCCATTCGGAGATCCTTACCTCCATGGGCAGTTGCAAAGTAAGCCTGTCACCGTTTCTCCAAATGCGGCTGACAACGGCCATCTGCCCGCCATGCTCCGTACGCAGTAAAGTACCGTTGAGCAACAATACAGCTTCCCTGCACCACGAAGGAATGCGGATCTGAAGCGGAAATTCGACATCCCGGGCGATGGAAACCTCAAAGGTAATATCCTGATCAAAGGGGTAGTTGGTGACCTCCCTGATCAATACCTTGGAATTATTTTTACCCACCCCGGCAGTGACTTCACAGGGGGCATATTCAATGGCGGCCAGGCCTTTGTCGGCCGTACCATACCACAAATGTGAGGCGAACTTGGGCCAGCCCTGGTGCATATTGGCCAGACAACAGGTATATCCGCTTCGCATGCCAAAAACGTTTGTCATCCCCCGGTCAAACGGCAGAGAAAAATTAAAGACCCCTCTTTTGACCTCTACCTGATTCGCCATCTGGTAATATTGCCTGGCATTGTAATCGTCGGTGGTTTGCGTTGGTAAAGCGTTATACGCCATTCTTTCCAGCGCATCCATGTAATGAACATCGCCCGTGATCGCAATGATCTGCTCCAGCGAAAACATGGTTTCAACGATGGTGCACAATTCAACTCCCTGAAGGGGGTCATTGCCATGCAAATCCTCATCAGCAGAAAAAATTCCCATAGGCAGGCCATGCAGGGTCATCAGATCCTGAAAGCCGGTTTTTAGCTTCTGCAGATAGGCCTGATCACGGGTGCGCTGGTAATTTAATGCCGGCGACTTGATCCCCATGGCTACATTAACCCCATGCCGGTGCATCCAGTTCTCTTTATTCTGATGTGCGGCCGCGTTGATCACCCAATCGCGGTTTCCCAGCCAGGTACTCCAGGGGAAAGATTGTGTTTCCAGAAGCGCCGCAAGTTCCAGCAGCGAGGCATCGCGGGTTAACCCATACAGCCATTGCACTACCAGTATGTTTTCCGATCCGCGTGACTGGGCCCATTCTGTCCATTTTCCCAGCGGACAGGTCTTGAGTACTTCAAGCTGATAGGCAAAGTATTTTTTCATGAACGGAATAATCCGGGGATCCTGTGTGGCAGTATAATATTGCTGCATTACCTTTAATATCAACATTTTGGGCCACCAGTCCTCGCCCTCCTGGCAGTTTTCTTCTGACAGGGAAATCTCCTTTTCTCTTTCCGCCCGGGTAAGCGGACCAAAATAACCTGACATTCTCTGATGATCAAGTGTCCAGTTGATATATTGAAGTACTTTATCCTGGAGTTCTTTGTCCCCGAGCAGCCAGGCCAGCGGAACAGCACCATCAAGCCAGTACGGGGTTTCTTCCCATCCGTCACCTGTGCCGCCAAGCCAGCCATTGTTGTTTTTCACCTTGGCATATACTTCGTCGAGATGGCCGGTGGTTCCGTCACGCATGATCTGGAGCTGATGCAACAGCCAGCCACCGGGTTTTATGGCCCCCAGAGGCAGTTCCCGATAGCCGGTTGATACCCCATCAGGGCTGGCATCATCAGGCGAAGCGTAGTCTACCTGGTCTCCTTCCGGTGTAAAAGAGACTGCCAGAACCAAAACTGTGAGCAAAAATAGTTGTAGCTTCATGGTTTATCACGGATTAGAATTTGCATTCGAAAAGGAATACGGAAAATCCGGAATACTTATCTGCGTCTGGCATAGGCCAGTATCAGCCCCAGCACAATGGAAAGGTATGCAGCCACAATGATCCTGTACTGTGCCGGCAGCATAAAGTTAATGGTCTGTACCGGAATCCAGAAGTAAGGGATGGTTTTACCCACGACAAACCTGAAAAACTCCTGCCAGTCGATTTGCACCAACACACTGCCGACGGTTGGCTTCAGCCCTTCCACATACCGGTCGATATAGGTATCGGATATTCGGTGCACGGCCATGAATACCGGAGCAAAGGTCAGGTTTAAAAAGGTTCCGGTGAAGAAAGCCTGCAGCAACCTGCCGTTAAAGCCTTCAGCAGCGGGAAGCAGGCCCTTCCGGGTTGCACCTGCCACACCTTCGTAGAACAGACCGAACATCAGCACAATGCTCATCCCAACCAGACCCCAGACCATGGCTTTATAATACATGCCTGCCGGTTTCCGCCAGGTGCCCGTCATAATTCGCAATGTCAGCAGTTCCCCCATGGTGGCCAAAATGGCAAATTTTACAAATCCCATGACATAAGGATGGGCCTGGGTACCCTGAATAAATATCCTGTGAAGAGCAGGTACTATTAAAAATGCCGTTACTGCGCAAAGCGCTGCGAACCAGAGAAAATCTCCCTTTTTCATCATCCGTCCGGTATATAAAACCTGCAGGAATTCCTGCAGTAAATCATTTTTAAAGGTTTATTCCTGACTGGCATCATCAGGTTTCAGCTCTTCTTTCCTGGTAAGGATAAGCGGGGATTCCCCACCTTCCCAGACTGCCTTTCCCGTCAGCCTGGTTTTGTCTTCGGGCCTTAGCGTGCAGAATACGTCCAAACCGATAATTACGAAAGTGAGCGTGTCATTTTTAAAATTCACAGAGGTGGAACCGTAAGTATAGGTCTCGCCTGAAAAAGTTGTAAATACGGAGTCTCTGGTTATCTCCATTAAACTATTCATAAACTCACGCGGCGCATCGGGAGCTTCAGCATTCCAGTCACCCAGCAGATTATCTGTTGTTTGAGCTGTGGCTGAAAAGGGACTTACAAGACCAATGCACAGAATGGAGAACAATAAGATCTTTGCGTTCATCATGGTGGGTTTTTAATCTGTTTACGGTTCCTTTAAAACAGCCTTAATTTACAGTAAATCTTCAGATAAATCAAATCTTTGTGGAATATTTGAAAGGCTGCCGCTCAGGGTTACACGTCAGTTGTGCATGATGGAGCTCAACGCAAAGGATCAGGATTCCGGATCTGCATCATGCTATATGGTGATCGAGGCACTCTCCCAGATAGGGATGGTTTTTGGGCACCAGCGGCGCAGCAGACAGGGCCCGTGTAACAATGAGGGTAAACAGTCCGGTATACCCCAGGAAAGTTCCGATCTCAATGATCCCAAAATTGTTTTCACCGGTTACAACGGGGAAGATTTGCAGGTACAGGTCAATCCACTGTCCCGCAATCAGCAGGATAATCACGGGAACAACCACCTTGAGACGCCTGGCAGGTTTTTTGGGCATGAGAATCGCAAAGGGTATAAACCAGTTGATCACCATATCGGCCCAGAAGAGTGATTTCCATTGGCCTTCCCAGCGAATAGCATAATAAATGGTTTCTTCGGGAATGTTACCGTACCAGATCAGCATAAACTGGGAGAACCACAAGTAGCCATAAATAATGGAGAGCATGAAAACGTAGGAAGTGAAATCCTGCAAATGATTCCGGGTGAAGAAGGTAAAATATCCCTGCTTGTGCAGTATGATCACGATGAGCAAAAGTATGGCCGATCCATGATAAAAGGCGGCTGCGAAATGTTTGAAGGCAAAAATGGTACTGTACCAGTGCGGATCGATGGACATGATGAGGTCGAAGCAAGCCAGGGAAAAGGTAATGGCCAGCAGAAAAATATAGATCCTCGATGAAAACTCACTTTTGTGGAAATATTTCAACCCGCCTTCCAGATCTTCCTTCAGCGACAACCGACGTAAATATCTGGTCATGATGATCCAGCAGGTAAAATAGATCAACAGCCGGATAAAAAAGAAGGGAATATTCAGGAAGGGACTTTTATGCTGAAGCAGAACGTCCTGTTCAACCGCTTCGGCATGCGACCAGTGATAAAGGGAATGCATACCGAAATACAGGAGGATAAAAAATACGGCGGCAAATGGAATATAGGAAGCCATGGCTTCGGGGACGCGTTTAAAACCTGCCGACCAGCCGGATTGGGTAATATACTGGAGCGCCATGAAGAAAGATGCGCCGATAGCCAGGGCCAGGAAATAATAATTGTTCAGCAGGTAATTCGCCCAGGTTTGTTCGGGACGGGTCAGAAAACCGAATGCAAAGGTCACTGCTCCTGCCCCGATAAGGGTATAGCACAGGTAATTGATCCAGGGGGCTATTTTCACTCTGTCTTCCATGAATTTGTTTTTTGTAACCGGTGATTCGTGATTCATGTGTTAAGGGTTAGGGGAGTTGATTATTGGATCGTATTCCTTGTTCCTGCAACTTTCTGACATATGCCACGATCTTCCAGCGGTCCTCCGGCCGGATGATGGAACCATGTTCCTGCATGACGCCCTGACCCGCCGAGATCACATGATAGATCTCTCCGTCGGGAACAGCGTTCATTTTATCGTTCACCAGAGAAGCCGGTTTGAAACTGTACAGACCACTTTTGTACAAAAGTCCGTTCCCGTCGGCCAGTGATCCATGACATGGCATACAGAAAACCTTATACGATTCTGCACCGCGTTTCAGGTTGGCTGAATCGGGCGAAACCGGATTGATGAGTTCCTTCCCTGCCAGCAGGCGGTCCGCATCCGTCTTTGCATAAGGATAGGGCAGCATGCCGATCGGAATGGTTCCCTCCACCGGTTCCCGTAATGTTTTTCCATCGGGAAAGCCTGAATGCTCCGAATAAGTCTCATAGGCCCTGGAATAAAACATATCGGGGAAATAGTCATAGCCCGGATCATTGTTGGTGCGATCACATGCCATGAACCCTCCGGCGAGAAAAATGATTCCAAGTAAAGTCCGCTTCATACCGCTTTATTTTTCAATTATTTCCTCTGCTTCTGCTTCCTTCAGCGAAGCATAAAGCTGATCTCTGTTTACCTTGCCGGCATCAAAAACGATGATGAATTTATCATCCGTGACCCGTTCGTCGATAATCTCCGCCTTCTTGAACGGATACAATTTTGCCCGCACTGAAAAAGTAAGTAGGGTTAAAATGGTAACGATCAGAATGATAAGCACCAGTGTTATGGTAATGAAAGAGGGAAAGGCATTAAAAGGCTTTCCGCCGTAATTCAGCGGCCAGTCGATCACTGCCGTATAATACAAAAAGGCCAGCACGGCAATGCCCCCGAAGAATCCATAGAACCAGGCTGCCCAGCTCATTCTCGATCTGCGTTTCAGCGCTCTTAATGCTCCATGCACCGGGTAAGGAGTGTAAATTTCGTCAGGTTCGAGGTTTTCTGCGAGCAGCCTGCAAAGTGCATCCATCAGTGAATCCTCACTGCCGAATACCCCGATGATGGTCTTTTTTGTTGTATTCATTTTTCACCGGTATTTGGTTCAATCATACCATGCTCTAATTCATTATGCTTCAGTACACTCTTTACTTCGTGGATGGCGATCATCGGAACATATCTGAAAAACAACAGGACTGCCGCGGTAAATAATCCAATGGTTCCCAGGTAAATGCCCACCTCAATAAAGGTAGGATGATATTCAACCCAGGTGGAGGGCAGGTAGCTCCGGCTCAGTGACGTCACAATGATGTTGAACCGTTCATACCACATCCCCAGATTAATGAACAGCGCAATGATGAAGGCAATGGTCAGGTTACGCCTGATCTTCTCCGACCAGAACAGTTGTGGGATAATGGCATTGCAGATGAACATGGCCCAGAATTCAAAAGCATATTTTCCGGTCACGCGGTTTTTGAAAATCAGAAAGCCCTCGTACTCATTGCCCGAATACCAGGCTATAAAAAGCTCGGTCAGATAGGCGGTCCCCATGATGAGGGAAATAAATACCAGGATCCGGGCAATGGCATCGAGGTGCCGGTCGGTCACATAATCATGGAACTTGTACAAATGACGGATCAGGATCATGAGGGTCATCACCATGGCAAAACCCGAAAAAATGGCTCCTACAACAAAATAAGGCGGGAATAGCGTGGTGTGCCAGCCCGGAATGACAGAGGAAGCAAAATCAGTGGATACGATGGAATGCACAGAAACCACCAGCACGGCAGCAATACCTCCCAGCACAAAACCCGTGGACTCATATCGCATCCATTCACGCGATGATCCGGTCCACCCAAAACTGAGTATGCTGTAAACCGTCTTCTTGATCTTGGTGGCAGCCTTATCCCTGATGGTGGCAAAATCAGGGATCATGCCAAGGTACCAGAAAGAAGCTGAAATGAGCAGATAAGCTGAAATGGCCATGAAATCCCAGAACAGGGGGGAGTTATAATTGACCCACAGCGGGCCGCGGGTATTGGGATAGGGGGCGATAAAGAAGAATAACCAGGGACGACCCATATGGATTAACGGGAAGAGTGCGGCGCAAAGCACTGCAGCAACAGTCATGGCCTCAGCTGCCCGGTTAATGGAGGTTCTCCAGGTTTGCCGAAGCAACAGGAGAAATATGGAAAACGCTGTGCCGGCATGACCAATTCCGATCCACCAGACAAAATTAATGATCTCCCAGCCCCAGCCTACGGAATTATTGACGTTCCAGGTCCCGATCCCCACCGTAAAGGTAATATACAGGGCATAGGCTCCATATACCAGCATCAGCGAAGCCACAAACATTCCGGCATACCACCATTTCCCGGGCCTGGCGCCTACGGGTGCGATGATGTCTTCAGAAACCTGAGAAAGCTTCTTATTTCCCAGAACCAGCGGCCCTCTTACTTCAGTTGCGTAACTCATCAATCAGCTTAATTATGAATTTCTATTGCGGATCTTGGTCAGGTACCCCACCGAAGGCAGCGTGTGCAGCTCCTCCAGAAGGTAGTAATTCCTTTCATTTGTAAACAGCCTGCTCACCGGATTCTCGGGATTATTCAGGTCGCCAAACACCAGGGCTTTTGCAGGACAAGCCTGCACGCAGGCAGTTTGCACCTCAGTCCCGCTCAGTACCCTGTTTTCCAGCTTGGCCTGCAATTTCTTTTCCTGGATCCGTTGTGAACAGAATGAACATTTTTCCACCACCCCCCTTTCCCGCACGGTAACATCCGGATTCAGCACCAGGCGACCCAGGTCGGAGTTCTCATGATAATTGAATTTCGGATTCTGTGCGTATTGGAACCAGTTGAACTTACGAACTTTATAAGGACAGTTGTTGATACAATACTTGGTGCCGATGCAGCGGGTATAGGCTACCTGGTTGAGGCCCTCATTGTTATGTGGTGTGGCAGATACGGGACACACGTTTTCACAGGGTGCCGCATCACAATGCATACACATCACCGGTTGATGCACCACATCGGGATTCTCGGGATCACCTCCGTAATAACGGTCGATCCTGATCCAATGCATGATCCTGAATTTTGCCACCTCAGTTTTTCCTACCACGGGGACGTTATTCTCCGCCTGACAGGCAATGAGACAAGCCCCGCAACCGGTACAGGAATTGAGATCAACCGACAATCCCCAGTGGAATCCGTCGTATACCGGATCGGCATAAAGAGAGACATGCTTTTTTTCGATTTCTTTGTGCAACTCATTACCGGCATCGGGCTTATTCCGGTATTCGGCCAGGGTTGCTTCCCGAACGATGGGCCTGCCGTCAAGTGTTGAAAAGATCTGGCTCCTGGCAATGGTATGTTTTTGTGCCGTTTTATTGAAAATGATTCCGGATCTCCGGAAATGTATGGCCCCTTCCTGCACGATCGCCAGGGCATAAACATTTACGCCCAGGCCATCGGCCACTTTCCCCACACCCTTCCGGCCGTAACCCAGTGCAACGGAAATTGTCCCGTAAGCCTGTCCGGGTTGTATGAGAACAGGCAGTTTGAAGGACTTATTAATTTCGATGAGGTCAAAATCTTCCAATCCGTTGTCGGTCGCAAATTTTGGTGAAACAGCCGCGTAGTTCTCCCAAACTGCTTTGGTTACCGGGTCGGGTAACTCCTGCAACCAGGGATTATTGGCATGTCTGCCCGTGGCAACGGCTACCGGCTGATACAGATGAATTTCTGTATTTTCCTGGCTTTCAGGTGCCGGCTGGAGTGAACCAGGTTTTAATACCGGATGAGATCCCGGCTGGCGTTCAGGTTCAAAAATTCCTTTTTGCAGGGCATTCACCCAGAAGTCATAAAACCTTGATTTTTCTTTTTGCTGCGGAAAGAGTTCCCTTTCCCAGAAATTTTGCAGGTAATCTTTTATGGAAGCTGGATTTCCGGCCCATTTCAATAAAGACTCCTCCCACTGCCGGGTTTTAAAAACAGGATTGATCAGCGGCTGTTGCAGCGAGAAGTAATTCAAAGCCGGTTGGGCATCTCCCCAGCTTTCGAGGTAATGGCTTGATGGACAATTGAACTGACAAAGCGCTGTGGTTTCATCAGGCGAGGTGGACAACGATATGCTCAGCTTTGTTTTTTGAAGTCCTTCGGCAAATCTGTCAGCCTGTGGGAAATGATAAGCGGGATTTGTGTTGTAGAGTATCAGCGCCTGAATACTGCCCTGATACAGGTCATCAACCAACTGCACCATTTGGGTATCGATCCCTTTGCGCAAAAAGGATGGTTTTCGCAGGTCGAGCGTTTTTCCGTAATTGCCCAGCAAGGCATTGATCTGATTGACCAGCAGCTGCACGGAAGTATCATTCGATCCGCACACCACCAGGCTTTCTCCCTGATGCAGGAGAAGCTCCTCCGCAACCAACCGGACGGAATCCGGGATCGCCGCATGGGCAGGCTGTGGTTCAGCCGAAAGTTTTGCCACCAGTTCCTGATGCAACAGGGAAAGCAAGGTCGCAATTTCTGACGGCTTTACCGGGTAACGTACATCGGCATTGGAACCGGTAATGCTCATGCCCGTTTCAAACTGGATATGCCGGCACATCACTGATTTGCCGTCTTCCAGTTTTTTTGCCGCAGCATACTGCGCCGTAAATTCCACCGGCGAAATCCAGGTACCCAGAAAATCGGCTTCGAAGCCCACAATAAGCCGGGCTTTTTCAAAATCATAGGCGGGCAAAGCCCTGATCCCGAAAGACTGCTCATTGGCCAGCAGCATACCGGTGCATGAAACAGTATCATACATCACATGACTTGCGCCGGGATAGGCTTTCAGAAAATCACCGATGATGCTTTCCGCAACAGGACTGATCAGGGTGGATGTCAGCAGGACTATTCTTCCGCCTTCCCTGCTGATCTGGTTTAACTGGTTTTGTATGGCTGCATCGGCATCCTCCCAGGATATTTCCTTTTTGTCTTTCAGGGGGGTCTTGAACCGGTCGTCATCATACAGTCCCAACACCGAAGCCTGAACACGGGCACTGGTACCTCCCCGGGTGATCCTGCTTGCCGGATTCCCTTCAATTTTAATGGGACGGCCATCGCGACTTTTAACCAGGATGTTGCAGAACTCTTCACCGTCGAAGAAAGCAGAAGCATAGTAATCCGATAAACCGGGGGTGATCACCTCAGGTTTGATGAGGTAGGGTATGGCTTTGTGAATGGGCTTTTCACAGCTGTTCAGCACCGTTCCGAGTACTGCACTGAATCCGGTCAGTTTTAAGAAATTGCGTCGGCTGGCTTGTCCTTTTACACTTCCGTCCAACAAAGAAAGAATATCCGTTTTATGATGCATTTCCTCCGATGGTTCCTGCAATTTCAGCGATTCCGGATTAAGCTCCCGAATGTTCTGATAATATTTCTTTTGCTCGCTCATGTCTGTTTTTTACGGTCGTGGATGTTACTCCTGTAATTCATTTTGCATATCTCCTTGATATCCTATTCTTTGAATCTTGAATCTTCAATCTTGAATCTTCAATCTTGAATCTTGATTCTTGATTCTTGATTCTCAATAATGGCACTTCATACAATCCGTCCCTCCTATCCTGTCTACCGTTACCGAATCGATTTCACCGCGCTCTACCTGTTCTCTCAATCCCTCATATTTGGTATAGAACTGATTATCATGAAATTGAACTTTAGTCTCGCGATGGCAGTTCACGCACCATCCCATGGACAGATCAGGAACCTGAACAATCCGGTCCATCTGGTCCACAGGGCCATGGCAGGTAAGACAGTCGAGCTTGCCCGCGCCGACATGCTGGGCATGACTGAAAAAAGCATGATCCGGCAGGTTATACACCCTGATCCATTGAACAGGCTTTTTTTGCTCCACGGCAGCAAAAATTTTATTGATTTCAAACCGGCCCGACCTGCTTCCTTCGCGAACGATCATATGGCAGTTCAAACAGACACTGGCGGAAGGAATACCGGCCGATTTACCATATTCGGCGCTGTTGTGGCAATACAAACAGTTGATCTGGTTTTGTCCGGCATGCACCATATGGGAAAACTTGATGGGCTGATCGGGCTCATAATTTTTTGACCTTCCGATTGCCAGGGCTTCCGTCACGGTAAAACGGGCCAGGAACAGGGCCGTGACCAGAAGTACGGTAACATGGACCACGCGGAACCTGATCACCCGGAACCAGACCAGGTCGAGAAAGGCAAGCACGAACAGCACGGTAAGTGCGAGGAATACCAGCAAATTGTTAATGATCGGCCTCTGCTGATACCCCCCACCCTGGTAATAGCTGAGCAGATAACCCTTCAGATACAACACTTGCTCATCGGTAAGGCTGTTAAAGCCGGCATGTGACTGGGTCATTTTTTTCCCGACAGGTTGATGCAGGACACCTTTCAGATCGGTCAGTGATTTTGGATAACTGGCAGCAGCAATATCTGCCGCTGAAGGATTCCAACTCAGTGTGGTCACCGGTCTGATATTATGGCAGGAAATACAGGATTCCTGGTCCTGCTGTTCTCTCAGCAGTCCATAAAACAGCCGTTCACCCATTTTCAGATCATTATGGGTCAAATGATACACCGTATCGGTTCCCTGTACGGTGATGGAGGTTAAAACTTCCGCGGAAAACAGCCTGGGGGTATAAAGGAATAAAAAATAGAAAAGCAAAAAGAAGGCAACTCTTCTGATCTTATTGGCAGTGGGAAAAATCCTGTAAAGAAAACCCATACATTTTACTTTAGTTAATCATCTGAAATACAAGCACCGTAAAAATTTTCACTTTTTGTTTGCCACCGGCTTCTCAAAAATAAAAAATAAGCAGCCAGGTAAATAAAGATACAATAAAATAGAATTAATTTATACGGAAAACAGGTATTTGACTAATTTTTTGGCTCATAGGAATACCGGTTATCTGGCAGGCCGGGGTTCTGTCATCTCCCTTTCAGCCTTTCCAGATCCTCCGGGGTATCCATTCCAAAGCTCTCATGGATCGTGGTTCGCACGGTAATATGATAACCATTTTCAAGCCAGCGCAATTGTTCAAGCGATTCGGCGAGTTCAAGCGCGGACTGAGGCAGTGCGGTAATTTCCGGCAGGATATCCCTTCTGAAGCCATACAATCCAATGTGCATGTAAAAAACATGGGAATCAAGCCAGTTCTCAGGTACTTTCCCCCGGATAAAGGGAACAGTGGACCGGCTGAAATAAAGTGCCTCCTGATTACTGCCTGTCACCACCTTTGGTCGGTTTGGGTCAAATAATTCTTCCTTCGAACGGATCACCTTCACCAGGGTGGCAATTTGGGTGCGGTCATCGGAAAAACACGATTTAACCAGTTCCAGTTGTTCCGGCTCAATAAAAGGCTCATCTCCCTGCACATTCAGTACCACATCATAGGCCAGTCCCTTTTCCAGTTCAGCAATCTGAACGGCTTCGGCACAACGGTCGGTTCCGCTTTTATGCAATTCGGAGGTCATGACCACCTTGCCGCCAAAGGCCTTCACAGCTTCATAGATTCTTTGATCATCAGTGGCCACATATACCGTTTCCAGGGCTTTGGATGCCTGCTCGTATACACGCCGGATCATTGATTTACCCTGTATATCAGCCAGGGGTTTCCCCGGAAACCTTGTTGAAGCATAACGTGCAGGAATGATGCCAATAAATCTCCTCTCTTTTAACCATACAAAACATGAATATTTGACAGATGCAAATTACTAAAAAACCATTAATATTGTAATTTTGTCATATATTGTCAACAGAAAATTCCAGGGGTGATCATGGAAAAACCTGATATCATTAAAATTAAGCAACGATTTCGGGATTATTGGAAATTCAGCTGGTCTGAACCGTGCCATTGATATTGCCGTACAGGTAGCCCCTACTGATTTGTCAGTTCTCATTACCGGAGAAAGCGGCGTTGGTAAAGAAGTTATTCCTCAGATTATTCACCAGTACAGTTCCAGAAAACACGGTACTTATATTGCCGTGAATTGCGGAGCCATACCGGAAGGCACTATTGATTCGGAGCTTTTTGGTCATGAAAAGGGCTCTTTTACAGGCGCTTACGAAAGAAGAAAGGGTTATTTTGAAGTGGCCAACGGATGGCACGATATTTCTCGATGAAGTGGCTGAACTCCCCTTATCAACCCAGGTAAGGTTATTGCGGGTGCTCGAAACCGGGGAATTCATCAGGGTAGGTTCATCCAAGGTCATTAAAAGCAATGTAAGGGTGATTGCAGCCACCAATGTGGATGTAACCCATGCCATTCAGCATGGGAAATTCCGGGAAGACCTTTTTTACCGTCTGAGCAGCGTTCCGGTCGAGATTCCTCCCTTGCGGCAGAGAAAAGAAGACATTCCTTTGCTTTTCCGGAAATTTGCCGTTGATTTTGCGGATCGTAACCGGATGCCAGCCATTTCCCTTACAGAAGATGCCCTCGAGATGCTGGCGAACTATCGCTGGCCGGGAAATATCACGGCAATTGAAAAACATTGCCGAACAAATTTCAATCATTGAGGAAAAGCGGCTGATCACTGCTGATGTCATGCGCAATTATCTTCCCGATTATTCCGACCTCGAAATTGCCGGCTGTATTTGACACGGTTGATCAGAAAACTTTTGCCACCGAAAGGGAAATTCTGTACAAGATCCTTTTTGATATGCGCAATGACATGAATGACCTTAAGAAATTTGTTCATGAAAACATACACAAAAGTCTTTGCGGAAACAGAAGTCGCACGCCGGTGCTTCACATGTGATCCCCAAGTTTGTCCACGATGTTGAACCCATCATGCCGGAGGAAAAACAACCCAGGAAATTCGATCTTGCCGCGGGAGGCCATCGATGATATTCAGGATACCCAGGAAATTGTGGAGGAATCGCTTTCACTTGCCGACAAGGAAATAGAAATGATCAGAAAGGCGCTTGAAAAACACAGTGGCAAGCGAAAATATGCTGCCGGCGAACTGGGTATTTCCGAAAGAACATTGTACCGGAAAATTAAGGAATATAATATTGAGTAAATGATGCGTCATGTAAAGATATCCGCCAGGCTTATATCGCTTTTGATCATTGGGATCTGTTGTAGCCTGATGAGCAGTTCCTGTTTTAAAATGAGCTATTCCACCACCGGTGCATCAATACCTGTGGAAGCCAAAACATTTTCCGTACAGTATTTCGAGAACATGGCCCGAATTGTGGAGGCCGGGCCTGAGTCAGCAGGTCACCGACGCACTCAAGATTATATTCAGAGTAATTCGAGTCTGACTATGGTTAACGGTACCGGTGATGTTGATTTTGAAGGCACGATCACCGCCTATGAACCCAGCAGGCCTGTCGCCATTGCTTCAGGTGACGAGGCCGCCAAAAACAGGTTTACCATTACCCTCAAAGTTAAATTCACCTGTGATGTAAAACCTGAACTTGATTTCGAAAGCAGCTTTTCACGCTATGAAGATTACCTCTCCACCAATGACTTTGAAAACATCAAAGCGACTCAACAGAGGAAATCCTGAAACTCCTCATCGAAGATATTTTTAACAGAGCATTTGTAAACTGGTAGTAGGCATACGGTATGCAAAAAGATGAACTCCTGACTTATATCCATTCACCTGAGAAGCTGAACAGGGATACCCTTGATAAAATCCTTCAAGTGATCAGGGAGTATCCCTATTTCCAGACAGCCAGGTTACTGGCCCTGAAAAACATGTTTCTGCTCGGTGACGAAGCCTGGCAGGCCGAAATTGAAACAGCGGCCACCTTTGTCACTGACCGGAGGGTATTGTATGATTTGATCTATCCGCTGTCGGAAGTTCCCCTGGCCGATACGGCGATTGACGATGCTGATGCTGATACTGCTGCCGTTGCTGCTCCTCCTGACGTTATCCCTGCGGTTGCTCCTGCCCCGCCTCCCACGCCTCCCACACTCCGTGACAACATTTCGAACCTGTTATCGTGGCAAATGCAAGAACTGGAACTTATGGATCCTGCCGAAGCCGAACTTGTTCCTGAAATAGCCCTTGACCTTGATGCCCTTTACGGGGATGATCCGCTCCGGTGATGCTGCACCTGTCTCCCGATACGGATTCGGATTTGCTCACCTGGGAAACAACAACAGAGGCTGATGCACCCGCTGCAATAATGGCCGAAAGTGTATCTGCCGCCTCCCCCGAGACCCATAGCTTTACCGAATGGCTGAACATGCACAATAATCCACAGCCTGCGGAAGAAATCACGGTCACTTTGGAATCAAAGCCTGACAATGCCGGTAAGGGAAATCAGCTGATCGACAAGTTTATCGAAACCAATCCCCGTTTACAACCCCCGCAGGAGAATCAACCGCACAGGGATATTTCTGAAGACAGTGTGAAGGAACACGACGGGATCTTTACCGATACGCTGGCGAAAATATACGTCAAACAAGGCCTTTACAGCAAGGCAATTTTCGCTTATGAAAAATTAATTTTGAAATATCCGGAAAAAAGTGGTTACTTTGCCGGTCAGATTGAAGAAATCAAAAAGTTAACCAATAAACAGTAAATCAATATAATATGTACGGACTAATAACAGGCATAATACTTTTTGTATGCGTGCTCCTCGTGCTGATTGTGCTGGTTCAGAATCCCAAAAGGTGGTGGATTGGCATCCAGTTTTTCATCCTCCAACCAGTTTATGGGTGTTAAACGCACCGCTGATTTTATTGAAAAGGCAACCTGGGGTTTTGCTGCTGGTTTATTTCTGCTCAGCGTAGTGGCCACCATGATCCCAAGGGAAGTCGGAGATCAGCGCCAATCGAAGATACAGGACCAGATCGAAAACACTGCCATTGATCCCGAAAGACTGCCGACCTATCCTACAACACCGGCAGAACAGCCTGCAGAACAACCGGCAGAACCGCAACCTCAGCAGTAAAAGTGTCCTGGCCGGGTGACTGCCCGTCAGAAAAAGTACCTGTCAGGTTAAAAAAGCATGCAAAGTGTCAGTATGTCATAATTACTGACACTTTTTTTATTTCCGTTCCTGTCTTGCAGGTAAAATCACATCTATATGATTACGTGTATATTATCTGACATTTGCCTGTTTTATCGGGAAATCTCAGCTGAAATATTGTCAATAAACAGACCCGAAATAACACATTTGGCATAATATTAGATAATTGGAAGGCAATAAAAATCGAAGTTTAACTCTAAAATTAATCATAAACATGGCAAATATTAAAGGCAAAGTAAATGCAGGCAAGGTTCTGATAAAACCTTTCCCGGCTGAAGAAAAAACAGCCAGTGGAATCATCATTCCTGACTCCGCTAAGGAAAAACCCCAGAAAGGTGAAGTAGTGAAGGTGGGTGAGGCAAAAAAGGATGAACCCGTCATTGTAAAAGCCGGAGACGTTGTGCTCTATGGCAAATATTCAGGGACCGAATTAACCATCGATGGCAACGATTATTTGCTGATGAATCAGTCTGATATACTTTATGTTGAATAATCTTGAACTTATAAAATCATAGAAAAAATGGCCGCAAAAGAAATTAAATTTAATATCGAAGCCCGGGAACAGCTTAAAAAAGGCGTTGACCAGCTTGCCAACGCAGTGAAGATCACCCTGGGTCCCAAAGGACGGAATGTTATTCTCGATAAGAAATTCGGCGCTCCCATGGTCACCAAAGATGGTGTTACCGTTGCCAAGGAAATCGAACTGGAAGATCCTTTCGAAAATATCGGCGCACAGCTGGTGAAGGAAGTTGCATCCAAGACCAATGATGATGCGGGCGATGGAACCACTACAGCCACTGTGCTTGCTCAGTCGATTGTAACCGTTGGTCTTAAAAACGTTACTGCCGGTGCCAATCCGATGGACCTGAAAAGGGGTATTGACAAAGCCGTTACCGCAGTTATTGCAGACCTGAAAAAACAATCGCATTCTATTGGTGAAGACATTACCAAAATTGAACAGGTAGCGTCCATTTCTGCCAACAATGACCATAGCATTGGTAAACTTATTGCCGAAGCCATGGGTAAAGTAAAGAAAGAAGGCGTTATTACCGTTGAGGAAGCCAAAGGAACTGAAACACATGTGGACGTGGTGGAAGGTATGCAATTCGACCGTGGTTATATTTCAGCTTATTTTATTACCGATCCCGACAAGATGGAAGCTGTGCTGGAGAATGCACTGATTCTGCTGACCGACAAGAAAGTTTCCACGATGAAGGACCTGCTCCCTGTACTTGAGCCTATTGCCCAACAAGGCCGTCCTTTGCTTATCATTGCTGAAGATATCGATGGTGAAGCACTGGCAACCCTCGTGGTTAATAAACTCAGGGGATCCCTGAAGATTGCCGCCGTAAAGGCCCCTGGCTTTGGCGACAGAAGGAAAGAAATGCTCGAGGACATTGCCATTCTTACAGGTGGTGTGGTGATCTCCGAAGAAAAAGGCCTTACGCTCGATGGTGCCAAACTGGATATGCTGGGCAAATGTGAGAAGGTAGTCATTGACAAGGAAAATACCACCATTGTCAACGGTGCCGGTGAAAAGAAAAACATCGAAGGCCGTATCAAGCAGATCAAATCACAGATGGAAACGACCACATCGGATTACGACAGGGAAAAACTGCAGGAAAGACTGGCCAAACTGGCAGGCGGAGTTGCAGTTCTTTATGTTGGTGCTGCTTCTGAAGTTGAAATGAAAGAAAAGAAAGCACGTGTGGAAGATGCCCTTAGTGCAACCCGTGCAGCTGTTGAAGAAGGTATAATTCCCGGTGGTGGTGTTGCCTACATCAGGGCCATCAAAGCCATTGAAAAACTCACCGGTGATAACGAAGACCAGAATACCGGTATTGCTATCATTAAAAGGGCCCTGGAAGAACCCGCCCGTCAGATTGTTGAAAATGCAGGGCTGGAAGGTTCCGTGATCGTTCAGAAAATCAAAGAAGGTAAGGACGATTTTGGATACAATGCCCAGGATGACAGATATGAGCCTTTATACAAGGCCGGTGTTATAGATCCTACCAAGGTTGCCCGCGTTGCGCTCGAAAACGCAGCTTCCATTGCAGGCATGTTCCTCTCCACCGAATGTGTGGTGGCCGAGAAACCTGAAAAAGAAGCTCCTGCTCCGATGGGTGGACCCGGCGGTATGGGTGGAATGATGTAAAAAAAAATCCCCTCGCCTTTGGCGGGGGATTTTTTTTTGTGCGTTTAACCGTTTAAACGATTAAACGTATAAACGATTAAACGCCTAAACGCCTAAACGATTAAACGCCTAAACGATTAAACGATTAAACGATTCCTAAACGCCCTTCCCTAACTCTCGATCAATTTAAAACCCTTTCCGTGTACATTAATGATCTGTACCCTCGGATCATCTTTCAGAAATTTCCTCAGCTTCGCAATATATACATCCATGCTGCGGGCATTGAAGTAATTGTCATCTACCCAGATGGTCTTCAGGGCAAAGTTCCTGTCGAGTATCATATTCTTATTGGCACAGAGCAGTTTTAGCAGGTCCGATTCCTTGGTGGTAAGCTTATGCTCGGTACTGCCATATTTCAGTAACTGCGTATTGGGGAAGAACATATATTCACCGATCTTGTATTCCGTTTGGGGAACACCTGTTACATCCTTCCTGGTTCGGCGAATAACAGCTTCCACTCTGAAAAGCAATTCTTCCATGCTGAATGGCTTGCAGATATAATCGTCGGCACCTGCTTTGAAACCTTCGATAATATCTTCCTTGAGCGATTTTGCCGTAAGAAAAATGATCGGGATCTCAGCATTGGTCATCCTGATCTCCTTGGCCAGGGTGTACCCATCCTTGACGGGCATCATCACATCCAGAATACACAGATCATAATGGCCCTTGATGAAACTCTTGTAGGCTTTCTCCCCATTAATGAACCAATCAGCATCATACGACTTGACGATGAGGTACTCGCGCAAAAGCATTCCCAGATTCTCATCATCCTCTGCCAGTAAAATCTTAATTTTTTGCATTTTTTTCAGTGTCTTTCAATGGTAAATAAACTTTAAAAGTACTTCCTTCATAAAGTTCGCTCTCGACCTCAACAAATCCGTGATGTTCCTCGGCAATCATTTTTACGTAACTCAGCCCAAGTCCGAATCCTTTCACTGCATGTATATTTCCGGTGGGAACCCTGTAGAACTTTTCAAAGATCCGTTTCTGATCATTCTTGTTTATGCCAATGCCGTTATCGCTTACCGATATCAGCAAATAGTCCTTCCTGTTGGTGGTTTCCACTACAATTTCCGGGTTCCGGTTACAGTACTTAATGGCATTGTCCAGCAGGTTCGACAGTAAATTGATGATGTGGACCTGATCAGCCTGCAGGATGTAATCTTCAGCCTTCAGGGAAGCAGTAATTCTTCCGCTCCTGCTTTTCACCTGGATGGAGAAATTCTCGATCACACCGGTAATATTCTCATGCATGTCTACTTCTCCCAACCTCAGTTTCAGTTTACCTTTGTCAAATACCGCCGTCTGCAATACCTTTTCCACCTGATTGCCCAGCCTTCTGCATTCTTCTGAAATAATCTTGGAGATGTGATCCGTGTTTTTGATCTCAGCCGGAATGCTTTTATCCCCCAGCATCTGCGATGCCAGGGAAATGGTGGAGATGGGGGTTTTGAGTTCGTGTGTCATGTTGCTGACAAAATCACTCCGGATCTCGGAAAGTCGTTTTTGCCGGAACATAATAAAGACCGTCAGGGTGAAACTCACCAAAATGGCCAGTGTAAGTATCAACGAAGAGAGTGTGAGGTAACTCAGCGATTTAAAAAGAAAAGTGTTCTTATCGGGAAAGTAAAGGGTAAGATAGTTGGAATTTGCATAGATGTCATCGGGGAACAGCTTGACCTGATAGGAATCTTTTCCGATGGCATCGTATGCCTTTGACTGGTAAGCTACCTCGTTGTTCCATCGAATTACCGCATATTCGTAGGGCAGATCAATGCCGGAGTCATAAAATACCTTATGCATCACGCTCTCAAGTTCTGACGCGCTGATACGGTTTTCAATTTTTTCAGAAACATTGAACATGCCCGAAATTACCCGGTCGACAAATACGCGCCGGTTTTTAAGCCACTTTTCGGCTTCCTTTTTTCTGTCACGTTCAGCGCTCATGGGTTCGCCGTCTTCATTGGTTTGTGAGATCTGTTCCATGACGATCTCCATAACCTCCCGACGCTCAATCTCCAGAGCAATATCAATCATTGCACGGGTTATCAGCTGGTTGAACTGCTGTTTCTGAACCAGTATGGCGTTTTTGATCCAGTATGCCTGAACAAGAATTAAGGCAGCCATGGCCAGCCCTATAAAAACAGTCACAATCCAGATCAACCTTTTGCTCATGGCGACAAAGATACTTTTATAACCATGTGCCCGTAAGCTTTTTAACAATCTTTAACAGTTGTTGGGTTTTGTTAACCAATAGTATACGTAATTTAGCATCAGTAAACAGATAAGTAAAAAATAAACAGTATTTTCTTCCCCGAAAATGTTGTTTTGGTTAAACAGGTTAGTTTTCAGGTTAATTGGTAGGGTTAAAGTTTAATCAAAGGCCCCGTTTAAAACGGGGCCTTTGATTTTTACAGAAGTTAGGACAGGGACAATGAATCCCGGATGAGACATTAATTCCTTGAAAAAAAAATACAACTGCTGATTTTATATTTAAAAATTGTATTCATTATGTACTTTTACACGTTTTAAACATGTCGATCAATCGATCACCATGGTGAGAAATAAATTATAGGATAGGCTGTGCAAAGAACACTTGACGATATACTTTTTGAGCATAGGAACAAAGAATATGGTTCATACAGGCTGAGAAAACAATATGCCTTTCGGCTTGCCCTGAGCTTTCTAATATCCCTCTCCTTCATCGTTCTGCTGATACTCGGCTATTTCTGGTATTTGAACTCTGCCGGAGACGAAACGGTTTACCTCTATCCGTCCACCGGTCCTTACCTGAAAAGCGCCCAGGGTTCCCTTATGGATCCTAAAGAGCTAAGCGCCTACCTCCATGAATCCTCACCTCCTGCCGAAAATAAAACTGAGGCACGGAACATGAAAGAAATAGATGCCTTGCATAATTTCGAAGTGGTTGAAAATACCACCGATACCTTTAAGCCCCCCGCCGGGGAAATTGATCCGCCGGCCGATCAGAGTATGTCCCCGGGAACCTCAAATGACAGTACGGTATTTGGTGGCTTTCTTTTGGGCGAGGGTGATGGCATGGGTTCGGGAAGCGATCTCGACAGGTTTCCGGCATTTCCCGGAGGCCTTGAGGCTGTTCGCAGGTACATAGAAGTGACGGTTAAATATCCTGTTCAGGCCATCAAACAGAAAATTCATGGCGTGGTACTGATCAGTTTTGATGTCAATAAACTGGGGGAGGTTGATAATATTAAAATTGAACGCAGCATCAATCCAATGATCGACGCGGAAGCCATCAAGGCCATCGAAGCTATGCCCCGCTGGAAACCCGGAATGCGACATGGTAAGCCTGTTATTGTCAAATTTATTATCCCGGTTAATTTTATGCCCTTAAGTTGAAAGTTAAAAACAGAATTCAATTATTTTTGTAGCCTTTTAATGAAATTTTACGTTTAATTCTTGAATCGAAAAATATCCATATGATTAGCCATATTCTATTACTTTCCCAATCAACAGGTGCCGAATATACCATGCAGATGACCGAAACTACAAGTTCCGGCGAAATATCGTTCCTGACACTGTTCCTGAAGGGCGGATACATCCTTATCCCGATTGTCATTTTATCGATTGTGGCGGTGTACCTGATCATTAAAAAATACCTCGACATCAGAAGAAGTCTGAGCATCGATCCGGGTTACGTTGCTCATTTTAACGATTTGCTAAGACAAGGGGACATCAGGGCAGCCACAGTTCACCTGGAGCATGATCATACCTCCTATTCCAATATTTTCAAACGTGTTATCGGCAAAATCGGAAAAACGAACGAGGAAATTGAAAGCACACTGGAGTCGGCCAGCAATATCGAAATTGCCAGGGTCAGCAAACACCTCGGTTACCTGGGCCTGATTGCCGGAATTGCGCCCATGCTTGGTTTTATTGGTACCATTTCAGGTATCATCAAGATCTTTTACAATATCTCCCTGACCGATAACATCAGCATCGGGATCATTTCAGGAGGATTGTATGAAAAAATGATCTCCAGCGGAAGCGGACTTATTGTGGGAATTATTGCCTTTACCGGCTATCATATGCTGAATATGAGAATTGACCATTTTATTTCACAGGTGGAGGAGGAGGCTTTTGAATTTATGAATATTGTCAGCAAGTAGGCCATGAAAATCAAACGACGGCACGAATTCAAACCCGAGGTGGCCACGGCCTCGCTGAACGACATCATGTTTTTCCTGTTGTTGTTTTTCCTCATTGTTTCCACTTTCGCCAATCCTCATGTGATCCGCCTTTTTTTACCGAAGGCCAATTCCAGTCAAACCATTGCCAAAAAGCAGATCACGCTTTCCATTACCCGGAAGAAACTGTATTACCTCGATGAGAAGCCTGTTTTATACCAGGACCTGGAAACCGAACTCAATGGAATAAAATCACAGCTTCCCGACGTCACGATTGTAGTGCGGGCCGATGGCTCCCTGACGATTCAGGACCTGGTGGATGTGCTGCAGATAGGAAGCAATCTGGATATTAAAATGATCCTGGCCACCGAGAAGAAAGCAAGCTAGCGGTGGATTGTCTGGCGAAATCCTGAAGGACGGATAACCCGTGTTTTTTTCATTCCTGAAAAATCTGACCAATGCCCCTGAGCTTCCCCGGCTGAAGAATAAACACTGCGGAGACTATATCTATGGCTTTCATTTTCCGTGAAAAATCCTGTAAGTCAGATGATGCTATTTCACCGGTAATTTTAATCAGAAAATCAAAGTTCTTGATTTCAGGAAAAAGAAATCCATCCGGACAACGGTTCGAAATCAGCTCATAGGTCAGATACCGGCCTTCATCGGGGAAGGTAAACCTGCTGAATTCAAGATCGGACATTAGTTTCTGGTGATGAACCACCAGATTGTTGATCCGGACAAATTGCATGTTCAATTGGCTGTTGATGGCCCAAACCAGCCGGTAATCGTTCTCATGGCATGAAATCCCCAGGAGTTTGTAACGGATCTGATCGTCAACTTTGAGTTTAAGGGTTTGCTTTTTCTCGGGTTTTGATTTCATCACCTGGGGGATTACCGATTCAAAGGTACAAAAAAGGAGGTACTTTGTAACCGGCAACGATGCTGTTACCCTTCGATGATCTGTAAAGCCTGTCTGGCAGCATTTTGTTCGGCCTCTTTCTTTGAGTTACCGCTACCGCGACCCACAATATCATCCATAACAATCAGATGGGTTATAAAAACAGGGGCATTGCTCTGTTCATCTATTTCCTCGAAGCTGGTAAAATTTACCGATTTCTTGTTTTTTTGTCCCCATTCGATAATCCGGCTCTTGAAATCAATTTCGGTTTCCAGCAAACGGTTAATATTGATGTGACTTTGAACGATGCGTTCCAGAACGATCTTTTTTGTCCGTTTATACCCTTTATCCAGATAAAGCGCTCCTATCAGCGCTTCGAGCGCATCACCGTAAACCGACTTATGATTATCCTTTGACATTTTTGATACGATCATATCGCCAATTCCCAGCTTAATGGCCATATGGTTCAGATTATCACGGTTGACTATTTTTGAACGTGTTTGGGTAAGAAATCCTTCCTCTTTATCCGGAAATTTGCCAAAAAGGTACTCGGCCACCATGGAATCAAGAATGGCGTCACCCAGAAACTCCAAACGTTCATTATTGACCTTGATATCATTGAATATAAAATGGGAAGCTGATTTATGCACAAAGGCGAGCTGATACAATTCCAGATTCCTGGGCAGAAATCCGAGTATCCGCTTTAACTGTCTGGTAAAACTTTTTTCCGGAGCAAACAGGTACTTTTCAGATCGGAAGATTGACTTCAACTCAATATTATGCTGAGAATTTCCTAAAAATCACCGAGGTATTGTGCCCGCCAAAGCCAAAAGTATTGCTGAGAGAAGCATTAACAGTACGTTTCTGTGCTTTATTAAAAGTAAAATTCAATTTCTGGTCAATCTCCTCGTCCGGGATTGTGAAATTGATGGTTGGCGGTATGATATCATATTTGGTGGCCAGAATAGCGGCAATGGCTTCAACGGCACCGGCTGCACCAAGCAGGTGACCGGTCATCGATTTTGTTGAACTAATGTTCAGTTTATAGGCATGTTCTCCGAAAACACCAAGGATTGCTCTGGATTCAGAAATATCGCCAAGGGGTGTGGCCGTTCCATGAACATTGATGTAGTCAAGATCTTCAGGTTTCATGTCGGCATCTTCCAGGGCGTTTTTCATAACCAGCAATGCACCCAGGCCTTCGGGATGCGGCGCGGTAAGGTGGTGTGCGTCGGCCGACAGTCCTCCGCCAACAAGTTCTGCGTAAATTCTGGCACCCCTGCTTTTTGCGTGTTCCAGCTCTTCTAAAATCAAGGCCCCTCCGCCTTCACCCATGACAAATCCGTCCCGCGTCTTGTCGAACGGACGGGATGCGGTCTTATATTCGGCATTATTGGTGGAGAGGGCATGCATGGCGTTGAAACCGCCGATACCCGGTTCACAGATCCCGGCCTCTGAACCGCCTGTAACAAAAACATTGGCCTTACCCAAACGGATCAGATTGTAGGCATCAATAATGGCGTTGGTGGCTGTGGCACAAGCCGATACTGTAGCATAATTCGGCCCGCGGAATCCGTATCTGATGGATATGTGACCGGCTGCAATATCAGAAATGATCTTGGGGATAAAAAAGGGATTGAACCTGGGTATGGAGTTACCCTTAAAATAATCACCGACTTCGCTCAGGAAAGTGCCAAATCCGCCAATGCCTGAACCGAAGATTACCCCTACCTTGTCTTTATTAACAATTTCGAGATTAAGACCTGAGTCTTTTACAGCTTCATCAGCTGCCACCAGTGCAAATACGGTAAAAAGATCGTATTTTCTAACCTCTTTTCTGTCGAAGTAATCTTCGGGTTTGAAGTTTTTAACTTCACAGGCAAATTTGGTCTTGAAATTCTCGGTGTTAAAACGAGTAATGAGTTCTGCCCCGCTAAGTCCGTTTATTAATCCGTCCCAATAATCCTTCACATTATTACCAAGGGGGGTTACCGCACCAAGTCCGGTAACAACTACTCGTTTCAACTCCATAAATGACAGTTTTGGTAAAACCTAATTTACTTCTTTACGTTTTCGTCAATGTACTTGATCGCGTCGCCAACGGTGGAGATGTTTTCAGCAGCATCGTCAGGAATTCCGATGTTGAATTCTTTTTCAAATTCCATGATCAGCTCAACGGTATCTAAAGAATCTGCACCCAAATCGTTGGTGAAACTAGCTTCGGGGGTAACTTCACTCTCGTCAACACCTAATTTGTCAACAATAATGGCTTTTACTCTTGATGCAATGTCTGACATAATACCAAGTTTTAATTATTACTTTAAAATTTTAAAAATGTGCTGCAAAGAAAATGCAATAATAAGGAAAAAACAAACAAAATTTTATTTTTCTTTGGATTTCGGCTTTATTATCGCCTAATTTTAAATACATTTCATTGATAAATAATATTTTATACCAACATGCACCAAATTGCCATATTTGCTTCGGGATCAGGCAGCAATGCAGAGAATATTGTTAATTATTTTAGAAATGAGCCCCTTATAAGGGTTTCATGCATATGCACCAACCGTCCTGATGCCTATGTCATTGAACGGGCAAAAAAGCATGGAATACCAGTCCTGATCTTTAACAGAGATGAATTTTACCAGAGTGAGAAAGTACTTGATTATCTTGTGCAACAGAAGATCGACTGGATCATACTTGCCGGATTCCTGTGGCTGGTACCTGCTTACCTGCTTGACCATTATCCTCACCGGATCATCAACATCCACCCTGCACTTTTACCTAAATTCGGGGGAAAAGGTATGTACGGCCATCGTGTGCACCAGGCCGTGATTGAACAGAAAGAGCCTGTAACCGGGATCTCCATTCACTATGTCAACGGTGAATATGACCGGGGAGATACGATCTTCCAGGCCACCTGTACTGTGGAACCAACGGACACACCGGAATCTCTGGCTGCCAAGGTTCATCATCTGGAGTACGAGTATTTTCCGAGGATCATTGAACAGGAGGTTTTGAAGAAGGGACAAGGGACTAGGGACTAGGGATCAGGGACAAGGGACAGGGGATCAGGGACGAGGGACGAGGGACGAGGGACAAGGAATTAGGGACTAGGGACAGGGGACTAGGGACAGGGGACAAGGAAGAAATCATAGAAGCATGAGTAGTATCAACCCTCACAACCCTCACAACCATCACAACCATCACAACCCACAACTACAACAACCCCACAACCTACAACTACCACAACCACCACAACCATCACAACCAATAATTAAAATCACCTTGAACTACATCGATATCCATACCCACACCCACTACCAGGACCCCGAAACCACCCTGGTATTGAATGTTTTCCCCGGGGAGCAGGAAAAACTGGAATTGCCTGTATTTCTTTCCGTTGGCCTTCACCCATGGCATGTTCATGCCGGGTCCTGGGAAAAGCAGGTAGCAGGGATACCAAAATCAGCCCTCAGAAATAATGTGCTGGCCTTGGGAGAGGCCGGACTCGACAAAACGGTAAGCAATCCGTATGACATACAACACCTTGCCTTTGCTGCCCAGGTGGTCCTTGCAGAATCTATCAGGAAACCCATGATCATACATTGTGTGCGTTCCTACAGCGAACTCCTTGCCTATCGGAAGAAATCCGATCAGTCTCTGCCCTGGATATTCCACTGGTTTAATGCCGATGAGCAGACAGCGGCAGAACTGATCCGGAAAAACTGCTACCTTTCATTCGGGCATATGCTGTTCAGAGAGCAAAGCAAGGCCTGTCGGGTCTTTAAGTCGGTAGCACCCGATCGCATTTTTTTCGAGACCGACGATGCTGGATTTACCATCGGGGAAATATATGCACGGGCTGCCGGACTCAGAAAAATTACCATGGATGACCTGAAAATTCAGATATCTGACAACTTCGACCGCTGTTTTCAATTATAGTCTATGGAACATTGGTTAAACCGCACCGAACTGCTTATTGGCAAAGAAAACCTCGACAAACTCAACAGCTCCCATGTGCTGGTTGCCGGCCTGGGAGGTGTGGGAGGCTACGCTGCCGAACAGCTATGCCGCGCCGGTATCGGCGAACTTACCCTGATCGATGGGGACATCATCAGCCAGACCAACCGCAACCGGCAGATCATAGCACTTACAAGCAATGTGGGAAAGCCTAAGGCTGAACTGATGGCACAGAGGTTGCTTGACATCAATCCCGACATTAAGCTGAATGTCATTGGTGAATATCTGAAGGAGGACCGCTTCGCTGCCATTCTCGACCAGTCGTTCGATTTCGTCGTCGACGCCATAGATACCCTTACCCCAAAAGTGACACTTCTGGCTGAGGCTGTCAGGAGGGGTTATCCTGTTGTAAGTTCTATGGGATCAGGCGGAAAACTGCATCCCGAAAACGTGGAAATCAATGATATTTCCAAATCACATCATTGCAAATTCGCGTATATGGTCAGGAAATACCTGCACCGGCAAGGCATATTCACCGGAATTACGGTAGTGTACTCCCCGGAACCTGTCCATAAGAAAGCCATCCGGGAAATCTCCGGGGAAGAAAACAAAAGATCCATTGTGGGTACCATTTCTTATATGCCCCCGGTATTTGGATGCTTCTGTGCTTCAGTAGTTATCAGAAATTTAATGCATCGCCCCTGAAGGAGTCCGCTCCGGAATTCCCCCACTCCCCGGAATTATCTTTGAATTACCTCCTTTATTGAACCATGACCTGGTTCCCGGGTCTTTTTTAGTTTCAACGCATTCGGATGCAACCTGTTGCCGGATCTTTTGTCCTTGATGAAAAGTCCAATTGATAAAAACCCAGATGAAAAAAAACCTGTTGACCCTAATCCTGTTCATGGCCATTGAACCTGTGAACTTTGCACAACAAATCACTCAAACCATAAGGGGAACCATCGTGGAAATGGAATCAGAAACGCCGGTTATCGGGGCTTCTGTTGTTCTGCCGGATACACGTCCCCTGACCGGTACTGTCAGCAATACCCATGGCGATTTCAGACTGGAGAATATCCCTGTAGGCCGTCATACTTTGCAGGTCAGCTTTATAGGATATAAAACGGTCACCCTTCCGGCCCTGGACCTTGTTTCAGGCAAAGAGCTTATCCTTAAAATTATACTCGAAGAAAGTATCACCGAAACAGCGGCAGTGGTCATTAAGGCCAACACCCGTAAAGACAAGCCGCTCAATGATATGGCCCTGGTAAGCGCCCGGTCCTTCACCGTGGAGGAGACTGAACGCTACGCCGGCAGTTGGGGAGATCCCGCCCGCATGACACAGAATTTTGCGGGTGTAATGGCAGGCAATGATCAGCTGAATGCCATCATCGTAAGGGGTAATTCTCCTGCCGGTTTATTGTGGAAACTCGACGGGGTTCCCATACCCAATCCCAACCACTTTGGCGGTATGGGATCAACCAGCGGTCCGATCAGTATGCTGAATAACAATACCCTCAGCAATTCCGATTTCTTCAGCAGTGCCTTTCCGGCTCAGTATGGAAATGCGTCGTCCAGTGTTTTTGACCTGGTCATGCGTACCGGCAACAATGAAAAGCGTGAATACATGGGACAGATCGGATTTAATGGTTTTGAACTGGGGGCTGAAGGGCCTTTCAGCAAAAAAACGGGAGCATCCTATATGGCCAACTTCAGGTATTCCACCATGGGGGTTTTGGATGCCATCGGAATTGACATGGGTGTCGGCGCCGTGCCCTATTACCAGGATCTGTCGTTCAAACTTGATTTCCCGGGCACCAGGCTCGGCAGGATATCAGTTTTTGGATTAGGCGGTAAGAACCATATCACTTTTGACGATCCTGCAGATGAATATGGAAAAAAGGAATATACCGATTATGCTTCTCAAATGGGAGTGATTGGTTTAAATCACCTTTTCCGTGTGAATGAAAACTCCAGGTTTAAGACCACCCTGGCCACAACTTATCAGAAAAACAACACCATCAGCAAAATACACCGCGATGAGGTCCTGAGTGACTGGTATGGCGACGATATCCGTGAATCCAGGCTTTATGTCGCCGAAGAATTCAGATCCCGACTGAATCCGCGCGATAACCTGCTGATTGGAGCCAGTCTGGAAGCCATCGGCATGGAGTACCTCGACAGTGTTTACCTGGATGAACCGCAAATATTCGTCAATCATTTTAATTTTGATGGAAACCTGATCCTTTTCCAGGGATATTTGCAATGGCAGCATAAATTTTCCGACAAGCTTACCCTGATATCCGGCCTGCATTATCAGCAAACGAGTATTAATCCGGAAATCGCCCTTGAACCAAGAGTATCGGTACAATGGCAGGCGACCGCGACCCAGTCATTCAGCCTGGGTTACGGAATGCACAGTCAGATGCAGCCCAGGGAAATATACTTCAGGGAGGTTCTTACAGATACCCTGCAGGGTACTTATGTGAAATCCAACAAAGATCTGGACTTTTCCAAAAGCCATCATATCGTGGCAGGGTATAACTTCCTCCTGAATGACAACCTGAGGATTAAAGCAGAAGCGTATTACCAGCAACTTTACGCCATCGGCGTAAAACAATATCCGTCTTCCATCGCCGTCATCAACCAGGATGCCGGGTATTATGACATGAATCTCGACAGTCTCGTCAATCAGGGAACCGGCCATAATGTCGGTCTGGAAATTACCCTGGAAAGGTTTTTCACCGGCAACTATTATTACCTGGCTACCATTTCCCTCTTTGATTCAAAATACAAAGCAAGCGATCATATCACCCGCAATACCGCATACAATGGCAATTACGTAATTAACCTCCTGGGAGGTTATGAATTCAAACTGCCCCATCAAAACGCACTGACAGCGGATTTTAAATTCACCTGGGCGGGCGGCATGCGCTCCATTCCCATCGATCTTGAGGCATCACAACAGGAAGGCAGCACGGTTTATGACTACACGCATGCCTTTGAAGAACACAGCCCCGACTATTACCGCGCCGATCTGAGGATCTCCTTTAAAATGAACCGTCCCAAATACAGCCAGGAATGGGCTCTCGACATAACAAACCTTACCAATCACCGCAACCGGTTTTTTGAACTTTACAATCCTGATACCGGTGAGGTGGAAGAGATCGGACAAATGGGCATCATGCCAATACTTCTATGGAGAATCAGGTTCTGAGATTGGGACAAAGGACTCCTGCCTGCAGCAACATTTAGGAGGTGATTACTAGTATCTTAACTGGAATTTTTGTAGCTTTGTTTTCTGTAAAAAAGTGAATGTGACGGGTTAAAATGCAACTACAAATACCCTAATTTTATTTTTGTTTAACCTGATTAAAATTTATGCAGTATGAAAAGAACAATGCTTGCTTTTGTCGTTTTCGGCATGTTGGTTCCTCTTTTAATAAACTGCACCGGAAATCCGAAGCCCGATAGTTCCGGAAAAGAGGCACTGAATAATGAACAGCTGGTCGAAAGAGGAAATTACCTGGTGACAACCATGGGATGCAGTGATTGTCATTCCCCGAAAGGCATGGGTGAAAGAGGAGTTGAAATCATTCCTGAACTAATGCTGTCGGGATACCCGGCTGAAAGGCCATTGGGACATGTCGACACCAGCGTGTTGCATAAAGGATGGGTATTGTTCCATCCCGATCTTACTGCCGCAGTTGGGCCCTGGGGAGTATCGTTTTCCGGGAACATTACCTCGGATGCAAGCGGTATAGGTAACTGGACTGAGGAAAACTTTACCCGCGCCATGAAAGAGGGTAAATTCAAAGGACTCGAGGCAACCCGTACCCTCTTGCCACCCATGCCCTGGGAGAATTTCGCCAAAATGGACAATGACGATATCAGGGCAATCTTTGCTTACCTGAAAAGCACAAACCCTGTTCGCAATGTTGTTCCGGCATCCATTGCGCCCAATGAGATCAGGTAATCAGTAAACCATTCACAGTATACGGTTGGTTTTGCGGCCTTATAAACGGATTCCCATCACCGTAATATCATCCGTCTGGGTATTATTCTGCATCCATTCCGCCAGCTTTTGTTCCAGGATATCCTTTTGTTTGTTCATGGGCAATTCACTTACTTCTAACAGCGATTTATAAAATCGGTGACTCAGGTATTTTCTGTCATTCTTTCCACCAAACTGATCCTGATATCCATCTGAGAACAAATAGAATACGTCTCCCTTTTGATAGGCAATTTCCTTCCTGGTAAAAGAAGTGGCGTCTTCATAAACCACACTGACGGACAAATGATCTGCCTTTACAATATTCAGTTCCCCGTTGCGAATATAAACAAGTTCATTCATGCCTCCCGTATACTGAATTATTTGACGGTCCTTTTCGAGGACACATAGTGCAATGTCCATTCCATCGGAGGTGGTAATATCTTTCCTGCTTTGCCGAAGGGAATGTATAACCCTTTCCCGCAAATTGCTTACAATGTCGTCCGATTTTGTGATTCCCTGAATATTGACAATTTCATTTAATAAAGTAATCCCCAACAGGCTCATAAAAGCTCCAGGAACACCATGGCCCGTACAATCGGCAACGGTAAATATTATCTTTTGGTCTCTTTTCGGCCAGCCAGTAAAAGTCACCACTTACAATATCTTTTGGCTTACTCATGATGAAACTGTCGGGCAATAACTTATCCATGAGTTCGAGAGGAGGCAAGATCTGCATTTTGTATGTTGCTTGCATACATAATACTGGAAGTGATATTGGCATTCTTTTTATTGATCATATCGCGTTGCAGCTCAATTTCATTTTTCTGACACTCTATCTCATTTGTTCGTTCCCTTACTTTTTCTTCGAGTATTTTTTTCTCGATCAGAAATCTGTACTCGCGCTGTTTTATATAAATGAATGGTAAGCATGATCAGGAGACAGGCCCAACAATGCATAAAACCACCATTTCTTCCAGACGGCTTCTTTATGATGATGGACAGGGTCAGCGGATCTTCTGTCACGGCACCATCTCCGCTGGAAGCATTTAATATAAATGTATAATCCCCTTCCGATAACTGATTATAGGTTACACTTGTATTCTTTGGAAATCTCTGACCACTGTCGTATCCATCCAATTTGTACTGGTAGGTAACCAGTGTGGGTTCCTTTAAACTGATGCCCCTGAAATCAATCTGAATTTTATAATGCCCCGGGGGCAGAATTATTTTATCCTGAATATCCCTTTCTTCATCATTGATCTTAATGGAGGTAATTCCTAATACAGGGGAAGGAAACTCGTGAATATTCCATTGATGGATCATAGGAAACCAAACCTTTGTCCGATCCGAACCATATTCTTTCCTGCTGGTCTTTACATACGGCATTTGGATTAAACCGGTAACTTCCTGTAATATTGCCAATTTGCGACATTGGTTTTACTGAAAAATCTGTCGTTCTGATTCTGCTTAAACCGTCCTTATGACCAACCCAAATGTTTTTATTATTATCACAAATAAGCGAATAGCAATAATTCGACAAGAGACCTTCCTTTACCGTAGATTCTTAATGGAATCCGGACTCGATCATAAAAACGCCATTACCGTTTGATCCCACCCATATCCGCGAGTCCTGGTCTTCAGCGATTGGGCCCAAATTAAAATTCCGGTGGAATTCAATACGGGTATCCTGTATACCTTTTCATCCTCGATATAGGACAGAGTATTACTGCGGGTGCTTACCCACAGTTTGCCCTTACTGTCGATCAATAAACAATTTATAAATTATGAGGCAAGCCGCCCTGGCTGATCGAATACCATTTGATCCCATGGGTAACCCTGTTGAATACTGCATAATCCTTTTTTTGTGCCGATCCATACTTGTTCTCCTTTCCCGGTTATGATGGTCATGGAGTTTTCAAGTGCTCCATTCCCTATCGGGAATTTACGAATCCTTTCATTCGAAACCTCCATCCGGAACACTCCATTTTTTTCAGTTCCGATCCATAATTCTTTTCCATCTGCGGAATAAATTGCTGTAACCGAATCTTTTGGTAATCCACTGCCTTTGCCGTAAAACTTTACAATTTTGCCGGTCAGCGGATCCATTTTTACCAGGCCGTTTTCCGTCCCGATCCACCTGTATTGCTGGCTGATATATATTGAAAATATACTGTTACCATATAACGGCTTATTAAATGTCATAACGAAAAAGTTTTGGGTGTGATCCTGGTCAATCCTTCACCATAATTGCCACTCCATATATTTCCTTCACGGTCTTCATATATTGTTTTTATATTGTCTGATGCAAATCCGTTGGTCTGTTCATGATGATTGATCCCGGCAATTTTCCCGTCAGCGGAATAGATCATTTTAATGAGTCCGTTTCCAAAAGAACAGACCCATAAATTTGACTGGCTGTCTTCATAATATATCCTGTATGCCGGTAAAATGCCATTCTGTACCCTCTCTAATCGTGAAATCTCAAATTGTTTGTCCTTCGTACTGAGTTGAAATATGCCATCATTTTCTGTTGCAATATAAAACCCCGACTTGTTCCTCATTTTTCGGATGCATGTTATTTTGGATTCCGGAATTTCCGTAACAGGCCCTGCCATTTCAATTTTGTCTGATTCCTCTAATCTGCAAAACAATAAGCCTGCTGTTGTGCCAATCAGTAATTCACCTTGTCAAGAAATTCAAATGATATCATAGATGCCTGCTCCTGAAACTAAATAATGCCTTTACAATGCCCTTCTCCCGGCTTAATTTCATTAAGCCATCAGAATAGGTGCTTGCCCATATCCGGCCATCCGGGATTTTTTGCGAAATGTGTTACAGGACTTATTTCTGATTGCGGCATATTGACAGCCCTGAACTCTTTGCCATTGAAATACGATATCCGGCCATTCATATGGCCAAACCAGAGACATTCCCCATCGCTGATACCGCAGGTTATAAAATTGTCTGCCAGGGAGTCACCGGTTGAATAGTTTTCAAATCCAAATCCATTGTATCTCAATAATCCGTTCCCTGTACCAATCCACAAATAACCTTTTTTATCCTGGATGATGGTATAAATATAGGATTGGGATAATCCATCTTCTGAATTGAAATTTCGGAAATTATAGTCCTGGGAATAGGTATGAATAATCAGCAGGGAAAGGAAAAAAGTAAGCCTTTTTCCAAATCCCGATGAATTTTTGATTCTTTTTTTAAGTGACAACATGAACTTTTCAGTCATTTCATTTCATTCGTATTTTTGGAGAATATACAGGAACACCTCCTATCGGAACAACATAAAATGGCAATGAAATCCCATACTGATTTCTGACAGCGACCACCACATTATTGTTTTTTATCTGTACTGATCTGATTCTTTATGAATTGTATCTCAATGGTCGAATTTTTTTCTTCATCCACTATTGGGAATTTCTTTACCATCCAATTGTCTTCTCCTGAAACATCGCATGAGATGCCATTTTTGGCAACTGAAAATATCCGGATAATCCCATCATTGTCCCAGTCAAAATTTGAGATTTCGATAGAAATGGTTTTGTCATCCACAAAAGGATATATCTGACAAACATGTTTCTGATCATCCGACAACCTGAAATGATATTTATAGGTAAAAAAATTACCTCCTTCAACGGCTATATTTTCAACCGGATTCGTACTTAAAAAGTACTTATAAATATTTCCGTCATCCCCTGATTTCCCTGGGCAATGATTTTAAATACACGCCCCCCAAGTTTCTCAACATATTCTCCTTCCGAAGGATTAAAAGGTCCGAAACTATACCACTTTTTATCATATTTCGGATCAACTCCAAATGATTTTGATGACAATAAATATCCGCTCTTATAATTTCCTGCCGGATGAATACTCTGTGCTGCTGTATCGGACCAGCAACCTTTGCCTGCATAAACTGAAAAATTTATTAATGGAATTAAATTCTCCCTTGACTTCATCAAGGTCACCTCCGGTATCCGGATCATAAACACGGATATAAACAGGATCCGTTTGTGATGAAGGAATGACGCAAAAGAATATCTGACAAAAATCATCATCTCCCCAGGCTGTCCTGGCGTTTCCTCCAAAGGTCACCAGGTAAGGTATATTTTCATCAACCGCCGGAGCAGACTTGCGAAAAAACAGGCATGCCGGCTTTCAGAATAAATAATAGGTCCAAGCATATTTAACCAATGCCATTGATTTTTAATTTTTCATAAATATAAATTCTATGATGTCCGTTACTTGTTTTGTCATCCGGTACAAATGATTGAAGACCGGATACAGAAGATCCCATAGCCCTTACTGTGTGCATGCCCATGTCAATTTCCTTGTTCTTCAAATAGAAGGCCAATTCCTGCGCCCATCTTTCCGATATTTCCATTGATTGGCCGTGTATTTTATCTTCCATCGTATGAAAAACCATTTCAAGCCTGATATCCGGATTTTCTTTTAAAATCCGATGAACTACGATCAAGAAATGTTACGAAGAAGCATTAAATCCCGTATGGATCAAAGGTACAACCAGTTTCCGGATTCATTTAATCGCTCCTGTGATTTTTACTTTTGACTTTCCGACAGATCATCCATAAAAACAGATCCTGCTTTGGTAATGTTTTGTTTTGTCCCGCCATCAGCAATCAGTCCCGTTATTCTTCACCTTCTCCTGTCCCTTCATCCTTTCCTGCCAATTCCTGATAGGTATTATAAATTCTTATTTTTTTCATGACACATGTTTTAGGGATCCTGCCCAGGCTATCTTCTTCAGCAAGTAAGCCCAGCTGAACCGTATACTCACCCTTCTTTTTGAATGTCATACTCATAAAAGATCCGCCTGGTTTAAAACCTTCTCCAAAGTTCCACAAATAATCTGTTATCCTGTAGCCTTTAAGGTGGTTTTTACCCCGTCGAAAGACACTGATTGTATCCACAATACCAACATTATAGGAATGAATGTATGCCTGTTCGATATTTTCAAGTTCCACCTTATAGTCAACCTGTTCTGCTATGGCTTCACCTGTGAGTTCATCCATTATGCTGAGCTTAACAAGATATTCTCCGGGACCGGGAAAGCAATGCTTCATCTCTTGACCAATACGTTTTATCCCGTCACCAAAATCCCACTGATAGATTACCGGTATCGTATCAATAAGCTGATGCTGTTCATCATAAAATGTAAAACAATAATTATTCTCCTTTATACTGTCGCAATTCGTAAATTCCACCGGCGTGGAGTGGAAACTGAAAATATCATCTGTTTTCCGTCTGTTTGTTGAAAAATATCCCGTTCTCAAAGGTTGAATCAGCTAACAAGTCCAAAATCATCTGCCGTTGAATTTATGGCTGAATCCAGGTGTACCGGGACTATCCATTCTCCATTTATTTCCTGGGTATAAAACAGGTCCTTCCCGCCAAAACCTTTATGTCCGTCTGATGCAAAAAAGAGTTTACCATACCTGCCTGCAAATGGGAACGATTCATTTTTCAGGCGTATTAATAACCGGGCCCAGATTGACCGGCTGATCCCAGCCATTATTACTCCTGTCACAATAATAAAGATCCATTCCACCGCTCCTCCTGGCATATCAGAAGAAAAATAAATTCTTTCTCCATCGGGTGAAAGTGCTGGCGTACAAAAAGAATACAGCGGGTTATTATAGGTGAAAGGGTTTGATATTGGTCCATTTTCCATTTATTAATTCTGCAGAATAGATACCCAGCTTATTTGTGGTATCGGATATGTTTCTGAGACAATTTTCAATAGAATTATTCCTGGAATAGTACATGATATTCCCATTTTCATTGAATGTAACCGGTCCGTCATTGAAATCAGTTGTTATTTCCTTTGCCAGTATCTGTGGGTGTTTCCATCCTGTACCATTCATTTTCGTCACATAAAATATTTTAAATAGCCTGCTTTGTTCATTCTTATAACTAACCAGGGAATTGTCACGCTGGTTTGAACAAAATACAATTCCTCCCTTATAAAATACAGGTGAAAATTCATCATTTATGCCGGAACTAAAGGAGGCTATTTCTACTGTAAAACGCTGAGACCTGGGCAACAATTCAGCTTTTATAGACATAAGGTAATAAGTACATATGATAGGAAGGTATCTGTTCATATCTTAATTCGCTAAAACTGTCTTGGTCCCATTACCTTTCGGGCATATCTGAAATACATAGTTCAAAACGATCTCATGAGAACCATTTTTATATTTTCCAATACTGCCCAAATCAAAATCATAGGAATATGCCATTCTGAGCTGATCATTGAGTTGACACTGAAGCATCCCAACCAGCATATTCCCGTTCCGGTATCCAATACCCATCCATATCCTGTCTCTTAAATTGAGCTGTGCATTATAATCAATCTGGATAGCATGATTCGGATGATATTTTATTAACAAGGAAGGCAGAAGCTTAACCCGGGGACTTATACCGACCTCGTAACCTCCGGTAAAAAAATAATTATACGCGGAAAAATCGTTTTTAATTTTATAGTTTCCTGTGCTTTGATCCAGCTCATGACTCAGGAACAAGGGCAGGGAAATACCAATAAAGTATTTTTTGTATAATAATACGTGCCCAGACTAAATGCAGGTAAAACTGCGGATGTCAGGATTATTCATCAGTTGTTCATCATCAGCATCCGCTGCCTCCAGCTCATTCCAGGCAATATTGAATACAATGGCGCCAAAACCTAATCCCAGCGCTATTTTGCCATCAAATAATTCCCTCCTGTATGCATAATTACCAATAAAACTGGTTTCCCTATATATGCCCATACTGTTATTCATCAATGAGCAATCCCAGTCCCATCCTGTCATTTTCTATCGGTGTATGAACGCTCAGCAGATAGCTTTTAGGAGCATCCTGAAATCCAACCCACTGGTTCCTGTAGGAAACGGTTGCACTCAATGCATCGCTGCAACCCGCAAAAGCAGGATTGATGACCAGGGCATTGTAGGTATAATGATCCGATAAGGGAAACATCTGTCCAAACAGCTTTCAATGAAAATAATATTGCCAATATGCTCAGTATAAACCGGTTCATTTACCTTTTAATTAAAACAGATCCCTTTTTTATTGCACCATTTTCAAATTTCAATACATAGAAATAAGTATCATTTGGAAGTTCCCTACCTTTATTATTTTGTCCATCCCAATCATTTAAATAATCGCTATCTGCATATTCCTCATTTCCCCACCGGTTAAAAATGATAATCTCAACCTGACCCAAACTTTCCCTGATCTTAAAATAATCATTTTTACCATCGCCATTGGGCGTAATTACTGAAGGCACAAACAGATCATATACAGTAATTTTAACCTCTGCGACTTGCCTCACAACTGCCATTCCACACCTTCCAGAGAATACGTTTTCGCCGATTGATAATTCAGTCACCGCGGCTGTGGGGGAATGAATATCACTCAAATGGCCTGAGCCGGAAATCAAAGACCATTCACCTGTTTCGGAAGCGGATAATTCGGCATTCATCTGCGTTTCAAAAACAAATTTCAATTCCTGGTCAGGCCCGGCAACAGCAACCGGTCTTTCCAACACCAATACTGACTGTGTGGCTTTATTGGTGCATGCATCAGTATAATTATACTCAATAACAATATTACCGGTTCCCGTTGCCGACAGGATATTTCCGGTAATACTTCCCGGACCTTCAGTTATACTAAACGTACCCCCTGCCGGACCGCCTGCTAATGTTCTCGTATCATTTAGACACATTGCACTGTTGCTGCTGATAATAGTTACCGTGGGCAATGCATTTACGATTGTCAGGATTGGAGCTGAATTTGCACTCCCACACCCGCTCGCATTGGTAACCCTCACGGTATAGCTGCCTGACGTGGTAACCAGTATACCCGGAGTGGTTTCACCGGTCGACCACAAGTAAGTTGAACCCGCATCTGAAGTCAGCGTTACGCTTCCTCCGGCACAGAAAGTAGTTGGACCATCGGCGGTAATGATGGGTGATGCCGGTAAAGAATTAACAGTAACCATGGTTGCCACTGAAGCTTCACTCTGGCAGCCGCTTGCATTGGATACCTTAACGGAATAGCTACCTGCGGTGCTGACATTGATAACCGGTGTGGTTTCACCGGATGACCATAAGTAAGATGAGCCTGGACTTGAGGTCAATGTTACACTTCCACCGGCACAGAATGTTGCAGGACCATCGATAGTGATAGCTGGTATTGGCGGTTTTGCATTCACCGTTATGGCAACCTGTGAGTTAACCGTAGTAAATCCATCAAAAACAGCGACATGATAGGTAGTATTGACCGAAGGACTAACTACAGGATCCTTAATGGCTGATGTAAAACCGGCTGGCGTTGAAGTCCAGCTGTAAGTATAAGAACCTGATCCTCCGCTTGCCAGCGCCTGAAGTTGAATTTCTTCACCGGTGCAAATTGTGCCCGGGGTAGCCGTGGGCGTTGAGCCCAATGGACCTCCGCTGATGGTTATTATTACTTCATCCAAACCGGAGCATAAGGTAGTTGCTGACGTTACAGTTAATGTGTAAACTGTTGTCGATGACAAAACTACTGTTGTAGGATCCTCAATTGATGCATTCACAAGTTTTCCGGAAGGAGACCAGAGGTAAGCAAACGGACCCGTACCCGTAACTGAAGCATCAAGAGTTGTAGTGGTCCCATTTGGAATGGTAGCATCCGGTCCTGCATTTACTGCCGGCAATGCCCTCACGGTTATGTTGGTAGTCGCCTCTACTTTACAACCCGTGGCCGCTGTAACAGTAACTGTATAGGCCCCCGTCATCAAGGTGTCAGCATGGAGAATCAATGGATTCTGTGCGCTGCTGGCAAAACCGTTCGGCCCGGTCCAACTGTACCCTGTTCCTCCTGTTGAAGTCAGGTTAAGGGAGTTTCCGGCACAAACCGGACTGTTGCTGCTTATACTTACACTGGCACACGTAGATTGAAAGAAAGAAAATATGGGATCATCTTTAATATCTGTCATATTCCCATAGCTACAGCCCGAATTCGGGTATGGAGTGGTTGTTGGCGCAGTGCAGTTGAGTGCCGGATAATCCGGATTATTGTCGCTTAACCCTGCAGAAGTTACTATTCCGCCGACAAAAACCTTAAAAGGATTGTCATTGCCGGTGAATGATCCCTGATAAACAGAACTGACTTTTATAATATCCCCGGTGATGATAAAGTAACCGTTGGCTAAGATCTGGGTCTGGTTATTCAGGGTGAGATTCCCCCTGACAATAAGTATTCCGCTGTTATTTATGGTGACATCATTGTTGTTGTCAAGGGTCAGGTTTCCATTCACCACGAGCGTGTCCTCAATGATCAGATTGCTGGCTGTGCCGGAGAATGATAGTGAGCTGTTTGCCGTAATATAACCGTTAATGGTAATGTCATATCCGCTGATGCTGGTTTGGGGTTCAGGCCATACAGGATTCCAACTCGAAGGTGTTTCCCAGGTGCCGGTATAATTGTTCTTGCTGGTGTAGGGTTGTGACAATATTACCTGACGCGAAACGCAGACCAAACACAACAGACAGACAATTCTATTGATTTGTGCGATCATGCCGTAAAGTTTATTGCTCTATCCATGCCCTCAGATCAGAAGTTTGAGATTTAACGTTATTTAAAACAATAGGTTACCTATATGCAATATATTTTATCCCCACGAATCCCCAATCACCAATTACCCATCACCAATCACAAAAAAAACCTATCTTTAATCAGCAAAATACCATCCGGTGAAAAGACGTTTTTTCATAAAATCCATGGTCATTGGGGCAGGTACGATTGTCATTAAGCATCACAATGTTTCTGCCACGGATGCTGATAAAGACAGCATCATCATAAAAATGATCTACAACAATTCCGGCAGTCATCCGGATTTCAAAAAAGAATGGGGACTGGCCATGTGGATTGAAAAGAACAATCATGCGGTGCTTTTCGATACGGGGGGTAATGCAGCGACTTTGTGGAAAAACCTGCAGACGGCCGGGATGGATATTTCAAAACTCACCACGATCATCATCTCCCATAACCATTGGGATCATATCCTGGGAATTCCTGACCTACTCGAGAAAACGTCCTTTAAACCGGTATTGTACGTGCCGGCAACAGATGCAGCAGATTTTAGGGACAAGAACCAGCGGGCCGTTATTAAACCTGTAAGTGATGCTCAACTTATTACGGACTCTATATGGACAACCGGCGAAATGAAAGGTTCCCTGGGCAACATCCCGATCCATGAACAATCATTGATCGTTGTCCGGGACGACCTGGCCTATATTTTCACCGGCTGTGCCCATCCGGGTATTATTGCCATCGTTGAAAAGGCAAAAACCCAGCATCCTGGCAAGGAGATTGCCCTGGTGGCAGGAGGCTTTCACCTGCTGGATCAGACAGCTGAACAAATACAGGCCATTTCTGCCAGACTGAAGGAACTGCAGGTAAAAAGAATTGCCCCTTCGCATTGCACCGGAGATAAGGCTGTTGAATTCTTCAGAAAGGAGTGGTCCGGCCGGTTTACGGAATTGAATATTGGTAATGACTTAAATATATGATGGTATGAAAAACCTTTTAGCCTTACTGTGCTTTATTTTAGTCACATCAGGCATTCTCGCACAACAGGATTATATTCCGGTTGCCGATAACCTGGTAACTGAAGGTATTCCGCCATTGCCGGCAAACTATGTTACAGAAGTAAAAAACTATACCGAAACGCGCTCGGCCGCATTGGTGGACTGGAATCCCGTAAAAAAGGAAATGCTCATATCCACGCGCTTTGCCAATAGCAACCAGCTTCACGCTGTTAAATTCCCCGGAGGAGCCAGGAAACAAATTACCTTTTTCGATGAGCCCATCAATTCTGCCACTTTTGAACCTGTAAAAGGCGAATACTTTCTTTTTCTCAAAGACATTGGCGGGAACGAGTTTTCTCAGATTTACCGTTATGACATGATCAATAACAAAGTGACACTGCTCACTGATGGCAAACGATCACAAAACGGGGGAATCCGGTGGAACGAAAAAGGAGATCAGATCGCCTATGGATCAACAAAGCGAAACGGTCAGGACAGGGATATCTATATCATGAATCCTCTCGATCCGGCATCCGACCGCAAGCTTGTTGAAAATGCAGGTGGTGGATGGGGTGTGGTTGACTGGTCACCCGATAATACTAAAATACTGTTGGAGGAAGGCATTTCTGTAAACGAATCCCGCCTTTATCTGGCAGATGTTTCGACCGGCAGCAAAACCAGGTTGATACCTGAAAAGGACGAGCGTTCCACCTTCAGTGGAATTGGTTTTACAAAGGACGGAAAAGGTATTTACCTGATTACCAATAGAGAAGGAGAGTTCAACCAGCTTGCCTATCTTCACCTGGCTTCCGGACAATTGAAGTATATTACTACGGGTATACCCTGGGATGTTGAGTACGGAGAAATATCAAAAGACGGTTCCCGACTGGCTTTCGTAACCAATGAAAACGGACTGGCAAAACTATATCTGTTAACTGTTGCCACCAATGACTTTAAGGCAGTGCAGGCAATTCCCGCCGGCGTAATCGGATCGATCGAATGGTCTGGTGATTCCAGATCCATTGGATTTACCTTTAGCAGTTACAATGCTTCAGCAGATGTTTTTGAATACAATACGGAAACGGAGGAGTTGATCCGCTGGACCGAAAGCGAGTTAGGCGGTATGGATGTCTCCACGCTGCAGGAACCGCAACTGATTTCCTGGAAAACATTTGATGGAAAGATGATCTCCGGTTATCTGTATCCGGCATCCGGCAAATATACAGGTAAACGCCCTGTAATAATCAATATTCACGGTGGACCGGAGGGACAATCCATTCCGTCCTTTATTGGACGTTCCAATTATTATCTGAATGAACTGGGTGTTTCCATCATTTATCCCAATGTAAGGGGTTCCACCGGTTACGGTAAAACATTTGTTGATCTGGACAATGGCAAGAAACGGGAAGAATCGGTTAAAGATATCGGTACGCTGATCGACTGGATTGCCCAACAGCCTGGTCTCGATGCAGACAGAATTATGGTCACCGGCGGCAGCTATGGTGGCTATATGACATTGGCCGTATCCTATTTATACAGCGATAAGATACGTTGTTCGTTGGATGTTGTCGGAATATCAAACTTCAACACCTTCATGAAAAACACGGAAGCATACCGCAGAGATTTGCGTCGTGTGGAATACGGCGATGAAAGAGATCCCGCCATGGCTGCATTTTTTGAATCCATTGCCCCCATGAACCATACGGGTGAAATTAAAAAGCCCCTGTTCATTGTCCAGGGAGGAAATGATCCCCGTGTACCTTATACCGAATCGATTCAAATGAAGGAGAAGATACAGCAGAACGGAGGTACGGTATGGTTTCTCATGGCCAAGGACGAGGGACATGGTTTCAGAAAAAAGAACAATGTCGACTTTCAGTTCTATTCCACCATTGAGTTCATCAGGCAGTTCCTTTTGAAATAGTTTAAATGATACCCGACATGAAGATCCAAAACAGGTTCCCGCTGGCATTCTTTATCACTATCCTTCTGGTTTCTTTGAATACAGTGATCAATGCCCGGCAGCCTGCCCCGGTATTTCATGTTATTGCTTTTCACAGCGCCGAGACCGAGCAGGCGCACATGAGCTTCGTGTACGAAGCCAACCGCTGGTTCGCCAAAAAAGCGGAAATCCATGGATTTACATACGACTCTACCAACAACTGGAATAACCTGAATGCTGATTTTTTGTCCGGTTATCAGGTGGTGATCTTCCTGGATGTAAGACCCGATTCTGCCGGTCAAAGGGCTGCCTTCAGGACCTATATGGAAAACGGAGGAGCCTGGATGGGATTTCACTTTGCCGGATTTGCGCTTACTCCCTCAGATTTCCCGCAGGACTGGGACTGGTATCACAACACCTTCCTGGGATCGGGGGAATACAAAGGCAATACCTGGCGACCCACCTCCGCCATCCTTCGTATAGAAGATCGATCACATCCATCTACGGTCAATCTTCCTGAAACATTCAAGGCATCTCCCAATGAATGGTACAGCTGGAAAAATGATTTACGGGATAATCCCGATATTGATATTCTCTTATCCATTGATTCAACCAGCTTTCCGCTCGGTACCGGTCCCAAATTACACGAAATATGGCATAACGGTTATTACCCTGTGGCATGGACAAACAAAAACTTTCACATGCTTTATGTCAACATGGGCCATAATGATCTTGATTTTGAACACCAGTCAAACAGGGAATTGTCATTTACCTTCGGCAATGAAATACAGGACCGGCTGATTTTGGACGGTTTGCTTTGGCTGGGAGGGATTGGAAGCGGAAAGCGGTAACCGGGGTTTTACGAACCATTTCAACGCTTAATTCGCTTCAATTATTAATTATTATTACTCCTTCACGACCTCGACGCCTGAAATCCCGTCTGGCTTACATCCATCTTTACAAACCGGGCCCTGGCATTCAGGGGGTTTTGTGTGAGGACCGATCTTATCCTGGCCGCTGCACCGGGATCTTTGGCACATATCAGCATATATCCTCCACCTCCTGCTCCCGCCAGCTTAAAGCCGACTGCCAGATCCCCGATCAGATCAATAACTTGCTGAACCTCCGGCGTATTGGTGCCACTGTCAAGAGCGTTGTTGAGTTTCCAGGAATGTGCCAGCATTTGACCGGTAAATCCGAAATCGGAACGCTGGATGCCTTCGGCCAGATGATAGGTATGCTGTCTGATCTCCTCCAGAATCCGCAACCGGTGGCCCTCATTCAGAAACATTCCGCGTACAATTTCAGCCAGTATGTTTTTGGCAACCCGGGTTACCCCGATATAATACAGCAACCAGCAGTCCTTAAATTCGGGCTGGGTAAAAAGGCGATCCGGCATCCAACGCACATTGATCTTTTCCTGGGATCCGGGGTCCGATTCAAGCAATTTGATCCCCGGAAGTACCCCTCCGTATTGGTCCTGCCATCCTCCTCCCGTGGTTAATAGCTGCTCCAGGATCAGGGTACGGTGACAGATGGCCTGATGGTCCCAATGCAGGGCACAAAAATCAGAAATAGATCCCAGCACAGTAGCCGCCAGAATGGAACTGGTGCCCAGGCCAGATCCTTTGGGAATGGCGGCCAGCAATGAAATCTCAAAACCCCCTCCAAAATCGCTCAGTTGCTCCTCCAGTGAGGCATAATGCATGCCGCAGAAATCAGGATGAAATCCTGCCAGGCATAAGGCAGTTTTTGGAATGGAGAATACCGAACCCACCAGGTGATGGATCCGCAGATCGTCATAGCTGGAAACGATCTCCGATACTCCGTTATCGATAGAACGCAAGGTTATTTTCTTCTCTTCACTCAAACGGATGAACACCTGTATAGGCGGCTGACCGTTTAATTCAATGGCTACATTCAGCACGCTGCCGCCATATTGCAGACAATAGGGAGGCGTATCCGTCCACCCTCCCGCAAGATCCAGCCTGGCCGGGCTTCTTCCCCACACGATCTGATCGGAATATACATGGAGCCGGGGAACCGATTGCAAAGTAATCGAATGGACGATGGTGTCCCGGAGAACGCTGAAGGCCTTTGCCTCTTCAGATGTTCCGTCAATTCCTCTCAGCTTCATGATCTCCGACCGGAACATATGATTTCTGAACCGGAGCATGGCAGGATCCGATTCAGGCAAACTTGCCGGTACTTCCCCGTCAGCCTGAGCATAGAGGCGGGCAGCATGTTTCAGATCAGCCTGGTAAAGCACACTGTGTTTGTAATTAGCTGCCAGTCCTTTCAGGTTTTGATGCCTGAAGGATCCGCGCTGCCTGAACAAACGGTTCAGGTTAACCTCGGCGTTGATTTCATCGGCAGACAACCGCCGTGAGGTCAACCATTGAATTTTATGATCGGTTGCACGGTGCCGGATCCCAATACCATGTTATAAGGGAAGCCGACAGGTCAGTGCTCCTGACCACAGGAAACAAAGGGGCGGATTGAATATCCGATGAGCCATCCATTCCGGCCTCCTCCAGGGAAATGCCCCTTTCTTTTAACCATTGCTGCAGGGATCGGTTCATCCACAAGGTGCTTTTATCCCCGATATTGCCCCGGAAAGTATCGTCCATGCAGTAAGGGCGGATGCAATATTCTTCCTCCCCTGCCGGGATGATGTCAATACATAATCCGGGAGCCAGTTCAAGGTCCCAATCGTTCACGGGAACACCTGTGATCACATGGTCGTGATTCAGTGTCCATGTAGCAGGAACGTGACTGTTTTCAATCCAGATGTGGTGATGCTGGTGATCCCATTTTATGGCCGTGTAAGCATTTTGAACAAAGATGGAAGGATGGGCTTTAACACGGAAATGCGATATGTTACGCTGATCCTGCACCCTGTTCTGAATTTTCTCTGAGGAGGTGATCAGCTCGCGCGATGTGCCATAATGATAAAACTCTCCATGGTTCATGGGCACCACGGTGGCTGTCAGTTTGCTGATCTCTGCATCGGTTCCGGAAGGATTCTCACCGAGGCATATGCCGAATGTGCTGTACAGATCATAGTATTCAGGAATCCTATTCTTAAAACCATTGCCGGTCCAGCCGCATTTTTCCATCAGCAATGCAACGGCCCGGTCACTGAGGACCCAGATCCCGATGTCCATCATAAACAGGTGAGAACCGGCAAGGCCTTCAATCTTCACATGATCGGGCTTCTGCAGCATGAAATCAAGCTGCTGCGGATTGTTGCGCGGCATAAAAAATACACCGTGATGGGAGGCAAGATGCGGTTCCACCCATATGCCAAAGCAAACCACATCGGCCACGGGCAATTCAAAAGGCACCTCGGGTGATTGAATTAAAACGTCGCCGCTGGCGATCAGGGTATTCTGACCGGTAGCGGAAACATCCATGATCTTCTCATACAACGGCATCTGCAAATCAAGGAGTGTCTGGTCGAGCCGTTGTCCGTGGCTCCAGCGGAATACCGGAATGGGTGTCAGTATCTTTCCCGAAGGACCATAGGCTGGTAACCGCCGGCTTTGACCCCCTGCATGAATGATAATTTTCTTGTCGGCAGGAAGATACTCCGCCAGGGAATCCACTCCCCCGTAATTTTTATGCCCGGCCAGTAACCAGGCGGTTCCTCCGCCCGAGCCCAGCCTGGCATGCTTTGGGTCGGATAAAACAAACCAACTTTGAGGATCATAACCGGTGAGCTCATGGAAGCCCGATACCAGGTTTTCCGGAAGTGACAGAAGTTTCTGCATGGCAATTGAAAAGCTCAAGATACATAATATTTTGAAACCGTCACTTGCAGGAACATTTTACTTCATAAGTACTTATCTTCGTATCTCCGGGGAATCACTGTAAAGCTGATAAAATCAAATGGTAAGATACAGACCCATCGAAGAAAAAGACAACCGGGAATTGGCCGGGCTTATCCGCGGTGTTTTACGGGAATTCAACATTGACAGGCCGGGGACAGCTTTTGCCGACCCTACCACCGATGACCTGTACACCCTGTTCAGGAATCCTTCTTCTGCCTACTGGATTGCGGAAGAAGAGGGTGCCATCCTGGGAGGTGGCGGAATTTATCCTACCAAAGGTTTGCCGGCCGATTGCGCCGAACTGGTAAGATTGTATGTACTTCACGCGGCAAGAGGCAGGGGAATTGGCAAACAGTTAATGGAAATGTCATTTGATTCGGCCCGGAAACTTGGTTACCAACACCTGTACCTGGAATCTCTTCCCGAGCTTGATAAAGCATTGACGCTTTATGAAAGAGCCGGATTCAAACGTTTAACAGGACCGTTGGGAAATTCCGGGCACTATTTTTGCAACATCTGGATGCTGAAAGAATTGTGAGCACTGTGGCCGGCCGGGGAACCTAAAAGTCAGCCGTTATCTTGTAATAATTGAATTTGCGGTTCCGGAATGCCGGGATCACAATGGTTTCATACAGCGTGTCGTAAAACCTGATGGGTTCGGGGAAGTACGCCTTTCTCTGCCATTCTGCCAGGGGCTTTCTCGACATGTTGCCGAATTCATCGAGGGTAACGGCCAGGAGGTATGATCTTTTGGGATTGCTGAACGCTCTTTTCCGCTCTGCCGGATCGAGGTTCCGCTTGTCATCGTTGAAAAAAAGGATGATCTCGCTCCTGTCCAGCGGCGCCAGCAAGGCATAGGAGCAGAAATTCTCCAGCTCACGGTTGAGGTATCCGGTTTCCATAACAAAGTCGCGATAATCCTCCATTTCCACCATCGTGCTGTCGACCATCCTAAAATGGTAATCCTGGTTTTTCTCCACCAGCCGGGTCCAGTATACCTGTCCGCTGATATCGTAACAGGTAACGATCAGGTTGTTGTAAGTGTCATACGGCTGGTGATAAACCTGCTCAGCTACGATGATGATCTTACCCTGGTTGCGCAGGACCATATCGGTGATATTGTAGTTGATCAGTTCCCCGCTTTTCATCATGACCTCCTCCGAGGCGACCAGTTGAGCCATCAGGGCATCGTCAAACGGATTTAACACCCTTTCATAAATGCGCCCTGAAACGGGATCAATGGTAAAGAAGAAAGTCCCCCGGATGCCGATCTTGAATTCCTCGGAATAGAATCCTGCACAGATCAGTTCACCCTGATCGCCCCCGATCATGCGCAATCCACGGATGTACATTTTTGGCAGGGTTATATCATACTTGTTAAAATCCTTCCCTTCATTGGTATATCGGTAAATGGTATAAAGATTCTTCACTTTCCTGATCAGGGACAGGAGCCATTCCTCCTTCACCAGGCTCATGATGGATACATTGCCCATTTCATCCACCAGGTAACGGTTATCCCGCGGTCCGGCGCCCCGGAATTCGAAGGAATCATCGCGCCGCCATACCAGGCTGAGATTTTCTCCGAACACAAAATATTCATTGAATTGTGCCTTGTCAAACCATTTAAGCTTGGTACGGGCAGCTACCAGCAATTTGGTCTGATTCCGCGACAGGGCAAAATGAAAATCGGCCCACGCTCCCTTGATGGTTTTCACCGTAACCACTTCAATGGGTTCAGTAACGGGCGTCAGGTTGGTCTTGTCAATCTTTTGGTAATAGAGTGTAATATCGTTGAGCCGGGTCCTGGAAAAGAAAATGTAAAGCTCCTGGTAGAAATGAACCACATATTCCAGTTCATAGGTTTTGACCCCTTGAAAAAGCTTGATGGGCTTTTCCAGCAAAGGATTAAGATCGGCATCAAGTTTCTCCAGGTAATACTGGTTGCTGTGAAACTTGATCACATAGTAATGGTTGGCGTCGTGCCCAAAGACCTTGTGCATGATGGCGGTAGTAAAAAATACCTGACTGCGGCTGGCAGAAACCTCTATTTTCTGCGAAAATGCGTAAGGACCGGTACAAATGATGACACCGACAATCAACAGGATGATTGGGCAGGGTGATTTCATAATCGATGAACGTTTCGTGATAACCAAAGCTAAGAAACATCCGCCTAAAAAACAATTGTCGTATATTTACATTAATCCAAATCCAGATCGTATGATAGAGCAGGTGTACATCATTTCGGACGGGACCGGACGGACCGCGGAACAGGTAATGAACGCAGCATTGATGCAATTTGAGGACAGCAAGGTTCAGACAGTCATTCATGCCCATGTTAGTACCGAACAAAAGATCCTGGAAATCATCCAGGATGCCAGCAGGTCCAAGGGTCTGATAATATTTACCGTAGTGTCCAAAAAGCTGCGGGATATGATAAACTCCCAGTGCCGTTCCTATGATGTGGAAGCCATTGATCTGATGGGACCGCTGCTGGCGCATTTCTCACATCATTTCTCGTATTTGCCGGCAGAAAAGCCCGGACTTTATTATGAAATGAATAAGTCCTACTTCAAACGGATCGAAGCGGTGGAATACACCTTGCGGCACGATGACGGACAACGTGTTGAAGAACTGGACAAAGCTGAGATCGTCATTCTGGGAGTGTCCAGAACCGTTAAAACACCCGTAAGTATTTATCTGGCCCATAAAGGCTGGCTGGTGGCCAACATTCCCATTGTACTGGGAATAGACCCTCCTGACATCCTTTTCACCATACCGCCCGAAAGAGTATTCTGCCTGACAACCTTCCCGAATCATCTGGCCGAACTAAGAAAAGTCCGGGAAAAACATCTTGGCGGGAACCTGGGGGAATATGCACGACCTACCTATATCATGAAAGAATTGGAGTATGCGAACACCATTTACAGACGCCAAAACAGGTGGACCAAAGTAGATATCACCAATAAACCCATTGAAGAAATATCCATGGAAATATTATCTGCACTCAGGAAAACAGATGGATAAAGAAGAAATGGCAAGGTCTTTTAGCAGCCGGTGAACCTAAAAATTTGCCGTTATCTTGTAATAATTGAATTTACGGTACCGGAAAGCAGGAATAACAATGGTATTAAAACGGGTATCATAAAATCTGATCGGTTCCGGAAAGGATGCCTTTTTCCTCCAGGCTGTCAAAGGTCTTCTGGAAATGCTGCCAAATTCATCGATCGAGATGGCCAGGATATACGATTTTTTTGGATGCTTGAAATTTCTTTTTTTGGCCTCCTGGTCCATATTTCTGACGTCATCGTTAAAGAAAATAATGATGCCGTCTTTATCCAGAGGAGCCATCAGCGCATAGGAACAGTAATTCTCAAAATACTCACTGAGAAATCCGGTTTCCCTGACAAAATTCCTGTACTCACTCAGTTCAATATCAGCTCCCACGACAAATTTTTGACTGAAATTCTGATTCTTTTCGATAATCCTGGTCCAGTAAACCTTTCCATCGACATCATAACAGGTGACAATAAGGTTGTTGTAAGTATCATAGGGTTGATTGAGCACTTGTTCTGCAATAATGATCACCTTACCGCTTTGGCGCAACACCATATCGGTGATATTGTACTTGATCGGCTCCACATTCTTCAGCATCGTTTCCTTCATTTCAGCGAGCTGCGCGAGTACGGCATTGTCAAATTCGTTCAGGTACTCATCGTATCTTCTGTTTGTCAAAGGATCTATTTTGAAGAAAAAAGTTCCCCGGACACCTTCATTGAATATTTCCGAGTAGAGTCCCGCGCAGATCAGTTCGCCATTTTCACCTCCCACGATCCTGACATCCCGGATATACCTGTCCGTTAGTGTTACCGCATACTCATCATAACTTTCACCATCCCGGGTATAGCGATAAATCGTATACAGGTTTTTTACCACCCGGATAAGGGAAAGGATCGATTCTCTTTTCACAAGGCTCAGGATGGAAACATTGCCGGTTTCATCCACAATATACTTGTTGTCCCTTGGCCCCTGCCCGTTGAATTCGTAAGTATCCTTCTTCCCCCACACCAGGTTGAGGTTCTCTCCAAACACATAATATTCATTGAATTGGGCACCTGACCAGGCCAGTTTTGTCCGGCAGGCCACCAGCAACTTTGTTTCATGTCGTGAAAGTGCAAAGTGAAAATCGGCCCAGGCGCCCTTGATGCATTTCACGGTAGTGAGCTCGATAAGACCTGTAGAGGGAAGGAGATTGTTTTTGTTGATCTTCTGGTAATACAGTGTAACATCCGTCAGCCTGGTTCGTGAGAGAAAGACATAGAGCTCATCATAAAAATGGACCACCGTTTCGAGGGTATAGGTTTGTAATCCTGCAGCAATCCTGATGGGTTCTTTGATGAGAAGATTCAGGTTATGATCCAGTTTTTCCAGATAAAACAGGTTCCCGTAGTATTTGCAAACATAATAATAGTCACGGTCATGCCCGGTAATTCGGTGCAGCAGGGTTGAACTGCTGTTGACATCGTAATTGCTGGCAGTGATGTTGATTTCCTGTGACATGCCCGGCATGGGCAATCCGTACAATAAGGCGATGAATAATGGTAATCTCAGACCCTGGAAATTCATAGGCTTCTCTTGTGAAATTCATTCCGCCTGACAAAGCTACTGAACATTTATGGATGTCACAACATCAGGATCGCACGCTTCAGAATGATCTGCAAATTCTTTACATCACCATCAGGGCCTGTCAAAAATTACAAGGTATTCATGGCATTCCTACCGTATTATTCTTTATAGACAATTACAGCAGGCTCATCAGGCAAAGGTTCCAAACAATCGCAAGGAGCTGATTTGGTGGATTTTACTTTGTCGGTACAACTGCCGACACCACTTACATTTATGGTAATGTCACAGTCGATCCAATCATATACTACATGAAAAGTATATGTTTTGTTAGTGTTTTCATAGGTAATGGTACCATTGCAGGTCTGGATATAATTATTGCCAATCCATTGGTTTGTGCAATCTTCATTCCTGGTGGTTGTTCCGGTCTGTCCCGCAATTGTCCAGGTCATTGAACTGCAACTGGCCGTACAGGTAACTTTTGATTTGGCTTCCTCCTTGGAATCATCATCCTTTTCACAACAAATAAGTAAGGTCATCAAGAATAGGAAGCAGGCTAAAATAAGGTTCCATTTCTTCATAATAAGTTTTTTAGGGTTTGTGAAGTCATTCTTACTATCTGCATTCAAATTTAGTAACACCGCCATCAAGAACCAGTACTCCATTACCATTGTAAACCATGTATTCTTCCCCACTCATCTTTCCTGTAGCTATTCCCCACCGCACCATTACATGGCACGCAAAATCACTGAAGGTCTGCAACTCCGTAAAAACTCCGGATACGGTTTCTGCCAGACAAGGTACTTCAGCCGGGGTGAATTCATGATAAAAATGCTGTGTTCCTTTATCGCATTGAGAATAAACAATATTAACCGGGAAGATTAAAATAAGGCATAAAACTGTAAAAGTTTTAAGTACTTTCATAGGCGTTGGATTTAGTTAAATACTTGGACGCAAATTGACCACAGGTCAGGGAAGGGAAATTAAATTTACAACAATGCAGACCCGAAGTCAAATGAATTTTGACCAATATTGAATCCTACTGAAAAATATTCATTAATAAGACTTTGGGAGGCAGCATTTTTGATGTTTGCAGACAAATCGCATACAAAAGCAAAAACCACCTGCCCGGCGTGAACCATGCAGGTGGTTGATAATCCATGTTGCCCTTCTAGGACTCGAACCTAGACTCTTCTGATCCAGAGTCAGACGTGTTAACCAATTACACTAAAGGGCAGTATTCAATTTTTTAAAAAGAGAGGCAAAAGTAAAAAGGATATTGTTGATTTCAAAATATTCGGTTCATTAAGTATGTAAAGAGGAGAAAATAGGGACAAGGGACGAGGGACAAGGGACGAGGAAGAATAGGGACGAGGGACGAGTAGAAGTTATCGATTGGATAACGACTTTATCAAACCAGTAAGCATCCTGATGATTTCCTCTAGTTCAACGTGTATCTGATGGGCATTGTCATTGTCAATAAAGCCCAGATTCATCGATATAATCAATTGGGTTTCCAATTCAGCTGCGGAACCCAGGGACACATATAAGAATTGTACATATTCTTTTGTGCTTTTTCTTGCACATCCTTCAGCCATATTTGAAGGGATAGAAACGGCGGCCCTTCTAATCTGGCTTACAATGCAATATAATTCTTCCTTGGGGAAATTCTTTGTAAGATTATAGATTGATGTTACGAATGCGATGCTTTTTTGCCAGACTAATAAATTCTTATGTGTTTCCATTTCATTAACATTATTAAATTAACTAATAAATAATTACTTACTAAAATAATGTTATTTCATGGAATTTTCCTCGTCCCTTGTCCCTTCTTCCTAGTCCCTTCTCTCCTTCTTCCTCGTCCCTTGTCCCTTCCCTCTTCCTAGTCCCTTGTCCCTTGTCCCTTGTCCCTTGTCCCTTGTCCCTTGTCCTTCCTTCTTCCTTCTTCCCTTCTTCCTTCTTCCTTCTTCCTCGTCCCTTGTCCCTTGTCCCTTGTCCCTCTTATACTCTCCCCGCAATCTTCGCCCAATCATCCTTCAGCGTCACCGTCCGGTTAAAAATGAGCTTTGCTTCGGTGGAATCCTTATCCACACAAAAATACCCGGTCCGCTGAAACTGGTACTTTTCTCCGGCTTTTGCACGGGCCAGAGCGGGCTCTGCCTTGGCAATAATGGTGGTGAGCGAGGCGGGATTCAGGTTCGATTTCCAGTCTTTTCCCTCCTCCACCACATCGGGATCAGGTGTACTGAAAAGCCTGTCATACAGCCTTACTTCAATGTCCAGAGCCTGGGAAGCCGATACCCAGTGGATGGTAGCTTTAACCTTCCGATTTGCCCCTTCCAGACCACTGCGGGTCAGCGGATCGTAGGTGCACCTGATCTGTTTGATCTCACCGGTAACAGGATCCTTATCCACACCGGTACATTGGATAATATAGCCGTTTTTCAACCGTACCTCATTACCGGGTGAAAGCCGGAAGAACTTTTTGGGCGGATCTTCCATGAAATCATCCCGTTCAATAAAGAGCTCCCGTGAAAAAGGCATATCGCGGATTCCCGCGCTTTCATCTTCAGGATTGTTCTCGGCCTGCATGACCTCCACCTGTCCTTCGGGATAATTTTCAATCAACACCTTTACCGGATTGGAAACGACCATCACCCGTCTCGACACCTTGTTCAGGTGTTCCCGCAAACAATGCTCCAGGAAGGTCAGCTCAATAACATTCTCCCGTTTGGCGATCCCAACCGCTTCGGCAAAATTTCTGAGCGATTCGGGGGTGTATCCTCTTCTCCTCAGGCCGCAAATGGTAGGCATCCGGGGATCATCCCAACCGCTTACATATCCTTCATTCACAAGCTGCAGCAACCGCCGTTTGCTCATGATGGTATAATTCAGGTTCAGTCTGGCGAATTCGATCTGCCGGGGTCTGTAGCTGCCATCGGCAATCTGGTCGAGACACCAGTCGTACAAAGGCCTGTGGACCTCAAACTCGAGGGTGCAAAGGGAGTGTGTAATTCCTTCGATATAATCCGACTGTCCGTGTGCCCAGTCGTACATGGGGTAAATGCACCATTTGTCGCCCGTACGGTGATGATGCGCATGTTTTATCCGATACAGTACCGGATCGCGCATGTGCATGTTCGGTGAGGTCATATCAATTTTTGCGCGCAGCACCCTGGTGCCGTCAGGAAAATCACCGTTTTTCATTCGCAGGAAGAGGTCCAGGTTTTCTTCCACAGTACGGTTCCGAAAGGCACTTTCCCTGCCGGGCTGGGTAGGCACCCCGCGATCAGCAGAGATCTCTTCCGCACTGGTTTCATCCACATAGGCTTTGCCCATCCGGACAAGCATCACAGCCCATTCGAACAGCTGATCGAAGTAATCTGAAGCATAATGTGCCTCACCTTCCCAGTTAAATCCCAGCCATTGGATGTCTTCCCGGATCGAGTCAACATATTCAACATCTTCGGTCACGGGATTGGTGTCATCAAAACGCAGATTGCATTTCCCATGATATTTTTGTGCAATGCCAAAACTCAGACAAATGGCCTTGGCATGGCCGATGTGCAGATATCCGTTGGGTTCCGGTGGAAATCGCGTATGTACCCGGCCTCCGTTTTTCCCGTTCCGGAGATCCTCCTCCACAATTTCCTCGATAAAATTCAATGCTTTATTGTTCTCTGTGTTTTCCATGGATGTAAGATTACCAGGCAGCATGTTGCCCGAAGTCAGCAAATGTAAAAAATAATGACTACCGATATATCCGCAGATAAAAGATTATTTTTGCAGGGATTATCGAATTTGTTCTGAAACAAAACACTTCGGCTTCATTTAAGAAATCTTATGGGTCAGCTTGTACTTGAAAACATGGAGTTTTATGCTTTCCATGGCCATTATGAAGAAGAACGAACCATTGGGGGTCGCTTCAGGGTCGATCTGGAAATTGATACCGATTTGAGCACGGCAGCGGAAACCGATCTTTTGGAAGATGCGGTGGATTACAGTAAAATTTATGAGCTGGTGAAAGCTGAAATGGAAAAGCCTTCCCGGTTTCTCGAACATCTGGCTTTGAGAATTATTCAGGCGGTTTATACCGCATCCGACAGGATCACCCTGGTGAAGGCCACTGTTTCCAAGCTGAACCCGACGATTGGAGGATCCATGGAAAAATTTAGTGTGGTACTTACCCGGTGATGAAGGCAAAAAGTACCCTGAAGCGTTGTCCCGCCTGTGGCCGGTTCTTCACCTGCCAGGGTGATCATGACTGCTGGTGCGAGAAAGTCAGGATTCACAGCAGGGAGATGAAGATCATCATGAATACGTATAAGGATTGCCTGTGTCCAAGGTGCTTGAAGAAATTTGAGAGAGAATAAAAGGTTAATAACTCACGCTGACATAGGCCGATGCTTAACAGGCAATAGCTGATAAAATTTATTTCTCGCAGAGGCGCAAAGACGCAAAAGAAAACAAGTCAATTTAAACCAATAGGATTATAATATCCCGGAATCCCCGGATCGTTAATTAGTAGCGCCTTAGTATCTTAGCGTCTTTGCGTCTCTGCGAGAAACCAACTTGTCTCCCCTTCCGTTGCAATGAAAATCACTTTACTTTAAGAAATACGCCAGCGTGATCCCCAGAAAATTTCCGGTAGCATACCCGATAATGCCAATGGTGATGCCCGAGAGTATGATCTCCTTGTTCCGGAGGGCATTTGCCACGGTGGGCACAAAAGGCGCTGAAAAAATAAAGGCCGTGGAAGCAATAATGGTGGTATCGGTATCGATTTTGAACAGTTTGGAAAACAGGATCTGAAAGAACAGGGAACCCAATATCACCACGGCAATAAAAGCAGCCAGGTAAAGCGATTTGGTGGTAAAGATGCTGAAATCGGCCATGGAACCAACTACGATGCAAAAGATCACGATCAGATACATTCCGCTTTGAAAAGTCTTCCTGATCTTGTTCACGGCCGGGATCAGTGACATCAGAATGGAAATGGCCGTAATGCACAATATGATGCCTGCCGTCTGAAAGTTGGCAGGAAAGAAGCTCTTCAGGAAGAAGGAGATCCCGACAATGGCGCCGGATAGCAACAGGGCCAGAAGCAGGGGCACTATCACATTCTTTTTATGTATACCCCTGTAGGCATCCCAACCGTCAAAATCATCCACTTCGTTGTCCAGGTGCACCTGAGATTCGAGGGATTTAAAAGGAGGCAGGATTTTACCGATCCACGGCTGTGCCTTGGTGATCAGGAAAAAGAAATAGGCGATGCAGATCAGGATATCATAGGCATTGACGAGGACGAAAGTTTCAGGATCCACATTCAGGGCTTTCATGATAGCTGCCATATTGGCGGTGGCCCCGATGTACACCCCAACCATGAGGCCGGCAACCTTCCAGGCCTCAGCTATTTTGTCGCGCAGAAAAAAATGCCCGATGGCAATGATCAGCATAACGGAAAGAATGCCCAGAAGTATCGCCAACCCTGTTTTCAGTGCCAGCCGCGACCATTGCCTGATATTGATGGAAAACAACAAAAGCGGCAGGGCAAGGGCTATGGTGACCGAGGTTAAATTGTCCTGCAGCCCTTTCATGTCAGGTTTTATAAGTCCGATATTGCCCAATACAATACCGAGTACATACGCCAATCCCACGGCTCCAAATTTATTCAGCCAGTCCGATTTCTTGCATCCGTATAAAAGCAGCACCGGCCCGACAATGTAGATAGTCCCGACGATAATAGCATTCATGCTTATAATTCTTTGGCCGCGAAAGGTAAGAAAATTATATTAGTTGAATCCATAAATGATTTTATCCCAAAATGTCCGGATGTTAGTAATTCTTTTCGGTAATTCGCATATTCTTCTGCAAATACTCTTAAATTAGAGTATAATATCCAAAAAAGACAACTGCCATGAATAAAATGCCCATGATCTTATCGCTGCTGATGATTTTACTGGTAACTGCATGTGCCAAGGATCCCATCAAGATTGGCTTTAGTGTTGGTGACTTCTCGTCTGACCGTTGGAGTCAGGAGCCGCAGATCTTTCAGGATGAAGCCACTTCCCTTGGCGCTGAAGTACTCTTTGAATATGCTTATGGTGATGCGAATCAACAGGTTGAACAGGTTAAAAAGCTGATTGCATCGGGTATACAGGTTCTGATAATTTTCCCGACCGTTGCCGATAACTGGGCAGCCATAGTTGATGAAGCGCACCAGGCAGGCATCACGGTGATTGCCTATGAGCGTATGCTTAAAAATGCCGAAGTGGATTACTACTTCTCGTTTTTCAACGAAGATGTTGGCAGGCAGCAGGCACAATACGCAGTGAATCTTAGTCCCAGGGGCAATTACATATTGCTGGGCGGGCCAACCTCCGATTTCAATTCCCTGCTTTTTATGCAGGGACAGCTGGAGGTACTGAAGCCTTATGTGGACAGGGGTGACATCAAAATAGTGTTTGAAAAGCATCTGGCCACCTGGAATTCCATTGATGCCTATAACGAAATGCAGGCATTTCTGGAAACCAACAAAGAAAAGATTGATGCCATACTGGCTGCCAATGATGAACTGGCCGGCGGATCCATCATGGCCCTCGAAATGGTGCAGGACAGCATTGATATGGTGATTACCGGACAGGATGCGTCACGTCGGGGGTTGTCAAAACATTCTCAATGGAAAGCAAAGCATGACGGTTTATAAATCCATCCGCAATCTGGCGAAGGAAGCAGCACAAACCGCCGTAAAGCTGGCAAAGAAGGAACCGATAACCAATGCGACCAATATGGTCAGCAATGGCACCAGGGACATTCCTGCCGTGTTGCTGAAAACCGTTCCGGTGGACAAGGCCAATCTGAAAGAAACGGTAATAGCCGATGGGTTTCTCAAGGAAGATCAGCTAAATTTTGCGCCCTGACGGCCTCTTCCCGCAGAATCTTCCCGCAGCATCAGAATTGGAATTTTTTCTTATTTTTGCATTTCACGAACCTGGTCTCTTGGCCGAGTGGTTAGGCAGCGGTCTGCAAAACCGTTTACGGCGGTTCAAATCCGCCAGAGACCTCAATAAAATCCTTGCCCGCAATTAGCGGGTAGGGATTTTTTGTTTTCCGGAAGCTCAAACGGCAGTTTGTAGCTGCAGGAAAACAGAAAAGACCGTAAGCCGCCAGGCTCAAGGATTTTATTGATAGGACAACCAAAACCGTGATCACCAGAGGTAATCCGCCAGAAACCTCAATAAAATCCTTGCCCGCGATAGCGGGTAGGGATTTTTTGTTTTCCGGAAGCACAAACGGCAGTTTGTAGCTGCAGGAAAACAGAAAAGACCGTAAGCCGCCAGGCTCAAGGATTTTATTGATAGGACCAACCAAAACCGTGATCACCGGAGGTAATCCGCCAAAAACCTCAATAAAATCCTTGCCCGCGATAGCGGGTAGGGATTTTTTATTTGAGATTCACGCAAACTTTTGTTTGCAGTGAAGCGAAAAATAAAAAAGACCGTAGGCCGCAGGCCCAGGGATTTTGTTGATGGGACACCCCAATACCGTGATCACCGAAGGTAATCCGCCAGAAACCTACTACTACCTTTGTAATGAAACAGGTCCATGGGCTTCTTTCTGATAATGTAATTCATAAAAGAAGGAGCACCTTTTCTTCCGGGAAGTATTATTCCTCGTGTCCATCATTTGTCTCGGCCATCGAACTGTAGATTTTGACGAAATTTTCAACTTTTTCAGGTGTTCCTGTCTCAATTAGTCTCCGGGCCAGTTCCTGCTTTTTGACTTCTTCTTCAATCAGTTCAACTTCCTCTTCCCGTTTCTTCTTTGTCAGATCACGATTGCTAATGGCAAACTCGTCCAAGGCAAGGGCCGGATCCATCAAGGCACAGCATACAGCACCGTCAGTTTTCATGGTAACTGTTTTGACCGCAACAGGTATGCCCTCAACCGTGATTTCTTTCCCGTTATCCCTATCTCCTAACATTTTGCCAATACCATTCTCTTCAGATTTTATGTGAATATAATGAGTATTTGGATTATACCTGTTAATACTCATGATAAGGTCATTGAAAGAGACTTGATCATTATCATACCTTCGTATATCGATCAGGGATTTCCGAACACCCGAATAATCTTTAATATGCGTGTATTCCTTCAGTATATATTCCCTGTACCGTCTGATCAGATCCGCATCATCCTTTAGGTAAGTTTTCAGTATTTCATCGAGATTGTATAAGGGAACTTCTTCATAAAACGTTTTTATCCCGGCTATGAAACATATACGAACATCCTTCAGCACAAGTACCGAATGGTATTCCTGGTTCAGTTCCCTGACAAAGAAATTCAATACGTGGCCTGCATTAAGGTTCGTTATCTCCCTTGATATTACTTCTTCTTCCCCAGCTTCCATCTGCTCCGTAGTAGTTACGTTATGCTGCATCTCTCGTTTAGCCGATGATTCACTGGCATGAGAGCTTATTGTGTTTTGCACGTTCCTACCGAATTCCTCACGTGTTGAGCTGGAACTTCCTTTAACCCCAGCTTTGGCTTCTACACTGCCAATACCTAAAAAACCGGCCTCACCTGATACACTGGCATAATACGAAGAATTCTCCGTTTCTCTGGATGATCTGCTTCGTTCCGAAGTGAAGTTATTCTGAAAACTTGAAGATGCCTTTTCTGTTAAAGAGTCAAAAATCGAAGATGCTTCTTCATAGGATTCCCGGACAGTTTTCCATGATTTGATCGTCAAATTGACTTTCGACTTTGGGTGAATGTAAAATGAAGATATGGTTTTACCCATGCCATAATTTCCAAGATAATTTTCCAGCCTGTATCGCTCAATAATTACAATCCTCGGATCAACTGTTATCGGATGCGCCTCCACTAGGTTCATCTTGAACTTACCTGTCATGGTTTTGGTCATCCACATTTGTTTACCCTCAGGTAATTTGATGCTGTTCAACTTTTCCGCCAAAATAGTCAGGTCACCTTTAGCCGGCGGGGTCTCTCCAAGCATTCCAGCGTATTCCCTGGGTACAATAATTTCTGCCTGGTTACCGAGCTGAGCCACCATTCGTTGATGTGGAGTTAACTTTGCCTCATCAGCGAGGAGGCCAATTAACCGTTTAGCTTTTTGTCCTCTCACAGCCCTTGATTCAGCTATGTTCTGCAACGAAGCAAAATCCTGTACCCTATTAGCACCTCTGAAAGGGGTATACCACTCACCCCAATCTTCCTCGGGAATTTTCAAGTCAATAATACTCCTGCCTTCAAAAAAGGATGGTAATGGCGCATCAAACCTAATAATAGTGCTTGGTGCTTTTGGATCAAATTCAATCAATGGTTCGGTCATGACTAGCCCTCCTGCATGGTTTTAATTAATTATCTGATGATTAAACTAATTTTGCCTGAGAAACTGAAAACTAAATCACAAATCATAAGATGGGAAAGTAGTACCTAATTTACTAAATTAAGTCCTCAATGTCAAGTTATTATGTAGCATTTTGACGAACAGGCTCCCCACTGAGTGAAGCAGGTGACTCCTCCGGGTTCGGCTTAGGTCCTGCCTGATTCGGGCCTATAATAGCAGGCTGTGCCTTCTTATATAGATAAATGAATATATGTATTCCTTTAATTCAGGCTGGAGTCTGAATGACAGGATTCGTAATTAGTTATTATTAGTTTATGTTTCGAATGATACTGTTCTCCATTTCTTTCATTGTTTTTAATACGGTAGAAAGTATATTAAACAGTTGATTTGCTTTTTGATCAAAGGTTTCGAAAGAATCTTGAAATTCTTGTCTTGTTTTAATTTTATCAGGAATGTTTTCTCCTAATTTGATCAATTCCTCAATGAGATTCTTTGACTTTAGGAAGTCAGTATTGAATCTCTTTTTATAATCTGCTATTGATCTACTCATTGAATTGGATTTTGGTTAATTTAGAATTCTTTTAAATTAAATAAGATATAGATAGTGTGAACATACCCTCAATTTCACAAAGATCCAAATTAGGTATCGGGTTCGGACCAACCTAAAATACAAAATATCTGTATTATAACACTACTTTACGCCTTAAAAAGTGATTGCTTTATTATATATTACCTTAATATCCAATTATTTATCCTGGTCCGACCCAAATTTCAGACTATTGTTGAATTAAAAAGAATTGGGAAGTATTTTGGTTAACAGATACTTCCCCTTTTAAACTTTACATCTATTACCAATATAAAAATGAGATACAGATGGTAATCCTTTTATTTCTTTTGAATTAAATAATGCACTTTCTTATTAGCATAATCCGATCTCACATACTTTTCAACAATATGATTTTTTGCGATCTGCCAGTTTTCATTAACGGGATACGTTTGAAAAAGGGTATCGTTTCTGATTTCCAGTATCATTTTCCATTTCATGCCAATCGAATCACGGGTAGTTAACCAACTATTATATACAATGGTTTCTTCATACCTGTTCCCATCGAGTGTATAGGTCCCCCCGCCATAACCATAGATAAACTTATTATCAACGATCGACCGGTTTATAAAAGTATAGTGATAGTTCGACCACATTTTAATCCCACTAAACTCAGGTGTATTAACACCTACCACTTGCCATGTTCCTTCCAGGGGGATATTCATTTGTTGAGCAAAAGTAGAGATTCCCGTTAATACTAATAAACATGAAAAAATACTTGTTTTCATTGTTTTAAGATTAAGGTTTGATTACTGGATGAAAGTTACTTCAATATAAACCATAAGTCAATTCATTTGTCAAATAGTTTGAGAATCAGGCTGTATAAGAAAAGTATTGATAAGGAGCAATTTTTAACCCCATACCGGGGTCGGACCAAACTAAAATACATTAGATCTGTATCATAACAATATTTCCTCCTTATTTTTTGACCTTAGAAGCCATCTTTTGGGCTCATTATGATAAGAATACATTTACAAAACCAATAACACAACCGCATTCCTTTAAAACCATCATTTTAACCCTAAAAACATGAATTTAAGCCTTAAAAAGTGATTGTTTTATTATATATTACCTTAATATCCAATTATTTATCCTGGTCCGACCCAAATTTCAAAATTGCTTGATACCTATGATATGTTGAGTTTTTGAAATAAATCTCTTACAGATTTTCCTTTCAATCTACCCAAACAATTGTTGGGGGACTTTTTTGTATATAAACTCCTTCATCCTCCCCTGTCATTCCAATACCAAAAAAACTTCCGATATATGAATTGTTGGTCAAACACTGACGTTAATGTATTAAATAACAACGTTTAAATACGAATTAACTTTAAGTAATAAAACACGTATAACGACTAAATCAAATTAATAATCAGTTATTAACTAAAGTGTTGATTCCAATCTGTTTATAAAGGGAAGTGGTAATTAAAACGACATTAAAGATTTTGACTATGAGAAATTTACCTAAATTATTTTTATTGTTCTTAATGATATTGCTTGTTTCGGTTTCTTGTGAGAAAAACGATTTTGAGACTAAAAATTCTGATAAACCTAATCAACCAATTGATTATGATGGTCGTCAACAAATTGTTTTTGATTACACCAAATCAATTATTCAGAAAAAATCCACAATGGGTGACAGTACAACATCTGTTGGTGATACTATTATCAGGTATAGTAATGACAGTTTATTTGGACAATACATATTGATTGTAATTTACGATGCTATTGATTTAACGGATACCTTTAAAACCGATGTTTCAAAATCTCTTACAGAACTTACTGTTTATTCTGGTGAAAAGAATATTATGGTAAATCCGGTTATGGAATATCTTGGTCATAATAGTGATAACACCAATTTTGAGGGTATGGATAGTATTCATATAGAAGGGATTAATAAGTATTGTAACAAGAATATTAAATACGATTCTGTCGTGTTAGCCAATAATAGGGAAATAAAAATTGGTGGATATTATATTATTAATACTATGGTTGATACTTTGTTATGTTTGCGGGAGCCGGTTGCGTGGAATACTGATAAAATCATTGGTTTCGATAAATCAGGAAGTTTTTTATGGAGCAATAGTACTATACTTCAAAGCACGCTATATAGTGGTGATAATAATAGTTGTCTTGGTGACGGTGAATTATACAATATGGCTGATGTCGGTACTGATATGATTAATATAGTTGATGATGATAAAGAAACTGCTTGGAACAGTGCAAATGATAACATGACAGCAATAATTGTTGCTAAATTGCCTCGACAAAGTAAAATTGATAGTGTTATCATCACCTACGATAAGAAACTAAAGCAAAGTTTTGATATGTATGTTTCAACATCATCTGATGGTTTAAGTGTTGATTTTGGCGGTATAACTAACTTATTCGACAATCAATTAAGTGAAATGATTGCAGGTAGATTGACAGAAGAACCGGAAGAAGAATTTAGTACAAATCCAATGCGAAATTTTAATTTTGCTGTGATTAATAATGCGAAATGGATGTTAATTGGTAGTGACAGATTAAATGACGGTATAAGGGACGATAAATAGATACTATTTTAACCAAATAAATCTCAGTAATTTCATTAATGGGGTAATTTACCCGAAGAACGATTTGCTAAATATTTTGATACACACTACCTCTGCTTATCCGTAATGTTTTAGCAATATTTACGATTCATTTCCCCGCTAAGCGTAGTTTGAAACTTCGCTTAACAGTGGGGCTGCTGCAGCTTAACGAGTATTTTTTAACAGCCTCATACCGGGGTCGGACCAACCTAAAATACATTAGATCTGCATCATAACAATATTTCCCCCTTGTTTTATGACCTTAGAAGCCATTTTTTGGGCTCATTATGCTAAGAATACAATTACAAAACCAAAAACACAACAGCAGTCCTTTAAAACCATCATTTTAACCCTAAAAACATGATTCTACGCCTTAAAAAGTGATTGTTTTATTATATATTACCTTAATATCCAATTATTTATCCTGGTCTGACCCAAATGACAGGATAAAAACTTTGCGGCTTCTACGTTTCTGCGAGAAAATAATTGCCGCCGATGGCGGCCGATAGATAAATTTCTCGCAAAGGCGCAAAGGCGCAGAGATGGAATGAAACTTTATTACTCCTGGTCTCTCCGGGGAATAAAATTTCTATATTCATAGTCAAAGAGACAATATGCAAACACCCGGACAGGTTTATACCAGGGTCGAATTCATTTACAAAACCAAAAACACAACAGCATTCCTTTAAAACAATCATTTTAACCCTAAAAAGATGATTCTACGCCTTAAAAAGTGATTGTTTTATTATATATTACCTTAATATCCAATCATTTATCCTGGTCCGACCCAAATGACAGGATAAAGACTTTGCGGCTCTGCGTCTCTGCGAGAAAATAATTGCCGCCGATAGCGGCCGATAGATAAATTTCTCGCAAAGGCGCAAAGGCGCAAAATCTCAGAGATGGAATAAAACTTTATTACTCCTGGTCTCTGCGGGGAATAAAATTTCTATATTCATAGTCAAAGAGACAATATGCAAACACCCATAGGTTCATACCAGGGTCGAATTCATTTACAAAACCAAAAACACAACAGCATTCCTTTAAAACAATCATTTTAACCCTAAAAAGATGATTCTACGCCTTAAAAAGTGATTGTTTTATTATATATTACCTTAATATCCAACGATTTATCCTGGTCCGACCCAAATGACAGGATAAAAGACTTTGCGGCTCTGCGTCTCAGCGAGAAAATAATTGCCGCCGATGACGGCCGATAGATAAATTTCTCGCAAAGGTCGAAAAGGCGCAAAGAAAGACAATTAAAAACTTTAACTTGTCGGTATGATAAAAACTTTGCGGCTCTGTGTCTCTGCGAGAAAATAATTGCCGCCGATGACGGCCGATAAATAATTTCTCGCAAAGGCGCAAAATCTCAGAGATGGAATAAAACTTTATTACTCCTGGTCTCTGCAAGGAATAAAATGTCCAGTCCAGGGTAATGTCCAGTCTAGGATCGGACCAACCTAAAATACATTAGATCTGCATCATAACGATATTTCCCCCTTATTTTTTGACCTTAGAAGCCATTTTTTGGGCTCATTGTGCTAAGTATACATTTACAAAACCAAAAACACAACAGCATTCCTTTAAAACCATCATTTTAACCCTAAAAACATGTTTCCAGGTCTTAAAAAGTGATTTTTTTATTATATATTACCTTAATATCCAATTATTTATCCTGGTCCGACCCAAATGACAGGATAAAAACTTTGCGGCTCTGCGTCTCTGCGAGAAAATAATTGCCGCCGATGGCGGCCAATAGATAAATTTCTCGCAAAGGCGCAAAGGCGCAAAATCTCAGAGATGGAATAAAACTTTATTACTCCTGGTCTCTGCAAGGAATAAAATGTCCAGTCCAGGGTAATGTCCAGTCCCGGATCGGACCAAAATAAAATACATTAGATCTGTATCATAACAATATTTCCCCCGTATTTTTTGACCTTAGAAGCCATTTTTTCGGCTCATTATGCTAAGAATACATTTACAAAACCAAATACACAATAGCATTCCTTTAAAACCATCATTTTAACCCTAAAAACATGAATTTAAGCCTTAAAATGTGATTGTTCTATTGTATATTACCTTAATATCCAATTATTTATCCTGGTCCGACCCGAATTTCAGAAGCACAACAGGATTTGATGGAGCCAGCCGATCCAGTGCATCACGCATTGTTGTGTCAAAAAGAACCTGGGTTCCAATCCAACCACTAAACCATTGACCTGGTTTAGCTAGCCTGACTAATCTTGAAATGGAATCCAGTACCTGGCCTTTATCAGGTCCTGCAGGAATCTCGGGGTACGAAAATGTTAGTCCGGGAGGGTTATTCCATCCAAGATGATCATGCGCATCATTGAAGCCCGGTAAGACTGTTTTCCCTTCGAGGTTAATCCTGTATGTAGCTGTACCTGTGTATTTAATTATGTCCTTATCCGTTCCGGTTGTAATGATCCTGTTTCCTTTTATAGCCAAGGCTTCAACAAACAGTTGGTTTTGATCTGAAGTAAAAATCTTACCATGGGTCAGAATTATATCTGCAGACTGAGCCAATGAAATGGTTGGCTGTGCTATGAAGTAAAATATTACTGCATGGCAGATCAAAAAGTTTTTAATCATGGTTTAGATTATGTTATTTAATTCCAGTAGACGGTTTAAGAACAGTATAATTATTAGTTTGTTTCGCTTGTCTAATTTATTTAATAACTTGGATATGAAAAATTGACAATTTTATATACAAACCAATGAAACGAAGAGATTTCCTTAAGACTGGTTCAATCGGTGCTGCAGCATTTACAACCTCGTTATATGTTCCATCTGCATTCCAGGAAAGAAAAATCAAAATTGGTCTTATTGGGGCCGGATGGTATGGAATGGTTATTGCAAAAGCAGCCCTGAAAGCCGGAGGTGTTGAGTTTGTTGCAGTCTGCGATGTGGATTCCGAGCATCTGAATAACAGCGCTGACGAGCTCTATAAGCTCCAGGGAACAAAACCCAGGACGTATAAATATTACACTGAACTGTTGGATCAGAAGTATCTCGAGGTAATTTTCATTGGAACAATCCCTCACTGGCATGCACTGCAGTTCATTGCTGCCTGCCGGAAAGGATATCCGATTTATTGTGAAAAGCCCCTGGCTTATGATGTAGTGGAAGGAATTGCCATGGTTAAAGCTTCTGAACAATCCGGAAATATAGTTCAGGTGGGATTTCAGAGACGACAAAGCCAGGCTTTCCGGAAAGCGAAAGAATTGATAAATGCAAGGAAGATAGGAGCCGTTCACCAGGTAGTAGCCCAGATTAATTATAATCCTGTACTGAAAGATACTACTATTCAGGCTCCACCGACACCCCTCGACTGGGACGAATGGTGCGGACCTGCTCCAATGCTTGATTATCGTCCAAGCATCGGACATATGGCCTGGAGGCTCGAAAAGGAATATGGTAACGGGCACCTTGTCGACTGGGGCATTCACCACATAGATATCATTCGGAATATCCTTGGTGAGGAAATGCCTTATGAATTCATAGCCACCGGTGATATTTCTGTGCTGAAAGATCAGATCACCACACCCGATACATTAACCTCTACCATGAATTTTAAGACAGCTCCCGTTATCTGGCAACACCGGCTTTGGGGAAACGGTGATACAACAAGTGAATTCAGCAACGGAATATTCTTTCACGGTGAGAAGGGTACCTTGTTTGCTCAGGATTCCAAAGTGATCATTTTCCCTGCCGGAAAGGATACCAAGCGGGAAGATATAGATATCCCAACCCCGCTGATGCAGGAAAATCATGTGGCCAATTTTTTAGAAGCAGTTAGAAATAACGACAAAAATCTTATCAGTTGTAATCCGTCAGATGCGTTTAAGTCAACAGCCACTGTTCAGCTTGCCATGATAGCATATCAAACCGGCTCCATCGTAAAATGGGATGAAAAAAGCCATATGATACTTGATAATCCTGCAGCTTCAGCACTATTGAAGAGGAAATACAGGGGGAACCTGGTGCACCCTTAGGTAAATAGTACTTGACTTTGCGGCTCTGCGTCTCTGCGAGAAAAAAATGCCGCTGACGGCAGCATTAAATTGCGCCAATGAGGCTCTGCGAGAGAAACTTTATCGCCAGAGGTTTGGCAAAAACCTGTAATACAACAGGTGACGCCATGTTGCCCAATCATGTCCTCCATGACCGCCTTCATAATATTCATGTTCGATGTGATGATTCGTAAGGGCATCGTGCAAAGCAACACATCTTTTGCCCATGAATCCTTCAGCCTCCCTGGTGCCCTGACCTAAGAATAAATAATCTACCTTATTGTTTACCTCCGGATCATTCAGAAAATAGGCAATGGATGTTTCAGCATCCACATCACCGGCACTTAAAATTCCAAAAGAGGCAAACAAATCGAGCGACCTGAAACCAATAAACATCGAATGTCTCCCGCCCATGGATAATCCTGAAATTGCCCTGCTTTTCGGATTACGTTTAACACTATATGCATTTTCAACTAAGGGAATTACATGAGTACGCAATTCTTTTTCGAAAATATCGAATGTGAGTTCCGTATGCTTAGGATGGTTTCTGTGAATTACCTGATTGTTGGGAATGACAATCAGCATGGGCACAGCCTTTCCTTCGGCCAGCAAATTATCCATGATAAGGTTCACACGCCCGTCGTACATCCAGTTCGAGGGCAATTCTCCACTGCCGCCAAGCAGATAAAGAACCGGATAGGTTTTTTTCGGATCATACCCCGGAGGCGTGTAAACATACAATTCTCGTTCTCCGTTTGTGATATCTGAATGATAAATATGCCGGGTTACATTTCCATGTGGCACATTCCGGGCATCGTAATAAGCAGGACCATCACCGTGCACAACCAGCTGGCTATATGGGGGCATGGCTGTAAAAGCTGCATAGGTATTGTTTGGATCAGTAATTTGCACACCATCAACAATTAAGTGATAGGCATACATATCCGGCTCAAGCGGGCCTATGGTCAGGGTCCATATTCCATCCTCACCTTTGGCAAATGGTACCGGTTCATTCCCTTTCCCCAGGGCGGTAAGAAGGGCAGCGCCGGCCAATTTCACTTCGTTGGCCATAGGGGCTTTTAACCGGAATGTAACCGTGCGATCATCATTAACCTCAGGTGAATTCAAAGGAGCACTGAAAGGAATAAGTCCTTCAGTATTTTTTTGCGGATTATAGTCGAGATTGACATTGGCCTGTTGCCCCAGTATGAATGGATGCATCAGGGGGACAATAACCAAACTGATTAATATTTTTCTTATTTGATTCATCATATTGATTATTTAAATAATAACAAGGCAAACTGATAAAAGCCTCGTCTCCAACTCTGCCATTCATGAGCGGTTAAGGGAGATACATAAAAACTGGTATTCATACCGGCTTCCTTGAGTTTTTCAGTATTTTCTTTGGGATCACCTCCGAAACGCATCCTGGGATTTTCAAGCTCCCTGCTTCCATAGCTAATGAATACAAGCTTTATTTTTTCTTTAAAACCGGGTGATTGAGCAATATCTTCCGGACTTATGCTTCCACCACTGAACATGCCGATATAGGAAAAAATATCCGGGCGGGCCAGGGTGATAACACGCGTCTGCATACCGCCCATTGACAGTCCGGCCATAGCCCTGTTCAAGGGTTCGGACAGGGTACGGTAATTGTTGTCGATCATGGGAATAATTTCTTCCAAAAGGGTTTTTTTGAAAAGTTCTGCCCAACCCTCGGGCGGCCAGGGACCTGCAGGCCGTTCACCGGCCCTGGGAGGAGGGCTTCCATCAGGCATGCGCCAGGTTCCATTATCCATGACAATAATAAAAGGTTTAACCTTGCCTTCTGCGATGAGATTATCCATTATCAGGTTTACCCTACCCTGTGAAGACCATCCGGTTTCGTCTTCACCGCCTCCATGCTGTAAATACAATACCGGATATCGCCTGTTGATGTCTTTGTCATAATCGGGGGGAGTATATACAAAACACCGTCGGTTGCTGTTGTTTATTTTTGAGAAATAGATCTGCTCCCGAACCTGACCGTGCGGTAAATCTTTTAGTGCATAGAAATCCTGGTCCACCGCAGGAATTTCAATTCCACTTCCCCAACGACTTGCTCCATAAAAATAGAGGCTTCCCGGATCGGGAACCGAAGCACCATCGATATTTAACTGATAGTAATGAAAACCTTCATCCTGTGGAGCACATTCACCTGTCCAAATCCCGCTGGTATCTTTCCGCAGATCGTACTTTACAGCACCAATATCCAGTTGCACCATTTTAGCTTCCGGTGCAAAAATCTGCACTCTTACACGGCCCTCTGAGTTAACCTGAGGATATTCTTTACCGGGTTGATTCACGGTGGAGGGTTTAAAGTCCTCAATTATTGCTGGCTGACTTGTTTGTGCAATGCTTATTGCACATGTTGCAGCTAAAAGCAATGCGGAATGGAATAAGTGTTTCTTCATGGGTAGGGCGAATTGTTTAAAATAAAAGTAAAGAGTACATTTATGTGTAAAAGTAAATGAAACTTAAATAAATCGCACCCAATTTTGAGAGAATAATTTCTCGCAAACCTGTCTGCCTGGCTTGGGCTATCGCGTTGGCAGGTATACCGGGGTCGGACCAAATTAAAATACATTAGATCTGTATCATAACAATATTTCCCCCTTATTTTTTGACCTTAGAAGCCATTTTTTGGGCTCATTATGCTAAGAATACATTTACAAAACCAAAAACACCACAGCATTACTTTAAAACAATCATTTTAACACTAAAAATACTATTGATGCGTTAAATTTTAAATATTAAATAAATCGTATTGTTCTTTGATATTTTGATTAGCTTTTATTATTGAAGATTTAAATTGAACTGTAAAAAGCACGGAGTGCTTGAACGTGAATAGCGCCGGGTGCAACCCGGTGGTAACATGGAATGTTGTTTTATCAACCACGTTAGTGGTTGAATTGTTGATAGATATGTTATTCGGTTTATGTATGTTCAACCACTCCGTGGTTGAGGAGGATAGGCCTGTATGATACACCGGGTTGCACCCGGCGTTATTCAAATTGAGCCGCTCCGCGGCTAAAAACGAACCTGCATGAAAAAATACACTTAACTGAGTACTTAATTATTAAAACCGTATATACAAAACTACAATTCAATTCAAATTAAAAAATCAAAGAACGCTTATATTATATTTAATATCAATATATATATAAATGTTTTTAAAAATTTACGCATCACCAGTACCCAAAAAACATGAATTTAAGCCTCAAAATGTGATTGTTCTGTTGTATATTACCTTAATATCCAATTATTTATCCTGGTTCGACCCAAATGACAGGATAAAAACTTTGCGGCTCTGCGTCTCTGCGAGAAAATAATTGCCGCCGATGGCGGCCGATAGATAAATTTCTCGCAAAGGCGCAAAGTCGCAGAGATGGAATGAAACTTTATTACTCCTGGTCTCTGCGGGGAATAAAATTTCTATATTCATAGTCAAAGAGACAATATGCAAACATCCCATAGGTTCATACCAGGGTCGAATTCATTTACAAAACCAAAAACACAACAGCATTCCTTTAAAACAATCATTTTAACCCTAAAAACATGAATTTAAGCCTTAAAATGTGATTGTTCTATTGTATATTGCCTTAATATCCAATTGTTTATCCTGGTCCGACCCAAATTTCAGATAACTTTTAGATCAATTCTCCTGATCTCTTAAAGCAATTTTATCAATCTATTTAATTTATAATAAAAATCTTACATCTGTCAAAAGACTTTATTTCTACTTGACTTTGGGATTATCGTATTGTAAATTTGATATTCCAACTTCAATTATCTTAATTTAAAATATAGCAATTATGAAGAAATTATCATTTCTCTTGGCTATTCTATTCGTTAGCTATTATTTAATTGCTCAAGAACCAAAGTTACCAGTTTTTATTACTGATAGTCTTGAAAATTACATTGAAAGAGGAATGAAACTATGGAAAATTCCAGCATTATCTGTCGCTATTGTTAAAGATGGGAAAGTTGTATTCATGAAGGGATATGGTGTAACAAAGATCGGAGGGAAAGAGCCTGTCGATGAAAACACTCTTTTTATGATTGGATCAAACACCAAAGCCTTTACAGCTACTACATTGGCAATACTTCAGGAAGAGGGTAAATGCAATCTAAATGATAAAGTTCAGAAATGGATGCCAGAATTCAAATTGAAAGATTCATGTAATACTAAAATGATTACAATAGCTGATCTTTTATCTCATCACATTGGTTTTGAAACATTCCAAGGCGATTTTACTTATTGGACATCTAACCTATCCAGAGAAGAGGTAATTCAAAAAATGGCATTAATCGATGCTCCCTATGATTTTAGAACCACTTATGGGTATTGCAATGCTGCATTTCTCACTGCTGGTGAACTAATCCCTAGAATTATTGGAAAAAGTTGGGAAGAAACTGTAAGAGAAAAGATTCTGAATCCATTAAAAATGAACCGTACTTTGCTTCTTTATGATGAATTTAAAGCAGCCTCAAATGCAGCCTTACCATATGTAATAATTGATGACAAATTAATAGAAATCCCTATTCCTAATTGTGATAACCTTGCCCCTGCAGCAAGCATCTGTTCAAGTGCAAATGATATGGCTATATGGCTTCAGGCTCAGCTAAACAACGGCAATATCGATAGCATTCAAGTATTATCAAGTCAAGTGATTCAAGCTATACGAAATCCAAAAACCATTTTAGGGATTGATACTGAAGAAAATGTTTATACTCGTTTTTATCTATATGGAATGGGATTGGGTATTCAAGATCGTAAGGGTAAACTTGTTTATTCTCATGACGGTGGAGTTGATGGATATTTCTCAAAAGTTCTTTTTGTACCAGAAGAAAAATTCGGGATCGTAGTATTAACTAACACTAACTTAAATTGGTTTTATTGGTATTTAACGTCAGAAATTAGAGATGCTTTTTTAGATATACCATATCAAAACTTTAGCGACAGCACATTTATTATTCATATGAAAGAAGAAACTCAGAAAAAAGCCAAGATGGACTCACTTATAAGCATTGTGAAGGCAAAAAATAAACCTAATCTCCCGCTTAGTAGCTATGCTGGAACCTATTCAAATGATGTTTATGGAGATATCGAAATTAAATTGGCAAAGAATGGATTAAATATTCATTTCTCACATCATCCTAATTTAATTGGGAAACTTGAATATTTAAATAATGACACTTCCTTTTTATGTACTTATTCAAATCCCATAATGGGAATTAAGGAAATTCCTTTTAAAATAGAAAATAATGCAGTAACAGGATTAACTCTTCATGTGGATGATTTTGTGGAATTTACACCATATAAGTTTATTAGAAGAAAGTAAACTAAAAATCAAAACACAACAAGTCCTCATCTTCAATACCTTTATTTTCATCTATTCTTTGATACCGGGGTCGGACCAACCTAAAATACATTAGATCTGTATCATAACAATATTTCCCCCTTATTTTTTGACCTTAGAAGCCATTTTTTGGGCCCATTATGCTACGTAGACATTTACAAAACCAAAAACACAACAGCATTCCTTTAAAACCATCATTTTAACCCTAAAAACATGATTCTACGCCTTAAAAAGTGATTGTTTTATTATATATTACCTTAATATACAATTATTTATCCTGGTCCGACCCAAATTACAGGATAAAAGCTTTGCGGCTCTGCGTCTCTGCGAGAAAATAATTGCCGCTGATGGCGGCCGATAGATAAATTTCTCGCAAAGGCGCAAAGGCGCAGAGAAAGACAAGTAAAATATTTTGATCTGTCGGTATGATAAAAACTTTGCGGGCTCTGCGGCTCTGCGAGAAAATATTTACCGCCGATGGCGGCCGATAGATAAATTTCTCGCAAAGGCGCAAAGGCGCAGAGAAAGACAAGTAAAAATTTTGATCTGTCGGTATGATAAAACTTTGCGGCTCTGCGGCTCTGCGAGAAAATAATTGCCGCCGATGGCGGCCGATAGATAAATTTCTCGCAAAAGGCGCAAAGGCGCAGAGATGGAATGAAACTTTATTACTCCTGGTCTCTGCGGGGAATAAAATTTCTATATTCATAGTCAAAGAGACAATATGCAAACACCCATAGGTTCATACCAGGGTCGAATTCATTTACCAAACCAAAAACACAACAGCATTCCTTTAAAACCATCATTTTAACCCTAAAAACATGATTCTACGCCTTAAAAAGTGATTGTTTTATTATATATTACCTTAATATCCAATTATTTATCCTGGTCCGACCCAAATTACAGGATAAAAACTTTGCGGTTCTGCGTCTCTGCGAGAAAATAATTGCCGCTGATGGCGGCCGATAGATAAATTTCTCGCAAAGGCGCAAAGTCGCAGAGATGGAATGAAACTTTATTTCTCCTGGTCTCTGCGGGGAATAAAATTTCTATATTCATAGTCAAAGAGACAATATGCAAACACCCATAGGTTCATACCAGGGTCGAATTCATTTACAAAACCAAAAACACAACAGCATTCCTTTAAAACAATCATTTTAACCCTAAAAACATGAATTTAAGCTTTAAAATGTGATTGTTTTATTGTATATCACCTTAATATCCAATTATTTATCCTGGTCCGACCCAAATGAAGTACAGTATTCACCCTGAAGGTCTTTCTATTTCCTTCTTGCTGGTTCTACTTCCTTAAAAGAAAGGGACTTATTTAATTATTGAGTTATTACTATTCTATATCCCGCTTCTCCCCTTTTCATTTCAAAACTATAACCAAGATGAACGGCAATTGCACTCATCATTGCATTAAAAAATGCTGTATAGTCTTCTATGGAAGAGCCAAAAAGAACACCTTGCTCTTCCAATGGCTGATACATTGATGATATGGTAACTACTAATTTCTCATTGGACTGTTCAATTATCCTAACATCGTCAGCAATACATGCCCAACTGTATAACGCAAAATTTACAAATTGCTCATATCCCGGATTTTCATCCCAACCGGGAAAAAACACAGCTCCGCTTTTCTTACCGAGTTCCTCTGCTGTGATTCCCTCATTTTTTGCCACAGCAATCAGCGCTAAAATATTATTATTCATCAGCGCTTTATTCATATTAGCCTTCTCCTCAATAGTTGGAGATGGGATAGTGAACGTAGTTTGAGCATGGGTTGCACAAATAATGGATAACACCAGTGATAGCAGACAGATTTTTTTCATGTTTACTGATTTTAAAATAAATAAGCTGGTTAACTGTATATTAAACATTACGACAAAATGCAATACAAGTCAACTTAATTTAAGGTACCGGTTTATAAACCCATGATTCCTTTTTGATACTACTTATCCTCTATGAATCCACCCTGAAGGGGTGGCCCCATCAGCCCGGGGCGCTGCCCCGGGCTATTGCGTGAATATATGCTCCCGGAGCCCTGAAGGGGCGAAACAGAAAAGCGTAATCCGGTTCTGACCGCAATCAGGGAATTACCTCCCAGGCCTCGTGCATGTGGATCTGCCTCCAGCCCGCCGGCTCTTTTTTCCAGATCGAGGTGGCCACAGCCCTGGACCTGTTTTGCTCCCCGTTTTTCCACTGAATATCCCAGATCGCGGTGCTGGTTTCCTGGACCAGTTCATTCGACAGCACAGTGATCTGCAAATCTGTCTGTTCAACCTGCTGCCGTTCGCGCAGGGCAAACCAGTTGGTCACCGAATCCCTCCAGGCTTCACGACTTGAGAAGATTTGTGTCATGGCAATACAGGATATGAATTCCTCGTCGCTAAAATGAGCGGATATGGCTCCTGCGTCCATAAGGTTGATAGCCATCATAATGCTGTCGACATGAGCCCTGATCTCCTGCTCGATGGCAGTTTTTTGCTCCTCCGTTAATACTGCAGTTTTCTGGCATGAAAGAAGGATCCCTGTCAGAAGGGCCATGAAAAAAAGCGTTGTTTTCATACAGTAAGGTTTAATTGGATGTTAAACTTAAAGGATCATAAACACAACATGACAGACTATAACAAGTTACGAAATCCCAATGGGAATGTCAATACCCCGCTTCAAATCCTTCAGTTTTTCCTGCCGCCTCTTGCTTTTTTGGTGCTGTTTATCAGGATCGGACCAAACTAAAATAACTTATCAGGGTCGGACCAACCTAAAATACATTAGATCTGTATCATAACAATATTTCCCACTTGTTTTATGACCTTAGAAGCCATTTTTTGGGCCCATTATGCTACGTAGACATTTACAAAACCAAAAACACAACAGCATTCCTTTAAAACCATCATTTTAACCCTAAAAACATGATTCTACGCCTTAAAAAGTGATTGTTTTATTATATATTACCTTAATATCCAATTATTTATCCTGGTCCGACCCAAATTACAGGATAAAAGCTTTGCGGCTCTGCGTCTCTGCGAGAAAATAATTGCCGCTGATGGCGGCCGATAGATAAATTTCTCGCAAAGGCGCAAAGGCGCAGAGAAAGACATGTAAAAATTTTGATCTGTCGGTATGATAAAAACTTTGCGGCTCTGCGTCTCTGCGAGAAAATATATGCCGCCGATATCGGCCGATAGATAATTTTCTCGTAAAGGCGCAAAGGCGCAGAGAAAGACATGTAAAAAATTTTGATCTGTCGGTATGATAAAAACTTTGCGGCTCTGCGGCTCTGCGAGAAAATAATTGCCGCCGATGGCGGCCGATAGATAAATTTCTCGCAAAGGCGCAAAGTCGCAGAGATGGAATGAAACTTTATTACTCCTGGTCTCTGCGGGGAATAAAATGTCCAGTCCAGGGTAATGTCCAGTCCAGGGTCGGACCAAAATAAAATACAATATATCTGTATTATAACACTATCTTACACCTTAAAAAGTGGTCGCTTTATTGTATATTACCTGAATATCCAATGATATATCCTGGTTTAACCCTAACGACATGACCCCGTGTACCCAGTACCCTGTACCCTGTACCCGTAACCAGTACCCTGAAAGCGCGAAACCACAGACCTAAATCCCTCACTTTTCACTCTTCACTTTTACTTTTTCCCAAAGGGATGCCTTCGGCACACTTTTCACTTTTCACTTTTCACTTCAACAGCCACCTCCATCACAAACAATACCCCCTTCCCCGGCTCGCTTTCACAGGTGATGGTTCCGTGCAGTTTTTGTTTCACCAGGTTGTAAATGATGTTAAGGCCCAATCCGGTTCCGCGGTGCTGATCAGAAGTATAGAAGGGTTCGAAGATGTGCGGCAGGTCCTTATGGCTGATGCCCGCTCCGTCATCTGTATATTGTATCTTCAGGATATCTTTTTTCAGTTCGGCCTTGATCCCGATGGTACCCGTATCGCTTTGGTGAAATCCATGCTGCAGGCTGTTCAATAACAAATTGGTGAAGATCTGGGCGTATACACCGGGATAGGAATTCAACTGCAGGCTATCGTCGCAGGTTATATTGACTTCAATGCGCTTTTCCCTGAATTTCGGTCGCAGACTGGTCAGTATGTCGCCAAGATACTCTTTAAGTCCGAAAACACGCTGTTGCTCGGTCACCTGATCGGTTGAAACCTGCTTAAAGCTTTGTATAAGGGAAGCTGCCCGGTCCAAATTTTTCTGGATGAGCCGCGCCGTATCATTTGCAGACTCCAGGAATCCCCTGAAATCCTTCCGGCTGATCTCATCCTTTTCAAACAGGCCTGCCATTTTCTGAACATCCTCCAGTAAATTGCTGACCGCCGTAATGCTAATGCCAAGCGGCGTATTCATCTCATGTGAAACACCCGCAACCAGTCCGCCAATGGCCGCCATTTTTTCGGATTCCACAAGCTGTTCCTGTGCTTTCTTAAGGTTCTCCAGGGTCGTCTGCAGTTCTTCCTTTTGCTGTACTAATTCATCCTGATGCTCTTTCAGCACGATGCCCTGCTTTTCCAGCAACAGGCGACGCTCATCCAGCGCCCTGGTGAGTTTTTGCGATTTTTTCAGATTGTGATAATACATCAGAATGAGTCCCATGGCCAGTAACAGGATGAGGGCCATACTCAGGATCACGATCAGCTGGATCAATTTTTTCTTCTCCAGGACATCCACCTCCGCCTGCTTATTGGCTACTTCAAATTCCGTGCGCAAGTCAGCCATCTTCTGGATATTCTTTTCGCTTTTGATACTGTCCTTGGCGCTAATATACAGGGACTGATAATAATATGCACTGTCATACCGGCCGGAAACTTCGTACAACAAGGCAAGCCGATGGGCTGCATCGCGTTCATTCTCTGTACTGTTATTCCGATCCGCCCAGGCGTAACTCCTGGTTGCAATGGAAATGGCCTTTTCAATTTCTCCTTTTTGCTGAAGAATGCCGGCATATTCAATCATATATTCTGTCACGGCACGTTCATGTCCTTCGCGGGTAAGAATTTCAACGGCACGGAGAAGATTTTCCTCAGCCTTTTCAAATTCTGATAATTTCGAATGGGCCAATCCTGAATTCCCCAGGCAATAGGCATATCCCAAAGGGTAATCCAGCTTTTGGTATAGTTCACTTGCTGTTGCGAATAGGATCAGAGCAGTGTCGTACTGGCCCATGCTGTAATCGGTATATCCTAAATTGAGCATGGCTGTTGCCAGGTTTACCGAATCTTTTTCTTCCTGATACAGTTCGAGGGCATTCCTAAGGTAATATTTCGCATTGTCATAATTTTCCTGCTGGTTATAAGCTTCGCCCATATCCAGATAAACCATGGCAAGCCCGCGGTTGTTTTTCTCCGCTTTGTAAAGATTGGCGGCCTGGATCAAAAAATCAAGCGATGAAGCCAGCTTGCCCGAATTAAGATAGCCCCTGCCTTTGTAAACGAGTGCTTTTACCGGACTAATTTCCAGCTTGTCTGCGAGTTCCAGGGCCCGCTCACTGTATTTTAAGAGGGTATCCGCATCTTCCGTACTGGCCAGTATCCTGCACAGCAACTCGTATCGGGCAACATCCTCCCTTACCGGGCCGTTGTTCAACTCATTCAGCAGGCTGTCGGTTAAAGATCCGTTCTCCGCATGAAGCGGATTTGCTGCCAGCACCAAGGCAATGCAGCATGTTATTATGGGATTGAAAATGCATGGAATGACTAAGGGTTGACCCTTAAATAGGGATCGATGCTCACCGTATCATTATCATTCACAGGGATGTATCTGATGATGTATTTTTCGATAACCACACTGTCGCCAATAAATTTAAGCAAATCTTCCGTTAAGTCAAGTTTCCATTCGTCCCCGGGCAGACGGCTCACGATATTTCTGAATATTACAGGCTTACCCTCTCCTGCGTATTTAATTTCAACGATTTCCTTTATTCCGCTTTTGTAGACTTTTTTCCATTTAATTTGCCCGGGTTTATTTTTCTCCGGAAAAAACATAGTGGTAAGGGAATCGACCGCGTAATCGCCGTTTGCGTCGAACAGGGCAAGGTGATAGGTAGTGTCCCCATTTTCATCTTTTTGTTTTATGGATGCCAGGTAGATTTCTACTGTTTCCTTTGGTTCATAAATTTTTTCCTTCGTTTTGTAAACAGTGTCCACGGGCACCAAGGGCTGGTCGGGTTCAAGTTTATTCCTGTCAGGATCACAGTTTTGTGTCAGCATGAATGCCATCTATGCCAAGAAGTATGACAATGAAAGGCGTCTTTTTCATGGTTTATCTGGTTTTTGGTTTTGAGTCTTTTATATAGGATACAATTTACAACATTTAAGGAACTAAGTCAAGTAAAATAGCTGGTTTTCAGCTTTCAGCTATTTGACCGTGATATCCATTGCCGGCATTTAACCTCCCGGAAATAATTGCAGGTTGTTGCCCAAAAATTGAACCTGCAGTTTTCAAAAAATTCTTCAGAACCATTAAATTTATACCCATGAACCTCGAATCAATATCTTTCAAAACCAGAATGCCATGCCGAATGCACAGGAGATTAAAGATGGACTGCAAGCGATAGTCAATAATAATTCCAGGTTTGCCATGATCTGGCATGCTGTATTTTATATCGTCATCATGGCCTTGATGGCCAACTGGGATCCAACCAACAGGCTATTTGTCCTGTTCCTCAGCATTCCTGTTCTTTCGGTGGCAGTTTTTGCCTGGCTATCGGGTAACCCTTTTAATGGAACCCTGTTCTCCTTGATGACGGTATTGATTTTTATTTTTGGACTTCAATCTCCGGCCCAGCCGCTGAGTACATCACCATTGCCTTTTAGGATAGCCGGGATCCTGATGATCGTATTCGGACTGGTATATCCCCATTTTTTAAGATCCCATTCGATCTTGAAGTATTTGTATGCCTCTCCTGTTGGATTAATCCCCTGTCCCACACTGTCGGTGCTCATCGGATTTGTGCTTCTGTTTAACGGGTTCGCACCATCCGTAACCTTAATATTTATTGGTTTCGGATTGTTTTATGGGATCTTCGGGGTACTAAAGCTTGCTGTTTATCTCGATCTTTTTCTGGTATTTGGAACCATCACGTTATTGGTAAAATATTTCATGTTGCTGAAAGCATCCTGAATCCGGAATGGGCAGATGATCATCGGATCGTAAACCAATCATGCCCCCGATTGTTATAGGAAAATGGTTACCCGTTAAACCATTATCTATGAAAAATCAGGATTGTATTCTTTCTCCCGTGAGGAGAAAAAGACTTGAAACCCAGGGATACAAAGGGTTCACGGATTCTGAACTTAATGACTTTAAATTTGGCATCCGGTTTGCTTATTATTCCTGCGGTTCCATTGCGGCGCTTGGATTACTGCTAGGCAGCCCGGAAATTTTAGCTGCTGCCATGGCCATAGCCTTGTTAGGCACGCTGCCTCCCTACCATCCTTTTGATTACCTGTATAATTATGTGATCAGACACCTGATCCATCGGCCAAAAATTCCGCCAAGGCCAAATCAGGGAAGGTTTGCCTGTGGAATCGCAATGGTATGGCTGGGCGGAACCATTTATCTGTTTTATGCCGGGCTCCCGTTATGGGGATACGCAGCCGGAGGAATCCTCTTATTATCGGCAACACTGGTAAGCACTTTGGATATCTGTATCCCTTCCATGATTTACAATTTCCTGTTCAGAAGAAAACCGGCATAAATGCACAACAGGCCGATTTATCCAATAACGAATAGAATATTTTGAAAAAGGATAATCCCGAAATACCTTAATAATTTCTACCGACGGATCCTGGCAGAATTCTCATTTACCCTGAATTTCGTGATACGGGCAATGAGGTCCAATGGCATCGGCTTATCCAAAGGAAATTGCACAGAACCCTTCCCCTGCTTGTATTTTGAAAGCTCGGCGGAAAACGCCGAATGACCCGCAGGGGTTGCATAAAACCCAATATGATGGTCATATCCGGCGAAATAAACCAGGGGTTTGCCATGCATTTTATAGGCAGGCATGCCATAAGCCATTCCTTCCTCCGCTTCCGGAGCTGCCAGCCGGATGGTGGTCCTGATCTGTTTCAGGAGCTCCTGTATCTCTTGCGGAAAAGCTTTTATGTATTCATCTACAGTATTATAGGCACCTCTCATGTTTCAGGCTTTTGGATGTTTGACATACAATCCTATAACAACAAAGCAAATAAGTTTGTTTATTTGAAATTACAGGCTGTTGAGCAGGGAAATATGCTCATTGACCTGCTCGAAATTGGCCATGGCTACTGCAGCCGAGCTGATGTAGGGTTGCCGGAGAACCCATCTGACGGCTTCCTGATAGCTTGCTTCCACATCAGGTGAAGGCGAATATTGGCCTCCCGAACAGGTTTTCATGGCAATAATCCCTGTTCCCTTATCACCGGCTTCCGAGAGCACTGCAATCAGCCGGTTCTGGTCCCATTCCGAATATTGCCCGGTGATGGAATGGGTAAGTGATCCTTTATGGTTAAAGGGCACCATCAGGACATCATAGAAAAGTTCCCGGTTATTTCTCGCAAAAAGATGCATCAGATCATTATGCGCTGAGAAACCATGGGCTTTGATCACGCCCGATCTTTTCATACCGTCATAAAACTTCATCACTTCGGGATGAAATAGTAATTTCTCCTCTGAAGCGTCATGGTACAAAACGATATCAATATAATCCGTATTAAGGGCTTTAAGACTTGCTTCCAGCTTGCTGTTCAGTACGTTTCTGATCTCTTCGGCACCCTTTTTACCAGATCCGCCGGAAGGCACCTCGTTTTTGTCAAGCCTTAATTTCGACTGGATGACCACTTCCTTCCTGATCCCTGAAACGGCTCTGCCAACAAGTCTTTCATTATTTCCGTTGCTGTATGAACGGCCCGTATCGAGAAAGTTAATTCCCCTGTCCAGGACATATCTTATCAATGATTCTTCGTTTGTACGGGTTGCTCCGAAGCAAACCGGACTTACCAGTATCCCTGTTTTTCCCACATTACGTTTCCGTGTAATATCGGTGCGTGTTGTCAAACAAGTCCTGCGACAATAATTTCATTCCGGCCAGACCGGCTATGGTGGTGGATAGAAATTTTTTCCGGCTGAACATTCTTTTTTTCATATGCGGGATTGATCATTTGTTTCATCCTATTTTTCAGCAATAACCAGCATCTCAAAATCCTCTGTCGTTAATCGGTCATTTCTTGAAAATGCTCCCAGTTTTGCTCCAAATATTTCTATCTTAAAATATCCAAGCGATTTTAACAACCAGGATATTTCACTGGGGACGTAATACCTCTCGTTACATTCAAGTGTTTTTTTATTTCCGTAATCGTCCTCAAATTCTGTAATGTTATGATCACGAAACGTCATTAAATCAAAGGTATTGCTGCGGTATGTCGCATTACCGTTTTCCACCGTCGAATCACAAAATTCTTCTACGGAATGATATAAAGGGAAAAGTCCGTTTAAAGTGGTAAATATGAATTTCCCGTGTTTTTTAAGCGATTTTGTGACATTTTTCAGGATCTCATAATTCATTTCATCAGTCTCCATCAAAGGAAATCCGCCTTCACAAAGCATTATTGCCACATCAAATTCCCCGCTAAAAGGCAGGTTTCTTGCATCTTCCCTTCGAAATTCAATTGTAAGGTTATTACTTTCCGCTTTCTCCCTGGCTATTTTAAGCTGCGACTCTGATAAATCAATACCGGTAACCACATATCCTCTGGTGGACATTTCGATGGCATGTCTGCCTGTTCCACATCCGACATCCAATATTTTAAGCGATTTGTTTGAATTTAACTCTTTCTCAATAAAATCGCATTCCCCCTTGGTTCCTTTGGTAAAGCTTTCTGCGTCGTATTTCTGACCATAATTTTCAAAAAGCGATTCATACCATTGTTTTTTACTCATGTCTCTCTTGATTAAATTTGTTAATGTCCAGAAAGTCGGGACACAGACGAGGAATGTCCTTTACCTTCTTCAATTTGATTCCAGATATTTGAGGAACTGAATAATACTCTCCTGATCGTCATATTTTACATCATGTGCCCTGACATAGGCCTTGACCAGATTCTTCTTATCGTCATATAATTTCATCAATTGCTTTATGCTCACAAACTTGTTCAATTTCCCTTCCTTTTTTAAACTATAAATGAGGTAGGGTTTTGTAATGTAACCTTCCGGCAGCTTTAACTCATAAACCCTGCCGCCCGAAGGAAGCATAGAATAGGAAGAAATAGCTGAAGTCTGCGATGTTCCGCCATATCCGGCAGATTTACCCGGAGAATTTATCGTGCACCGATGTTCGGCATACAGTTCACTTTTTGAACGGTATACCAGTTCAACAAATTTTTTATTCAGGATAAGGAACTTTCTGTCCCTGATAAAAACCGTATCTACCTGATCCAGTTCGGTCTTTCCCAATGCCAGCTTTTGACCCCTGTTTTCAAAAATCATTTCTTCGGTCAACGAATTATAATTTAACAAAGCCTTATTTTCCACTCCGGTTTTCATGAGAATAACTCCCTCGGTAAATTCCGGAAAAACATAATGGGAAAGTTCTGAAGGATTATTTTGTGAAAAGGTCATCACAATCGACAAGCCAGTAATCAATAAATACAAAACAAGTTTCATAGATTTTAACTTTTGTGCACAATCCGTCTGATATTCTGCCATTCCATTCACCACACAGTTAAAAGTAGGAATTATTTTAAAATTTAAGCAGGTAAGGAGAAAAGTAATTCCGGGGAAAGTAAAATCGGCAGGCACCCAGTTGCAAGTTGTGGCGCTGATTGTGCGGTCAAGTTATATTATTTATCCTCTCCTGCCGAACGCATCAAAACTTTGGCTAAATTACGTACATAATAGGACGGCTTCCATGAAACGATATATGCCAGGCCGGTTGTTTTTAGGATGCATGCTATGGGTCTGCTGTTCAGCAGGCAGTTTTGCACAGCGCGAAAAAATAAGCGGCCTGGAAGCCGTATTGCACTATACCATTTCTGCCCAGATAACCTTTACCAGCAGCTGGATTTTAACCTGCAAACATCCTGATATGACCATAAAGAACAAATACCTGATCAGTGGTGGCATAGGACTATTTGCCGGCGTAAGTAAAGAGGTCATCGATGTGCTCACGGGCGAATATTTTAGCTTTATCGATCTGGGCTTTGACCTGTTGGGAATTGGCAGCGGTTTGCTGCTGCACTATCTGATTATTGACAAAGATAACCTCCGAAGCAGCATTTCATTGAATGTTTCTGACCGCAGTTGTCAGGCAACCATAAAATTCTGCTTTTAACAAGATTGTTCCCCTCCATGCAGGTGCATGGTCAATATCGCCAAAGCGCTGACCCGGTCATCAGAATTTGAATCCGACACCCAGCATAACAGTATTAATAAACCCATCGCGATAACTGCTGTTGGACATATAGGCCCACTCGTACTCAAGATTAATGAACACCTTCTCACTGAAGGATTTCATGACGCCCGCCGATGCGCCGCCGTAAAAACCAGCATCATTGGTTTTAATTTCTGCAAGGGTCCCTGTTCTTTTAAAATTCGAAAAGTGCATCCCCAGGGCACCTTTTATAAATCCTTTGAAGGATTTATCACCAAAAATAACTTTGGGCGCATAGTATACCGGAAAGCATGAAATCGTATAATCGTTGGTTTGTACCCCTTCGGTATGGGTCGCATTGGTGCGCAGATAACCTACCGACAGACCATGGGCCAGCATTCCGGCACGGGGATTGAACTCGATGAGTCCGTTTACCCTCCAGCCGGATGCATTCTCATCAACATCTTCCATGTTGGTAAAGACATATCCCCCGCTGAGGGTCACCATGTTTTCCTGGGCCAGAACAGAAACTGAACAAAGAACCATTGCAAGAATAAGCAGATTGCGTTTCATAAGTGTCAAGGTTAATAAGATTAATGATAAATGAATCAGAATAATTATTGCTGTTTGTTTTATTAATACCCGTGCCTGTCAGGCTTATACAATCCTGCATTACCTTGCATGCATTGGTACGTGCGCCCAAATATAATGATAAATCAATCTCTCTGTCCTTAAAAAGTCATCATTCCCCCCGATCAATTTCATAGCGGTCCCGGGATTGTATATTTCTATACTCTTTCAGAATGCGTTATCCGTCCCTTCCAGGCAAAGAATTGCCTGTGGGTTTTCCGGGAATATTTTTTAACTTTCAGAAGAGAAACTCCACCTCCACCATGACAAAAATACCATTACCCCGCAGGGAATTCCTGAAGAAAAGCGCTGCAGCCTCAGCTGCACTCCTTACCGGCTATCAGGGCATGAGTTCAACCAGTGCCCGGTACCCTGTGGTTACCCCAGTGAATCCGTTCAACCGGGTGCCGGTCAGTTTCATCATTGATGATTCCACTGCGCTGGTAAACATGGCACATTATGGGATACCCCAGTTTCATGAAGTGTTCCCGGAACAGTATCCACAGGATTGGAGGAAACTGCCCCGCGAAATCCCCGATGCATTTGTCAGGGAGTTCGGAGAATGGTGCCTTGACCACGGTGTGAAGGGCAAGTACAGCATGGTCCCCTTTCCGGCCTGCACGGGATGGCTGAACCGGTTCATTCCGGGATGGACCAAAAAGGAGCTGGAGGATAGCCTGAAGCTGGTCAGGGAATTCATGATGCCGAACTGGGACATCCACCCCGAGATGATCAGCCATACCCGCGTGATCAACGTTAAAACAGGAGTGCCTTTCCCCGATGCTGTACCGGAATATATGGAAAACTGGGAATGGAGCCAGAACAAAAGTGCCGATGAACTCGGAACCTATATGGCCTATGCGCTGAACATCCTCAAGGAAGCTGGTCTGCCTTGCGAAGGCATCACCACTCCCGGCGGATTCGGGAGCAGAAATATGGATAATCTTGCCCGGGGAACGCTTGATGCCGTGCGGGACGTATTTAAGGCAGAAATACCCCATTTCTTCCGCGACGTCATTACCGATCCAAATTCGTGTGTAGAACCCCAATTATTCCATGTATCCGGATTGGAATCCGGTGATCCCCGTTGCGCGGTGCACATCATCGGATGCACCGACGACTGGTTCGGAGGATGGGATGGATTAACGCCGGGCAATCCGGATAGTTTCATCACGGAAGATTTGCAGCAAGGAAGACTGGTGGAGGTAATTGACAGGCAGGAACCGGCGGTTCTGGTATGCCATTGGCCCGGGATCTATTACAATGGTGAAAAAACCGGATTCAGCATCTTTAAAACCGTTGTAAACCGACTGAACCAGAAATACAAGAACCTTATCTGGATGAAAAACAGTGAAATTTCACGTTACTGGGCTGCCCGGAAATTAACGGAGATGATCTCCCGGGAACATGAAATTATTTTTAAGGCGCCCTTTGGTACGGAGCGATTTACGGTCCATATCGATAAAAAGATCAGGAAAATGATGCTGATCCGTCATGGTGAAGAAAAAAACCTGGAAAGAACCAGTGATCCGTTATCTCTGAAACAGGGAACTTATTGCTGGGATCAGACCGGCACACTGGTGTCTTTCGATCTCCAAAAAGGCATGATGAGCCTGAAGTTCCAGCCAGCATGACATTTTTAAGTACAGCAAAACCAATTCTTTCATAAAATACCCCTATATTTAAAATACCAATCTATAAAAACCAAAATACCATGACAGAAAAGATATCCATCAGTCCCAACGGAGAAAGATTTCCGCTGCCCACACCCGAAGAATACAAGGCAGAATTCGAAGCTATCAAAAAAAGAGCGGAGGCGGAACGGGCTAAAAACCGTGAAATTGTAGTGGTTATGGGAATCGGATTTGTTGGCGCAGTGATGGCCGCCATTATTGCTGACAGTGTGAACGAAAAGGGCCAGTCCTCAAAATTTGTTATCGGCATGCAACGTCCGAGTGTCCGTAGTTTTTGGAAAATTCCCTTGCTCAACCGGGGTATCTCTCCCGTGAAAGCTGAAGATCCCGAGGTGGACCCGATGATCGCCCGTTGTGTCAACGAGAAAAAGACCCTGATGGCTACTTATACCTACGATGTCCTGAAATTGGCGGATGTGGTTGTGGTGGATGTGCAGTGTGACTATATTAAAGCTGATCTGGGAAATGTTCGTAGCGGACAGACGGACATGGAGGCCCTGGAGGCTTCCATAGGCGTAATCGCCGAACACATTCCGCCCGGCGCCCTCGTGTTGATCGAAACAACCGTGGCGCCGGGAACGACTGAACAGGTCGCCTACCCGATCATGAAAAAGATCTTTAAAAAACGCGGTATCAAATCTGATCCCCTACTGGCCCACAGTTATGAGCGGGTTATGCCGGGCCGCGACTATGTGGCCAGCATCCGTGATTTCTGGCGTGTTTGCAGCGGGATCAACGAGGAGGCAAAACAGCGCGTGGTCAAATTCTTAAGTGAGGTTTTGAATACCAAAAAATTTCCGCTCACGGTGATGGACCGTCCCATCGAATCAGAGACGGCCAAGATTGTTGAAAACAGTTACCGGGCCACCATTCTTGCCTTTCTGGATGAATGGAGTTTATATGCGGAACGAAATGGTGTTGATCTGATAAAAGTAATCAAGGCCATTAAGGTACGTCCCACGCACAGCAATTTAATATTCCCGGGGCCCGGAATTGGCGGGTATTGCCTCCCAAAGGACGGAGGACTGGGTGTTTGGGCCTACAAGCATATCCTCGGTTTCGAGGACGATATTTTTAAGATTACGCCCATGGCAATTGATATCAATGATACACGTGGTTTGCATGTCGGACAGCTTACCCGTGATGCATTGCGCAATATGGGCCAGCCGATTGCCTCGGCTGAGGTATTGATACTCGGCGCAGCCTATCGTGAAGATGTTGGCGATACCCGGTACAGTGGTTCAGAGATCGTCATTCGAAAGCTCGCGGAAATGGGCGCTGAGATCAGGGTACATGATCCTTACGTGGAACACTGGTGGGAGTTTGAGCAACAGGATTCCTATCCTGCCACGGGACAAAGCAAAGCCCGGTTTTTCCGGAACCAGGAAAAACTAAAAGAAATGCACATCGAACAGGACCTGCATAAAGCCCTTAAAAATGCCGATGCCGTCATTTTTGCCGTACGTCATGAAGCCTATATAAACCTCGATCCGGATGAAGTAGTGAAGACGATCGGTAAACCTGCTGCCATCATTGATTGCTTCGGAGTGCTATCGGATGAGAATATCAGACGCTATTTCCAGCTCGGCTGTGAAGTAAAAGGATTGGGTCGTGGTCATATTCAGCGCATCAAGGACGAGTTGCGCAAAGCATAGGCAAATACCATCTATATAATAGATATATTCCTGAGAATTACAGGATTATTCTTATCTGATACTCTTTTTATTCCCGGTATACTGGAGTAGGTTTACATAAGCTTTTCTAAATCCCTTCAGCAATGCCAAAGCATATCAAGAGACTGATCCTTGTATTTGGTATATTTATTGCCCTGTTCATTTTGTTGCAGCAAATCCTGCGACCTTCCTCCTTTGGTGAGTTGGGACATTACCGTTCAGATGCCATCGAGGAGAATGCAGCGAATGAACTGCATTATGCAGGAGTTGCCAATTGTTCCAGCTGTCATGACACTGTCAGGCTGCAAAAGTCTGCAGGACTGCATGCCATGCTTACCTGCGAGGCCTGTCATGGACCGGGTTTGAAGCATGCCCGGTTTGCCGGAAGTTTCACCGGGTTTCCCCTCCCGGATTCCCTGGTCCTGCAAAAACCAACCGAACGGAAAGATTGTGCCCTGTGCCATCAGATCAATGCGGCACGGGTAAAAATTCTTTTTGATACAATTGACAATTCCCTTATCCGTCAAGTCAATGCTCTGGAGCACAACCTTATGAGTAAGAAAACTAAAAAGGAACGGAAGTGTGTCAGCTGTCATAATCCCCATCAGCCATGAAAAAGAACAGATCTGCCATATCCCGGAGGGATTTCTTCAGGGCCGGTGCAATTATCGCCGGAGGAGTTGCCGTATCATCATCCGTGGCCACGGTCAACGGCTTGTTGTTTGCATCGGAACCCTCCGGGGGGAAGGGAAAATGGTACGGTATTGGAATTGATATTAATAAGTGCATCGGATGCGGGAAATGTGCACACGCGTGTAAACTGGAGAACCAGGTACCAGATGATCCGTTTTATTTCAGGTCGTGGGTGGAGCAGTACACGATCAAAACCGACGGTACCATTCTGGTAGAATCCCCCAACGGAGGCATAGATGGTTTCAGTCAGTCGGTTCCGGAGGAAGAAATTTTCAAATCCTTTTTCGTCCCCAAAATGTGCAACCATTGCTATAAATCTCCCTGCACCCAGGTTTGCCCTGTTGGGGCAACCTTTGATACACCCGAGGGTATTGTCCTCATTGACGAGAATTATTGCATTGGATGCAGGTACTGTGTTCAGGCATGTCCCTACGGATGCAGATACGTTCATCCGGAGAAAAAAACTGTTGATAAATGCACGCTTTGTATACACCGCCTTAAAAAGGGCTTACAGCCTGCATGCTTTGAGATTTGCCCCACCGAAGCCAGGATCTTTGGGGACCTGAATGATCCTGAAAGCAGCCTGAATTCCTTTTTAAAGAACCACACCTGCATGGTTATTAAACCTCATTTAAATACCGGTTCCAAATTATTCTATAACGCGCTAAGCTCTGAGGTAAGGTAATATGGCACATCATCTTCAAAATCTGTATGAAGCTCTTTCAAAAGTGGATGGGTATATCTATCCCAATGAAATTGAACTAAACTGGAGTATCCTCATCGTACTTTATCCTTATATAACGGGTTTGGTTGCAGGTGCTTTTATCCTGGCCTCGCTCGAACGCATTTTTAAATTGCACATTCTCAAACCAACCTATGGTCTGGCCCTGCTCACAGCCCTGGCTTTCCTGATAGTAGCCCCGTTGCCTCTTGTGAGCCACCTGGGAAAACCCTTGAGGGCTTATGAAATAATGATTACGCCACATCTGAGCTCTGCCATGGCGATCTTTGGTTTCGTTTATTTATGGTACCTGATGGTGGTATTGCTGCTGGAAATATGGTTTGACTATCGACGCGATATGGTTATATGGGCTAATGAATCAAGCGGATTGAAACGATTATTGTATAAAGTCTTTTCGCTCTGGACCACCGATATTTCACCCAAATCGGCAGCCCTGGATAAAAAAATCGGATATATAATAACCGTAATCGGAGTGCCATCTGCATTTCTATTGCACGGATATGTGGGATTTATTTTTGGATCCATCAAGGCTAATCCCTGGTGGTCCACTGTGCTGATGCCGGTGATCTTTCTTTTTTCGGCCATGGTGTCAGGTATTGCACTGGTCATGTTGATCTATATCGTGTTAATGCGGATCCGCAAGCAGGCGGTTGATATGGGTTGTCTCGATACCATCGCAAAGTACCTGTTTTACATACTGATCATTGATTTTGCTTTGGAAGGCCTCGATCAGATCCACCGGATTTATGAGGCCGAAGAATCATTTGAGGCCTTGCATCTGTTGGTGATGGGGAAACTCTTTTTCACCCTGTTTATTATGCAGGGACTCTTTGGAATTGTTGTACCATTAATCACCCTGGGCACTTTGCAGTTTTACCGGCCCGGGGAACGGGTGCGAAAGACCATTTATCTGATCATCTCCATACTGATTCTGGTGGGTATATTCTTTATGCGTTGGAATGTGGTGATTGGCGGTCAGTTGTTTTCGAAAAGTTTTTATGGCTATACCAGTTTTAAAATAGGGTTGATCGGCTCAGAAGGATTTTTGATGGCCGGTGTCTGGATCGTTGTTCCTTTTCTTATTCTGTCCTTCCTGTTGTGGCTCCTGCCACCGTGGAAAAAGAAGGAAGAAGAACTCCCGGTTCATGCTTCCTGATCTCAACCGGATCGATTAATCGTAATCTCCCCCTGGCCGGTTTCCTATAATGGCCAAATGCCGACAATGATCTTAAAGCAAGGAGGAACCTGTGATGAATGCAGAGAAATTTGATAACAAGGATCTGGAACAGATCTTTGCGCGTTTGGATTACCTGGAAGAGCGAATAGCGAAGCTGGAAACCAATAAAGAACTTTCGGGACAAGAACAAAACCACCACCGGAATGGGACCGATGCAGAAGATTCCGGATTTGTCAATGTGAATCTTTCATTAAGTGCCCCCTTTGAAGCCAACCTGGGTGAATATGGATTGGCCTGGCTTGGCAATATTGTCTTGTTTTTTGCCATAGCTTTTCTTTGGCAGTATTTTAACAATGCCGGAAAACCATTGATCTCGCTGATTGTTGGCTTAATCAGTGCTGTTGCAGTATTTAGCCTGTCTCAGTATTTCAGGAAAACCTACACTTATCTGTCCTTTACTTTCAACCTCTTCGGCTTTGTTATTCTGTATTATATCCTGCTAAGGCTCCATTATTACAGCAACAACCCTTTGGTGCCAAATCAGGCGGTGGCAACAGTTTTTATACTGATGCTGATCGGGATCCAGTTTGGGTATGCCATGAAGAAACATTCCCAGATAATGGCCGCGCTGGCTTTTACACTGGCCCTGATCACTGCATTTATTTGCTACCACAGGCTGGTATTCATGCTGATCTCGATCGCAACCACCGGATTGGCCCTGTATTTGTTTTGGAAATACAACTGGTGGAAAGCGATGACTTTAAGCTTGTGCCTGGGATTCCTCGTCAGTTTGATCTGGTTGCTCAAAAATCCGGTTTCACTGGTTAAAACACCGGAAGATTTGACTTATCACTATGCGTTTATCTGCTTTTCGCTGGTAGCGGCCATGTTTTCTCTCGCAGCATTCAGAAAGCCTGATAAGGATTACCCTGAAAATCTGATACTATCCATCCTACTGCTTACCGGAACAGCTTATTCTGTTTTGCTGCTGGTGCTTGTTTTGATGCACTTCCCCACATCCTTTGTACCATTTTTCATAGCCGTCTCTATTTACTGCATTGCATACTCGGTCATTCTTAAATTTTATTCCCCCTGGGGATATGCACCGGCCCTTTATGCCCTGTATGGTTTTATTGCCATAAGCGTGGCGGTTTTTGGCACCTATCATTTCCCGGATTCATTCCTGCTATTAATCCTCCAGAGTTTTCTCGTGCTGATTTTAGCGATCTGGTACAGATCTCATATCATCACCCTCATGAATACCTTCCTGCTGGTATTACTGGCAATATTTTACTACAAAACATCCGGCAGCCTGCATTCGGTTAATTTCTCCATTCCGGTGGTGGCATTTTTATCAGCCCGGATCATCAACTGGCAAAAGGAGAGGTTGAATATAAAAACAGATTTTATCCGGAATATGTACCTGTTCATTCTGTTTTTCTCCCTGCTGTATGCCACTTATAAAGGACTACCCGGGAAATATATTACAGTTTCCTGGCTTGTTGTGGCCGGAATTTATTTTTCACTCAGCATCATCCTGGACAACTTCAAGTACCGGTGGATGGCAATGGCCAATTTACTGGTATCAGCCTTTCATTTGTTCCTGGTGGACCTGGCAAAAATCGACATTATTTTCAGGATACTGGCATTCCTCGTGTTTGCCGTTGTTTCCATTCTTATCTCCATCTATTATGTGAAGAAGCTGAAAGAAAAAGAAACCGATTCAGAATCTGAAACCGTATTTGATCAGCGCGAATGAACAAGGAACCTCCTTTCCGGCATTTTTATAACCAATCCTTCAGATAATCTGCACTTGCCTTAAAGGTATCCTCACCCATCTCCACAAACACATTCTTTACACCACCTTTCCTGAGAGTTCTAAAGAACTCCTTCCAGTCAACCATGCCCTGTCCGACAGGCACTTCCTTTTTTTCCTCCGGGGACCAGTCGGCCAGATGCGCAGAAACAAACCTTCCCGGATACCTGGTGAAATAGTCGGATGCTTTGTATCCTGCGTTAATAACGGCTACCTGAAATTGCATTTTTACATATTCCGGATCAAACTGGTTCAATAAGGCATCGTAAATCAATGTTCCATCAATCTTAGCAAACTCCATATGATGATTGTGGAAGCCCATCTGTAATCCTGCCACTTTTGCTTTAACACCTATCTTATTGAGCTCATCTGCGGCTTTAAGCCAATCACTCAGACTTGCTTTGCCGGGGAACGAGAAACTCGAGAGGATCATCTGTTTCTGGCCCGATTCCAGCGCAAATTCGATTCGTTTGTCCAGTTCATTTCTGAGCTCTTCCATTCCATAATGCGTGCTTTCGCATATCATGCCGGCATCGTTGATTATCTGTTTCATCTCCCTGGCTGATAATTTCATAAGGGGTCCGAAACCGGAAGCCTCATACCCGGGAGGTGAACACATTTCGAGACTTTGATATCCCAGGCCTGCCATCATTTTTAAAGTACCTGGAAAATCCCGGACCAGTTTTTCCCTGACCGTCCATACCTGAAATCCCAGGGGCATGTTAACGGGTTTGTTGGTGACATGGGCGCTTAGATCCATCGGAAACTGCGATGCAACAAATGCCGATCCGATCCCGATGGCGCTCTTTCTTAAAAAATGTCTTCTTGACAGATTATTCATAACCGGTGTGTTAATGATTTATTAAAATTAATAAAAATTCTCTTGTTCCCACAGGTTACAATTCTGTTATCTTCTGTTACCAGTCTGTTAGAAATGGCCCTTACCATTGGTTTACTTTTACTTCAGAAAATCAACCAGTAAAGGATTCTGAAGTTAACAACAAACCATTCAAGCCATGAAATCAAGCTATAAAGTTCCGCTTTTGCTCATCTTCAGCATGCTTATCAATTATTCGCGCGGACAGGAAATACCGGTCCTGCAGGATACTGCGGCAAGGCACGAAACGGTAGAATATACTGCTAAAAATGGTTTTGACTTTTTTGCTTCGGAAGAACTCCTGGAAATAACGCTTAGATTTGACATCAGGGAGTTTCTGAAAACCAGAAATGATCCCAAATACACTGATGGAAACATCACCGTGAAAATCAGCGGGACTGATTCGATTTCCGAGAGTATAAAACTCAAACCAAGGGGAATAATGCGTCTCTCGATATGCTATTTTCCACCGATCATGCTGAAATTCAAGGGCGATAAAGATACAGGCGGAAGCAGCCTGGGCCAGGGGACCCTGAAGCTTGTCACGCACTGCAACCGATCAGCCGCGTATGAAAGCTATGTATTCAAGGAATACCTGTCCTACAAGCTTTATAATCTGGTTACTCCCTTTAGTTTCAAAACAAGACTGGTTAAGATCAATTACGTGGATGTGAATAAACCCGAAAATGCCTTTTCGGCTTACGGCTTCCTGATTGAAAACGAAGATGACATGGCCGAACGAAATCATGCAGTGATCGTCGACAGCAAGAACATTACGCAGAGAAATATGACTTCTGACGATATGGCTCGAGTCGCTATCTTTAATTATATGATCGGCAATACCGACTGGTCGGTGCCCTACCAGCACAATGTCAAAGTATTAAAATCCCTTGAAGCACCTTCTGATAAAGGGATACCTGTGGCATATGATTTTGATTACTCGGGTCTGGTGAACACGAGTTATGCAGCACCGGCCGAAGGACTTCCCATCAAAACCGTTACGGAAAGGTACTATTTGGGACTTTGTTTTGAGAATGAAGAATTAAAGCCAATCATCGATGAATTCCAGGGAAAGCAGGAACAAATTTTAGGGACGATAAACGACTTTGAATATCTTACAAAAGGTGAAAAAAAACAGGTAGAAAATTATGTCAACAGTTTTTATAAATTATACAGGAATCAAAATACCCTGATCAGTGATCTGAACCGCACCTGTAAACAACTGTATTAGTATCAGTTTCGTTTTATCGATTGTAAATGCCTGATCATGATCATGGTTGCTGTCGGAATTTTCCTTATTGATTTCTTTCATTTAATATCGTACCTTTTAAGTCTGATTAAAGGTTAAAGGGCTAAGGATCTGGTATTATATCATCAGGTTAATGAGAAAAACATCTTTATCCTTCTTTTTGTGCCTGTTTGGCATTCTTGCTGCAAGTCAAACCGGGGAAATCACTTTTAGTCTGATACAGAAAAGTAACGGTGTATTGTATAATGTTTTTGATCTTACCCAGGATCGGAATGGGTTTATATGGTTCAGAACAGCCGGTAACCAGGGAATTCAAAGATATGACGGATATGATTTTGTCCATTTTCTCGATTCTGCAGGCTTTTTCAGTTCGATAACCGAAGACAGCAGAGGGCTGTTATGGTTGGGCACCTCTTCCGGAATCAGGGTTTTCGATCCCGAAAAGGAGAAATCAATGAATTTCCTTATAGCACCAGGAAATTTACAGCGAAATTACAGTCCCAATAACATTACAGAAATCATTGAAGATCATCAAGGTACCCTCTGGTGTGCCACTTCCGACGGGTTGGTGAAAATAAAACCAAAAACTGAGGCGGATGATTCCCGGATAAAGGACAACATTTTTAAAAAGGGTATTGCATCCGTTTTCGACATCAGCATAGTAAAGATCCATAAAAGTGACACCAGTGCGGGTATTAACCAGATCAGTGAAATCTATCAGGATAGTCAAAACCGGATATGGGTGGGCGGTTTTGGTAGTTTGTATCTGTTTAACCCTGAGAATGATGAATATATACGTATTGACCATGGCGAGAATGGCAGCTCAAGATTGAGTGATCCGTATATCAGCAGCATCCTGGAAGAAAGCCGGGATGTTTTCTGGGTAGGTACCGGCAATGGTCTCTGCAGAATATCCAATATCCGGAATGCCTTTCCCTACTCCGGAGTAAACAGGGCCCTCCTTGATTTTGACCAATACCTTGACATGAAACTTATTACGGACCTATTGCGGGATGACCAAAACAGCATGTGGGTCGGAACTTATCTGAATGGATTGGTCAGGATGCAATATGATGATCAGGGATTGCCGGAATTTAAGGAGATGTATACTGAATTATATGAACCGGTCGGGGAAGGTATCCGAACGGTATTCTCCCTGATGAAAGACCATACGGGATTGGTATGGGCAGGGCATCAGTATGGCGGTATACGGAAGTTTGCTCCGGGCGGTAATTATTTTACCTCCTATGATAAAATCATCAGAAACCACCTGGCAAATTATGAACTGAATCCCATTACCAAAGACGATGAGGATAATCTATGGATTGGCACTTATGGTGACGGATTGCATAAAATCAGCAGGAATGGCCAGGTAACCAGTTACGCTATTCAGGATGATGCCTTTCCTGGTAAATATGGGAATGGCGTGTTGTCGATTTTAAAAATAGAAGAAGAAATTTTTTGGATTGGTGCGGCCAACGGAATATGGCAGTTCAATACCAGAACAGGAAATTCCCGGAAGCTTTTCAGCAAAACAAGGTATGGCGAACTCAATGACAACATATATGACATGAAGAAAATTGACAGGTTTGTCCTGTTTTCATTGTGGGGCGAAGGACTGTTTATTTACAATTTGTCAACCGAAGAGCTTCGGCATTACACGCACAATCCAAATGATTCCCTGGGATTAAGATCAAACATAGTCTATTCCATATGTCCGATGCGCAACGGATTGGTATGCATAGGCGGTAGCCGTGGAATAAACCAGGTAAATTTTAACAGGATTACCGGGGAGATCACTTTTCTGCCTCTTCCCTTTTCCAACAATGCACTGAATAAACTGGGAACAGTTAATATTCTTCACGAGGACAGGGAAGGCAATTTATGGTGCGGCACTGACAATGGTTTATTTAGGACGGACCTTCGGTCGGGACAGATGCGGCAGTGGACAGGAAAAGATGGGTTGTCATTCGAAGTGATTCATAGCATGGAAGAAGATGACCGCGGAAATTTATGGCTGGGGACAACCAATGGCTTATCCTTATTGATTCGTGAAACAGGGAAGATAAAGACTTTCAATAAAAGCAGCGGATTACCTGTTCTAATCCATGCGCATCATTCATCCTTCAGGGATAGGGAAGGCTTTCTCTATTTCGGAGGAATAGGAGGCTTGTACAGGTTTCATCCCGACAGCATAAAAACGAATGAACTTGTCCCGCCTGTCAGAATTACCGATTTCAGGTTGTTTAACAAACAGGTGAAGGTCAATCCCGCCAGGCAGGCTATTCTTAGTACAAATATTGCCTATACCAGGGAAATTGTATTGTCGTATAACCAGAATGATATTTCTTTCACCTTTTCAGCGCTCGATTTCAATAATCCGGGTCAGAACAGGTATGCTTACATGATGGAGGGATACCAGGAGGATTGGATTGAAACAGGGGCAGATAACCGTATAGCCACCTACACCAATTTAAACCCGGGAAAATATGTTTTCAGGATAAAGGGATCCAATAACAATGGCGTTTGGAACGAGGAAGGTGCATTTATTTCCGTCATTATTAATCCCCCCTTCTGGAAGACAACAATAGCCTATGTGGTTTATGGGGTAATGTTCCTGTTACTGCTCAGGGGATATATTTACTGGCGGACAAGGCGGCTCAGAAAGGAAAAGATTCTGTTGGAAAAACAGGTAAATGAAAGGACCGAAGAACTTCAAGCCACCCTGGAGAACCTTCAGAAAACACAGGAGCAACTGATCGAATCGGAAAAAATGGCTGCTTTGGGCAGTCTGGTGGCAGGAGTGGCTCATGAGATCAATACTCCCGTAGGGATAGGCATTACAGCCATCAGCACCTTGATGGATGATATCCGGAGAATGGCCGGGTTGTTTCAACAGAATGCCATAAACAGGGGAGATTTCCAGGAGTTCCTGCAAATGAGCTTTGATGCCGGAGCGCTGATCCAGAAGAACCTGGAACGCACTGCATCACTTATTCAAAGCTTCAAACAGGTATCCGTAGATCAGGTCTCGGAGCAAAAGCGGGAATTTGGTTTAAAAGAGTACCTCTATGACATACTTTCCGGCCTGCAGCCTGGATTCAAGAAAAAGAAAATCGATGTCAGGATCTTTTGTGACGATGAACTTACCCTGAATTCTTACCCCGGAGTATATGCTCAGATTTTTACCAACTTGTTGTTAAACAGTATACAGCATGGATTTAATGACAGAGAAAGTGGCACCATTGTCATTAAGGCCGAAACAAATAAAGAATGGCTGAAAATCCGGTATACCGATGATGGATCAGGAATCAGTGAAAAAGACCTTCCCCATATCTTTGAGCCTTTCTATACTTCAGATCAGCGAAGGGGTACAGGATTAGGATTGAATATAATATACAACCTTATCCGCCAGAAACTGTATGGAAATATTTCCTGCCAAAGCGCTCCGGGAAAAGGAGTCGTGTTCAACATCGAAGTGCCGGTGACCTGAACTTTAGCCCTATTCATAAAAAGAGTAATTATTCACATTTAAACACCTCAAAACCAAAATCCAATGAAAAAAGAAACCCCTCAGGCTGATCCCAGACGGCCAAAAACCGGAAAGATCCTGATAGCCATTACCGGTATCCTGATTGTCTCGATCCTGGCCTATTATTTTTACCTCCGCCTTTCTCCCGGGGAAAAGACTGAAAAAGCCAGTGCCGGAATTGACCTGACCTCCATTGCAGTTATACCAATGACCAATGCGATGTGCGATCCGGAGCTGGAATACTTGTCGGCCGGCATGCATGACGCAGTAGTGACAGAGCTCGGAAATATCAACAGCCTGCTGGTAAAGTCAAAAAGTGCATCATTAAAATACAAGGACAGTGAGTTACCCTTGCAGCAAATAGCCAGTGAACTCGGCGCCAATGAAATAGTAAAAACTTCCCTGGTATGCGGCGAGAAAGGCACACAACTGCTGGTACAGCTCATACAGGTATACCCTGAAGAAAAAGAGATCTGGCGCAGGACCTATGATCAGGATCTGGAGAATATTTTAACCATTTACAGGGATATAACCCATCAGGTTGCCAAAAAGATGAATATCGATCTTGCCCCGCAGGAAGAGGCACGTCTTAGCAGACTTAGGCCTGTCAAGCCTGAGCTTTACAAGGCTTATGCCCAGGGGGTATTTTACATGAGTAAATTAACACCGGAAGGGTTTGCCCAGGGACTTAAGTTCCTGAATCAGGCAATTGCTATGGATCCCTCGGATCCCTTGCCATACCTTGGACTGGCACTGGGTTACAGTAACGCCGGACATGTCTCGGATGCCGGAGCAGAAGCTCCCGATCTGGCAAAAGCTTATGCGCTTAAAGCCCTGGAATTGGATTCCACACTGGCAGAGGCCTATACGGTTCTCGCAACCCATTATCTTTACAGGGAATGGAATTGGAAAGCCACGGAGAAAGCCCTAAAACGGGCTATCGGCCTGAATCCCAATATCTCGTCATTGCATTACACCCTTGGTTGGTACCTTGGTTTAACCAGGCAATTTGAGGAAGCGGAAGAAGAGTTTAAAATGGCCATACGGATTGATCCCCTTGACCCCATCTGTACAGGATACCTTGCGTGGCATTATCTATGGTTAGGCAGTTATAAAGAGGTTATTCCACTGGCAATCAAAACACTTGATCTGGATCCGAATTACCCGATGGCGTTTTATGTGTTGGGCTCCGCGTATGCAGAAATGGGATTGTATGATCAGGCCATTGAAACCCATAAAAAGGGTTCCGCAATAAGCACATCATTGAAGTGCGGGCTGGGTGTGGCTTATGCCCGTGCGGGACGCAGAGAGGAAGCTCTTGAAGTTGCCGCAGAATTGGAAAAATACAATAATTACTGGTATACCTGGGGTCTGGCTGATATCTATGCGGCACTCGGAGATAAGGAGAGAGCCATTCATTGGATTGAAGCCGCTTACGAGCAACATCATGATTTCGCACCCTGGTTTGCCAACAATTTTTATTATAAAGCACTATCCGATGATCCCCGATTTCAGAAGATCATCCAAAGTTTGAACCTCCCGGGCCTTTACCCCTATACACAGCTCGTGTCAATCGATTAACAGGTAAGTCCGGGTTGCCCTTCATAAGTTGATGCCGGCAGCATTCCTGCTGCTGTTGTAACTGTTATGGCTGCTGCTCATGCCTTTGACCATGCTGCTCCTTTTTTATCAGCTGTGTTACAAATCTGTCATCCTCTGTTACAGCCCTGTTAGATTCAGGCCTCCCTGGAGTCGTACATTTACTTCATCAAATCAGGAATCCACAAATCATCACATTTAACAATACAGAACTCAAAACCAAACCAGGAGGACAAAAAAATGAAAACTTCAAACCACCAGAACCACGCCAGAATGGCAACCGTATTTTGCGTTGCCATAGCCTTTGGAACCAGCGTTTGGGCACAGTCCGATGCCGGTTCAAACTACTTCAGCGAAGACGAAGTATATGACAGGCTGGAGACCATCATGGTAAAAACCGAAGAGGCTGTAAAATATGTAGCCCCATCCTTTGACGATGCTGAAATTTACGAAGCCAGGGAAAGACTGGAATTTTTGGCCATTGAAACAGAAAATAACATCCGGTACGAGGCTCCGGGATCTGTCACGGATGAAGTCATGGAGGCCATGGATCGACTTGAAGTGCTGGCCGGCAATACCGAAAGCCAGATGAAATACAGGCCCCGTCATGACGAAGCGACCGAAGCAGTGGAATACCTTGTGATTGAAAACGGCAGGGTGAATGAGATCCGCAACGTCCTTTCCCTGCAAACAGGATATGTCAGAAATAAAAAAGGAAATTGAAAATTACTTCTGTGTAATGCTAAAAACACCTGAACCATGAAAACAATTCTGATCACAACCCTGCAGGAATTCCAGTTTTGTCCGCCCGTAGCCAGCACGGAGTTTTATGAACTGGTGCTTCAGTTCGGAATTAATCTGGCCATTCTGCTGATCTTGTCCAGAGCGATGTATTTCAAATGGAACCGGAATCCCGAATATATGTTTGCCCAGCTGATTACCGGCGTGATTGTCTTTATGATATGTGCTTTGCTACGTTGGGTACAACTTGGGCTGGGACTTGTGCTGGGGCTGTTTGCCATATTCGCCATCATCAGGTTCAGGACCATCAATGTCCCCGTAAAGGAAATGGCCTATCTTTTCATGGTTGTTGGCATTTCAGCGGTAAATGCCCTGCTTCCCATCAACAATTGTCTGCAATGGATCCTTTTCGCCAATATCATCCTCGTCATGATAACCTTTATTATGGAAAAGGTTTTCTTCAGCAAAAATCTGTCTCACAGAACCATCACCTATAACAATACAGATTTGCTAAAGCCGAGCAAGCATCCACTGTTGCTGCAGGAGCTAAAGGAGCTGACAGAACTGAATATTGTCCGGTTTGAAATTGGCAAGGTCGATTATGTAAAGAAATATGCGCAAATCAGGATATTTTATGCCGGGGAGAGCAATAAAAGCTTCAATGAGGGGGAGAATGGAAATGATGACGACTGACAAGAGACCCTGAAACCATCAGGAAACCCTGAATACTTACTAAGCGTAGTTTGCCACTACGCTTTTCTTTTGATCTATTGTTCGATTTCGTGCACACAGTGAACGGAATTATACAGGATATACAACTCCTAAAATATCCTTATATTGCTGTTTATCTTTTATTTATGAGGTTTGGCATGATTAATGTTATGTGATTTATGGATATTCGAACCATGATCAAATCAATACAGAAAACCATGGAACCAAAAAACAACATGAACCAGCGCATCCGGTTAGCTTTTGCATCTCTGGCCGCGTTTTATATATTCAGGACCCCTGCATTCACCGATACTCATGTTGACTGCGTTGATAATACAGCGCTGATTCAAAAAACCGGGACCGAAGCAGAGGGAATTGAGGGACCTGCCGGTCATATTGTAAAGAAAACACCTGATGTTTTGACATTTAAAACTGGAATTGTCAGGAAGAAACCAGGAAATTAAATCTCGTATCTGACCAACTATTAAATCGTCTGAGTGATGACCACTATACTTACCTCCGCATTACAGGAAATTCAATTTTGTCCGCCCGTTGCCAGTACTGAATTTTACGATTTACTGCTCCAGTTTGGCATTAACCTGTTGATCCTGGTGATTCTGTCCAGAGTCATGTATTACAATTGGAACCGCAAACCCGAATACATGTTTGCCCAGTTGATAACCGGAGTAATTGTTTTCATGATTTGCGCCTTGCTTAGGTGGGTGCAGCTTGGACTGGGACTTGTACTTGGTCTGTTTGCCATATTTGCCATCATCAGGTTCAGAACCATTAATGTCCCGGTAAAGGAAATGGCCTATCTGTTCATGGTAGTGGGGATTTCTGCAGTGAATGCACTGCTTCCGATGGACAACTGCCTGCAGTGGATCCTGTTCGCCAATGTGATCCTTGTGGCCATAACATTTATCATGGAGAAGCTGTACTTTAGTAAAAAGCTGTCACAAAGAACCATAACGTTCAACAATACAGATCTCTTAAAACCCAGCAAGCATCCATTATTGCTGCAGGAATTGAAAGTCCTGACAGAGCTCAACATCACCCGTTTTGAAATTGGTAAGGTCGATTACATAAAAAACCAGGCACAGATCAGGATATTTTTTACCGGTGACGGGAATGGAAGTTTCAATGAAGCAGAGAACGTCAATGATGATGATTAGCATCCTGATCCACCAAACTGAAAAATTTTAAGCGCCAAAGTTATGAAATCAAAATATATCATCCCGATTTTGCTCATCTTCAGTATGTTCTGCAGCTATGCCAGAGGCCAGGATATTTCCGTCCCGCAGGATTCTGCTGCCCGGCTGGATACGATTGAATACAGCTCTCCAGGCGGGTTTGACTTTTTCGCCTCTGAAGAACCCCTGGAGGTGACGCTCAGTTTTGATATCAGGGAGTTCCTGAAAACCAGGAATGAACCCAAATATTCGGATGCAAACATCACCGTAAAAATCAGTGGGTCCGATTCGATTTCGGAGAAAATCAAACTCAAACCCAGAGGAATCATGCGTCGCTCCATTTGTGCTTTTCCCCCCATCATGCTGAAATTCAAAGGCGGCAAAAATGGAAGCGAGAGCCAACTGGGACAGGGAACCCTGAAGCTTGTTACCCACTGCAATAAATCGTGCTCATTCGAAAACTATGTATTCAAGGAATACCTGACCTACAAGTTATACAACCTGGTTACTCCCTTTAGCTTCAAAACAAGGCTTGTCAAGATCAATTATAGGGATGTGGCCAAACCTGAAAATAGCTTTACAGCTTATGGTTTCCTGATTGAGAATGAAGATAAAATGGCCGAACGGAATCAAGCGGTGATCATCAATACCACGAATATTTCGCAGAAAAATATGATCTCCGCCCATATGGCGCGTGTTGCGATTTTTAACTATATGATCGGCAATACCGATTGGTCGATACCTTTTCAGCACAATGTTAAAGTGATGGTGTCACTTAAAACACCTTCTGAAAAAGGGATACCGGTTGCCTATGATTTTGATTACTCGGGGCTGGTGAATACTTATTATGCCGTTCCTGCCGAAGAACTCCCGATTGAATCGGTCACAGAACGACACTATTTGGGTATTTGTATGGAGGAGGAAGAATTAAAACCAATCATTGAAGAATTTATGGATAAGCAGGAACAATTCCTGGAAACCATCAATGATTTTGAATATCTCCCAAAAGGTGATAAAAAAGAGGTTGAATACTATGTCAACAGCTTTTATAAAATATACAAGAATCAAAACATCCTGATCAGCGATCTGAACCGCACCTGCAAACAGTTATATTAATGCCTGCTTCGTTCAGTGATCCGGATTCACGCATTATTTACCTGAGGAGCCGTACAGGCTGTTTCCGATCTCAGTGATGCATTTATATCGTGGTATAATGCTCCTTCCGGTAACCACGACCAAAGCGGACCAAGATCTTTCCGTATCTTATTGACGAAAAAAGCCGGCAATTCGGTGGTTTCCTGTTCAAAGAAGCTACGAAACCCGGTATCGGTAAGTAGTTGGTGGCGAATCTCAGCATGATACCGGGTAATTCCGGACCCTCCGACCGACAAGGTCATAATCAGGTTCATCCAGCGCGGAACGGTCATTTTGATCGCTCTAAACCTGTTGTAGACTACTTTTGCACAAAAACTGTACTGTATCAGGTCAATGATATGGTCGTAAAACTCCAGCCATGAATAGTGTTTAGGGCTGATATTGAGTGTATAAGAAGAATGCAGGAAATGGAACGGGAATGGCAGAACCCTGTTGGCGCGTTGGTATTGAATATTGGCAGGTGTTCCACGACCAAAAGAATTCAATAAGGTAAAAGAAGGACAGACACCGGGTGCCGCATCCAGAAACATCTTGGTCAGTTCGAACGGCATAGGGCCTTCATCAGCATCTGAACCAAGAAGAAAATTGGCATGGACATAAGGAATGTGTCGCTGAATCATATTCATATGGTCTGCCACCTGTTTGACTTTTGCGATCCCCGAATTATTTCCGGTATTGGTTTTACTCCCATACCCGAACCATGACTCGATGCTGGGCATAATCACTAAGAATCCATTTTTTTTCAACTTCTTTATCTTCGATTCGGAGAGAAAAGAAAGACTGCATTCCGCAACAAAATCAATGCTGTTTGAGGGAACCACCTCTTCAATGGCATTCAGAATTTCATCCAGTCTGACCCCGAAATTCGGGTCATACCAAGCAATTCTGGGTCGTTTCATTTTCCGGAGCAGAAACCGAAAATCCGACTTGATGGACTCCAGATCAAGCTGCTGGTATGGAATACCTGCATCAATGCAAAAATCACAGGTATACGGGCAACCAAAGCTTTTGATGTTGGGAACAACTTTTATCAGCTGAGGTCCCGAAAATGCTTTTGCTATAAATTCCCAGCGCTCCGCAATTCCCGGCAAAGCAACCGGTTGATTACTGTTGGTAAGATATACCCCTTCCGGACGGTTTTGATGGATACCGTTTAATAGTCCCGATATTAAATTCTTGTCCGTTAATCCCAAAACATAATCAAAGTATTTGCAGGCATCTTCGGGATAGCATCTTGCATGCGGCCCGCCAAGAACCGTAATAACACCCTGAGACCGAAGCAGCGAACTGATCGCGTAGGCCAGCTGTGCAGTAAAAGTAAAAGAGCTGATAAAAACGACGTCCATCTTATCCGGAATATCTTTTATAATATTCCTGAACCCCCCGTGCAATACATAAGATACTTCATGCCCTTCCTGCCTGCACCATACTCCGATAACCTGGGGCATTATGCTCATATAGTTACCGTACATCAGCCTCTGATACATGGCATGATTGGGCGCTATAAATACCAAATCGATAATGCAGATCCGGAGTCTTTTCATTTCATTCCTTTTTAAGGGGTACTCATATTTTTAATGCATAAACCATGGACGGCGGAAAATTATCGTTGATTTTTGGGGATGCTGAAGGAAGTACTTAATAGCTTCCCTGATATAACAGCGCAGTTTAACCGTACAAAAGTATTTTGTTCAACTGCTATGGGCATGAAACTTTAAAATGCAAGAAAATTTACAAAAGTTATTGAAGAAAGTCCCTCATTTCAACCACAAATTTATCAAATAGTTAAAATGTTCTGATGAAAATCCCTTAGGCCATCATTATCCGGTGCATCAGATAAAAACAACTTGCAACAAATCTGAATATCAACTGTTTTACTTGACATTCTGATTTATATTTTGTATCTTTTATTGATACCCTGCTGACTGATGATCCAGAACAAAACCCTTAGCCTGATCATGCATCAGGCTAATAAAATATTCCGGGATAAAAGAACAAAATGGCTGATCGGTTACTTTCTGATCAGCCACTTATTGCTTTCCGCTCAAGACAATAATACCCTGATCCTTCCTGTAATGTTATCTCCGGATCATGAACGCCTCTCATTGAATTCGATGATCTATTTCCTGGAGGATAAAGACGGCAAAATGACATTTGGAGAGGTCAGTAAGCCGGAGATGGCAGATAAGTTCAAGCCATCTTCATCCGACAAAATGAACTTTGGATTTACACATTCCGCTTTTTGGGTGAAATGCTGCATGAAGAGTATTCATCCTGAAATAAATGACTGGATGCTCGAAATTGAATATATGCACCTGGATTCCATCGAGTTTTACGATATGAAGGGAAATAAACCGCCTGTCATTAAAAGATTCGGGGATATGTATCCCTTCAGGCAAAGAGAAATTTACTCCAGAAGCTTTATGATCTATCTGGATCATCCCGACACCGTATTGCATACCTATTACCTCAGGTTCAAAACCGAAGGTTCTATGCAACTTTCCATGAATATAACCCGTGAGAAGGCTTTTTTCAAAAGAGCTACGTTAACCGAAACCTATTATGGCATCTACTTCGGAGTGATGTTAGCCTTGTTGCTGTACAATTTATGTGTATATTTTTCATTAAAGGACATTTCCTATCTCCATGGTGTACTGTTGATCCTTGCCAATACCTTTTTTCAGGGATCCATCAACGGACAGGTATATCAATATATTCTTCCGAATTCCATGCACCTGAGCAATGATCTGATACCAACCTCCATAGCCTTTTCACAGTTTTGTATGGTATTGTTTGCCCGGTCGTTCCTGAATATTAAAAAATATTCGCTGACTTTATATCGCATAATGACCTGGTTACTCCTCTTTGCACTCATTGGGATGTTTTTGGTATATGTCACCAGTTACAATGTTAGTGCACGTATTACAACACAATCTGCACTGTTGTTCATCCTTATGTGCCTGCTGAGTGGTATTATCTGTCTGGTAAAGGGGAACCGGGCAGCCCGGATCTATATTCTGGCCTTCACTTTATTTTTAATGGGGGCAGTAGCCATGTCCCTGATGACGCTCGGTTTACTGCCCAGGAATGTACTTACCGCGCATGGTATGGAAATAGGATCCATGCTGAATTGGATCTTTCTCAGCCTGGCCCTGACGGACAGTTACAAAATCAGCGTGATCGAAAAAAATAATGCCCGGGAAGAAATGATCCAGATGCGCCAGAAAGCCCATGAAAGCCTGGAGATAAAGGTCAAGGAACGTACCACGGAAATCGAAGAAAAGAATGAAGAACTCAGGCAGCAGAAGGAGGAGCTTCAAACCACACTCGATTATCTTCGCAAAACACAGACACAACTCATTGAATCGGAAAAATTAGCCGCTTTGGGCGGACTGGTCGCCGGCGTTGCCCACGAGATCAATACACCGGTAGGTATTGGCGTGACCGCTGTCAGCAACCTGCAGGAGGAAATTCAGAAAATGGCCCATTTGTATAAAAATGACGAGATCAGCCGGAAAGATTTCAAGGAATTCCTTGAATCTGCCAACGATGCAGCAGTGCTGATCCAAAAAAACCTGGAACGAACGGCAGAACTGATCCAGAGCTTCAAACAGGTATCGGCCGATCAGCTTTCAGAACAGCAGCGGGTATTTAATTTACGATGCTACCTGGAAGACATTATCCGCAGCCTTAATCCGAAATTAAAACAAAAGGAAATTTTGTTCAACATTGAATGCGATGACCGACTGGATCTGAATTCCTATCCCGGAGCCTTTGCCCAGGTTTTCACCAACCTGATGCTGAATAGTTTGACACATGGTTTTTCTGAAAGGGAAAAAGGGACCGTGACCATTCGTGCGCAGCAAATAAACGACCTGCTTTCCATCAAATATATCGACGATGGCATTGGTATCAGTAAAAAAGACCTGCCACATATCTTTGAGCCGTTCTATACTTCAGAAAAGCATCAGGGCACCGGCCTGGGATTGCATATCGTGTACAACCTCGTGAAACAGAAATTGCACGGTAACATCTCCTGTGAAAGTGAAACGGGGAAAGGGGTGCTGTTTTTGATTGAAGTGCCGGTGAAATGAATTGTTTTTGTTGCCTGAAAAAATTGACATCTATATAATGTAAGTCATGGAAACAAAAAAAACCAGCAAACCCATAGCTGAGGTAATATCCTATATTACCTTAAGAAGGATTATTGGAATACTTGGATTTTCTTTCCCTTTTGTGATGATCATCGGAACAGTATGCTGCGGTGACTGTCAGACCATTCTGCCGTCTATCAGTGCCTATTACCATACCTCCATGCGCAACTTATTTGTCGGATATCTGTGTTCACTGGCACTGTTCCTGTATGCCTACAGGGGGTACAATGGGACCGACAATATAGTAGGTAACCTCGCGGGTATATTCGCGCTCGGAGGTGCGTTCTTCCCAACATCCGTACTGGAGCCCCTGGGGAGCTGCATCCTGTATCGTTATGACAATCAAATATTTGACACCATTCACAACGTATCTGCCGGTGGATTTTTGCTGTCACTTGCCTATTTTTCCTATTACTTATTTACCATTACCGATGAAGAACCTTCGAAAATGAAATTATTCCGGAACAAATGCTATAGATGGATCGGAAGGATTATGCTGGCCTGTGTGTTACTGATTCTGGTATATTTTATTTTCAAACATTTTGGCTATTTGGGAGGATTGAAAAAATGTCATCCGGTGTTCTGGCTGGAAACAGTGGCATTATGTTCTTTCGGTATTTCATGGTTTATCAAGGGAAGAGCTATTTTAATGGACGTGGAAGAACAGGAAAACAAGCCCGCCCAGAAGCAACAACAAGATCAGAATTGATAACCTTCATTTTACGTTGTAACATGCATTTATTGGACCTACATTTTTACTATCGCCAAAATTTGCAGGATAATAAACCTGGTTAACGGATAATGTTATGAAAAAAGCAATTGTTGCCCTGATGCTGCTCTTCATCAGCCTGAACATCTTTAATCAGATCCAGAACAGGATGTTTTACGAGCTTACCTATAAAGATGGTCTGACGCCCAATAAGGATATGCCGGCGGTAGTTCAGGATCGTTTAGGATTCATCTGGATTGGAAGTGGAAATGGCGTACAACGGTATGACGGATATGAATTTAAAAAATATGAACTGGATGAGCCAGTATCTTGTATCACAGAGGATAAAAATGGAATATTATGGATCGGTACCCAAAATGGAATATACCTGCTAAATCCGGAATACGAGACCTCCGTGCACCTTACCATCGATACCTCGTTTGGCATGGTATTCAAAATAATGGAGGATAAGAACGGAAACATTTGGTGTGCCACCAGTTCATTGGGTTTGGTAAAACTAAAACCGAAAATCAGCGATTATTCCCTTCAAAATGAGCAGGTCTTTAAAAGGGGTGTTTTAACAGCTTTCGATATTTCATCCTTCAAAATAAATGCAGATGATTCTGCTCAGGGAACAGGTCAAATATGGGATATACTCGAAGACAGCCAGAATCGATTCTGGATCGGTAGTGTTTCCGGGCTGTATGTTTTTGACAAAGAAACGCATGTCTTTACCCGAATGGATCATTCGGAATCCGGAACCAGATTGGATCATTCCTGTGTATTTGCGATCCGTGAAGAAAGTCCTGATATACTGTGGGTGAGATCTTTACATGGTATTTCCAGGATTTCAAACATAAGCCGCGCATTTTCAGATTCAAGGATCCGTCCTGCCTTATTGGAATTTAAGAATTATGCCTGTCCGCAATATGGCGACATCCAGTTCCCTTTGTCCCATTCCTTTTTTATTGACGACCAGCATAACATTTTGCTGGCTACACCCTATCACGGCCTGGTTAAAATGACCTTTGGTCCCGATCAGCAGGCAGTTTTTGAAGAAGTTTATGATGATGTTCACGATCCGGGTTATCTTTTTGGAGCGCTGTATTCCATCATGGCCGATCGTACCGGATTAATTTGGGTAAGCCATGAATATGAAGGGATTAAGCAATTCCGACAAGGCAATCCGCTCTTTGATCCACTCGTCAATATGCTGGTTGATTTTCCCATGGTGCGGTATGATTTTAACCAGATCATTGAAGATATGGATGGGAACGTATGGATTTGCAGCTGGGGAAAGGGGGTATTCCGGATCAGTGAGAACGGGAAGATAACCAATTTTGCCATTGTTGATCCTGCCGAAAAGGATGCAAGGGAAAATTATACCATATCCGTGGCGGAAATGAGGAACGGTGTATTCTGGATTGGCGGAACGGGCGTATGGCAATTGGACGCACATCAGGGAACCTGTCAAAAGGTGATTCACTCAAACAGCTTTATCGATGTTATCCGTAAGGTTGATCATTATGTCCTTTTAGGTACCAGGGGCGAAGGACTATGGATCTACAATCTGACAACCGGTACCATGGATAAGCATACTTCGGATCAGCACAAAACTTTGGGATTCAATTCCGACCGGATAGTCTCCATCAATGTCATGCATAACCAGGAGATCTGGGTAAGTACTGAAAATAACGGAATATTCAGGATAAACATCAACCCGGTAACCGGAGCTGCCAATTTCCGGCCCGTGCCTGAGGATATCACAAGAAAAAATAAGCTTCCGACCGGAAAAACCCAGGTTATTTACCAGGTCATGGAGGATGTCAAAGGAGTATTATGGTTTGCTACAAGCAATGGCCTTATCAGGTTCGAACAGGAGACAGCTGAAAACAAGAGTTGGACCAGGGAGAATGGCCTGCCGTGGAATAGCATTTTTTTCATCGAGAAAGATAATAGGGGCCAATTATGGCTGGGCACACCTCACGGACTAACCGTATTTGATCCGGTTGCCAAAACCATCAGAACATTTGATGAACGTGACGGATTACCGGAAGTAAGGCATGCTATACCATCTCACTGCAGAACCAGTAAGGGAGTATTGTACTTTGGCGGTGTAGGCGGCTTTTACAGGGTAAATCCCGATCAGATACAAATTAACCAGGTTATTCCAACCGTCGTCTTGACCGGTTTCCGGCTTTTTAATAAGACGGTAACAGTGGATTCCGGACGAAAGGCGATCCTTACCCGGAACATCTCTTATACCACGATGATCGACCTCGCTTACAATCAGAACGATCTTTCCTTTACCTTCGCAGCCCTTGACTACAATAATCCTTCTAAAAATAAATATGCCTACAAACTGGAAGGGTATCAATCCGGCTGGATAGAAACGGATGCAGATTATCGTATAGCTACTTATACCAACCTGAAACCCGGCAAATATAGTTTCCGGGTCAAGGGATCTAACAATCATGGAGCCTGGAATGAGGAAGGTACATCTGTCCGGATCACTATTCATCCACCCCTCTGGAAAACTTCCTGGGCTTTCATCATTTATAGTATCCTGTTTCTTTTATTGCTACGGGTATATATTTTATGGCGGACGAGCCGAATTATTAAAGTAAACGCAGCCCTGGAAAAACAGGTAAGTGAAAGGACCGAGGAATTGCAGAAGGTCAATACCTTGTTGGAGGTGCAGAAGGAAGAACTGATCCAGCAAAAGGAGGAACTGGAATCCATTCTTGAAAACCTTCAGAGGACGCAGGAACAACTGATAGAAGCTGAAAAAATGGCAGCTATTGGGGGACTGGTGGCAGGCGTTGCCCATGAGATCAACACTCCGGTGGGGATTGGCGTGACAGCCATAAGCAACTTACTGGATGAAATTCAGGGCATGGCAGAAATGTATGAAAAAGACGAGATCAGCAGAAAAGACTTCAAGGAATTCCTGCAACACGCCCATGATGTTTCCATGCTCATCCAGAAAAATCTGGAACGTACCGCAGCACTTGTACAAAGCTTCAAACAGGTGTCGGTTGATCAGATTACGGAGCAGCAGCGGGTTTTTGTCTTTAAAGACTACCTCAACGAGATCCTCATGAGTTTATATCCGAAATTCAGCGGAAAGAAAATCGATATCAGAATTATTTGTGATGATCAGCTGAAGCTGAACTCCTATCCAGGGGTTTACGCCCAGATTTTCACCAACCTGTGTTTGAATAGCCTGCAGCATGGGTTTCACGTAAAGCAAACCGGTACTATTCAGATCGAAGCCCACATTGACAGCGATAGGCTGAAAATCACCTACATCGATGACGGAGCAGGAATCAGTCCAAAAGACCTGCCGCACATTTTCGAGCCCTTCTATACTTCCGATCAGCGCAAGGGTACCGGATTGGGATTAAACATAGTTTACAACCTCGTTAAACAGAAATTGCTTGGCAACATTACCTGCGAAAGTGTATCCGGAAAGGGCGTAGTGTTTACCATGGACATACCGGTTTAAAATCCACCCCGACGGGGTGGGGATACCCCGTCGGGGTGGATTTCTGTTACAAATCTGTCATATACCGTTACATGACTGTTAGTAACAGGCCTCTTCGGGGTTGTACTTTTACTTCAACATTCAAACAATGATAAACTAAAAACTTGGAGGATTAAAAATGAAAAGAAGTAAAAGCAAAAATCTTACCCAAAAGATGGTATTGTTTCTGGGTACAGTGCTATTAAGCGGCACTCTCGCCATGGCTCAGCCTAAGCCTGAGTCCGGTTTAAATATCGAAGCCGCACAGGCTTTTGAAAGGCTCGATGCCATGATGGCATCTGCCGAGCAGGAAATGAAGTATGTGGCCCCTGTGGATGTGTACGATGATATCCGGTCAGCCATGGAAAGACTGGAATTACTGGCTGAAAAAACCGAGGAGGAGATCCGGTACAGTGTTACTGAAAATCCGCAACCAGGTAACGCCACTTATATGGCCAGCGAGGATAAACCAGCCGGTTTCTCCGCTGCTAAGGCAATAGCATTAATGACATTTATTCTGCCAACCGTGAAATAAATGAAACCCACATCCATCTACTTACCGGAAAAAGCAGGAAGCTACCTTAACGGGCTTGACTTCCTGCTTTTATTGTTGTAAATTTTGGGAAATAAGTCAAGGTTAAGCTTTTAATTCTAATGAACATGTTATATGCGGTACATGATTAAGAATTCATTGAATTCCTGGGTTTTGCTTTTTTTATCTGTTGTACTTGGCTATGGACAGGAGCAGGGTAATTTTTTTATCAGGAATTATTTACCCCAGGAGATCCATGCCAGTGCCTGGAATGAATTGATCTTCCAGGATAAACGGGGAGTTATTTATGTGGGCAATGGTGCCGGCGCTGTGCTGGAATATGATGGCGTCAACTGGCGGACTATTCCGGTCAACCAATACCTGTTTCGTCTTGGAATGAGTGTCTGTATAAAAGCGGACAGTGCCGGCAGGATCTATGTGGGTTCCTCCGGTGAATTTGGATTTCTTGAACCTGACTTGCAGGGTAGAATGGTTTTTCGTTCCCTCATGAAAAATATCAATGATGAAGATGCTGGTTTTACTGATATTTTTAACATCGAAATCCTTGGAACAGATGTTTATTTTCGCTCCATTGAAAGACTGTTCCGGCTTCGCAACGGCAAAGTAACTGCATTCAGGAATCCTTACGGATGGTTTGGTGAGATCTTCTCCTTTCGGAACCAGCTGTATGTCACCATCGATTATAAAGGCATCATCCTTCGACTGGAGGGTGATTCCCTTGTAAAAGTACTGGAGGACAAGCAATTCATAAACACCCGGTTCAGTTACTCGGCTGACTATTCTCCAACTAAGAAACTCATTGGCAATGATAAAGGCCTGTTTCTGTTTGGTATGGAATCCGCTCACGGAAATGGAAAATGCAGACTTGAACGTTTCCCTACTGAATCCGATAATGACCTGATCGGAAGTCCGACCAGGGTCAATCCCATTGGCAAAAACAGTTTTGGTATAGGGTCCTGGAATGCAGGCATAGTCATCATCAACAACATCGGAAAAACTATGTATAAAATCAATACCCATACCGGACTAAACAGCTCCCACATTAATCATATCTACCAGGATAATCATCAATCACTTTGGACGACTACTGACAAAGGAATATCCCGTATCGATATTTCCCAACCCTTCAGTTTCTGGAATAGTTTTTCCGGGGAACCTGACATTGTGGTAAACGTCCTACGTTATAATGGACAAATCTACTATGATTCCATGCTAAAGGGACTTTATTCCCTCACAAATAAACAGGCAGAATTTATTGGAGAATCGCTCTTTGTTCCTACACAATACAGGGAGCCAAATGCTCAGGCTAAAACTCATCTGCTTGTGTTTTCGCAGAATGCCCTGTATGAGGTCTTAAACAATAAACCCCTTCGGAGGATTTCGTTCCCAAGACATTTTTACCATTTTAATGTGGTAATCTCCAAACTTCATCCTGACAGAATTTTCATTGGAGGTACCGATGGCCTTTACCTTTTGCGGTTCAATCAGGGAAAATGGCTGTGGGAAGGCAACATAGGGGAAATTCAGAACAATGTACAGTTCTTCACGGAGGATCCGCAAGGCAATCTCTGGTTGATATTAAACAATAAAAGGGGAATAATTCGTCTCATACCTGAAGACCATGATAATAAGGGGTTCCATTCTGAGATAAAGTACAAAAAGCAATTATTCAATCCTCCGGAATTGGCGTCGGCCACCTGGATTAGATCTTTTCTTTTTAAAGACCGCCTGCTGTTTGGAACAGATAAAGGTCTTTGGTCCTTCCATGAAACCTCTCAGCGCTTTTTACCCGACAGCAGTCTGGGAAAACGGTTTTGTGATGGCTTGGGTGTATATGTCCTTCAGGAAGGTCCGAACGGCGAAATTTTTGTAGCAGGAAAACATCATCAGTCCGGTAATACCGGCGTTTGCCTGCCACAGGCTGACGGATCCTACAAATGGTACACCGAACCTTTTAACTATCTGTCTTCAAAACTGGGAATATCAAACGCATTCATTGAACCCAACGGAACCATTTGGTTAGCCACCATCGAAGGATTAATTAAATATGACAGGCAATTGGATATGGGGAAGCCGGTCCGGTTTAAAACACTGATCCGTGAAGTCCGCACTGATCATGATTCCATCCTGTTCTACGGAACTTATTTACAGGAAGTCCCTGGCAATGATGGGCTGATAAAAATCAAGGTTGCCTCATTGGAACAGCCCGGATTCATGAAACCTGTACTGACCTACCGGTTCAACTCCATCAAATTCAGCTTTGCAGCAGTCAGTTTTATCCGTGAGGATCAGAATAGGTATCAGTATATGCTCGAGGGCTTCGACTTGGACTGGAGCGACTGGACCAGTGCAAACACCAAGGAATACACCAATTTACCGGAAGGCAGGTATGTTTTTCGCGTGAAGGCTAGAAATGTGTTTGACACGGTCAGTGATGAAGCACAATACGCTTTTACCATTCTTCCGCCCTGGTACAGGACCATTCTGGCTTATTCAGGATTTACCCTGGCTGCCATCCTGCTGGTTTACTTCATTGTCAGGTTTAGCATACGCCGACTGAAAGCTTCCAACCTGCAGCTTGAGAAAACCGTCAAAGAAAGGACCAGGGAAATCACCCTGAAAAATGCCTTACTGGAAGAACAAAACGAAGAAATCCTGACCATCAACGAAACCCTGAACCATCAGAAGGAAAAACTTAAAACAGCCCTGGACAATCTATGCGCCGCCCAGGCACAGTTGGTGGAATCAGAAAAAATGGCAGCTTTAGGCGGACTGGTTGCCGGCGTCGCCCATGAAATCAATACGCCCGTCGGAATTGGCGTTACCGCTGCCAGCAGCCTGCAGGAAGAAATTCAGAAAATGGCTGCCCTGTATAAGAACGATGAGATCAACCGCAAGGATTTTCAGGAGTTTCTTGAGTCAGTCGACTGTGCTGCCCTCCTCATTCAAAAGAACCTGGAACGCACTGCCTCACTCATCCAGAGCTTCAAACAGGTATCGGTGGATCAGACATCCGAACAGCAGCGCGTATTTAACCTGAAATCGTACCTGGAAGATATCATCAGGAGCTTATCCCCAAAATTCAAGGAAAAGGAGATCAGCTTCCATATCCGGTGTGATGAAAGTCTTGAATTAAATTCTTTTCCGGGAGCTTATGCGCAGATATTCACCAACCTGCTGTTGAACAGCTTCACCCATGGTTTTAATGAAAAGCCGAAAGGAACCATCACCATTCAGGTCACCCAAAATGACAACTTGCTGAAGATCGATTACCACGATGACGGCGCAGGAATCAGTAAAAATGACCTGCCACACATCTTTGAACCCTTCTTTACAACCGATCAGCGAAGAGGCACCGGCCTGGGACTTAATATTTTATACAATCTGATCAAACAAAAACTGCATGGCAGTGTTTCTTGTATAAGCACCCCAGGCGAAGGAGCCAGGTTTATCATTGAACTACCTGTAAAAATGAAAATCCAGACCCATGGAAAAGAATAATAATGACAGGCTTTTCGAATCGGAGTTCCCAAAAGACCAGGAAAGCGATAACCTATTTAAGGACAACAAGGTCACAATTGCCCAGGAGAAGCCGGCTCAACCCAATTCCGGCACGGATTCATGGAAAGTACTTCTGGTAGATGATGAGGAAGACATTCACAGCGTGACCCGTATGGCGCTAAAAGGATTCACCTACCAGGGCAGGGAAATTGAATTTATACATGCCTATTCCGGTGAAGAGGCCAGGCCTTTGCTGCTCAAACATAAGGATATTGCGTTGATATTTCTGGATGTGGTCATGGAATCCAATCATGCAGGTTTAGATCTGGTAAAGTATATCCGGGACATCATGAGGAATCACTTCACCCAGATCGTGTTACGTACAGGCTATCCCGGACAGGCCCCCGAACGTGAGGTTATTGCCACCTATGAAATCAATGATTACAAAACAAAAACCGAACTCACCACCTTTAAACTCTTTACCGTTACCCTGGCTTCCTTAAGATCATACGACACGCTGATGCGACTTGAAAACCTGCGGCAAAATCTTGAGAATATTGTACAGGAAAGGACATCCGAGCTGGAAAAGAAGAATGTGAAGATCATGGAAATGGATCAGATGAAAAGCCGGTTCTTTTCCAACATATCCCATGAATTCAGAACACCGCTGACACTGATCATTAGCCCGTTGGAAGATTTTTTGGTGGACAGAGAATTGCCCATCCATAAGAAAGATACCTTGGAAATGATGCACAGGAATGCTGTCAGGTTGCTGGGTTTGGTAAACCAGTTACTGGACCTGTCCAAGATTGATGCCGGAAGCATGAAACTCAACATATTGCATCATGACCTGCACAAAATGCTGAGGATGATCTCCAGGAGTTTTATACCCCTGGCCGAAAGGAAAAAGATTACCTACCACATCAACATCCCGGAGGAAGTATTGAATTGCTTTTTTGACCACGATAAGTTGGAAAAAATAGTCGTTAACCTGCTTTCCAATGCCTTCAAATTTACGCCCGAAATGGGAATCATCACCTGCCAGATTTCCTGTGAGAATAAGAATAATGGATCTGATACCCGGTGGGTAGTGATAAAGGTAACAGATACCGGCTGCGGCATACCCTGTGAACAGCTTGAGAAGATCTTTGACCGCTTTTACCAGGTGGAAGATGGCTGGAAAAAGGAAATCAGCGGAACAGGTATCGGCCTTTCCCTGGTAAAAGAGCTGACTGTTCTGCAGCATGGAGAAATACACGTAGAAAGTGATGTTCATAAGGGAAGTACTTTTACAGTGAAATTACCGGTGGGAAAGGATCATCTGAAGCCATACGAATATATAATCTCTGAAGACGAGGATACCGATGACCAAAGGATGATTATGAAGTACAATTTGTCAGACGATCTCAGAGAGGACGCGGAAGACAATTTCACCATATCGGGAAACCATGACCTGCCGGTAGTACTGGTTATTGACGATAGTCATGATATCAGGCGCCATATCAGGGAATCCCTTTCGAAAGACTTTAGCATCAAAGAGGCTACGAATGGGAAAGAAGGTCTTGAGAAAGCCATAGTCCTGGTGCCCGACCTGGTCATAACCGACCTGATGATGCCGGAAATGGATGGCCTTGAATTTTGCAGCAAACTGAAAACAGATGAAAGAGTAAGTCACGTGCCGGTGATCATGTTAACGGCAAAGGCTGAACTGGAGCATAAAATCGAAGGACTTGAAACCGGAGCTGATGATTATATCACCAAACCGTTCAATAGCCGGGAACTGAACATTCGTTCCAAAAACCTGATTGAACAAAGGAAGATGTTGAGGGACAAATACTCCGGTGTGATTTCTCTTGAAGAGGAGAAAGTCCAGATCAAATCAATGGATGAAAAGTTTCTCGAACGTGCCAGAAAGGTCATTGAAAAAAACATTCGTGACAGCAATTTCGACGTAAACAGCTTTTATCCGGAAATGGGCATGAGCCGGATGCAGTTGTTCAGAAAATTAAAAGCCCTGCTGAATCAGACCCCCGGTGAACTGATCCGGAACCTGAGACTTCAGCGTGCTGCCCAGCTTATACGACAAAACTATGGCAATATTGCAGAAGTGACCTATGAAGTTGGTTTTAATAACCTTTCCTACTTCGCAAAATGCTTTAAGGATAAATATGGTTTGTTGCCTTCGGAGTATCAGAAACAAATGGTAGGGTAAAATAAATTGTTTCTGAGGAATTGTCAGCTGCAGAGTAAAATTTTGGTTCACGCCCTTATCATCTGACGTTCATTTTCTTTACATTTGAATACTAAAGTCAGAGATACCATGAAAAAATTGTATTTTTCCATTCTCCTGTCCTGCCTGCTTGCATTTGCCGTCCTCGGGCAGCAGGATATCCTTATCCCCATAAGCACACAGCAGACCGAACTGATTTTAAAAGTGGGCAGTGATGGAAGACTTTATCAGGCCTACCTTGGCGCGAAACTGGTCAATCCCGGCGACAACAAGACCTTACCTCGCCTGGCCCACCTGGCCTATGTTACATCGGGTACCGACAACCTGTTCGAACCTGCCATCCGGATTACGCATAACGATGGCAATCCTTCGCTGGAACTGAAATATGACAGTCACCAGGTTGAAAAAACGGATAATAACATGACGATTACCCATATCACCTTAAAAGATCCTCAATATCCCGTAGTGGTTATCCTTCATTATAAAGCCTTTGCACAGGAAGATGTTATTGAGCAGCGTGTAGAGATCGTTCACCGGGAAAAGAATCCAGTTACCCTATACAACTATGCCTCCTCCATGTTGCATTTCGATGCAGCCGGATATTGGCTTACCCAGTTCCATGGCGATTGGGCTGAAGAAATGAAGATGCAGGAACATGAACTGACCAGTGGTATCAAGATAATTGATTCCAAGCTTGGCTCGCGGGCCCATATGTACCAGACCCCCGTGTTCTTTCTTTCGCTTAACGAAAAATCCGATGAAAATAATGGCGAGCTCATTGCCGGCACCCTGGGGTGGTCCGGTAATTTTCAGTTCCTGTTTGAAGTAGATGAAAAGAATTCTCTTCGTGTGGTTTCCGGTATGAATCCCTATGCTTCAGAATATCAGCTCGAACCCGAAAAATCCTTTTTCACTCCCGCCTTTCTTTTTACCTATTCAAACCAGGGAAAGGGTCGTGCCAGCCGAAACCTGCATAAATGGGCCGTAAAATATGGCATTATGGATGGCGATCAACCCCGTTATACCCTGCTGAACAACTGGGAAACCACCTATTTCACTTTTGATGAAGCCAAACTAACCGCACTGCTTGATGACACGAAAAACATGGGACTGGATATGTTTTTGCTCGATGACGGCTGGTTTGCCAATAAATATCCCCGCAATAACGACCGTGCCGGATTGGGTGACTGGCAGGAGAATAAGGCAAAGCTGCCCAACGGTCTCGGTGTGCTGGTGAACGAAGCCGAAAAGCGAAATATTAAGTTTGGATTGTGGATAGAACCTGAAATGGTAAATCCGAAAAGTGAGCTGTATGAAAAACATCCCGACTGGGTACTGAAACTGCCCAACCGCCCGGAACATTATTACCGGAACCAGCTGGTGCTTGATTTAACCAATCCTGAAGTCCAGAACTTTGTTTTTGACCTGGTAGACGGATTGTTGACCAAATATCCCGGTATTGCATTTTTTAAATGGGATTGTAACCGCATGATGACCAATACTTATTCACCCTACCTGAAAAACAAGCAATCACATTTATACATCGATTACGTGAATAGCCTGTATAAGATACTTGACCGGGTGCGCGAAAAGTACCCGCATGTACCCATGATGTTGTGTTCAGGCGGTGGTGGCAGGACGGATTATGGAGCCATGCGTTATTTTACGGAATTCTGGGCAAGTGATAACACCGATGCATTGGAAAGAGTCTACATCCAATGGGGATATTCCTATTTCTTTCCTGCCATTTCGGTATGCAATCATATTACCTCCTGGGGCAAACAATCCATTAAGTTCCGTACCGATGTGGCCATGATGGGCAAGATGGGATATGACATCCAGGTGAAAGAACTGAACGAGAAGGAACTGGCATTCAGTCAGGAAGCCATCAGGAATTACAACCGGCTGCGCGATATCATATGGCACGGTAACCAGTACAGGATCATCTCCCCCTATGAAGACAACAGAGCTGTGCTGATGTATGTGAATGATTCCAAAGACAAGGCCGTACTGTTTTCCTATACCCTTAACACCAGGTTTGGTGAATCCTTCAATCTGGTTCGTTTCCAGGGACTCGATCCCGCAAAGACCTATGCGGTGACGGAAATTAACCAATTCCCGGGTATCAGAAGCATGTTCCCTGCTTCAGGGAATAAGTACTCCGGTGATTACCTGATGAAAGTAGGACTGAATGTAAGTTCCCCCGAGGCATTGACCAGCACGGTCATTGAACTGACCGCACAATAAGATCAGGTGGATGAAGCGTGCGATTACCGTTCAGGACAGTTTATGCTCGCCTGAAGGATCAAAGGAACAGTTACTTGCCCCGGGCACAGCTATTAACCGTACATATGTGCGTTTATCCAATGGCATTTCGCTGTCGGTAACCAAATTCATACCAGTAACGGTCAGCAGGTATCCGCCTGTGGTGATGGTTCCGGGATTGTTTTCCGTGATGGAAAATTTCAGGCACCTCCTGCCCGATCTCACCCGTGATTTTACGGTGTATTATCTGGAAACCCGGGAGAAGAACTCCAGTATTTGCCCTGAGCATTCTGTTTTCAGCATTGAAAACATGGCGGATGATCTGAACGAAGTGCTGAAGGAGCTCGATTTGAATCCTGCGGAATTTCTTCTGCTGGGGTATTCCATGGGTGCAACCGTAGTATTGGAAGCACTTTCCGCACAGGGCAGATTGCCAGCCGGAATTATTCTTGCCGGCCCAGTCGGGAGTTTCGGATTCCCTGCCTGGAGTTTGTGGCTGGCCAGGGTGGCTGCTCCTCTTTATCGTGTTATTAAACCGCTGTTGAAATTGTATATCAAATACTTCATGGTGAATCACAGGGAAGATCCTGAAATGCATCATATCCAGACACGTGTACTCGATTCTGCTGATCCGTACAAGCTTTGCGCAACCCTTCCCGAACTGGCAAGATATAACATATGGGATCGACTGCCGCCCATAGCCTGTCCGCTGCTCATCATCGGGGCCTCAAAAGACAGCTTCCACAACCATAACGACGCCTTAAGGTTGTCAGAAATGATCCTGAACTCTACCTATATCGATTTTGAAACCAACCTGCGAAACCACAGCCGGGAGGTGGTCAAGACAATGAAGGAATTTCTGCATTCCTCCCTTACCTGACCGCTCGAACTGATAAAACCATAAAACCGCTGTAAATCATCAAAATTCACTTGAATAGTTGCGTTTAAATCTGTAAATTGGATATCATTTGAAAAATGCCTCCATGCGCAGAATTGCTTTTATGATCGGGGTCTTTTTTACATCCTGTACAGCCCTGCAAGAGACATCCTACAAAATCGAGGAAGCTCATTATGCCCTTTACAAGCAAAAAGCACTTTATGTATACGCCGTGGATACCCATAGAGTGATGCTGACCAATCCTACCTGCACACGTTGCTACTTCCTTAAAGGAAAACAGTTTATTCAGAAATGGGCCCCGGGGGATACCTTTATTATTGAAAACAACCTGGAGGATTTTTACAGCCTGAAATTTGCAAAGGAATGCAATCCTTAGATGCGCGGCATTGGGGGTCGCTCAACATGGCGCTCTACAATTGATTCTTCCTCCTGAAATAAAGATAAACCGGGATACCCGAAAAGATGGTCAGCAAGGCGATGGAGGATTCCACGGGACGCTGGAGATAGGACAATACCAGCATCATTATCCCAAATAAAAGGTACACCGTTAAAAACACCGGATATCCCTGAAGCTTTAATACTGCCTGATGCGTTTTCCTGAGTTTAAATACTCCGGCCACTGCCATTATGGGAAAAAAACCGAGGGCAAATCCCATGTAGGTCAGTATCTGGTCAAAGGTGCCCGATATTACCATGAAAATAGCGAGAACTGCCTGCAACAAAATGGCTCCTGAAGGTACCTGGAAACGCGGGTGCACTTTTGCTGCAAATTTAAAGAAGTAGCCGTCCACTGCCATGGAGTAATATACCCTGGGACCGAGGATAATAAAGGCGCTGAGGGAAGAGAACAAAGCAACTGCAATCAACAGGGAAAAAGTGACTTCCATGGAACTGCCAAAGAGATTGCGGACTGCCAATCCTCCAATTGAAATTACACCTTTCATATCGGCCGGGGAGACGGCATAAACGTAAACAATATTCAGCAATACGTAAAGGACCAGCACGATAACGGTTCCAAGCAACAGCGAGCGCGGTATGTTTTTTACCGGATTTACAATCTCGGAACCAATGTAGGTAGTTGCGTTCCATCCGCTATAGGCAAACATGATCCACATCAGTGACAAACCCATGGATTTAAATCCGCTGAAATCCCATCGAACAGGACTACCTTCCGAAAAATGATGCAGGCTCCCGTTTCCCAGAATGAAACAGATGAAGATCAGAAAGACAACCAGACCAACCTTCATAAAAGTTAAAACGTTCTGGACGTTGGCACCAAACTGAAGACCCCTGAGATGCACGAGGGTAAATAATACAATCACCAGTACGGCCAATAGCTTGCTGTTACCGGGCAATTGCGGTAAAGCCCTGTAAAAATATTCACTGAATCCGATGGCTGAAGCAGCAATAGGTGCCGAGAAACCAACTACAAAGGAAACCCAGCCGCTCAGGAAACCAAAGATCGGATGGTACAACCGTGATAAAAATACATATTCACCACCTGCACGAGGCATAGCTGCTCCCAGCTCTGCATAGGCCAATGCCCCGCATAATGCAAGAATACCACCTGTGAACCATAATACAATCAATAGTACCGGATTGTCCAGCCCACCCATGAGCAGGCCGGATGTGGTAAAAATTCCTGCTCCTACCATGTTGGCGATTACAATGTTCGAAGCAGAAAAAAGGCCGATTTTACCGGTTAATCTGCCGGCGTTTTGACTGTCCATGGCTGCCCTTACCTGGCGGTTTTGTAACTGATGGCCATGCCACCACCCCTCCTATCTACAGTTGTTTTATAATTGGGCAGTTTGCTGACATAATCATAATATTCCCGTACACCGGACATGCCGACGTTATGTGCGGTAAAACAGCCTCCCACAACAAGTTTCGGCTCCAATGCCTTGAAATAGTTGAGGTACCAATCTTTGTCAGCATCACTGAATACAAAATCAACCGGACCGCTCAGTTTTGGCACCAGTTCATGGGCGTCCGCCAGGCGCGCATCCACAAAATCCGCCACGCCTGCCTTTTTGAAATTGGCAAGTGCTTCCTGATACCTGTCCTCATCAATTTCGATGGTAATAAGTTTACCTCCCGTTTTACTCAATGCCCAGGCTATCCATATACCGGAATGACCCGTAGAAGTTCCAATTTCGACAGCATTCTTGTAGTTGTTTTTCACGATGATGTCATGCAACAATTGGCCGTCTGATTCAGGCACATTCATGTCGCGCCAGCTGTAAGCCTTACTTTTCAGAAAATCATTGACTTTCTTATCCAGTTCACTGCCACCCTGGCTACTCTGGGTGTAAACCTTGTCGTGTGAACAACCGGCAAACAGAATGACCAGAAGAATTCCGATAAAATATCCGCACTTCATTGTTTTCATGGCTATTCATTTCTTGAATAAACAATTCCTTTTGCGAAGTGTTTGCGCTCCACCCGGAATTATCCGGCAACATAGTCCATTATATCCATTCACACAAGATTTTGCGCATACGCGAATTTATAAAAAATCATTAATTTTATTCTGATGGTTTCGATAATCGTATATGCCGACATATCATACAATAACCTATCCGCTATGAAGAGAATGACTGATTATTCGGGCCGGGAGATCGCTTTACAGCTAACCGGCAGATTGTTTTTCAGCGTGGCTGTTTTATTAGCCATAACAACCTTGTCGTGCAAACAAAGGGATCTGACCGGTCAATTGGCACAACTGGAAGAAGACAGCTCCTCCGGAGCTTTCATACCGGTCCCTCAGCAGGTTGGTGAACATGAGATCCATACACTGGAGATCGGCGCGAAAGCAGTTGATTTTAACCTGCCTGATGTTTCAGGAAAATTTTATGCACTCAGTGATTTTAACGAGTCCGATATCCTGGTGATCATCTTCACCTGTAATCATTGTCCCACTGCCCAGGCATACGAGGATCGTATCATTTCGTTTACTGCTGATTATAAGGATAAGGGTGTTTCTGTGGCGGCCATTATGCCCAACAGTGCCTTTTCACTCCTGCCCGAGGAATGCGGTTATTCAGATCTTGATGATACTTACTCCAGCATGGTGATCCGGGCCAAAGACAAACAATTCAATTTCCCTTATTTGTATGACGGTGACAACGAGGCGGTTTCCATCCAATATGGGCCAACGGCCACACCACATGCATTTGTTTTCAATAAAAAAAGGGAGCTGGTTTATTCTGGCCGGTTAGATGCATCGGAAAAGCCGGGCTCCGCCAATGCAGATGATCTGAGAGCCACGGTGGATGCATTGATCAGTGGACAACAGGTGACACAACCTGTGAACAAGGCATTCGGATGTTCCATAAAATGGGCCTGGAAAACCGACTGGACAGAAAAGGTCAATGCCGACTGGAACAACAAACCGGTGACTCTGGAAAAGATATCAAAAAGCGGTATTGCAGAACTCCATGCCAATAAAACTGAAAAACTTCGACTTATCAATGTATGGGCCACCTGGTGCGGACCCTGCATTATTGAGTATCCCGAACTTGTAAATTTACAACGGATGTACGGCAACCGGAAATTCGAGTTCATATCCATCTCGGCCGATAAACCGGAACAATCGGATCAAGCGCTGGATTTCCTGAAATCCAGGCATTCTGCTCTTCAAAACTACATCTTTGACAGTGATGATAAATATGCGCTGATTGAGGCCATTGATCCATCATGGAACGGAGCCTTACCTTACAGCCTGCTGGTGGAACCCGGTGGTAAAATTGTTTATGTCATGCAAGGAACGGTCGACTTGCTGGAATTGAAGAAAACAATTGTTGATCACCCCCTGATTGGCAGATATTACTGATGTCCGATTGCGTACAGTCGCTGTTCAAAACCGGACAAAACCGGGACACCCTTTCCTGCAGAAAAGATTGTATCTATCTAATTATTCAATGTTTAGAGTCCGTGGCATGAATGTTGAGCTCATGATATCGGGCTGGTCTTTTCAAAAGCTTTGTTTGCATGTTCAGCAGTTTTTTCAAGGTAGCAATCAGGGTATTTGTCAGGGATCGTGTACACACGTTGATAAATATCTTTGGCCTGGCTATTGGCCTGGCCTTTAGTATTATTATATTCCTGTATGTGCACAAAGAGCTGAGCTATGACCGCTTCCATGAAAATGCTCCCCACATTTACCGCCTGGCCATCAGGGGTAAAATTGCCGACAACACTTTCAACCATGCTGTTACTCCGGCACCACTGGCCGGTAAAATGATCAGTGAGATCCCGGAAATCGATAATGCGGTCAGAGTGGCCCGCTTTGGTGCCTGGCTTGTCCGTTACGGCAATGCCAAATTCAATGAAGACAATATCATTTTCACCGATCCTTCCTTTTTCCAGATTTTTTCCTTTCCCCTGATCAAAGGTTCTCCTGAAAAGGTTTTAAAACATCCGAACAGCATAGTTCTCAGCAGACAGGCCGTGGTGAGGTATTTCGGAGAGGAAGATCCTATCGGGAAAAGATTACGGATCGAAAATGATTCAACCTATTACACGGTGACCGGCATCATGGAGGACATACCGGAAAACTCCCATATGCACTTTGATATGGTTGGCTCCCTTTCCACCTATAACTGGATTGCATCGAACGACCGGTGGGTGGTGAACTTTCTTTATACCTACATATTGCTGGACAAAGAGGCTTCGGCTGATCAGCTCAGATCGAAGTTAGAGAAACTGGTGGAAACCTATGTACTCCCGGATTACCGTAAAATGCTCGGATTAAATGAAGGAGAGGTCACGTCTGATAACGACTATTATGACTTTATCATGCAGCCACTCAGGACCATACACCTGAAATCTGATCTTACCGCGGAATTCGAGCCTGTCGGAAATATTTTCTACATATACATCTTCACGGTCCTGGCCATTGTCATCCTGGTTCTGTCCTGCATGAATTTTATCAGTCTGGTAACCGCGCAAGCCATATTTCGTGCCAAAGAAGTCGGAATCCGTAAAATTGCCGGATCGGAAAGGACCAGTCTGGTGCGCCAGTTTTTACTGGAATCATCCTTACTGGCTTTCTTTGCCATGGCCATCGCACTCTTCATTGTTGAACTGGCCCTGCCGGTCTTCAGCAGGTATTTGGGGCTGAATCTCAGCCTGGGACAACTCCTGAATACAGCCGGTGTATTGCTGATGATCACACTGATCGTGGTGATCGGTATTTTGTCGGGACTTTATCCGGCCCTGCAGCTTTCTTCCTACAATCCGGTAATCGTTTTGCGAAACTGGTTGTTTCAAAGCCCCGGGAAGAATCACTTCAGGACTTTTCTTGTATTGTTTCAGCTCTTTATCGCTATCGGGGCAATTACTATGGCCCTGGTGGTTTTCAGTCAATTCCGGTATCTGGTCAGCAAAGACCGGGGGTATAATACACAGAACCTGGTTGTCGTAAGACGCCCCGACGGGCTCAAGGACAATCTGGAAGCATATAAGAACCAGATCAGCCGTCATCCGGGTGTGGTTGCAGTGACTAACTCCACCAGTATACCGGGCAGTAATTTTACCAGAATGCCTTATTATCTTGAAGGCACACAAGTTACCAGAAATTATGTGGCTTCCAATGTTTTTGTAAGCTTTGGATTCGATTCCACCTACCGGCTGGAACTGTCAGAAGGAAGGTTCTTCGACCGTTCAGTTCCTGCAGATTCCGCGGCCTGCATTATCAATGAAACAGCGGCCCGGTTAATGGGAATTGAAAATCCTTTGGGTAAAACACTGATTCAGCTTACTGAAAAACCGAAAAAAAGATTTGCATTCCGCATCATCGGCGTTGTGAAGGATTTTCATTATGAAACACTTGAAAATCCAATCCACCCCCTGGTGATGGTATTGATGCCGGGCAATTACGAAGGTTACCTGACTGTAAGGATAACTCCCGACAATCAGGAAGCAACCGTGCAATACCTGAAGACTGTTTGGGAGCGCTTTACCTCCGCCTATCCATTTGTGCATTATCTTCTGGATGAAGACAGACAGGCGCAATATACAACCGTTCAGGAGACCGGAAAAGTTTTTACCCTCCTGTCATTCATTGCGGTGATCATTTCGAGCCTGGGCTTGTTTTCTCTTGTGTCCTATAACTACTTCAGGAGGCAGCGTGAGATAGGGCTGCAAAAGGCTATGGGCGCAAGCAATATGCATATTATCCTGTATAAGATTGCGGAAATAATAAAAATGATCCTGTTTTCCTCACTCGCTGCATGGATTGTAGCTTATTTCCTGACAGATGCCTGGTTTAAGGATTATGCCTATCATGTCAGGTTAAATGTCTTTTATTTTCTCCTTGCTTCAGGAATAGTACTTTTCATCTCACTGATAACCACCTACTATCATGCCTGGCTGGCTTCCCGCACCAATCCTGGAATGGTGCTGAAATACGAATGATCAGTACAGGTCATAAATAGGTTGAATATTCACTGTCATATCAGCCGGTTCGCCATAGTAGGGCCAGGAGGTGACCAGGATGTCGGCTCCTGTGCCGGCATAATCCTGTACATTCTTTAAGATGATATCCCCTGCGGCCGCAATTTTAATGGCAGGATTAATTTTACGTATTTCCTTTCGGAGTTTTACTATTTCCCCGGGAGAAAACTTATCCAGCTGAAGAACTTCGATTCCCGTTTGTGCTATTTTCAGGGCATCCTCTGCATTGTTAACCTCAACAGTGATCATTTTTCCGCCGGCAAATGTCCTTCGCTCCCTGATCTTTTTATCCAGGTTCTCGGGTCCGCCCAGGAAATTATAGTGATTCCTGTATACCAGTATGGATTCTGACAATCCGAAACGATGAACCGTGGCACCACCGGCTTTAACCGCCTTAATGGCAATTTTTCGGGTATAGGGAATTATCTTGCGGGTGGTGGCAACAATTATTTCCGGATTAACCTCCCGTGCCTTTTCGGTCAGTTGCCGGGTTCGGGTAGCAATGCCGGATGCATACCGAAGCAGGTTTTCCACGGTTCGGGAAATGGCAAACAGGGTACCGGACAGTCCTTCACCTTCCAGAAATTTAACATCTTTTTCGAGATGCTCACCACTGGGCGTAAAAAGCGTGGTTTGAATACCGGTCTTGCTGAATATTTTCATGACTTCTTCCGTGCAACAAACCACCGTGGATTCACGGGTTGAGATCTGAATTTTGGCAGGTTTGTTCTCCAGCCGGAGGAGCGAGGTGGTTACATCAAAGTATGGAACATCTTCGCTCAGCAATTGGTCGATTTCCTGATCGGTAAAGTATACCATGGGTTATTGATTTATAAATTACAAATACCTGGTCCAGTAATATTGTTTCGGATCTGCGTCGAAAAAACCCAGACTGTTATAGAGATATTTGGCGTTATGATTGTCGTCCCGAACTTCCAGGGTGACCTTGGAGCAACCGAGTTCAGCGGCTTTTTCAATTACCTTTTCCAGCATACGGCGACCCACGCCCCTGTTCCGCCATGAATCGGTCACAATAACATCGTGAACATTGATATAAGGCTTTACCGTGAAGGTGGCAAAGTTGACAAAGCAATTGGTAAGTCCAACAAACCGGTTTCCTGTCCTGGCAAACAAGATCAGTTTTGAGGGATGTTGACGCAGTCCTTCCACCAGCTTCACTTTCTGTTCCTCGGTATAGGGAACGCCATCGCCCATTTTATCGCTGATGTATTCGTTCATCAGCGATACCAGCGCCTCACAATGATCGGAACGGTCAAAATCACAGGGTATGATTTCCAGAGCAGTATCCATAAAAAAATGTATTCAATATTACTGACTAAGCGTTTCCGAAAGTATTAAAAATAAGTGAAATCTTAAGTCCAAATAAATATCTTTGTGCCCGTTATCACCTAATGTTTAGTAAATGGACAGGATCCGGAATTTTTGCATCATTGCACACATTGACCACGGAAAAAGTACGCTGGCCGACAGGCTTATCATGATTACACACACCCTGGCGGAAAGGGATTTCCAGGACCAGGTGCTTGACAATATGGATCTGGAAAGGGAAAGGGGAATTACCATCAAGAGTCATGCTATTCAGATGGAATATGAGCACCAGGGGGATAATTATATATTGAACCTGATTGATACCCCCGGACATGTTGATTTTTCGTATGAAGTTTCAAGAGCCATAGCTGCCTGTGAAGGTGCTTTGCTGGTTGTGGATGCCACACAGGGCATTCAGGCGCAAACCATCTCCAATCTATATCAGGCCGTTGATCATGCCCTGGAGATTATTCCCGTGCTGAATAAAATGGATATGCCCAGCGCCATGCCTGAAGAGGTCAAGGATCAGATCGTTGACCTTACCGGGTGCAAACGGGAGGAGATCATTGAAGTAAGTGCCAAAACAGGTATGGGCATTGAAAAAATACTGGAACGGATTATACAACAGATACCTCCCCCCAAAGGAGATCCTCAGGCGCCTCTGCAGGCCCTGATCTTTGATTCGGTTTTCAACTCCTTCAGGGGAATTTTTGCCTATTTCAAGATCATGAACGGTACTATCCGGAAGGGCGATCATGTGAAATTCGTGAATATGGGGAAAGATTACGGGGCCGATGAAATTGGTGTGCTCAAGCTTAAATTTGAAGCCACGTGATGAGCTGAGCGCCGGTAATGTGGGCTATATCATTTCAGGCATCAAATCTGCCAGGGAAGTCAAAGTGGGTGATACCATCACGCATTATGACAGGCCATGTGCAAAAGCCATCGGGGGATTTGTTGAGGTGAAACCTATGGTATTTGCCGGTATTTACCCGATTGATGCCGATGATTATGAGGAATTGAGATATTCACTTGAAAAGCTTCAACTCAACGATGCTTCACTTTCCTTTGTTCCGGAGTCCTCTGCGGCACTCGGATTTGGTTTTCGCTGCGGTTTCCTGGGTCTGTTGCATATGGAAATTGTGCAGGAACGACTGGACCGGGAATTCGATATGGACGTCATCAACACCGTGCCCAACGTTTCCTACCGGGTGCTTACCAACAAAGGTGAAACGGTTGATGTGCATAATCCCTCAGGTTTACCTGATCAGACTTATATCGATGTGATCGAAGAGCCCTATATTGAAGCGGAGATCATTTGCCAGTCAGATTATGTGGGACCCGTTATGAAGCTTTGCATTGATAAACGGGGTGTTTTGAAGAACCAGGTATATCTGACCACCAACCGGATCGAGTTGAGCATTTGAGATGCCCCTGGCTGAAATTGTTTTTGATTTTTATGACAAGCTGAAAAGTATATCCAAAGGATATGCTTCCTTTGATTATCATTATACCGGCTATAAGCCAGCCAGTCTGGTAAAACTTGATATATTGCTGAACGGCGATATGGTGGATGCCTTATCATCGCTTATCCATCGCGACAATGCCTATGCATTCGGCAGGAAGATCTGTGAAAAGCTGAGAGAACTGATCCCCCGGCAACAGTTTGATATTGCCATTCAGGCAGCCATCGGGGCCAAAGATTATTGCACGTGAAACGGTTAAAGCAGTTCGAAAAGATGTCACAGCAAAATGCTATGGGGGTGATATTACACGTAAACGGAAATTGCTGGAAAAACAGAAAAAAGGTAAAAAACGCATGCGTCAGATCGGAAATGTGGAAGTGCCCCAGTCAGCCTTCCTGGCTGTGCTGAAACTTGATTAGTATACCCTGTTGTTGGCATATTCCAAATTGTCCTCAGCAGTAGCTTCAGCATATTCAGTTTCCGTTTGATCAGGGGCAATGAACCTCAAATCCTGTTCAACCGCCAGGTTCAGATTTTCAAGTCTTTCTTCGGCCATGCGGAGTTCGTGGGCATCAGCCTCTTCATTGATCATCGATGCCTGATACCGGACCGTTCCCTCATTAATAAGATTCTGGTTTTCCAGTCGATCCTCAGCAGCTTTTAATTCGTAAGCCTCGATATCTGCGTTCCTCATGGTGGCGGTGAATCTTGCCGTTTTTTCAATGGCATTGCTGATCCTGTCAAGACGATCAAAGGCCGATTCAATTTTTACTGCTGCCTTTGCCTTGTTCAAAGCGGAATCGGATGCATTGTCTGCCCGGGCAGAAATAAGAGAGGTTCCAAAAAATACTGCCAAAGTGGTCAGGCCCGTGATGGCAATCTGGTTGATGTTGGTTTTTGTTTTCATGGCTGTTTATGTTGTTTTTGTTGTTTTATCGTTTAAACAACCATAAACATTAACCGTGCCAAACTATATATATAACTGTTATTCTGATACTTATAACGTATTTAAGACTTCCTGATCCTGTATTGTTTCGTTACAATGGGTGTCCGTAACCGGACACAGTGTTCAGTCCTTCGGCTTGATCAGGCTTAAAAGAAAGGCACTCAATTCATTGGCAATACCAAATACCATAGCGATGGTCCCGATGTAAAAAATGCCCTGTGCGGTAAAGTTTCCCAAAAGAACGTACAAGAAATACCCGAACAGCAAAGTAAGAAAAGCATTGAGGAGAAAAAGCGCCCCGAAGCCATTCTTCTGGCTAAACAGAATGCCGGCTTCAATGATTTCGGTGATCGCGTAGGTCAGCACCCAGATCAATATGATCCCTAAAATATAATTCCGCGGAGAATCTATATGAAGGCCCAGGTAAATGCAGAATATCAGATTAATGACACCCAATAGACTGGTCCATCCCCGGAACCTGGATTTTTTGAAAAGAATGCCTGTACTGATCAGCAGGAAGGAGATCATGCCAATAAGCACAACAAAAAGGACAGCCAGCGCCTTTATGGTTCCAAAGATCCTGAGCATGGCGATGATCCCGAAAAGGATCATGAAGGCACCCTTGAATGCGGGTAACCAGGGTTTGTCATATGATTTTAATTCCATGGCAGATAATTTTCATCAAATATAGAAAAAAACGCATTGATCTGAAATTTCTTCAGAAAAAGGAACCATTCAATTAGCACGAAGTCTTCCTGAGCGCCGGTATTCTATTAACTTTTCTGTACCCGGATGGATAATTCCTTCAGTTGTTCCGCAGAAATGTCCGACGGACAATCGGCCATCACATCGCGGGCAGCATTGTTCTTCGGGAAGGCGATCACATCGCGGATCGAATCCTCGCCTGCAAACAGTGAAACCAGCCGGTCGAAACCAAAGGCAATGCCGCCGTGTGGTGGCGCACCATACCGGAAGGCCTGCATGAGGAATCCAAACTGATTTTCCGCTTCCTCATCGGTAAAGCCGAGGACCTGGAACATTTTCTTCTGGAGTCCTTCTTCGTGGATACGAATTGATCCCCCGCCTATTTCCACGCCGTTGATCACGCAGTCATAGGCATTGGCCCTTACCCTGGCCGGATCGGTATGGAGCAGGTCAATGTCCTCGGGTTTAGGCGCAGTAAAAGGATGGTGCATGGCGTAGAAACGTTTTGTCTCCTTATCCCATTCCAGAAGCGGAAAATCAATAACCCACAGGGGTTTGAATTCCCCTTTCCGGCGCAGACCCAACCGGTTTCCCATTTCAAGTCGCAGTTCACCCAGTGCTTTCAGCGTGGGTACCTTATCCCCTGCCAATACCAGGATCAGGTCACCCGGTGCAGCCCCTGAAGTGGCGGCGAGGGCCAGCAGATCTTCAGCTGTGTAAAACTTGTCGACTGTTGATTTTATGGTACCATCGGCATTATAGCGTATATAAACAAGTCCTTTTGCCCCGATCTGTGGTTTTTTAACAAATTCCGTAAGCTCATCGAGCTGTTTGCGCGTGTATTCCGAACAGCCCCTGGCCACGATACAGCCAATGTAACCGGCTGTATCAAACACAGAAAATGACTTTCCTTTTGCAGTACCGGTAAGTTCCGTGAATTCCATCCCGAACCGTATATCGGGTTTATCATTTCCATATTTCTCCATGGCCTGTTCATAGGTCATCCTGGGGAACGGTTCACTGATGTCCATTCCTTTTATGGTGCTGAAAAGGTGCTTTACCATCCCTTCAAACACAGCAAGGATGTCTTCCTGGTGCACAAATGACATTTCACAGTCGATCTGCGTAAATTCAGGCTGACGGTCAGCCCGCAGGTCCTCATCGCGGAAACATTTTACGATTTGCATATAGCGGTCATACCCTGCAACCATCAGGAGCTGTTTGAACGTCTGAGGCGACTGCGGCAAGGCATAAAACTGCCCCGGATTCACCCGGGAAGGCACCACAAAATCCCTTGCCCCTTCCGGAGTAGACTTGATCAGAACAGGGGTTTCAACCTCGATGAAGTGATGCCTGTTGAAATAATTCCTGGTTTCATAGGCCATCTGGTGTCTGAGCAAGAGGTTATTCCTGAGCGGATTTCTTCTCAGGTCGAGATAGCGGTATTTCATACGGAGCTCATCCCCGCCATCCGATTCATCCTCAATGGTAAACGGGGGTGTAGCGGAGGTATTCAGCACCTGCAGGCGGCTGACCCTGATTTCGATATCTCCCGTGGGCATTTTGGGATTTTTATTGCTGCGTTCCGCAACTTCTCCTTCAGCCATGATCACAAATTCCCGTCCCAGTTTGCGGGCTTCGTAGCAAAGCGCGGCATCGGTCTCCATGTTGAACACCAGCTGGGTAATACCGTAACGGTCACGAAGGTCGATAAAGGTCATTCCTCCCAGGTCGCGTGAACGCTGGATCCACCCGCTCAGGGTCACTTTTTTACCGTTATCTGTTAGCCGCAATTCTCCGCAGGTATGTGTACTATACATAGCAATTGTAATTGGTTTGGTGCGAAAATAGAAATTAAATTGCAATATTTGCCTATGGAACTATATACAGATGAGTATTTCATGAACGAAGCGCTTAAAGAAGCGCTCCGCGCAAAAGAACGCGATGAAGTGCCCGTAGGTGCAGTTATTGTGTGGAACAACCGCATCATTGCCCGGGCCCATAACCTCACCGAAACGCTCAATGATCCCACCGCGCATGCTGAAATGCAGGCCTTCACGGCAGCCACCAATACCATCGGCGGGAAATACCTCAATGACTGCACGCTGTTTGTAACCCTTGAACCCTGCGCCATGTGTGCCGGGGCCGCTTTCTGGACACAGCTGGGCAAGATCGTGTATGGCGCGGATGACGAAAAGCGAGGCTATTCACTCATCAGACAGCCTTTGCTTCATCCCCGGACCGTGGTGCAGGGTGGAGTAATGAAAGCCGAATGCAGCCGGCTGATCAGGGCGTTTTTTGCCGGAAAGAGAACCTAGCGAACGATTACCGGCGGCAAATCCTGTGCGGTACACCACGGTAATCAAATTAGCATAAACAATCATTATCTAGTAGTTGCTCTGCTGAAAAATTGATTATCTTTATGGTAGAACTCCATTGTTTAATCCTTTCCAACATGACGGCATAAAACAGGAAGCTTCAAAAACATTAATATAACTGTTAACAAAATCCTACAGCATGTCCGGCAACTTATATCCTTCATTATACCAGATCAACACCCGTGTCTGGATGACTGAACTGTCCCGGAAACTGGGACATCAGGCCACACTCGACGATATTCCCGATGAAGCGCTGAATAAGCTGGCCGATTCCGGTTTCGACTGGATCTGGTTTCTGAGCGTATGGCAAACCGGACTGGCAGCACAACGCGTTTCAAGACAGAATCCCGGATGGAGAAGGGAGTTTCAGGAAACCCTGCCTGATCTTGAAGAAGAGGATATAGCCGGTTCCGGTTTTGCCATTACCCGCTATACGGTATCGGAGCAACTGGGAGGTGATGCTGCCTTGTCCCGTCTTCGCCAACGCCTGGCAAAGCGTGGTATGAAGCTGATGCTGGATTTTGTTCCCAATCATACCGCACCTGATCATGAATGGGTCCGTGATCATCCCGATTTTTATATCCGTGCCAATGAATCGGACCTGGAAAGGGAACCGGCCAATTATGCCAGGATCAGCCTGGAATCGGGTGATATCGTTCTGGCGCACGGCAGGGACCCTTTCTTCCCCGGCTGGCCCGATACCCTTCAGCTCAATTATGGCAATCCCCTTTTGCAGGAAACCCTGATCGGCGAACTGATCAGAATTGCCGGACAGTGTGACGGCGTGCGCTGTGACATGGCCATGCTCGTGCTTCCGGAAGTATTTGAACGAACCTGGGGTATCCATTGCCAGCCATTCTGGCCCGAAGCTACCCGGCGCGTTCGTGAAGTAAACACGGAATTCTGCTTTATGGCGGAAGTCTACTGGGATCTGGAATGGACCTTACTCCAGCAGGGATTTGATTATGCCTACGATAAACGTTTGTACGATCGCCTAAAAGAGGGTCATGCAAAGCCGGTACGCGAACATTTCTTTGCCGGATTGGATTTCCAGGGCAGAATGGCCAGATTCCTGGAGAACCATGATGAACCCAGGGTGGCCGCTGACTTTCCTGCCGGCATGCATGAGGCTGCAGCCATCCTTACCTTCTTTTCTCCCGGCCTTCGTTTTTTTCACCAGGGACAGTTCCTGGGAAGAAGAAAACGAATCTCTCCCCACCTGGTCAGGGCGCCTGAAGAACCCCTGAACGAAAAACTGGACGTGTTCTATCATAAGCTTCTCGGCATCTTAAACCAACCGGTATTTAAAAGCGGCCACTGGCAGTTGCTGGATTGCACGCCGGCCTGGGAGGGAAACCCGACAAATGAAGGTTATATTGCTTTTGCCTGGCAAGGCCAAGGTGGGGAAAGGATACTGATCGCAGTAAATTATTCTTCCGATTGGGCACAGGGTTACGTCAGGCTTCCCTTTTATGATATGGGCGACAATACCTGGATATTGAACGACCTGATCGGTGGCGCGGTGTATGAGCGTGAGGGTACTGATTTACAGCTAAAAGGATTTTATCTGGACGAACCTGCCTGGAAGTTTTATGTTTTCTCGCTGTATATGAAAAAAGTCTGATTCGGGTTGACTTTAAACCAACTTTAATTATTTTATTATCTTTGATCTACCTGTGATTTCAAATCCTTGGATCCGGTTATTTTACCTATATAATTGAATTTCTAATAATTGACTGTTATGATATCCAACACAAAACTTTTGCTCAAAGTTGTATGTAAAACCCTCATCTTTGCTGTAATTGTCATTGGGTTAATGCCTCTACCCTGCAACGGACAGTCAGATTCCGTGAAACATCTGAAGAACTCCATTCGGATTAATGTTACCAATCCGATGCTCTTCGGATCCAAATACAACGTACTCGGATATGAACGGGTGGTCACAGATCATCAGACTTTTTCCGTGGGTATTGGAAGATTTGCTTTGCCAAAATTCAGGGAAAGCGATCTCGATTCCCTGGGTCTGACAGATCGTTACCACGACAAAGGTTTTCATCTCTCCTTAGATTACCGGTTTTACCTAAAAACTGAAAATAAATATCTGGCGCCCAGGGGAATTTATCTGGGCCCCTATTATGCCTTCAACTATTTTAACCGTGAATTAACCTGGGAATTGAACACCAGCGGTTTCAGCGGAGAGGTAAAATCAGACGTCACCCTTACGACAAATCTGGTAGGTTTACAGCTGGGATACCAGTTTGTTCTTTGGAACCGGTTGTCGATCGACATGATCCTGATGGGCCCCGGGGTATGGTTCTTCAACCTGAAAACCGATTTTTCCAACTCGTTGCCCCCTGAGGATGAAGCCCTGCTGCTGGAAGAGATAAATGCTATGCTGGAAGAGAAATTCCCGGGAAAAGACCTTGTGGTCACGGGAAATGGTTTCGAAGCTTCCAAAACCACCTCTACCAAAACGATGGGATTTCGGTATATGATAAACATCGGATTCAGATTTTAAAAATCAAGGTATGTTAAATCTTAAATGCATGATAAAAACATCAATCAATAACTATATTACTATGAAAAAAAAGGTTATCAACGGGGGATTTATTTTATTGTTCCTATCATTCCTCATTGCCTGCAATACAAAGATGGAAGATTCCACAGCAGTGGTTGATAAAGAACAGATTAAAAAGGAAATCCAGGACAAGGAAAATGACTATGCTGCCATTTACAATACGGGGGAATTGAGAAATATTGGCTATTATGCAGATGATGCGACATCCTTCTTTCAAAACAGAGCCCCCCTGGTAGGCAAAGAAGCCATTGTAGAATTTTTAAAAGCAGATCTCGCAGCAAATACCAATAAAATATCATTTACCACCAACGAAGTTTTCGTTTCCAATGATGGGATTCAAGTGGTTGAAATTGGCTATTATCAAGTGGTTGACTCTGCGAATACCGTTATTAATTCCGGAAATTACATGAGTTTGTTCGAAAAAAGAGACGGCAAGTATTATTGCCTGAGAGACATGAGTGCCTCTGATATGCCGGTTGAATAGAACGTCAAAGAATACAAGCTTTTAAAAGGCTGTCCGGATAATGTTTTCGGACAGCCTTTTTTGTTTATAAAACTGGTTTTTAGTTTTTTGCGGTAAATTATCGTCTTCTGCCTCCGCCTCCACTAAAACCCCCGCCACCTCTGGAAGCTCCGCCACTACTATATCCCCCTCCTCCACTGTAACCTCCGCTGCTTCTGGTGCGAGAGGCCCCTGTAGAAGATGATCTTTGCTGGGAAGAATAGTTTGAACTCGACGGACGGGTTGAAGCCGAAGTGCTACTCGATGGACGGGTTGAGGCCGAGGTGCTACCCGACGGACGGGTGGAGGCCGAGCTCCCGATGACGGTGGAGCCGAAGTGCCACCCGACGGACGAGTGGAGGCCGAAGTGCCACCCGACGGACGAGTTGACGCTGAAGCGCCTCCCGACGGACGTGTGGAAGCCGAAGCTCCCCCTGACTGACGCGTTGACGCTCTGTTGCTGTTGTAATTACCATTCGCCTTATTATGGTTCACAGTATTGGAAGTGTTTCTGGAATTATTATAATTATTATAATTATTTGTATTATGAATCACAACAGTATTGCCATGATAACCATAACCACCATGGTGATAATAATTATTGTGATGATAAATGCCCACCGCCATTACCGTAAATGCTGCAAAATAAGGAGGATAAAATCCGTAATAATAAGGCGGATAATAGGGCACATAGACAGGAGAATACACATACTGTACGATTGGTGTTGATTCCACTACGACCACGGTGGTTGATGCCGGAACATTCACGGTAACGGGCTCCTCACCCACATACGCGGGGTTAGCAGTAACTGAAGGAGTTGCAGAGGTTTTGGGTTCAACAATAAAACCTTCCCCATACAAATCCTTGTCCCCGACAATCTGCATGGTAACCTTTTTATCTTTGTCTTTTGACACTAAAATGACAGCAACGTCCTGAGTTTCTTTTTCAGTGACCGCCACCTGAAGCACGAAGGTAAAATCATCTCCGTCTTGCTTGGTAACAACCTTGATGAAATCAACTTTATTGTCCAGATCCAAATCCAGGTTATTGACTCCTGTTTCTTCCAGATTTAAAGATTTCTCAAAATCTTCAATGGTTTTTGACTTCTGAAAAAGATCCAGGACAGCATAAAGATCGAGGTTGTCTCCCGGCAGTCCCAATAATGTTGAATCCTCCTCCGTCTGCGAAAAAACAGGCACGCTTAACAAGCTCATCGTTAGTATTAAAGAAGATAAAAGAGCTTTTTTCATGACATTATCATGTTATTATAAATTAATTCATGCTCAAATTTACAAAAAAATAACTGGTAAATAATGAACTAAGTTGGCGATAACCATGCAGACAAATTAAAACGCTTCAATCAGATCAAAACCACCTGCTGCTACCTGTAGGCGGATCGGCCCGCAGAATGGGAGGAGCCGGCAGGAGACAGATATCTTGTGAAGAATGAACGGGGCCGTCTATTAATTGATCGTGAATTTGCTCAGTTTTACATCCGGAGCGCCACCACCTGATCCTGTAATATAATATAATACCTACCAATGAGTATTTTATCGGGTAGGTTTATTTAGTAAATTTGTAAACATTTCAGGACAGAATGCTGTTCTTTAGTATTAAATCCATAATAAAAGTCCAATAAACAGTAAATAACTAATTAAACCATTGTTGTATGAAAAAAAGAATCCTGATCATCATTTCCATTTTCAGCGCATTTCTTCTGTCGGGATGTTATCCAGACGGACCGGATTACGTTGAAGAAATGGATGTTGTGTTGACCTATCACAATGACACCTATGATTTCGCCAGTAAAGGCACCTATGCAATGCCCGACAGCATTGTGAAAATTACCGGAAATCTCACCGAAGGTGAAGAACCGGACTTTATCCCTGACATATATGCCCAGACGATCCTTGCGATGATCGAAGATAACATGGAGGCTCTTGGATGGGTGAGGGTGGATGTTGACGCTGATCCCGATCTGGTATTGGCCCCTGCAGCGTGGGAAACTACGACCATTATCTACTATTACGATTACTGGTACTGGTGGTGGGGCGGCTATTATCCCAGTTGGGGTTGGGGCGGCTATTACCCTCCGGTTTATTACGATTCTTATACCACAGGAACTTTGCTTATGAGCCTGATTGATAAAGATTTAGTGGGCACCAACGGAAATCCGATTGTCCAATGGTCAGGGGCCATCAACGGCATCCTTACGGGCACCTATGATGCCACACGTATAGGTACGGCCATCGACAAAGCATTTGATCAGTCACCTTATCTGAAAACGAACTAATAAATCAATCGATCATGAAAAAGATATTCATTCTTACAGTTTTCTCGGTGCTTGCTATTTCGGCTTCCTCCCAGTCGAATCTGACAGCTTTGCAATATTCTATTGGTTTTGGAACCGGCAATGTAAAGGATTATACAAGCCCTGCCAGTTTCAGGGGATTTACCCTGGACTACCGGAATCTGGTAACACCCAGCATCGGCGTGGGTATTGACCTGGGATGGAATGTATTTTACGATGAAATGCCTGATGATGTATATGAATACAATAACCTCACCTTTTCGGGCAAGCAATGGCGCTACAGCAATCATTTTCCCATGCTGGGAGCCATTGATTATTACCTGAATCCCGACGATCGGTATACCCCATTCGCAGGATTGGGCATCGGTACCATGTATACTCTGCAGAATACGAATATGAGCACCTATACCTTTGAAAAGGATGCCTGGCATTTTGCGATCAGGCCTGAAATCGGTGTAATTATAAAAGCTGCTCCCGGTGTGGGCCTTATGGTGGCCTCGAAGTATTACTATGGATTTAAAGCAGGTGACCTTCCGTCACAGGGTTACTTTACCGTTAATGTCGGATTTGTATTTGTACCTTGATAAATCTTAACAATCATGAAAAAATTACTAATTTTTGCTTTCATACTGGTTGTTGCTGCTTCATGCAGTACCATCAGGGTTTCCTCGGATTTCGACAAAACAGCTGGATTCGCTGCTTATAAGACTTATGCATTTACAGCCGAGGCACTGAGTCTCCCGGTCAATGACCTTAACCGGAACAGGGTTCTGAGTGCCATCGAAACCGAATTAGCTGCCAAGGGTTTTACTAAAACTGAAACCAATCCCGATGTGCTGATCGATGTAACGATCAAGGGCGAGCAAAAGCAGACTGCCACCGCTACAAATTCAGGCGGATATGGTTATGGTTACCGGTATGGCTGGGGCGGAGGTTTCTCCACTACTACCATTAATTATGACACCTATGTCGACGGGACGCTCTTCATTGATATGATTGATGCATCAAAAAAGCAGCTTGTCTGGCAGGGACGGGGCACAAAAACCGTTGAACCTGACGCAAGTCAGAAGAGAAGAGAGGAAAACATCAATTATGCTGTGAAACAGATCTTCCTGCAGTATCCTCCGAAAATCTGACATCAGGCATCATCATTGCGTGTAACAAGCAGCCGGCGTGGTTTCTATCCCGCCGGCTGCTTTTTTTATTTCTTTGAATCTTCAGGTTTAACAGGTGGCAGGATATTGCCATTATAGGATATGGTGCTGCGGTTATTGCAAACCACCGTAAGCATCGCATTTCCATCAAAACCGACATCCAGTGTGAGCCGGTATGAATCACCTTCTCCCTTCACAGCAGCCACAATCAGAAATCCTTTCTTCTTTGTTGTGATGGTAAATTCATCGGGTTTGCCTGAAAAATTCAGCCCCCCGTCACTTCCACCGTAGCCGGCACCACTGTATACCCTGCCGAAATAGGGCATATCGCTTTCGATCAGCTCAGGATGATATTTCACGGCATTGGGCCTTGTGGACAGGTTCACTGATCTGCCGCCCTGGGGATAGGCCATGGAGCCGACAAATACAAAGTCTTTCGAATTTACCAGGATTTCCGTTTGCTTTTGCAGTTCGAGTTCACGTTCCACTTTCAGTTCCTTGCTGGTTTTCTCCTGCGGAAAGACGAGAGCCGGAAAACATGAAAGGATGATTAATAAGAGCGCATAGTTGATTTTCATCATTACTTATTTGATTTTTAACAAAATACAAGAATATAGATTCTATTATTGATCGTTTCGTTTCAAACCGGTTTAAACCTGCTATAACTTATCTATGTACTTTCTTTTCGCTGCATTGAATTCAGTCTCCGTGATGATCTTGGCATCGAGCAGTTCCTTCAGCTGTTTTAAATTGGTGACCGCCTTGGCTTTTTCAATCTCCTCTGTAGTTAAAGCCGCCAGTTTTTCTGATCCCCTTGCGCTTACGCTGTCAATGGTCGCCCTGAGCACCCTGATCTCATTCTTCAGCAGGGTCATACTATCAAGTACAACCCCGGATTGAGAAGTGAGGTCTACGAAAGCGGAATCCCTTGAGGTTTTAAGCGAATCAATCAAAAACGACATTTTGGCCGGATCAAAATCGTAATGAATTACCTTTTCTTTGATCACGGTATATACCCCGAAGTATTTAGCCAGTTCAACAGAAAGGGAATCGGCCTTCAGGGTGAGGGCCTGATTGGCTTTGGTAAGAGAATCCGGTTTTACATCGGTGGTTTCTTCTTTTGATTTCTTCTTGCCAAAAACCTGGGATGTGGCCATGAAAGAACAGCACAGCAAAATTGCAGCAGCTATTGTAAAGAATTTCATAGGATGATTTGTTGGTGTATCGCTAATTTAATAAATATATGATCATGTTGATGATGTTTCACCGTCATTTAAACAAAAACGCCAAATGGCCGGCATAATTCACTGCTTTACCAGCAGGCAGGCCATACTTAACGATCGGTATTTTTATTTTTACCCCGGAAATACCTAAATTCTTGTTATAAAAAATTGCAGATAATTTACAAAATTTGTTCCTTACGGTTTATTATGTTCCACTATGCGACGTAAATCCTTTACCTTTCCGGTTTCGACCCTCGTTGGCAGTAATGTTTCGAATATACGGGCCATCTTTAAAAATCACAAACCTGACCGCAGGTATTATCCCAAAATTGCATTGACCTTTCTTGCCGTTGGTGTTCTGGAGATCCTGATCCTGTGGGAACGTTTGCGCTGGGGCAAAAGGATCCGTGCTTACCGGATGGAGGAGCCCCCGGTCTTCATCATTGGCTTTTGGCGGAGCGGGACCACCCTGCTGCATAACCTGCTTTGCCAGGATCGCGATGCAAGCTATACCACCACCATGCAGACCGTTTTTCCTCACCTGGTGCTTTCGCAGCGCTGGTGGTTAAAACCGCTGATCAACTTGTTTCTGCCGGCACTGCGACCATTCGACAATGTAAGAATGGACATGGATTTCCCTCAGGAGGAAGAGTACGGGCTGGTAAATGTCCAACCTTGCAGTTTGTACAACTTTTTCCAGTTCCCCGGAGATTTCGATGACATTGTGGAGCATGAAATAACACCCGAAAAATCGAGCCGTCAGGATGTAAACTCCTGGAAAAGTCAATACCGTTTGCTCATTGCAAAGGCCGGTATCAATACCGGTGGCAAACGGTACATCGGCAAAAATCCCTGCAACCTCGCCCGGATAAAACTCCTTAAACAAATGTTCCCCGGTGCCAGATTCATCTTTATTTACCGGAATCCTTACCGGGTGGTTGAATCACTCTACCGTTTCTATCTGTCCATCTTGCCCGGGGTACAATTACAGGATGCCCCCGCTGATTTTAACCGGGAGAAAATAGTGAAACTTTATGTGCATATGATGCAACAGTACCAGGCCGATAAATCCCTGCTTTCCGACCACGATCTCATTGAAATCAAGATGGAGGATTTCTTAAAGGACAAGATCAACAACCTGGCATCCATCTATAATGTTTTCAACATGAAATCCTTTGATACGGCCAGGGTACACATGGAAGAATATCTGCTTGAAAACGCCTCCTATTCACGCGAATCCTACGAGGTTCATCCGGATACCTTTACCCTGGTAAACCAATATGCCTCGGATATTGTGAAAAACCTGGGCTATCCCTTGGAAACAGGATTCTAAGCACCGCAGGTGCGACAGAATGCTTGATTTATTTTTCCTCCACCAGCGTTTTTTTAATCACCTGTAATTCCGCGATCTTCTCCTGACTAACCTTGGGATATTTCAAACCCAGATCATCCAGTGCATTGATGACCGCCGAAGCAATTACAATGCGGGCATAGGATTTATTGTCGGCAGGCACCACATACCAGGGTGATTTTTTGGTGGAGGTCTCCCGGATCATTTCTTCATAGGCTTTCATATATTCCTTCCAATAGTTGCGCTCCTTGGCATCTGCAGCACTGAATTTCCAGTTTTTCTCGGGATTGTCAATGCGTTCGATGAATCGCTTCTTCTGTTCTTCTTTTGAGACATTGAGAAAGAATTTAACCACCTTGGTTCCGTTCCGGTACAGGTACTTTTCAAAATTACGGATGTCCTTAAAGCGTTCCTTCCAGATATCCTCTGTCACCAGCTTTTCCGGTAATTTTTGTGCCTTCAGGATGGGTTCATGAACACGCACCACCAAAACCTCCTCATAATAGGAACGGTTAAAAATGCCGATGCGTCCGCGCTCCGGCAAATGCTTCTGGCAACGCCAAAGAAAATCGTGATCCAGTTCTTCGGGACTGGGAGCTTTGAAGGAAGTCACCTGGCAACCCTGGGGATTCACCCCCGACATCACATGTTTGATGGCCCCGTCCTTACCGGCAGCGTCCATGGCCTGGAAAATCAGCAACAGGGACCATTTATCCTGGGCATACAGGATATCCTGCATGGCTGCCAGTGCATCCACGCCAAGCTGCAACGTTTGTTTCATCAATGGCTTATCCTCAGGACCCAGATCAATATCCGGATCTGTACGGTATTTTTTAAGTTGGAATTTTTCTCCATCGCCAACACAGAATTGTTTGGAGAATTTCCCTGCCCGTTCTTTCAGTTCCTTTTTACTTAAGGAGTTTACTTCCATCAGTGCTGATGTTGCTTTGGACCTTGCCTGGCCGGGGGCTTTCTTTTTTGCAGGTTTGTCCTTTACCGGTTTGCTTTTTGCCATATGCTTTTATTATTGATATGATTAATGCTTATCTGGCTGTAGTTTTGCTCTTTAAGAGCAATATGAAAGATACGACAAAACTTCGATCCCTGGCTTCATTTTTTTAAAAAAAAAACCAGGTGGCCACATACAAGCTGTTCAACAATGTATTCCTCCTGAACGGTTCCGTCTACCGGTCGTTTGTTAAAAACATTATTTTTGATAGGATTTCTTAACTTTAAATCGGAACTTCCTTGCTCAGGCAAACTTTTTCCGTCTCTTTGATTGTTCACCTAAACTACAATGACATGAAACAAAAAATCGCCCTTATTTTTGCATTGTTTCTCGCCATGGCATCCACAGCAATGGCTCAGGAACCCACAGAACAAAAAGCCTTTGAAATATATGGTTTTGTCATGACCGATGCCGGTTATAATTTTAACCAGATCCATGCTGACTGGTATGATGTGATCCGTCCGACCAAGCTACCTGCCTATGAAGGAGAGTTCGGTTCCGATGGAAATGCCTATTTCAGCGTACGTCAAACCCGTTTTGGCGCCAAGGGGTATCTGCCTACTCCCCTGGGAGAACTCAGAACAACCTTTGAATTCGAGCTTTTTGGAACCGGTGTGGATGCAGGACAGACCACTTTCCGGTTGCGTCATGCCTATGGTGAACTGGGTCATTTTGGCGTGGGCCAGTACTGGAGTCCGTTCATGGATATCGATGTTTTTCCCAATTCTTTGGAATACTGGGGCCCCACAGGTATGGTGTTTTTCAGGAATATCCAGATCCGGTATATGCCCATCATGGGCGATACCCGGCTTACCTTTGCCCTGGAACGTCCAGGTGCCAGTGGTGATCAGGGTGTCTATGCCGATCGTATCGAGTTGTCCGGTGTAAGGCCCCGGTTCCCTTTACCAGATCTTTCAGCCGAGTACCGGTATGCCGGAAAGTTCGGTTATGTGGAGCTGGCAGGTATTCTCCGTTACATATCGTGGGAAGATGTTGAGGATGATGCCTATGAACTGGGCGATAAAACCGTTGGGTGGGGATTGAACCTGAGTTCCAACCTGAATTTCACCAAGACAACGGTTGGCAGGTTCCAGGTGGTTTACGGCCAGGGAATACAGAACTATATGAATGATGCCCCTGCTGATATTGGTATTGAAAACAATTTCTCCGATCCGGTTCAGCCGGTTCTTGGTGTACCCCTGCCTCTTTTTGGGCTGGTTGCCTTTGTTGACCAGCAGTGGAATGATAAATTCAGCAGTTCCGTGGGGTATTCCATGGTGGATATTGATAATTCCGACGGTCAATCACCTGATGCATTCAAGCGGGGACATTATGCCCTGGCCAACCTGCTCTACTACCCGGCAGAGAATGCCATGATGGGAATCGAACTACAGTATGGTACCCGGGAGAATTACAGCGATGGGTGGAATACGGATATCTTCAAGGTGCAGTTCTCGTTCCGGTATAGATTTTCACAGGTATTCTACCGGAAAAATGGATGAGGGAATTTGGCTATCAATTACAAACTTAAAACTTGAATATCTCATGAAAAACATCAATTCCATACCGGGCAGGCTGTTTGCAGCTGCCATCGTCCTTGGTCTGATTGCCGGCACAACAGGCAGCATGGCACAAACAGGCAATGCATTAAGTCCCGAAAAGATCAATGCTGCGTTAGACGAAGCCTACACCAAATATAAAGATGTAAAAGATGGCAAGAATGCCGATTACATCAAGGAACTGGCAAATGTGGATCCGACGATCTTCGGGATTGCGCTGGTAACAGTCGACGGACTGGTTTATACCAAGGGCGATATAAGCTCCATGGTTTCTATTCAAAGCGTATCCAAAGTCTTTACCCTGGCACAGGTCATCGAGGAACAGGGGCATCAGGTAGTACAGGACAAGATAGGTGTGGATGCAACGGGTGAAGTATTCAACTCCATTGTGGCTGTGGAAAGGATGAGAGGAAAGGAAATCAATCCCCTGGTGAATCCGGGGGCTATCGCTGCTACCAGTCTGGTTAATGGCGCCGACTCAGCCACAAAATGGAAAAGTATCCTGCAATTCCAGAGTGATTTTGCCGGACGTCCCCTGGCACTTAATATGCCTGTTTATATCAGTGAAGCAGGAGACAACTTACGTAACCAGGCCATTGCCCATTTGTTGCTGGCGTATGGCAGGATGTATTTCGATCCGGTTCAGGCTACTGATATCTATACAAAACAGTGTGCTATTAATGTAAGCGCCAAAGACCTTGCCACTATGGCTGCCACACTTGCCAACGGCGGTGTAAACCCGGTTACAAAGAAGAAAGTGGTATCGCCGGAGACCGTCATGTACACACTTCCGGTGATGGCTACCGCAGGCCTTTATGATGATACCGGAATCTGGTTCTACAATTCGGGATTGCCAGCCAAAAGTGGCGTTGGCGGTGGATTACTGGCCGTATGTCCGGGTAAATTCGGCATTGCCGTGGTTTCTCCCCCGCTCGATGCTGCCGGCAACAGTGTAAAGGCACAGCTGGTGATCCGGTACGTGGTGGAAAAACTGGGTGTAAATCCCTTTCTTATTCAACCAAAATAATATCCGGATCGATGTAAGGGCGTGGGAAAAAGCCCATTTGAAGTAATATCGGAAACCAGATCCACCAAAAGTGTGACAGGGTAAAAATCACAAACCTGCAAAGGTACAGGGGCATGTCAAAAATCAAAGCTCGCCAATAAGGATATCCTTGTCGAATTGCCTTTTTGCATATCCAGGTTGGTTCTTGACCCTGTTGTAACTTCAAAACCGAGCCGGATGGTTTCAATGGGATTGTAGAAAGTGTTGACAGCAAAATACTGGCTTGATCTGAACGTATCGTCCGGCTCAAAATCCTTACCCTTGATATAGGATGTTCCACCGGTAAGCGAAAATCTCCAGGAAGGATTAAATACGTAAGTATAGCTTACAAATCCTCCCTGAATGGCTTTGAGGGTCATCTTCATCAAATCGGGATCGTATACCGCATCCAGCTGCCTGTCCACGAATCCCACGTAATAATTCGCAATACCCTGGCCTATGGAGAATTGACCAGACAGTATGTTTTTCTTGTTGAATGCCAGATTCGTACTGAGAAGTATTCCCCATCCGTAGAGCACATCCATTTCTGTCTGGTTCAGGTATTGTATTCTCCTGAATATGCCGGCAATTTGAATGTGTCCCAGTTTATTGAAATATTTATAGCGTCCGGCAATGTCAAAGTTGCTTTGTTTGTTTTTATCCTGGATGAGGGTGTCGGCCGGATTGTAGTAATCCGTCTGGGGTGATTCGAGTGACAGTCCGGCAATGCTTTTTTCCCCGAATTTCCTTTCATACCTGATCATCCCGTGCCGTTTACTGAGGCTGCTGTTTGGCCCCTCAAAATCCACAGTTGTAGGAAGAGACGCATTATCCATGAATGTACTCCAGCTGTATCCGATCTTAAAAAAGTTCCATTCAGCATAGGCATGCCGCAAACGCAGCAATGACTCACTCCTGCTCGCAAAATCAACTTCGATATAGGTTTTTATCTTACCAACCCGGGTATTTGCGTTACCTTCTATACCTATGCGCGATTGCCTGGCCCCGGCATATACACTCGAAAGGCCATCAACTGACTCCTCGCCGACAGGGATATCGTAAGGCATAAATCCTTCGGTGCTGGGCATTCCGGTAAAATCGTAATAGGCATTTGTCCTTAAGCTTCCCATAAACTTTATCATGTACTTTGATTCTTCCATGTCCAGCGGATTGATATCCCTGGCAACTTTGCTCGTGTCGGCTTTAATGGGTTGTAAGGCAATGGTATCAACGCGGCTTGAAAAAATATATACCGTGTCGGTCTTTATTTGCCTCTCTACCCTGGTAATAGTCAGTTTCAGGGTATCTCTTACCTGTGCCTGACTATTCAGATAAAACAGGGTCAGTACAATCATCAATAATTTCTTTATCAAAGGCATGCTCAGGTATAGTTAATATCAATAAGGGCATTACACTGTTTAAAGTGTATAATTCCACGTATAGGTACTGCCTTTTTTCAGGATCTCCCTGCCAAAGACAGGATAAATACCGGGTGCGGAAGAAAAATACGTAATCTCCTCATCACTGAAAATCAAATCCTTCTTTTCATGCGGAGCCAGGTTGTATATTTTCTTGTTGATCCATATAAAAAGTGAATGATCCGTTCTGTTAATCAGTTCAATGTTGACATCACCATTTTCATTTTCGCCCGATCTTTCGAAAAAATGTTGTTTTTGAAAATGGAGTGTATCGGTTACCTTAATTAAAGGTTCATAAACAAATCCAAATGAACTCGACTCAATGTCAAATACCTCCACAAATCCATTTTGTGGTTCACCGGGAAGAATAACGAGAAGATTTGAACTGCCGACCGTAGATAAAACCTTTGAATTCACACCAGGACCTTCCCTGAAATTGATTTCGGACTGTGAACCGCCAAGTTTCAGCTGGCCGCATATCGGTAATTGAACTACCAACAACAGCAGTAAAAGAACAGTTGAACATGGTTTCATTGGCTTCTTTTTTCTTTACCACACGCGGAGCCCATAGTTTTCCGGGCATAACCTTATAAAGTGGTTATACAAATTTAACTTTTCTGGCTCACTATTTCCAAATTTTTTTGACTGTCCGTACTTTTTCTCGGAGAATCACGCCAATGATCAACTGGTATCTTTCTGAAAATATACGATTGGAGTTTGCTTATGGATATGGAGTACTTGATCGATTTGATAAGAAAGGAGCCACACAGTTCTTCCAAAGTCGGATTCAATTAACTTTATAATCGGGTTTGTTTAAACTGCACACGCATTCGTAAGTGAACAAAACAAATGCAGATGACCCTAACTGTTGATAGGGTGAATATGGGATTTAGCTTCGGGAATCCGGAGAACTGTTTGATGATGGCTGTGCCATGTGTTTGATCATTTCAACAACTCTTGAAAACTCCCCCACCAACTCCTGCATACGACTGAGGTTCATATTTTTTAGCAGACATGCGCATAAAAAACAAATCGCGCATGATATCCCACAACTTTACTGCCAGGTCATGATTATTGGATATTTTAATATAAGCTTCCCACAGGGGTATAAGAATCTTTTCAGTTTTATTTCTGACCACATGAAATGTCTCTGAGAATAACGGATTTTCCGGTTGCCTGCGAAGTTGCATTTGCACAAAAGCTGAAGTTCCATATTTGACAAGCAGAATCAGGTAATCGGGATTGAATTGCCTGGCAAGTGAGGCTTCCTGGCAGAATTGTTCAATCACATTGAAATGGTGCTGAATCAGCGCGGAAAAAAACATTTCGCGGTCACCGAAATGATGATAAAATCCCGATTTGTTCCGGCCAAGTATTCTTGCCAGTTTTTCAACCTGAACACCGTCGGGCCCTTCAATGGAAAACAGTTCGTATCCTGCATCAATCCATATTTGTGAAGATTCAGATCTTGTCAATCAATTGATAGATTAAGGAGTTCATACCAGGAACCTATAACACAAGGCCGAAAATAATTTTTAAAGATAATTCAAAATCTATTGAAATTGTGTTCTCAAGTAAAATCAAATGGTGTTAAAAGAATCTGCCTTGTATACCGGGGCAACTGGAAACTGAATTTTATTTTCCTTATATTTGCGCGAATTCAGGTCTGACAGGAACTCCCATAGGATTCCTTCAGGTGAAACTGATTCCAATTTCAATAATTTTAACCCCTTTGTATGAAAAAACTACTTTTACTAATGCTATGTGTAAGCGGAATTGGCGCCATGGCACAGGAAACTCAGCAGATCGCTGCTCAACCTCAACAGACCATTGCTGATCGGGGAAGAACCATCCGATTGCATGTTTATACCACCTATGCCTTCGATGATAAAGTGGATTCCTACTATTCCTCCTCCGAGTATTTTGAGGGCACCCTTGAAGGCGGATTTGAATGGGGCGGCGGACTGGAATACATGCTTCACCCGGCTTATGGTATTGAGGTATATTACCTGCGGCTGGATTCAAAAGCTCCGATAACTTATGAGGGCAATAACTGGACCGGTTTGCAGTCGACCGAATTTGACGTGGCCTCCAATTATGTCATGCTGGGTTTTAACAAGTACCTGGCGGTTCATCCCAAATTAGAGCCTTTTGGGGGATTGCAGCTTGGAATGGCAATTTTTCACGTCGAAAACCCTGATAACGGAAATTCAGGCAGTTCCACCAAATTTGCCTGGGGCCTTAAAGCCGGGCTTAATTTCTGGGCATCTGAAAGGATCGCCATCAAAATGCAGGCCAGTCTGCTTTCTGCCGTGCAATCGGTTGGCGGCGGCATATATTTTGGTACGGGTGGTGCCGGGGCAGGTGTATCAGGGTATTCTACCTTTTACCAGTGGAGCCTTGGCGGTGGATTAGTCTTTAATCTGGGCGGAAGATAAGGCATCATTGAACAGGGCAAGGCTTTACCTGCCAGATGTCCGAGGCGTATTCGGCTATGGTGCGGTCGCTGGAGAACTTACCCGAGGCTGCAATATTCAATATGGCCATGCGGGCCCATTTATCGCGGTCGCCATAGTCCTTATTCAGCCGGTCATGCGCCGCGCAGAATGACCTGAGATCGGCCAGGTGCATGTAATGATCCCCCCTGGCAAGCAGTACATCGCGTATCGGTTCAAAAAGGCCGTGCTCATTGCGACTGAAATGATCCGAGAAGATCAGATCAAGCGCAGCACGGGTTTCCGCATCATTTTCATAATGCCAGTAAGGATTGTACCATGCCCGGCTGCCGGCCACCTGATCGGCCGTCAGTCCAAACATAAAAAAGTTCTCCTCGCCGGCTTCTTCCACCATTTCAATATTGGCTCCATCATAGGTCCCCACGGTAAGTGCACCATTCATCATGAATTTCATATTGCTGGTACCGCTGGCTTCGTAACCGGCTGTGGAGATCTGGTTGGAAACATCGCTGGCAGGAATAAGTCGCTCCGCCAATGTGGCGCAGTATTCCGGCAAAAAAACAATTTTGATCAGGTGGCTTGCCCGCGGATCGTCCTCAATGGTTTCTGCCAGGTTATTGATGAACTTGATGATGAGTTTTGCCAGATGATAAGCCGGTGCAGCTTTGCCGGCAAAGAAAAAAGTTCTTGGGTAGACCGGGAGTCCCGGATTTTCGATGATCCTGTTATACTGAACAATGATCCGGAGTGCGTTCAGCAGCTGCCGCTTATATTCATGGATACGCTTTATCTGGCAGTCAAAGATACTGTCGGGATCAACAATCTGACCATGGACTGACCGGAGCCATGCTGCAAAATTCTGTTTCGCTGTATGCTTTGCCTTGAGAAAAGCTTCCCGGAAACCGGCATCCTCTGCATGGGGCTTCAGGTCCTTCAGTTTGCCAAGGTCAGTTATCCATCCGTCACCAATGGCATCGGTAATCACACGTGCCAGTGGGGGATTTGCAAGCAGCAACCATCTTCTCGGAGTAACCCCATTGGTCTTGTTGTTAAAGCGGTCGGGATAGAGTTCTGACAGTTCTTTTACGGTGGTGGTGCGGAGCAGGTGCGAGTGAATCGCTGCCACACCGTTGGTGCTGTGAGAGCCTACAATGGCCAGGTTGGCCATGCGCACCTTCTTTTGGAAAGATTCCTCAAACAGGCTTATGCGTTCCATGCGTTGAAGGTCACCCGGAAAGCGCTCCCGCACAGTATCGAGGAGACGCCTGTTGATTTCAAAGGCAATTTCGAGATGCCGTGGCAATACTCGCTCGAACCACTCCAGCGGCCATTTCTCCAGCGCTTCGGGAAGCAGGGTATGATTGGTATAAGCCAGCGTTTTCCGGGTGATATTCCAGGCTTCGTCCCAGCCAAGTTTTGCTTCATCCAGCAGGATCCGCATCAGCTCCAGAACCGATAGGGCAGGGTGTGTGTCATTGAGCTGTATGGCTGCCTTTGAGGGCAGTTCTTCCCAATCGGAATTCGAATTCCGGAATCGTCGTACGATGTCGGCCAAAGAGCAGGCAACCAGGAAGTATTCCTGGACGAACCGCAGGGCCTGGCCCATGCTCGTGGTATCATCGGGATACAACACACGGGTCAGTGACTCAGCTGCCAGGGTACCGGCAATAGCGCCCACGAAATCACCGCTGCTGAATTCCCGGAAATCGAAATAATCAGGAGCGGCTGCCGCCCATAAGCGGAGCGTATTGACGGTGCTCCCTCCATAACCAACAACCGGCCGGTCATACGGAATGCCGATCACTACCGACGATTTTCCGGGAATGGCACGCAGGGTCTCTTCGTGGACCTCAAAGGAGCAGTTCAGATGGATCTCAACCGATTCCTCGGGTTGAGCAATTTCCCATGGATCAGGGAAGCGCAACCAGTTGGCAGGTTTCTCCTGTTGCCATCCATCCTGGATCGATTGCTCAAAAATGCCGTATTCATATCTCAGGCCGTAGCCAATGGCAGGAATTGCCATAGTGGCCAGGGAATCGAGAAAGCAGGCAGCCAGCCGCCCCAGTCCTCCGTTGCCGAGTCCGGGATCCGGCTCCTGTTCAAGCAACTCAATCCAGTTTATATGCTTGTCCTTTACCGTCTGCATTGCTTTTGGACCCAGCAGCATGTTGGTAATATTGTTGCTCAGTGACCGGCCAATCAGAAATTCCATGGAGAGGTAATACACTCTTTTGGGGTTTACCCGATTGTAAGTCTCCTGGGTTTTAAGCCATTGCGGGGCCAGCATATCCCTGACAGCGCTGGCAAAAGCCTCATATCGCTCACGCGCCTGTGCTCTTTCGTTGTCGGTAAGATTCTCCGACATCAGGTGCTGATCATACAGGGCAATGAAGGTATTGTTCATATTGCGTAATTTACTGTCTAAATCATCCGGGCTTGAGGCATGTCCAATTTGTCCTTTGGTACCACTTTCGGAATTTCGGGTTCCCCTTCACAGGCGGACTCCTGAGCGATAGTATAGGCGTGAAGCAGTAATAACAGGTAAAGTGTTGCAGCCAAAAAAGTGCTTGATTTGGCTAATATTCAATAAAAAGCCTCTGCAATTCTTCCCTGCTCCTGTTCTTTAACAATGCCAACATCAAAAGCACCCTGGCTTTTTGCGGGTTATGTTCCATAGAAGAGACCGTTCCGTATTCCTCGTCATTGATCTCCCCTTTGAGCAAAACTGTACCAACAGGCACACGTGAAGCCCTGACAACCGGGATTCCCATTTTGGTGGCTCTTTTGGCTGCTTCCAGGGTTCCGGCATTCATATTTCCATCACCAACTCCGGCTATTACAATTCCTTTTGCTCCGGCTTTTACCATTAAATCAATTAAATCAGGTGAAACATCAGCACAGGTATAAACGATGTCCACACGCGGTAAAGCATTCACGCCATCAACAGAGAATTCACTGTTTACCGTATTCAAGCCGTATGTTTTATGAAAAAACTCTGCTTCCCCAAAAATAACAGTTCCAAGCATTCCTTCCTCAGGAGACTGAAATGTCTGAACCGGTGTAGTAATCATTTTTTTAACGCCATGAGCCGAATGGATCTCATCGTTCATGACAACCAGCACACCATAGCCTTTGGATTTCGGGCTGGCAGCAACGGCAACGGCATTGTAAAGGTTCAGGGGTCCCTCGGCACTTAATGCGGTTGAAGGGCGCATAGAACCGGTCAACACAACCGGCTTATCACTTTTTACCACGAGATTCAGGAAGAATGCTGTCTCTTCCTGGGTATCGGTTCCGTGGGTAATGACTATACCATCAACATCATTGCCTGCCAGAAGTGTGTTAATACGGTTGGCCAGGTCGAGCCATACTTTCACGCTCATATCCTGTGAACCCACGTTGGCGATTTGTTCTCCCTTCAGATTCGCCAGGTTCCGGATATTCGGAACGGCATCTATCATGGCATCGATCTTAACCTGACCGGAAGTATAAGCTGATCCCGTGGCACTGGTACCGGCACCGGCAATTGTACCTCCGGTAGCCAGAATGACAACATTGGGCAACTGTTTTTCCTGGCCGATAACAGCAAAGCTTATAAAGAGAAACAGACTGATGAGCAAATTTCTCCAATGGTTTTGTTTGTTCTTCATAGTTTATGGTTTTAATTATTAAATATTTTTCACTATTCACTTTTCACTTTTCACTTTTCACTTTTCACTTCTTCCTTCTTCAATCTTTAATCTTCCTTCTTTAATCTTTATTCTTCAATCTTTAACTCTTCATTCTTCACTTTTCTTCAATCTTTAATCTTCCTTCTTGAATCTTTACTTCTTTATTCTTCACTTTTCACTTCTTCTGTCCCGTCATGGCTGCAGGATCCAGTAATTTTTTGATTTGATCTTCCGTCAGTAATTTCTTCTCACGGATCAGCTCGAGAATTCCTTTGCCGCTTTCCAGGGCTTCCTTGGCCAGTTCCGTGGTCTTTTCATAACCCAGTACCGGATTCAGGGCGGTAACGATCCCCACGCTCCTTTCGATGTACCTTTTCAGTACATCCTCATTGGCGGTGATCCCATCGATGCATTGTGATCGGAACAGTGGAATTCCTTTATACAGCAGCCCCTGTGATTCCATAATGGCGATGGCCACCACAGGTTCATAGGCATTCAGCTGCAACAGGCCCGAGTGTGAGGCAAGCGTTGTAGTCAGGTCATTGCCCATAATTTTGAAGCAGATCTCATTCATCAGTTCCGGCATCACCGGGTTCACCTTGCCTGGCATGATAGACGATCCCGGCTGCAGTGCAGGCAGGTTGATTTCAAAGATGCCGGTTCTTGGTCCCGATGCCAGAAAGATCAGGTCACTGCTGATCTTCGACAGGGCTATGGACAGGCTTTTCAACGCCGACGAGTACATCACGTAACCCTGCATGCTTGAGGTTTCAGCAATCAGGTCGCTGCTGAGCACCATGGGTTTGCCAACAATTTTTGCCAGGTGAACAGCGCATTTTTCAGCATAACCCGGTGTGGCGGTTATTCCTGTACCAATGGCGGTGGCTCCCATATTTTCCGTATACAGGTATGCCTCTGTTTTGCGGAGGGCTTCAATTTCGGCATCGAGCTGATTGCCGAAAGCATGAAATTCCTGTCCCAGTGTCATGGGAACGGCATCCTGTCCCTCGGTACGGCCCATTTTCAAAATGCTTTTGAATTCCTCTCCCTTTTTATGAAAAGATGCGGAAAGCGCTTCCAGTTCTTTGATCACCTTGTCGTTGTGCAGCAGGAGTGCCACCTTAATGGCGGTCGGGTATACATCGTTGGTGGATTGTCCCATGTTCAGGTCGTCATGCGGCTCAATAAACTGGTATTCCCCTTTCTTATGGCCGCTTAGCTCCAGTGCAATATTGGCCAGCACCTCATTGGCATTCATGTTGGCCGAGGTTCCGGCCCCTCCCTGGTAAAGGTCCACCAGGAACTGATCATGGTATTTTCCTTCGATGACTGCCAGACAGGCTTTTTCGATAGCTGCCAGTTTTTCATTGCTTAGCCGGCCCTCTACTTCATTGTTAGCCCGTGCAGCAGCCAGTTTTACCATGGCAAATGCCTTTACATAATCGGGATAAAATTTAGTGGTGACCCCGCTTACCTGGAAGTTTTCCAATGCCCTGGCGGTTTGTACACCATAATAGGCCTCGGCAGGAATTTGCTTTTCACCCAACAGGTCCTTCTCTGTGCGGGTTTGTGAATACCCGTTCAATGTGGAAAAGGCTACGGTAAATATTAATAGGTATTTCTTCATTTGGATAAAATATTTATAGGATTTACAACAGAATTAATTGCAGTAGCAGCCCGGCAATAACCGACGCCAGGGTGGTGACAAGTCCCGGCAGCATAAAACTGTGGTTTAGCACATACTTGCCGATCTTTGTGGTACCGGTCCGGTCAAACTGAATAGCGGTTAGCAGCGTAGGGTATCCGGGAATGAAAAAGTGACCGTTCACCGCCGGAAAAATGCCCAGCAGATAGGCCGGGGACAAGCCAAGGGTCAGGCCCAAAGGCATCAGTGCTTTGGTGGTTGCAGCCTGGCTGAAAAGCAGGATGCTAAGCGTAAACAGTGCCAGGGCAAAGAGCCAGGGAAATTTATTCACCAATTCACCCAGTGTATCCTTTATCACTACAAAGTTATGGTCCATAAATGAACTGCTCATCCATACCACCCCGAATACGGCTATGGTGGCCTGACCTGCACTGGCAAACAAACTGGCTTTGGTAACCTGTGAAGCCGTTGTGTTTGCAAACAGGATGATCAGTCCCGATGCTGCCAGCATCACCATCATGATCATGGACGGCATTTGCACCTGGCCTGCCGCATTCACGGCAAAATTCGGTGTAAATCCGCTTATCCCGGAGAAGCTTGGCAGCAGCCCGGGAAAGGATCCCAGTACCACGATACCCAATACCGCCAGGCCAAATATAACCAGTGATTTTACAGCGCCGGGTTTCAAGGTTACGGTTCCCTGACTTTCATTTTCGAGGTTACTGGCAAATGCAGGATCCTTCATCCTTTCAAGGAACTCAGGGTCCTCATGGAGTTCCTTTCCTCTTTTATAAACAAAGGCTATGCCCACAATCACCCCGATAAGCGTTGCCGGGATGCATACCATGAGAATGTCGGCCAGCCTGATCCCGCTTGATGCCAGCACAGTGAGGATAGCGGCCGAAGCAGCAGATACCGGACTGGATGTAATGCCCATATGTGCTGCAGTAACGCTCATGCTCAGTGCCCTTTCAGGTCGAATGCGCGCTTTGATGGCAACCTCCGCAATGATCGGCAGGATGGAATAGGATATGTGCGCAGTGCCTGCAAACAAAGTAAAACAATAGGTCACCAGGGGACCCAGGATCGTTATTTGCCCGGGATGGCTCCGGAGTATTTTACCGGCTACCTGTACCAGGTAATCCATTCCGCCTGCCGCCTGCAATGCCGCAGCGGCGGTTACCACGCTCATAATGATGAGCATGACCTCCAGGGGAGGATCAGAAGGTTGTACATCAAACACAAACAGCAAAATCAGGAGACCGATCATGCCCATCACGCCCAGTCCTATGCCTGACATGCGCGCACCAATGAAAATACAGATCAGCAGAATGGCAAGTTGAATGAAGATCATGGGAAAAGTTTTGTAACCTAAGTTAAATAAAACACCGACAACAATATCACCCTTAAAATTAAAGGATTTCCAAATCAAATTGTAAACGGTTCCGTTTATTCAGCCTACCGAAGAATGTGCAAGCAATAGGGTAACGTTTTTTACAATTAGAATTTTTCCTTACATTAGGCAGAAATCTACTAAAATCTGTGATGATGAAAAAAATACTGGTTTTTGCCATTCTTTCAACAGCATTAATTGCCTGTAAGAATAAAAGTGTTGATCAAAATGCCGTTCAGGCAGATGAATTCAAGGCCTTTACCGAAAAGGTCGAAGCAATTGACATGAATGTCCGTACACCCAATGACCTGATGGATATGCTGGAGCTTTCCATGGTCGATTTTATACCGGAATTAATTAACGATCCAAATAACAGTGATAAATATCTAAGTAATGAAGTATTGGCCGCTGCCAATATGAGCGTGTATCTTGTTGATGGCCTTTACCAATACAGTAGTCATGAATTCAATAATGGCTATTATAGTATGATGGCAGCTAAGAACCTGGCCACAAAGCTGGGTATGGGCGCCGGTTTTGATGAAATGATTTTGGAGCGTTACACCGACCTCAATCCAAACGTCGACAGTTTTCTGGTCAGATTGAACGATAATATTATTGCCTCAGAAACCGTTTTAAAAGAGCAGGATAAAATGAGATTATTTGCAGGACTGATAGGCGGCAATTATATCGAAAAACAATACATTCTGTTCAATATCATTTTCAAAAGCAATGTTGATTTGCCTGATACATCCAGACTTATAACCATGCGCGAGATCTTGTATGCAGCGCGTAAACATATGAATAAACTGCCTGAAGTAATTGCATTAATAGAATCAATTAAAGAAGAAACAGATCCAGGTACTATTCTGAACGAATTGAAAGCAATTGAAGCCATACGGCAGCAAAATATACTTCCGGAGGATATTTCCCAAATCACGCCTTCACAAGTATTTGAAAACCCTAACTTTTTAGCGATGTTTGAGAAGATCAAGGAAGTGAGGAGTATGATTGTCGCTGTTCCTGAACCTGAATAAGAAAAATAACTTTCCTAAAACTTGAATATTATGAAACGCTTTTTATTTCTATTATTTGCATCACTCGTGCTGGTCTCCTGCAGCAAAAAACCAGGTACTGAACTGGCCGGCGGCAGTCAGGCCGGTTCAGAAATTGACCGTACCGTATTGCCTATCCGGGAACCGGATCGACAGAAATACACCGAACTGGATGTCCGCAATGCAACCCCTCCCCCGCGATTTGAGGTAAAAGCCCCGGAAGGTGCGCCCAATGTGGTGGTTGTATTAATTGACGATATGGGTTTTGGCGTATCTGAAACTTTTGGCGGCCCGGTTACTACACCAACCATGGACAAACTTGCTAAAAACGGTTTAAGGTATAACCGTTTTCATACCACCTCGCTGTGCTCACCTACCCGGGTAGCATTGCTTACCGGGTACAACCATCACAGCAACAATATGGGTTGTATCGGAGAGGCTGCCACCACTTTTCCCGGAAATACTTCAGTAAGGCCCCAATCCATTACACCCATGGCAGAAGTGTTGCGGCAGAATGGATATAATACCGCTGCTTTTGGAAAATATCATGAAACACCACCCTGGGAAATTTCAATTTCTGGTCCCCAGGATCGCTGGCCAACACGTTCCGGATTTGAGAAATTTTACGGTTTTATAGGCGGTGAAACCAATCAATGGGCCCCGCTGATCTATGATGGGAACACACTCATGGAACTTCCCGATGATCCGGAATATCACTTTACCCATGACATGACCAATCAGGCTATTTCATGGGTTCGTTTTCAAAAGGCGCTGGCACCTGAAAAACCATTCTTTGTTTATTTTGCACCGGGAGCAACCCATGCGCCACATCATGTTCCTGCAGCATGGGCAGAGAAGTACAAAGGGAAATTTGACCAGGGTTGGGATAAAATTCGTGAACTGACGTTGGAACGTCAGAAAAAATTGGGAATAATTCCGGAAAGTACGACACTTGCACCAAAACCAACCGATATCAAAGACTGGGAAACACTTTCGGCCGACGAGAAAAAGCTGTTTACCCGCCAGATGGAAGTATATGCAGGATTTGCTGAACATACCGATTACGAGGTGGGAAGACTCATTTCAGCCATTGAGGAATTGGGGATTATGGAGAATACTGTCATCATATTCATTGCCGGGGATAATGGCGCAAGCGCTGAGGGCCAGATGAACGGCATGTTCAGTGAAATGACCTATTTCAGCGGGGTACCGGAAACCGTTCCGGATATGTTAAAACACTATGACGATTGGGGTTCTGAAAGCACTTACCCGCACTTTGCAGCCGGATGGGCTGTGGCAATGGATGCTCCATTCTCGTATACCAAGCAGGTGGCTTCTGATTTCGGAGGCACACGAAACGGAATGATCATTCATTGGCCGGCAGGTATTCAAGCGAAAGGAGAATTACGTTCGCAGTTTGGCCATGTGATTGATATTGCTCCTACCGTTTATGAAATTACAAAAATACCTGCGCCTAAAATGGTAAATGGCATAGAGCAGGACCCCATTGAGGGCACCAGTCTGGCCTATACCTTCAGTGATGCCGGTGCAGCCGAGCAACATAACGTACAGTATTTTGAAATGTTTGGCAACCGGGGGGTTTACCAGGATGGCTGGTTTGCCCGGACAGTCCACAGGCCGGCATGGAAACAGAAACCCGACAATACGCTGCAGGAAGATAAATGGGAGCTATACAATACCCAGGAAGATTTCAGTCTGGCCAGCGATCTGTCCGCACAAAACGCTGATAAGCTAAAGGCCATGCAGGATTTGTTTATGGCAGAGGCTGAGAAGTACCATGTACTGCCTATTGACGATCGCCTGTTGGAAAGAACAAACGCTGCATTGATGGGACGTCCGACAGTTCTGGGCGACCGCACCTCCATGACACTGGGAGAAGGAATGAAAGGAATGGGCGTGGATGTTTTCCTTGACCTGAGAAATAAATCCTATACCATTACCGCCGATGTGGAAGTCAAAGCCAACGGAAATGGTGTAATTGTATGCCAGGGCGGCAGATTTGGCGGACTTTCTTTTTATGTAAAGAACGGCAAACCTGCATTTACTTACAATTACCTGGGTTTGGAGTCAAAGGATATCATCTCGTCACAGGCCCTTAAGCCCGGTAAATACCAGTTGGTATACGACTTCAAATACGACGGAGGCGGACCAGGCAAGGGTGGCATTGGCACAATAACCGTGAATGGAAGCAAGGTTGCTGAAGGAAAGCTTGATAAAACGCAGCCGGGTATTTTCTCAGTGGATGACCTGGCTGACGTTGGTACCGATGACGGCACCTGGGTGGCAAATTATGGTGCATCGGCGAAATTCTCCGGCACAATCACCAAAGTTACGCTCGAACAGAAAAAGTAATCTGCGGAGAACCCGATTATCTGAAAACGCTGAACACTGAACACCGGATAATGCATCCCGAAGCAGGGACCAAAAACTTCCTGCTTCGATTTGCATTATCCGGTGTTCATTATTATAATAAACTGTCTGTTCGCTTGGAACCTTCCTCCCGCCGGGCGAAGTATGCACGCTAGGCGAAGTTTTTAACCATTGCCGTCAACTTAATTTCGATTGTTAGTTTTTACGAATTATTTGTCTGACCGTAAGGCGGCTTTAATTTGAATAGCGCCGGCAACGCCCTGTATATTGTTGACGTTTCAGCAACCACGGAGTGGTTGAATTTTAAAGGACGGAACTGTTTGAATCAAATTCAACCATTCCGCGGTTGTAAAAACATCAATGCCAATTACACCGGGCTCCGCCCGGCGCTATTCACATTTAACCGCTAACGCGGTTTTATATTAACTTAACGGCTATGGTTTACAGCTACGCCTTATCAACCGACTCTTTTGCACCCCCCAGCCAAATGGCCGTCAGCTTATACCCGAGCGACAGGATGATGGCTCCCGTAAACAACCCGATAAATCCCGACAGGATCATGCCCCCGATGGCACCGAGGAAAATCACCAGCATGGGCACCGGTGCACCCTTCCCCATCAGCCACGGTTTTAGTACATTATCGCTCATGGCCAGCAGGATGATCAATACCGACCACAGGGTTGCAGGAAGTGGTTCACGCGACGAATAGAGATAAATGACCAACGGTATCGCGATGATCCCAACGGGCAGTTGTACAATAGCAAACAAAAGCACTGCCAATGCCCACAGGCCGGCAAACGGAATATCCGCCAGCATAAAACTGGCACCGCAGAGTACAAACTGAATGATGGCCACTCCGAGTATTCCTTTGGCTACATTCCTGATGGTTTGGACGATCATCAACACAAATTCTTCCCCGTTCGTACCGGTCAGGCGGCTGGCAAAAGCCACGACGGATGTTTTAAATTTTTCAGCATTTGCCAGGAATATTCCGGATATGATCACGGAAAGGATAAATACCAGGAGATTGGAAGTTACGCTTTTTATCAGTGTTCAGAAACCGGTCGCCAATCATCACGAACTGTTCACTGTATTTTAAAATGGTAGCTTCAAGATTCGTATTCAACATCTTCCAGCCTCCGTACAAGGGCTCGCCAATGACGAACCAATCTGCCACTTTTGGATTGGGAGGCGGGATCTGAAGGGTATTGTTTCGAATGGAACTCATCAATTCCCTGGCACTGTCCACCACCGAGGATATGAGCCAAACCAGAAGGAACAATAAGGATTACCAGCAAGAGAATGGTTAAGATGGTACTTGCCAAAGTCTTTCTGCCCTTCAGCAGTGACATCAGTTTCATGTACAGGGGATACAGGGTGATCGCCAGGATAATTCCCCAGAGTATAGGCACCAAAAAAGGCAGGAGGATCATGGCACACCACGCCAACAGAAGCACGATCAACAGCAGCCTGATGGTAAGGTCAATGCTTTTCCCCTCGGTGAGGGTATTATTATCATGGTTAGTTTTCATAAGTTTGGTTTTAATGAATAGGTGGTATTCTGGTATCTTTGTTACTAAAACCCACATACAAAACACCAACCAGGTCATTTCAGGTGTCCGAAAACACGCAATTTTTACAGGCCGAACCGATATTGAAGACCCCCGATAAACTGCGTCCGGCTGGCCAGAAATCCAACCTCAGCACGGATCATAAAATGCTTGTTGATCTGGTATTGCGTTCCGAGGACGAAATTCCACATGTCCTTGGGCCGTTTTTGGAGCGAATACTGTACCGTGGCAGACTGGTCATCGTTCAATGCGGCATCAATGGAGTTTAACGTATTGCCGGCAGTTTCGAGCACCCGGTTGGCTGTTTCATATTTTGCCACATTTACAGGATTCTTTTGCTCAACGGAGGTTAACCCTTCCCACCAGGTATCCACTGCCGCCTGTTTCGTGGCCACATTTTCCATTCCGTCGTCAACCTTTTCCTGTAGCCCGTCGACAGAGATCACTTCGTTCAACGGCAGTGAACCACTGGTTTCAGATTTGAGGCTCAGTCTGAAACCTCCGGCCCAAAAGGATATACTTTGCTGAGGTTTCTTCAGCTTAAATGATTTTCCAAATCGGGGACCGAAGACAAACGTAAAAACAGGTTCATCAAGGGCACTGATACTTTGCCAGGTGAAGTTCATATCAAGCGCTATCCAGCCTCCGCCAACCCCCATGGTGGGAGTCAGGCCGAAACCAACACCTGTGGCCGTAAAATCAGCCTTTGTAGAAAAGCTGGTAACCTCATTCCAGACATTCGATGTATCGGGGATCCATAAACCCGCGTTTATCGCTGTGGATGTTTTGGCCTGTGTGAATATGCCATAAACGTTCAAAAAAGGCAATACCCAGATATCAGGCCGGATATTAACCGCCGAGGCTGTTGCAACAGCACTATTGAAGCGGATTATTTCATCGAGATCGTACATGGGCCCGTTGTTAAAACCTACAAAAAGATCTTCGATGATCAGGTCCGACTCCTGCCAGAGGTAATTCACACCCAGTCCGGCTGAAAAGGGCAGATCATAACCCCGGGCGGCCACCTTGGCGCCCCAGATCGGCAGGGCATAGGGATATTCTTTCGCTTTAAGACTGTCAACATAGACCTCGTTTTTAGCTCCAACCACCTTGTTGCTATATACCTGGGCCTTCAACTGGCACGATAGGGAAAGTACCAGTAAAGCAAAAATAAGAAACTTCTTCATCATGAAATGTTTAGTGAAAAATGTAAAAAACCAGTATGTCCGGTCTTTCAAAAACGACCTATTCCTTCTTCGCCTTATCTGCATGGGCACCGATTGGCAGTGCGCAATACAGGTAGAGGGAAGAAAAATACTGTGGCTTACCCGTATTATCCTTCAGCGGATCCACAAAAGAATAATAATAGCGTATGCCGAACTGAGAGGTCTTTGGTATTTTGGATATCTTAAAACCTGCGCCGACCATAATTCCGGCGTCAATGCGCTTGTACAGATCAGCAATATCGTTCTTGTATGAAAGATCATCGTCTTCTTTCACCGAATTCTTGAAAGTGTCATATCCCTTGGTCCTGAGGGCCAGCATGGGACCCGCTTCCACATGAAAGTAGTTGCCGAAACGGTATTTCAGAAGGATAGGAACACTGAACTGATTAACTTTCCGGGATACATAACCGCCGGTAAAAGCTGTATCCAGAGATGGATTGTCCAAAGGATACGTATCGAGCTTATTCGCCCCCTGGTTTGATTTAACGATCACTCCGGTATGCAGCATCAGCTGATTCTTGAGCTTAATGTCAAAGTAAAAACCCAGGTTAAACATGGGCAGCATCTTGCTGGATTCCAGGTTGGCGATATTCCCGTAGTTCACTCCGCCATCCAGTCCGAATTCAATATTCGGACTGTTCAGTTTTTCTCCGAAAAGCAGCGTGATAAGGACCTGGGAATACACTGAATATGCAGTAAACAGCATAAGAAGGATTAAGGAGGCTTTTTTCATGATTCAAGTTTTTTATAATCATATAAATAATGTAATGCCATGCTATAATGTCTGCGGCCAAATATAAAACCAAATACCGTATGGTTTTAAGTGGTTATCATGGCATGTGCTGACACAACACAAATTAATTGATCCCAAAAGTAAACAAAAAAGGCAATGTAACGGTGCATTTCCGTTCATATAATCTTTAAAAGCACCGGATTGGTTTTGTCCTTTAAAACTTTTGTTATATTTGATGACTATAAAAATCAGAACGCCCATGAATATCAGGAAAGTTTGCCAGGTGATCCCCATGCTTATCGCCCTGGTCTGCCAGCTGCCAGGCTATGGACAGGAGAAGGAGAAAAATGGAAATCAACAGGACACTGCTTCGGTTGCAGCCGATACGATTTCCAAGTTCGAAGCCACCAACGCAAAAATGGAACGTCTGTTCAAAATAATACCTGTCCCCCTTTATTCCTATTCGACCGAGGCAGGACATACCTTTGGACTGGCCAAATTTAACCTGATTGACCTGTCAAAGAATGACACCCTATCAGCTGCTTCAAAAATATCGGAAGTGGCCACTTTTTCAACTGAAGGAAGGATCAATGTTTCGGTGGCCACCGAACTGAACTGGCATAACGGCCGGTACATGGTCACCGGGTATATCAATTTTAAAAAGCAGCCTGAATATATGCTCGGGATTGGCAATGATGTGTCCATTGATGATGTGGAAGAGGTATCCACTACGCGATTCAAGTTTGTCAACTATGGGCTGATACAAGTCGTAAAAAACCTCTATTTGGGTATTGGGGTTGACCTGACGAACTATACCGATGTAAAGTATGACAGCACCAGCTTCCTCGTTGAGGACAATGTTCTGGGTGTGGAGGGCGGCACCAGCACCGGACTTGGTTTTGCAGCCGTGTACGACAGCCGTGACAACCGTTACAATGCTTACAAGGGATTTTTCGCTGCCCTCAAGACCATGACCTTTCCCTCATGGATGGGCAATCCTTACCTGTATTCGAGCTACAACCTCGATCTGAGGACCTATGTCAACCCCTGGTACAAACATGTGATCGCATTCCAGGCTACTACTTCATTGCGCACCGGTGATGTCCCGTTCTATGAGCTGGCCATGATGGGGGGCGAGGACCAGATGCGCGGATATTATAAAGGTGCACTGCGTGATAACGTACTGGTGGATTGCCAGATGGAATACCGCATGCCGGTATGGAAAATACTCGGCATCACTGCCTTTGTGGGCACGGGACGTGTGGCCCATAGTTACTCCGACCTGTCATTGGACGGATTCTGGCTTTCCTATGGCGGAGGTATCCGCATTAAAGTTGACAGCGCACACAATACAAATCTAAGGTTGGACTGGGGTTTTGGCCCAAATGGTGTCAATGGGTTCTACATCAACTTTGCCGAGGCATTCTAGAAGTACAGCACAGTAAGATCATTGCGCTCCCTTCAGGAAGTTGAAAACAAATCCGAAGTATACCATAATATCATTATACCGGATCTGAACATTTTGTTCTATCGGACCCGTCAGGGGTAACTGGGCGTCACTGATATACTCAACCGGTTCGGTGAGGTTAACAATCTGGCGCTGATCATTGGCCCGGCCGTGGGAAAACTGCATTCCCAGGATGATCGATCCCCGTTTAAATCCATATCCCAGTCCATAATTGAAATGATACAGATCAAACGTGTAGAAGGATTTCTGGTTATAGGACAGATATTCTCCTTCCTGAACAGGATCCATGCAGTTGAAATCCGTACGGAATCCGCCTGAAAACATCAGTTCGCCGCTGATGCGCTGCTTGTATGCAATACCGGCATTGAATACCGGCTTTTGCCTTATTTTAAAGGAAAGCCACTCCTCAGGTTCTCCGGGAGCATAATCATACCCATCTTCACCGGGTTCATGGTGAGCTTCGATGTTAATATATTCGGGCATTCCGAAGAAATATTCAGCCGTGATAAGTAAAACGGCATTCCCTGATGGTGTGTAGTAGTTTGCTCCTGCCGCAATCGAAAGAGGATCCTTAAAATGAGAAACACACTTCTTCTGACGGCCACCATAATAAGTACTGAAGGTTTCGGTACTTCCGGCATCTTTATGAATATTGGAGAATTCATACTGCTTCACCACCGTGCCATCTCCAAAAATCTTCAGGGAGGGTAAATTCAGGTTAGCTCCAAATGCCCAGGACTGCTTTTTCCAATGTACGCCAAGTTTGGTAATTAACCGGACATCATACATATTGTATTTCAGGTTGTACATGGCCTCCGACAGATACTGCGGTTCCGTTTCGGAACCGGTAAAAGCGTTGGTAGTAATCAGGTTGTAATACTGGTCATCTTTGTAGGAGATCATTGCGGAAAAGCCAACCGCAAAAGAACCTGATAACTTATACCCCATACCGATGCCGCCATAATAATCCTGGAATTTTGACCGGAAATAATAATCGGCAGTATATTGCTCATTGCCAGGATTTGACGGTACAATATCCGCAGTCAGTGAGGTGCCCTGATTCACTTGCATGTAATCATTGGTCTTACAGAAATAGGCTATTTCAATGGTCAGGCCAGGGTACTTCTTCGGATTGAGGGTCAGGGTCAGAATCCTGGGCTGAACATCGAGTTGCGTGCGGTTGGCCGGAAAATCGGATCCAAGGGCATTCTTGGCATTATACTGATAAACTGTGAACAAATTGGCAGAAAGCGACAGGTTGCTCTGGGTCATTTCCGGAATGGTGGCCGGGTTATAGAAAATAGCAGCGATTCCGCTTTCTCCGGCGACAACTGCCCCGGACAACAGGGAAGCCTCTGTGTTCAGGCTCTGGTTCCAATACCATATACCCTGTGCTCTTCCAGGTGCGGAAAACATTGCCATCAGCGTTAAAACGCATGCTGCCGGCAGAAAGAAGTTATAGGATCGTTTAACGGGATGATGGCTCATGCCTGGCGAATAATTCATTTTTCAAATATAGGAAGTTTTTTGCCACCGTAATCGTCCAGCAGACGATCCGGCCATGATTTTCCGTGAACTAAATTTGAATTCCTGAACGGTGAATACTTCGATCCTAATTCCTATCTTTACCGCCCGAGTTATATTCTCATCCTAACAAATCACTTATGAATAAAAAAATGAAGAATTTAATCATACCACTGATCATACTGATCACAGGAGTAGTATCCTCTTGTTACCCGGTGGACGATCTGCTGGTGGAAGACCTGGATATAGCCGCCACCCTGTATGATAAGGCTTACTATTCACCCGAATCAGGGGAAAACCAGTTTAATGAACTGGTAACCTTTGAAGTGGTGGATACCATCGTTCATATTATTGCCGCAGGTGACGAGGACAATATTAGTCGCAACTATGATGCATTTGTCCTGGAACAGGTACGTCTGAACATGCTGAAGCTTGGATTTGTGGAAGAACCTGATCCCAATGTGAATCCTGCCGATGTGGCCATTACCGTTTCAGCATTGTCGAGCGAACATGAGGTATATACCTGGTATCCATACTGGGGCTGGTACTGGGGATACGGAGGTTATTATCCCTATGCCGGAACTGAGGCTTATTCCAATGCTGTTGCCAAACTCAAGGATACCGGCAATTCCTATTATTACTACTATCCCTGGTACCCCTACAGCACCTATTATACCTACCAGTCAGGTTCAGTGCTCATGGAAATGGTGCACGTTGCCCGCCTGGATCCCGGGGTGGAGGAAATTCCGGTAATATGGGCAGGGATTGTGAATGGGGTGATGGAATCTTCCGAGACTCCTATGAAAAACCGTATATCGAAGGGCATTGACCAGTGTTTCAATCAGTCCCCTTACCTGCTCAAAACCCTGGAATAATCCGGAGCAATTCATTTACCCGACGCAAAGACTTAACATAAACGAAAATGAGAATTAAACACATCATCATCAGCCTGATATTTCTGCTTCCGGCACTGACTTTTGCACAGGACGGTTATACCTATCAGGGACTTACCTACTCCATGGCTATTCCCCTTGCCGGAACCGCGGACTATATCGATGCCGGAAGTTTCCGGGGCTTCAATTACGAAGGATATCGTGAACTCAGTCCCAAATTTGCAGTGGGTTGGCTGTTTGGCTGGAATGTTTTTCACACGGAACTCAGGAATGAGACCTATGTAGACGATAATCTCACCATAACCGGCAATCAGTTTCGTTATCAGAACGAATTCCCGATGCTGGTGAGGGGATTGTATTTACTGGGCACACCGGCTGGTATCCGGCCCTTTCTCGGAGCAGGCATAGGGGTTATTTATAATATTCGCAGAACCGATATCGGATTGTATTCCCTAAAAACAGACGCCTGGCATTTTTCCATGTCCCCTGAAATCGGGATCATGATTCCTGTGCGTGAATCACAGATAACTACCAGTATCCGTTATAACTACGGTGTAAAAGCCAGGGATCTGGGCGCGCAATCCTACATATCCTTTAATATGGGGTTCATGCTTGTTCCGTAATTACCGCCCTTCACCTTATAAAATAGCTGCAAGATGAAAAAGTACACCATCAATATAGCCACTATCTTAACACTTGTAATTGCACTCAGTGCTCCATGGCAGTTGAAAGCACAACATCTCGAGATTACTCCGTTTGCCGGTTATGAAACAGGGGGCAAGGTGTCCACCAGCCTGGGGTATCTTCGGGTTGCCGACGGAATGAATTTTGGAGGATCCATAAGCTTCGGCCTTGACGAAACAGTACAAATTGAGTTTTCCTATAATCACCTGAACTCAGAACTGAGTCTGGATAACGGGCTATACATAGAAAATACCACCCCCGTGAATGTGGATTATTATATGTTCGGTGCCGTAGGTGCACAGCGGTTGGGGGACAGGTTCCTTCCCTTTTTTGGTGGCTCCCTGGGTTGGGTACATTATGGTACCCCTGATGAAGAATACGGTAACGAATCGCTCTTTGCGGTGAATGTATCAGGAGGACTGAAAATACTGATTACAGAGCGGATCGGAATTAAAATGCAGGCCCGTCTGCTGATGCCCTTGTATGCCACAGGTGCTTACTTCGCCGGCACACCCGGAGGAACCGGTTATGGCATAACCTCCACCTGTGTGATGGTACAGGGTGATTTTACAGGAGGCCTGGTTTTCATCATTGAATAATTTAGTGCCCTGAATGTCTGCCAATCTGGTTTACCTGTGAGTAAGCTTTACGCGAGAATTCTTCAATACGTTGGTATTGTCACCTTTATTTTTACACCGGGACTGTCCTGCTTCAACATCCTTGGTCAGGAACCACTGGTTACCGGCGATTCGGTATTTGTGCCACGGGGATACATGGTGGTGACAGGTGACACCGTGCTGAGATTTCCGGCGGATACTACCCTTTTCCTGCCGGGTAACCGCAAATACAAAGTCAAAAAGGACAAGGAATACCGTGCTGACAATTTCTATGGGAATTTTAAGGATAAAAGTCAGGAAAACCTTTTTCTCAGGGGTCTTTACGATGCCATGATCAGGGAACAGAAGGATTCCCTGGCCGCGAAGGCTGATCAGAAAACCGAAAACTATCATCCCGATTTGATCAATAAAACCGTGGGCAGCATTGAACTCATTGCTGTTGACCTTGTTGACGGGGATGTCAATGATCCCTCCGCACGTGCAAAAACGGGTTATGCAATTACGCTGAACAAATTACACCATGACACCCGGGATAAGATGATCAGGAAGAATCTTACCATCCGGGAAGGAGATATCCTGGGAGCCTACACCCTGGCAGATAATGAGTATCATTTGCGGTCGCTGGAGTATATAGAAGATGCCAGGATCATTGCCGTAACAGACAGCCTGAATCCTGACAGGGTAGATCTGCTGGTAGTCGTTAAGGACGTCTTTCCGGTGGCCATTGGACTGGGCATAGGCGGGATAACCGATTACACCGTGGAGATCAATCATATCAATATAGCAGGAACAGGACATGAATTCTCCAATTCCTTTCGTTACAATAGCAGTAATAATCCGGCCTTCGGATACAAAGGGGAATTGATATTCAACAATCTTTGGGGATCTTTTATCGATACAAGAATACTTTACAAGAATGATGCCCGTGAAAAGTTGACACGGATTACCCTGGTCAGGGAGTTCATTACTCCCGAAACCAAATACGGGGGAGGGTTTGAACTCTATCATCAAAAAACCACAGCCAATATAAACATCTCGGATAGTGTGCAATTAAAAGTTCCCTATACCAAGAATTACTTTGATCAGTGGGTTGGCCGGTCCTTTCTGCTGGACCAAATCAGTCGCAAAAGCCTCGTGCTGAAGGCCAGGTACATGTCCACCAAATTTGAAAATCGTCCCGCAGTTGAATCCGACACCAACCAGCAGTTTTACAATCTCAATCTTTTGATAGGCTCCATAACTCTTTTAAGGAAGAACCATTATAAGGAACGCATGTTGCTGGGATATGGCATGGTTGAGGATATTGACTTTGGATATGCCCTGGAACTAACTGCCGGATATCAGTTCAGCGAATATTTCAAGGCCCCCTATGTCGCATTTTCAGTTAAAGCTGCCCATAAATACAACGCCGGATACTTTGCGGGTGGAATTGAATATGGTGGTCATATTTACCGGAATACCCTGGTTCTGGGCCTGTTCCGGACCGGATTCACCTATTATTCCCCGTTATTTAAGACCCGCCTGTTCCATTACCGGTTCATTACACGTTTCAATTACACACAGGGTTTAGGACGTTATCCGCATGAGATCCTGAATCTTGGCAGGGAGGTCAGGGGCGTAAGCAATTCAGGTATTGAAGGAGACCAAAGATTTATCTGGCGTTTTGAATTTGTGACCTTCCTCAGGGGCAGTTTGCTGGGCTTCAGGTTCTCTCCCAATATTTTCTATGATGCTGCCTTTATCGGCAAGGGATCACCACTGTTCTCCAATGAGAACTTTTTTTCAGTAGGGGGATTGGGTGTTCGTATCCGGAATGAGAATCTGGCTTTTAAAACCATTATCCTGCGTGTGGGGTATTACACCGGCAATCCCCTAAAAGCTGCACACTTTGGGGCAGGTGTCTCTACAAGCGTTCCGGATGTGATCAGGGAATATGACATCGTAAAGCCTGACGTGCTGAGGTATTGATATGATGTAACCGCTTAGCGATAAATAAAAAATTCTCGCAGAGACGCAAAGGCGCAAAGAAGATATTTTTCTCGCAGAGGCGCAAAGGCGCAAAGAATTATTTCTCGCAGAGGCGCAGAGGCGCACAGAGATTAAAAACGATTTCTCTCCAGAAGGTATGCTCTCCTGATATTATTGGCAAGACATTACCCTCTTTTAGCAACTAAGGCAATTTGTTCACAATTCTAACAAGTCCATCTTTAATTTGTAAGCGGCTTCATTAAAATTTATCAATAATCCGCAAGCTTTAAACCGGTAAGTTTCAGATAGGTCATAAGTAGTTGCTTTTTATGAACAGGTGCCAAGACTTTCAACACTTTTGATCTCAATGATAACCTTTTCTTCAACAATTATATCAGCCCGGAATACCATATATTCAAGAATTAATTCATTGTAGTATATTGGTATTCCCGACTGCCTAAGGATTATTAATAAACCAGCCTCTCATTGAATTCATAACACAGCACTTCTTCATAAACCGATTCCATAAAGACCGGGACCCAACTTCTTATGAATATCGATAACAACCAATCTACAATAATTGCGGATAGATCATTTTCATGCATTTGATTACAAATTAAACATGGACTTGCTAGAATCCTGAAAAACTTGCCTTAATTTTAAAATAACATAATGTTTGCCAATAACTTCTGATACATGCTGAGAGCTCTGCACCTCTTGCGAGAGAAATCATCTTTAATCTCTTTGCGCCTCTGCGCCTCTGCGAGAAATATTCCTTGCGCCTCTGCGCCTCTGCGAGAAATATTCTTTGCGCCTTTGCGCCTCTGCGAGAAATATTCCTTGCGTCTCTGCGAGAAATATTCTTTGCGCCTCTGCGCCTCTGCGAGAAATATTCTTTGCGCCTTTGCGCCTCTGCGAGAAATATTCCTTGCGTCCTCTGCGAGAAATATTTTTTCGCTAAAAAATTCTCCTCCTCACTCGCTGAACTTGGAGAAAAAATAGGTATACCCCAATACAATGGCATAGGCATCGGCAGATATAAATGCCTTTTCAGCAGGATTCTGGTTGATAACCGTATAGGGAGGAATCTGCTTCGACGGGGTGAAAGCGAAGGAGAATCCCAGGGTAACAGATTGCTTCTTCATGGCATAGGACAATCCGGCCGAACCATGATAGCTGTCAAATCCCCCGAAACCATGCAGCAGTTCATTCGCCTCTGCCGGTTGCTCATAGCTGCTGAAATCGGTAAAGGCTCCCAGCAATAAGGTAAACTTTTTGGAAATGCTCTGACTGTAACCGATCCCGACATTCAATACTGGCCGGGCAGCGTTCTCAACGTGGAGATAGTCATCGATCAGTGGCCTGTAACTGGCTGAATCGAGGTATGACGAGGGGTATACAAAGGGTGCTGCCGTTGGTTCCAGTAAATGATAAGTCCCTATTCTGAAGAAATATTCTGCAGACAGGGCAATTCGGACTTTATCGGTTCGATATTCGGCTCCAAAACCAATGGAAAGGGGATGCCTGTAATTGGCCTTTACCTCGGACTTACTGTCCATGATGAGGAAATTATCCTCCATGTCCGACGGATTTTCCGATACGGCAATGACTGAATTCTGACGTTGCACGCTGCCCTTTCCATACTGAGGAACAGAAGGAGTGGTGAGCGTGACCCCCACCCTCCACGGGCCGGAAATATAGGACAAACCAAACTTGATCAACAGCCGGAAAGTGTTGTATTTGATAGCTTCATCGTTGGTCTGGGTCCTGAACACCTGATTGGTATCCAGGTTTTCGATTTCCTGCACATAATTGGTCAGTTGATAGGTCTGGCCCCGGTAACTGGAATAAAAAGTCGCACCCACGCCCAGTTTACCGGTTACACGATATCCGACACCCACGCCGAACCACTGTTCATTCAGCTGGTTCACATAATCAAACACCCCCACATAATTGGTGGTTGTCTCGCTGCCGTTCTGTGCGTCGCTCGCCGAATAACGGGCATTCATCAGTACATTGCCATGGTTCCGGGTGAGTATCGAATACGAGAATCTGAATTTGCTTTTTTTAAACAGGTTGATCATGCCTGCGATGATCTGCGGATATATGCTCAGCTGCGCTGAATTCAGGTTTACATCATTCCCTGCGCCATCGGAGATCCTGATCTTGTCCATCCGATAAACATTGGCATCCACCGAAAGACTTGGATTATCGATAAATGACAGCGCTCCCGGATTGTAATAAACCGCCGAATTATCATCCACACCGCCTATCATGGCTCCCCCCATCAGTGTGCCTGTTGCTCCGTACTGTTGTGCCCAGTAATGATCGTCCTGCGTCAGTACCGGCGAAGAACCTGCACAAAGTATCAACAAAAAAGCTGCTCTCAGAAAGAATTTAAGGGAACCGGTATGCATGGGTATCAGCAGCGAATGCAAAAATCATGGAAGTTAATCATGTGACTTGTTTTTATCCTTATAAAAAATGTCAAGTTCAGCATTACCTTTATTCAGATCAATTTTGCGAATCCTGGTCTTCTCAATTTTTATCCCGGTACGAAGAGAAATATCGTTTATAAGGTCCTGCTTCTTATCGGGATTGAGCAATTCCAGTTTGTCATAAATAAGCTGGTGTTTGCTCAGCGGATTCTTCTTCTTCCGGTGAAAAAAGTATTCAAGAATAATTAATGATAATATGATGACTCCGTTAATTAAAATCGTACCCCTTAGCGGATTATAAAAAGTAGCCATGGCATTGATCACAGAAATCCCTAATACGGTGAAGAGATAGGTCAGGTCCCTGAGTGGTATGTTGCGTGATCTGAAACGAAGAATCGCGAATATGGCAAACAGTCCAAGCGCCACTCCCAGTTGTATCTCCACAGATTTTAGCAGAATACATACCAGAAAAATCATGATCCCCATTAGAAAATAGGTGAATACATTCCCCTGCTTTTTGGAGTATCTGTAATAAATAAGACGTATCACGATAAAAAGAACCAACAGGGTTATCAAAAACCTTATCAGGACATTCCATAACGGATCCGCACTAAAGGATATTAAATCTGTTCCCATAGAATAAAGTATTTTTAAGATTAGAAATCTTTGCATTCCTGAAGGAATTCATATACAATGCTGTTCTTCTTATCAAAACCAGCATAAAAATCATCGAGATAACGGATTATCTCCTTTTTTGATCTCTCACTCAAATAAGGGAATTCCTGGACTACCTTGTAAAAATCTTCCTTTTTATCGGAGAACTCCTGAATTGCTTTCACATATTCCGCTTCGTTCCTGCACATCCCCAAATATATGCGCTCCCGAACCGATTCGATTTCCAGTCCCTCCGTGGGAACAGCATAACTGGCGTTTACCATGCCCGAATAATCAAAATCATAAGGCACAATCATTCCAAGATCAGGTCTGGCTGAATTTGACATCATCAGTATCTTGCAATTGTGCTGATTGGGCACTGACCAATCGGTATTACCGATCATGTAATTGAAGATGGCCATCCGGTCCATCATTTCCGGCAATATGTTTTTCTGGGTGAGCGTAATGGATTCAACAGGGGTGCATTGTATCCTTTCCGCCAGTATCGATAATGGCTCTATAAAAAAGCCATAGGAAAGTATGGGCTTGCTTTTCTTGTAAGTATTGATATAACTGATCTTGGCTAATCTAACCTTGAAACTGTTATCGGTAAGCACATTATAGAGTTTATAGATCAAATACTCCCTGAATAAATATTCTTCATTTCCCGACATGCAATGGGTAACCAGCTTCATTTTTTCTATTTTACTCAAATCAGCTTTCTGGAATTCGGCTTTTTTGAAATTCACCACCAGTGGAGGAAAGGTGCAATATCCGTTGCGAAATTCGCCGCGTGACTTCAGCCTTATTTCCTTGTTTACCGAATCTTTATCGTTAATATGATAGGTCAATATGGCTTTCAGGTATTCCTCCTTTGGCTTTTTTCTGGTATACTCAGTAATATTAAACCGCAGGGATAAATTCATGATCTCTTCGTTCGAGAATAGTCCGAAATCACCGGACAGCGTATCAGCAATATCATAGGGGTTGCTGATCGTATCATTTTGAGCGAATGCGGGCGAACCCAGAAAAATGGCCAGCATGATCAGAATATAACATTTTCTTCCCATAGTATTTGTTTTTAAATAATCGGACAAAATCAGTTACATTTATAATCTAATATACAAAAAAAAATAATCCCTGCAAGCATGGCTATCCAATGCAAACCCATAATTCCTGACAACCGGAAATTCAGGGATCGAAGCTGTCTGTTCAGGTTTGTTAAAAGGATTAAAGCCGGATTACTGGTCTTACTCCTTGGTGCTTCTGTCCATTTGTCTATTCAGGCCCAGGAAAAAACAGGATTTTTTGCCGCATTTCGCGACAGTGCTGATGGGGCCTTCGATGTCAGTGACTGGCTGTTAAAGAAGAAAGGAATCCTGCTGGTACCGACGATTATTACGGAACCCGCTGTCGGATATGGAATTGCTGCTGCTGCAGTCTATTTCCATTCCTCCTACTCCGACAAAAATGGTCCGCCCAGCATGACCGGTGTCCTGGGTGGCGGAACCGAGAACGGGACCTGGGCCGCAGGCGTTTTTCATGCAGGTTTCTGGAAACAGGACAGGATCAGATATATGGGCGCGGCAGCAAAAATGTATGCCAACGTTGGTTTCTATGGCTCCGGGAATGGAGAATTACTGGGCGACGAACCGGTTAACCTTAATCTCGATGCCTGGTTCCTGATGCAGCAGATCAAATTCAGGGTGGCCCGATCCGACTTTTTCATCGGAGGCAGGTATTTATTGCTGAAAACCGAAAATACCTTTGAAATTCCCATCGACCTGCCTGAATTCGACGGAACTGAGCTTAGCTCCACCTTGAGTGAAGCTTCTCTGAAGTTGGAATTGGATTCGCGAAACAACATCCTTACGCCTACCCAGGGTTTCTTTCTGGGTCTTTCCGGAACGTACAGCGATACCTGGATGGGAAGTGACGATCTTTACGGGAGGATCGGCCTGGTGCTGGTCGGATATTTCCCTGCCGGCAACCGATTCAACGTGGGGATCCGGCATGAGAGCAATTATTCACTGGGGGACGTGCCATTTTACGCAAGGCCTATTGTAAGTATGCGCGGTGCTCCTTTAATGAAATACCAGGATAAGAATACCCTGCTCATGGAGGCTGAGATAAGCTATAATGTTTATAAACGATGGTTTCTGTCAGGTTTTACAGGAATGGGCAATGCCTTTTCAGATTATAAGGATTTTGAGGAGGGAAAGAGTGTTACCACACTGGGGGCAGGATTCAGATATAAGCTGGCCCGTAAGCTCGGGGCCAATATGGGTATGGATTTTGCTTTCAGCAACGAAGATTTCGCCTTTTATATCATCTTCGGAACGGCCTGGCTGAAATAACCATGGCCACAAAAAAAATCCGGACAGTAAAGAACTATCCGGATTTTTACAGGACCGCTAGTCTGAATTACTTAAGATCGGGAAGAGGAATTCCCTCCAGCACGGAAAGCCTGATTCCTGAAAGAATATAACCTTCTACAATATAGAATTGCATGGCCACTATCGGATTAGTAGCCTTTTTTATCTTGGCTGTGTAGGAATTAATCAGGGCATCAGTTTTACCGCTGAGGCTAATGATTTCCTTTGTCATAGCATCCGCTGATTCATTGGTAAGCTTGTCAAATTTTTCAGCATACTCCTCCATCAGTTCAAGCCTTCTTTTCCCGAGTTCTTTGCGGGAAGTCTCATATTCATCATACAGTTGCCAGAAAGCAGCTTTTTGGGCAGGATCCACCTGTACAAATTCCTCTACCATGGCCTTCTTCTCAATACCAAAGGCAGCCTGCATGAGTTCAATTTCTTCTTTGTTTGTTTGGGCACTTACCAGTGCAGCTATAAAAAGTGCAGATAATAATAAGGTAATTTTTTTCATAGGATAATATTTAATGATTTTTGCAAAGTTAGTTCATTTTAATAAAAATCCAACGTCCTGACCAAAACAGAAATAGCCTGTTTTGGTTTTGTAACGATAAAATAAGTCTTAATTTTGGGAAAAGTGATCCCCTTCATGCCTGTTAACCGGACTTTTAAAATTCTTAAATACCTGATCCTGGGTCTGGCGCTTTTGTTTACACTGGTCTTGATCGGGGTGAACCTGCCATTCATCCAACGGCTCATTACTGAAAAAGCAAATGCCTTCTTTCTCAAAAAAGATCTCCCGGTCCATGTCGATAACATTTCCCTGCTGATCAACGGTAAGATAGGAGTGACCCGGCCGCTGATCATGAATAATCAGGGCGATACCATGGTGTATGTGGAAAAGATCAGGGTTTTCGTCAGGATCTTTCCGCTGCTGCTTAAAAAAGTGAAGGTCAATAACCTCACCCTGCGCGATGCCAGGGTCCAGATCAGCACAGATGTTACTACAGGTAAACTGGATCTGGTGGCATTGTTTTCCCAGGGAGGCAAAAACCCGAAAAAAAAGAAGTCCGGTAAAAAATGGGACATTCAGGTCAGCTCGGTAAATCTTAAAAATATTCGCTTTACATACAACGACAGCCTGCATGGAATCCGGATCGACCAATCCATCGGAAATTTCTATGCCCGGTTCGACAGGTTTTCGTTGACCCGCCGGCAATTATATGCGGCTTATCTGGATTTGGAAAATGTTAAAGGGGGAATTATCCTGAGGCCGGGTACTCCCAAAAAAAACAACCGGAATAAACCTCAGTCCAGCTGGAAATTCAAACTTGACCAATCGGCTCTAAAAGATATTTTATTCACCCTTCGTCAGCCTGTTGAAAGCCGGGGTATTGAGGTTTCGCTTGGAAGAGGCGGCATATCGGATGCCGGTTTTGACCTGGCCGGCAGCCGGATCTATTTTGCAGGGATCATGCTCCAGGAACCCGGAGTAACCATGCTTTCTTCACCTGTTCCGGCGAAAACAAAATCCGGCTCCGGAGAGGACGCCGGTTCCGATTTTCCGGGTAAATGGAATATCACCGGTGGCAATATAAAAATCACCAGGGGATCTGTAAATGCCTTACCTTACCAAACTGCCTCACGACCTTATGGTAAAGAGCGTTCTTTTCAGATCACCGGGCTTAATTCCAACCTGAAGGACCTCAAACTGAGCACCAGGAAATCCGGATTCACCATGAATCAACTTTCTTTCGCACTGCAGAATGGCTTTCAGCTTGACAAAGGGGAAATATCCCTGAACTCCGATTCAACAAGGATAAGCCTTCTGAAGGTAAACCTCCGGTCGCGCTCCAGCAAAATCAAATTGAATATGGAGGTACAAAATGAACTGTCTGAAATTCTGAGATCCTATCAGTCGGTACCCTTCTCCCTGTTGCTCGATGATTCCTATATCTCCACGGAAGATATGCTGGCATTCCTGCCTCATACAAAAGTGCAGGCTGCCTCAACAACAAAAAAGAATGCCAGGCTGGGCATAAAGGGTAAGTTCTCAGGTACCGCTGATCACCTGAAAATTGAAGATTTTGCGCTGAGTACCCGTTCAGGTGTCGATTTTTTTGCTGCCGGAGAGGTAAGCCATCTGTTGGAACCAGCTTCCGCGACCAGCGCGGTGAACTTCAGGACAGGAACAATCACCCGTTCCGGTTTAGCCGACCTGATACAACTGACCGGATCCTCTGTGGATCTGCCTGATTTTGAACCGCTCATCATTCAGGGGAACATTGCCGGCAAACTGACCACACCTGAGTTCTCCCTTACCGTGACGGGCAGATCAGGCAACCTGGCGATGGATGGTTCGATGGACCTTGCAAACAAGAGTTACAACCTGAGCATGGCTTGGTCCCGCCTGGAACTCGGTAAATTATTTGGTATCAGTGATATGGATCGAATGACGGGAAACCTTGAGTTCACCGGGAATGAATTTATGCTCAACAGGTTAACATTTCAGGCATCTGTCAACATTGATTCAGCCGGTTACAGGGGATATGATTACCGGGATATTCATTTTGAACTGGAGGGCAATAAGGGCCTTTATACCTTTGGGCTGAACGCGGCGGATACTGCATTTGCCTGTGACCTGCGCGGGACCTTTAATCATAGCGATTCCTTGTCCAGTGGTCAGATCTCGGGTTCTCTTGACCTGAATGCCGGAGAACTTAATCTGTTCAGTGATATTTCCGTCAGCAGTGAATTGAAGGCTGACCTGAATTATACCCCGGACGGTCTGAAGGCTTCTGCCTCTTTAAGTAAACTGGTTCTCACAAAGAATAACAAAACCGAAGATCTGGAAAACCTTTTACTGTCCTTCGACTCCTCGGACAGTCTTTTTACAGGAAGGATACAGGCTGATTTCCTGAGCGCAGATTTTCATTGCAGCAGCTCACTGCGTGATCTAAAAAGCGCCTTGTCGGAGGGCTATTTCAGAGGCGCAGCCATGGTTGATTCTATGGTGGGGAATAAAATGCCCTATATTTCGACCCTGCCTGATCTGCAACTCGCTATTGCGTCTGTCTATGATCCATTCCTGGGCCTGTTGCTGAATGACAGTGTTTTTAGCTATCATAAAGTCGACCTAAAACTGATAAAAGATACCTCAGGGACTGCCACGGCAGAAATAACGGTGGACAAATTCCATTACGGAAATGCAGCCGGATATGGAACCACCGTGAATCTTGAAAGTTTTCCGGGCAGATCGGTTTTTCGGGTGAAAGCAGACAGCATGAAATATGAAAATATTTCACTGACTGATGCGGTGATCGACCTGACTTTTGAAGAAAATATGGCCAATTACCGGTTGAAGGCAAGCGACAGCAATAACCGGTTGCTGTATGACCTTGCGGGAGCGGCTTATAAAAGTGACCGGCTGGTTAAACTGAAATCCACGCAGCCGCAATGGGTAATGAATGGTTTTACATGGACGGTTTCCCCGGAAGATTTCCTGGTGATGGAACCGCAGAAGAACGATTTTACAGCAGATCTGCACTGGAAAAACGATCAGCGTACCATTGACATCTCCGGACGGAAAACGGAAAAGATCTTATTCGAATGCCGCAATGTTGGGTTGAACATGCTGCTTATTCCGGGGATGAACACTTACGGATATGATGGCGTGTTAACCGGGAAAATTGATTATCAAAGTGATAACAAGAATGAACTGGGGATTCAAATGGATATCAGTCAGATGAAAATGGCTGATCTGGCGCTGGGCCATCTGGCAATCGCCGGCAATTATATGTCCGATACACTCGGTACGATCGAAAGCGATCTCAGTGCGGTACTGAATGATACCTCCAAACTTAATCTTACCGTCCGGATCGGAAAGAATGTCCCTGAGAAAAGCATCCGAACGGATTTCTCCGGCATTCCGTTAAATTTTATCGAATCCCTGGTCAGCAAATATATCAGCGGATTAAGCGGTGATGTGAGCGGAGACCTGGCGTTAACATCCATCGGAGACAATCCTCAATTGAATGGTTCGATACAAATCAATAAAACAGCACTGAAGGTCGTTCCCCTGAATGCCCGATTCTATTTATCCGATGATGTCATCACAATCGAAAACAATAAGCTGATTTTCAAGGATTTTCTGGTATTGGATTCCCTGAGGAAACAGCTCAGCCTCAACGGAAACATTGACCTGAATGATCCGCGCAATATCATGGCCGATCTGCAGATCAACTCGGACCATCTTCAGGTGATGAATACCACGGAAAAGGACAATCCGGCATTCAATGGCACTGTTTTTCTGAATTTAAGAATAGGCCTGACAGGACCCATTCAAAAGCCCTCTATTACAGGCAGTATTGTACTTGCCGATGGCACGGTGATCAATTACCGGTACATTGAAAATCTGACTGTGTCAGAAACAGAAAAGACCATTACCTTTGCCAGCTTAACACAGGATGAGGATGCCAAAGGCACCTATTTGGCTAATGTAAATCCTTTATCCACCTCCCTCAACATTGAAACGTCGATAGAGATCGATCCAAACAGCCTGTTCAATTTCCAGATATCCCGCGGATTTGATATCGGGGTTCAGATCACCGGAGGTGGTTTTTTAAACTATGCTTTTCTGCCGAACAAAGCCATAAATTTAACCGGCACGTACGAGATTCGTCAGGGCAGTTCTGAACTGAAAATTCCAGGTTGGCCGCGCAAGGATTTCATCATAACACCGGGCAGTTATCTGAAATGGAATGGTCCCGTGGATGATCCGGAGCTTCGTTTGGAAACAACCAGTAAGGTCAGGGGATCGTATTACAATCCGGTAGATGGCCAAAACAGGGAGGTTGATTTCAAGGTTTTTATGAAGCTGTCCAACAACCTTTCACAGCTTGAAATTTCATTTGATGTGGGCAGCAATGATCAGTATATCACGAGCGTATTTAGTACACTATCCAAGGACGAACGGATGCGGCAGGCGATAAATCTGCTTATCTTCGAAAGAATCGAACTTCCCAACATGGCAAGTTCTTCCGATTACGTCACCCAGCAGATCAACCAGTTTTGGGAATCACAACTCAACCAGTTCACCAAATCGACCATTAAAAATGTCGATTTATCCATTGGTATTGACACCTACACCGGTGCTTCCGAGGGGGGCGGTGAAAAGGAATATACCAGCTTTACTTATGAGGTAAAGAAAGAGATGTTCAAGGATCGCGGCTCTGTGCTTGTTTCGGGGCGCATGAATGATAACAGCACGGCCGGTGCACAAACCAACAACATGATCGAGAATTTTATTTTTGAGTATGCCCTCGACACCAACCGGACAAAATTCGTTAAGGTTTACCGGCAGCAGAATTATGAGGACCTGCTCGAAGGAGAAGTAACCAAATCGGGAGTAGGTTTTATTTACCGAAAAAGTTATGACAGGCTCAGGGATATATGGCGAAGGAAGAAGAGAAAGAAAGGAATATGAACGAGAATAAGAATAGGAATTAGGAATTATGAATTAGAGTAGCCTGCCGGCAGGCAGGAATTAGGAGTGAAGGATGCAGCGGAAGTTATTAATATATGAATTTGCAATTTGCATGGTCAGTGATGACGCTGATGTCATGCTCCAATACGAAATTCCTTACAGGGGACCAGTTGTTGTATACCGGGAAAAAGGAGGTCATCATCTCTGCAGGAAAGTTCAGCGACAGAAAAGCAAAATCAAAGATCGAATCCGCCACCGCCAGTAAACCCAACAATGCCTTCGCGGGAAGGCGGATGTTACCACCGGGAGGCCTTTGGATTTACAATTACAGGAAACCGGCCAGCAGTAAGAAACAACCCGGGATGGTTTTACAGAACCTTTGCCAATGAACCCGTGCTGGTATCGCAGGTAAATCCAGAGGTGCGCTGCCAGAAGCTGGAATCTGACCTTTTCAGTGTTGGTTTCTTTCATGCCAGCGTAAGGGCAGACATTGAACCCAGTTCGCCGGAATCCGCGAAAAGCCAGTATAACCTATACCATTAATCCCGATTCATGCCTTCCGGTATCATGAGATATCCTTTGCGCCTGCGGTTGATGCCGTTGACAGCCTGATCAACAGTTTTCAGCCCGATCTCCGTATAAAACCCAATGATATTTTTGATCTGGCAACGGTGAAATCCGAAACCAAAAAGAATTACCGCCCGTTTACAGGAAGAGGGTTATTTTTATTTCAATCCCGCCAACATAAAGTGGACAGCCGATACCACCCGCAATACCCTATCAGATTGATCTCAGGATCGGTAAAAATACGGACCTTTCACAAAATGCCATATCGGAAATATTCCATTGACGATATTACGGTAAAGATTACCGGACCGGTTGATTCGCTTCGTATTCCTCAACCAGTCGCGACACTGTTTATTTATGACGGGATCAGCCTGATTGCAACAGGTGATCCTATTAAGCCCAAGGTTATTTCCAGGGCTATTTATTTCCGGGAAGGGCGACTGTGTATTCGGCTGTGAAGACAGCAGCAAACCATGAATCACCTGAACAGCTATGGGATTTTCAAATATTTAAACATGCAGTTATTCCTGATCCCGACAGCCTGGTGCCTCAACTGGATCTTTCCATTGAACTCACCCCCATGAAAGATATCAGTCTTGATCTGGAAGCCAATGTGGTAACGAAATCCACCGGATTCTCCGGACCGGGATTTGCTGCCACCCTGGCACACGGAAATCTTGCCAGGGGTGCCAACAAATTGCAGCTGAAACTCAACGGAGGTTTTGAATGGCAATGGAGCAACAATTCCGACCAGCACACTCGGCACCACCTCCTATAATGTGGGGTCTGACTTCGTCCATCACCTTTCCGAAGATATTGAAGCCGTTCAAATTATTCAATACCAGTCGTTTTAGTCTTCCGCAGACCACCATGTCGCCTTGGTTTTGAATTTCTGAATAAAATCCAGTATTACCGGATGAGCTCCATTAACCTGGGACTCGGTTATCAGTGGAAAAGATCCCAGAAAGATCACACACATCTTATTATCCCTTGTTTTTCAATTCGATCACCTTGCTGGAAACCACTCTCGGAATTTGATTCCATATCTGAATGCCAATCCATATATACGAAAAAGTTTCGAAGAACAGTTTATTGCAGGTATGAAGTATGATTTTATATATGATAACAGCATTACAAAGCAACCCAATGGATTTTATTTCCAGGCGGGTATCAGTACGGCCGGCAATTTACTCGATCTGATAAAAAATGCTTCTCGACTGAGCAGGAAAGGCCTTACAGTGTTGCCGGAAATGTGTATTCACAGTTTTTAAAGCTCTCCACAGATATACGCTATTACCGGAATATTCGGGATCATAGTTTTGTTTTCCGGTTGTATTCAGGCCTCGGAATTTCCTTATCGCAATTCAGTGGTTATGCCCTATGTGGAACAGTTTTACAGTGGCGGATCAAACAGCATCAGGGCTTTTATTGCCCGTTCTCTCGGACCCGGAAGCCTTATAGCCTGATGAGAACTCGGATATTATCGATCAAACCGGCGATATTAAACTGGAAGGCAATTTGGAATACCGGTTCAAACTGTCAAAGGTGATTCATGGTGCTTTTTTTTTCGATGCAGGCAACATCTGGTTGTTGAATCCGGATGAGAACAGGCCGGGGGCCGAATTCCATTTCAACTCATTTGCGATCAGCTGGCCGTAGGGACCGGGTTCGGGTTCAGATTTGATTTCAATTTCTTTATCCTGCGCACCGATTTTGGTTTCCCGCTGCGCTATGGCCTATCCCACCGATGACTCCAACTGGATTGGCAGCACAAAGGAAATGTTGGACGGAATGGTGTTTAGCCTGGCCATCGGGTATCCGTTCTAACAATTGTAGCTGGATTGTAACATTCCGGGCTTTCAGCCCTGGTAATTCGATTTCATCGGTTGCACAGGGTTTCATCCCACCAGTGCGGGATGAAACCCTGTGCTGTTACCTGTTGGTCTTTCAGACCTTTCTGACGGCCATGGCAATTCAAAAATCACTTATTCATAGGGGCATAGCCAGGTTTATTTCTTCCCTACTGACAAATCCAGCAGCTCAACTTTTCGGAATTCCACATTATGGCTCTCAGCCTGCAGGGCGATATAACCTTCTTTTAACAATGTGCCGTCAGGTACCGGATACACCTCCGGTCTCATATCGGGCCCTACCCTGGGCCTGGTGTAGGTCAGCACGGTGTCCCCTTCGATTACATGATGAATGATGCTGTCGCCCAGCACGATCATTTCCACGGTTACCCACTGATCACCAGGATAGGTTTTGGAGGTCGAACTGGTGCAATGATCCGTTACCGGCTGGCCGTTAATATCAATATCAGTACCCGGAGTACAAACGTTGGCCGTTGTTCTTTCCCCTGTGCCCAGTCCGCCCAGGAACTGAGCTTCGATCGAAACCGGGAAATCCTGGTCCAATCCCATACTTTCTGCTGATTGCGAATGCAGCATCGCGCCACTGTTGCGCATGGCCCATTCAGGGCCTCCGGGACGCTGCTCCCCGACAAAACGATACTCCACACGAAGTTTATAATGGGAGAACTTTTGATGATAAAAAATATGACCGAATTCTCCCCTGAAGCTGTCAAGTTTATCATAGGAGACTTTCAGGATACTGTCCTCCACGCTGAAAATATCCATGTAGTTTGAATCAAGCGGATAGCCTGAGATTTTCACGTTCCATCCGCTCAGGTCCTTTCCGTTAAACAGCCGGATCCACTGTTCATCAGATCCATTCCTGGATGCCTGGTTGCATGACCACAATGTTGCTAAAAAAAGCAGGATAATACTCGGTTTCATAGGTAATTGTTTTTATACCCTAAAGATAACTGAAATTTGATAAGGAAGCCTGTATACCATCCATTTATGTTATTGCACTTTGCCAATAATATCTTACCTTTATGAGTAATAATCCTTTGAAAATGATCCTGGACATTAAAAGAACCATACTCCGTAAAAATCTCAGCAATTTCATTTCCCTTATTCTGTTGACATTGATCATTATCGGACTGCTTTTCATTCCGGCCCGTGATCTGATCAAAGGGGTAGAAAACAGCTTGCTTGCCATTTTTTGTGCCATAGCTTATGTGATCTACAGCTTTTATAATTCATTCCGGAATTACCACTATATCTATTTCAATGATGAATCGGACAAAATCGTAATGCGTTACTTTTCACCCAATATTTTTACCTCCAAAAAAAACTCGATCGAAATACCGAAAAAGGACTTTGCGGGATTTGTGTTAGATTCCTTTTTCCTGCGATACCGTGAAAAGATAACGTTATTAAGGCGCACAGGCAAAGGCATAGCCAAGTATCCTCCGGTTTCATTAACAGCCCTCAGTGCTCATGAAAGGGATATGCTGCTGCATGCACTGGGTGAGTGGAAGAGGAAGAATGAGAAATAGAGGGATGTTTAGGCGTTTAGGCGTTTAGGCGTTTATCGTTTAATCGTTTAATCGTTTAATCGTTTAATCGTTGAAGAGTTGAAGGGTTTAGGTGGGATTATTTGCAAATTGATGGAGTGATTCAGTGAATCCACGGGTATACGTTAATTTAATATAGTTATTGGACAGGGCATGGATAATAATCTTATTCGTTACAAGATCGGTCTCGGACTGATCCCAAAAATTGGTCCCGTACTTGCCAAACGTTTGATTGCCTATTGCGGCAGCGCAGAAGGCGTTTTCCGTGAAAAACGAACCCGCCTGGCCAGGATTCCGGGAATCGGTGAAAAACTCATTGATCATATTGTGAACCATAAGAATCTGGAAGCTGTTGATGCTGAAATTGATTTCATTACCAGACATGGCATCAGGGCCATGTTTTACCTCGATGAGGAATACCCCGACAGGCTCAGGCAATGCGAAGATGCCCCGGTGGTGCTGTACTGCAAAGGAACGACAGAACTGAACCGGAAGAAGGTGATCAGTGTGGTCGGGACAAGAAATCCCACCGACTACGGCCGCAGCACTGCAAGGGAATTCATTGAAAACCTGGCCGCAGATTATCCCGAGGTTCTTGTAGTCAGCGGCCTGGCTTACGGTATTGACATATGCACCCATAAAGCATCGCTGAAAAACAACCTTGATACGGCAGGAATACTGGGACATGGCTTAAGTGTTCTCTACCCGTCTGCCCACCGGGAGGTGGCACGACAAATGGTTGAAAAGGGTGCACTGATCACTGAATTCAGACATGACGAAAAGCCCGAATCTCCGAATTTTGTAAAGCGCAACCGGATCATAGCAGGATTAGCTGATGCCACCATTGTGATAGAATCGGGTGAGCAGGGCGGTGCACTCATCACGGCCGACATCGCCAATTCCTATAACCGCGATGTGTTTGCCTTCCCCGGGCGGATCAGCGACAAATACTCCACAGGATGTAACAGGTTGATCAAGACCAACCGGGCAGCGCTGATCGAAGGATCTGGCCGATCTGGAATACCTCATGGGCTGGCAAAAATCGGATCACAAATCCGGCGCGGTTCAGAAGGAACTTTTCCTGAAACTGAATCCGGATGAAACCTGCTTAATTGATCTCCTTCGCCAGGAAAGCAATTTGACCATGGACCAGCTGGCCCTGCGCGTCAATATGCAGGTCAGTAAAGTTTCCGCCACATTGCTGGGTCTTGAATTCAAAGGGATGGTGCGGTGTTTACCCGGAAAAGTTTATCAACTATCCACCAACAACCCTTATCTTTAATCCTTAATCTTAAATCTTAAATCTTAAATCTTTAATCTTGAATCTTTTATCTTTAATCTTGAATCCTAAATCTTGAATCTTAAATCTTGAATCTTAAATCTCTCTTCATCGACACCCACGCCCATCTCTATCTCCCTGATTTCGACCAGGACCGGGATGCGGTAATTGAAACGGCCCTTCACCGGGGCGTGCAAAAAATATTCCTCCCCAACATCGATTCCTCCAGCATTGCGCCCATGAATGATCTGGCTTCCAGGTTTCCGGGCATATGTTATCCCATGATGGGCCTCCACCCGACCTCTGTGAAGGAGAATTATCGCGAAGAACTGGATCGGGTCGAATACGAACTGGAGCATGGCCGGTATTTTGGGATAGGGGAAACCGGTATTGACCTGTATTGGGACAAAACCTATTTCAGGGAACAGTGTCTGGCCTTTTCCCGGCAGATCGACCTGTCGCTCAGGTACAAGCTGCCGCTGATCATTCATGCCAGGGATTCCTTTTCTGAAATCCTCGAAATCCTGGAGGGATACAAAGGGAGCGGCCTATCAGGCATTTTTCATGCTTTCACCGGAACCCTTGAAAATGCCACGCAGGTAATAGCCCTCGGATTCAAACTGGGTATCGGCGGAATTGTTACTTATAAAAATGCTACTTTGCCTGAAATTGTGCGGGAAATCGATCTGAAGGACCTTGTACTGGAAACCGATTCGCCTTACCTGACCCCGGTACCCTTCAGGGGAAAACGCAATGAAAGTGGTTATATCCCTTATATTGCCGATGCGGTGAAACAAATAAAAAACATAACTTTGGAAGAAGTGGCCACGGTCACTACCCAAAATGTACTTAGCTTGTTTTCTTTAGACACCCATGGCTGACATCAGAAAAACCTCCATCCTGATCATTTACACAGGCGGCACCATTGGCATGGTACAGGACCAGGAAACAGGGGCCCTAAAGCCTTTCAGGTTCGACAATATCCTGGAAGAAGTGCCGGAACTGAAGAAATTCGGATTTAATCTCAGTTCCTTTGCATTTAATCCGCCGCTTGATTCCTCGAACATCAATCCCACCGCCTGGATGAAAGTGGCCGAGATCATAGAACAGAATTATCTTGCTTTTGATGGTTTCATTGTGCTTCATGGTACCGATACCATGGCCTATTCTGCGTCTGCCCTCAGTTTTATGCTGGAGAACCTGGCCAAACCCGTGATTTTTACTGGCTCTCAATTACCCATTGGCTCCCTGCGGACCGATGGCAAGGAAAACCTGATCTCCTCCCTGGAGATAGCGGCCGCCGTTAAAAACGCAGAACCTGTGGTGCCCGAAGTGGGAATTTTCTTTGAGAACAGGCTTTATCGGGGCAACCGGACCACCAAGAACAATACCGAGGATTTCAATGCCTTTATGTCGGGAAATTATCCCCCGCTGGCTGAAAGTGGTGTGCACATCCGGTACAATCACAGTGTGATCAGGAATCCTGAAAAAGCATATCCCTTGCAGGTTCATAAAAAGCTGGGCAACAACCTGACCATTTTGAAATTGTTTCCCGGTATCAGCCGTGCTGTCGTGGAATCATCCTTTAATGTACCCGGATTACAGGCGCTTATTCTGGAAACCTTTGGTGCCGGTAACGCTCCTGAGGAAGATTGGTTTCTTCACTGTGTTAGTCAGGCCATACAGAGCGGTATGGTGGTGTTGAATGTCACCCAATGCAAAACAGGCAGTGTGGAGATGGGCATGTATGATACCAGCCGCACGCTGGCCGAAGCCGGAGTGATCAGCGGGCATGACATTACCATTGAGGCTGCGGTTACCAAACTCATGCACCTTACAGGCGTGAGTCATGACAGGGAATGGATTGCCAGGCAGCTGGCTGTCCCGCTGAGGAGAAATAACGGTGTGACAGAGCTATGCATTCTTCATCTGAATATTTCGCTTTTTCACGACATTCTTTATTTACAATTAATTTTTTACTATTTTTACGCCCCCGACCCAAAATGGTAATGAGGAGAGATGGCCGAGTGGTCGAAGGCGCACGCCTGGAAAGTGTGTAATCGCCAAAAGCGGTTCATGGGTTCGAATCCCATTCTCTCCGCAAAAGCAAAATAATCCCCCGGCTTTGCCGTAGGATTTCCAAATAAAAAAAGGCTCAAACTTCCGTTTGAAGCCTTTTTTTATTTGGAAAGACTACCCGGCGCGAAGCGACGGAGGGGGATTATTTTGCTTTTGCAAGGATCCTCCCCTGCCAGGGATCACGCAGTAATCCCAATCAATATTATCTCAATCATTCATTTATTTCAATACTCAGGCGCAAGCCTGCTCAACATATTCTCGCTCACGACAAGAGCCTTATCCGAACCGGGAGACTACCCGGCGCGAAGCGACGGAGGGGGATTATTTTGCTTTTGCAAGGATCCCCCCTGCCAGGGATCACGCAGTAATCCGAATCAATTTATCACTACCCGGCGCGAAGCGACGGAGGGGGATTATTTTGCTTTTGCAGGGATCCTCCCTGCAGGGATCACGCAGTAATCCCAATCAGTATGATCCCTTCATTCATTTATTTCAATACTCAGGCGCAGCCTGCCAACATATTTCCGGCTCAGGCAGAGCCTGAGCCGAACAAGATAATCGGGCATCTTCCTATCTTCAATCTTCAATCTTCCTTCTTCAATCATTTAATCTTCACTTTTCACTATTCACTCTTCACTCTTCACTCTTTACTCGTCACTTTTCACTGCACCTCCCAGCCCCCGCCAAGTGCCTTATACAACTGCACTGTGCTCTGCAGATGGAATTGCAGCGCCTGTGCAGCCAGTATCTGAGCATCGAGTTCCGTGCGCTCGTTTTCCAGCAGTTCAAGGTAATTGGTATATCCTGCATCATAGCGCTCGCGTGATAACATTGGCCGCTCCGCCGGAAGCCATTGCCTGGAAACGGCGTGCTTCATATTCCCGGCGATAGGTATCCGTTGATATCAGTGCATTTTCAACCTCGGCAAATGCATTGAGAACAGCCTTTTCATATTGCAGGCGGGCTTGTTCGGTTTTTTCCCGCTCCATCTGAACCCTTCGTTTGTTCTTGCCGAAATAAAACAACGGACCCGTTATCGAACCTGCAGCATAACTGATCACCGATCCGCTCTGCCGTAATATCTGATAAGGTCCTGGCTGGCAGCACCCAAAAGTCCTGTCAGGCTGATGGAGGGGAAACGCATGGCCTGGGCCACGCCTATCTGCTCATTCTGGGCGATCCACAGATCTTCTGCCTGCCTGACATCGGGCCTGCGGGCCAGCAATTGTGAAGGAAGCCCTTCCGGTATGGCAAGCGGGAATACCTGGGCATGTATTGTCAAGTCCTCTTGCAATATACCCCGGATTCTTTCCCAGCAGGACGCTCAATGCATTCTCCGTTTGGGCAACCTGCCGTTCAAGGCTTGGAACCAGGGCTGCGGCAACCGCTTCCTGTGATTGTGCCTGGAATTTATCGAGTTCAGCAACCTCTCCTCCCAGAAACCTTTCTGTAATGAGCTTGGTGGATTCCTTTCTCAATGTCAGGGTTCTTCTGGCAATATCCAGTTGCTGGTCAAGCCCGCGAAGCTGGAAATACAAGCGAGGCCACCTGGGCGACCAGGCTGGTGGTAATCAGTTTCCTGGACTCTTCCGAGGCAAGCAATTGAGCCCGGGCTGCCCGGGTAGCATGCCGGTACTTCCCCCAGAAATCAAGTTCCCAGGTCATCATACCGAATCCCATATAATTATCCCGCAGCAGTGTACCTGATTCTGCTGCTTCGCTGTTGGTCTTGTTTAAAATGCTGGCGCTTCCCTGGTAGCCGAATCTGCGGGAAAATATCCGCCTTTTTATAGCCAACATTGTATTGTGACTCCAGGATCCTGGACACGGCGATCTGCATATCCCGGTTCTCCACCAGCGCGGTACGGATAAGCGATTGCAAAACAGTATCCTGATATACCTCCCACCATTTCAGGCTGGTAATGGAATCATGCACTGACGGTGTCTTTGCTGTAAAGGTATTTTGCTTCGGTATTCCATTCTGATTTTTCGAATTTGGGTCCGACCATGCAACCCGATACCAGGGCAAAGGCTGAGCACTAATGGAATGAATCGTTTCATGATTTTTGCCCCTCCTTGGCTTTCCGGTGGCTAAGTTTTTCGATGATAACAAATAAGGCAGGAATTAAAATAATACCCAAAATGGTAGCAATAAGCATTCCGCTAAATACAGTCATTCCCATTACCTTTCGTCCTTCAGCGCCGGCACCGGCTGCCCGTGACAAGCGGTACCACCCCGAGTATGAAGGCAAAGGCCGTCATCAGGATGGGTCGCAGACGAAGTTTGGCCGCATCCAAGGTGGATTCGATCAGGGGTTTTCCCGATTCCACATTGGCTTTTGCGAACTCAACGATCAGGATCGCATTTTTGGCAGCCAATCCGATCAGCATCACGAGGCCGATCTGGGCAAAAACATTATTCACATAACCGGGAATGAAAAGACCCGTCAGCCAGAGTCCGGTAAATGCGCCAAATACGGCAAAAGGAGTACCGAGCAACACCGAGAACGGCAGCGCCCAGCTTTCGTATTGTGCGGCCAGAATAAGAAAAACAAATACCAGGGCCATCAGGAACACAACAGCTCCGGTTCCGGCAGCCTTTTTCTCCTGGTACGACATATAGGCCCATTCATAACCCATATCCCTGGGAAGTACCTGTGCAGCAACCTCTTCCAGTGCCGTTAATGCTTCAGCGGAACTATATCCCGGAGCAGGAGCACCTCCCAGCTCTGCGGCACGGAAAAGGTTGAACCGGTTGGTAAATTCCGCTCCGCTGGTTCTTTTTACGGTGACCAGCGTTGACAGGGGTACCATATTTCCATTGGCTCCCCGCACAAAGATCTTATTCAGATCCTCCGGGTCAACCCGGTATTCTCCCTCCGCCTGGAGGAAAACCTTGTACTGTCGTCCGAAACGGTTAAAGTCATTGATATAGGAAGCCCCGAAGGCTGCACCGATGGAGGCATTGACATCCTGAAGGGACAATCCCATTTTAAACACCTTGTCCCGGTCCACATCGAGATAGATCTGCGGAACATTGGTGCGGAAAGTGGTGTAGATCCTGCCTATTTCAGGACGCTGACTGGCAGCCTGCATGAATTTGGCAGCTTGTGCCGAAAGGTATTGCGGATCATTTCCGCCGCGGTCCTGCAACATCATGGAGAATCCGGCAGCGGTTCCCAATCCCTGAATCGGAGGGGGTCCGAATGCCATGGCTGTGGCTTCCGGTAAACCCGTCATAAACTCCCTGTTCAACTTGCGCATGATGACTTCTGCCGAGTTCTCACCCCGTTCTCCCCATTCCTTGAGCGAAATAAAAAAGAAGCCGATGTTGGGATTATAGGTATTGGTCAGGAGGCTGAATCCGGAAATGCCGGTATAAAATTCTATGCCTTCCTCCTCCTGCAGCATCTTCTCAATCTTTGCCATGACGTTCTCCGTCCTTTCCAGTGAGGCTGCATCGGGCAACTGTACATTGATCATAAAATAACCCTGGTCCTCCTCGGGTACGAAGCCACCCGGGATGGCCTTACCCAGCAGCACAATGAGCACAACGATCACCCCGATGATGATACCTACCCGTGGCAAGTTTTTTTAGCAGGTGGGAAACCAGATTAATATATCCTCCGGTAAAGTCGGTCAAATACCCGGTTAAACCATCCGTAAAATTTGCCCAGGAGGCCTCCGGTTTTTTGTCCGGGTTTCAGCAGCATGGCGCTGAGTGCAGGGCTTAATGTAAGGGCATTGAAGGCTGAGAAGAGCACGGATATGGCAATGGTAATGGCAAACTGCTGATAGAGCGCTCCGGTAATCCCGCCCATGGCCGCCACGGGCACAAATACCGCGGTAAGGATCAGGGCAATGGCTACAACCGGACCGGAAACCTCTTTCATGGCTTTTATGGTTGCTTCACGTGGGATTCAGGCCATGTTCGATATTGTGCATCACCGCTTCCACCACCACAATGGCATCGTCTACGACAATTCCAATGGCAAGGACAAGACCCAGCAGGGAAAGCACATTGATGGAAAATCCCAGGAGGGGAAAGACCATGAAGGTACCGATAAGTGAAACCGGAACGGTCAGCAGCGGGATCAGGGTGGCCCTCCAGTTTTGTAAGAATATAAAGACCACCAAAATAACAAGAACAACCGCTTCAAAAAGGGTAGTAATGATCTCACTGATACCTTCGGAAACAGCCAGTGTGGTATCCAGCACCACGTCGTGCCTCATATCCTGCGGGAATCGTGCTGACAGCTCTTCCATGGCCTTTTTAATATTGGCCGCTGTTTCGAGTGCATTGGATCCCGGGATCTGAAAGACGGCAATAGCAGCTCCGGGTTTGCCGTTCACCTTGCCGACGGAGTTGAAATTCTCGGTACCCAGTTCCAGACGGGCCACATCCTTAAGTCTCACCTGAGATCCATCGGAATTGGACCTTACAATAACTTCCCGAACTCCTCCACCGTAACAAGACGTGCCTGCAACAAGGCCGTATAAGTAAAGCTGTGTGCCGGCAGGAGCAGGATTTCCGCCAAACTTTCCCGCCGGGTAGATCTGGTTCTGTTCCTTTACAGCCTTGATCAGATCGTTCATGGTAAGTCCCAGTTTGGCAATTACATCCGGCTTAACCCAGATCCGCATGGCATAATCAGCGCCCCCGAACAACTTTACATCGCCTACCCCTTTAACCCGCGACAAGACATCCACCACATTGATATTGGCATAGTTCGACAGGAAATTATTGTCGTAACTGCCATTGGGGGATCGCAGGGATACGATGAGCAGGGGAAACGGAAGGGCTTTTTTGGTAACCACCCCAAATTGCTTCACTTCATTGGGCAGAATGGCGTTGGCCTGGTTCACCCGGTTCACCGTAAGCATATTGGCATTGTCCAGGTCGGTTCCCACCTCGAAGGCAATGCGGAGGCTCAGTGAACCATCACTGGCATTGACCGATTTCATATAGAGCATCTCTTCCACCCCGTTTACTTTTTGTTCGATGGGTGTGGCAACAGCCTGCTCCACGTTAATGGCATTGGCTCCCTGGAAGGTGGTTGTAACCAGCACCTCAGGGGGTGTAATCTCCGGATATTGCGATATGGGGAGGGATTTCATGGCTACCAGTCCCACGATCACAATAACGATGGAGATTACCATCGCGACGATAGGTCTTCTGACGAAAAATTCTGACATGGCGATGGATTTTAAATATTTGTTGAATCAGCCTTCACCGGCACGGGTGTTATGACACTGTTGACCCGAATGGCCGCATTACCCATCAAGGCAACCTTATCTGTGGCTTCAAGTCCCGAATCGATGATCCAGTATTCGCCATATTTCTGACCGGCCTGAACCGTCTTTACTTCAATTTTATTTTCCTTCGTTCACCACATAAACCTGGTAGGTTCCCTGCAATTCCGTGACTGCCCGAAGTGGTATCAGCATGGCACCTTTCCTGATCTCGGTAACGAACCTGATCTTGGCAAACTGACCCGGCCTGACATCTTCTTCAGGATTGGGAACCGTGGCTTCCATGGTTAAGGTCCCCGTGGAGGGATCTATTTCCCGGTTGGCCAGGTTGATCTGTCCTTTGTGGGGATGAACGGAACCATCACTCAGGATCATGTCAATGGTCCAGTCCATTTTATGCCTTATCAGGGACTCTTTTCCGGAATTCCAGGTATTCCGCTTCAGTAACTGAAAATCGTACGCGTACTGTTTTTGTGCTGGATACTGTATTCAGGTTGAACGATTGGATGGTGCCTACCAGGTCTCCTACCTCGAAATTGGATATCCCGATAATTCCATCAATTGGTGAATAGATGCTGGCATAACCCAGTTCAATCTCGGCATTCCTGACCATGCCCTTGGCTGCTTCTTCGACCACCAATGGCTGCATCATACTGGGCCTGGGCGGCAACCAGGTCGCGCTGACTGACAGCGTTTATGGCTGCAAGTGGTTTGATGCGATCCAGATCGCTTTTTGCCTTGGCCAGCTGGGCCTCAGCCGATGCCAACTGTCCCTTGGCCTGATCGAGTTTGGCCTGATACGGCAAAGGATCAATGGAATACAACAACTGTCCCTTTTTTACCTTCGATCCTTCTTTGAAATAAATACCGGTTAAAAATCCCTGCACCCTTGCCCGGATCTGAATATCGGTTCCGCCAAGGGTTTGTCCCACATATTCCTGGGTGAGCGGTACATCTTTTATTAACACGGAGGTTACAGGAACTTCCGGAGCGGCTGTTTCTACTGCCTGTTTCTTTCTACAGGAAAATAAAAGCAATCCGATCAGTACCATACCAAAAAAATTCGCGATTTTCATAATGTCAGAATATAGGTTTTTACTAATAAAAGGTTTGTTTCTATAAATCTACTCAAAAATACCAATTTATTTATAATTTAAATGAACGTTCGTCATATCCGAATGCGTATCCATGAATCAAATTCATATTTTCTGATAATGATCCGAATAATTTTTTACAGGAAAAGCAAATGGTATTACTTAACTAATTTGAAATCTTGCTAATTTTAATTCCAAATATCACCCTATGAAAAGATATCGCTTTCGGAACTGCCACGCTTTGGAATACACTTCTTGTGGTTTCTGTGATGTTTGCAGCATTTGTCCTGCCCGTTATTGCCCCCTGGCTGGCATCGGATTTCCTTTACCATTGCGTATACCACTCATTTATATCACAGCCATTCTGTCACTGGAAAAAATAAGTAATTATACCATTACTGCTTTTTGCGGTAACAGTATTGATGGTATGGATTTCAAATATGCTTCATATGGAGGTCATTACCAGCATATCCAAAGGGGTGAATATCCTTTTTTTCCTGGTTATTGTTGTTTCGCTGATAAAACAGATCGCCTCTGCCAGAGAAGTCACGGCCGGAGTTATTCTCGGTTCGGTTGCCGGATATCTGCTGATGGGGATCATCTTTTCCATTTTTATCGCTTTCATTATCCACAATGACCCTGCCGCCTTCACACCCCTTAAAGCGGAAGATTCAATCACAGGTGAAGATTCAATACAAGTGTATCCCTGTATTTTGGCTATGTAACGTTGGCATCACTTGGGTATGGCGATATTGTTCCGCTGAAACCATATACCCGTTCACTGGCCACATTTATTGCGATCTCAGGGCAGTTTTATATCGCCATCATTGTGGCTTTGCTGGTTGGGAAGTTTTCTGTGCAGCAACATACCAAAAAAGACGGTAAGATTGGAGATTGATACTTTTTAATCCGCAACAATCGAAAATTATTACATTTGTTCCGGCAATCGCACAATCTCCTGCAAACACAGATGGACGAAAATACCGGTACTGAAAAGCAAATAAAACCTGTCTACGGTTTGATCCTTCATCTTCATCCCCGCAAGGTGAAGGTCCAGTACGCTGCGTTTTACACTCACCTTCGGACTTGGGGGGATGGCGGCCCTGCTGGTGGTGATGCAGGTTTTCACCGGACTGTTGTTGAAGTTTCATTACGAACCATCACCCGAAAACGCCTATAATTCCATTCTGAACCTTCAGGAAAGCCTGCTTTTCGGAAAAATGCTGCGCAACCTGCATCACTGGAGTGCCATCATACTGCTGTGGGTTGTCTTTCTTCACACCCTGCGCGTACTTTTTACGGGCGCCTTTCGCAAACCCAGGCACATCACCTGGATATTCGGGCTCGCCTTGCTGGTGCTGGTTGTCTTATCGAATTTTACCGGCTATCTCCTTCCATGGGATCAGCTGTCTTACTGGGCTGTTACAATAAGCACAAGCCTGCTGGCCTATGTACCTTTGATCGGAAACTTTATCAGGGTGTCACTGCTGGGTGGCCAGGAAGTAGGACAGGCCACGCTCACCAACTTCTTTAATATGCATACCGGAATTATTCCGGTGCTGATGGTGATTCTCATGGGATATCATTTCTGGCGCATCCGGAAAGCAGGAGGTGTTGTAGTCGCTGAAAAGGACAAGGACAGCCCGGTGGTGAATACCCAACCGCACCTGGTAAATCGTGAATTTGTGATCGCCCTGGTCCTGCTTGCATTTCTGTTTCTTGTAAGCAGCGTATTTGACGCTCCCCTGCGCGAAAGGGCCAATCCTTCCTTCAGTCCCAATCCCGCCAAAGCGCCCTGGTATTTTATGGGATTGCAGGAGTTGCTGATCCATTTTCATCCCTTTTTTGCCGTGGTGATTTTCCCGCTGTCCCTGCTGGTTGCCGGATGCTGGCTCCCCTATATTCCCCTGAACGATACGAATCAGGGCATCTGGTTCTTATCGGACAAGGGTAAGGAATCCGGGAAGATGGCCTTGCTGACAGGATTCACTTCTACTGTTTTCTTCATCGTGCTCAGCGAATATCTTCCCGATCCGGAAATCCTGCTGCCTTTTATACCTTCCATGATTACCAGAGGCTTCATTCCTGTTGCGATCGTCATCGGCACCCTATATTATTTCCTGCGACTGAACCAACGGAAATATGCTTTAAACCGCTCGGAATACCTGCAATCTGCCATGATCATCCTGATCGTATCCTATAGTGTTTTAACCCTGACCGGCATATTTTTCAGGGGGGAAGGCATGACCCTGATGTGGCCATGGAAAATCTGATTTCGAAAACTATCCTGACAGATGAAAAAGCCTGTACCCAACAAAGATCATATTGACAATAGCGGAAGGAGAAATTTCCTGAAACAGGCATGGAAAATTCTTGGACTGGTTGCTGCCGCAGAACTCGGAGTTTTTATCGATCAGTTTGTTAAAACCTACCAGGGAACTTCATAAAGACAGCCAGCGTTCAACCATTAAGATCATTGGCAATGTGGAAGACTTCCCGGTAAATTCGGTAACCCCCGACAGGATCAACAAATTGTACCTTATCCGGGAGACTGATGGAGGTTTCCTTGCCCTTTCGCTCACCTGTTCACACCTGGGGTGTTCTGTCATGTGGGACGAGGCGAAAAATCAGTTTATCTGCCCCTGCCATTCTTCGTCGTTTGACAAGGTCGGAAATGTGCTCGGTTCACCAGCCCCGCGACCACTTGATTACTTCCCGGTAACTATCGAGGAAGGAAAAGTAACCGTTGATATCAGCCTGAAAACAAAGCGCAGAAAATTCGAAAAAAAGCAGCTGACCTATGCCATTTGAAACAGGAAAAGATCCGATGAAATACTGGAAAATAGCAGGATTTACAGCCACTGCCGTATTTGTCATTGCATTTCCTGTGTACATGGTCCGTATGGCCATTGAAAGATCAAACGCTTCTCAGAAGATCGGAGCCCAGTTTGTCGGGAGAAAGACCTGCATCGAATGCCATAAAAAGGAAGATGATCTGTGGCTGGGTTCGCATCACGATATGGCCATGGACAGTGCCACGGAAAAGACCGTTTTGGGAAATTTTGATAATTTCGAATTCAGGCATAAGGGACTTACCCACCGCATGTTCCGGAAAGACGGGAACTTCTATATAAACACCCAGGGCCCGACAGGTAAATTCGAAGATTTCCAGATCACCTATACATTTGGGTACACCCCGTTGCAGCAATACCTTGTACCTTTTGAAGGAGGACGCCTGCAATGCCTGCCCATTGCCTGGGATACCGACCGCAAGAAATGGTTCCATCTGGGTGATACCGTATATCAGGGACAAAATATCAAACCCGATAACTGGTTATACTGGACCAACCAGGCGCAGAACTGGAACGGCATGTGCGCCGACTGCCATTCGACCAACCTGAGGAAAAATTACGATCCGGTGAAAAAGACCTTCAGCACCACCTGGTCAGAAATCGATGTCAGCTGCGAAGCCTGCCACGGGCCGGCCTCCGAACACCTCAAATGGGCCAATCTGCCCGAAGGTTCCAGGCCCGATGGATGTAAATACCGGCTTGATAGTAAGGACCAGAGATCTGGATAACAAGGAGTTACTGAATGTCTGTGCCCGCTGCCATTCCCGCCGGTCCATACTGGGTGATTACGAAAACGATAACAGCGATCTGCTGAATTACATGATCCCCCAGCTGATCACCCAGCCCATGTATCATGCCGACGGACAGATCCTGGAAGAAGATTATGAGTATGCCTCTTTCACCCAGAGCAAAATGTTTGAAAAGGCGGTAAAGTGCAGTGATTGTCACGATGTACATTCGGTGAAGACCCTGAAGGACGATAACCAGCTTTGTCTCAAATGCCATCGACCGGATATCTACGATACCCCCCGGCATCATTTTCATAAAATGGACGAAGAGACCGGTTCCAACCGCCTGATCAACAGGGGGAAGCCGGAATATAAAAAGGGTACCGGGGCACAATGTGTGAATTGCCACATGGTGGGCAGGTTCTATATGGGAAATGATTACAGGCGCGATCATAGTTTCAGGATACCACGACCCGATCTGACCCTGAGCATAGGAACACCCAATGCATGTAACGATTGCCACAACGATAAAACAACAGCCTGGTCCCAGACCTATATGGAAAAATGGTACGGGACCAAAAAACGTCCCCATTACGGCGAAACTTTCGCTGCTGCGCAAAAGGGCGATGAAACGGGCCATACCGGAACTCATATCTGTATGCCGGAAATGAATTGTTTCCGCTGATGGTAAGGGCAACAGCAGTACAATTGTTGGGCAACTTCGATACGCCGGAAAGTAACCTTGCTGTTGAAAAGGCACTCAGCGATCCGGCCTCGCTGGTAAGACATACGGCCATTATGAATTATCATCCCACCGATGCGGCATCGTATGAAAAAGCGATGATGCCCCTTTTGAACGACCCGGTGAAAGGCATTCGTGCCGAGGCCGGCATCAGGCTTTCGGAAGTACCGGAAAACCTGCTGAGTGAATCTGCAAAAAAGGCCAGAATCGCTGCGCTGGAAGAATACCGGGATATCAACCTGTATACTTCAGATTTTCCCGGGTGGCAGGTATAACCTGGGGATCATGTATGCCAATGCCGGTGAACCTCGACAAGGCCGTTGAATCATACCGGGAAGCGCTGAAAACGGATAACCTCTTCTTTATGGCCAAGGTGAACCTGGCCATGGTATATGCGCAGCAGGGAAAAAATCCGGAAGCAGAGAAGCTTTTCCGGGAAGTGTTGCGGGATAATCCCGAGGTTGTCCAGATTAACAATTCTCTCGCCTTGCTGTTAGCCGAAATGGGAAAATTTGAAGAAAGCAGGGAGTATTTTCTGAAAGCGGCTGAATTAATGCCGGAAGATGCAAGAATTCTTTATAACCTCGGGTTGCTGGAGAATTCCCTGGGTAACAAAGCATCCGCCGAAAACTACCTCCTGAAGGCGATAAACAGCGAACCCGATAATTTTGATTTTCTCTATGCCATTTGCACCTTCTACCTGGAGCAACAGCAAAAATCCAAAGCCATAGGGTATGCAAGGCGTCTGGCAGAGAAATTCCCCGATAATCCGGCAGGGAACCAATTGTTGCAGGCAGCTTCAAACCAGTAAACTATTCGGCCGGGTTTGCACTATGTAATAATTGTGCTAAATTTAAAAACAGAAATAGCCTAAAATCAAATTCAGCAAGATGGTCATCACGCGTATAATAGTTTTCAGATGGTTACTTCCTTTGATGGTGTTGATCTTTATCCTGCATGGTCCGGTCTCCGGCCAGGATTCACTGCGTGTTTCTGCCGATACAGGGTGCCTTCAGAAGGATCTGCCCGATGTGATCCGTCAGGCACTCCATAAACCTCCAAAAAACAAAACAAAGGAATCGGGATCTTTACTGCTTCTTCCGATTATTGGCTCCAACCCCGCGATTGGTTTTATGGTCGGTGTCGGCGGGCAATATGCATTCAAAATGCCTGGAAGTACTTTGTATTCAAACCTGGCCGGCAGCCTGCAGCTTACTACAAAGTCACAGTTAATTCTCATGTTGAAGAATAATCTGTACACCAAAGATAACCGGATCTTTTTCAGCGGTGACTGGCGGTATCTGATCTATTCCCAGCCCACTTACGGATTAGGCACCAACTCACCCACAGGAGGGATTCTGGATTATCAGGTCAGTCTCTACGGAGCCGAAACTTCCGACGATTCATTGGCCCAGCCCATGAAATTCAACTTTGCCAGGTTTCATCAGCTGGTTTCTTTTAAAATAAAAGAAGGTTTCTATGCTGGTTTTGGGTATAACTACGATTCCTATTTTAAGATCAAAGATGAAAAACTCAGGATGGCCCCGGGCGATACCTTTCTGACAAGCCACTATGCCTATAATCATTATTATGGTTTCAGTACAAGCAGCTACTATGTATCCGCCTTAAATGTCAACCTGGTATTTGATACACGCGACAATATGATCAATGCCTATAAAGGAATTTATGCGCTGGCCAGCTGGCGGGGAGCGTTTGAGTTTTTGGGCAATAAAATAAATTCGAATTTCTTCCAGGTTGAATGGAGAAGCTTTCACGGATTGTCTAAAAGAAATCCCCGGCACCTCATTTCCTTTTGGTTGCTGGGCAACTTTTCCCCGGAAGGTGAATTTCCCTATCTGACTTTGTCTGCCACTGCTTATGACCAGTTTGGCCGAAGCGGCCGTGGCTATACACAGGGTCGTTTTCGGGGCGCCAACATGGTGTACGGGGAAACCGAATATCGTTTCCCCATTTCGAGATGCGGGGGAATTTTAGGTGGTGTTCTGTTTGTGAATGCCACTACTGCTGACAACGCTGCACAATCGCTGGACCTGTTTGAATCTATTAAACCTGGCTGCGGCATAGGTCTGCGGATCATGGCCGATAAACGTGCCCGCACCAATCTCGCCATCGACTTAGGATTTGGAGAAAACTCGTTTGGTTTCTACCTGGCTGCTTCAGAAGTATTCTAACAATAAAAACTATGCCTGCAAGATTTTACATATTTTTCCTGTTGGCGGCCCTGATCAGTGTAAGGGCTGCTGCGCAGCTGGGCCAGGGGACCTCAAACCTGCAGGTGGGTGGCGGATGGTCTTCCGTCATCATTGAGTCAAATGCGGAAACTGCAAACGGATACATCTTCAACGCCTTATACGAGAATTGGTTGGTGTCACCGGTTGGCATTGGCGGATCCGTACATTATCTTCATGTAATGGATAAAAGTGACACCGGTAGCGGTTATGCCAGCTCAGTTCCCGTATATCTCAATGGTAAATACTATTTTGGGAAAGAGAAAATCAAAGTTTTTGTCATGGGATCTTTGGGCTTTCAGTTCTCCTGGCGAAAGCTGGAGGACATCAGCGGGAACAGCGGCTCGGATCATGATTCCGGACTTACGGCAGGTATCGGTACCGGCCTGGTCTATACCCTTTCTCCCAAAGTGCTGCTAAATCTCAATTATTCCCTGTACTGGTTGAAAAACGCATACTATTCGAACGGATTAGCCAATACAGTCTCATTTAATCTCGGTTATATTCTGGGGAACTGACATCAGCAACTGGTGTTCCAGTGCCATGTCTTCCGTTTTCTTATTGCTAAGAAGATCAATGGTGGCCAGTTTAACTGAATGAAAGGCAGCCCGGTTTTCGGGTTTTATAGGATCTACTGGTGGTGACTCCATTTTAAGCGGATCAATGGGCGAGCCATTTCTGGATACCCTGAAATCGAGGTGTGCCCCGGTAGAGAGTCCGGAACTGCCGACATAACCAATTAATTCACCCTGCATCACATATTTCCCGTTGGTAATTCCCTTGGCAAAACCGCTGAGGTGCATATACGTTGAAGTATAAACGCCATTATGCCTGACCTTGACAATTCTTCCGGCACCACTCTGATAACCGGCCATGATGATCCGGCCATCACCAATGGTATACACCGGTGTTCCGATAGGGGCAGCGTAATCCACACCGTAATGGGGACGCCTGATTTTCAGGATCGGATGAAGACGGCTTCCTGAAAATCTTGAAGATATTCTGGAGAATCTGAGAGGAGCCTTTAAAAAAGCACGTCTCAGACTATTGCCTTCGGCATCGAAATAAGTTTCAACGCTGTCCTGTATGAACGGGATGGCCAGTAATTCCTTGCCAACATGATTGAAACTTGCAGCATGGATACGTCCAAGCCCTACGGATACCGTATCCACAAAAAGTTCGTCATACACAACGGTAAAATGATCTCCGGGCTGCAATCCGAAAAAATCTACCGTCCAGGCATACATTTCCGACAATTCCAGTGCTACAAGCGGATTAATATTATTCTTGGTAATCGCATCCCAGAGAGAGGTAATGATCTCCCCATTTACCTTCTTTTGTCGGGTAATTACTTCTTTCTCCCGGAGAGATATCTTCACGCTGTCTGTGAAATCAAACACCACAAATTCAATGGGGGAATGTTCGTAAACAAAATATTGCAGTCGTGAAAGGGTATCCTTTGAAAGAAAAGCGGTATAGGTATTTCCATGCCTTATTTTACGCACGTCAAAGACATTGCTGCCGTATAAGAGCAACTGTGTCAGCGCCCGTTCCGGTAAAACATATTGCTGCAGTATTTGTCCAAGGTTCTGATCCCTTCCCACTTTATCAGATTCAATGCGGAAGGAGTCGACAGCAATACCGTACATCTTTGGTAAAGGTTTGATTACAGCCGAGGAATCAGCCGCAACAGCCTGCATGCCGTTGTTGTCAAACCGGGGCAGTATATACCGGTATGCAGCAGCTGCCACCAGAAAGAGCATGCCGACTATCAGGATGATTTTCAAGGATTTTTTCATAAGCTAACCCACCACGACATTAATAATTCTACCAGGCACAAAAATAATCTTTTTAATCTGTTTGCCTTCAATCCACTTATTGGACTGGGGATCCTCCTTTACGGCTTTCTCAGCGTCTGCGGCCTGCAAATCCATGGGCAGCGTTAGTTTAAACCTGAGTTTTCCATTGAAGGACACCGGATATTCAAACGTATCTTCCTGTAAATAAGTTTCATTTGCCAACGGGAATTCCTGTTGGCTGATACTGGGCCCGTTACCGAATATTGCCCACAATTCCTCAGCAAGATGGGGTGCAAAGGGTGAAAGCACACAGGCAAAGGATTCGGCTGTTTGGCGGGTGACCCTGCCCTTTTTCATGCAGAGATTGGTAAATATCATCATCTGTGATATAGCAGTATTAAAACGGAGATGCTCGATATCCTGACCGACTTTCTTAATGGTATGGTGAAGGCCCTTCAGTACTTCCCGGTCTTCTTCCACAGCGGTAATATTATCAGGATCACCGAAGAACCTTGCCACCCGGTTCAGGAATCCGTATACGCCTTTCACCCCTGTATCGGTCCAGGGCTTGATCACATCGAGCGGTCCCATGAACATTTCATAAAGACGAAGGGAATCTGCGCCATAAAGTTTCACGACATCATCGGGATTCACGACATTCTTCAGTGATTTGGACATTTTGGCCACAATCTGCCGCAACTCCTCCCCGCTGGTTTTGTGAAAATAACTGCCATCACGGTCCTCCACCAGGTCAACCGGTATTTTGGCGCCGGTCGCAGTCTCATAGGCAAATGCGAGGATCATCCCCTGGTTAAATAATTTCCGGAATGGTTCATCTGTGGACACAATGCCCAGATCGAACAGTACCTTATGCCAGAACCGGCTGTAAAGCAAATGCAGCACCGCATGTTCGGCACCGCCAATGTACAGGTCGACCGGCATCCAGTATTGCTCCTTTTCCCTGGCGAACGGTTCCCGTTCGTTCAAAGGATCAATAAAACGCAGGTAATACCAGCATGAACCGGCCCACTGGGGCATGGTGTTGGTTTCCCGGCGTCCTTTACGACCGTTTTTTGTAACGATAAGCCATTCCCCGGCGTTGGCGAGAGGCGACTCTCCATCTGCTCCGGGATGGTAATTCTTTAACTCAGGCAGCATAACGGGGAGGTCGTCTTCTGAAACCACTTCGATCTCACCGTCTTCCCAATGGATGACGGGGAAAGGTTCTCCCCAGTACCTCTGCCTGCTGAACAGCCAGTCACGGATCTTAAAATTTACAGTGGCCTTGCCGATACCTTTCAGTTCCAACCAGGCAATGATGGTTTGGATGCCTTTTTCCTTGTGAAGCCCGTTGATGGAAATTCCCCTTTCTTCGCTGGCCGAGTTGATATAAATGCCGTCTTCGGTCCAACAAGCCTTCCCGGCCAGCACACGGGCACGAAGACTATCGTCCGGGCTTTCCGGATCCATGATACAATCGATGGGCAGTCCGAACTTTTCCGCGAATTCAAAGTCACGGATGTCATGGGCCGGAACCGCCATAATGGCGCCGGTTCCATATCCAATCAGCACATAATCGGCCACCCAAATGGGAATTCTTTTGCCGTTCACCGGGTTGATGGCATATCTGCCCGTAAATACGCCGGTTTTTTCCTTGGCCAGATCGGTCCGGTCGAGATCCGACTTAAGTGATGCGGCCTGAATATACTCCGCTACCTGACTGCCCTGTGAGGAGGTTGTAATAGCCCTGGCCATTGGGTGTTCCGGTGCAATAACCATGTAGGTTGCACCAAACAGGGTATCGGGGCGGGTGGTATACACCCTGAGTTTCCCTGAAAGACCTTCCACGTCAAAATCAACTTCTGCCCCGGTGGATCTGCCGATCCAATTTCGTTGCATCTCCTTTAGTCCTTCGGGCCAGTCGAGATCATCCAATCCTTTCAGCAGGCGTTCGGCATACAGGGGAATGCGAAGCATCCATTGCTTAAGATTTTTGCGTATGACAAGGTTGCCGCATTTCTCATGCGTACCATCGGTGAGAACTTCTTCGTTGGCACACACAATCCGGCAGTGTTCGCACCACCATACCTGCGCATTGTCGAAATAAGCCAGACGCTTACTGTCGGTAAAGGCCTTTGTAGCCTCTTTCCCCTGGGCAGTAACCTCCTCTGGGATAACCAGTTCGGTAATCGGCCGGCCCTTTTGTGCATCTGCATCGAACCAGGTATTGAAGAGCCTGATAAATATCCACTGTGTCCACTTATAATAACCGGGATCTGTGGTATTGATCTCCCTTTCCCAGTCGTATCCCAGTCCCAGCGACTTGATCTGACGCCGGAAGGTATCACAGTTGTTCTGGGTGGTGATCATCGGGTGGGTACCCGTTTGCATGGCATATTGTTCTGCCGGTAGGCCAAAAGCGTCCCAACCCATGGGATGCAATACGTTAAAGCCCTTCATCCTTTTATAGCGGGCTACAATGTCGGTGGCGGTGTATCCTTCGGGATGCCCGACATGCAGTCCGCTTCCTGAGGGATAAGGGAACATGTCGAGAATATAAAACTTCTGTTTTGAATAGTCTTCAACCGTTTTAAAAGTCTTGTTTTCTTCCCAGTATTGCTGCCATTTACTTTCAATGGCGCCGAAATTGTATTCCATTGTGATGATGCTGAGTGAATGATGAATCGGCAAATGTAAAAAATAAATATTTAACGCCGGAATTCCTGTGATATATTATATTTGTCCGGGAATCAACACCTGCAACACAGGATATCCGGCAAAGATTTCAAATCTCCTTTCATATGCGCCTGAATTTGCTCTTCCTTTTTGTACTTTTCTTTTCCATTACCGCAAAGGCCCTGGAACCTGAAATGCTTATGGATTCCACGAATCTTCCCCTGGTGATCATCAACACCAACGGCGCGATCATATCCGATGAGCCCAAGATAACCGTGGATATGAAGATCATATTCAATGGATCCGGCGCCTATAACAGTCCCGCCGACATGGGAAATATTTATACCGGCAAGGCAGGAATAGAATTCAGGGGTGCCTATTCACAATCATTGCCGCAAAAGCCCTATGGTTTTGAAACACGTGATAACCTGGGAAACAATTTGAACGTACCCTTGCTCGGTATGCCGGCAGAAAACGACTGGATACTTATGGCCAATTACAACGACAAAGTATTTATGCGCAATACCCTGGCTTTTCATTTGTTCAGTAAAATGGGCCACTATGCGCCCCGCACCAATCTCTGCGAAGTGATCATCAACGGAGAATATATGGGCGTATTTGTGTTAACGGAAAAGATAAAGCAGGATAAGAACCGGCTGGCGATTGCAAAACTGGATGCCGATGACAATGCTGCCGACAGCCTTACCGGAGGATATATGTTTTCCATTGACTATTATGATAACTATAACAGCTGGACCAGTAATTTTGCACCTGCTGACCGGCCCGACGGTCAGGTGCATTTTGTGTACAAATATCCCGAACCGGAAAGCATCACCTCCCAGCAGAAGAATTACATCAAATCGTTTGTAAACGTTCTTGAAAGCAAACTGTATGGCAGTACTTTCAGGGATCCGGTCGCAGGTTACAGGGCCTATATGGATGTTCATTCATTTATCGACTACTTCATTATCGGTGAAGTTATCGAGAAATGTGGACGCCTATAAAAAGAGCTGCTATTATCACAAAAACAGGGACGATAAGGATGGGCTGCTGCATGCAGGACCGGTGTGGGACTTTGACTGGGCCTGGAAAAACATTTACGACAACTGCTATATCTATGAGGTTACCGACGGATCCAACTGGGCCTACAAGGTAAATGAATGCAACAATTGGCCGGTAGTGCCCTCATGGATTAAGCGCCTGCTGGAGGATCCTGCTTTCAGAAGTGAGTTGCATGCGCGTTATACTGACCTGCGCCGGACCATCCTGAGCGAAGATTACCTGAATCATTATATTGATTCTGTTCAATTATTGGTGAACGAAGCCCAGCAGCGCCATTATCAAAAATGGCCCATTCTGGGGCAAAATGTAGGCGCACCGGAAGTAGATGCTCCTGCCGCTACCTTTGCCGGTGAAATTGAAAAATTCAGGAACTGGATTACCCTCCGGCTGGCCTGGCTCGATGAGAACATGCCGGATGCGGAGAGTACCTCCACCCATGAATACCAACCGGATAAAATTTATTACAGATTATTCCCCAATCCGGTTAGAGATATACTGAATATAGAATCTAACGAAACCATTCTGAAAATTGAGATCCTGAATAGCATGGGAGCGCTGGTGGATGTTCAGGAAGGAAATCCCGCTTACAGTATCGCGGTGAATATGAACAACAGGGAACCGGGACTGTATATTGCCAGGATAACCCTGGCCGGTCAGAAAATCATCACCGCCAGATTTGTAATCGACAGGTAATTTGGATATGTCTTTAATCGAATTCTACCAAACAAGAATAGACACGTATCAGCAGAAAGCCGGCCGGCTGGAGCGGATCGAAAACAGGCTGTCTTTTGCCCGGTTGATAAGCTTTTTGATGATTTTCCTGCTTTTCTTTTCCCTGCAGGCTGTTTCCATTACTTTGGCCATAACAGCTTCCGCAGCCAGTCTGATAGCATTTGGTATTCTGATCAAACAGTACACCAAAACAGAAAAACTGAAGGAATTCTACCGGCATCTGGAAACCATTAACCGACTCGAATTGAAATGTCTGGATGGGTACTTTAACGATTATGCCGACGGGGCAGTGCATGTGGATAGAGACCACCCGTATTCCTATGATCTCGATCTCTTCGGACATGCCTCGGTTTACCAGTACATGAACCGGACCACGAGCAAACCTGCTGCAGAAACGCTGGCAGCCTGGCTGAAAGCACCTGCAGATCCAGAAGAAATTACGTTTCGGCAGCAGGCTGTTGAAGAGTTAAAGCCCCTGATCGACTGGCGTCAGAAGCTGATGACGTATGGTTACAGCAATAAAAATTCAGGCAACGATCCTGAAGCATTGCTGACCTGGATGCAACAGGAAGAATACTTCGCCAGGCCACAAACTCTGAAATTCATTACAATTGTTTTGAGTTCGGCGGGACTCCTGACTACCCTTTTAGTCATTTTAGGTTTGCCTGCCGCCATGCTGGTACCGGTTCTTTCCATCAATTTCCTGCTCTATTTCAGCCAGGGCAGAAAAATTAACCGGCTGCATCAGCAGACCGGCAAATCCTCCGACATGCTGTTAAGCTATGCCTCCACCATCAGATTAATTGAAAATGAGGCATTCCACGGCAAAAAGCTGAGATCTTTACAGGACACTTTTATCCTGGACGTTCCTGTATCTGCCCGGATAAAGAAATTATCACAAATGGCGGGCCGGCTTGATACACGGTTGAATGTTATGGTGTCCGTTCCCCTGAACCTGTTTTTCTTCTGGGATATACATTGCTGTCTGGCCCTGGAGAAATGGAAAAGACACCATGTTTCTGATCTGCCACGCTGGTTTGCTGCCATGGCTGAATTCGAAGTTTTGTCCAGTTTGTCCAACATGGCTTTTAATAACCCCGACTGGACGATGCCGCTGGTGGTCACGGAATACTTTACACTGAAAGCTGAAAATGCCGGCCATCCGCTAATACCTTCAAACCGAAGAATCCATAATACCCTCAGCATAACGGAAAGTGGCAAAACAGTTCTGGTAACAGGATCCAACATGTCGGGCAAGAGCACTTTTTTAAGGACCTGCGGGGTAAATGCCGTCCTGGCATTGGCAGGCGCTCCGGTTTGTGCCTCTTCCTTCAGCATATCGCACGTTAAGATTTTTTCCAGCATGCGTATATCCGATTCCCTGGAGGATAATACTTCCTCATTCTATGCTGAACTGAAAAGACTGGCGACCATCATTCAGGAAGCGGAACACAATCATAAGGTGTTCCTTCTGCTCGATGAGATATTGCGGGGTACCAATTCCAACGATCGTTTCACCGGTTCGGTAGCCCTCATCCGGCAACTGATCGGGTATAATACGGTATCCATTGTGGCTACCCACGATCTCAAACTGGCCGAGCTGGCAGATGAACTGCCCGGCAGTATTGAGAATTTTCATTTTGATGTGAAGGTGGACGGGGAAGAGCTGTACTTTGATTACAAACTGACTCCCGGCATATGCAAAAGCCTGAATGCATCGATCTTGATGAAAAAAATGGGGATCAGAATACGGTGAATGCAGGACTTCCGGTCCGTCAAAATCCGATGCAACGGCGATAACCTTACGTTTGGATTCTTTATAACCGTGCTTGCCCGGTTTGATGGATCGGCAGCATGATGGTCGCCTTGGTTCCCCTGCCTGGCTGAGATTCATACGCAATTGTTCCCCTGTGCTCCCGGATGATGTTATAGGTTATTGATAATCCCAAACCTGTTCCTTTTCCCGGCGGTTTTGTGGTAAAGAACGGGTCGAATATCCGGGGAAGGTTCTCCTGGCTGATCCCTGCACCGGAATCAGCAATCGTTAACACAACCATGTTGGCTGATACTTCCGTTCGGATGGTTATGGTCCCGCTTTTCGTAATGGATTGTTCTGCATTTGCCAGTATGTTTAATACTGCCTGATGCAATTTCCCCTCGCTGCCTGATACGGTATACGATTGTGGGGTATAATGTTTTTTCACTTCTGCCTTATTTCTCAATTCGCTTCTGAGCATGACAAGACAGTTGTCGATAATGGCGTGCAGGTCACAGTCGGTTTTTGGAAGGTCATCCTGCCTGCTATAGTGGCTAAGACTTTCAACGATATCGGATGCCCGTTTTACTCCCTCGTTGATGGCCTCTATGAGCGGTTCAACCTGCTGCAGGTGGTCATTCAGCTTTTCTGAAAAATAGGTTTTTATGCCTGAAATGCCCCCATGGATAAAGTTGAGCGGATTGTTGATTTCGTGCGCAATACCCGCAGAAAGAACGCCCAGAGAGGCCATTTTTTCCGATTGAATGAGTTGATTTTGGGTATCCCTTAATTTGTCCAGTGCATCCTGTAAGGCTTCCCGCTGGCTGTACAATAACTCATTGGTGGAATTGAGCTTTTCATTGGCCGCGGCCAGTTCTTCAGTTCGTTCCTTCACCAGAAATTCAAGATTATCCCGGTGTTTTTCAAGTTCCCGTTCCAGTTTTTTCCGTTTGGAAATGTCCAGCATAAAAACAATCACATGATTTGTCCTGCCACTAATATCCGGAATAGGATATATATAATTGGTGTAATACTTATCCTGGTTGTGATCATCGAAATTTACAGCCTTGTTATTCACAAAGACGCTCTCGATGATAGCACGTCGCTGTTCCCTGATTTCGGGGGGCATCAATTCAAAGGCATTATTGCCAAGCAATTCATTGACCGGCTTGTTATAGTCTTTCTCCAATGCCTTATTCAGATAAAGAAAATTTCCATGACCATCCAGAATGAAAGTCGGCAAGGGTATACCATTCAGTACTTCCGCCATCAGGGATTCACTTTTACGCAAAGCTTCTTCAGAGCGTTTGCGCTCTGAGATATCGACGATTATTCCCCTCAGACCTGCGGGCTTTTGATCTTCCACTCTTAAGGAGGAGAAAGTCTGTATCGGGAAATAGGTTCCGTCCTTTTTCATGGCGGTATATTCCCTCCCTTGAACCGGCTGTCCATGAATGATACTTTGAATATTTTTTCTGGCAGTTTCTCTTTCCTCCATTAATATAATGGAATACAGGTTGATGCCTCTGTTCCACATCTTCCTGATCATAACCAAACATTGCATAACCACTTTTATTCACATAAGTGATGTTCCCGTTTAAATCCGCTTCAAAAATGGTTTGTGGCAATAATTCCGTCATTTCACGATACTTTTTCTCGCTTGACACGAGCGCTTTTTCAATTTGCCTGCGCTCCTCAATTTCTACCAAGGCCTTGTTCAGCACTTTTTTATTGATATCGAAAATGGCGTATCCTACAATACCGGTAAAGATCATGGCCAGACTGGTATCAATGAAATAATCGATCATTCCTGCGTGTGACAAATTCATCTGATCATGGAAGACCAACAGGAAGACCAACAGCAGGACAAGATTTACAAGAATGTAAAATACAATGGCTGATTTATATTTTGTGATAAACAACGGGGCAAGGTTTAATAAAGCCACAATGATTACAATGGTATCGAGCCGGGTGACTGTGCTTCCACGATCAACCCACATGACCAGCCAAACACACAGAATTCCGGAGGCTATCAAAAGATGTGAAGCCAGGCCATAGAATCCCCTGATCAGCAGAAACAGGCAGCCGATGAAAAGCAACATGACGGCAAGTTCCGGCAGAATAACCGGCAGATATATTCCACCATATTCCTCCCCAATAAGTTGTATATAAATGGCTGCCAGGATAAAGAATGCTATGGCTGCAATGGCTGCAATGCAGAAATAGAAAATAAACCGAGTTTTTTGTTGCGTGGTAAAATCCGAAGAGGCATATTTTTTCAGAAGCCCCGGCAACTTAACGTGATCCCCGGCTTCTGTAAGTGATTTACCAGATAATGAATATTTCATATGCTGTTTCAAAGATTTTCCCGGGTTTAACTAAATAGTAACAGAATCCATCCACAAAAGTTTATTCATTTTCTACGAGCAGAATTCTGTAAAGTTCATAAAATGCAGGAAAGATGGCTCACCTATATATAACGGTTGCCTGTAAAAACTGTGTATCATTTTACGGCATTTATCCCCACAACTGCAGCCTGTGTGCCGACTAGCCGGCTTATAACCAGCCATCAGCCATCAACCAGCCGCTAATCCTCCTCCCCTTCTGCGGGTGTAAAAAACGCAGCATGCACAGGAGCCGGACAGGGACTGTCGTATCCCTTGACCGCTTTCCAGATCACTTCATTGAACTCGGCATCCGGTGCACGGTCTTCTTTGGCAAAATTGAATTCCTCACTGAGCCTGGACCATTGGCTGATCACGGTGTTTCTATCATTCAGGTTTACCTGGCATGGCCTGGTCCTATAGGGAAGGTGATCCGAAGTATGATCAAAGCAGCGCCACATGGGTGTGGCCGAGGCATCATACTGGCTCATGGGCGGAAGGCCCAGGATGAGCTCAATGGTTCTCAGCATGGAGGATGTAGAGTACATGGTATGATCAACGAATCCGGTTTTGACAAATCCCCCTGCCACAAAGGCCACCGTCCGGTGCGCATCCACATGATCAGGTCCGTTCTGGGCGTCGTCTTCCACGATGAATACAACACTTTCGTTCCATATGGGACTGTGGCTCAGATAATCCACAAAAATTCCGACAGCCAGATCGTTATCCGCTACATGGGCAAAGGGTGTGGGCCGGCCAAGGCTCAGACCTTCGGTATGATCATTGATGAACCGGAGGGTATTTAATTGTGGAACCTGCCGTATAGCCAGCAGAGAATCAAAATCCCTTTTCCACTGGCCGAACCTTACTGTATCACGTACCCGTTGATCCCAGCTGGTAAAATAAGGACAAAAGTGATCCTCGAGAACAGGAATATTGGGTTTATAGTCATCCGCAAATTCACCGTAGGTCCTGTAGCTTATGCCATATTTCTTGCAATAGTCCCATATAAAACCGTTCTTATTGTTCGCGATATCCCGGGTACCCTCTGCATCATAAGTACCTCCCCGGTCTCCGTAACTGGTAGGCCAGTTTTTTTCGAGGTAATCGGTGGCGTACGCTCCCATGCTCCAATTGTGACCATCGGCACTTACTTCCCCGTCCACATAAAAGTTGTCCAGCAACACAAACTCCCTGGCGAGTGCATGATGATTGGGGGTGATGTTTTCCCCAAAAAGAACCAGGCTGGTGTCTCCGTTGCCTTCCGGCATATCACCCAAAACCTGGTCATAGGTGCGGTTTTCTTTCAGAATATAAAATACATGCTTGATGGGCGAAGGATCGCCGATCTTCATGGGGATGGGATTTCCGGGTTCGCCTTCCGACTCGGTATCCCTGATCGTGGAATAGGGTGTATTGTTATAAACTGCCCGGGTGAATAAGCGGCCAACTGCGATTCATCGGGAACCGGCACAATGCCGAGGGTTCCCCTGAAAAGGCCTCCGATGTATTGTACCCTGATCCTGCTTTTTTTGCCCCCCTGCTGGTATTCCACTTCCGATTCATCGCTGTTTGGCTTGCGGACCATAGGGATTTGCCAGGGAGGATAATCCCTTTCCCGTTGGAGATAAAAAGTTTATGATCTGAGGTCCGGACGCAGGTCGGATACCAGCCTGTCGGAATGTATCCCTTGCTGACACTTCTCCCGGGCTGTTCCACGTCGAACACAGCCAGGCAGTTATTATCGGCATTGGCAATATACAAGGTTTTATCATCCTCTTCCAGGGCAAGACCGTTGGTAGTGGATCCGGTCGGAGAGGCGGGGAAAAGAGCTGCGTTGAGTGTTTCAATCACCTTGCGCTTCCGGGTATCGATCACCGATACGGAATTGTCATTGGCATTGGCCACAAACAGGTAATTTCCGTCTTTTGTGATACAAAGTTCGTTGGGATTGTCCCCTACGGGAACTGATCCGGCAATCTGCCGTTTACCGGTTTCAAACAGGATCACCTTGTTGCAGCCCCAGCAGGAAATGTACAACAACTGGCCATCGGGTGATAACAGGCAGGTATACCCCTCTCCGCCAAGGGGATATTGTCCGGTTACTTTTCCGGAATTCAGATCCAGGGTATACAGTGAATTGTCCTCCTTGGTAACCACATAAAGGGTGTGACGTGAATCATCGAGCGCGATGCCGGCCGGCGAGATCTTCACGGGCCAGGGCTTGCCGATCCTCAGCGTATCGGCTGGCACCAGCTTATCACTGAGTATGGCGAACTTCACGATCCAGTTATCGTTGCCTCCGGAGGCATACAGGAATTTTTCATCGGCGGAAAAAGCAAGGCCGAGCCACGATTTGGCCATGATCACCGAATCGAGTATTCTCTCCTCCCTGGCATCGATAAGTTGCACCGACTGATCACTCTGCCCGTTGTTGGTGACTGCGAGGTATTTTTTTGAGGGGGATACAGCGATATTCAAAGGAAGGTCGCCAAGCGGCAGCATGTTGCCCACCGGGGTAAGTTTCCAGCCGTTAGGAAGCGAAACACGGTGTGCCTCGATTTCCTGGAGTGTCTGGGAAGAGAGGTTTCCGGCCAACAGGGTAATAATTGCAATGGAAATCCGGAGTCTGATGAAGAGGTTACCGTTGTTATTCATGGCAGCTATTCTTTTTGGTAAAGTTAATCCCTAAATCGCCAACTTACAACCTGCAACCAGTAACGTCCAACATAAAACCCATAACCCCCAACAATTCTTTGGTATTTTTTTGTCCTTCCCCCATTTTTCCCTATTTTTGCGACTTCTATCGGCCCCGTAGTTCAGCTGAATAGAACGTCAGATTCCGGTTCTGAAGGTCGTGGGTTTGAATCCCGCCGGGGTCACATATGTTTAAGGCAACCAAAAGGTTGCCTTTTATTTATGCTTATCCCGGCGGGATCACGAGCGGGTTTCGCGGGTGGCACTGTGCGAGTCGAGTAATCCCGCCGGGGTCACAATGTTTAAGGCAACCAAAAGGTTGCCTTTTTTTATGCTAATCCCATCATTCCCTGGTACGCATGAACCATAAAAAGAAGGTAATGCACAAAATAATAAGACTTATGATCCTTATTATCCAGTAAAATAAAAGTTCTGATTTCTTTCTTCTGTCCATTTCGCTGTGGAGTTTTAATACTGTAGGACTATCGGGTATCAAAAACATTAAAATATATTTGATAATGGGACAACTATCTATTACCATAATGTCGTCCCTGCAGGCAGGCAGGCAGGTCTCATGGGGCTTTAAAAACATACTCTTAATAGAAGCCCCAGAGGCCTGCCTGGCTTATGGATCATTTTATTGATGGTCTGAATTTAAAATTATATCCTATTTGTGCATAATAGGGTACTATCGGTCCCGTTTTAAAATCCTGGCTGAAAATTTTACCGGCTTTCAGATATAGTTCATGTTGCTTAAATGAAAATCCCGTTTGCAGGCCATAGTGATAATTGCCACCTGTAGGAGGTTGATACCACCCATCGGTAACCTGGGGATAGATATCTCTATAGGCTTGTGCATGTTTAAAATTGGTAACAATGGCCTTGTCAAAACCGAATTCCCCTGCAATGAACCATTTGGACCGGTAATAACCCAAATTGCCTGAAAATTCACTTCCGAAATTTACCAGTCGTACAAGATCGTTTTCATATCGCCGGAAGACGCCATAAATGTTGGCACTCAGCTGAAAATTCTCTATTTCAAACAATCTTACCCTGGCACCAATTTTTGATTTAAAATCATCCGTTACATTTGAACCCGATGGGAAAGAATATTGGAGATCCAGAACTACCGGTACAATAAAATTGGGCTGATAACCATAGCCAATGCCATAGACTAATCCAAACTCAAATCCCGAATTGATGTTTAAGATATGTCTGTCTTCACTTTTCAGATTCTGCCAGTTTATGTTTTGGGAATAAACCCTGTCTGACAGGACAATACAGGTAAGTATTGCCAACGTAGTAGTTATTGTTGTTTTCATTTCTATAATTTTAAAAGGTTCATCATTTTGTCAATATTTTTTTCCCGATTCTCACCTTAAAGTGTTAAAATAGTCCAGTATGACCGGTAAGGTCTGATTCGTCCATGCGGATTCATCTTTAATGATACCGTCATGTCCAACCCCGGCTATCTTGAATACATCAGCTGAAGGATAGGAAGCAGATATTTTCTGTGCCCAGGAATCAGGATATGCCTTATCCTTTTCACTGTAGAAAAAAAGCACGGTTGTATTGAAATTGCTGATCCCTTCGGAGAAGTCCGGGGCATAATCTTCGCCTATTTCAAAAAGTGCCATGTTTATCACTGCCCCTGATCTCCAGGTGCTACCCGGCGCTGTATTATCATCCCCGGTAATATCATTCTTGCTGGCCATCAGGGATGCTTTATAATCCAGTATCTCATGATCATCTTCCTTACCGGTGATAAACTGATCCAGATAAGTTGCATCGTTAAGTATTTCACCGAACAGGTTGAATGCACGTGAATTACTGACAAATTCCTTTACATCATTCCATTTCAATCCACCGGGTTCACATACTACCAGTCCCTGAACATTCTCCGGATACTTGCCGGCATAAGCTGTAGCGAGCATTGCACCCCAGGAATGTCCTATCAGAAATACTTTTTGATTGGAGCTCGTTCGGTAATGAGCAATTACACCAGTTAATTCATCATACAACATATCCAGCGCACCCGTTCCCAAAGCGACATAGGAATCCTTTGAAAATCTTTGAGAGAGCCCGGAGCCTCTCTGATCATAGAACACTACCCTGTAACCGTGATCAGCAAGGTCTTTACAGTTTAACATATAACGGTAATCACTTCCCGGTCCGCCATGAATGCAGACAACCAGGGTACTGTCGCGATTGCCGAATGCCTCTGAATGCAGCATGGCGCCATTTACAGTAATTGACGGAAGGCTTGATTCCTGATCCACTGTTTTGGCAACCAGGTTACCTGGTTCATCAATAAATCTTTCTTCATCACAACCCGCAAATGCAAATGCGGTAAGGATGGCAGCGGCCATCACTATCGATGTATGGTTCATTCTTTTCATTTTCTTTAGTTTTTATGAGTTAATTGATTTGAAATTCCGAGGTAAAGGTAGGGCGGTGGATTATCGTGCACGACCTCGCTTGCAAGGGTGTTCCCCGGACAGGTCCCGTCTTGCAGGACAGTACCCGTAATAAATTGTTATTCAGGAAGAAATAGGTTATTGGGAATTTTGTCTATTGGAGCAGTTTCATGAACTCCGAAGGAGTCTGGCTGGTGAGTTTTTTAAAACAATTATTGAAAGCAGATTTGGAATTGAAGCCGCATTCAAATGCCAGTGCCAGAATAGTAAAGTTCCTCTTCCTTGGATCAGAAAGCTTTCGCTTGAATTCATCAATGCGGTATCCATTCACATAATCATAGAAATTCTTATTTTCCTTTTCATTGATGACCTGAGAAAGATAATTGGAATGAACGCCAAAATATTCCCCGAGTTTTGACAAGGATAAATCGCTGTCGAGATATGGCTTTTCAAGCTTCATGTATTCTTCCAATTTCAAGTGCAACAGATCGGCATCCGGGTCCTTTAAACCGGATTTCGCGTATTTTCCAGGTTCTTTTTTTTCAGAAGATAAAGAAATTTGCGCCTCCTGAGATACCGGGGACCAGTTTCCCCGGGATACAAATATGTTGGTTTGTTTTAATCCGAAAAAACCCAAAAAACACACAAACAGGACTACCGCTGAAAAAATATATAAATCGGAATTGATCTTGTGCATGTCAAAATAATCGCTATAAAAAAGGCCGGCGAATATCACGACAACCCAGATAAAACCTATACCTATAACGATGTATTGCAGCCAGTTAAGGTTAATCCTTTCAATATTTGAAAATTGATCCCTGATGTTTTTCCTGTGCCTGTGAAGCAGAATCTGAGATACGGTAACATAACCAATCCCCGAAAGAATGATCAGGGTTAAGTTAATGCGATTGAATGTAATATAATCCTCTCCTCCTGATTTCATGATCGCAATCTTTTCGTCGGGCGACAATATGAAAAAATGAATCAGATAGATATACATCAAAAGAGGAGGCACAAAATGAACATACTGAATAAACTCTTTTTCAGGTGATTGATTGGTAAGGGTGGATACGTAAAGGTATAAAAAAGGGCCATGTACCAGGGGAAGTGGCAATATTACACCGGCTGTTACCGGATATTTGACAAAAAGGCCGGAATACTGCAAATAAAATAAAAATAAATGAAGTCCGATAAAAAACATCCAGACAGCAAGAATCTTATCTGCTTTGACCTTACCTTTTTTGCCCAGAAGCAGAAACTCCAGCAGAAATGCAATGGTAATTCCAATTATGAATATCATCTCATGAATTGAAATAATTATTTCAAATTGTCAATACAATCATGTTGCAGAAGTTTAACAAATTACGGCAAATTTTGTTAGACATTTTAATTTTCCATGTGATTTTACCGGTTACAGTAACCGGCAACAAGGGCAGTAATGAACCCGATTCAGCTTTTATTGTACAAATTTATGGGCCTAAACGCTTACCAAACAAGTGCAGCCACATGGAAAAAATAATCGGATTCTTTTCTTCAATTTCCCATAATTCCAACTGCCCAAGAAGGCATCTACATTGGATTAAAACATAAGTTGATTTTCCATATCTTTGGATTTACTTTTGATATACAGATCCAAAAAGTTTATTTCTTTTTCCAGAAATAAATAATAAACAGAATGGCCGCTCCAGGTTTAAATCGCAGAGATTTCCTCGGAAAGTCCGCAGCCGGGATCATGGGAATTGAAATTCTTGGCATTAAATCCTTTTTCCGGGCGCATCAGGCCAATCTTTTACCCCGCATTAAAGATTACCGCAGGTTAGGCAGAACGGGGGCATTGGTCTCTGATATCGGTTCAGGAGTACCTTATTCAGAACCCGTGCTGAAAGCAGTAATTGCCTCAGGAGTTAATTTTATTGAAACATCCGAGACTTATAGCAACGGGAAAAATGAGGTGTTGATAGGTAACGTTATCAGAAATTTGGAACGCGAAAAAATCTTTATTACAACCAAAGTAAATACTTCACTTGGTGTAGTAACATCTTCGGACGATATTATCGGGAGAGCCAATGAAAGTCTCAAACGGTTAAAAACCCCATATATTGACCTTTACATGATGCACCAGGCACAAAGTATTGTGAAAGTAGCAGATGGAAATTTCCACAGAGCATGCGACAAACTAAAGAAGGAGGGAAAAATCAGGTTCAGGGGGCTATCATGCCATGGCACTTTTTGGTGGCAGGAACCGGGAGGCACTCTTGAGGAAATTTTAATGGCCGCTGTTGATGACGGAAGATATGATGTTCTGTTCTTCCCCTATAATTTTCTGGAACCCGAGATGGGAGAAAGGATCATACGGGCGTGCAAATCTAAGAATATTGGCACAATGATCATGAAATCAAACCCTATCAGTGTATTTGAAGATTACGAGAATATCTTAAAACGAGGAGACAAGCTTGGCATTCTTGAACAATCGGACTATGAAAAGAAACAATTACAATTGGATAAAGCAAGGGACTTCTTCCGGAAATATCAGTTGAATGATATGGAAAAGCTTAAGGACGGAGCCTACCAGTTTATACTCAGCAATAAGGATGTAAGCACAATCTGCTGCCGCTTTCGTAATTTTAATGATATAGAAAAGTATGTAAACATTTCCGGCACTACGCTAAAAGATCCCACTGCCGGGTTGCTTTCTGACTTCAGGGACAGCCTGGGCTTTCTAAATTGCCGGATAGGTTGCAATGATTGTGAAAAAAGTTGTCCCAATCACCTTCCTGTAAACACAATTATGCGACTTTACTACTATTCGCAATCCTTAAAAGAAAAGGAAACCGCCTCTCGGTATTACAGGGAATTGAAAGGTCCGAAACCAAATGCATGCATATGGTGCCACGGCCCCTGTGAAAAAGCATGTCCTTATCATATTGCCATCCGTGAACTGCTGGCTGATGCAAACAGAATTCTGTTGCCACCAGGGAGAGTCGTGTCATTTTAAAAGTAAATAAGACAGTTAAAGCAATGAAAAACAGTTTGAAAGGCATTTTCATTTTATCGTACGCCTGGTAATACATTTTTAGGCTAAATCCTATCCTGATAGGATGAAGATTTGACTTCCCTTATGCGGCCAATTCTAGTCATTTTTTACTTGACTTTTGGTTTAAAACTTTGTAAATTAAGATACTAATTGCCTGTTAAATATTTCCCAAATCCTAATCCCAAAAACATGAAACAAAAAGTTGTATGCATCTTTCCTTTTCTTGTTTTTTTCGGATGCTGCATGGCTCAACAGGTGGTTTCTTCCGGAGGGCATGCTGTCAGTTCCGAGATATCCGTCAACTGGGTCCTGGGTGGTGATGTTTCGGCCATATCCGATTACCATCCAGGCAACGCTGACATGAAGAATGAAGAACCGGTGGAATCCGGGATATCGCTTAACGTATATCCCTCTCCTGCGATTGACTTCATCAACATTGAAATCACTCCGGCTGATACAGGCCGGTTTATACTGGATTTATACAATGATTCAGGAAAGAAAGTCCTTGCCCGGGAAGTCGCCAATCAACCGCTGATCCAGATTAATATCTGTGAAATCCCTTGCGGTGTATACTTCCTGAAAGTATTCCTTGCCGACTCTCATGAATTAATCAAAGTCGAGAAAATTGTCAAAACCCAAACCAACCCATTATGAAAAAGATGGTTCTCCTTTTAGTCGGAATCGTATTTTTTCTTTCGGTTCTCCATGCCCAGGAAGCACCGCCCCAGGCATTCAGTTTCAAAGCGGTGATTACCAAAAATTCTGCTCCTGTGGCCAATAAAACAGTGTATTTGCGAATAAGCATCCTGCAGGACAATATAAACGGACTGCCCGTATATGCTGAAACATTTGCCCCAACAACCAATGAATTCGGACAGGTTGATTTGATGATAGGCCGGGGTACCTGGGTAAGCGGAGATTTTACTACGATCGAATGGTCACAGGATGAATATTTCCTTCAGATTGAGTATGCACTAAAACAAAGAGATCCCTACCTGCCCTTATCGACCACACAATTATTATCCGTTCCCTATGCGCTTTATACAGGTGAAGCGGGGAACGGCTTTGCCGCCGAATATACGGAAGGGGAGATGCGTCCGGTCCTCAACATGACGAACGGACATGTTACCTTTGGCGGTGAACCCGATTGGTGGTCGAGATTAAGGGTAGATGGCGGATTGGGTATCACACCCGGTCCGGGGAATTTCTGGGGTGCAACCTTTGTGCTGGATGCGCGCTCCCAGGAAGGGGGGCTGCAATATAATATATCTTCCCTGAGTGAGGGCTCATCCGAAGGTGCCGGAAAATTTCAAATTGCCGATATAGACGGAATTTCAAAATTTATCCTGCACAACGGACACACCGGCATCAACAATCTTAATCCGGAATATAGCCTGGACGTTACAGGGGATATCAATTTTTCGGGTTCACTGCTGCAGAATGGAAGTCCATACGGAGGTGATTACGATGCATTGATTAATAAGCCGGACCTTAGTGCCTATGCTACTAAGGAATATGTGGATAACCTATTAACCGGATTAGGTATTTTACCGAATAACTTCGCAGGAATTTTAACTGATATTGAAGGCAATAACTACAAAACGGTAAAGATTGGTGCTCAAACCTGGATGGCCGAAAATCTTGAAACGGGAAGTTACAATGACGGAACTGAGATCCCTTTGGGGACATATGGTGTTGAGTGGTTTGAATTAACAACCCCGGCATACTGCTGGTATGATGATGAGGATACCTATCATTTAGATACTTACTTGTCCTATCATAAATTGTACAACTGGTATGCAATAAATACCGGAAATCTTTGTCCAGCCGGCTGGCATGTATCTACGTATGAGGACTGGACCGAACTCATAGATTATTTGGGGGGAACAGGTGTTGCCGGAGGTAAATTAAAAGAAGCGGGTACGAGGCACTGGTATAGTCCAAATGAAGGAGCGACAAATGAGTCAGGTTTTACAGCTTTTCCTGGGATGGCTCGTTTTAATGATTTTTCAAGCAACAGGCAGTATGGACAATTTTGGATGTCTACGGAAACAGACTCTGAAGAGGCATGGGGTGTAACTTTGTATTACCTGGGAACTGGTGTCTCTTTAGGAAGATGGGGAAAATCATATGGGCGCCCTGTTCGCTGCGTGAAGGACTAATGAAAACGGCATTCTGGATATTTTATGTATGCTAAACCCGGCCCGCCGCCGGGTTTAATATTTTTCCCCGGCCCGGAGAAGTCTCCACCGATTAGGTGAGATTAAGCTAAATGAATAGAAAATGAAAATAGGAATTTTGGCTGGTTTTTTATAAGTTTAAGGAAATTTAGCTGCTTCCTATAATTACTGAACCCTTAATATTACACGTATGAAAAAGTTTGCCGTTCTTTCTTGTTTTATTTTTTTAGTGTTTGCTGTTCATACAGCCTTCCCCCAGGTAAAAATTGACTCTGTGGAAATCACTTCCAGTGTTCCTGAATTGACTGATTTTCATGAAATTATTTTTCCCATGTGGCATACTGCCTATCCCGCTAAAGACATCAACGCTTTAAAAGGATTCGTGCCCCAGATCAAAACGCATATGGAAGCAATCAATAATGCTGCTCTACCCGGAATACTAAAGGATAAAGAAACCGGATGGAATAATCAGTTAAAGGAACTGAATGTTGCAGCCGAAAACTACTATAAGGCATCAGAGGGAAATGATGATGAAGCGTTGTTGCTTGCCGCGGAGAAACTACACTATCAGTATGAAATGATGAACAGGGTCATCAGGCCGGTATTGAAGGAAATTGATGATTATCACCAAACGTTGTACATCATTTATCATAAACTATATCCTGAAAAAAAATACGATGAAATTGCCGGACTCATGGATAACCTGATAGAAAAGGCTGAGGCAATTACCAAATATCCTACGGATAAGTTAAAGAAGCGCCTGGGAGACAATATCCCAAAATTCGAACAGGCTTCAAAAGAATTGTACACGGCCACTGTTTCGCTGAAAGAAGTTCTTAAAGGATCCGATGCAACGAAAAAAGATGAAGCCATACATCATATGCATACCATGTATCAGCAACTAGAATCTGTTTTCAAGTGATATCCCGAATCACTTCCCTGTCCGTACTTTAACCTATAAACAATCAATAAAAACCATGAAAACCCTTCATTACCTGTTTTCTCTGCAAAATAGAAAAAGTTTTGTACTGGTCATCGCCGTGCTTTTCTTCTGTTTTACTGCGGCACAAGCCCAAATGGAAAAACCGTCCAGGGGATATGGAAATGCAGTCTATCAGGGCCTGCCTGACAATGTATTCCTTAAGAACTGGATGGTTCTTGGTCCGCTGCCGATATCCGATAAACCGGGTGAACCCGTTCCCGAAACAATTAAAAGTGCATTTGACAAAGATCTTTTCACCTCAGTAGTTATCGATAAAAAGAAGCCTCTTCAACCGGTTGAATCCGGAGGCAAATCCTATGCATGGAAATACATCACATCACCCGGCGATACGATCAAACTCAATAAAATTCTGGGGGATACCAATTTTGTGATCTGCTATGCCCTGGCAGAAATCGTTGTCCCGGAACCCGTTACTGTGCTTTTTGGTTTGGGAAGTGATGATGGGGTTAAACTTTGGCTGAATGGAAAGGAAGTCCACAGCAATTATATTGCCCGGTCCCTTACTCCCGATGAAGATCTTCTCGAAGTGACACTGAATAAGGGCAGTAACCAGATTCTGATCAAGATATTAAATGAGCGGCTCGATTACGGTTTTATGTTTCGTTCAGTAAGCGGAACTGCGCTTAACGGAATCCTGCAGAAAGCGATCTCCAATGGTGATTTCGATGATGTAAAAATGCTGATGAAGTATAACCCGGATATCCATCAGAAGGACAGAACCGGGCTTACTTCCTGGCAACTGGCAACCATCAAGGGACGCAGCGAGATAGCAGAATACCTGAAAGCAAACGGTGCCAATACTGCTGCTGCCTTCCCTCCTCTCAGCGACTATGTGGATAGTCTCTTTACTGACATACCCCCGAAAAAAGCTCCCGGTGCAGCTGTACTGGTTGCAGAAAAGGGACAGGTCCTGCTGAAGAAAGGATTTGGCATGGCTGATATCGGCTATGGAATTCCGGTATCCACGCTTACAAAATTCCGCATCGGATCCATTACCAAGCAGTTCATTGCTGCGGCTATCCTGAAATTGCAGGAGGAAGGAAAAATCAGTGTCCGGGATACATTGTCACAATTTATTCCCGATTTTCCGAGGGGAAGTGAAGTGACCATCCATCATCTGCTTACACACACTTCCGGCATTCACAGTTTCACCAACCGTACTGATTTCCTGAGAACAGCCACGGTAAGCACCACACCCAAGGAGATGATCGACACCATCAAATCCGACAAATTCGACTTCAATCCCGGTGAAAATTTTCAATACAACAATTCGGGCTTTTTCATCCTCGGCTACATCATTGAGAAAATCACCGGCAAACCTTACGGGGAGTATCTGAAAGAAACTTTCTTCACCCCCCTGGGCATGAAGAATACCGGTGTGCATACTTCAGTGGCCATTCTTGAAAATGAGGCTACCGGGTATGCCATCAACAACGGGGCATTTGAAAAGGCGCTGAACTGGGACATGTCCAGGGCAGGTGGCGCAGGCTCCCTGTATTCCACCGTGGAAGACCTGTATACCTGGAACGAGGCCCTATTCAACGGCAAAGTCTTGTCTGCCGAAAGCCTGAAGGCAGCCTTTACACCCGTTACCCTCAACGATGGCAGCAAACCAACGGAAATGCAATATGGTTATGGCTGGGTACTATCCAAAGCAAGAGATCTTACTTTCATCAATCATGGGGGCGGATTGCACGGCTTTCTAAGTTATCTTACACGACAGCCCGAAAATAACCTTACTGTGGTTGTTCTTACCAATTGTACGCCTGCACAGAACAATACAAGCCCCGACGCGGTAGCGAATGAAATAGCCGAATATATGCTGTGGCAAAGCATGAGCCAACAGCAAAGCTACACCGCGGATACCGCTATGGCAGCTGTGGACCTGAAAAAGTATGAAGGCCGCTATAACTATGGCAATGCCATGGTGCTTACCGTTACTGCTGATGCAGACAAATTGTATGCTCAAATGTCGGGACAGGCCAGGTTCCAGATCTTTCCGCGTGGAAGTGATGAATTCTTCTGGAAGGTGGTGGATGCCAGAATAAAGTTCCTTCCGGATGATGCAGGTGTAATTACCGGAGCCATCCATTATCAGGGAGGACAAGAACTGAATGTAAAAAAAATGCCCGAACTGAACATCATTAAAGTGGATCAGGCGATACTCGAAAAATATACCGGTAATTATGAAATTGCCCCAAACAACCTCCTTACTATTACTGCCGGCCAGGGTACTTTATTTGCCCAGCCTGCAGGTCAAAACAAAACAGAAGTCTTCCCAATATCGGAAACCGAATTTGTTGCAAAGGAGTTGGATGCCAGCCTCAAATTCATCCCTGGTGAAGGAGGCGCTTACCAGGTAGTCATTCGAACCGGAACGGTGGAAAGAACGATCAGCAAAGTAAAGTAGGAAGGTTTGGGATATTACTGAACTGATATTCTATGGTTTTACAATTCTGCTAAATACAATCCAGCTGCGATGCGTGCAAACAAACCAATGACGTCCCCAGATCCCTTACCCTGTTATCGGCTCATATTCCTGTTAGCTTGGCTCATTGGATCATTTTTAACCCACGCTGTTATTGCCCAGCCCGAAGTGATGGCCTGGGGCAATATCACCGGTATCCGGGTGGAGGGTCAGCTGATGGAATTTGAGACAAGTCTCCGGGTCGTGGAAAAAGGCTGGCAGCATTTTAACGCCACCGGTAAAGAGCGGCAGCAGCCCGAATATGATCGCGAAGGACAAAAGCAGACCATTAACACCGGCATCAGCGGTATCCGGTTTACAGAAGTCATTGAAGAATGCGGGACAGGTTGTGCCCTAGTTACAGTTGAAACCTCCTCTGAGAAAGATACGCTGGTGGAAGGTGTTTTCTTTTGCATTGATTTGCCCGATCAGTATTATGCCAATGCAGCCGTTCGGTTTGCAAAGGATTCCCCTGCCGGAAAAGCGAAATTCTTACTTTCGGATGTCGGACCTGAAACCAATGTCAGGCCTATGAAACATTCCGCGAAAGTTCTGGTAATTGAATCCCGGCAAAGACATCTGGAAGTGAACTTTAATGGTGATGCATCGGTGTATTTCAGAAAGGAATCCGGAACTTCCGGTACCCAGGTGTATATTGCACTGTTGGGACCAAAAATTGAAAAAGGGCAGGTAACCCGGAGATCTTTTACCCTTCGTGCCAATGGCACCATTGATCGCTCGCCTCTTGAAATCATACTGGATACCCAAAATCCGGGACGCAGATTTGATGGTTTGGGAGGCAATTTCAGGCTTCAGAATCTTAAGACCGATCCGAAGGTTATTCAATATTGCCTCGACAATTTAAGGGTCGCCTGGGGAAGGGTTGAAATGCCCTGGAACTTCTGGCATCCCGATGAGGAGATCAGTCCCGTTGATGCCGCCCGATCAGGGAACCTTGATCCGCGGGTTCATGCAGCCATGAAAATGGCTCAGCGGTTGGACAGCATGGGGATCCCCGTGATTGTAAGTGACTGGTCAGCTCCCAACTGGGCCATAATTGGAGATCCCGGTGATGCCTACCGTTTCAGGGACAAAGGAATATACGGTTATCCGCTGAATCCTGAAAAGCTGGAGAAAATATACCGGTCCATCGGGGATTACCTTGTATACCTGAAACAAAACTATGGGGTGGAGGCTGCCATGTTTTCCTTTAACGAATCCGATCTCGGCATCAATGTCAGGCATACGGGCAAAGAACATGCGGAATTTATCAAAGGACTTGGTGCACATCTGGCCTCCAGGGGACTATCGACAAAACTCCTGCTGGGAGATAATTCCGATGCTACAACTTTTGACTTTATTCTTCCGGCCATGAATGATCCGGAAACCCACAAGTATATCGGCGCCATTTCATTCCATTCGTGGCGGGGCTGTACCGATGAAACCCTTGCCAAATGGGCCGGGGCAGCCCAAAAGCTCAATCTGCCCTTAATGGTTGCCGAAGGCAGTACGGATGCAGCAGCCTGGAATTATCCGGAAATCTTCAGCGAACAGTCGTTCGCACTTCATGAGATCAACCTTTATACCCGACTCTGCGCCCTGTGCCAGCCGGTTTCCATTTTGCAATGGCAGCTTACGGCTGATTATTCGGTATTGACCGGAGATGGCATTTTTGGCACCAAAGGTCCTTTGCGGCCCACCCAGCGGTTCTGGAACCTGAAACAACTGGCTTCGACACCTGCGGATGCATTTGCCATACCCGTTTCCAAAAATAAAGCCGATGTTACCTGCGCTGCCTTCGCAAATATTTCAAGGGGAGAATATGCTGTGCACATTGTCAACAATGGGGCTGAATGCGGGGCTGTCGTAAAAGGCCTTCCTACGCATATTGCATCCCTTGACATTTTTGTAACGGATCAGCAAAAGGAAATGGAAAAGGTGGGTGAAGCCATTGTCACCAACGGAACAGCCGAATTCAAACTCCTGCCTGCCGGCTTTACCACGCTGATCGGCGGAAAAAAATAAGCCTATGCTACGAACTGCAAATGCGAAGTGTAAAAGATCAAATGTGAATGAAGTGTTTATTCAATAACCTAAAATACATCAAAATGAAAAAACCCATTGTTCTGTTTATCACTTTGTTTACCTGTTACTGCCTTATCGGCCAAACGATTGAACTCCCTGCACCACAGAAAACCGGCGGGATGCCCCTGATGGAGGCACTGGCAAAAAGAGCCACCGCAAGGGATTTCGATACCACAAGCCTGACCATGCAGCAGTTGTCGGATCTACTTTGGGCATCGTTCGGCGTCAATCGACCCGACGGCAGAAGAACAGCACCCTCTGCCAATAACAAGCAGGAGATTGAAATTTATGTTTTGCTGAAGAAGGGCGCTTATGTGTATGACGCCATGAATAATAAACTCATTCTGGTTCTGGCGGAAGATCTGCGAAGCCAGGCTGCCGCCCAGCGGTATGCAGAAGCACCTGTGCAGTTGATCTATATCGCCGACCTGTCAAAAAGGGGAGATGATACCGAAGAAGGAAAGATGAGAACTGCCAACATCGACTGTGGCTATATCTCACAGAACACCTATTTATACTGTACTTCTGCAGGACTGGCAACAGGAGCGAGAGGGACCGTCAACCGCGATGCTTTAGTTCCCAAACTCAATCTGAGGCCTGATCAGAGAATTCTGCTGGCTCATTCGGTGGGATATCCGAAACCGTAGAAATCACGGGATATAAAAAAATACCAGGAATTTAAGTCGGGTTCATGATCAAATCAATAGTTCCATGAAAAATTTTAAACGCCTTGGGCAACCATCCTTTCTGAAAGCGGGAGTATTATCGGGCATATTTGCCTTATGGTTGAGTGCCACGGTTGCCCAACAGACTCCGCACACATACGGCAACATCGATTTCAATAAGGTTGCTCCCGCCAATGTCAATGATTACCTGATGCTCGAAGGAAAGATCTGGAAACCTGTCCAACAGGAGCATATCAACCAGGGAGGTCTTAAAGGCTGGTTTGTTTTCAGGGTTTGGTTTGCCGGAACAGGATCAGATTACAACTATGTGGTGATGGAGCAATACGATTCCTTCGATGGCATGACTTTTCCCTACAGCGGGGATATTATCTCCAGGGTACACCCGGGAATGGACGAGGCGGAAATGATGGATAAGACGCTAAAAGCAAGGGATATCGTCAGGGCGCAATCGGTTGAAAGGATAGCCATGCTCCGCCCCGAAGCCAATAACTACCCCTGCAAATATGTGTCGGTCTATTATCTCGATGTGGAGGCTGATGAGGTATCCGCCTACGAGAAAATGGAGCAGGAAGTATGGCTGCCGGTGCATAAAAAGCGTATCCAGGCCGGCCTGTGCAGCGGATGGGACCTGTATAAAATAGTGATCCCCAACGGGGAAAGCGTTCCTTTCAAATACATGAGCATGGAATGGTTCAATGAATTCGGGGGGGTAACCGCTGTGGACCAACTGGATCCCCTGCCCGTCATCCAAAAGAATTTTCCGGAAACACCTGCGGAGGAGATCTATAATAAAAGCCTTGATCTCAGAACGGTATACCGGAAAGAATTGTGGGAGTTGGTGGAATTTCTGAAGGCCGATGAGGATTGAGATCAAAATCTGTATTTCAGCACCGGTTTGCCTAAACCTGGTGTAGGATCATCTTATACCCCACGCCGTGCACCGTAAGGATAATCTTCGGATTATTGGGATCCGCTTCGATTTTCTGCCGGAGTTTCAGAATAAAATTATCCACGGTGCGTGTGGTAATATCATAATCGATGCTCCAGACGCTGCTCATGAGGTCATCGCGATGAATGGTCTTACCCTCATTGCTATACAGGTAATGCAGTACCTCGAATTCTTTATGCGACATTTTGATTTCCTGATCGCCTTCCATCGCCAGGTAATTTTTAAAATTGACCTGAACATTCCCTATACGGACAAATTCCGATGCAACACTGCCTGAATTCCCGTCCGGGACACGTCGCAAGACAGCTTTTATCCTGGCCAGAAGTTCCCGCAAACTAAATGGCTTTGTAATATAATCATCGGCACCCAGTTCAAGTCCCAGTACTTTGTCAATTTCTTCGCCTTTGGCCGTTAAAAGTATGATAGGGGTATTCACTCCTTCTTTTCGTGCAGTTTTGCAAATATCAAAACCCGACACTTCAGGCAGCATGATGTCCAGTAAGATCAGATCATACTGGCCTTCCAGCACTTTTTGAAGGCCTTTGCTTCCTTCCAAAGCCGTATCTACTTCATATCCTTCGAATTCAAGGTTATCTTTCAAACCCTTCACCATATTCACTTCATCTTCTACAATCAATATCTTTTTCATAGCTGCTTAATTTATTTGACCGGAAACATAAGCCTGAACAGTGATCCTGATCCCGGTGAGCTTTTTACATAAATCTTTCCTTCATGAGCATCCACAATATGTTTTACAATGGCCAGTCCCAATCCTGATCCTTTTACCCTGTTGGCCAGGTTTTTTTCCGTAACCCGGTAGAATTTATCAAAGATATATTTCTGGTTTTTTTCTGAAATCCCGATTCCCTGGTCTTCCACTTCAATATATACATATTTGTCGGATTCTCCCGGTCCTTACCACGATGCTTTTGTGATCGGAACTATATTTCATGGCATTGTCAATGAGGTTCACCAAGGCGTCCGCTATGGCTTCCTTGTCGGCTGAAATAGAAGGCAGGTGATGATCAGGCTCGAACGAATAACTGAATCCCTTGTTTTCAATGTTATACCGGAAAGAAAGCGCTGTATTTTCCACAATCTCATTGAGGTTTGCCTCGTCGAAAGAATATTTTCTCTTGTTGCTTTCAATCTGCGAAAAGCTGAGTATTCTGTTCACAATCCCGGATAACCGGGTGGTCTCATTAAGAATGACGGTATAATATTCCCTGATCTTTTCAGCATTTTTCACCCTCCCCATTTCAAGCGTCTCAATATACATGCTGATGAGTGCAAGGGGAGTGCGTATTTCGTGCGAAACACTTGATACAAAGTCACTTTTCAGCTGGGAGAGTTCAACCTGTTTGGAAATATTCCTGAAATCAGCCATGCTCCGAAAAGCAAAATGATATCCATCAATCCGATCAGTAAGAGGCTTCTCTTAATCCTGTCCCTGGCAAGATCAGCAATGGTAATATCTTTCAGTTCAATTCCCATCAGATAGCCGGTTAAAAGCCAGAATGGCTTTTTATCTGAAATTTTACCAGGATTGAGATCGTTTATCGGAGGCATAAAAGGGTAAATCCTCGCCGGCACGGAAGGCAACAATATTGAACTTGCCTTTTGCAACTTCCTGTAATCTTCGGATCAAGCACCTCGCTGATAAATTTTTCCGGATCAAGGATCATCACATTAATTACCTCCTGATCTTGTACCCGGGTCAGAAAAACCATCCACTGCATGGTTTTTCCGGGGTTACTGATAGTCTCGATTTTTCGGTATCCGCCCCTCATATAGGTTTGCAGCCGCCGGAGGGTTCTATCATTACTTTTTAATCCCCTGGTTATTTCGGTAAGAACCGTATGATCGGGGTAAGGTGACGGGAACCGAAGACAGGTAATTATGGTTGATATCGAACAAAATCAGGCCTTCTACCGATGGGATTTCATGAACGAGCCTGTTCAATTCTGTTTCAGCATCGGGTTGGTCCTTGTTCATACTGTTTTCAATACGGCTGGCCAGGTTACTGATAATATCGTCGGAGTATTGGTTTATTGAAAAAAGGATGGCATCAAGCTGATTTCTGTATATGTCCTGAATAACCCTTTCATTATGCCGGAGATTTCCGATCTCATATACCGAAAAGATCAGAACCGGCAAAATGATCACCATCAGAATCAGTAATCCAATTTTTCGCAAAGCAGAAAGCATACAAGGATTATTTCTTAAATATAGAAAATTCCAGGGGAATTTATCCGGTTTAAAATCAAGAAAGGAGACAGGTGGTCCAGACCTGCTCCTCTCTTAAAGAAAACATAAAATAAACCCACACTAAATTTTTCAACGGTACTATTTATCGTCTTAATTTTTGCTATTCTTAATTTTTCTCCAGTATTCGATGTATTTGGTTTGTGTGATAATGCCTACCGGTCCTTCGTAAATACCTCCTATGCCACCCGTATCGAGAACCCTGACGGCAATAACGTTTTTCTGCCCCTTCTTTAACAATCCGGCCGGCAAATAATATCCCCTGAAGGCATCATACTCCTGACTTGTGCTGGCCCCGGTATTGGGTTTTAACGGAAACTCCCCCGTAGATCCCACCAATGTGCCATTGATATACACCTGATCGATATCATCGATCTTACCCATCAGGATGACCATTTTCTCCAGGTCGTTACTTCCCTGGTAAACAAAAGACTTGCGATACCAGGCATAACCGTCATAATCCCGGTAACCCTGATCTTCCCATTTGGCAGGAACAAGGATATCGTCCCACGATCCATCATCAAAACCAATGTCTTTGCGCCTGAGATCATCACCGGGCTTAAATTTCCAGTTGGACTGCAGATTTACCTCGAAATTCACCGAGGTTCTCCCGCCGTAGAGTCCTATTTCACCACTCACAATCCCCCCTGCCTGATAGGAATCGTAAACCTTCACGGCGATGAGATTTGAAGCATCGAAGTTGATGTACTGCTCAGGGATGTAATAGATACGCTCAGCATTGAAGGCGGTGTTATATTGAGGTGGAAAATCGCCGGATGAACCTATTTTATGACCATTCAGGTAGACCTCATCCACGTCATCAATGTATCCCATATACAGATACAACATCCGGCCCTTATGTGCTGAGGGAATGTTAATTTTCTTCCTGTAGTAGGCATATCCGTTGTACCCGTTAAATCCCTGATCCTCCCAGGCAGAAGGCACTTTGATGGTTTCCCACCCGGTATCATTGTATTTTGGTGAGATCCATTCATCGTTAATGCCAATGGAGAATGACCAGTTGCCTTTCAGACTTTGGAGAAGCGACAAATGCGACTGGATGGCATATGCCTGACCGGATAAGGTGAGTATACAAATGAAGGCAGCTGTGTATAATGTTTTCATTCTGTTAATTGTTATTGGTGAAATCATTTCTGTTATTTCGCTGATATTTTCATTCATCAAAAAATATGTCGTACCAGTAATCCCAGAAGGACTGGTTACTAAAATGCTTATTCCGGTATCTCCGGTAGTTTTCGGCTGACATGATCCCCACGGGACCCTCGTAAATACCCCCCCGCTGTTGACCATCATAAACCCTTATGGCAATCTTGTTTATGCCATTCCGGTTCAGCATGCCTTCCTTAATTTTGTATATTCTTCGTGCATTGTATTCCCATCCGGATCTTTTGTATTCCGCATCTTTCCGCAAATCATATACACTTCCTACATATTTGCCATTCAAATAAACCTCGTCCACATCATCAATCTTTCCCAGCGAAAGATAAAATTCTCCTGCAGAAAAATTCTGAGGCAATCTGAATTCATATCGGTACCATCCATAGCCATCGTAATTATCCAGGCCGGCACTACCCCATTCCGAGGGGACATGGATGGTCTTCCATGCGGCATCGTTAAAATCGGGTGCCTTCCATTCCTTGCTGTCCCCGGTATGAAATTTCCACCTGCCGCTGAAATTCAGATCGAGGAAATCATTATCGGAATCAACATACATGCCAACGGTTCCGTCGGTTATACCCCCTGCAAGAAAGGTGTCATACACCTTTACGGCAACAACATTTTCAGCATTTTCCTTCAGGTAACCGGGAGGAATGACATACTTTCTGGTTCTGTCGTAGGCAGTTTTAAAGTTTGGCGGAAACTGGCCGTAATTGCCCAATGCCCTGCCATTGATGTACACCATATCGGCATCGTCAATGCGTCCCAGTATCAGATACAAAGTGGTATTGGACGGAAGGCTCTGCAACCTGAACTTTTTGCGGTACCAGGCATATCCGTTGTAGTCATTATACCCCTGATTTTCCCATTGTCCCGGTACGGTAAGCTGATCCCACTGGGAATCGTCATAGGACGGACTTGCCCACTGGAGGTCATCCCCGATCGAAAATTTCCAGTATCCCGAAAGAGATACGATCTTCCGGAGATCTTCCGCATGGGCCGGAATACCAAAGATTAACACAAGCAGAACAAAAGCGAAAAACTTTTTGGCATTTGGTTTCATATTTCGGTCTTTCATTTTAATTCATAAAATCGGCAGGGTGGTGGTTGTCCTGTACAAGCTTTTCCATCCTGCTTGATCATTTATAATACAGTAAATCTGATGGCAAAATACTTTGCAGAGAGATCCGTCTCATTACTGCCGGACGATTCACTCTGCGCACAGGCAGTTGGTTCGCAAACGGCAGCAACATCACTGATATCGGCCGAATCCCAAGGAGTAAAAGCCGGATTGTAATTTGTGACCTCGATCCATTGGGATACGACAGGCTGGTCAGATGACGTTGTTGTATTGCTGTGCTGATTTACCCTGGGGACTAAAATCAGAAAGAGCAATAAGGCTGTACTCACAATCATCGGTTTCATCATATTTTGTTTTAGCGGTCCTTCAATTCTTGAATCAGAATACACCACCAAAATTACGAGGGGGCAAAGGATTTGCTGTCACCACCAGGTAAATAATTGTCATGAATTGTCACCGGATTGTAAAATTTTCGTCTTGTTCGTGCAAGTCCGAAAATTCTCCAAATCCTGTCGAATTCAAAAAGTAATGGTGAAAATTGTTTCCTGATCAGGAACTGAATGAACCGTTATGGTTCCATGGTGCAGATGCATGATCTGCCTGGAAAGACTCAGACCTATGCCCGATCCCTTTTCTTTTGTGGTAAAAAAAGGAACGAAGATCTGATCAATGATTTCAGGTAGAATTCCTTTCCCATTATCCGAAACCTGTAAAACTACTTTTCCGGCATCGTTGTAAAATGCCTTCAGTAAAATGTTCCTTTTCTGAAGTACTGTTTCGGAAAGTGAGTCTATTGAATTCTTCATCAGATTCAGCATAATATGCTGAATATGTGATTTATCCGCCGAAAGCTCCATATCAGGAACAGCTATTTTGGCGGTGCAATGTACATAATGTGTCTCCAATTCTTCACGGAGCAATAATCTACAGTGGTCAAAAAGCTCCTGTACAGGAAATGTCGAAATGACCGGTTGAGGAAGGGTATTCAAGGTTTTGTACTGCTCAACAAAACTTTTCAGACCCTCACTCCGCTCATGAATGATGGACAATCCCGAGACTGTTTTTTCCAGCACACGATCCCAGTGCTGACCGGTCCTGGCATCTTTTGTGCTTTTTCCGGCTAGGTATTCCCTGAGTGTAGTAGAAGTGGAGATAATGGGTGCAAGTGAATTCATGATCTCATGGTTCAATATCCGGATCAGTTTTTGCCACGATTCGAATTCCTTTTTATCAAGCTCCTGTTTGATATCATGAAATGTTATGATCTTCAATTCCTTGTCCACAAGTTTCAGGGCAGTACTGCTGATGGATAACTGGACCGTTTCACTGCCAGTATTTACGCAAACAAGCCTTCGCTCCGAAGGATTGATCTCAGTCAGGGTATCCCCAAATCCTTTCTGGAGTTTGTTCAGGGAATCTAACTTATGGATAGTCTGTATTCCCAACAGTTCCTTTGCTGCTTTATTCATGATGTCGATCCTGCCCTCCGGTCCAAAGGAGATAAGCCCGGTCTGTATACTTTCCAATATCGTTTTAAAGTATTGATCCTGTGCAGCGTACTTCATTCTGATGGCTTTAATCTGGTCGTTGACGTGATCCATCGATCGGTAAATGGAATGGAATTTCTTTTTTGTTCTGCCAAAGGATATACCGGAATCCTCATTCCTGATGGAATCAAAAAAATAGGTAAGATCGCGGTTAGTCTTGTTTAAATAGTGAATAAACAGCACCGTTTGTATAATGATCAGTAAGCCGAGATTGAACACCGTGAAATAGTCTTCTGATCCGTACCAGGTAAACGCAAATGCCATGCAGTTCGCCGTAAGCAGAATCACCCGTGTTACCACATTCAGGTAAAATAGAAAATATACCATGGTGGAAGGATTTATGGTGGATAAAAACAGATACTTTATGCGGTATACTTTTTCAATTTATTATAGAGTGTTTGCCGGCCAATCTTTAGTTCTTTGGCTGTTTTCGACAAGTTGCCTTTGTTTTTCTGCAAAACCGACAGGATGGTGTGCCTTTCGGCCTCCTCAAGCGTATTAAAGGCCCTGTGTCCGTTGGCAGGATCAAAATTCCGCCGCTCAAAAATGAAGTCCGCCGCCTCGAGAATATTGCCACTGCTGAGGATTACCGCCTTTTCCACAGCATGTTGTAATTCCCTGATGTTACCGGGCCATGAGTATTCCTGCAGTACTTTGAACGCTTTGTCGTTGATCCGGATCAGCGGTTTTGAATACTTTGCCTTAAAATAATCCAGAAAAAACCGGAGGAACACAGGAATGTCTTCGGTTCTTTCCCGCAAGGAAGGGATATTAAGTTGTACCGTATTGATCCGGTAAAACAGATCCTCCCGGAAGGCATTGGTACGGATCAATTTCTCAAGATCTTTATTGGTCGCGCACACAAATCTTACATCAATCAAGGTGCTTCTGTTGGATCCCAGCGGGCAGATCTCTTTATTTTGCAAAACCGACAGCAGTTTCGATTGCATGGACATGGACAGATTTCCGATCTCGTCCAGAAAGATGGTCCCCCCTGAAGCAGATTCAATTTTACCGATACGGTCTTCACGCGCATCGGTAAAGGCACCTTTTACATGCCCGAATAATTCACTTTCAAAGAGGTTTTCATTCAGGGATCCCAGGTCCACCCGCATGAAAATTTCATCCTGTCGTTTTGACTGCTTATGAATTTCCCTGGCGATGATCTCCTTTCCTGTTCCGTTTTCACCGGTAATAAGTACACAGGCCTCGCTTATCGCTATTTTTGGAATGGACTGGTAGATTTTTTCCATGTTTTTTGAGGGACCTTTGACCAGGTTAAAGTCATTCCCAAGTGATTCTGAAAGGTGTTTCTGGTTTTGCTTCAGCTTTTTAACCTCCATTCTTGACTTTCTAAGAGTGCAGGCTGATTGAAGAGTTGCCAATAATTTATAGTTATCCCAGGGTTTGAGTATAAAATCAGTGGCACCTTCCTTGATTGCCCTGACCGCCATTTCTATGTCCCCGTATGCCGTAATGTGCACCACAACAGCTTGCGGATCGATCCCGAGTATTTCCTTCAACCAGTAAAAGCCCTCATTTCCGGTCATTTTTCCGGCTGAAAAATTCATGTCGAGCAAGATTACATCGAAGTTCTCCTGCATAATGAGCTGAGGGATACGGTTAGGATTACTGACCGTCATGATCACACCAAAATAATCTTCCAGAAAGAGTTTCAGTGAATCAAGGACACTCTTGTTGTCGTCAACGATCAGAATTTTACCTTCCCTGAATTCCATATTTCCGCGGTATAACAGGAGTGAAAAGTTAGTAAAAATTGTCTTATTTTAAGACAATTGTTGTCCTGAATCGTGACAATTTATTTTTTAAAAGACTGTGTTTTTTTCGTAAATTGCTAATATGCAGAAATAAACGAAATCTGGCATGCATGTTGGGATAAGAGGAAGTACATATCGGTTTATGGTTTGGTATTCCTTAAACACTAATGAAGTCATGCAATGTTCAGGAATAATTTAATAATAGCCCTGCGAAATATCTGGAGAAATAAAACATTCTCCGTCATCAATATAACCGGTCTTGCCCTGGGCCTGGCCATTTCCATAACCATCTGGATCTGGGTCAGGTTCGAATTAAGCTACGACACTTTTCATGAGCACAGGAAAGATATATTTCTGATTGAGCAAACCATTCAAATCAGTGACGGAACATATAAAGCATCCAGGTGCGGATCTGCTTATGCCCCTGCCCTTGCATCGGAGTTCCCTGAAATCAGGAAAACTGTGCGTCTGGGCCCCCAGCTTGAACTGTTATTAAGCACGGAAAAAAAAGCAACCAGCGTTTCTCCTGAGCGGATAAAATTCATTGAAAAACGGGTAGTGGCAGCGGATTCAACATTTTTCGAAATATTTACCTTCCCGCTGGTGGAAGGTAATCCAAAAACAGCCCTCCTGGATCCCTTTTCCATTGTACTGACTCAGCGTATGGCAGAGAAATATTTTGGCAGCCAATCTCCCATGGGAAAAGTAATCAGGATTAGCGATACTTTCAATTTCATTGTTACAGGTGTCGCCAGGGATATACCTGAAAACTCCAGCATAAAATTCGATTTTCTTGTTCCTTTCTGGTTTATGGAGGAAATGGGATACGATCTGAACAGCCATGAAGGAACGAATTTCACAAGTTTCGTTCTTTTACTGAATAATGCCAATTATGAAGGACTGAATGCAAAAATACCCGGATACCTGAATTCCCTGCATACTTCGGAACTTAATCCATACCAGTTTCTTACACCTTTGAAACGTATTCATCTTTATGGAGAAGAACTGAACTATGTTGGGGTTTATCTTAACAGCATCGTGGCCATCATGATCTTATTAATCGCCTGTATCAATTTTATAAATCTCTCAACAGCAAGATCTTTGAGCAGAGCACGGGAAGTCGGGATTAAAAAGGTGGCCGGTGCAACGCGCTCACAACTCATACGGCAGTTTTTAGGTGAATCCTTGGTAATGACAATTATTGCCGTTAACCTGGCTTTACTGATTGTAGAAAAGATACTGCCCTATTCAGGTAAAATGTTACCGGCAAGGTTATCTGTTCATTATGATGATTTGAATTTTATGCTAGGGATTGTTGTTCTCACCATAGTAACAGGCCTGCTGGCAGGAAGCTATCCTGCGTTCATACTTTCTTCCTTCAAGCCGGCAACCATTCTCAGAAGCAAACTGATCTCCGGATCCAGGGGTGGCCGCTCCAGAAAAGTACTGGTGGTCATGCAATATACTTTTTCTATACTTTTTATCATCTGTACGGTGGTCATGACAAGGCAATATGACCATCTTTTAAACGCGGATCCCGGATTTAACCGTGAAAATATCCTGTATTTCAGGCTCAGGGGAAATACCCATAAGACCTATCATCTTATGAAGGAAGAACTGGTCCGGAATCCTTCGATCAGGAAAGTGACCACCGCATCGGATATTCCAAGCAATATCCTAAGGGGAGATATCGAATGGGGTGATCATGCCCGTAAAAAGAATGTCATTGCCAGAATCATGTGGTGCGGTTATGATTTTCCCGCTACGCTGGGTATTACAATGAAGGCAGGCAGATTTTATTCTGCTGACTATGCCCTGGATTCAACGGATGCCATAGTGGTGAATGAGGAAGTAGTAAAAATTATGGGCTGGAAGAATCCGGTCGGGCAGAGATTTCTGCTGTTCGATAAGGAGTATACCGTTATTGGGGTGGTTGGTAAAATATGTTTCTTTCCGTTTAATATAGGTGGTTCAGCATTAATACTGCCGTTCGGTGCCTCAAATGATTATGTTTATTTACATCTCCGGGAAGGATGGTCTGATGAAATCATTGAAAGTATCTCTAACACATTTGAAAAGTACAACCCTGCCTATCCGTTTGAATATAGCTTTCTGAAAGATTATAAATACGATATGCTGAAATATGCAGATGCAAGCAAAAGAATATTTCTGTTTTTCAGCTTCCTGGGCATATTTGTCTCCTGTTTGGGATTACTGGGGCTTGCTATTTTTGTTGCAGAACAAAAAAGGAAAGAAATATGCATCCGGAAAGCCTTCGGATCCACTGATTTTCAAATAGGCCACTACTTCATCAGTCATTTCACCAATCTGGTATTGGTGGCCAATTTGATAGCCATTCCGGTATCCTATTTAATATTGCATAGAATTTTGCAGTTTTTTATACAAAGGACTGAACTCTCCTGGTGGATTTTCGCCCTTGCAGCCTTGATATCTTTCGCCGTTTCAATGCTGACAGTGACTTCCCAACTATTCAAAGTAACCGGTTCTAACCCGGCAAATTATTTAAGGTATGAATAATTCATGATTCAATAGTATATTTGTAGATGACAGACGGTCTTCAGGGGTAGATGTGGAAAACCAGCTGAAAGAAAAGGACCATTTAATATGAAAATCGCCGTAACGGGAGCCTCCGGACATATCGGGAACAACTTGTGCAGGATGCTGATTGACCGGGGACACCAGGTGAAAGCGATGGTACACCGGGTTACACAGGGATTGACCGGCCTGCCGCTGGAAAGCATCAAGGGAGATGTGACCAGCGAATCGGATCTTGAGGAACTGTGCTATGGTTGTGAAGTGGTATTTCATCTGGCCGCCCATATCAGCATACGGAAAACCGATCCATTATGCCGGAGCATGAATGTGGATCCGTGCATCAACCTCATCAAAGCAGCTAAATCAACCGGAGTTAAGAAAATCATCCATTTCAGTTCCATTCATGCTTTCCGGGCACTACCGCTGACCGGGGAACTGAATGAGACCCGGGAATTAACCCTCAACAGTCCCTTTTCCTATGATCATTCCAAAGCTTTGAGCCAGAAAATTATGATGGAATCCTCATCGCGACAGCTTGAAATCGTCGTGCTGAATCCTACGGCCGTTATTGGGCCCAACGATTTCAAACCTTCATTATTGGGAAATGCCCTGATCAGGTTTTACAGAGGACAAAATCCGGTATTGGTACCGGGAGGATACAACTGGGTTGATGTTCGCGATGTATGCACAGCCGCAGTAAACACCATCGAAAAAGGAATTGCGGGAGAGTGCTACCTGCTTGGCGGCAGTTGGCAAAGCCTGGGAACACTCGCCCTTGAAATTGAAAAGCACGGCGGACACAAAGCGCCCTGGCTGGAAATACCCGTTTGGATGGCACAAATCGGAGCTCCGGTCATTAATCTGCAATCGCTGTTGACAAAGCATGCCCCGTTGTACACCTTTGCCTCATTGCTGACTTTAAGTAACAGCCACAGGAATATTTCCAGTGCCAAAGCTGAATCGATACTGCGATTCAGACCCCGGCCATTTACAGAAACAATTTCCGATACCATGGCATGGTTCCGGGAACATAACTATCTATGATGGAGAAGAATACTTTTAATGCCCTGGTGCTTGGATGGATATTGCTCGCATGTATTATATTTCCGATCCTGCTTTTTGTTACTGCTCCCTATGGCAGGTATTCCAACCGGCGCTGGGGGACAACCATTTCCAACAGGGCAGGATGGATACTGATGGAAGCACCGTCCCTGATAATATTTTCATACTTTATCCTGTCAGGTAAAGCTGATAAAAATATCGTACTGTGGATCATTGCTTCCCTGTACATCCTTCATTATATGAACCGCGCCTTTATTTACCCTTTCCGCATTAAAACCCGGGGAAAGAGAATGCCGCTGCTCATCGTCTTCATGGCCGTTTTCTTCAATACGGTAAATGGTTTCCTCAATGGGTACTATATCGGTACGCTTCAGGATCATTACCATCACGACTGGCTGACCAGACCCGGCTTTTTAGCCGGGATACTGCTGTTCATTACCGGAATGGTCATCAATGTGTCGGCGGATGAAAAACTGATTCAACTGAGGAAGAGCAGGACCAATGGATACCAGATACCTTATGGCGGACTGTTCAACAAAATTTCGTGTCCGAATTTTTTCGGTGAGATGATTGAATGGTCTGGTTTTGCCCTGTTGTGCTGGTCATTACCCGCCCTGTCATTTTTTGTCTGGACCGTATGCAATCTCGTGCCAAGGGCTCTGGACCATCATCGCTGGTATAAAAGACAATTTCCAGATTATCCTGCCGACCGGAAAGCAGTATTTCCCTACCTTCTGTGAAGTCATTCATAACCAGGCAAATATTAGAAATCCCCATTACAAAAAAATAAATTTCCAGCCGGATATCAGGAATTTTTTACCTTTGCCGACAATATTCCTCTTGCGGTAATGATAAACAACCTTCAGGAATATTGCAGCGTATTCCCATTTCCCAACATGCGAATCATTTAATTCTCAGAGGCGCATTAACCATAAAAAATCAACGATCATGATGATCATGGCTCTTCTGATGGCATTCGTATTGAATTCTCCGAAATCAATAGATTATCAACTTCATAGCGATACGGACCCTGTAGATTACGGGGAATGGAAACTGGTTAAAAATACGGGAGGAGTACAAACGTTTTTCCGCTGGACCAGGGATAGTAAAGGGACCTCCCTGCGGGAAAGAAAAGGGGTGATGACGGTTAACTGCTCCGTGCAGGATGCCGTGAAACTGTTGACCGATGCAGGATCAACAGGGAAATGGATGTCGGGTATATCGGAAAATTACAACATCGCCCGCATCAGCCAGACAGAATGGTATACCTATACCCTTTTCAGTATTCCCTGGCCCTTTAGCAAACGCGATCTGGTATCCCTGAACAGGATGGCATCCGATCCGTCCCGTGGAACCGTAAGCATAGCCATTGCATGCCAGGATAGTTATTTACCGTTAAAACCCGGCATTACACGATTGACAGATTACCACGCAAACTGGGTGATTACTAAACTCGGGGATAAGACCATTACAATAAGCTTTAGCGCCATGTCCTCCGCCCCGCCTGTATTTCCAAGACCAATTCAGGATCCGGTGATCGAAAAAATATTCCATAACAACCTGGTTCGCCTCAGAGAAACCTTATCGACCTGAGCCATGAAAGTACTGGTCACCGGAGCCAACGGATTTCTCGCGGCAAATATCATCCGGGAACTTAACCGGAGAGAGGTACCTGTAAGGGGAATGGTCAGAAAGACTGCCGATTTGAGATCACTGGCAGGTACCGATTGCGAAATCCATTACGGTGAACTACTGGACAAAGCTGATGTGTTGAAGGCTGTCGGCGGATGCAATATCATTATCCATGCTGCTGCCAGTACAACACAGTATTCGGAAGACCTTTCGGTATACTACCCTGTAAATGTCAGGGGCACTGAAAATGTTGTAAATGCTGCAACAATCAGCGGGGTTGACAGGTTGATCTATGTTAGTACAGCCAATACCTGCAGGAACGGGACCCTTGATAATCCAGGCAATGAAAGTCTTGAAGCCGGTTTTCCGTTTACGGGATCGGGATATGCACTGAGCAAAATCATTGCCCAGAAAGCAGTCCTTGAGCATGCCCGACTGCATAAGCTTGATGCCGTGGTCGTAAATCCGACCTTTATGATTGGTCCCTATGATGCCCGTCCAAGCTCCGGCAGGATTTTGCTCATGGGGTACGGAAAAAGGATCATGGCGGTGCCCCCCGGGGGAAAAAACTTTGTACACGTAAGGGATGTTGCCACAGGAGTGTGCAATGCGATCACCATGGGAAGGAATGGGGAATGTTACCTGTTGGCCAATGAAAACCTTTCCTTCCTTGAATTCTTCAGAAAAGTGGAATCCGTCACAGGATTCAGGCAGTATAAATTCCTAGTGCCCGGTGGTGTCATGAGCCTGATGGGATCAGCAGGCAGTTTTTTCAACCGTCTTGGCCTGAAGGGCGGTTTGACCCTCAGCAATGCCAGATTGCTTAATCTGAACAATTATTACAGCCCCGCAAAAGCGTTGCGGGAACTTGGTTTACCACAGACTCCCGTTGAACAGGCCATCCGGGATGCCCTGGAATGGTTCGGACAAAATGGATATCTCAGCCACAAACAGCAAAAGAATGTGCTGTAGAAAATTGCCTTGCTACCTGTAATTTTCCAGCAATTCCAGCATACACCCCAAATCCTTCGACGCGTCGATATAGCTATAGGCGCCACCGTCCCATCCACCAAGCTGGACAGTAGGATTACCCTGCATTTCAAATCGTTTCTCCACTCCGTCAATTCCCTTTACTTCAAAAGCGATATGATGAATGCCTTCTCCGTAAGTATCCAGGAAATCCTGCCATGTGCTTTTCCCTCCCAGGGGCTGGATCAGTTCGATCTGCAGATTGTCCATGGCGAAAAACGCAAGTTTGGCTTTTGCATCCGAGGGATTCCCTTTGTATAACGTAGGCCTGGAAGGATGAGATTCAGCCACGCTTACTTCGGGAACTGCCACACCCAACACCTGAGCCCAGGCTGTTCGGGCCTTGTCAATATCCTTTACAATAATGGCAACCTGGGTAATGGTTTTAGAGGCAATAACCGGTTCTTTGGCAAGGCTTTTTTCTTTTTGAAAAGAAGTGGAAGCAATGCCGATGATCAGGACGAGGGTAAACCACATGTTTTTCATAGAGGTAAATTTAAGTTTACTTGAATAGTATATGATGGTCTTTCAGATAATTCCTTCGGGTCAGTTAATTGGCAACCATTTTTTCGGCCGGAAAACGGGGAACCGTAAAATGAAAGGTGGTTCCGGCATTCTCCTGACTTTCGCACCAGATTTTGCCTCCGTTTTTTTCCACGAATTCACGGCATAGTACCAATCCCAGTCCGGTTCCTGTTTCTCCTGCCGTCCCCGCTGTCTTGTATTTTACATCGATGCGAAAAAGCTTTTCCATGTTGTCGGGTGAAATGCCAATTCCCCGGTCCTTTACCAATACCTCAAACCAATCGGCCTGTTCGGTAATTTCCACCTCCACCGGCCTGTTCCCGGAGGTAAATTTGACCGCATTATTGACAAGATTTCTCACTACCGTATTGATCATTTCCAAATCACCAAAGGCATAATAATCTTTGTCAACCTTGTTCCGGAGCAAAATACCCTTTTCTGTTGCGGTAATTTTGTGCAGGTTGACATTTACTTCCACAAGCCTGGAGAGGTTGAATTTAACGGGAGAGTATTCCATACCGCCCCGTTGTGATCGGGACCAGGTGAGCAGGTTCTCAAGCAGTTTATAAATTAATTCTACCAGTTTGTGGATTTTTGTCAGTCCTGTTTTTTTATCGGGTTCCTCCAGGGTATCGTAATTCCCGCTCAGGAGTTCACTCATGGAATAAAGGCTTGAAAAAGGTCCTTTCAGATCATGGGCCAAAATGGAAAAGAACTTGTCCTTGGTGGAATTCAGTTCATTCAGCTTATCCTTTTGCCGCAAAATTTCCTCGGTACGCTCCCGGACCTTCTTTTCCAATAACTTTTTCTCCCTGACCAATTTTCTTTCTCTCCCTTTAACAATGAAAATTAAGGCGACTAAAGCAGCCACGATATAAGACAGGAAGGCATATCTGCTTTTCCACCAGGGCGGGGCAATATTGATGGAAATACCGGTTCCGGTGTCGTTCCAGAATCCGTCATTGTTTGTTCCTTTTACCCGGAACTCATATTTGCCGGGAGGCAGATTCGTAAAATGTACAAATCGTCTGTTCCCGATATTGATCCACTTGTCCGACAAGGGCAACAGCTGATAGGCATATTGGTTTTTCAGGGGATCGGAGTAATCAAGGGCAGAAAACTCAATGGTAAATGAATAATCCTTGTAGGAAAGGTTTACTTCCTTTTCGTATACGCTCAGTTTTGATCTGATCCCATTATTTTCCTTTTCAAAGGAGGTGATTTTCACAGGAGGGAGGTAATCATTGTCTTTGAGCGAATCGGGATGAAAAGAAATAAAACCATCCATGCCGCCGAAAAACAATTCCCCGTCCTCCCCTTTGAAAACGGCCTTGATATTGAATTCCATTCCCTGCACCCCTTCCTCCAGGGTATAGGGTCGTAATGGTCCTGAAGCCGGATTGTATCGTGCAAGTCCGTTCCCGGTAGTAAACCACAGGTCATGGTTATTGTCTTCCAGGATATCATAAATGATATTGCTGGGAAGACCTTCATTCATGGAATAGCGGGTAAATGACTGAATCGGATTTATTGAACTTATTTACCCCGGTGCTGGTCCCGATCCAGATATTTCCAAGAATGTCCTCGCAGAGTGAAATGGTATAATTATCACAAAGTGTGTTTGTTGATCGCGGATTGCGCTGATAGTGGTAAATCTTATTTTCCTCCGGAACATACCGGTTCGAGGCCATTGGATGTGGCTATCCACACATGTTTATCCCTGTCTGAGAGCAAAGAATAAACCAAATTGCTGCTGATATGCTGAGTATCCAGTGAGCCGGCCTGAATGATCCTGGACCTTTTGGTTTCGGGATCCAGCAGGTAAATACCATTCGCGGTACCCATCCATATTTTACCAAATGAATCCTCAAGAATGCAATAAACCCTGTTCCCCTCAAAATAGTCTGACTCCTCCAGGTGAAAAAACTCCTGGAATGGAATGAACTGCTTGTTTTCACGATCGAACATACAGACCCCGTTTCTGGTGCCCACCCATATCCTTGATTTGCTGTCTTTGAATATGACATGAACATTGTTCCCCGGAAGGCGTGCCCTGCCCTGTGATAACGACGTATAATGCAATACCTCATTGGTTTTGCGATCAAAAATATTCAATCCCTTATTCCAGTTACCAATCCACAATCTGCCATCCTCGTCCTTAAAAATGGCACCGATGACATTATCGAGCAAATCGATTGAGCCGGGATCGTCTGTTCTTTTGTAATGATTGAATTTTTTCTTTTTCAGATCAAGCTTATCAATGCCCGCTATTGTGCCGATCCAGAGATTATGGGATTTATCAACATAGAGAGAATAGACAATATCATGACTGATATAATTCTCCTTATTTGTCAGGCTACGGTAATGATTAAAGGTTGCTGCTTCTCCCCCGCTGCTGAAAGTCATTTTGTTCAGGCCTCCCTCATCGGTTCCTATCCAGATGGTTCCGGTATTGTCCTGTGATATCGAACGGATAATATTATTACTCAGGCTGCCTGGATCCTTTTCCTCATGAAACCAGCGCCTGAACCGGTTTGTCTTTTTACTGAAGAGGTTTAGGCCATTCATGGTTCCAACCAGGATATCGCCCGAATTATCCTCAAACAGAGCGGTTACGTGGTTATGACTGATAGCGTATGGATCCGGTTCGTTATGAAGGTAGTTATGAAACCTCTTCTCCACGGGATCAAAACAGCTCAGCCCCTGCCTTGAGGCAATCCAAACCAGTCCATCCCTGCCTGCAATCACAGGGTATCCGATGTCGTCCAGTATCCCGTCGTAGTTAAACTGTTTATTGTAGTAGGTTTCAAGGCTTCCTGTTCTGAGATTCAGTAACGATAAGGCCGGAGGAGTATTGATATAAACGAAGGAATCGCCGGAGGCTATTCCGTAAACGAAATTATCACGAATGACCGTATCGGACCGGAGGTGGTTGATAACGCTAAACCGACCTGACTTCTTATCAAAGGTGTTTACCCCCCCCTTGGTGCCTATCCAGAGAATTCCGTTTTTATCTTCGGTAATGCCAAAGATCCAGTTGCTTGAAATGCTGGTTGAATCACCGGGATCATAAAAATACTTCTCAAAAGTATACCCGTCAAATTTGTTCAATCCGTTCTGGGTTCCGAACCACATGAAACCTTCAGAATCCTGATAAATGCATTTTATTTCGCTTTGCGAAATCCCTTCCTTTACCGTGTAATGCTTAAAGTTGACCTGCTGGGCAGCAAGTGGAATCGTGCCAGAGCAGAATAAGAAACAGATGACGAGTGAAAAAGGCTTTATGTCTTTGTGTAAAATTCTCACAGCCAACCTTTATATGGCTAAGGTAACAATTATTGGCATTAACGATTGATCTGTCCCTAATGTTTTTAATGGATTGTGACATTTAGGTAAATGCCCTGGATCACCATTTTCTCCTGCCGGCTACCAACCCAAGCACGAAACCAATGCCAAGACAAATTAGTATCTGAGCCCAATTCCAATTGGCCACTTGTAATGATCTGCCTTCATGCATCATTCCTTTTATCCACGGTCCGCCTCCTAATAGCAGAAAAGCTGCCAGGATAACCAAAAGTGCGATAAAAAAGTAAGCTGTTCTGTTTGTTGTGATTCTTCGTGTTGCCATGGTTTTCTCCTTATCGTATTAAGTTCATCTTAACAATTAATAACCGATGCATCAGGTTCTGGTAGTGTACCATAACTATGGCTACAATCTACTTTAAACGCTCATTATGCTTCGTCTCTTGTGGTGCGTATCAGGCTAATGCCCGCAAAGAAGAATACAAGACCTAGAATGCCGTAAATGACAAGTGCTTTAATGTTGTGTGACCCGCCCGTGGTATTTACAAATAAAACTGCAGCATAAATAAGACCCCCAATACCGAGGACAGTTAATAACGCTCCAAAGATTCTTTTGATATTCATATTAAATATGTATATCCTTCAGGTAATTAAAAAGTCCAAATGCCTTGAGAAGCCAAACGATAACAATAATCACAACCACAATGTTGAAGATCCTTTTGATCTTTCCGTCCATGGGGATGAATGAATTTACAAGCCATAGAAGAACACCTGCAACAATCAATACAAGGAAGATGGTTAATAGTGACATAATAATGGTTTTTAAGTGTATTTCAAAGGTAACTCACATGATCCCGGTAATTGTTATATAACTTTTTAAAAGAATTACATCATTCACACATTTATAAGGAATTACCTTTTCATTGAAATATTGTTATGGCCGGTTTTCCAATTTCAAAATCCCTGAAGACCGAAATCAGTTGTTTTAAATGAGTTTATTTTAAAAATATCTTGTCCTTTGCCGGGAATTGATGGATAAAATGCAATGGATATTTGAAATGTATTAAAAACCAGGTTTTCATTTTTAATTAAAACCCCCAACCCTATTTGCGAATACACTTTGCTGTTTTTAAATCCTGTTTCGGCATTTCCAAGCATGCCAAGTGAATAAATAAGAAAGGGCCAAAACGGAATCCGATAAAATTCCAGGGAGCATATGATTGTGTTTGCAATGTAAATAACAGGCGGCTGGTACCTGATAATGTAGAACTGTTAAATCCATCCAGGCCATAACCTTCATTGAGGGTTAAACTATCGTAAGAGAACCGGTTTATGCCAATAGTAACCTGTGGTTTTACAAATTGCCTGAATTTCCATTTCCCAATTTCAATTAATCCTGTAAAATAATTTACGCCTGCTGTAAAAACACCCTGTTCAGCTATGTGATGCACGAATAAAAGGTTCCGTATTCGAAATTGGAACTCAGGTATCCCCATTGATGATAATTGCCGATGGAAAACCGCATTCCTAAATAATACCGCCCGAATTATTTTTTACCTGATAACCACCTGTCAGGCTGTAAACTCTTCCAATGGGAACATCTTCTGTTACGCCAAATTTGAAAATATATTTATCCTGCACATATTTTCGTGTTGAGATTCCAATGCTTGCCAGGTAAAAATCTTCATTGGAATAAATATGCTGCGTGTCAAACATTTCAATTGGTTTTTCGAGATAGCGGATTCGCAAAAAACGTACGGTAGAAATAAAATTGGTGGTGCGCTGTTTTCTGTATTCCCTTTGAATATCCGTATGGCATTACCTGCCCAATAATCCTGTGCGTTAAATTTAAATTCTGCGACATAAAAAGCGAATCGCTTGTATAAATGGAATCCTTGCGAAACTGCGTAAAATTAACGCCTGCAGCCCACTTTGCAAAGGGCGAAAAAAACGGACGGTCAACTGCAAAACTCTTGGATGGAATTGTTAAACTGGTCTTCGCTAAAATGCAGTGTTGAGTTAATATAGGTATTGCGGATGTTGGGAATAAAATAGTTTATATTGTAAGCAAATTCACCAGTTGTATTATACCAGGCAAAACCATTATTGGATTCGTGACCGAATCCAATAAAATTTTTATCCGTTAAATTAATAGTGACGCCTGAATTGGAAGCTGAAACCTTAGGAATAAGGCTCCATTTATCCAATTCGCGAATAAAAATATCAACAGAATCGGAGTTTTTTGAAGTGACTTTAACGAAAAATGAAACATCATGTATATATCCCTTGCTCGCACCAATCGTTCAGATTCTTTTACAAGTAAGGAATCGAATAGTTGATTTTGCCGGATAAGCAAAGGTTTCGAATGGCGATTTGCTGAGATTTTACATGCAAATTATTGCCGGCTTTTAGAAAAAAACTTTTGGGTGCTGCATTGGTGTCGGTAATTGAATAACCAAACGGATCCAGTGTTTCAATGTTAATATTCCGGATGGTTTTTCCTTCAAAAGCACTGTAAGGTTTTTGTATCAGTTTTTTATATCCTTTCTTTTTTACTTTCTTTTTTGGTGGACTGGTGGCAACCGGTTTAAAAACCATACGGTACATAAACTTGGTAAACTTGCTTCGTTTGGAATAGGATTCAATATCCTTATAAAGTTGGTTGAATCTTTTTTGGCAGGAGTTTCCTGTGCAATTGCAAAATCACTTGCGAAAAGCGCTATCAAGAATAATATGAAAATATTTCTGAACCACATTGGTATTTGCTGTTATTGAATATTTTGAAATTTCCATTTTACCTCAACAATTATTTTTCCATTTTATCAATTACTTTTTGTTCATCTGCTTTTATTTCTTCAGCATCATCCTTCTTCTTTTCGGCTTCTTTTTCCTTCCTGTTAAAATATCCTTTCAAAAGAAATTTTCCTTGGCTGCATTCATATTTTCATCCAATCCTTTGGAACTTTTTTTAAGATTCATCATGGTCTGATTAAAATTTTCTGCAATGGTTGAATCCTGAATTAATCTGCCAAGTGTTCCGTTTCCGCTGTTTATATTAAACATAATCTCTGCAGTTGCTGTGAAATAATTTCAGCATTACCCGCAGTTACCTGTAAACTTACCATGATGGCATCTGTTTCAACCGGCTCATTTGAGGCAATCTGTTGCCCGTCTTTTGCTAAAGGAGCATCATTACTTCCCTGGGTAATTACTAAAATCCGGTCACCAATAATTCCTGAGGAACCTATGCCTGCTTCTGCAATCTGTTTTAATAAATTGCTGTACCTTTTTTAAAATTAACATGTCAACCCGTACAGTTGAATCATTAATTATTTTAATATTATCAACAGTGCCTACATTAATTCCGGAGAAACGGATATTACTGCCGACCTCTAATCCGCTTACATTATAAAAAGTAGTAGTAAGTTTAAAAACAGGATCAAACAAGTTTTTCTGCTTTCCTATTATAAAAATAGCAATTACAAAAAGCATCAATCCTCCTGCAATAAAAAGTCCTAACCGTACTTTGAATTTTTGTGTGTGCGTATCCATAGTTTTATGGGTTTAATATTGTAACTTAATAGATTCATTATTTGAAAAATGATTTGATTAATGCGTCCGTTGACTTTTCAAACTTTTCTAATTTTCCTTCCTGATAAACTTCACCCTCGTGTAACATAATAACGCGGTTTGCAGTAGCACGGGCACATTCAATATCATGGGTGATGATGATGGAAGAAGTTTTATATTTTTTTTGAACATCATTGATGAGTGCACTTATTTCATCAGAGGTTGCCGGGTCAAGACCGGTTGTTGGTTCATCGTACAACATGATCAAAGGGTCAACAACTATTGTTCGTGCCAGGCTGATTCTTTTACGCATACCGCCTGATAACTGCGATGGCATCTTATCAATGGAATCAGCTAAACCGACATGTTCCAGCGCTTCCCTTACTTTTTCGTCAATTTCTTTTGGAGTAAGATTCTTTCTTATTCTTCGCAATGGAAATTCAAGATTTTGTTTTACAGTCATGGAATCATAAAGTGCACCACTCTGAAAAAGAAAACCAATTTTTTTTCTTAACTCTCCTAAATCATCACTGTTTAATCCACTTACATTTTCTCCAAACACATTAATTGTTCCCTCGTCTGCATTTAATAAACGCACAATACATTTTATCAGGACTGATTTTCCGGAACCTGATTTTCCAAGTACCACCAAATTTTCTCCATTAAAAAGTTGTAACGACACATCTCTTAATACTTCCTGTTGCCCAAATCCCTTCCTGAGGTTTTTAATTTCAATCACCTGTTGGAAGTTTTTTACTTTACCCGAATTAGCGGGTGATATTTGAGTTGTATTCATATCGTTCGTGGTTCTTGTCGTATTATAGCATATCGGTAATTTGAACTGCAATCAGATCAACTATGATCACCAGCAATGATGATAGCACCACTGCTGAATTCGCAGCAATACCCACACTCTCTGTTCCTCGCCCTGCCGTGTATCCTTTGTAGCATCCAACGAAGCCGATCACCGCACCGAAAAAGAAGGTTTTAATAACAGCCGGTAAAAAATCAATAAAATCAATATGACTGAATGCCTGCGTGAAAAACAACACAAAAGTCACATTTCCTTTAATATTCGCTCCCGCCCAGCTACCCAATATGCCGAGGGCATCGGCATATAATACCAATAAAGGTATCATCAGTGTAGCCGCCAATACTCTGGTAACAATTAAAAATCTTATTGGATTGGTAGATGAAACTTCCATGGCATCAATCTGCTCTGTTACTTTCATCGAGCCTAGCTCAGCACCCATGCCCGAGCCTATTTTTCCGGCACATATTAAGGCAGTTATTACAGGACCCATTTCTCTGATGAGTGATATGGCTACCATTCCGGGAAGCATTGAAACTGCTCCAAAATCAACAAGTACCGGGCGCGATTGTATAGTGAGGACCAAACCCATAATGATCCCGGTTACTGAAATAAGGGGTAATGATTTATATCCAATTTGAAAACACTGACGTAAAAACTCCCTGAATTCAAATTCACGGGAAAAAGTTTCTTTGGTCGTGCGCGACACGAATAAAAAGAAATCGGCCAACTCTGTCAGAAAATTGCTGGCGCTTTCAGTTTTTCCAATGGTTCTTTCACTAAGCTTAATGGTTTGCTTAATTGCTGCATCCCGCAGTTTTGGGATTATTTTGATAACAGGCACAAGTTTTCTCATGACAAATTTTTGATTTCATCCTTTCATCATTTAAATCAACAGGATCAGATGGCCAGCCATAAATCCAAAAAGTCACCGTTCAGCGTATAACGAGAAACGATGACTTTTCAAATAAACCCTATGGTTTAAAGCGATGAAATAATGGAATGTAGTTCTTCTTTGGTTTTACCCAGCTTGATTTGAAGTTTCCCAAGCATCTCGTCTCTTTGGCCTTCTTCGTACATTAGATCATTGTCGGTAAGTACCCCAAATGCTTTTTTGAGCTTACCCTTCTGCTCATTCCAGTTTCCTTTTAGTTCTGACTTGTTTATCATTTTGCTTATATTTAGTTTGACAACTCAACGGATTATGACAGAACAAAGGTGAGCCCATTGTATTTAATATGTATTACACAACTTTATCAATAAGTTACATCATTCACACATTTCTAATGTGCTTTGCATGATAAAGAATTGAACGATGTAAAATCTGAGGATGTCAAACCAATCATGATAAAACTTCCGTGAAGGATGGCTCAGAATAGTCCCGCCGGCCCATAACGTTTCAACATCGGGGTGAGCCATTAAAATGTCAACTGTTTTTATGAATAAACGGGCCTTTAATTAGAATTGCGGTCTGGTCTTCTTTTTGGATGCTGTGAGATTGGATTATTCCCACTAATTGTACCACTGTTATTTACCAGTTCAGTTCCTGTGGTTCTGCACCTGACATTTGTTCGATAACCCGGACATAAAAGCATTATCGATCACCGGAATAATCCGGTGAAATACTGGAAGAGTGCATAAACCAGGTTATAACCCTTCAATTGTCGCCTCAAGTTCCCTTTTTGTTTTTCCCAGCTTATCTGCAATCGTTTTCAGCAAATCATCGATGGTACTGTTTCTCCAATGCAGATCTGAATTTGTTAACAGGGGATATTCCTGTTTGAGTTTTCCTTTAATGTCATTCCAATAATGGATGTCAAATTCCTGGTTCATTCTTATTTGTTATAAAGTGAATAAATCGTTGTTTAAAAAAACCGTGTAATACAAAACTTTACATGATAACACGGCCCATACTGTACCGGAAAAGTATAATAATGCCTGCTATGGCCAGTATAATATGGGCAACATCCCCGATCTTGAAAAAGAAAAACATAACTGCCCAGAGGATAATAAGAACTACCGCGCCGACCAATAATAAGTTTTTCATAATCTTCAGATTAGTTTGTATACCATTTTGGAATTTAAGTGCCTCTCTAAATTTAGTTCAAATGGCGATAGAAAGCATTATACAATTCAGGATAATTGTTACATCATTCACATGTGGATGGAATGACTATATTTTCATGTTTTATTAAGTATTGCTATACGATTATAAAAAGGGGACCTTATCTACATGGTCAATAATGTTATACTTCTCCATGGTCAATCTGGCCATCAGGTAACTTACTGTTGACTCGGCACCCTGGTTGAGGTTCACATGAGTCTCCTCCAGTCCGTCGTAACAACCGCCGGTGCAAGGATTATAAATAATCTGGTGCAACCGGTTATTCCCCAAAAACCAGTTGAATGCCGTCTCCATTTTCAGGCGGTAATCCTCATCCGCAAATTCATCGTAAAATCTGCTTAACGTCATAATGGTATAGGCAACATCAATGGGCTGTTCTCCGCCTAAAGCCACAGGGCCCGCTTCCTGTCCTTTTTGCAGCCATTTTTTGTTGGAAATCACTTCAATCCCGTTTTCATTAAAAGTCTTTGACAGCAGAAAATTAAAGGACGATCGGGCAATGTCTTTGTACAATTTATCTCCGGTTATCAGCCAGGCATATAACATGGCCTCGGGCAAGATGCTGTTGGCATAGGTCAGATAACCCTCAAACCATTCCCATTTTTCGTTTGATTCATGCTTGTACATCTGAACCAGACGATTGGCGAATGTTTTCAGGAGAACAAGATTTTTAGGTGACTTCATTGCCCTGTTATAATAATATAACCCCTTTATTACGAAAGCCATTGCCCGTGTTGAATGTACTGTATCTAAACGGGGCAGCGATTTTTCAAGGATGGATTTAGCCTCTGAGATGATCTCCCAGGGGATCATTCCCATGAATGATACGGTATACCTAAAGCCCAGATAGCCCTTCCATTTGCATCATCCAAATTATCGTCTTATTCTGAGCGGTAAATTTACCGTCCTTATCTACATAATTTAGAAAATCACCAGTCGGTTGCAGACAATGATCTATAAAACTCGAGATATTTTTGAATATAATCCACATCTGACAAATCACCTGTTAATTTGTAATGCATGCACATGGCAACCAGTGCCCGGGCATTATCATCCAGGGTATATCCCGAATCAATATCCGGCTGGTTGATTCTTGAAAACTGAATGATCCCGGTTTCGGTTGTCATTTGTTTCAGGTGATCCAGGTTGATGGCCGGTAAATTGTAACGTATGGAGATTGTTTCGCCGGCAATTTTCTCCGAACAACATGGCATGAGCAACGGCCGAATTTTCCCAGGCTGTGGATACTATTTTCTGCAGGGTATTTGAACTGATATTCTTTCTCAACGGCTCATTGTTAAGTAAACGAATAACGCCATCGGCCAACTGCTGCGAGTTGCGAAAATCAAAAATAATTCCTGTATCCTCAGTCAATACTTCCTTTGCATGAGGAATAGGAGTGGAAATGATCGGGCAGGCGCAACTCATGGCATAGGAAAATGTTCCGCTTACTGCCTGGTTCGGATCGTTTGTTGTAAACAGATAAATATCGGTGAGCTGCAAATATTCCAGCAAATCGGGCAACGCCAGATAATTGTTAATGAACTTGACATGATCGGGTTAATTTATTAAGCACTACTTTTTCCTCAAGCATTTCCGGTATTTTTCTCCTTCCGTTTTCACTACTTCGGATGGGTTTTACCAATGATCAGGAAAACTACTTCAGGACTGGTCTTTACAATTGCCGGCAATGCTTCAATGTAGTTTCAATACTCTTTCCCGAACTCAGCAGGCCAAATGTTGTAAGAACTTTCCTGCCTTTTAGTCCATATTTCTTTTTAGAAATTTTTTACTTAAATGCGGAACCAAGTGGGTGCCGTGAGCAATCACTGATATTTTTTGCTGCGGCAGACCATAATCATTCATTAAAATCTCAGCTGAATTATGGGTCATTACAATAATTGATTCACAGGCAGCAGCAATACTTTTTATCTTTGATTTTAACTGTTCATCGGGATGAGGCAATACTGTATGAAAAACAATGACAACCGGCTTTGTAAGTTCATATAGAAACTGCAGAAATGCTTGTTCCTGCGCTTTAAAAAATCCAAATTCATGCTGGATCAGGACGATTTTAATGTTATGGTCTTTATTGATCTTTTCGGCCAGTTTTTCATATTCGGCCACCAAGGATGTTTTAAGGATATATTTTACTTCATCCGGGATAGGGATAATTCGCTTCTCCTGATTCCAGTGCACAAACTTTTATAGATAATGAATTGCTGAATTTATTATTCAGCGCTTTGATCAGATCCTGCGAATAGGTTGCAATGCCGCATTCCCTTGGTGGATAGGAGGTAATAAACAGGATTTCAGCCAGATCATTTATAATTTCTTCTTTGCGCACATATTTATTGCTTTTAGGCTTGATCCTGGAATAGGAACACCTTCCAAATCAGTCAACGATATTTGATTCATATTATATTTATCGAACTTGAAGGCAACGATTTCATTTTTCATCTCTTCCGGTATAAGTTAATAATTCTGCCAATAATGCGGATAAACTCACAGAAGCACAGGCAATTTGTGTATCCGCCGCGCCATAATAAATAAACAATGTATTCCCAAACAACGCAGTACCGGTGGGAAAACCACATTATTCACTTCACCTTGCAATTCCCATTCATATTCAGGTGAAAACAAGGCATAAGGCAACCGGGCAAGTTCTTTCGACGGATCATTTAAATCCAGTAGCGCCGCACAGGCTGAATAAACAAGCCCCTTCCTGGTTTCTTCCACGCCATGGTATATCAACAGCCATCCGTGCTCTGTTTCTATCGGAGGGCAGCCACTGCCAATGTAACTTGACTCATGTGGATGAACCGGATCCATGACAATATGGTCCTGCAGGTTGAGAAAATAATTTTCCCAAAATTCCCTGGTGAGTTCTTTCAGGCTATTTACAGAAACAATCTGAATGCCGGGCCTGATCCGGTGAAGAAACACCAATTTATCCATTGATTTTCCGGGGAAAGAAAACCACATTTTTATCCCACAACATTATTTTTTTTTCAGGATCTGCTTCCTGGTAATAAAACTTATGATTCGGTAATAATTTTCATTCACTTTGCCGGCCGATTCTGCCAGGAATACAAATTCAGCATAGGTAATGGGAGGAACAATGATTCCCTGTTTTTTAAAATGCCTTAAATCTTTTGAAGTAGCCAAAGCCCCGCGGGCATTGGTGCCATCGTATCCGGTATAGGTCATGTAAAAAAGATCTTCAATCTTCACTATCCGGGCATCTTCAACCCCATGCGATTCATAGTCGAATTCAGGGACCATGATAGGCTTATCCCACCGTTCAGCAACAGTCAACGGACCATCCAGCCTGCAATATCCGATACTTGAATGATTTCCTTTTTGAACTGCCCTGTAAAAAAGATGAACGCTGTCGCCTTCGCGGATCACTGCGGGATTCAGAACGCCTTCATTTTCAAATTCCAATTCGGTCTTTCTTAATAAAATGCCTTCTTTTTTAACTTCTATCATTCAGTTTTAATTTTAGCTTTTTTAAAAATTGGTTTGATTTTTAACAATGGAGGCATGGTGTCGCCCAATAAAAATCCCCAGGGCTTTAACGGCTCGATATGGTCGAAAATAAGTTTGACAATGGCCAGGAGCGGTATGGAAAGAAACATGCCCGGAATACCCCATAATGCATTTCCGACGATTACCACCATTATGGAGAAAAGCGCATTGATTTTTACTTTTGAGGCAACTATTTTGGGAACGATAATATTATTGTCTATCAGTTGGATGAAATAATAAATTGCCATAACGTACACGGCATACCAGGCCGTGGATTTGGTAGCCAATGCCACCATCATGGGTAATGCCACTGCTACGAGGCCTCCGATGTACGGAATGAGGTTGAGCAATGCACCAATAATACCCAGCAGGATAGCGTATTCAATCCCAAGTATCAAAAGAGCCAGGGTATATAGTGTTGCGACAATAACAGCTTCAATGACCAGTCCGATAAGATAGCGTTGAATAACCGTTTTGGTCTTGGTAATTATTTCGCTCATCTGACTTTGGTTGTTCGTGCCAAAGAGTTTGCGAATAAAATCAAGTAAGAGCGGTTGGTAAAACAATATCATAAAAACATAAACGGGAATTAAAAGCAATATCACCAAAGCGCTGCCTGCATTAACAATTGTCTGACCAATAGCTGCGCCGCTGGTATCGATAAGTTCTTCTTTGGTTTTTGTAATCCATTCATGGATGTTTTTTGGGTTAATGTCGAAATAACCCGAAGCCCAGGTGATGGTTTGGTTAAGCACTCCGGTAAACTTGTCAACCAGGACCGGCCATGATTCGCTAAAACGGCTTACCTGTGAAAATAAAAGAGCACCAAACGCGACAATGATTAAAAATGTAAGGAGTAATGTAATAATTATAGCGACTACCCGGTTTATCCTTATCCGTACAAAAAAATTCACGACCGGGTGCAGTAAGATGGCAATGATGATGGCGAAAACAAGTGGAATTATTACTCCCTGAGCGAGGTACAATATCACCAGCAAGGCAAGAAAGCCAATGACCAAAGCAATGATCTTTAAGTAGAAGGGTAACTTTAATTCCTTAAGGATCATGGCTTGTCGGGATTTATGACTTTTTTGCGAAGAATATGCTGGATGATAACCCGGCCGAATGATTTAATAGCGTCGGGATGCTGGGCAATAACGTTTGTAATACCAAACTGCAAAACTGAACCCAACAGCCTTCTAAAACTGCTGACTGATGCCCCTACAACCAACTTCTTTGAGAAATACCCGGTACCCAAACCAATGACAGTACTTAAAATACTCCCGATCAGATTGGGCGAAGAGGACACATCATCCAATGAGCTCCTGAGAAGACCTACAGGCTCCAATTTCTTGCAGGTAAAGTAGAAATGCTCTTTCAACAGCATACCCTTCTTAGCGTGCTCAGCCTCTAATAGTTGAATGGCACTTTTAAGCCGTGTAATGGAAGTAATATTTTCCATAAGATTTTATTGAAGCACTTGTTTAATGATAGAATTGCCAACAACCTTTTTAAGCCATTTATGCATAAAGAAATGTATGACAAGAGCTGCAATACCGTAAAAAGCAGCTACCACAAAAAAACCAAAATAAATATTGCCAAGGATTTCACCCAGCCAGAAAGCCAATCCCAAATTGAAAAAGAGCAGGAATGACGCCATAAAGACAAGGACAACTGCCTTCGGTATGAAGGAGGAAACAACATCCGATGATTTGTCCAGGGCTTTTAGCTTTACCAGTTCATAGCTTGTTTTGCCGTAATCAGCAACTCTTTCCAGCAGTGATTCAATCAACTTCGCATTGCTTTCCATGACTTTAGCCTGTGGCAGTTTTGGTGTCCTTTTCAGCCTCTTTTGATTTGGCTTTACCCTGTTCGGCAAAGTCGGTAACTTCTTCCTTTACCTCTTCAAATTTTTCACTGACACTGTCAAGAAATTCATTGAATTTTTCTTTTAGTGCTTCTGCAAAGTCATCTCCCTTTTTGGAGAGCTTCTTTCGGGTATCAGACCCTTTTTCGGGAGCAATTAAGATCCCCAATAATGCACCGGCAGCAAAACCAGCCAATACTCCTAATAATACTTTTCCTGAACTCATAATCTTATTTATAAATGATGAGTCCGCTCCCAACGGAGTGGACTCAATTATTTTTAATGACCTTGGTAAATTTTACAGGACTTTTCTCCCTTGAATTACCCTAAATAATATGGCAATTATTGCAATGACGAGAAGAACGTGTATAAGACCTCCGGCACTGAAGCCAATAAATCCGACTGCCCATGCTATCAGCAGGATTACTGCGATGTAATAAAGTAAATTTCCCATGATGTTTTATTTAATGAATATTATCAAATTGTTTGGAAGTGACGTTTTGTTCAGTTTAGTATGCATTGATATAAGCCGATTATTCATATCCGCTTTTGATGATGGTTGAAATCATTTTGAACCGTTCATTAGCTTTTACAGTATTTGATGAATGGGCCGGTATAATAATGGATTGACCGGTACTCAATAAATTCGATATCCCATCAATGACGATCTCAGCCTTGCCATCGATGATCTGCACAAAAGTGTCGAATGGAATCATTTTCTCAGCCAGGGCTTCACCAGTATCAAATGAGACCGCACTGATATTCCCGGTTGATTTCTTTATAATTGATTTAATAACAACCGCATTGGGAACATATTCAATGATCTCGACCACAATATGCGCTATTGATTTTTCAACCTCATTGTTATCCATTCTTTCCAATTTATTTGCCAACATAAACGTTAAAAATGAAAATTAACGGATGATCTTTCATCCTGCCGTTGATAAGATTGGCTTCTTAGGAATATCAAATTACACCACAAAGGTGCAACCGTTTACCACGAGAAACATTACACAACTTTGGAAATATGTTACATCATTCACACATCGCCCAAAGCACTGCGCCTCTTATGTTTCATATTCTTGAAGTAAGATGGGGTCAGCCCGGTCATTTTCTTGAATTGGTTTGACAGGTGGGCCACACTGCTGTAATGCAGTTTGTAGGCAATTTCGGTAAGATTGAGCTCATCATACACCAGCAGTTCCTTTACCTTTTCTATTTTATGTGCCAGGTAAAACTTCTCAATGGTAGTCCCTTTTACCTCGGAAAAGAGATTGGCCAGGTAGGTGTAATTGAGATTGAGCTTTTCGCTCAGGTAATCAGAAAGATTAGTTTTGATTTGTTCATCAGTATAATGGACCAGTTCAATGATAATGGTCTTAATTTTCTCAACCAGTATACTTTTTTTATCATCCATTAATTCAAGTCCGGTCTTTTTAAGGGCAGTGCCAAGCAGTTGAAGCTGTTCTGCGGAAATATCCTCCCTGATTTCGGCTTCACCCAACTCTACAGTGGTATAATGCAATCCAAGTTTTTCAAGTTCGGATTTCACCACCATTTTGCACCGGATGCAAACCATATTCTGAATGTAGATCTTCAATCAATATAATATTCAAGCTCCTGAACGCTTACCATGTAAAATTAAACAATTTATTAAAAATTTCAGATTGGCATGACTTATGAGATTAAATTCTCGTCGGACATTTCTGCCGGAATTGAGGTCAATCCCGGCTGTTACAGGAATCATCAGGATTACCGGTTATCTATCAGTTACCTCCCATGGGGTAACTATCTGTATTCCACATTTCGAGCTTGATTTTCAGCGAACCGTCGCTTTGCTGCTCCCAAATGGTGATGTACTTACCGGTATCTTCCATGGCATTGGGCACGCCGGTCATTGTCATACTCATCTTATAGGTTCCTACCTCGGCAATCATATTATTGCAGGTATTAATCATGGTAATATTGGTTTCAAATGAATTGATCTTCATACCACTGGTCATCATCCCTTCATTCGATTTTTTTATGGCCTCTAACCCTTGCGCCATTTTGCTGTAATTGGGCAATGAAACAGCGTCACCGGCATAATACGACAGTGCAACGGAGACATCGCCATTGACCATGGCTTTCTGTAATTCTTTGTTGATCTTTTCAATTTTGGCCTTTATTTCATCTGTATTCTGGGCAGCAGCCGAAAATGTTGCCAAAGCAAGAACCAGAACGAAAAGGCCCGGTTTAAAAACTGGTTTTTTCATAATAGAACATGTTAATTGTTTTGGAAACTAAACTATCAATGAAAGAGAAAACCGGTAATCCTGTTTCTATTTTATTGTATAACAAAGTTTAACATGTTTTGATTATCAAAATGATAAAAAAATTCCGGAAGCTATCCTTCCTGCTCACTCAGCTCCATCCAACGATCGGTCTTCCGGTCAATGAGTCGTATGAGTTCCCCGATGCGGTTTGATTTGGCAACCAACTCCTCTGCATTTAATGTACCGCTATAGAGCGAAGATTCGAGCAGCGATTTTTCCTTTTCGAGTTCTTCTATGGCACTCGTGAGCTCTTCCAATTCTTTTTTCTCCTTGAAGGTAAGTTTTTTCTTTATAGGACTTTCCGTGTCTTTTGTGGTGCTGCCCGTTGGTTTGTCCATGGCTTGCGGTTCACTGCGACGGGCTTCAATTTCCTGCTGCTTCTGTGATGCACGATAATCGCTGTAATTACCGGGGAAATCATATACGGCGCCGTCTCCTTCGAAAATAAAAAGATGATCCACAAGTTTGTCCATAAAAAACCGGTCGTGCGAAACAATGATCAGGCAACCCCCGAATTTGGAAAGATATTCTTCAAGAACGTTCAGTGTAACGATATCGAAATCGTTGGTTGGTTCATCGAGGAGGAGAAAGTTCGGATTGCGCATGAGTACGGTCATCAGATAAAGCCGGCGTCTCTCTCCGCCGCTTAATTTTTCAACCTGTACATACTGCATTTCCGGGGTGAACAGAAAATGATTGAGAAACTGGATGATCGATAGCTGACGGCCGTCGCCCAGGGTAACCACTTCGGCAATATCCCGCATGATATCAATGACCCTTTGTCCGGGTTTAAAATCAATGCCTTGTTGCCGGTAATAACCATAAACAACGGTTTCACCCTGGTCCAGCCTGCCTGAATCGGGTTGCAGCTGGTTGGTAATGATATCCAGGAAGGTTGTCTTCCCTGCTCCGTTACGCCCGATAATACCCACCTTTTCACCCCGCGAGAATTTGTAGGAAAAATTGTCAAGAATCACCGTATTATCAAAACGCTTGGAGATATTTTCAAGCATCAGTATTTTATTCCCGAGTCGGGACGAGTGCACATTGATCTCTACCTGGCGGTCATTCCGCCGGTATTCCGATTGTTCTTTCAGATCATAAAAGGCATCGATGCGGTATTTGGCTTTTGTTGTGCGTGCCTTGGGCATGCGGCGCATCCATTCGAGCTCGGTGCGGAGGAGGTTTTGCGCTTTTTCGGTAAGCTGGGCTTTGTTGAGCAGGCGTTCATCACGTTTCTGAAGAAAGTAGGAGTAATTCCCCTTGTAGGAAAAAGCCGATTTTTCATCTATTTCTATGATCTCATTGCAGATGCGGTCGAGGAAATAACGGTCATGCGTGACCATCAGCAGGGTAACCTGTGATTTTAGCAGGTATTCTTCCAGCCACTCTATCATATCGAGGTCGAGATGATTGGTTGGCTCATCGAGAATCAGCAAATGAGGTTCGTTGATCAGGGCCACTGCCAGTGCCAGGCGTTTTACCTGCCCGCCCGAGAGGGTCCCTACCAATTGCTCTTCATCAGCGAGTTTGAGGATACCCAGCATTTGCTTGATTTTAGCGTCGAGATCCCATGCCTGATGAAAATCCATTTGGGCAGAAGCTTCTTCCAGCTTTTTATGGTGGTGCAGATGCAAAGCGAGCTCATAATTCCGCACCGTCTCCATCAACTCGCCCGGAAGCCCCATATACGGCCTGAAACAAGGTAAGACGGGGATCGAACTGAGGATCCTGCTCGAGGTATCCTATTTTAATATCCTTGTTGACATAATAGCTGCCGGAATCAAAGGAATCCTTTCCCGCCAGGATGTTCAGCAGGGTTGTTTTGCCGGTCCCGTTTTTCGCGATCAGGGCAACCTTTCGCCCCTCAATCACATCGAATGTAAGGTTGTTGAAGAGGTTTAAATCGCCGAATGATTTGGAGGCATTCTCAACCTGAAGGTAACTGCTCATCGTTTGTATCACTTAAACAGCCGGAGAAACTTTCCGGGTATTTTCGACTCGAAGCGGAGGGATTCCCCGGTTATCGGGTGTTTGAAAGCCAGCACACTGGCATGCAGGCCCAGTCGACCTAAAGGATTTCCGGCAGCACCATACTTTTTATCGCCGGCAATGCTATGACCGATATCCTGCAAATGCACCCTGATCTGATTCTTCTTGCCGGTTTCAAGACTTACTTCCAAAAGGGAAAATTCTTTGCTGCTCTTTAGTGTTTTGAAATGTGTGATGGCCAGTTCGCCTTTGGCCGGGTCCTGGCTCGAGTGCACAATAAAGGCCTTGCTTTCGAAAAGATAGGAACGAATCGTTCCCGTTCCTTCTTTCACCATTCCCTCCACTACAGCAACATAGGTGCGCTCACTGATGCTGGTTTGCCAGGATTTCTGCAATATGCCCTGAACATCCTCACTTTTGGCAAACATCATCAGGCCTGAAGTGTCACGGTCGAGCCGATGGACAACAAAGATCTTATTAGCGGGATGCTGAAGTTTCACATGCTGGCTTAGAATGCTGTAGGCCGTCTGGTGTTCTGTACCGGCTGAAATGGAAAGCAGACCGGCTTGTTTATCAATAACAACCATATGCGCATCCTCGAATACGATACGGAGATCGTGGTAAAGGTCGCCGATGGCTGCCTGCTCCCATTTGATCACCACCTGCTCACCTGGCTGCAGGGCATGATCGAACTGGGAAATGGCCTGCCCGCTGATCCATACCTGTTTGTTGCGGAGAAGGGATTTGATGTTATCGCGGTTCTTATGCTTCAGATTTTGAAGCAGGAACTGCATTAAGGCAGCATTTTCCCTGACCTCCAGAATTGTGTCTTCCCTGGGCATTTTGATCCGTTATTAAAAAAAACGGCGAAACTCCAGGTTTCGCCGTATGGTATCCGGGATTAGTACCCCCATTTCTTCATGATCGCAAGATCCTGCTTCACACATTCCATAGGAGTCTTGTTCTGATAGGATTCCTGCTCGATAATATAGCAGGTAGTGCCCCCGATTTTGGTGGCAAGGTCAACAACCTCTTTGCAGCTGATAACTCCTTCGCCGAGGATACAGCTTTCATATTCTGCTTCGCCGCCGCTGGATTTAATTTCATCCTTCACATGAATGTTTTCAAACCGGCCGGGATATTTTTTTACAATATCCAGTGCCTTGACACCTGCATTGTACATGTTGCCGATGTCCAACTGCACCACAACGAGCTTGGGATCAATATTCTTCATCATAATATCGAACACCTGTTCATCGTTCAGTTTTTGGCTGAATTCAAAATCGTGGTTGTGGTAGCCATATTTCATCCCCGATTTGATGCACAGTTCCCCGCATTTGTTGAAAACATCCAGGTAGCGTTTCAGGTTGTCATAGTTGTTCCGCATGCTCTCGTCCATCCAGGGGCTGATCACATATTGCTGTTTAAGTACGGCCGCATCTTCCACCGTATATTTCCAGGCGTCGGTAAAATCCTTTTTGGTTTCGTCCCAGTGTTGCGGTCCCATGACCGTATGGCCACTCACCATTTTCAAACCCAGATCATCGAGTATCTTCTTGAAATCGCCGGCCGGATAACCATAGAACTTGCGGTCGACGTAATTGGCATGTTCCAGGTAAACATACCCCATGTCGGCCAATTGTTTCAGCGATCCCAGCGGATCTTTGGCCATGTCATCGCGAATGGAATACAACTGCACACCAACCATCCTTGCCGGTTTCCCGGATGCAAGAACCCGCTGGTGGAGGACAGCTACACCGGCCAATGCCAGCGTGCCCGTCTTTAGAAAAGTCCTTCTTGAAGTTTTCATAGTATGAAGTTAATCGTTTTAGTTGATGCTTGATGATAATAAATATACCCTAAATGGGTCAGAATTCAAAGAAATATCATGACAATACTGCCATGGCAGCACCAATCAGATTGGCATTTTCCATTTGTGCAATGGTTACCTCAATATCCTGAAGATCCAAAGCACTCAATATTTCCTTAAGATTTTTATTCACCACATCGGCATAGGAGGCTTTTCCGGTGCTGATCTTACTCCAGAACAGGCTGCCTTCGGCGAGTACCTGCACACGTCTGATTTTTGGATTGGCATCATGGAGGTTTTGGACCAGTCCTGCCAGTGATGCGGCCACCAACCTGGCCGAACGTTCATAGATCTGATAGGCGGTCTCCACATACTCTTCCTTGTATTGGAAGGGATTGTTGATCATTTTTGAAAGATCCGCAGCACTGAGACATTCATCCAGCTTCTCTCCCGGAAAGGCAGCTCTGAAAACCCTTCCCAGATACATTCCGGATACCGCCTTTTCAAACCGCTGTCCGCCTTTATTATCCGACTGGGCATCTACTTCATCATCCATGGCGGTAAGATGAGGCGGATAAAAGTTACCCGATTCCAGGTTCACCGGAGTCTCGCCCTGCCAGCCACCCATGCTCCCGAGCTTGGGGATATAATCCGACGGGAAGAAAGCGGCCATATTGGTACCTGTGCCTACGATGATGCCAATGTATGCGTCATACCCGGGATTTAACAGACCGGCAAAAAGACTGGTAATGGTATCATTCAGGACCTTGATACTGGTGAATTTGTTGCGCGTATTTTTATTCAGGTAATCCAACAGGGGTTTGCCAATGGGCTTACCTTCCATTTCTTTGATATGAACACCCTTGGTCCATTTTATCAGCTCGGCATCTCCATCGATCAGACATTTTGCCGGATAGGAAAAGCAATACCCAATGGGAGTACCGGAAGGAATATCCAGCTGCTCCATGGTTTTTGCCTGGGCATGGAAAAGGTCCTCCTGGGTAAAACCGTCCTTTTTCATTTCGGTAATATCTCTTTCTGCTGATCCGGGAATTGTGGTCTTATCCCCGACTGACACCGTGGCAACCCTGAAATTGGTACCTCCGAGATCAATAACGGTTGCATTGCCCTTAATTCGATCCTTTTTGGGATGAATGTAAGTAGGAATACATTTGATCTCTGTACCGTCCTTTTGCATCCCCGCTACTATTTTCTTTGTCAAATCGTTGGCTATATCCGCCAATTGCGCTATACTAAGACTAAATTTATTTTTCATGTTGCATCGCTTTTTAATGTTCCTGCTAGAAGACCTAAAAGTATATAAAACCATTTGTTTTACAAAAATTAAAACTGTTTTCTAATTTTGCGTCACCATTTATTACCCCAGCCTTAAAAAACACTTATGAGTTTTGCCCCCAGAGATTTGGCTACGATAAAAAGCATTTTTTCGTCACTCCGGTCGCGAAATTACAGGTTGTATTTTACCGGTCAGGGAATCTCACTCATAGGGACCTGGATGCAGAATATTGCCCTGAGCTGGCTGGTGTACCGGCTGACAGGCTCAGTTTTTCTGCTCGGATTAATCGCTTTCTCCAGCGAAATACCAAACTTCATACTGTCCCCCTTTACCGGAGTGCTCACCGACCGATTCAACCGGCTCAGAATAATGATTTTTGCCCAAAGCCTGTTCCTGCTGCAGTCATTGTCCATGGCGCTCCTGGTATTGCTGGGATTTATTGAGGTCTGGCATATTTTTACGCTGAGTATTCTTTTTGGCATTATCAGTGCATTCGAGGCTCCTGCCCGGCAATCGCTTGTGGTTGATCTGATTGAAAAACAGGAGGACCTGGGTAACGCCATTGCCTTAAATTCGGCTCTTTTTAACGGCGCCCGGTTGATCGGGCCTGCCATTGCCGGCATTACCATCGCACTGGTCGGGGAAGGCGTATGTTTCCTGTTAAACACGGTAAGCTTTATCGCTGTAATTTATGCGCTCCTCCAGATAAAAATTCCGGAAAAATCCATCGTATTGAAAACTGTCAACCTCAGGGAAAGCTTTGCGGAAGGACTCCGGTACACATTCCATTCCGTTCCGATTAGAACCTTGCTGCTGATTCTGGCTGCGTTAAGTCTGACCGGACTTCCGTTTATGGTGCTGATGCCTGCCTATGCCAAGGATATCCTGAACGGCGGGTCGGATACGCTTGGATTTCTGATGTCTGCCCTGGGTGCAGGAGCCCTCGCCGGCGCAATTTATCTGGCAGCCCGTAAATCCATACTGGGCCTGGGCAAGATCATATCCATCTTTACCGTTCTGCTGGGACTGACGATCATTCTGGCATCCTTTTCGCAATACCCTCTTTCTTTCCCTGATCGTCTTCTTCTTTGCCGGGCTTTCCATGATCCTTTGCATAGCGGCCATCAACACCATGCTGCATGCCCTTGCCGATGAAGATAAACGTGGCCGGGTAATGAGTTTTTATGCCATGGCGTTAATGGGAACCGTACCCATAGGGAATCTCATCGCCGGAAGCATTGCCAGTGGTATAGGGATTGCCGGCACACTGCTCATGGGAGGCATTGTTACCGCACTGGCCGGGATATGGTTTGAACTGAACCGCAAATCATTGCGGAAACATATTCACCCGGTTTATGTAAACAAGGGGATCATGACTGATCGTCCCGGTGGACTGAAATGAGGCAAAAATGTACCTTTAAAAGGAATCCTTTCTCCCGGCTAAGCTGCGGTAATGGTTATAAAGTTTTTCCAGCCCTGCCAGACTTTCTGCCGGGAGCTTTTCATGCCGGGCCAGATCAATGGTCATTCTCATAAAATCAGCAGCATTTTTGTAATCTCCCAGCGCCGCATAGGCGACTGCAAGGCTTCTTCCCGAAGAGATCAGGGTCGAGGAATGACTGGTGGTATGAATGAAGGCCCTTTCCGAAAAATCCCTTCCTTCGGAAAGGTTTCTCAGCTTTGGATCCGGACAGGATACCAGCAGTGTTCCAAGCCTTTCCAGCAAATAGGGTTCATTGGGGTAATAGGCCAGTGCACTTCTGAAATGTCGGATAGATCGGTCCCAGAGTTTCTGCTGCACCAGGACATTGCCCAACAAGCGTATGGTGGTTAAATCCTCAGGATCTCCTTTCAGGGCCTGGTCATACCAGGTGGTGGCTTCCTGAAGCCTGCCCTCCTGTTCGGCCATCATTCCTTTAAGTTTTAAAACTTTCGGACCGGATGGCGAAAGGTGATCGAGCAGGTTCAAATAGTAGGGTACCCTGTCCTTTTGCCCGAGATTCAGTAAAAGACCCGCTCCATCGGCAAGTATACCGGGATTCTCTTTATTGCTTTCCAGCAATTCATTCAACAGGTCCAGGGCTTCTGTCCTTCCGCCGTTATACCAGTTGCACAGGACCAGACAGCTCTGTACCTCAGCGTCCCCCGGTCGCAGCTTTTGGGCCTGATGATAATAACGGATCGATTGCGTATAAAAACCCTTCTTGTACAACAGGTCCCCAACACTCTTTAATTCGGTGAAATCCTCCTGATATTGCCGGAGATGCTGATCAAGATACGGTAAAACCAGTTTACCGCGATCCATCATCAGATAGAGCTTAACGGTCTTGGATATCAGGTATTTATCTTCAGGAATATACAACAGGGCATGATTAACCAGTCTCATTGCCCACTCCGGATAGACGCTCTTTTCTGCCTCATCAATATTCTTCAACAGGTACAGGGCCGATCTTGATAAAAGCATCAACTTGTCAACCAGCGTATCTACCGGAGGTGCATAAGCAGCAAGATCATTTGCCCTTACTATAAAGCGTTTGCCCGAAAGCGAATCGTCCTTCAGAAGGTATACAGTGCCCAAAAGCCGGTATGCCGGACCAAATGACCGGCTGTTCTCAATGATTTCCTTCAGTGTTTGTTCTGCCTTATCTATCCGGCCAGTCCCGTGATATATTTTAGCCATCTGGAACCTCGCATATACACTCAGGGGAAAATAGTCATTTCTTGTAGTTGACTTCCCCTGCAATGGCATTTTTTCGGGATTGGCAATATTGCCAAAAGCCTTTTCTGCCTGGTCGCTGTTCCCCATGTTTTGGTATTCCTCACCGGCATAATACCAGGCATGAAACACCTTCGGATTTATCTGAATGACCCTGTTGAAGTTTTCAAGGGCAGCATCGGATTCACCCATTTCGCGATACAAATACCCGAGATAGTAATTCCAGATCCATCCCGATTTGCTCTTCCTTACCGCCAACTGATAACACCGGGCCGCCTGCTCATAAAATACGGCTGCATGATAAACCATCCCCAGGTTACCCAGATTTTCCGGTGTCGGATTGCGACGTGTCCTTTTAAAGGCTTCGTTGATCTGTTCCCGTACTGGTGATGACAGGTTCTGCAAATCAGGCAATGGCGGAAGTTGTTTCCTGAACGGCATGTCAACTAAAAACTTTACCAAAAAAGCAAGGATCATTAAACTGACAACCAACCAGGAAACATTCAGCAGAATCCTCTTCTTCATGTTTTTTACGGTATAAAATTCCTTCCAGGCAACTGATCAGTTTAACGTCTTCATTCTTTCCCGGATCGCTTCGGTGAATTCTTCAGGAGCGTTCTGACTTGTTGCCATTTCCAGGATCTGACTCATGTAAATTCTCGCACTGTTTTTATCCCCCAGCGCAGCATAGGCCTCGGCTATGGTACGGCCTGCCGATAAAACGATTTCAGGAGTACTGGCCTTATGAATGAATGCCCTTTCCGAATACTCCCTTCCCAACGAATAATCCCGGAGTTTCACATCTGGACAGGTGACCAGCAGGGTGCCCAGTCTTTCAAGCAGATAGGGCTCATTGGGATTGTATTCCAATGCTTTCTCCAAATGACGGATCAGTTGGGTCCACAATCTCTGCCTCATCAGTATTTCACTGAGTGACTGGATACTGACAAAGTCCTTGGGATTCCCCTTAATGGCTGATGCATACAGGATTATCGCTTCCTGCACTTTGCCATCCTGTTCGGCCATGATTCCGCCAAGCTGATAGGTTTTTGGACCCGACGGCGAAAGCTGTCTGAGCTGGGACAAAAAGGACCTGGCCTTTTCTTTTTCCTGCAGGGTTAACATCACATAAACGGCATTGGCAAGAACTTTAGGATTTCCTTTATACTGCCCAACCTGTTCATCGAGCAGATCCACAGCCTGCTTTTTGTCTCCTGCATTTACCATGGCCAATACCAGGCTTGCCTGAACCTCCGGGTCCTCCGGTTTAATTTTCAGTGCGCTGCGGTAATAATTCAACGACTCCGGATAATACCCCCTGTCATAAAGCAGATTACCGGTTTCCTTTAATTCGTTGAAATCAGCTGAAAAATCAGCAAGGTGTTGATTCAGATACAACAGGGCCTGTTTGCCTGAACCCATCTTCAGATGGAGTTTTATGGCTTTGGATAACAAATACTTGTTGCCCGGTATGTTTTTCATGGCGTTTCTGGCCAGGGTCAATGCCCAGTCAGGATATACGGATCGTTCCGCTTCATCTATTTTTTTCAGCACATAGAGGTCCGATCTTGAAATCAGGGTAAGTCGGTCAGCCAAAGTATCCACAGGAGGCTTAAAATCGAGCAGGTCTCCGGCACGGATCTTGTATTTCCTGCTCAAAGCGCTATCTCCTTTCAGGCTGTATGCATTACCCAGCAAACGGTAAGCCGGGCCAAATGAATTCTGACCCCGGATGATCTCCATGAGCGCTTTTTCGGCCTCGTCAATCCGCGCTGTATTGATGTAAATCTGTGCCAGCTGGTATTTTGCGTAGGTTCTCAAAGGGAAATAATCTTCCCGCACGGACCGGTCCGATGATGGCTTCCTCTCCTTCAGGTTTACAATAATTTTAAAAGATGCTTCTGCCTTATCATTCTGGTTCAGATTCTGATAACCTTCTCCGATATAATATCGGGCATGATAGGCTTTTGAATTCTTTTTAAGGACGGCCTGGAAATTCCTGATGGCTTCCCCTGATTCTCCCATTTCCCTGTTCAAATAACCAAGATAATAATTCCATACCCAATGCGAACTGCCTTTTTTAATGGCCAGCTGATAACATTGAGCCGCTTCATCATAATAGGCATTTGAGTGGTATACCATCCCCAATATCCCTAGACGACCTGCAGTCGGGCGGAGTTTTGCCTTTCTGTATGCCGTTGATATTTGTTCCTGAAGCGGCAGGGAAACCGTCTGCAAATCGGGAAGAGCGGGAAGCTGCTTTCGGTATGTACTATCCAGCATCCATCTGAAAGACAATCCGGCAAAAACCAGGCCCATACATCCAACCGTGATAGTTAAAACAGCTTTTCTTTGTTTGAACATTTTGAGATTAATTGTTGTCTAAATATATTAAAAATAGAACCTGGTTTTGTTTTATTTTTACCTCAAATCCACCATTGAAAACCAAATATGACTGTTTCAGTTGCTTTTCAGTATTTTGCCGTCGCCGGTTTTATCAATGCCATTGTGATTAGTCTGCTTTTATTGCTGAAAAAAAAGAACCTTCCTGCACAACTTTTTATGATTGGTCTGGTGCTCATTGTAACCTTCCAGGCCATACTTAATGCCTTTGACACCCGTGAGTTTTTCATGGCCAATCCGCACCTCAGCAAAATTTCATGGTTGATCCCCAGTTTGTTTGGACCATTGGTATATTTGTTCACTATGAAGCTTTGCAGTTACAAACCTTCATTGCAGAAAAAGGATTTGCTCCATTTTATCCCGTTTCTGCTGTATCTGATCTTGCTTCTTCCCTGGTATCTTTCCTCTGCTGAAGAAAAAATGGCTTACCTGAACAATTTTGAATTGGCCAGAAAGGACGATTTCGGATTTCTTAACCAGCTGAGCCTGCTCCTCATCCTCGCCTATCTCGTTTTTACCTTGCTCTTCCTTAAAAAATTCCGTAAAAGAATACAGGAAACCTTTTCAGAAATATCCATGAAACGTGTTGAATGGATGAGCACTTTTGCTTATGCAGTATTGGTGGTACTCGTCATTTCCAGCATGGGCTTTTATGGTCATAAATTTGGAATACCGGTACTCGATGCAATATACCATTACAATTATGCCCTGGTAGTGTTGCTGGTATACTGGATTGCTTACAAGGCTTTGCTGCAGCCTCTGATATTTGAGCCTTTTGCCATTCCGCCCCATGAGCCCGGCCTGCCTGAGGTTCCTGAAAGTCCGGAGATAGCCGGTGAACTGGTGGCAGCTGAACCCGATGGAAGAAAATACAACCGTTCGGGACTGGGAGAAGAACAAGCTGAACAACTGTATGCGCAGCTCATTGAGTTTATGAAAACAAAAAAACCATATCTCAATCCGGAAATCAACATATATCAGCTGGCCATTTTGCTGAATATTAAAAAACACCACCTGTCCCAGGTAATCAACGAAAGAACGGGAATGAACTTTTTTGACTTCATCAATACCTTCCGGGTTGAAGAAATAAAAAAGAATCTCACGCATCCTTCGATGAAAAATTTAACCCTCCTTGGTATTGCCCTGGAATCAGGATTCAACTCCAAAGCAACCTTTAATTCTGCCTTTAAAAAATTTACCGGTCTCACGCCATCTGATTTTCAAAAGACACTGAAAAAACAGGTATGATTTTGTCGGCTCGGACGATCACGGCATGGTGAAGCGATAATTTTGTCTCATCATTTTAAAACTTATACGATGAAGGCAATAAAAATTATCACCGCAATGCTGCTGTTATCCTTAACGGTGCAAGCACAGCAGCACGAATCCGAAATCAAAAAGCCTGCATTACGGCAATTTGGTTTTGGTATCGGATTTCAGAGCAGACAACTGGTAGATGCACAGAAATCGGCACTTGTTTATTTATCAAGAGAATATAATGCAGGTTTGTTCTTTAAAAGTGAAATGGCCCGATCGATTTTTTCCGTTGACCTCGATTTCAGCATGGGCTCCTTTGATGCCAAACACTTCAGGAATAGATGGTTGTATTCTACGGAATATGATATTGACGGAAATATATCGGAAGACTCAGTCCCCGTTGTTTCCGGAATTTTGTCAGGTCAGTTTAACATAAGCATTTTAAGAAAATTACCCGCAGAGGGCAGTATACAGTGGTTTGCAGGAACATCCATTAAGGATATATTGGTATATCCCGAAAATTATATTGGATTGTTGAATTCCCTTTCCTGGAATGCTAATCTTCTGGCGGTTAAAAACTTCCAAGAAAAACACAAGCTTGGCATACAACTTCTTGTCCCTTTGGCAGCTGCAAATACAAGACTGCCCTGGCACAATACCGCTACGGATCCCGTGGAACCGGAAACTAAAACTTTCTTTAAAAAGGGAACCCGCCTGGTTACTGTGAACAATTTCCAGTCGCTCCAATTGAATGTCTTCTATACACACCGGTTTTCATCACGGTGGAGCATCGGTGCAGATTATGATTTCACCTGGTTGCGCATTCCTTACTATCAGCCTATGAAGTCAATACAAAACAGGATCCGTTTATTTACAACTTATAGTTTTTAAATATGAAAAGTAAATTCATTGCAGCAGTAACAATGGGAATGATTCTGCTGAGCAGTTGTGAGGAAACACTGCTGAATCCCGAATATGAAAATAATCCGGTAGACAATTTCGAATGTCTGTGGCAGAACTATGACCTGTATTATGGGCAGTTCCTGGTACGCAAAATCAATTGGGACTCACTCTATCTGGTGTATCGTCCGCAGATCAACGAACATTCCAGTACACAAGAGTTATATGAGGTATTTGAAGGATTGATGAAGAATTTGAAGGATGATCATGCCTTCATAGATCCTACTGAACCAGGTTTTGCCAGAATTGAATCGGGCCGGTCTGATACCATGAAGGTACAGACCGACTTTTCGCCGGATTTGGTAAAAGCGCAATACCTTGTTTCTTATCAGCAATATTCTGAACACATACTTTATGGAATGCTCCCGGATAATATCGGCTATATTCAGATGGACGTATTTGCTGATCCGCTGGATTTCATTAATGGAGCATTTGATGAGATCCTGTCATCACTGAAAGATACGAAAGGAATCGTTTTTGATATAAGAAAACTGGAGGGTGGCGATGACAGGCTGACAAAATTCTTAGCCGGTAGATTTGCGTCGGAGAAAAGCCTATACATGGTGACCCGAAAACGGAATGGCCCGGACCATAATGATTTCGAACCGGCTGTTAACTGGTATGTAAATCCCGAAGGGGCAATCGTGTATACAAAACCGGTAATTCTGCTAACCGGTAGGTTTACCGCCAGCGCTGGCGAAACATTCACCTGGGCAATGAAGGAAAACACGAACGTGATTCATGTGGGTGACACTACCCTGGGGGCATTTTCAGATATTATGGTGAAAGAGCTTCCCAATGGCTGGTATCATACCATAGCCGTTGGTGATTACAGGAATTCTGCCGGGGAGAACCTGGAGGGAATTGGCATTGCACCCGACTGGTATGCAAAAAGTTCAAAAGCAGAGACGCAGGCAGGTATCGACAGGGGCCTGAACAAAGCGCTGGAACTGCTGGAAAATTAGATCTTGACCAGGATGACAACAAATGAACTTGCAGAGCTGTTCCTGAAAGAAACGGAACGTATTCTATGTGAGACGCAGTCGGAATTTATACCACTCAACGAAGAACAGCTTCAGCACAGCGTGCACATTGAACAATGCAACATCAGGCAGATCATGCAACGACTTGTCACACGAAATGCCCGCTTGATTGCATCTATAGAAAGCGCACTCCCCCTGGCAGGTATTGCAGGAAAACAACAGGAATATGAGCCAGGCTGTCTCGCGAAGTATATCATGAAACGGTTTAAATTCTCCAGGTGCATCATGAACAGGAAATCTGCACGGAATCATCCATCCCGGGAATTGTCCGGCGGGAATATTTTTGAGGTCATCATACACCAGCAATACCAATTGAAAGAATTGATAACTTTATGTGTACAGGCGGATATGAATAAAAAGGTAGTTCCTTTCCGGCTGTTCGGCAAGCTGAAATTCAGCCTTGCAGAAACCCTGGAATACCTTTTTCTCTGCCAGAGAAGTTATTTCAGGTTGGCAAGGCAACTATTGATAACGCAGTAATTAAAATATGATAAATCTGATAGTAAAACAAAATACTCCAATGAAAAATAAACTTATATACCTGTTCATTACCTGTTTGGCGATATGGATATCGTCAACAGGTTTTATACTGGCCCAGCATAACCTTACGCAGGCACAACTCAAAGAAGATTTCAGCCTCCTTAAATCGGCCTTGCAGGAAGCACACCCCGGTTTGTACCGGTACAATTCCAAAGATCAGTTTGATGGCCTTTTCGCAAATACAGAAGGTATGCTGAATCAGGAAATGTCCCAGCAGGATCTCTATCAACTGCTGTTACCTTTGGTGGCACAAATCAAATGCGGACATACCAAATTCCATCCCGACAATAACTGGTCGGACAACTACTACTACGGATATGACAAGGTTTTCCCCTTCAAACTGTTCCTTCAGGATAATAAAGCATGGATTATCGATGGCTACGATAACAACTTCAAGGTTACCAAAGGTGCCGAGGTCATTGCCATCAATAATAGACCTGTGGTTGATATTATCGATAAACTGCTGAAGTGTGGTTTTTCCGATGGTAACAATACAACGTTCAAGTATATAGAAATGAGTAAATTCTTCAGTGCCTATTATGCCAATCTTTTTGAGGCCCCGGATACTTTTAAGATTATTTACAGGGATGATCATTTACTGCAGGAGGTAAAAGTACCGGCAATATCCAGGTCGATAATCGATCTGTACGAAAAGCAGCAGCTTGAAAAGACGATCAAAAGTGAGCCCTACAGTCTGACATTTCCTATGGAAAAAACTGCCTTGCTGACCATTTCTTCCTTTTGGATGGACAGAAAAGACATGGACTTTGATAAGTTTTTAAGGAAGTCCTTCCATGAAATAAACCTTAAAGAGACCACCCATCTGGTTATTGATCTGAGAGACAATGAGGGAGGGAAAGATACCCGAGGGGCATTGTTGCTTTCTTACCTTATGGACAAAAAGTTCCGCTATTACGATCGCCTGGAGGCATCTACAAACAAGAAATTCTCTTTTGCAAAACAAGCCCGCCTTCCCAAGTTTTATGGTGTTTTAAGGATTCTGCTTTCAAAAACTGATTCAAACACCTATTTGTGGAAGCACAACAGGAATATTAAGCTGCAAAATCCACAAAAGGATCCTTTTACGGGGGAAGTATTCGTTTTAACCAATGGCGCCAGTTTTTCAGTGACCGCTGAATTTGCTGCAGTAACCCATTATCTTAAAAGAGCAACATTTATTGGTGAAGAGACGGGGGGCGCATACTATGGCAATAACAGCGGTACTTTTGTTATTGTTACGTTGCCAAACAGCCGACTGAATGTGGGAATTCCCATGCTTGCCTATTACACAGCCGTGAAGGACTATCCTGCACCTGACAGGGGTATTATACCTGATTATGAAGTCAGATCCACCGTTCAGGACATCCTGAACGGGAAAGATGCCGTGCTTGACTTTACCCTGCAGTTGATTAATCCGAAGATTGCAGAATAATGTATTGGTAATATCCTCTCTAGGTAGTATCTTAGAGGTGCGATTTCATTCGTTTATTATGGAAATGTTTAAAAGTCTGTTCTCTGGCACCGGCACAGCTACTGCCATTTTATTTATCAGCATGACGGCTTTCGCCGGAGTATTAATCGGTAAAATCAAAATCAGGAATGTGAAGCTGGGGATTGCGGGAGTGCTTTTCTCCGGACTGCTGATTGCCCATTTTGGTGCCAGAGCGAATCCCGAAGTACTGCATTTTGTCCGTGAATTCGGGTTGATCTTGTTTGTATATGCCATTGGGATCGATGTTGGCCCCCGTTTTTTTAATACCTTCCGGAACGATGGTCTGAAATTAAACCTGTTTGCAGCAGGCATTGTTACAGCAGGCTTCATTATCGCCTATCTTTTCTACTTCCTGGGCGGAGTCTCCCCAGCAGTGATTACCGGGATCATGAGCGGCGCAGTAACCAATACGCCCGGACTCGGCGCTGCCCAGCAGGTTCTCTCCGATTTTGGAAAACCTGGCGATGCGGCTATTACAGGCATGGGATATGCCGTGGCTTATCCTTTTGGCGTCCTGGGGATCATACTGGCGATGATCCTGGTCAGGATTTTCTTCAGGATTAAAATTGATAAAGAAGTAGATGATTATAAAAATCAGTTCAGCAACATTCAGCAAAAACTGGAAAGTGTTGAAATTGCTATTACCAATCCGAATCTTTTCGGACAAAAAATAAGATATATCAAGAAAGTGATTGATGCAGAGCTGGTAATATCCCGTATTCTGAGAAACGGAACCTACCTGGTGGCCCTTGAAGAATTAGAATTGCTCGAAGGGGACGTGATCATTGGCGTTTCTGCCGTTAACCACATTGATAATCTGCGCATTAAAATGGGAAAGGTGAAGATCGCAGACAAACGCGAGATATCAGGCGATCTGGCCATGTTTCATGTATTGGTGACTAACCGGAAATATGCCGGAAAAACCATTGAGCAGATTGGTATTTACCGGCGGTACGAAGCCAACATCACCCGGATTTTCCGTGCAGGTACGGAAATCCTGCCAACGCGTGGTTCTACCGTTGAGTTTGGCGATACCGTCAGAATTGTCGGCAAGCGTGAACTTTTGCCCGACATCCGGAATGAGCTGGGCAATTCTGTGGAAGAACTTGCACATCCGAATACCATTCCGATTTTTGTTGGCATTTTCCTGGGGGTGGTATTGGGCAGCATACCCATCTTTATTCCCGGACTGCCTGCACCTGCCAAATTGGGTATGGCAGGGGGACCTTTGCTGGTGGCAATTTTGCTGGGCAACCAGAGACGATTTAAAAGTTTCGATTTTTATATGACCCCGGGGGCCAATATGATGATCCGTGAACTGGGGATTATTCTTTTTTTGTCGTGCGTCGGACTTTCATCGGGAGGTCAGTTTGTCAGGACCATTGCCGATGGCGGTTACATGTGGATGCTTTATGGTGCGGTAATTACCCTGGTACCCATTCTGCTGGCAGCCATCATTGCACGCCTGCTTAAATACAATTATCTGAAAATCTGCGGTATCATTTCCGGAGCCATGACTGATCCCCCCGCACTGGAATTCGCCAACAGTCTTGCCCCGGTTCATGCTCAATCCACTGCCTATGCCACAGTATACCCGTTTACCATGTTCCTAAGGATACTATTTGCCCAGGCCTTGATTTTGATAACCTTATAGTGATCTCAAAATTATTATCCTATCCAAAACCCGTAAACCATGGATGAAGTTATAATTGTCATTCCTGAAAACATGGGGAAAAATTTTATCCCCAAAGAATACCTTCCAGAGGGGAAGGATGAATACTACCAGCGAAACAATCAGCTAACCGTTCCAAAATCGGGTTGGAGGCAATTACGGTCCGATGAGGTCGAAAGACTCGTCAAAAACAATAATACAGCCGATGATTGGGATGACATCCTGGTAACCGAGGAGTTTGATGCCAACCAGATCAAGAACACCAGGTTTTTCGGGCTGGTCAGAATTGGCCGCCTGCGGAACATTATTCTGCAGCATCATGACCTGAAAGTTCCGGCCGGGATAACCAACAGCCTGATCGTATCCTGCGATATCGGTGATGATGTGGCCATTCATGAAGTCCATTACCTGGCCCATTATATCATCGGCGACCGTTGTATTCTTTTCAATGTTCATGAAATGGATACCACCGATCATGCCAAATTCGGCAATGGAATTGTCAAGGAAGGGGAATCTGAAAATGTAAGGACATGGCTGGACCTGATGAATGAAACAGGTTGCAGAAAAGTACTGCCATTTGATGGAATGATCACAGCAGACGCTTACCTGTGGGCAAAATATCGCGATGACACCGCCCTGCAGGAAAACCTTCTGAAAATAACCCACAACAGACCATGGACAACCGGCGGGGCTTCTATGGCACCACAGGCAACCAGTGCGTGATCAAAAATTCCCTGATCACTGAAGGATGTTAAAATCGGATCAAATTGTTACATCAAAGGAGCCAATAAGCTCAAAAACCTCACCATCAATTCCTCCGATCGATGAACCTACCCAAATCGGAGAAGGCGTTGAACTGGTGAATGGTATCATCGGGTTTGGATGCCATATTTTTTATGGCTGCAAGGCAGTGAAGTTTATTCTGGGCAACAACTCCAACCTGAAATATGGCGCACGGCTTATCAACTCATTTCTGGGTGATAATTCCACGATTTCCTGCTGCGAGGTGCTGAATAATCTGATATTCCCGGCACACGAACAGCACCATAACAATTCGTTTCTGATTGCCTCGGTGGTTATGGGACAAAGCAATATGGCCGCCGGTGCCACCATTGGTTCAAACCACAACAGCCGGGCAAATGACAACGAAATTCAAGCCGGAAGGGGCTTTTGGCCAGGATTGTGCACCAGTGTCAAACATTCGATGCCGGTTCGCTTCCTTTGTACTGCTTTCCAAATCGGATTATCCCGCAGAACTCAATATCCCTTTGCCATTTTCACTGCTGAATAACAATGTTAACCAAGGATCATCTTGAAGTAATGCCGGCCTACTGGTGGCTCTACAACATGTATGCCCTTGCCCGGAATTCCTGGAAATTCCAGAACCGCGACAAACGGGTCAGCAAGATCCAGCATATTGAATTTGATCCCTTTGCCCCGGATACCATGGCAGGAAGTGATCTCAGTGGCACTTGCAGCTGCTGGAAATATGGACCGCCAAAGCCGCATTGCGGCAAAACGGAGAATCACCTGCCCGGCGACAGATCAGGAGCTGACCATATATGGGTCGTAAGTTGCTGTACGGGCGACGAGAAACTGGTGAACAGCCTGGAGGTTCTGGGTGAACATATGGAGCATACCAAACGAAAGACCTTGATCCTGAAACCCTTTCAGGCATATCATGCTTACAGGGATATGTTGCAGTATTATGCCGTAATGAACCTGATAGCCTTTATGCGCCAGCATCCTGACGCAGATCTCACCAAAATGCGTGATGATTTGCAGGGTGAACGGGAACAAGAGTGGGTTAACCTGGGAGGGCAGATCATGCAGAAGAATGACCTGGATAAATTGCGCTCGGACATTGGTTCAGGAAAGCTGGAAGCTGGAAAGAAATCCACGGCAGGTATGACGCTCTCTGGGAAAAATATCAGGACAGACAAACAGAAACATGCCTGGGCAACATTCTGCGAAATAGCCGGAACAAAACAGCTCACCAAATCTCACTGGGAGGAGTGCCTGGACAGGACACTGAAAATACAACAGTATATCAGTGACCAGGTTTATGTTTCCCGCAAAAAAGATTACGACAATCCCTTCCGGCGTGCCACTTTCAGAAATAATGATGAAATGAAGGCTACCATTGGTACCAGTTGATGATAATTCCTTCATCGTACAGGTAAGAAAAGAAACGGAAGAACTGAAGCAATTGGTGGAAGGAGATCAGGAAAAGGTGATCAGACTATCATGAATATTTCATTTTAATTAATAATCTCAAAAACAATACCATGAACTTAACCGACCCCAGGTACTCCGAGTTTGCGCTCGTTCAGGAAATGATGCAAACCATTGACGTGATTCAAAACTTCGATCCCGGCCGAACAAAAGCCGTAGCTGAAAAAATAAAATCTGCAGGCAGGCTTTTCTTCACCGGCGAAGGATCCAGCCGGATATTGCCTGCCAAGAATGCCATCCGTAAAGCGCTCACCTGGGGCATGAACATGTCCCTGTTCACCGAAGGCTCAAGGCAGTCGATGCAGTATGATCTGTCAAAATTGCCGTCTTCTGTGCTTCCAATTCAGGAAGGACCAAAGGAAGTTGTGCTTCTCGCCAAAAAGCTTGCCGCCATGGGAAATGAAAACCGCTTTGCACTTACCGCCAACAAGGATACCCTGCTGGAAAATGAATGCTACGCAAACCTTTGTTCTCAACTGTGGCTGGGAACAGGCTGTGGCTGCCACAAAAAGTGTCATCGAACAAGCCCTGTTCTATGAATCCATTCTCTGGAATATCCGTGGAATTGACAAAAGCAGGCGAACTGTCTGCTTTGCCTGCATTGGTGGAACAGGCACTCACCCTTCCTGTCAGCAGGGAAATTACCGATAGGGTCAGCCCAGGCGCCGACTGTCTATTTTGCAGGATACAACGACGGCGTGGCAGAAGAATTAACACTCAAAACCAATGAAATTACCCGCAGAAAATCGGATTTTCTCGAAGGAACCTATGCGGTACACGGCATCGAGGAGGTCATGGATAAAAACGATATTGTCTTTGTGGTGGATCCCATCGAAGAGGAAATTGAGAAATTCCAGGAAGTGCTGGTCAAAGGTGTCGGCCTTAAAGGTAATTGCCATTGCTGACCGGGATACACCGTTTACTACCCTTCGTGTTCCCGATGCAGGAGAAATGAAACCCTATGTTTTCCTCTGCGCCGGATGGAACCTGTTGGTCGAGATCGGACTGGCCACCGGCATCAACCTCGATAAACCGGAACGTGCCCGCAAAGTGGGAAATGAGCTTACGGTAAGTTAGCGTATACCTCCTTTCTCTATTTCCAGGAACTCCATTCCAGGGTCATTCGGTCACGTGTCCGGATCTGTCCCGTAGTATTGTTTTTTTGATAATAGCTTACGCCATCGTCTTCAAAAACGGTCGTGATGTTTTCGACCGGATATTTTGCATTCGGATCATCCGTATGGTAGATCATGCATAAAGATTGCTTCAAAACGCCGTTGACTTTATCGAAATAACAATGCACATTGCCCTCCTTGTTCAATTCGATGGTTCGTTGCCAGTTTTCCGTATTTGAAATATTCTGGAAAGATATGCTCTTCGGATGATCATCCTCATCAAACACATAGGTATAGCTTCCATCGGAGTAATTGTTCGACGGATCATTGCGTCGGGTTAACACGATCGTATTGTTCTGTTCCGAAAACGAATACGTGATGATGCTGCACACCTTGCTTTTTTCATACGCTTTCCATCGGTCACAGAATTTCACGATCTGATATCGGGTAACCCGATGATCCGGTCCGTACTCATACTGCTTCACATGGGTAAGTTGGAGAAAGAGAGGGACTCCCCGCTGGTTACCGTTGACCAGGCTATACACCTGGATATATTTCTTGATTTTGACAATCCTTTTGTTCCGGTCGTAAAAAACCGAGTCAATCGGCGTTGTGTAAAACTGCCCCCACCCGTTTTTCTGGATGGTGCTGCGTTCATTCAGAACCAGGACGCTGTTGGATGATCCCCAGGCAAAGGAACACTTCATTAACGGAGCCTGAATAGTGGTTATCCTTTGAGTCTGTTTGTCGACATTGATTTTTACAGGATCTCCCGACAGGCTTACACGCCCCTTCCAGGGCGTATACGGCTGGGTCAGGCTGAAAGGTAAAATCAGGTAAGAATAATCTCCGAGCACTGAATCTCCAATGATCTTAATGTCATAACCGTGAAGGAATATATCCTCCTTATATACCCGGTGATAGGCTTCCAGCAAGCCGGGCAATTCCTTTTGTAAAAAAGTGAGGGAATCCAGTATGTGAAGCCTTCGCTGAACAGAATCCCTGACAAAAATTTCGCGGGCCAGCAAGGAATCCTTTACAAATTGCTGCCGGATCTCCAGGGAGTCGATAACAGACTGATCCGGTTTCCTGATGGTATCGCTGATTTCCTGTGCAAAGGAACCAGCCACATACAAAGGGCCCAACAGGATCATCAGGAGCCTGAGGGGCATACCTGCCGCAAAGTATCTCTTCATGGAATTTGTTTTTCAAAAACAGGGCAAGGTAATTACATTTTAATTTATTTTGACAGCAATCTTCAATCCGAAATTCCATGAAACACATCCCTCAACTCATCCTGCTTTTTTTTGCCTTCCAGGGTCATGTTCCCGGCTCCTGTCAGACCATGCGTGATTCAATCACCACGGTTGTCATGGCTACTGAACTGGGAGAGATTCAGGTTGATCTCTATCTGCAGCAGGCTCCCATAACCACTGCCAATTTCCTGAAATATGTGCACCGGGCGGCCGATCAGGGGGGATCTTTCTATCGGACCGTAACCATGGCCAATCAGCCGGACAAAAAAATTAAAATAGAAGTCATCCAGGGAGGTTTTACTCTGGAAGGTATTGATTCAGCAAGTATTCAGCCCATTCCGCTGGAGCGGACCAATCATACCGGGGTGAGGCATAAGAACGGAACTATCTCCATGGCCCGGAGTGATCCCGATTCAGGCAGTACTGAATTCTTTATCTGCATCGGCGACCAGCCTTCACTTGATTATGGAGGTATGCGAAATCCCGACGGGCAGGGGTTTGCTGCCTTCGGCACTGTTACAACAGGGATGGATATTGTCCAAAGAATACAAAATTCACCGGCGAACGGCCAATCCTTAACCCCGCCTGTCAGGATCCTCAGCTTTCAAGAAATCAGGCATTAGAGAAACCGGTAATTCTTTGGCTGTGTGGCTGCCGCTTCGGACATCATCAATTCCGATTCCCTTCTAATTCACCTCCAGGATCCTCCATTCCGGCAACTTCGGATAGGCAGCATGCGGTTGTGTTTGATACCAGAAACATACCGAGGCAATATCCGATTGCTGCGGCAGATACCTTCCTCCCTGGTGCCAGCCAAGATCCTGAATGGTGATCTTCAGGTCTTTCTCAAAACGAACCGGATCGGTAATATGCCACCGGTACAATCCGAATCGCTGTTGTGAACGGTAAGTACCATCGGGACGGATCACCTGCACCAGGCCCGAATAAGGGGTGGAGAATTCCGTATATTTCCCGTTTCGGTCAAAATTATAGGATCCGCAGAAATAGTCCTCTGTTCCCGTACCGCAAATGGTGGGGAATTTGGCATCACCGTCCAGATAAAACTTAATCTCTCCTTCTCCCCACCAGCCATTGTTATTAACACCCCAGGCTAGGTAAAGGCCTACAAACTGTCCCTTGCCTTTGATGCCATCAACAATAGTATACACCGAGGTTTCATTGGGATTCGAACTCCTGTACTGGGCATGAAAATAACCTGCATCAGCAGGCACCTGGTAAGGGTATAATCAATCTGGTAATACAGGGTCATCGGATCCGCATCATTAATATTTTCCATGGTGATCCTGCATTTTTTCTGAAACGGCATCGTCCAGTAACAGTTAAAGGCGCTGCCGGGATTTACACAAACCGCAAGAGAGCTTAAGGGAGCATATTCGTTCCAGCCCATGCAGAAAAAATCGCCGACCGGACATTCCACAGAAGGCTCCGTTTCATCATCCCAGTACATGCGAATGATCGAGAAACGCCAGTTTCCGGTCGGGGTCATCCAGATATGCTGAATAGCTCCCGAGCCTGTGATTTCAGCGAGGGTAACCGTTTCGCCCGGCTGAATCCTGATATAGGGATTTACTTTCCACCCTTGTCCAAGATCACGGGCAGCATGGTGGGCATTGGCCTGGTTGGGTTTGTCCTTGTCCTCCGGCCGGGCCATTCCTCCTTTTCCTTTCTCCCCCGTAAAGTTCTCGGGACTGATAGAACGGGTCTGGGCATTGGATAACCGGTAAAGATTGCCCATATTCATGTCGAGTCCGTTAAAGGTGCCCTGTGAGAATGATAACCAGGGAATCAGACAGAATATGGCCAAAATGGTTGATCGTCTTTTCATGGATGAAGGTTTTATGGTTTTACATCAGATTACACGGAATTGCTTGAATTCTGTACTAAAATTAACTAATATTATTCCTTATAAAAAGTAAAGCATCATGAAAAGGAAAACATCTTTTGGCGTGCTCTTCCTGATTTTATTTTTTTTGTCAGCTTGTTTCCGGAACCAGCAAAACATGAACACACCCGGTGACCGGGAATTTAACGGTGCGTATACCGGTGAATTTCTCAACAGGATCGCCTTCCCGCTCGGAGGAATGGGTGCCGGGATGATCTGCCTGGATGGGAATGGTGCTTTTTCTACTGTTTCCGTCAGGAATAAGCCCGATGCATTTAACGCGCCTTTTATGTTTGCTGCCCTCTCTGTGAAGGGCTATGAGAATGCCTCCAAAATACTGGAGGGACCCGTTCAAAGCTGGAAACTTTATGGAATCCCGGGAGCTGCGAATGGCTCAGAACTATTTGGCTGTCCAAGGTTTGAAAATGCCCGGTTTATGGCGCGATTCCCTTTCGGAACGGTTCACCTGACCGATTCCGACATGCCGGTAGAAGTTGAACTCACCGGATGGAACCCTTTTATTCCCGGGGATGCGGATAACTCGAGCCTGCCGGTGGCGGGACTGGAATATACCTTTACCAATACTTCGAAAAAAAATATAGAGGCCATGTTTTCCTTTAACTCGGAAAACTTTATGCGGATTGAAAATCCCGGTGAATGGGGTGGAAATTATGTCGGCAGCGATTCCATTATGGCCATGGAAAACGGCTTTATTCTGAGTCAATCCTGTTTGCCTGATAAGCCCCATTACAAGGGCGAGTTTGCCATATTTACCGATGATCCTGCTGCAACCATCGATTATTGCTGGTTCAGGGGAGGCTGGTTTGACGGAAAAACCATATTGTGGAAAAATATTGAGGAGGGGAACACGCCTTCAAATCCGGTTTCAGCGGGTGCAACCGGTGCATCCCTTTACGTACCGGTAAAGCTACGTCCAAAAGAATCAAGAACCATCAGGGTGATGATGACCTGGTATGTTCCGCATTCCGATCTGAGGATCGGAACCGGACCCGATGATGAAGTCGCCGTGAAGAAAGTCGTAACAGCAACATGTGATCCGGGATCTTCCTGTTGCCCTTCATCCACTGCTTCGTTATACTATGAGCCCTGGTACTCAGAAAAATACAAAGACATCCGGGAGTTGTCCCGGTACTGGCAAACCCACTATCCCGAACTGAGGGCGAATTCATCCTTGTTTTCTGACGCGTTTTTTAGTTCGGATCTTCCGCCGGAAGTGCTGGAGGCCGTATCTTCCAACCTTTCTATACTCAAATCGCCTACTGTGCTGCGACAGAAAGACGGCAGACTCTGGGCCTGGGAGGGTTGTCACGATCAAAGCGGTTGTTGCAATGGTTCCTGCACCCATGTCTGGAATTATGCGCAGGCCATTCCGCATTTGTTTCCCAAACTGGAAAGGACACTCCGGGAAACCGAGTTCCTGGTAGATCAGAGCCCGGAAGGCCACCAGAATTTCAGGGCGAATCTGCCGATCAGGAATATCGGACACGACTGGTATGCAGCTGCTGATGGTCAGTTGGGGGGGATCATGAAGGCTTACCGCGAATGGAGAATTTCAGGAGACAGGAAATGGCTGGAAAAAATCTGGCCCGCGGTCAGGCAAAGTATGGATTATTGCATCTTGCAGTGGGATCCGAGGCATACCGGAACTATTGAAGAACCCCATCACAATACCTACGATATAGAATTCTGGGGTCCTGATGCCCTTTGTACCGGCTTTTACCTGGGCGCGCTTACGGCAGCGGTAAAACTGTCAGAAGAAATGGGCGATGATGCCTTGTTGTATAAGGAACTGCTGGAGAAGTGCAAACTGCAACTCGCCACCAACCTGTACAATGGTGAATATTTCATGCAGAAGGTCAAATGGGAAGGCCTGAATGCTCCCAGTCCCGTGGAACTCGGCAAGAAGAGCATCGGTACCACCTATTCTGCCGAAGCCCTGGAGATACTTGAAAGGGAGGGCCCGAAATATCAATATGGCACAGGTTGTTTGAGCGACGGGGTATTGGGAATGTGGATGGCTCAAATGTGCAAGCTGGATAATATCCTGGATGACCAGAAGGTGCAAAGTCATCTGATGGCCGTGTACAAATACAACCTGAAATCCGATCTTTCCGATCACGTTAATCCGCAACGTGCAGCTTATGCTTACGGAAAGGAAGGGGGACTGATCCTATGCTCCTGGCCAAAGGGCGGACAGCCGACGCTGCCCTTTGTTTACAGCAATGAAGTATGGACGGGCATAGAATACCAGGTGGCTTCTCACCTCATGCTGACCGGACACGTAAAAGAGGGCCTGGACATTGTCAGGGCATGCCGGAAACGATATGATGGCAGGGTCCGGAATCCCTTTGATGAATATGAATGCGGTCACTGGTATGCCAGGGCCTTGTCGAGCTATGGACTGATCCAGGGCCTTACAGGACTGCAATATGATGCCGTAACCGGAACCCTGGCCATGGATTCTAAAATTGGCATTGATTTTAAATGCTTCATTGCAACAGAAACAGGTTTCGGTTTGGCAGGTCTAAAAAGAGGAAAGCCTTTTATTGAGGTAAAGTACGGAACCATTGATGTCAGATCGGTCCTGGTTTCAGGAAAACCAATGCCTGTGGATAAAATGTAAGGCTTGCTCATTATTTTTCTCATACCTCGGGAGGCATCAGCTTATACATCACCGGCGTTACCAATCTTGCCAGCAGGGTAGAAGTGATCAACCCGCCGATAATTACCCATGCCAGCGGGGAATACATGTTTGATTTCCCCAGTGCTATGGGCAGCAAACCTCCAATGGCAGTCAGCGTTGTCAAAAGCACCGGCAGAAAACGGATCTCACCTGCTCTCACGATGGCTTCATCAAGGCGTACCCCCTGCTGCCTTAACTGGTTGGTGAAATCCACCAGCAAAATGGAGTTTTTGATTTCAATGCCCAGCAAGGCAACAAAACCCACTGCTGCAGAGAAGGAAAGTGTATAGCCTGTCAGGAAAAGCATCAGGATTCCGCCCATGATTCCCAGTGGAATTACAGACAGAACGATCAGTGTGCCCCGATAGGTGCGGAATTCCAGGATCAGAATGGCAAAAATACCAAAGATGGCGACCAGTATGGCTGAACCAATGCCGGCAAAACTCTCCTGACGGCTTTCTATTTCTCCCGAAGGCACGATTCTGAATCCTTCGGGAATATTCATCGAAACAGCTTCTGCCAGTATCTTTTTTGTGACTTTATCGGTATTGTATCCGGTTTTCACAAAGGAAGTCAGTGTCACCGATCTCTCCTTATTGTAATGCTGAATAAGCGTGGGAGAACTTTCGAATCGCACGCTGGAAAGCTGTGATAACGGTATTTGGGCGCCCCCCAGCGATGAAACATAAATCTGATCCAGTGTTTCTGCCGTATTGGCCTTTCCTTTCGGTAACCGCACGCTGATGGAATATTCGCTGCCGTCGGCCTCCCTGAACTTGCCCGCACTCATACCAGCCAGCGCCAGTCGTATCGTACGGTCTATTTCTACTGCCGGTACACCAAAAATACCTGCCTTTGCACTGTTAACATCAATCCTTATATCGGTAAGGGACTCACTCAGCGGATTTTTGACGTAAATAGTACCCGGAGTTGATTTCATGATGTTTTCAACCCTGCCTGCTACAGAATGAATGCTATCCAGATCATCACCAACAATTCGCAGCGCAATGGGAGCATCTACCGGAGATCCGTTCTCAAACTCATAAACATATATTTTGGCATTCACATAATGGTTCAGGCTGTCCCGCAGATCATCCAGAAATTTCGTGATCTCCGGCTGGCTTTTTAGCTTCATTTCACACAACAGTTCTCCCAGATTGGATTGTTCAGTCTTTTGGAAAGTGTTGTAATAAATCATCGGATTCCCTTTCCCGATGTTGGACATATAATAAACGATCTCCGGCTTTTTGCTCACTACGGATTCGACATACCTCACCGCCTTGTCGGTTTCCCATATCGTACTCCCCTTGGGCGTTTCAACTGTAATCAGGAATTGTTTCATTCCCGCCTTGGGGAACAGACTGAAACCGATAACCGGAACAAGTGTCAGGGAGACCAAGAAGAACAAAGCCGCCAGCAGAACCGTTTTGTAAGGATTGACCAAACACCATTGCAATGCCCGGGCATAGGTGAAATCGATGCCTTTGTTGAGAACCCGCAATATTTTATTTCCACGGGGATCCATTTCTCCCTGAAGGAACAGGCTTGAAATGAACGGGATTATGGTCAATGCAACAAATAGTGAACCCATGATGATGTAGACAACGGATACCGGTAAAACCAGCATGTATTTTCCAGCCATGCCCGGAAGAAACATGAGGGGGAGAAAAGCAAAAATAAGCGTGGCCGTGCAACCCAGTACGGCAGTGCCAATCTGTCGGGTTGCCTTTATCGAAGCTTCAAAGGGTTTATGACCCTCCCTGATCCACCGCGAAATGTTCTCCACCACTACAATAGAATCATCCACCAGAAGTCCCAGTGCAATTACACTGCCAACAATACTCAACTGGTTGATACTGAATCCGGTTAAATAAAGACCGGTTAAACCTATCATCATGGACAAAGGAATGGACAACATGACGATGCCTGATGCCCTGAGTCCCAAGGGTAAAAGAGTAATCATCACCAGCAGGATGGCAAAGGTGAAATCGAATAAAAGCCGGTTCAGTTTATTGGAAACATTTTTCGCCTGGTCAAATCCTCTTTCCAGCACAATACCCTCCGGAAGTCTCTTTTCGAACACATCGAACTTCTCATAAATTAAATTGCGCGTATCCTGGATCTGCTGCATTTGTTTCATGCTGGCGATAACAAAAACTGCCCGTCGGCCGTTATAACGGCCAAAATACCGCATGTCTTCATAATTCCAGGAAACCTTGGCAATGTCTTTCAAATACACCACCTGTCCGAGGTTAGAACCCACAATGGTATGTTCCACTTCTTCGAGGCTTTTAAAATTGCCGCTGGTTTTAATATTGAACTTCTTTGGTCCCAGTTCAACACTACCCCCTGGAATATTGGCATTCTCGCTCTGCAGGGCGCCCATGACCTGTGTGAGAGACAGTTTTAACTGGGAAAGCTTTGGCAGGTCAACGGCAACACGAAGCTCTCTTTCCGGGTAAGCGATTGCCTCCGCCTTTTTAATCGCAGGAATGGCAGCGATCTGGTCCCTGATGTCTTCCGCATATCTTTTAAGATCAGCATACGAATGATTCTCCGAAACCAGCGCACTTTGAATAATATTGGTATTACCGGCAGATACTTTTATGGCTTCAAGACTATACAAATCCTGTGGCATGGAGGAACGTACCGAATTGATCTGCCGGAGCACCTCATCGAATTTCTTATCCGGATCACTGTTGGCTGCAAACTCAATAATCACTGAAGCCACCCCGTCCTTAATGGTACTCTTTATCGATTTGATATCGTCGAGCTCGTTCAGGCTTTTCTCCACTTTGTCAACTACCAGTTGTTCAATGTCAACAGGCGAAGCACCGGGATAGATGGCAAAGATTGGGATTATCGGGATGGAAAACTCAGGGTCCTCCGACTGGGGAATTGAAGTAAATGAATAAACACCCAGCACGATCAGTAAAAGAAAAAGAACAAGGGTAAACTGGTAATTTTTTACCGCTACTTCAGTAATTTTCATAACCCGCTTGCATTAAAAATTCAACAATCCCTCAGATCAGTTGACAACAGTAACATATTCTCCTTCGGAGATATAAGCAGCACCTTCGGTGATCACCGTCGGTACATTTTCAAGCTCGCCCATAACGGCGGCCGAGGAACCAAGTATACGCACAATGTTGACTTTAATTTTTTTGGCTGTGGAAGAATCTGTCACCCTATATACATAACCCGATTGTCCTTCTGCTTCTATCAGTGCCTCCACAGGTACCCGGTAGAAAAATTCAGCCTTTGAAGGAGTAATCTCCAGATTGGCGACAAAACCTGATGCCAACCGGTGACTGGTGGATTGCAGATCCAGTTCAATCTCATAGGTGCCGGTAAGCGGATTGGCTGATTCTCCAACCTGGCTGACAACAGCGTGAAAGTTAATCCCGGGATGAGCATCCATGGTAACAAGAGCAGAATCCCCGGGACTGATCCTCACGAAATCCCTGTCTGCCAGTCCTGTTTTTATTTTCCAGTGCTTTCCCGTGGTTCCGAAAAGCAAAACAGGATATCCTGGCGCGATGATTTCATTGGGCTCTACCAATCGTTTTAAAATGATGCCATTTTCAGGAGCGAATATCCTGGAGTGATCCATGTTGAAGATGGCTATTTCCATGTTCGCTTTTGCAACATTCATGGCAGTTTCAGCATTTTGCATCTGCTCAAGGGTCACAACACTGTCGGCATACAGGTTCCTGGCCCGGTTAAAATCACGCACGGCTTTGTCGTATCCACTGGCTGCCTGGGTTACCTGGGCCGCTATTTCTGACAGATTCAACGCAGCCAGCAATTCACCTTTTTTAACACTGGCACCATCTTCAGCATACAATGCTGCAATGATACCCCCTGTTTTGAATGAAAGCTTAATCTCTTTGGCGGAAACAACCAGTCCGCTGGAACGAACAGGGAAGCTCATTTTTTCATACATGATGCCGGCCACTTTAACCCTGGGAGCATCCTGAGTGGTCACTTCATGTGTTGCCTGCCTGCAGCCAAAAACAAGGCAAAGTGCCAGTCCGGTCCATAAAATCTTACCGCTCATAGTATAATTGTTTATCAAGGTTTACTGATTGCAGTTACTTTTTCAAATTCGGCAAAGTTTGACAAATACGCGAACCGCGAAGTAATCAGGTTATCTTCTGCCCGTGTCAGTGTATTTCTGGCATCCAGAAATTCAATCAGATTCGCCTGCCGCTCTTCATACTTTCGCCTGACCAGCCTGAAACCTTCCCGGGCACTCCCCGCCTGCGTTTCAGCTGCCAAAATACCGGCTTCCGAAGCTTTGAGCTCATTGAATGCATTGATTACCTCCAGTGCAATCTGGCTTTTTGCCTCATCCATAATGTTTTCAACCCTTTCCCGCTTAATAACGGCCTGCTTGATCCGCGACCTGTTCTGAAGGCCGCTGAACAAATCCCAGGTCAGCAATACCGAAGCCTGCAAATAATCATGTTCATTGTCAAACTGGTAAGATTCTCCCTGAAAGCCATAATCGGCCATAAAAAACAAATCCGGTAACCCGGAGGAACGGTTCATTTTAATGTTAAGATCGGAAATATATCCGTATTGTTCCAGCGATTTAATTTCCTCCCGGTTGCGTATGGCCAGCTGTAAATAATTATCCAGCAGATCTTCGGGAACAGGAAATACTTCAGGGATCTCAACCATTACGCTGTCACTTAAGTTCCTGTTTAACAGAAAGTTGAAATATGCAGTAGCAACTTGTTTGTCCTTGGCAGCATACAGCAGTTGTTGTTCAAATTTACTCAGCTCCGTCTGGGAACGAAGCAGATTGTCCAATGTAATCTTGCTGTTCTCATACAATTTGGAATTCACCCTGACATTTTCGAGCAGCAGTATCTTTGTTTCCCGGAGCATTTTCAGCAGGCTCTCCGTCATACCCACCGCATAATAAGCCTTCTTTATCTCGGCAACCAGCTCCCGTTTGTATTGATCCAGGCTGATTTCCTCCGACACGATCAGTCCTTTCTTGATTTTTGCATTGTAATACAGGTCGGTATTAAACACGGGCTGAAACAACCTCAGCCTGGTATCGTGCTCCTGAGGACGGAGAAACAGGATTTGCTGATTTTCAATCGGTTCAAAAAGGCTGGAAGCGGTCAGCTGATTGAGTGTGGCATAAACCGGATTCATCAGATCCCCTACCGGAAAGTCGATTACCCTTCCGCCTTCGGAGATGGTGTACCGGGCGTTCACCGACAGGGAAGGATAAAACATACCCCGGGCTTCTTTCAGTGCCTCCAGGCTCTGTCGGAAACTGGATTCCTTTTGCTTCATCGCAAGATTGTTATCCAGACCCTGTTTTACATAATCCTGCAGGACATTTTGCGCCGATATCACCGGGATTATAAAAAGAAGACATAATACCAGTAAATGCTTCATATGTTTATAGTTTAGATACTAAATATTCAATATCTTTCCTGTATTTCTTTCATTTTCTCATAGATAATCCTGAACAGCTCCTTCACCAGATGCAGGTCGTGGTCCGAGGCATTTTCATACAGTTTTTCGGCAAAAACAAACATCTCTTTGGCAAAGGCCTCATAATTCAAAAAGATCATATATCCTTTGTCCGAGAGCCTTAGATTTACTTCTTTGTTATTCCTGATCTTATACTTGGCAATATACCTTTTGCTCACCAGGCGCTTAACGGTCTGGGAAACGGCTCCCTTGGTTACGCCTGATATTTCGGCCAACCGGGTCAGGTTGATCTCGGGATTATTCCCGATGACCTGGATGGCATGTATTTCACTTACATACAACAAATCGCCCGTTCCATATTCTTTCGGTTTCTTGTCGATGAGCGAATAAACGTGCAGAATCTTGTTAAAAACTTCAATAATCGATTGGAGATCTTGGTTCATCTACCTTATTGTTTAGTAGCTATACAAAAATAGCAATAAAGTTGTTCCCAAACAATAAAAAAGTAATTTATCTGCCGTTATTGCTCCTGACGGCCAGGTATCCAATCAGAAAAATATGCAGGTGCGGAAGCCGGTCGCCGGCAAGCTATTCCGTGACTGTAAAGGAAAGAGGTGCGGACAATTCCGATTCCTTAAAATAATAGTTTACGGCAGATATCTGATATTGATAGGTACTGTTCAGCAATAACCACAAATCCGTAAAACTATGCTGGTCATTATATACCTCCTTGATGACCCTGCCGTTCCGGTAAATTTTGCAATACCAGATATTGTCGTCTGAAGGAGGCGTGGTATCGGGAGGAACCTCCCACTGCAAAAGGATTTTTTTGTCCGACAGCTCTCCCGTAAAACCATTCACGGCACCGGGCTTTCCATGAACCGATCCTTTACGCTGTGCCAGAAGCCAGGTATGCAGGGTGGTCTCATTCCTGACATATTTCCAGACATTATGCCCCGCACCTTCATATTCGGTATACCTGATCTGTTTGCCGCCGCTTTTCAGAACTGCCCGGTAGAGTTCCCTGGTAGGTTGAACCGGCACAATGCTGTCATCGGATCCATGAAACATCCAGAAGGGTATTCCTGCCAGGACTGGTGCCAGTTCAATATTTCCATTGCCGCACAGCACATATCCCGCGGCAAATAATTCAGGTTTGTGCTGAATGGCGGCAAAGGCGCCAAATCCTCCCATGGAGGTTCCATAGACATAATATCTGTCCCGATCGAGGTTAAAAGCCCTTTCTGCCATCCCGAGCATTTTATAGGTCTTTTCCATCATCGGACTGACAACGGGAATAAAAGCTGTTGCCCCAGCCATCGGCCTCCTCTTTCGGACATTTTGGAGTAAGCACAATGCAGGGATCTTTGGAAGTCATGCGTTCATGATACCATTCCAGGTCCCATGTAGTGGTATCTGTATATCCATGCAGGTAAATGACCAGCGGATACGATCGGTCAGGGTGATAATCCGGGGGGACGAATACACCGCATCGGAAATTGCCGATATACCAGTTCTTATATCCCCGCACGGCCGACATTTCTTTTACCGGTGATTGTCCGGTTACTGTTTCACGGCCGGGGAAAACAAGGCCACACAAAAGCAGGAACAGTGAAAAGGATCTCATGGGTTCAGATTTATATGATGACCGTTTGGAATCCTTTTATCCCCTATGATTCTGTCAAAAGATTAAACTTTTTTCTGCTAAATTTTTATAACTTTCAGCAGTAAATCTCTATCAGTGCGGTTATGAAGAATTCCCTGCGGTGGTGCAAAATAAGTCTTTTATTTCTTTTCGCTGTTTGTCTTGCTGCCGGCTGTAAATCTCGCGGGAACAGCTCCGTGTATCTGGGAATTGAGGTTTCTGAAATCGAAGGCGAGCTGGACAACCTTCTTCAGACCTGGTATCCGCGAATTATTGACACCATCCATGGAGGGTACTGGACCAATTTCGAATATGACTGGACGCTTTCCAAAAAACAGGACAAAATGCTCGTCACGCAGGCTCGTGGCCTGTGGACCGCCTCCAGGGCCGCTGCTGTATTTCCCGACAATCCGGTTTACAAAAAGGCAGCGGATCACGGATATCAGTTTCTTACCGGATGTATGTGGGATACCGAACAGGGAGGATTTTTCGAGTATTACTTTTCAGATTCCTCCCAGTTGGTTGATCCCTCCTTCAAATTGACCTACGGAAACGCCTTTGCCCTTTTTGCCCTGTCGGAGTACGCCAGAATAAACAAGGATCCCGATGTGCTGAAATGGGTGAGGAAAATCTTTCGACTGGCTCGAGAATTCCACCCATGACCCGGTGAACAGGGGCTATTTTAACCTCACTTTTCCTGAAAACCTCGCAGAATCCGGTCTTACGGTTGACGAAGCTGTTCATCGGGCCGCTTGGGGTAAACCCGACTGGAAGGATCAGAATACCAGTATTCATTTGCTGGAGGCCTTTACCAGCGCCTACCAGGTTTTACCTGAGGAACCCGTAAGGGTGAGGCTTGCTGAAATGCTGGAACTGATCAGGGATACGATGGTAAACCAGGCCGGTTATCTGCATCTTTACTTTTCCGAAAACTGGATACCCTTTAATCATCGCGACTCGTCCCGGACCTTTATCCTGAAAAATTCGCATTTGGACCATATCTCTTTTGGTCATAATATCGAAACGGCCTATTTGCTCCTGGATGCCTCACAGATCCTTTATGGCCGATATGATTCTGCCACATTGGCTGTGGCTCAAAAACTGATCGGTCATACCCTGAAGCATGGTTTCGACCGGGATTATTATGGCTTGTTGGATAAAGGGTATATTTTCGCGCCGGAAGAAAAGCTGGAAATCATTGACAGTACAAAAACCTGGTGGGCACAGGCTGAAGCCTGGCATGCCCTGGCCCTGTTTGCCGATATCTACCCGAACGAACCGGTTTATCAGGACGCTTTCCGGAACATGTGGCAGTACATCAGAAATGAAATGATTGACCATCAATATGGTGGCTGGTACAGCTCCGGCCTGGATAAAAATCCTGAGGGTAAGGCCCATCGAAAAGCCTACGAGTGGAAAAGCTGCTATCACGACGGGAGAGCGCTTTTTCAGGTAATGAGTTACGCCGGGAAGAAGGCTCCGTAACAGGTCCCCGTTGCACTACCCCTGGGTCAGGTCAGGGAATGATTGCTCTTCTCCCTGAAGCCAATGCCATAGTTTTCCAGTTCCAGGAGCACAGGTTCATAGATTTCTTTTATGGTAGGAATATGTACCCCTTCCAGTCGGATCTGGCCGGTAAGTACCATTTTTGTGGCAATCCCCAGGGGAAGTCCCACCGTTTTGGCCATAGCGGTATTTACAGGATCATCTCCGGTCACTACCATGGAGGAGGTCAGCAGGGTTGGTTTTTCCTGCCCTTTCTGCCGGTAAATGAACTTGTGCCACATCACCAGCATATCTTTGTCCCCTTCCTCCAGCGCCCATTTCCGGCAAAGAATATGTTCCAGGATCTGCGCGGGAGTGGCATCCTTCAATCCGATCCTGGTATCACCAAAAATTCCCAGCCATTCGAGCTTTTCACGGACATCTGAATCCTGGTCAATATGCATGTATTGATAAAGCTTGGTTTTTACGGGATCTTCCTCACTGAAATACAGAAATGAGTTGATGAACTCCTTATAGGTCATCTCCTCGGTATTTTGCAGGGTAAAGGAATCATCCGTAGCGCCCAGCTGCACGAAGACATCCCAGGCACGGCAAAAGCCCGGTCGCCGTAAAGTTCCCCGGAAAACGGTGGGCACATCCTGCAGGTTGTATTTCTCAATATACTTCAGCGAATCCCGGTTAGCATACCCTTCGAATTTGCCATATCCCTCGATATCTATTACTTCGGTACGACGAAACAACCGGTGGTAGGGTATGTACTTGAATGTTCCTTCCTGAATAAATCGGGCTGGTCCCCCCTGTCCCGCCAGCACCACATTGCGCGGATTCCAGGTAATTTTGTAATGCCAGGGATTGTTGTCGGATTCCGGCGCGATCAGTCCGCCGGTGAAGGTCTCAAAACAGAGTAATTCATGCCCCTCTTCCCTGATGCGGTTTATCACACGCATGGCCGACATATGATCGATTCCCGGATCAACCCCCAGTTCATTCAGGAAAAGTATGCCCTGAGATTTGGCACGTGTTTCCATTTCCGATATTTCCTGTGAAACATAGGACGCGGTGAGCAGCGATTTGGAGTACCTGAGGCATGCCAGTGCAACGATCGGATGAAACCTTGCCGGCAACATCGATACAACAATATCGGCACCCTGAACTTCTTCATTTAACTGTTCCTCGTTGAAAACATCAAACGCAATCGCCCGTGATGATGCAGTAACTTTCGCCTGAACAGACGGCAAGTCCCGGTCCCCGGCAGTAATTTCCCAGCCATATTTCCTGGAATTCTCTTCGAGATAATGAAGGAGTGCTGAAGAAGATCGGCCTGCGCCAATGACAAGTATTTTTTTCATGATGATTAGTTTAGTCCGGCTGCTGTACCCAATCGGCCAGATAGCTGTAATGTTCTGTAAGCCTCCCGTCTTCGGCTATGGTGGCCCGCGCGATGATGTTTTCACTGTCCCCGTAAAGCAGGTAGGGAAGTACGTTCTTAATGAGATGATGGCCAAAATCAACTGAAGCCTCTACCGGTAATCCATTGGGAAGATTGTCAATGGCCAGTACGGTAATGTTTGACGGATTGCTGAAGGCTTTTTCCTCCTTTCCCGTAAAAGGATTATAATCATAATAGGGATCCTGAAAAGTGGTGGTCCTGATGGTAGAAGGTATAGATCCATTCAGGTCGCAGGTTATATCCGCAACGACTTGAATACTGAAATCCGTTTCCTTCATTTGACCGGCCGTGTACAAAACCGGAGCCTTGGGGTCCCAGTATGCCGCCATAATCAGGAGGTCCGTTTTATCGCTGAAACGTTTGAAATTGCTTTCATACTCCCCGGGATGACTGAAAAAATGGGACAGGTCAAAGGTCCTGCCCGATTTGTGCTGGTTGTACCTTCCCGGATCGAGTTGAACGTATACCGGGGTTTCAAAATTCAAACAGGTCAAATAATCTTCCATGGTGACTTTTTGTATGCCAAAGGCACTCATCATCTCCTCCGAACCGCCCGCCACTCTTCCATCTCCGGTCATGGCAATTCTTAGTGCCGGTAACCTCATGGCTGAAGCCTGTTTCATCATGTCCTCCAATCCCCGGCAATCTTGTGGCAAAGGCAGTCCAAACAGGTCGTGCCTCATACACATGGCCCTTATCCCGTGGTACGTGCCCACCAGGCCGGCCCAGCGTCCGAAACCGATGATCCGCATACCCTTGCCGTCGCTCAGAGTTTCATAATCCACCAGCCTAATTCGTTTATCCAGTACTGCTTTCAGAAGCCCTTTATTGTGGCGCTGCTTTTTTATGGTATGGGAAAAGAAAAAATAGGTTTTACCCGGAACCAGTTGCGAAGGATCCACTTCTTTAACGCCCATCAGCACATCACATTCGTCCAGATCCTTTTGTACCGTAATGCCTTTCCGCCGGTAATCATCATCAGTATAACAGCGTCCGTTCCCGGGCTGGACAATGACCCGTGTACCGGGGAATTCATCCTCAATAAGCCTGCACTGATCCGGAGACAAGGGTACCCGGTTATCGGCAGGGATTTTGGTTTCTCGCAGTATTCCTATTTTCATGAGAATGTAAATATTTTACTTGTTGAATCGTTTCCTGGTGAACACTTTTAATCGATTAAACGCCCGAACGATTCAACGATTAATCAACCCGTCTCAGGTCCCTAATCACCCGTCACTTTAAATTCAATTCCCTGTGCCAGTGGCAGGTCCCTGCTAAAATTAATGGTATTGGTCTGCCGGCGCATATAGGCCTTCCAGGCATCAGAACCCGATTCACGGCCTCCGCCGGTATCTTTCTCTCCTCCGAATGCTCCACCGATTTCGGCACCGGAGGTTCCGATGTTGATATTGGCTATGCCGCAATCAGAACCGGCATGCGATAAAAACTTTTCGGTCTCCTGCAGGTCGTTTGAAAACATGGCAGAGGACAGACCCTGGGGAACAGCATTGTGAAGTCGAATGGCCTCCTCCACATCCCGGTAGCGGATCAGATATAGCAGCGGTGCAAAGGTCTCTTCCTGAACGATCGGATAATGATTCTCTACTTCGGCAATACAGGGGACCACATAACATCCTGAAGTGCAGTCCCTATTGTTTGCGGGTATTCCGCCAAATACTATTCTACCTCCTGCATGCTTAACCTCCTTTACGGCCCTATAAAAGGTTTCAGCAGCCTGTTGATCGATTAACGGACCCACATGGGTGCCGGGATCCAGCGGATCACCGATTTTCAGGCTTTTGTATACTTTGATGAGCCGGTCCCTGAACTCCTCAAACAGTGATTCATGAACGATGATCCTTCTGGTAGAGGTGCAACGCTGCCCGGCTGTTCCCACAGCTCCGAAAACCACGGCCCGCAAAGCCAGTTCCATATTTGCTGCAGGGGTGATGATGATGGCATTGTTTCCCCCAAGTTCGAGGATCGTCCTTCCCAGCCTTTCACCCACCAGTCTGCCCGCCTGCCTGCCGATTTTTGTCGATCCGGTAAACGAAACCAGCGGGATGTTCACATCCTTAAAAAGATCGTCTCCCAGGTATTTTGAACTGGTGGCCACCAGGTTAAGAACCCCCTCAGGCACATGATTTTCTTGCAGCACGCGGGCAACTATTTTTTGAACCGCGATGGCACATAACAAAACTTTTGAGGAAGGCTTCCACAATACAACATCCCCGCATACCATGGCGATCATAGCATTCCACGACCATACAGCAACAGGGAAGTTGAATGCCGATACCACTCCGACAATTCCCAGGGGATGGTATTGTTCATACATGCGATGCCCGGGCCGTTCTGAATGCATGGTAAGACCATAGAGCTGCCGGGAAAGTCCTACGGCAAAATCGCATATGTCGATCATCTCCTGTACCTCGCCCAGTCCTTCCTGATAAATCTTGCCCATTTCCCAGCTCACGAGCATGCCCAGAGGCTCTTTAAACTTCCGCAGTTCCAGGCCTATCTGACGAACTACTTCACCCCGTCGTGGTGCCGGTATCAACCGCCAGGCGGCAAAAGCTTCTCCTGCCCCCGATACCAGTTTCCTATAATCCGATCCGGTAGCTTGCCGGATAGCGGCAATGGGTTTGCCGTCAGCAGGTGAAAAGGAAGTGAGGATCTCCCCTGTTGTATCGAACCATTTCGTACCCGTACAGGCCCCCGAATTTACAGGGTCTATGCCAAGCTGTTTTAATGCATCCTGAATGTTGTGTTTACCGTCCATAACCAATGAATTTATATAAGGATCAATTGTTATACCTGATTTTCTAAACTTTCCGGCAATCTCAAATTGCCCGGCCACTTTCTACTATCCAACGGGTCAGCCCTCCGCCTTCCAGGATCTGCATCAGCTTGTCCGGCAGCGGACTGAATCTGAATTGTTTATCGCCCACCGTGACGGTCCCTGCTGTCATATCGATCTGTACCTGGTCACCCTGTCGATACGCGTGAACTGCCTCCGGAACAACCAAAATGGGCAAGCCCTGGTTCACCGCGGACCGAAAGAATATTCGGGAAACCGATTTAACCAATACTGCCTTGATCCCCAGATGGACCAGCCCGACAGCAGGATGCTCCCTGGAACTTCCGCACCCGAAGTTCTCCCCGCATATCATGATGTCGCCCGGTCTGGCCTGTACCGGCAAACTGCTCATCGAAGCCTTTCATCAGGTGGGGAGCAATTTTCTCAGGCTGTGTACTGTTGATTTCATAGGTCAGATTACCTGCAAACATCTGGTCCGTATTCAGATTGTCTGCATCCTGATAATTCCAGATGTGATTCACATAACGATTATCCGATGCCTGCACCGTAACGGTCGCCGTTTGTTCAATATGGTAAGGGAATTTGGATTTCCCACGGGTACTGGCAGGAGAAGTGATTTTGCCCTCTATGGCCGACAAAGCAACAGTAGCCGGAGAGGCAAGGTAAATGGATGCCTTTGGATTGCCCATGCGGCCCAGGAAATTCCTGTTGGCAGTGGAAATCACATTGATCCCGTCGGGGGGAATTCCCTGTCCTGTTCCCAGGCAGGGACCGCATGAAGGGGTAAGCAGGTTGGCGCCTGCCGTCAGGAAGATCTCTACCAGCCCTTCTTTAACTGCCTCCAGGTAAATCTCGCGGGAGGCAGGTGTCATCAGAAGCTGAACACCTGTTGCCACCCTTTTGCCTTTCAGTAAGGCAGCGGCAACCCGGAGATCTTCCAGCCGGCCGTTGGTGCAGGTGCCGATCAGTGCCTGACCGATGACGGTACCGGCGATATCATCAATGCTCTTTACATGATCAACATGGTGAGGGCAGGCGGCCAGCGGGAATAATCCCGACAGGTCGATCTGGTATTCCTGAAGATAGCGGGCATCCTGATCAGCCCATATGCCCTCGTACTTTTCACCCAGATAGGGGGCCAGTTGATCATCCGCAGGGAATACAGCATTTTTGGCACCCATTTCCGACGCCAGGTTAGCAATAGTCATCCGGTCAGCTACCGTGAGGGTTTTTACGCCCTCCCCATGGTATTCCACCGACAGATAATCTGCTCCGCTGGAGCCTATCATTCCAATAATATACAAGGCCAGGTCCTTGGCATAAACGTTTTCCGGCAACCTGCCGTGAAGGATGATCTTATGGAATCAGGGACCCTGAACCAGGTTTCTCCCTGTTTCCATAATCCGGCAGTTTCGGTTCGGTCGATTCCTGTGGCAAAGGCATTAAAGGCGCCTGCCGTACAGGTATGACTGTCGCTTCCGACGATCACCATGCCCGGACGGGCGTAGTTTTCCATCAATTGGTGGCAGATCCCTTCACCCGCATCATGAAAGTGCCTGACACCCTGGTCCCTCACAAATGTCCGGATCTGCTGATAATCGTTGGCCAGTTTGCTGTTGGTGGGAGGAGCATTATGATCGAGCACCACCAGCAGCTGGTCAGGATCAAATAACCTGGTGCCTCCCATTTTCCTGAAAGTGCTTTCAATACTGGAAGTATTGTCATGACTCAGAATAATGTCCGGCCTATGAAAGACAATGCTTCCAGCCGGCGCTCCGAAAATTTTCTCTGCAAAAGTTAATCCAGCCATAGGTCATTTTTTTTTGTGTCACCCCGACGGGGTACCCCCCACCCCGTCGGGGTGGGATATCAAATCAACAACAGATCGCCTGAAAGGTATATCTTGCGCTGCACCTCCGAAAATCGGGCGACCTGTACGGTTTTGTTGTTTTTCTTGTTGGTGATGGACCCTTTTTCAAGATCCAGGATCACGGTATCCCGGTTTTCAAGCTCCAATGCTTTCAGATCGGTATAAGTCAGCACGGGAAACCCGGCATTGATGGCATTTCGTTCATAAATGGCGCCGAATGACTCTGCCAGTATGGCCTGGTTTTCAAGTGCCCTGAAGCAATCCACGGCCTGCTGCCGGGAGCTTCCGGCCCCGAAATTCTTTCCGGTGATAAGGATGTCACCCGGTTCCGACCGCTTCGGATAATCCTCCCAGCCTTTCAGATTGCCCATGGCATATTGTCCCATTTCCTGAATATTGGTGATGGCCAGGTGCCGGTTGTGATAGATCATATCCGTGTCGATATTGTCGCGCAAAATCAGCCATACCTTTCCTTCCAGGATCATCTTCTTTTCTGCTTTGGGCAAATCAGGTGCGGCCGATGATTTTACCTTACCGGCATCGGTTGTGAAAACCGACGGTTCAGCCGGGATCTCATCGGCCGAAGTGATGTGGCCGGCAATGGCAGAAGCTATTGCAGTAGAAACCGAAGCAAGATACACTTCCCCTTTGCCCTGCTTGCCCTCGAAATTACGGTTGCCTGTGCTTACGGTTTTTTCACCCGGACCGTTCTGACCAATCTGGCCCGATGCACATCCGGCACATCCTGCATTGCCAAAAAGCGCACCGGCTGATTTAAATATCTCGATAAGGCCCTCTTTCAGACAACTGTTCCAGACTTCATCGGTAGAAGGAACAATTTTCAGTACCACACCGGGGGCTATTTTTCTGTTCCTTAAAAGTGCCGCTGCGGTTTGCATATCTTCCATCCTGCCGTTGGTGCAGCTGCCAATAAAGACCGAATCAATTTTTGTTCCTCTTACATCGCTGATCAACGGCCACGTCATGCGGCTGACCCGGAAGTGAAACAACCGGTTTGAAATTACCAGATCAATTTCGATATGTGTGTCGGTACACTGCATCGGGATCGGCATAAACGGGTTGAAATGACTGGTAGGAACGTGATTGACAATAGGCGATCACCTCGGCTGAGGGCGGGAACAGCAGTGCAATGGCTCCCATTTCCGTCGCCATGGAGGAAATGGTAATACGTTCATCCAGTGACAAGGCATTCACTTCGTCCCCATACAACTCCACTGAGTAACCCAGAAGCCCGTCAGCGCCGAATTTCTTCAAAAGGTTCAGGGCAATATCTTTTGCTGAAACATCTTCGGTCTTTCCCCGGAAAGGGTGATTTTTACCGATTCGGGAACCTTAAACCAAACAGATCCGCGCGCCCAGGCAGCTGCGATATCACGATCACCCATACCCTGGCCGAAAGCCCCGATGGCCCCCAGAACATTGGCATGGGAATCGGTGGAAACAAGTGTTGATCCGGGTACCGCAAGTCCCTCATCAATGGCCAGGTGAGTTCCGATGCCGGCATTGATATCATATACCGTGATATTGTTTTCGCGGGCAAAAATGCGGCATTTCTGCTGATTGGCCGCATATTGCTGGTCCGAACCGGTGGGATTGCAATCGAAAGTGAAAAAAGTCTTTTGCGGTCAGCAATGCGCAGATTATTGGCCTCCAAGTTCTTTAACCACCCCTGCACCGCCAAAATCCCGGGCCAGCCGAACATCAATGACCACATCCACAATGTCACCCGGCACCACCTGAAGTTTTCCGGAATGGGAGGCCAGTATCTTTCAATTATTGTCATATTCTTCTATTTATCTGAAGGGCAATGAGGAGGTGTACCTTCATTACCCGGTACTTGTCTACTTCCTGTTTTTAAAGGGCAAAAACGTCATAAAATCCGCATGATGCACAATATATGCTTCCGTGGATCGCTTCACCAGGTCGCCTTCCCCGGCATGCGTGGCAATAATATGGCATACTTCGGGTGGAACATGCCGCATTGTTCCGCCAGAGAAACACCTGAAAAAGGATGCCGGAGGTATTCTCCGTATTTTCCCTGGACACTTTTGCCATTTTCATCCAGTTCATATTCCAGCAGTTTACCGACATCGGCCAGAATGGCCCCTGCAATCAGAACATCCATATTCACCGGCAGCTCATTTTTGAAGAAAGCATTGAATTTCAATCCGCTTTCCCTGGCAATATGCACAACGGCCCTTTTATGATCCATGAAAGCTCACTTTCAGGTCGGGTCCGGCCAGCAGGGTAAAGGGAATTCTCCTCAGGTCCTCGGTCTTCAACACACTTTTTCTCAATGCCAGTTCCCAGGTTGCGGCTGTCTTTTCACGCAGATCAGGATCGGTGATCCATTCCAGTTCAGGCCATAATTCTTTTCAGTACTTTCCATACTCATAGTTTGCGTATTCGAGAATTCATTCAGATAGTCTCTCTTGTTTGGTTCTAAACTTTCTTTATAATCGCATCCCCCATCTCTCTGGTCGAAGCGGCCCCGTGCTTCACAGCATCCGGACTTCCTTTCATCTTCATCATATCATAGGTCCGTACTTTTCCTTCAAGAATGACGGCAGCAATAGCTTTTCTGATTCTTAGCCGACATCTCCTTTTCATGAAGATGATCCAGCATCATGCAGGCCGATTCGATCATTGCAATAGGATTGACGATCGAAACCGGATAGTCGGCATATTTGGGCGCCGATCCGTGGGTGGGTTCAAATACGGCAACATTTTCAGCCCAGGTTGGCACTGCAGGCAAATCCAAGACCACCGATCAAACCGGCAAATCCATCTGAAACAATATCCCCGAACATGTTGCCGGCCACGATCACGCCGTAGTCCTCCGGATTTTTGGTCAGCCACATCATCTGGGCATCGATATTGGTATTCCAAAGTTCAATGCCGGGATATTCCTTCTGCATTTGCCTGGCCATGTTGTACATCATGCCCGAGGTTTCCCGGATGACATTCGGCTTTTCGCATAAAGTTACCGATTTGTAACCGGTTTTTGCGGCATGCTCAAAGGCTGCCCGAAGTATCCTTTCTGTGGCCTTCCGCGTAAAAATACGGGTGGAAACGGCAATTTCCTCAGGAGGTACATGCCCGAAATTCTTCACGAAATTCTTATGGGTGCGTCAGGGCTTCATAAACAATGCCATCGGGATGGCTCCATTCCACTCCGCAATATAGTCCTTCGGTATTTTGCCTGAAGATCACCACATCCACCACCGGTTCCTCAATTTCACCATGTGCACCCCGGCGGATAAAGTTCAACGGATTTCCCTTGTAAGTATGGCAGGGTCGGATGCAGATATCCAGATTAAAATGCTGGCGCATACCCACTATGGGACTTGCATAAACATAACCTTTCCCTTTCAGTTCAGGTGATAGCTCTGCAGCTGCCTCCTCTTTGGGTTTGGAGGTAATGGCTCCGAAAAGTCCTACTTTATGCTGCTCCAGCAGTTTGATGGTCCTTTCGGGAAGCGCATTCCCTTCCTTGCACCAGAAGTCCCATCCGATATCGCCTTCAACATATTCCGCATCAAATCCTGCTGCTTCAAGTACCCTGAGCGCTTCCTGCATCACCACCCGGCCGATTCCGTCACCGGGCATTACAACAATTGTTGTTTTAGGCATATATTTTGGTTTAAAATTTATATCATGCAATATGGAGGCTCTTCACAAGGATGCATAACTCACAACAATCACAACAATCACAACCCTCACAACCCTCACAACAATCACAACCCTCACAACCCTCACAACCCCCTCTTATCCCGGTTCATTACCCATCACTTGTCTCACCACATCGATCACCGTCCCGTCCACCCATTTGATGGCCGCCACTATCTTATCTGTGAATACCGGACTTTGTGGTTTTCCGCAAATAGCCTCAGCTTCTTCTTTCAGTTGAGTTAGGGTTTTCAGGGGCAAGCCCGATCCCTGCGCCATGTGAAGGAGATCCTTCCGCAATGGATTAATGGCAATACCCCTTTCTGTGATAATGACATCGATAAGCTCACCGGGACCGCAAAGCGTGGTGACCTCATCCCGGATCACCGGTATCCTGTCGCGAAATAAAGGTATGGGCAGGATGACCGTCTTGCCAAAAAGGCAGTTCTGCCAACCGCCGATTCCGTGCAGCAGATAGCCGTCGGAATGAGTGACAACATTGGCATTGAAATTCAGATCCACCTCCGTGGCGCCCAGGATAACCACATCTACCATGCCGGCAAAATTGCCCTTGCTGTGGTAGTTATAGCTGGAGAAAGGACTGGTCATCACATGACGGGGATTGTCACGGATCGACCGCACACCATCGAGATCAAAGGTTTGCCCGTCGAGGATATATTCCACAAGACCTTCTTCCAGCATGCTCACCAGGTATTTGTTGCTGCCTCCCCGGGCAAACCGTGCCTTTATACCCTTTTTCCGCATGATATCGCCGAAAAAATTTCCAACCGAGAGGGCAGTTCCGCCTGCTCCGGCCTGAAAGGAAAAACCATCACGGATAATGCCTGTGGCATCGCAAAAGCGTGCTGTCATTTCGGCAATCAGCAGCCGGTCGGGACTGCGGGTTACTTCGGTGGTGCCCGAAACTATCTTTTCAGGAATGCCGACACGGTCGACTTTCACTGTAAAATCAACATAATTACCCTGTATCTGCCAGGGAAGGCAGGGAAATGGCACAAGATTATCCGTGACAACGATTACCTTTCGGCATACTGTGCATCCGCCATGGCAAAACCCAGCGATCCGCTGGCCGAAGGTCCGTTTACCCCGTTCGCATTGCCAAACGGATCGGCACAACCTGCACCAATAACAGCAATATCAATGATCACTTCACCGTCCTGAATGGCCTGGTATCTGCCGCCATGAGACCTCAAGACCGCTGTTTTACTCATTTTCCCTTCTGAACAGTAACGACCCAGGGGACCGTTCATGCTTCCCTCGATATGGCTGATGGTACCATCGTCGAGGTATTTTAAAAGATAGGCATGACAGGAAAACGACGCGGAGGGGAACCAGCAAAGATTTTTCACCCCCAGTTCACTGGCACAGTCAAATACCATGTTGGCCACCAGATCACCTTCCCTGAAATGATGATGGGTGGAAATAGTCATCCCGTCTTTCAGTCCGGCCTTAACAAGCGCTTCCTTTAAAGAGGGAACCAGCTTATTCCCGTCTGCCGGATAATCGATGTTTGAGGTTACCCTGGGGGCATACCTGTTTCCGTGGGGGTGATATTTCCCGACACCCATGTAGGGTACCACCGGCTTTGCCGTTAATTTCGGTTGGCACTAACCTGCCGGCAGCATTCATCACCAGATTATTGCTCATAATCTTCCCTCCAGTTATTTGGAATTCTTCCGGCACTTACAGCCTTTTCGATGGTTTTCAGCGCCCGCTTTACAACAGGTAAATCAATCATTTTTGATTCCAGGGTCACTACACCGGTACCTTCCTTTTCAGCTTTTTCAAAGGCCAGCACTATTCTTTTTGCTTTATCTGTTTCAGCCTGCCCGGGCAGGAAATTTTCATGGATCACCGGCACCTGACGCGGATGGATACAGCCCATCCCTGCAAAACCCAGCGCCTTGGACTCAAGCACATTACGAGCAAGTGCATCCCTATCATCAATATCCGAAAACACCGAATCAATAGGTTGTATCCCTGCCGCCCGGGCTGCATTCACCACCATGCTGCGGGCAAAAAAAGTTTCTTTTCCTTCGGGTGTGCGCTGGGTGCCAATATCGGCGGTATAATCCTCCAGCCCGATGGCCAGTGCAACTACATTATCCGATGCACGGGCAATCGGAAAAGCATTCATCACACCGGCCGCACTTTCAATGATGGGCATCAGGTGGATCGTGTTGTTTTTCCGTCCCAGGATCTCAGAAATTTTTGCATCGGTTTGTATTACCTGCGCGGCATCTTCACATTTGGGAATGAGGATGAGATTAACCTGATGGGGCACACAATAACGCAGATCCTCCAATCCGGCAGGCAACTGGTTGATCCTCACCATTCTTTCAGCGCCATAAAAGTCTACTGACCGAAGGGCATTGCGTACCAGAAAACGGGCTTCGAATTTCTTTTCCGGGGCAACTGAATCTTCGAGGTCGAGGATGATGCCATGGCTACCGTAAATACCGGCATTGATCATGAGTTTGGGATTGTTGCCCGGCAGATAAAGCCTGGATACCCGTTCCCTATCCTTTGAAGTAGGCTGGCTGTTTTGCGGCAGCATGGGCAACAGGTATTCCTTGTCGGTTGTGATATGCTTTTTAATGACCGCCTCAAGTCGCGCCGCAATGGTAAAAGGCAATGCCCCCCGGTCATCGATTTCGAGTGAAGCATGTTCAATTCCGAAAAAGTTCAGTATTTGCCGGCATAAATCCAGAATGGATTCGCCATAAAGCGATCTGACTTTGCTTTTTAGATCAATGGATATGCCCTGATCCGAATGGACGGCCAGACTGATGAAACAGTCTGATCTGATGCCATCTCCACGGTTGCCTGTTGTTTGGATCATAGTCGGGATTAAGAATTCAAAAATTACTGAATAAATCCTGAATAAATCCTGACAGTTATCAGGTGGAAATACCGCACAAAGGATGCAGGTTTTAACTGCGCCCACCCTCCACGCAGCTGTGGCTAAGTATTATGGAATCCTGTCCAGTCCTGCCTCAATCCTTCTCACGGCCTCCTCTTTCCCTATCATTTCCAGGATGTCAAAAAGATGTGGTCCCATCCCTGATCCGACAATGAGAAGTCGCAGAGGAGCTGCAACCCTCCCGAACCCGAGACTGTGTTGTTCCAGGTAGCTCTTTACCAGATTTTCCAATGCTGTCGCGGAAAAATCCGATGTTTCCATGAATAACGCTTTTACGACTGAAATGATGGAGGGCGTATCCTCTTTCCAGACTTTCTTAACCATTTGCTGATCATACAAGGCCGGTGCTTCAAAAAAGAAGAAAGCCTGATCCCAGAATTCGTGCGGAAATACCAGACGTTCCTTCACCAAAGCGGTGACTTTCTTAATATAACCCGGGTTTACGGAAAATCCCTTTTCCTGGAGCACCGGAATAAAGAGTGTCGTCAATTCATCATCGGACTTGGTCTTCAGATATTGCTGGTTAAACCATCTGGCCTTTTCCGGATCAAAGCGGGCGCCTGATTTACCCACACGATCAAGGCTGAAGACTTCCTCCAGTTCGCATAAGGTGAACAGTTCCTGCTCAGTACCCGGGTTCCAGCCCAAAAACGCCAGAATGTTGATCATGGCTTCGGGGAAATAGCCGGATTCGCGATAACCCGGGGACACTTTTCCCGATTCAGGATCGGTCCACTGTAAGGGTATTACCGGGAATCCCAGTTTATCGCCATCGCGCTTGCTGAGCTTGCCCTGTCCGCTTGGTTTTAAAATCAGCGGCAGGTGCGCAAACCGGGGCATAACATTTTCCCACCCCAACGCCTTGTAAAGCAGTACATGAAGCGGAAGCGAAGTCAGCCATTCTTCCCCACGGATCACATGGGTAATCTCCATCAGGTAATCGTCGGTTACGTTGGCCAGGTGATAGGTAGGCAGCCCGTCGGCTTTGAACAGCACTTTGTCATCGAGCAGGGCTGTATTGAACACCACTTCGCCGCGAATCAGGTCGGTTATTCTGACCTCTCCGTCAGGGGGCATTTTAAAACGGATCACATGCGGTGTTTCGGTCTCCAGCAACGTGGTTGTTTCTTCCGGGCTTAATGAGAGCGAGTTGTGAAGTGACTGCCGTGTAGAAGCATCGTACTGAAATATTTTTCCTTCTGATTCATATTGTTTTCTAAGGGAATCCAGTGCCTCGGGTGCATCAAACGCATAATAGGCATGTCCAAGCCGAACCAGTGTTTCCGCATATTGCCGGTATAGTTCCTTTCTTTCGCTTTGCCTGTAGGGCGAATGAGGACCTCCCTTATCCGGGCCTTCGGTATAGTGAAGTCCACACCATTTCAATGATTCCATAATATATTCCTCGGCACCCGGAACAAACCTGGCCTGATCCGTATCTTCAATCCTCAGGATAAAATCACCGTGATGCTTCCGGGCAAACAAATAATTGAACAATGCCGTTCTTACTCCTCCAATGTGCAACGGACCTGTCGGACTTGGTGCAAACCTTACGCGTACTTTCCTGGACATGACGATGAATTTGGATCCAAAGATAGAAAAAAGAGATGGTATTGGTCTTTTTATCCATTCACCGTATTCTATTATCTTTGCGACTGAGTTGTAATTCATGATTCATTTTTACTGATGGTTTTCATTTTCAGCCTTGTACAATTAACGCCATGACATCCGGTTTCCCGCTCCAGGATTACTATTCCCGAATATATAAAACCTATGATCTGGTCAATCATCTGTTTACTTTCGGGCTCGATAAAAAGTGGCGCAAACATACGGTAGAAGCCTGTCTGAAAAGCAATCCGGAAAGAATTCTTGACCTTTGCTGCGGAACGGGTGATCTGGCGATCGGCCTGAACAATGCTGCCAAAAGCCAGGTTCGTGTTACGGGTTTTGATCTGAACAGCAACATGCTGGACTTTGCCCGCCGGAAAGCCTTTCGTTTTAATGCGACTGCTGTTGAATTCATCCAGGGAGATGCAGGTTCCATGCCCTTCAGTGATGGTGAATTTGATTGCATTACCATAGGCTTTGGCTTCAGGAACCTTACTTTTGAAAACCCTGACCGTGAGCGGCATATCCGGGAAATCAGCAGAGTTATGAAACCCGGGGCCAGATTGCTGATCCTGGAAAGTGCAAAACCCCCGGGCAGGATCGTCGGTTTTTTTTACAGGTTATATCTCAGGTTGTTCCTTGTGCCGTTGGGGGGATTGCTGTCGGGCGACTGGAATGCCTACCGGTATTTGTCGCGGTCATCAGCAGATTTTTATAGTTTTCAGACCCTGCGTACCATGCTTGAGGAACACCTGTTGACGCTGTATCCTGAAAAAAAATATCTGTTTGGCTCGGTTAACCTGCTTATTGCCATAAAGAACAGAACTTAAGACATTCCTCATATATTCTTCACAAGCAAATTGTTATCTTTGACCGGCGAAAACAGATACATGAACCAGGAGACAAAAACCACTATCCTGATATTTACTGGCATTAATTTGTTATATTACGTTCTGGTTCCTGACTTCTGATTCTTAACGTTTGATTATTTACTGAAGCCTATCAAATGATTAATAAGCTCAACAGCATCTGCCAGGGTACCTTCATCAGTTTTCTTGGCATTGAATTCCTCGATTACGGAAAGGACTTTGTGGAAGCCCGTATGCCGGTTGACAACAAACTTCAGCCAATGGGTCTTCTGCATGGCGGTGCTTCCCTTGCGCTGGCCGAAACCATCGCCAGCGGGGGTTCCTACCTTTTGGTGGATCCGGAAAAATTCGATGTTCTCGGTTTGCAGGTTTCGGGAAATCATTTATCCACGGTGAGCGATGGTACCCTTCATGCCCGTGCGGAGATTATTCACCGCGGAAAGACTACGCATGTGTGGGATGTAAAAATCAAAAGCGATCATGGTAAACTTATTTCCGTTACAAGAGTTACTATTATGGTAGTAAAGAAAAAATAAAAATAAGGCCGGGGATGCAGGAAGTGCTTAAACATACCGATACTATTGCCAGGACCATTGGGATTTGCCTCGCAAAAAAGATACATTTTGCCGCTTACAGGCTTCCCGGAAAGTCTGAAATCAATGTGGTCATTCAGAAGAGCCCTGAAATGCCCGCGCTGGAGGACCTTACCGAAAAGTTGCCACAGCAGGGATTCCTGGTTGCCCCATTTTCGAAGAAAGAAGACAAAACCTACCTGATCAGACCGGAGATTTTCATACGGGGATTTGCAGATCCCGGTCAGCTAAAGGAGTTGGATGCCCTGCCGGGTAATCATTTGTCACAAAACACTAAGCCATACCCCGAAGATACCCGCAGGGAGGACTATATCCGTCTCATTCAGGAAACCCTGGAGAGAATTAATTCGGGTGAATTTGAAAAAGTAGTGTTGTCCAGGATCAAGTCGGTTCAGGGGAATTTTGCCGAACGATTGCCCGATATTTTTAACATACTTTGCCAATCCTATCCGAATGCCTTTGTATATCTGTTTTGTATTAACGGACAGTGTTGGACAGGTGCTACTCCCGAGCCCTTCATCTGCTCCAGGGGAAGGGAGCTGATCACCGTATCTCTGGCAGGTACCAGAACCTACCTCAATGAAAACACCGACATTACCAACTGGAACAGAAAAGAACTGCAGGAACAGGATTATGTTACCCTCCATATTGAAAAAATTTTAAAAACCTTTGCCCTTTCAGCCTATTCGAAGAAAGGACCCTTTGTGGCCAGAGCCGGAAATCTTTTGCACCTGCGCACCGATTTCACTTTCTCGGCCCAATCCGTCGGAAACCAGCTGCCATCATTGATCAATGCCCTGCATCCCACCCCTGCAGTTTGCGGTATGTCAACCGGGAAAGCCATGGATTTCATCGGAAGTGCCGAAAAGCATAACCGCGAATATTATACCGGATTCCTGGGCCCTGTGGGTCTCGATGATCTGATTCATCTCTATGTTAACCTGCGTTGTTTGAAAGTTTTTGAAAACCGGCTGGTATTGTATATCGGCGGGGGAATTACGCACGATTCCGATGCTGAGGAAGAATGGGAAGAAACCGAGATCAAAGCGGACACCCTGCTTTCGGTACTTCAGCAAATCAAGTAAATGCCGCATATCAAGCAACATATTGCTGATCTTGCCGAAATCTGCAGGAAAAAAGGGATCACCAGGGTAATTATCTCCCCCGGATCGCGCAGTGCTCCTTTGATCAAGGCTTTTTACGAAGTTTTTGGTGAATCCTGCATCAGTATTGTGGATGAAAGAAGTGCAGCCTATTTCGCCCTGGGCACAGCACTCTATACCCAAAAGCCGGTTGCATTGATCTGCACCTCGGGAACGGCGGTGTTAAATTATGCCCCGGCCCTGGCCGAAGCTTATTATCAGCAGGTTCCCCTGCTGGCTGTTACAGCTGACCGCCCCCGGGAATGGATTGACCAGCAGGATAATCAAACGATCCGACAGTCGGGTATTTACGGAAATTATGTCAAGGGAAGTTTTGAACTCCCGCAAGCCATCACCTCGGAGGATGATTTACGTTTTGCCCATCGCCTGATGAATGAAGCCCTGAATTTATGCACTTCGGCCGGCAAAGGACCGGTGCACATCAACGTGCCGCTTGCCGAACCCTTATATGATGACCTTCCTTCCGCTTCAGAAAATATCAGAATAATACAGCAGATAGAACCGGAAATTTCGGTAAAACTACCGGAGGAACTGGTTGAGGAATGGAAAAGTGCCAACAGCATCATGATCCTCCATGGACAGGATTTGCCCGGTTCAGCTGTATCCGGCCTGTTGCCGCTGCTTTCAAACGACGGAAGGATCATCATTTTTGCTGAGAACATCGCCAATACCCCTGGTGCCGGAATCCTGTCCAATTCAAATCTGGTGCTCTCAAAAATTCGCGATCTCACTCCTGATTATCCCGATCTGATCATTCATAGCGGGGGCCAGGTGGTCTCGAAGGCTCTTACCGGTTACCTGCGAAGGGCCAAAAAGGTGAGCTGCTGGCGAATCGGCACTGATAGAGGACTTATCGACACTTTCAGGCAGGTGAGCCGCATTATTCCCTACCCGTCGGCAGCAGTTTATCGTGCCCTGGGAGATTTAAGCTTGCGGCAAACGGATTCATCCTATGGAAAACGCTGGCATACCCTTGCGACCCATGCGAATAAACTTGCTGAAGAGGCCATTGAACAGGCAGAATTTTCCGATCTGCGTGTTTTTAACCTGGTATTAAGATCAATTCCTTCCGGTACGTCGGTTGTACTGGGGAACAGCAGTATTATCCGCTATGCCCAGCTATTCCCGGCATCTGAGAATTTAAATTACTATGCCAACCGGGGGGTATCCGGCATCGACGGATGCATTTCAACAGGTGTAGGGATAGCGCATGCTTCGGGGAAAAGTACCCTTGTCATCACAGGGGATCTGGGCTTTTTATACGATTCCAATGCCATCTGGAACCGGGAATTGCCGGTAAACTTAAAAATTCTGGTGATCAATAATGGCGGTGGCGGAATTTTTCACATTCTGAAAGGACCCTCAGAACACCCCGGGTTTAAGAAGTTTATCGAAGCCCATCATCCGGTAAATATTCATAAATTAGCAGATGCCTTTGGATTGGCTTACTTCTGTGCGGAGAATGAGCCGGACCTGGGCAATCAATGGGACAGCTTCATAAGGATTAACAGGCAGGCAGCCCTTATGGAAGTTAAAACCAACGCAGCCATCAGCGCTGCAACGTTTCGGACATTGATGCGCCCTGCCTGACATACCTTAAACAGCTATTCTTGTCAACTATGAGACAGTGGAAGACCATAAAAGAATACGAGGAAATAAAATTTGACTATTTTGAGGGAATTGCCCGCATCACCATCAATCGCCCCAGGTACCGGAATGCTTTTACACCCGATACCACAAAGGAGATGTGCGATGCCATGGTGTATTGCCGTGAACGCCCCGATATTTCCGTTATTGTAATCACCGGTGCCGGTGATAAAGCATTTTGCAGCGGTGGCGATCAAAATGTAAAGGGTTTTGCCGGATACATTGGCAAGGATGGAGTGCCCCGGCTGAATATACTCGACCTGCAGAAGCAGATACGTTCTGTTCCGAAGCCCGTTATTGCCATGGTAAACGGGTATGCCATCGGCGGAGGCCATGTGCTGCATGTGATTTGCGACTTATCCATTGCCTCTGAAAACGCAATTTTCGGGCAAACCGGACCCAGGGTGGGCAGTTTTGATGCAGGATTCGGCTCCTCTTACCTGGCCAGGATCGTCGGACAAAAAAAAGCCCGTGAGATATGGTTTTTGTGCGAGCAATACTCGGCCCAGGAAGCACTGGAAATGGGACTGGTCAACAAAGTAGTCCCGTTGAACCAACTGGAGGATGAAACCGTCGACTGGTGCAAAAAAATAATGCAGCATAGTCCTGTGGCTTTGCGCATGATCAAGGCCGGTTTGAATGCTGAACTCGACGGACAGGCGGGCATACAGGAGCTTGCCGGCAATGCCACCATGCTGTATTATATGACCGAGGAGGCCCAGGAGGGGAAGAAGGCTTTTCTTGAAAAACGAAAGCCTGATTTTAAGAAGTATCCAAAATTGCCGTAGCTTTGTCATGCGGAGTGTTGCCGAAGCAGCACACAAATAGCGTAACGCCATGAATGTATCCATCTGGATAAAAGCTTTTCGCCTGAGAACCCTTCCCCTGGCCTTATCCAGCGCGATTCTGGGTAGTTTTCTCGCCTATTCCCAGGGAGGTTTCCGGTGGTCTGTCCTGGTGCTTGCCACCCTCACCACCCTTTTTCTGCAGATCCTTTCGAACCTGGCCAATGATTACGGTGATGCCATGCACGGGACCGACAATGAGAGGAGAATAGGTCCTCAACGCATTACCCAAAGCGGTCTGGTTACCCGAAGACAAATGCGGATCATGATCCTGCTGTTCGTACTGCTTGCCCTGGCTTCCGGCACATGGCTGATATTTACGGGATTGCGTCCGTTCGGCTGGAAAACCATCCTTGTCTTTTTTGTTCTCGGGCTTTCCGCCATATATGCCGCCATTAAGTACACCATCGGAAAGAATCCTTATGGCTATATCGGCTTTGGTGACATCTTTGTTTTTATTTATTTCGGGATTGTGGGAGTGGCAGGTACTTATTATCTGCATGTCAACTCCTTTAATCCCTGGATATTGTTACCTGCTTCAGCCATAGGCCTGTTAAGTTCAGGAGTACTCAACCTGAACAACATGCGCGATATTGAAAACGACACCAGGTCGGGTAAGCGTACCCTGGTAGTGCATATTGGCAGCAAGGCGGCAAAAATATATCACCTGCTGCTGATCTCGCTTTCCATAGCTTTCAGCCTGATCTACACCATTTTTCAGTTTAGTTCGGTTTATCAGCTTCTTTTCGTGCTTACCTGTCCCCTGTTCGCCCTCAATATAATCGTGGTGATGAAAAATACCGATCCCCGTGAGCTGAATCTGGAGCTAAAGAAACTTGCTTTGAGTACCTTTGCTTTTTCGATTACTTTTGGCATTGGATTAGTATTGCAATGATCAGGGCAAAAACCATAGACAGGGAATTCCGATTCCAGCGCCCCGCTACAACTTCCCGCGGAACCTATCTGACCAAGAAGGTGCATTTCATCGTGCTGTATCATTCAGATGATCCTTCCGTGGCAGGTATTGGGGAATGTTCATTTTTGCCCGGTCTCAGTATTGATAATGTCAAAGGATACCGCGAAAAGCTGAACCTGACCATCGACCGCATCAACCAGGGCGATTATTATACGGATACAAGCCTGACCGACTGGCCTTCGATCAGCTTTGGACTCGAGACCGCCTGGAAGGATATCAGAACTTCGGGATCAAAAATACTGTATCCATCGGATTTTACGGAGGGAAAAGATTCCATTGACATCAACGGATTGATCTGGATGGATAGCAAAGAAGAAATGATCCGGCAGATCCGACAGAAAATAGACGATGGTTTTACCTGCCTGAAAATGAAAATAGGCAAGCTCGATCTGGAGGAAGAACTTGATATATTGAGATATATCAGATCCCAATACAACGCTGATCACCTGGAGTTACGTGTGGATGCCAATGGCGCCTTCAAACTTCCACAGGTGGAGATGATCCTTAAAATACTGTCTGAATTTGATCTGCACAGCATTGAACAACCCATTGCTGCCGGACACCCCGAGGCATTGGCCAGGTTGTGTGAATTATCTCCGATTCCCATTGCACTTGATGAAGAGCTGATCGGAAAACATTCCACGGCTGCAAGACGGAAACTTCTGGATACCATTAAACCACAGTACCTGGTGCTGAAACCCGGATTACTGGGCGGGATGAGTGCCTGTAAAGACTGGATCAGCCTGGCTGAAGAAAGGAAGATCGGATGGTGGGTAACTTCAGCGCTTGAGACCAATATTGGACTTAACGCCATCGCCCAGTGGACCTATACGTTAAATAACAGCGTATACCACGGCCTGAGCACCGGTTTGCTGTTTGTCAACAACATCCCTTCACCCTTGTACCTTCATGGCGAAAGGCTGTACTATGATCCCGACAGAAAATGGAACCTATCTGGTTTGGAAGACCCGGCAAATCCATGAAATCCGTTGCACTAACGCTCAATAATCAATTGCTTGAAGGCAGTGCGTTGAAGGAGTTCTCTACAAAAAAAATACACGATACAGGTACTCCTTCCTGGGAAAGAGATGTTTTTCAGTTCATCCTCAACTGGTTAAGCGACTCGGATTCCATAATCCAGTATTCCTCCGGAACTACCGGGAGATCGAAAAAACTGCATTTGCTGAAAAGATCCATGGTTCGCTCAGCAGAGAATACCTGCAGCTACCTGCATCTGATCAAAGGCCAGACTGCTGTATCTTGTCTTTCAATGGATTATATTGCGGGTAAAATGATGGTGGTCCGGTGCATGGTCGGGGGCCTGAACCTGCAAATCGTGGAACCTTCAGGCAAACCCGATTTATCGGGTCTCAAAGAAGTCGATTTTTGTGCCATGGTGCCCATTCAGGTGCTCAACACTTTTAAAGGACAAGATAATCTTACTGTGGTAAAAAAACTGCTGATTGGCGGAGCGGAGATCACCCCCGAACTTGAAAGTATTGTTTACAAATTGCCTGCAGAGGTTTATGCCAGTTATGGTATGGCTGAAACCTGTTCCCATGTGGCACTCAGGCGCCTCAATGGCCCTGATGCCCAGTCGGCCTATCATGCATTACCCGAAGTATCTTTGACCATGGATGACCGGGGTTGCCTGGTCATTTCGTCATCCTATCTGCCTGATCAGATCGTTACCAATGATCTGGTGGAATTCACCGGACACCATGCCTTCAAATGGCTCGGCCGGTATGACAATCTGATCAATACCGCCGGTATTAAAATCGTTCCCGAGGAAATGGAAGCCCGTATCGCGGAAAAAGCCGGACTGGAAAGTGTCCTTATTGGGCTTCCCGACAAAAAACTGGGACAAAGGCCGGTTCTCGTGTTCGAAAAAAAACCGGATTTATCGGAATCCATCATCAAGCCACTGATCGAAAAACTGTTCCCGGGAAAAAATCAGATCAGAGAAATTGCATGGGTCAAAGAATTCCCAAGAAATGAATCCTATAAACTCGACCGGCGAAAATTGGCCGAGATGGTTTCCCGGATGTCCTAAACTATTTGTCTGATCTTCCTGAACTTCAAATAGGGAATGATATCCTCATTCTTAAATCCCGATGTTCCGTCGTATTCAATAGTCACCACGGGTATACCGGTCAGTTCTTCTATTCTTGGCGACATGGCTTCGGTTATTAAAGAAGGGCAGCAATAGGAAGGATTGGTTTGTATGAATAAACTAAGGTCGGGATTTTCCTGTATCAGCCGGTAGATCTTAATGATATTTTCCAGGGATTCACCCCGTTGTAATAAATTCAACCCAAACTTATTCAACCAATTGTCGAATTCAGCATTGCTTACCGTCACCGATGCTCCTGCCAGATGATTGAAAAACCTGACATACTTTTCCTCCACCAGCGGGATCAGTGATTTGAGAAATTTGGACTTTGCATAATCCCTATACCTGCCTTCCTTAAAAGCCCTTTCAGTAAAAGGATCCACGATTAATTTAATATACTCGCTATAGGGTGTGGTGACTGCCTCCCCGCCGTTTTCCTCAATGGTCCTGATCAGTTCCTGATTCATCACTTCATTATCACGTACATATAAATCACCGAATATGGCAACTTTTGCCCGCTTTGATTTTTCAATCTCAATGTTTTCAAATTCATTCATGATGTGTCTCAGGACTCCTTCCTTTGGATTACCCTTTCTGAATGCCTCCTGCAATAAAGCAAATGACTCCTGAATAACAGCATTGGTTTTCCCGCTGATTTTCTCATAAGGACGTTTCTGGCAACCGATTTTCCGGATGTAGCCGCCGAACATGTAAGCAAGATAAGCATTGATGGCTGTTTGCAACGAAATATCATAGAAAACAAGGTCCCCGGGATAAACCGATGCCTGTTCCATGCCTTTTCCGTAATCGTTCAGCAACTTTTTCATATACTGGGGGAACATACTGAGGTTGCAGGAGAGGGTGGACTTTATGATCCACAATACTGTATTGGCCGGATCCAGCTTGTTGGTCTCGATATAATCAATGGCATTCTGGACAATAATATTCAGGGGTATGCACTGACCCGTATTATAGACCAGGCTTCTCCTGATAGATTCATCTGTACCGCTTACCAGCCGGGCATCCAATCCGCTGTTCTGCAAAACGGCCTCCAGCAAAGGCCCCACTTGCTGATCCCACGAAGGCAAAAGCAATGTTTTGTTTTTAAGTCCGGCAGCACCGACAATTTTTGACTGGTTCAGGTCATTCCCCCCGACATCAAACCGCGGTAGCATTTTGCCCAGTCTGCTGAAATCAATCCCATGCGAAAGAAGTATTTCCCTGGCATCACTGATCAATGACCTGACATGGCTTTCCCCGTTATTACCGTGTTCCGGCAAAGACGGATGCAGGTTCTTACCGGTCATCTTCAGTTGCCGGAGCTGTTCTTCCTTATAAAGGGCACTTTCTCCGGCAAAATGATTTCTGAAAGACCGGATGCCGGCTTCAATCCGGGTTTCATACCCTACAGTGGAATCATGTTCGTCAAGCTGAAGGATCAGATAAGGCTTCTTACCGGCATTGAAGATTTCCTTAAAATATTCCACAACAAATGAATCGGGCGTGCACTTAAAGGAGGTCAGCAGGATCGGGTAACACGATCGCGTTCTGGCAACGATTTCCGCTGCATTCAGGATGCCGGCGGCAAACTTCCATTTTATGGTCCTGATCAGCTCATCAGCCAGGGAATCTTCGGGCTGATCAAAGGGCAGCATGTCCATATAATAGGTCCTGATCCCGAATTTCTCAATAATTTCAGGAATATGGTTGTTCATGGCGGGACACAAAACCGTATAAGGTCGACCCAGCAGCATGATATGGATATCCTCCCTGCTCCCGGTATCCAACTGGTACAATGACTGCCATTTTTTCTCCAGGTTTCTGCAATACTTTCTGGCTTTTTCATAGGCCCTGGTTACCTGAAGAAATCCTATTTCCTTGCTCCCGATGCTTTTAAGCATTTTATGGAGTTCCAGCCTGGTATACAGTTCACCCTGGGATGATCTCAGCAGGGGCGTCAATATCCTTTCCCTGGGCTGAAAGTGTTTTTGTACCGAAACCACGGAAGAAACAAACTGGGTATAGTAACAGTACTGTTTGCTCATCTTGTTCGGCAGGTTTTCAGAGAGGTAGGTTGGAAGAAATACATAATCGGCCCTTTGCATCAGATAATCCACATGAGCATGCATTGCCGTGATGGGAGCACAGAACTCGGCGCCGCAAAGGTTTTTCCCGTCTCTCACCACATTCCTGCAATCTTCAGAGGTTATGGTACGAATGCCGAGCAAATCAAAGAATTTGCGCCAGAAGGGGATCTCTTCAAAAAGATGTAATCCTGCCGGTATGCCTATAGTTATGGAAGCACTGGCAGATTGCGGAACATATTCAAACAGTTCATGCTTTTTGCGGATAAGCTGAAAATCGAGGGACTTGTTTTTTACATATTTTTTCTCCTGGTAGTCCCTGCCGCATAAAAATCCATATGCCACAATCTCATGATCGATTTCAGCTACCTTTAACTTGCAATGATTCGTACACAACTGGCAGGTTTCGGACTGCACGGGTATTGATTTCTTATACAGATCCAATCCCCGGAAAACAGTATCGGTTATTTTTTGTTCAAGTAATTCAAGCGCAACACCCAAAGCACCGGTCAGGTGGCAGAATTTCGAAACCATGATGGGCTTCTTTAACTTCTGTTCAAATGCGGCAACCAATGCCTTGTTTCTGGCAGTTGCCCCCTGGAAAAAGATCTTTTCCCCGATACCGGCGACTATGGCCACCTTGCTCAGGTAATTGTCGCGCGTGGCATGCAATACTGCCGCCAGGATTTCATCCACCGTATACCCTGCAGCAAGAAAATGGTTCAGATCCCGTTCCATATACACGGTACACCGGTCACTGGTCATGGGGGAGGATACCTTCTCGGCCCGGTCGGAATAAGTATCCAGGGAACAACCCAGCTTTCTGGCAAGTTCCTCGATAAAACTACCGGTACCGGCGGCACACACGTTATTCATCACTGAAAAGGTGACCATGCCATGCCGCATGACAGTGAATTTTGAATCCTGCCCGCCAATTTCAATGATGGTATCGGTTTCAGGATCAAGTTTAAAAGCTGCCTTAGCATGGGCTGTAATTTCATCCAGGATGATATCGGCACCCAGAATTTTACCGGCAAACTTCCGGCCCGACCCTGTAGTTCCGGCGCTTTTAATGAAAAAATGCCAGCCCCTGATTTCTTCGAGATTACAGATGGCCTCAAATATCACCATCACGGCGAGAAGGGGTTGACCCGATGTCCTTGTGTAATAACCTGCCACAACCTCTCCGCGCTCATCGAGTAAAACAGCCTTGGTACTGGTAGATCCTATATCGATGCCCAGAAAGACTTCAATACGTTGAGTATCGCGGGGAATGAAGTAAAGATCCACCTCAACCGGTTTCATGCCGGGAAATAACAAAGAACGGAATTCATAGTTTTCCGCAGAACTGAAATCAGGATAATCCGACAACATCAACTGAAGCGGAGGATAAAAATAAGGCTTACCGCCTGTATAACCGGCCAAAACATCATCGATATGCCTGATCGTCAGGTTTTGGGGTTTTGCCTCCCGGCAGTTCAGTGCCGCACCGATGGCTCCGTACACCGCCGCAAAGGTATCGACGGTAACCGTTATTCCGGCTATTTTTTCAATATGCCCGATAACCGCTTTGTTTAAAGCCACTCCGCCTGCTGCCACCACCGGGTTTACGGAAGCATCCGGCATAACGGCATCAATGATGTTCCTGGCGAGCCCGTAAGATAATCCGTCACAAATCTCCCGGAGGGTATATCCTTCCTGCTGGGCATGGATGAGATCAGTTTTGGCAAACACGGCACAACGTGAAGCGATCAGCGGAAAATTCCCCCGGTTGCCATAGGCTTTTTCACAGAATTCCTGAATATTACTCAGGTTCAGCCGTTCAACCTGCTGATCGAGAAAATTTCCGGTCCCTGCCGCACAGGAGGTATTGGATCTGTAATTCAGGTATTCTCCTTCGCGGTTGAAGGTGGCCAGTCCGAATTTTTCAGCGCCGATGATCAGCAATGCCCGCAGATCAGGATGAAAATGCTTCGCGGCGGTGATAAAAGCAATGCGTGTATCAATCTTGCTGCCCTGTCGCAAAATGTTCGGGGTGGAGGAGGTATAACCGATGGCGCTGACTTGCCGGATATCAATTTTATCCAACAGGTCCGTAAGGATCTCCGTTAACCGGCCACCATGAAAGGCATATGCTGTATGAACAATATGCGATCCCTCATCCAGTAAGGCCAATGCGATCGAAACGGATCCGATATCAATTCCCAGTCTGTGTTTTTGTCCGGACATGATACCCTCATTTATGGAAATTTGCGGGATTGTTTAGAAATGTACTGATTAATAACTTTAAAAGCAAATTGAACATGTATCTTTACTGTAGTATAAATTCTTTCTAAAATTAAAGGCTATGTTTTTAATCATCATTGGTGTAATCGTACTGGTTGTTGGCTTTTCGGTCGCCAAGGCCAATTCTCCCGTCCGCAATTATTCAAAACTGATCAAAGGTATTGGTATCGGTGTCATGGTGGTTGGGTTGCTGACTTCCTCGCTCGTTCAGATAGAGCCTGGCGAAGTGGGCGTCCAGAAACTTTTTGGCAAAGTCAGTGACAATGTGCTAGAAAGCGGACTGAACTTTAAAAATCCGCTGGTTGAGGTAGTGCCGTTCGATATCAGGACACAGAATTATACCATGTCGGGGGTGGAGACCGAAGGGGAAATTACAGGGGATGACGCCATCCGGGTGCTGTCGGCCGACGGACTTGAAGTTATTATTGATCTTACGGTCCTTTACAGGTTGGTATCCGTGGAAGCGCCCAAAATTCTGAAAGAGATCGGAACTGATTATAAGAATGTCATTGTTCGACCGATTTGCAGGACCAAGATCAGGGACAATGCCGTATATTATGACGCCGTGGCTTTGTATTCCTCCAAAAGGGACGAATTCCAGGCCAGGATCTTTACCGGAATTGAATCCGATTTCAAAAACCGTGGATTGATGCTGGAACAGCTTTTGGTCAGGAATATCACGCTTCCTGCCTCCGTAAAAACCACCATCGAATCGAAAATCAATGCCGAACAGGAAGCCCAGAAAATGACCTTTGTGCTGCAAAAGGAAAAACAGGAAGCCGAGCGGAAAAGAGTGGAAGCCCAGGGCATTGCCGATTATCAGAAAATCATCAGTTTATCACTTACCGATAAACAGTTGCAATACGAGATGATCAAAGCCATCACCAATTCTCCGAATGCCAAACTGATCATCATGGGTGACGGCAAGAACACGCCCATTATTCTGAACGGGAATTAAGGAAAACTTGTCTATAATGCAGTAAACCTATTCGTTTCACCAAAGGAACACTGCCGTTGTTCTGGTAATTTCATCCTACAAACCGTTGAAACTATCTAACCTGCCTATTCCCAATTTATTATTAATGTTTATTTTTAACAGATCAACTGACTGATTATCGGTATTCATAAGACAGGATGATTTGAAAAAAATGACCCCGAGGGTATTTGCCTGCGATGTTTTTATTGCACTTGCATGTTGCCTGACTTTGTCACAAAATGCAATCGCCCAGGATCAATATTACCTTAAAACCTATACAACCGAAAACGGCCTTCCCCATAACAACATCAGGGATATTGCGCAGGATAAGACAGGATTTCTCTGGGTTGCAACCTGGGACGGACTAAGCAGGTTTGACGGATATGATTTTAAAAACTATTTCCACAATCCCAGTGATTCGACCTCAATACCCTTCTTTTCTGTTTTGAAAGTTGTTGTAGATGGCGGGAATAATGTATGGGTCCTTTGCGAACACAATCAGGTTGCTAAATATGACAGGGCGGCTGACCGGTTTATCTCATTTGACAGGGCAATTAGCAATCATTGCCCATCTGTAAACCATATCGATATTGAAAAAGACCCTGATGAAAACCTGTGGATCAGTACCGAAAAGGGACTTATTAAGGTAAGCTGGCAGACGATAACTGCCCGGGAGATACTGGTAGAAAACAAAAACGGCGTCTCACTATTCAGGGATCATTCCTATTCCATCTTTTTCGATGACAAAGGCGATATCTGGCTGCACAGCCCCGACCAATTTGTCAGGTGCCGGCAAATTGACACCACCCTGTATGGGGAATTGAAATCCTATTCACTTGGAAAACTGCAAAAGCTCCTGAGCAGTTATGCCAATCTCAATCTGGATTGCGAGATTTCCCGATTTTCCGGTGAACCCATTATTTTCTCCAACCAGGGCCTTTATCGGACAGACTCGTTAACCAGCGTAATCTCTGAATATTCATATAAACCCATCATTAAGGAAAACGTTACCAACAGACCATTTGTCTGGGGCAATTCCAATGGATCAATATATACCTGCTCATCCGGTTTACCAGAATGCGGCTCCGTTCAGCTCCTTCGTAACCATGCCGCAACCTGTTTTTTTAGGGACAATGAAAATAGTATCTGGTATGGAGAGGCTTCCAGGAACGGATCCGGTGCGGGACTTACCAGATGCCAGGAAGTGGGCACCGGTTTTAAATATCCTCTTTTCAACCCGGGAAAGAATCAGAATGATCTGGCCGTTTCAGCGATCATAAAAGACCATGATGGAAACATCTGGGTGGGAACACGCGACAAGGGAGAATTGTGGAGGATCAGTCCGGATGGTGCAAGGAAATATTGGCCGTATCCATCCGGCCTACCTGTCAGGAATACCGCCTTTGTGAAAGCCTTTGTGGAAGATCTTGATGGCATCTGGATAGGATACAATAACGGCACGCTGGCGTTTTATTCATTTATCAGCCAAAAGATCAGGGTATTGTTGAATCCTGATGCTCCCGGATCTGCAGCAAATCAGCCCCGGGAGATCCATTCACTGTTTATGGAAGAGCATGGAACACTCCTTATCAGCGGCAGCGGCATTATTTCCCGGCTGGATCCTGTAAGTGGCAACATTACCTTGCTATCGGATCACATCGTACCCATGAATGCATACTGCCTGGTTAAAGACAGCAACAACCGCTATTGGCTTGGATCCGGAAATTCAACCCTGTACAGCTTCGATTCCACTTTCCGTCAGGTAAAATCATATAAGCTCTGCAAGGCAAATTACAATATTGAAGATATCAGGTTTACAAACGGGAATACCATGTGGATCGCTACCCTGGGGGGAGGAATATGTTACTTTGACCCTCTGACCAATAGCAGCGAATTCTTTACTACATCAAACGGACTATCAAACAACACAACATACAGCATCCGCCTGGATAAAGAGGGGAATCTTTGGATCAGTACGGATCACGGGATTTCAATGTTTAACCCGGATACACGTCAATTCAGGGTTTACGGACCGACAGATGGGCTGAAGATAAATGAGTTTAATGCTGATGCATCTTTCATGTCCGCTGATGGCCGGATCTTCATGGGAGGCATGGGAGGACTTGCAGCATTCTTCCCTGAAAGTTTGCATGATAATTTCAGGGACGAGGAAAACACACGCCTGGTGATCTCAGAGGTCAGGGTTTCCGGAATTCCCAGGCATTTTTCCAAAGCCGTATATGAAACAAAGGAAATCAGGCTGTCCCGGGGTGATGATAACCTGCAGGTATCCTTTGCATGCCTGAGTTTTAAAATGGCAGACAGGATCAAATACCGGCACCGGCTCTGTGGTTATGATAAGAACTGGATTGAAACAGATTACAGAAACCGCATGGTGACCTATGCCCGATTAACGCCAGGTCATTATTCACTGGAACTGGAAGCAACAAACCTGGATGGTAATTGGGTGCACAAAGCCGGATTAGATATTTATATCCCTGCAATCTATTACCAGTCCCAATGGTTCAAGGCTGCAATACTTGCTCTCGCCTTAATCATTTCAGTTGTTTTTGTGTATATGTACAACCGTCAGATCAGGCTTAAAGAGCAGCAAAAGCAGGAACAACTCCGGCTTGAAAGCCTGCGCGGACAAATGAATCCGCACTTTATTTTCAACTCCCTGAATTCTATTAACTACTTTATATCGCAGAATGACCGTTTATCAGCCAACCGATACATAGCCGATTTTTCCCGACTTATCCGGTCGATTCTGAATAATCTGTCGGCCGAGTATGTGCCCCTGGAAAATGAACTGGAATCATTGAAGGAATATTTGAGCCTGGAATACCTGAGGTTTAGCGATAAATTCGACTATACCATTGAGGTGTCACCGGATATCAACGCCGAATTTATTGAAGTTTTCCCGGGTCTTGCCCAACCCTTCGTGGAGAATGCTATCTGGCATGGCATCAGGGGATTGGAGAACCGCAAAGGATTCATTAAAATCAGGTTTTTTAAGGCAGACATCAGCAAACTTAACTGTATTATTGAAGATGATGGCATCGGGCGCAAACTTGCGTCAGAAAACAGGAATTCAATGCCGGGTCGTCGTTCAAGGGGTATGGGGATTGTGCAGGAACGACTTCGTATCATAAACAGATTACATCGTGCGAACTATACCGTGCAGATTGAAGATATTAAACCCGGAATCAGGGAAACCGGAACAAGGGTGGTTATTGAGATACCTGCCAGGGAAATAACACCGGGATGAAATGTTGTTTTAAAGAAAGGTTTTTTTGCTATTTTTAAAATTAAAAACAGCCTGAACCGGTTTTTATTTTCCGTTATCATACACCCAAAAACCTAACTGCCTTTTCCCAATGATCCCTGCCATTGTAGTTGATGATGAAAGACCATCCCGCGATGCACTTTGCACCTATCTCCGGGATTATTGCCCGCGTGTTGAAATAGTTGCCACCTGCAATTCTATAAAGTCGGCCTACCAGGCCATTCTCAAGCAACATCCGGAGCTGGTTTTTCTCGATATTGAAATGCCCAACGGCAATGGGTTTGACTTGTTGCGTATGTTTAGCCCGCTGGAATTTAAAGTAATATTTATCACCGCCTATTCCGACTATGCCATCAAGGCATTTCGATATTGCGCCACGGATTATCTCCTGAAACCGGTAAAGGTGGATGAACTGATTGAAGCGGTCACCAGAGTTGAAAACGAACGGGATCATGGCAAAAACAATTACCCTGTCGAGACCTTGCTGGACACCATAACCCGGCCGGAGGAAGTGTTTGACAGGCTGGTTATTCCCGATACAAAAGGCTTTACTGTTATCAAGCTTCCGGATATCATCATGTGCATGGCCGACGGATACTGCACGCATTTTTATCTGACAGAAAAAAGAAAGATTACCAGTTCCAAGAACCTCAAATACTATGAAATGTTGATGGAAAACCATCATTTCATTCGTACCCACAATTCCTACTTAATAAACCTCGATCATGTTTCAGGCTTTGCCAACCAGGGCGAAATATACCTGAACGAAGGCTGCACATGTCCTCTGGGAAATTCCTACAAGTCAAACTTTCTGGCAAGATTTAAGCGGTTGAAATAAATTAACTTAATAGGTTTAAACGTTCCATCCGTTAGCTGGAAGTCCCTGACCATTAGGTGCCAGATTATACCAGAGTCAAAAGTACTATTTTTAGTAGGCAGCATAAATTCTGCCTGATAGTCCTTAATTAATGAACCCATCTATTAACCTAAACCTTCCCCCTATGAAACAAATAATCAATTTTTTTAAAGGACCCACAACTTTTTACGGAATGAGTTCTTTTGTACAATTGACTATGGTTACTTTGCTGTTCCTGGTTGCCTGCGAGAAGGAGGACGATCCGGCACAGCTGAGTATAAATACGTTGAAATCAACAACAACGGAAACCGACGACGGTTATGTTACTTATTACCAGAATGAACTCTTCGTCAGGGAAGTCGGTAAACCGGTCACTATCATACGCCAGATCGGCGGCCCGCAGATAGTGGATTATGAAGGATGTTTCAGGCTCCGTGTTCAAAGCGGTGTTGACGGGAACGATTATGTCTCGGCTGCCATTGTCAAAATTGATGGCGTTATGGTGTTAGGGACTACCGATTTCAACAACAGCAACCAGAGTTTTAAGATCGACCTTTGCAACCTGACGGAAACCTCCGTGATGGAACTGATCATCTATGGTACGCCCGGTTCAGCGCTGGAAGTGTGGATTGAGGGGAAACCCGCAAATACAGGGACATTCATTGATGAAAGAGATGGTAAAGAATATAAATGGGTCAGAATTTGTGATAAAATATGGATGGCTGAAAATCTAGCTTATTTACCAACTGTAAGCCCTTCATCAGAAGGCTCAAAAACAGAGCCGTATTATTATGTTTACGGTTATCAGGGAAATGATGTTAATGAAGCAAAAATGACAGAAAACTTTAATACTTATGGGGTATTATACAATTGGGCTGCAGCAATGCAGGGTGAGGAGAGCAGCGATGACATTCCCAGCGGGGTGCAAGGCATAAGTCCTGCTGGTTGGCATTTACCTAGTCACTCAGAATGGGATGAAATGTTACAATGTGTCGGAGCCGGCGAAAATCCCTATTTTAAGCTTATCATTGGCGGAGGTACTGGATTTGATGCCAGATTTGCCGGAATAAGAGGTTGGGATGGTTTATTCTATAGTTTAGGACTGGCAAATTATATGTGGTCATCCACCAATGCAACTGAGGAATGGGCTTATAACAGTAATGTAGATAACACAGTAAGTATAGCTTATACAGATATGGCATATAAAGTTAGCGGCTTTGCAATTCGCTGCATAAAAGATCAGTGATCCCCCCCTCCTACCTGTATTCATCCTTCCGAAAGCATACGCCCACGCGGGCGTATGCTTCTTTTTAACTCATCAGCCTCATGGACAGCACAAAACCTGCATTAATATTGTTTCCTTGCGTCCCTATTCCCCCCGTGCTCTCGCCTTCAGGTCATTGGGCCGGAGGGTGATCAGGTGCCCAATCGGAGCGCCGTTCCTGTAGGTTACCACCCTTAGGGTGACGGGCCCTTCCGGCATTTCGAACGGCTGCGTGTACTTCGGTGAATAGATGCCGGGCATACCGCCGTCAATGTCATAATAGATATCCACCCCGGGCACCTCAGTTTCCATTTCTACCCATATTTTGCCATTCTTCATGCTGGCTTTGACAATGGCGTCATACATGGCTCTGGAATAATTCACCCCGGCTACATCCGACCTCCCGAACTGGTTTTCTACCCGGAGAACGAAGTTTTCCCAGTTCTTTTTCTCATCGGGGGTCCAGAAATCTTCGGCAAGCGCCCAACTGCGGGGCCAGGTCATGTATTCGGCATGGCGGAGCGTGACCACCTGTTCTGTCCACAGGTTACCCTGTCCCCCCAGGATATATTTGGCATCCACGCCTTCAGGAACCGGGTTGAAGCTGTAGCATTTCTTCAGCCGCAGGCTGGCATAGATGGGGGGATCCACTGTGGGATCTCCCTGTGTATAATCGATGTAGGCAAAGGTGGTTGGGGTCATCACCACGTCGTGTCCGAGATGGGCCGCCTCAATGCCCCCTTGTATGCCACGCCAGCTCATGACGGTGGCCCCCGGAGAAATACCGCCTTCCAGGATCTCATCCCAACCGAGCAGCTTTTTACCTTTGGCAGTCAGTATCTTTTCCACCCGATTCATGAAATACCCGTGCAGTTTGATCGATTCCGTTGTGTTCAGTTCTTTCATCAGTGCCTGGCAGCCCGGGTCTTTTTCCCAGTAGCCCCGGTAGCATTCATCACCGCCCACATGGATATAAGGTGCCGGAAACAACGCTGCCAGTTCGGTAAATACCTTATCGAGGAATTCATAAACTTTCTCGTCCGATGGGTTAAGGGCATTATCAATAAACATCTTAAAGGTACCGTCACCAAACCATTGTGCAAAGTTTGATCCGGGATTGACCTTGATGCTGGTGTCCCTGGTGCAGCATAGCTCCGGATAGGCAGCAATGGCAGCCATGCTGTGACCGGGAACATCAATTTCGGGAATGATGGTGACATGACGTGCCCGGGCATAGGCCAGCAATTCCCGCATGTCATCCTGGGTGTAAAAACCGCCAACAGTGGCCTTTTCACCCGGCATGGGAGCCTTGCGCTCCCCGAAGGTGCCGTACCTGGGAACCCGCCATGCGCCAACTTCCGTGAGTCTGGGTAGCGATTTGATCTCGATGCGCCAGCCGTTATCGTCGGTCAGGTGCATGTGCAACGTATTGAGCTTAAACCTTACCATTTCATCGATGTACTGTTTCACCTCTTCCTTGGTGAAAAAATTGCGGCTCACGTCGAGCATGAGTCCTCTCCAGGCAAAACGCGGGTAATCAGTTATTTTTAGCACAGGTAAGGTCCAGTTTCCCTGTACAGGGATTTTGCTCTCGATTTCTTTTGGAAGAAGCTGGAGCAGGGTTTGCATGCCATAGAACAAACCTGCCGGTTCGTTGGCTGCAATAACCACACCCTTTGATGATGATGCCAGCGTGTAGCCCTCTTTTCCAAGTTTCGGGTCAGGATTTGCAAGCAGGTTCAGTTGAATACTGCCTCCCTGGCTTTGTTTTGCGGTCAGTTCATAACCCGTTGGCAGGTTGATCTTTTGCACCAGCATCTGTGCAACGTCCCTGGCCTCGGATTTGTTATACGAAACAGTTGTTCCGGCCGTCAGCGTATATTCACCGCTTAATATCTGCAGATCTACAGGTTGTGGTAACAACTTAACCGTGTTCTTCTGTGCGAACACATTAACACCGGTAATAAGGATAAGCAGCATGAATAAACTTTTCATCATAACTATTTTAGATTAAATTCTTACATTTTTCACTTTTCACTATTCATTCTTCCTTCTTTAATCTTCCATCCCTTCTTTAATCTTCTTTCTTTATTCTTCCTTCTTTAATCTTCCTTCTTCCTTCTTTATTTTTCATTTTTCACTTTTCACTTTTCACTTAATTCCGAGTTACTCACAAAGGCAATCCTTTTGCTGTCGGGTGACCACGAGGGCACATTAATGGTTCCCTGGCCCCCGTACAGGTAAGCAATTACTTTTGGAGCACCGCCGCTGGCCGGCATTAACCTCAACATAACCCTTTTGTAAGAAGGATGGGCATCCGGATCGATTTCCACGGGGAAGGATATAAAGGCGATCCATTTCCCATCAGGTGACACATGCGGGAACCAGTCGTTGTACTCATCAAAGGTAAGCTGCTCTCTTGCCGAGCCATCGGGTTTCATGCGCCAGAGCTGCATGGTTCCGGTTTGACTGCCGTTGTAATAAATGTATTTATTGTCGGGAGATCCTTCAGGACCGTCGACATGGCCATGTCTGAAGAACGTGAGCTGAACTTCCTTACCGCCGGCAGCCGGACTTTTATAGATATTGTAAATTGGGGTATCGCGCTGGGCCACATACAATACATATTTATCGTCGCCTGTCCATCCGTGAAAATAAGATGGCGTTCTTTCAGTGATCAGCTGGGGAGTTCCGCCTGTAAGCGGCAGTACATACACACTGGAACCGCCACCCGGCAGACCTTCGCGGTGATGACTGATCGCCAGCTTCTTCCCGTCGAAAGAAATTCCATGGTCATTGTTGAGCCGGACGGCATCGCCGGTATTCAGCTTTTCAGGAGTGCCTCCCTCTACCGGGATGGTATAGAGGGAACCTTCTTCATTGTAAAGCAGTTCCTTCCCATCCGGCATCCAGTTGGGCGCCTCAAATCTTCCCGTCGATTCGCGGATCACCATCCTGGTGCCGTCAAATACATTCATCGTTTCCAACCGGCAGCCAAGCCAACCTTGCTGCATGGGATCATAATCATCGGGAACAGGCCTGTCAATGCGGACGTTCCACACCCTGGCCTCTTCTGTCACATCGGGATTATGTGAGTTGATGAACAGTCCCGCCAGCACCTCACCGGGCATATCGGGCATGCACTGTATCCCGATTTCCTGCAAGGGTTCACCCGCCTGGGCGGCTCTGAAGATGATATTTTGCCCCTGCCGTTCCAGCTGGATGATCTGATAACCTGGTTTGGGTGCAAATATTTCATCCTGTGGATCCCGCATAAAAGCGCCACGGAGCAGGCGCCACTGTAAAACCGTTAAACCGTCGCCATGGGCCACGGCGCTGATATGGGAGGCATGATCATCCAGGGTTTCCCTGATCATCCATCCGATCTTCCGGTGGGGATCAACACCCTTGCCAACAAACTCGAAATTGGCAGTCAGTATAAAATCACCTTTGATTTTATTATAGGCGTAATGAAATTCATCCCGTTCGAACCAGATGTTGTAACCCGATCCTTTCAGGGTATAGGTCTGTGTATTCTCGTTGTAAAGGACCGTTCCTGCATTTTTCGGTTTCCCGACATCCGTATGATTTTCAAAAATTCCTACCGGAACATTGCCGGCAAGAGTACTGGTTAAAAGGGTGGATGCCAGCATAAGTACTAAGATTTTCATGGGTTTACAAATAATTTATGTAATGTAGATATTAGATGCTACCTGTAAGGTAATTAAATTTCAAGTTAACCCAATTTTTGGCGACAGCCAAATAATCCCCCTAAAATCAGGATGGATGAATAAACCCTGTTCGGGGGTCAGAAAGTAAATCAGGTGAAAAATTTTATTCACCAAAAACGGGCAAAAACGGGTAATTTTTCCTATTTTAAACCTCCAAAATTAATGCTGTCCCCGATGTTTAAGAATTATCTGACGCTTGCCATACGCTCCATTCTGCACAATAAGTTTTATTCCATTATTAATGTCATAGGTTTTGCTATAGGCATTTCGGCCTGTATCCTCATTTTGCTCTGGGTAGTGGATGAACTGGGCTATGATACCTTTCACAGCAAATCGGACAGGATCTATCGTATACTGGCCGGGGAGGATAACAGGTTTCAGCCGCGAACACCCCATCCGCTTGCCCAGCAAATGGTAATTGATTTCCCCGAAGTGGAAGCTGCAGTTACCATGTCACCTCTATGGGGTCCCGGATTAACCAGAGCGGAGTATACTGTCCGTTATGAGGATATTTCATACGACGAGAAAGGCATTTTTTCTGTGGACACAACTTTTTTCAGGGTTTTCGATTTTCCGTTCCTGGAAGGAAATCCGGAAACCGCCTTGAACGAACCAATGTGTCTTATTCTGACCCGAGAAACAGCCCTGAAGTATTTTGGAACTGTTGGCAATGCCATGGGCAAAACATTAAGAATTAACAATGAAGCCGAGTTTACAGTGAATGGCGTAATTGAAAATGTCCCCAATAACTCGCACTTCACCTTCGACTTCCTGATCTCTTACGTCAGTATGAAGCAAATCGACCGGCAAATGCACAATGGTCAGCTGGGCCCTTATTATACCTGGGAGGATTTTGGACATTACAACTACCTGGTAATCCATGAAGGTGCCGATCCACAATTGCTGGAGAAAAAGCTGAATGACTGGATCCTGGTCCAGAATTTTATCCCGCTGAATGAAAAGGATATTCAGCGAATAAAAGACGGCAGTTTTCGCTTTGTTCTTCAACCCATGAAGGATATTCATCTGCGCTCCAATATAATCTGGGAACTGGGTACCAACGGAAACATCCTCTATGTATATATCTTCTTCACGGTTGCCTTGCTTATTCTGATCATAGCCTGCGTCAATTTTATGAACCTTTCCACTGCCCGCTCCCTGAAAAGGGCAAAAGAAGTAGGAGTTCGAAAAACTCTGGGCGTACAGCGCCGCCAGCTGGTCATACAATTCCTGTCGGAATCGGTTCTGCTTACTGCCATTGCCACACTGCTCGCCATCTTACTGGTTGAACTGCTATTGCCTGTGTTCAACAATCTCATCGGCAAGGATTTATCGCTACAAACCTTACTGAACTTCAGATCCATATGGATCCTTGTTGTCGGGACACTGCTGGTAAGCCTCTTCGCCGGCAGCTATCCCGCCTTTTATCTTTCCTCATTCATTCCTTATGAGGTACTGAAAGGACGTATAAACACAGGCTCAGTCCAGCTAAACATTCGCAAGGCATTGGTTATTTTTCAGTTTACCATCTCCATTTTTCTTATCATTTGTACTTTTATCATTTACAGGCAAATTTCCTTTCTCAGGAATCGCGATCTGGGTTTCAACCAGGACCAGGTTGTAGTCATTCCCATGAAGGATGATGCAGTACGATTACAATATGATGTCATTCGTTCGGCCATGTTGGCTAATCCCGGCATCTTGCAGGTTGCTGCTGCATCAAGCATTCCCGGCGGACAGTTTAACCAGAATCCGGTCAGGGCGGATGGAAATAACGAAGACAAACCGGTTATGGAAACTTTTGTCAGCCCGGAGTATTTTGATCTTCTGGAGCTGAAAACAATAAGCGGACGTTCATTTTCCAATGATTTCAAAGGAGATACAACGTCTTCCTTTGTGATAAACGAAACCGCAGCGAGACTGCTTGATCTTGAGAATCCTGTTGACAGGTCCATCTCCTATTTCGGAGATATTTACACCAATGCCCGGGGAAAGATTATCGGTGTGGTAAAGGACTTTAATATCCATTCTTTGCAGCAGCCTGTTGAACCACTGATCATCCTGTTGGGAAGAAAATCCTATTTCACCTATATGTTGCTCAAAATCAATACGGAAAATATACCCGGAACAATGGCATACATCGGGGAAACCTGGAGGAAGTTTGACAACAATCACACTTTTACCTGCTCATTTCTGGATGAAGTTTTTGAATCACAGTATCAGGGTGAGAAGCGGATGGGGACCATATTCTGGATATTTGCACTGCTGGCGATATTTGTGGCCTCACTGGGACTGTTCGGTCTGTCAAATTTTATGATTGAGCAAAGAACCAAGGAAATTGGCATCCGAAAGGTATATGGAGCAAATGTTCCGGATATCATGCTGATATTCTCCCGTCAATTTTCCTCCTGGGTATTGATTGCCAGTTTTATAGCCGTTCCTCTGGGATATTTTATAGCCGGCAAATGGCTGGAGAATTTTGCCTATCGCACACCCATGGGCATATTTGTATTTGTTATGGCTATTTTAATTGCCCTGGTCATCACATTACTGACCATCAGTTCACAGGCCCTGCGGACTGCCAGAATGAATCCGGTGGATTCCCTCAAATATGAATAAGCTCAAAGGCTGAATATTTCGGTATTGTATTCGATACGCAAAGGAAATTACCATCAGTCTGGACCCGTAGGCCTCTTTTGCTTTGACAGAATAGGTAATAAAATAAGAAAAGTTTATCTTTAATGTACATTTAAAAAAGTACTTAAATCCATTCAAAAATGACGGCAAAAACAAAAAAAACGGAATCAGCTGAACTTCCTGCAGAAATGAACCGATTGAATGAGGACAAGCAGGGTAAGGCTCCGTGGAAAAAGTGGGGGCCATATCTGAGCGAACGGCAGTGGGGAACCGTACGAGAGGACTATAGTGAAAACGGCGATGCCTGGAATTTTTTCACCCACGATCATGCCCGCTCTCGTGCCTACCGCTGGGGTGAAGAAGGTATTGCCGGCATTTCCGATGACAAACAGCACCTGTGCTTTGCACTTGCCCTCTGGAACGGCAAGGATCCTATTCTCAAAGAGCGCCTTTTCGGACTGACCAACAGCCAGGGTAACCACGGGGAGGATGTGAAGGAGTACTACTTCTACCTCGATAACACCCCTTCTCACTCGTATATGAAATATCTCTACAAGTACCCTCAGGCGGCTTATCCCTATGATGAACTTGTAAGGGTAAATGGCCAGCGGACACGGGAAGAGATGGAGTATGAACTGCTCGATACCGGTGTATTTAATGAAGACCGGTATTTCGATGTTTTTATCGAGTACGCAAAAGAAGGACCGGAAGATATTCTGGTGAAGATAAGCGCCATCAATCGTGGCCCGGAGGCTGCTGATCTGCATCTGCTGCCGACTCTCTGGTTCCGCAACGACTGGTCCGAATGGATCGCCAAATCGAACAGGGCTTCAGCCAAACCAATGCTTGCACAGATCATCGCATCGAAAGGAGTAAGTGCAGCTTACCGCTGATCATTCACTCCTGGGTGAATTTACCTTATTCTGTGAAGGTGATGTGCCATTGCTGTTCACCGAAAATGAAACAAACCATGAACGTCTTTTCCCCGGGCAAAAAAATGAAAGCCCGTTATGTAAAGGACGGTATTAACGACTTTGTGGTACAGGGTCTTACAGGATGCTGTGAACCCCGAAAAACAGGGGACAAAAGCTGCAGCTCACTATCAGTTAACGATCGGTGCCGGAAAAACTTCGGTGATTCGCTTGCGGCTTACCAAAAAATCGGATGAAAGCAAGGGCGCCCCCTTCGGAAAAAGTTTTGATACTATATTTGATAGAACAGGCTTAAGTGAAGCCGATGACTTTTACAAATCGGTCACTCCGTCCTGCAGTGTAAGTGCCGATGAGGCCAATGTGATGCGGCAGGCCCTTGCCGGAATGCTCTGGAGCAAACAGTTCTTTTTCTTTGATGGGGACAACTGGCTGGATGAGCATAATTCCAACCCGCTGCATTCAGGATACCGGAACATGCGAAACTCGGAGTGGTACCACATGCTGAACATGGACATCATCTCCATGCCCGACAAATGGGAATATCCCTGGTATGCGGCCTGGGACCTTGCTTTTCATACACTTCCGCTCTCTATTGTTGATCCTGACTTTGCCAAAGGGCAGATGGAACTTATGCTTCGTGGTTTTACCTTCACCCCAACGGTCAGATGCCGGCTTATGAATGGAATTTCAGCGATGTGAATCCACCGGTGCATGCCTGGGCAAGTTTGTTTCTGCACAGGACAGAGATGGCCCTAAAGGGCACTGCAGATATTAACTTTTTACGATCAACCTTCAATAAATTGCTTATAAACTTCACCTGGTGGGTAAACCGTAAGGACCGTTATGGCAAAAATGTATTTGAGGGTGGTTTTCTTGGACTTGATAACATTGGTGTATTTGACCGAAGTGCCCCATTGCCCACAGGTGGCAGTCTTGAACAGGCAGACGGCACAGCCTGGATGGCTCTTTTCAGTCAGAATATGCTGGAACTGGCTTCGGAACTGGCAGTACATGACAGTTCCTATGAAGAAATGATCGTGAAATTTTCCCAGCACTTCCTGTTCATTGCTGCAGCGATGAATAAGAAAGGCCCGGATGGTATGTGGGATGAAGAGGACGGATTTTACTACGATCTGCTTCGCTTGCCCGATGGAAGTGCCCAAAAGCTTAAGGTACGCTCGCTGGTAGGATTACTGCCTTTGTGCGCTACCAGCATTATCGAAAAGGAGCAGCGTGAAAGGGTTCCCTGCATGCGATGGCACATAATAAGGGAAAACCAGCGCAGAATGCCGGAACTGATGGAATCCATTCACCCTACGGGACCCGGTCATTTTGGGGTAAATGAACGGGGTATTCTTGCCCTCGTAAATCCCGACAGGCTTAGAAGAATCCTTTCCAGGATGCTGGATGAGAATGAGTTCTTCGGTCCTCATGGCATTCGTTCGATCTCTAAGTTCCATGAAAAACACCCGTATATAACTCATGTTGGACGGCCAGGAGTTCCGGGTGGATTATCTGCCTGCAGAATCGAATACCGGAATGTTTGGCGGAAACTCCAACTGGCGCGGACCCGTGTGGATGCCGATAAACCTGCTTACTTATCAGGGCGACTGCAACAATTCTATTTGTATTACGGCGACAATTTTAAAGTGGAATGTCCTACCGGTTCCGGTAATATGATGAACCTTTTTGAGGTAAGCAAAGAACTCAGCAGCAGGATCATCAACATATTTACCCGCGATGAAAAGGGCAAACGTCCGGTGTATGGCGGCACGGAGAAATTCCAGACCGATCCTGAACTGGCGTGACCTTATCCTTTTTTATGAGTATTTCCATGGTGACAATGGTGCAGGGCTGGGTGCCAGTCACCAGACCGGCTGGAGTGGCCTGGTGGCAAAACTCATACAGATTTATGGCTTTTTGACGAAAAGAAGCTTCTCGAGGGAGGCAAGAGCGCAGGTTTTCTTAAAGGCCCGATAGATCACCGAAAGGAGAAAAGTTAATTACTTGCTTTTTTATCCTGTGTGAAGAGAATGGTTCTGATCATTCTCAGCCCCAGGAAAAAATTTGATTTCTGAAATAACGTACCTGTAGCGAAGCTTTCCTGCACGACTTTATTAATGGATGCAGTTAATAGGATCACATAAACAAGGATGGATGTCTTGATCACTTAATTTGCTTACTTTGAGCCTGATACCTTGGTGAAATACAGTCTTGAACACCGACCAATCATACGGAATTTGATTCGTATGCTGGCTTTTGGAGTACTATCCCTGCTCCTTGGCAAGATCCGTTTCTACCTTCCCGGAATGGAAGGAGGCGGGAGCGATATGCGCGAAATCGCAATCCTGCTCAGTGTGGTATACCTGCCTCATTGGATATACCTGGTGGGAGTATCCTTCATTACCTCCCAGGTTTTTCCTCTTGGTGACATGGAAGTATCTACATTCTTAATGCATAGTACTGCGGGTATTTTTGCATGGCTGTTTTATTCCTACATACGCAAAAGGTTCAGCAATGTATATTACCTGGGTGCGTTATGGGCAGGCATGGTAATACTCTACTATACCTTCTTCCTTGTCCCGACTATGACAATTGTATACCATGTATACGGACTGGTCAACAGAGCTGGTTTATTCTCTTTCTACAAACAGGTATTGTATGGATTTAGAATTGAATTGTTTACTTCAACAGCAGTCACCACCCTGTTCCTGGTATTACACCGTATGACGGAAATTCTCGAAGTACAAAACAGGGAATTGCAAATTGCGTTAGCGAAGACAGAGGAAAGCGACAGGCTGAAGTCAGCCTTCCTGGCAAATATAAGTCATGAGATTCGTACTCCCATGAACGGCATCATCGGTTTCTCAGATCTCCTGGCTGATGCTGATCTGCCTGCTCATTTGAGGAAGACCTATGCAGAAATGATCATTTCAAGTAGCCACCAGCTCCTTTCAATTATCAACAATATCCTCGATATCAGTCAAATTGAATCGGGGCATGCTGTAGTGGAAAATGACCTGATATCATTGAATGAAATGTTCGACGATATCAAGCTGTCCTACACGGCCAGGGCACAGGAGAAGCAAATCAATTTTCATATTGCCAAATCGCTTGATGAGGCTGCTTGTTTGATCGTATCTGACCGTCATAAATTGCAGCAAATCCTGGAAAATCTGTTGAATAATGCTTTCAAGTTCACAAAGAACGGTGAAATCACCCTGGGCTATGAAAAAGAAGAGGAAAGGGTGAGGTTTTATGTGGAGGATACCGGGCCGGGGATTGATGCAAGGCAACAGGAAATGATCTTCCATAGGTTTACGAAGATTAACATTGAAAATGAAAGATTATTCGAAGGCACCGGCTTGGGGCTGGCCATCTCAAAAGCCCTGGTTGAGCTGCTGGGAGGCACCATCAAGGTCTCCTCCATTCCCGGAAAGGGGTCAGTATTTTCATTCACGCTGCCCTACCGCCAAAGTTGAGGAAAAACAAAAAGCCTCCCAGTCCCCGCGGATAATTTAATTTTAAATGAGTATCGGCAAAGTGTAATAATCATTATTTTACAGTCACTTTTATCAGGTTTACAATTGTATTCGGGGCTTTGCCCCGAACCCCACTGAATGCAGCAGTCTTGATACAAAGAACGAAGTAAGAAGAATCAAGCCTGCCTGGCCGGCAGGCAGGCCAAAACAACTGCCATCGCGCAACCACAAAGTGTGCGGAGCGAAAAAACGAATACCAAATTCAGACGGTTTGCCGTTCAAACGAAGGCGATAGCCGGAGTGCGTTCAAACCGTCAGTCTTCTTTGGTTACTTTCTGTGACGACAGAAAGTGACAGGAAAAAGAAGTAAACAAACACATCACTGTAATAACTATGATTTATGTAGGATTCCCGATACTCATTTTATTTTATTGTGAAATAATCATTTTCAAACATTATAGGTAAAATGATGGTTTATTTGTTACCCAAACATGCTTATTACAAATAACAATATTTTTAGACAGGTCAGATGGGAAGAATTGAATCTTCTTTTAGCTGGTAAAACAGAATCTCTATCATGAAGTTTCTCATAATTTTAACAATCAATAGATATCCCGTATCTTGGTTTGTAAAACCTATTACATGTTTATGTTGCACTCCACATAAATTCCATAATATATGCAGAATCCAGACTATTTTGATATTATTCCCTATGGCATACTCTTAATCAATAGCCATGGAATTATTATCTCGGCCAATAAGGCAGCCTCAGATATTTTGTTAGCTCCTCCCGGTTTTTTCATCAACAAGGCGATATGGGATCCAACAATGAAATTTGCAGATAAGTCAGGGATCCCCATCACAAAAGAGACTCATCCTGCTATTATAGCCATAAGAACAAGGAGCAGTGTCGGGAAGGTCATACTATCTCATGAAAGTGCAGAACCAGGGAGGAAGGTATGGATAGAATGCAATGCCACAATAAGAGACAAGGAGACTGATTCTTCAGGTTGGGATGTCCTTATGAGTTTCAGTGAGATCACAGAAATTCTTGAAATAGAGGAGCGGTATAAAGCTATCTTCGAATTGAGTCCCTTCATGCTGGTTCTGAACGACCTTGAAACCAACAGATATGTTGATGTAAATCGCAGATTCAGCAATATTACAAATATTGAAAAGCAATCCTGTTTAGGGAAAACACCTATTGAACTGGGATTGATAATCGATCCCAGGCTTGACGAATTATTAAGGGATGCAATTTTAAACAATAAAGCCATAGAACAATTTGAGCTTCCCCGGACCAGTCTTGGGAAGGACTTCACTTTCCTTTTCTGGTCACAGGTTATTGAATTGCTGGGCAAAAAATATGTTTTGACCGCTTTGCAGGATATAAGCGACAGGAAGCAGGTGGAAAAGGATCTGATGGTTTCAGAGGCAAAGTACAAAAATCTGTCAGAACAACTGGCTGAGTCGAGGGAACAGTTGCGTGCACTTGCCGCACACATTCAGAATATAAGAGAAGAGGAACGGATCTTCATTGCAAGAGAGATCCATGATGAGCTGGGACATTTGCTGACAGTGATGAAACTTGACCTTGAAGAATTTAAAATCATTGCAGGCTCGGTGTCTGAAAAGCTTGCTGAAAAAATA
>CAWDBX010000005.1:0-346815 GCA_963800645.1 uncultured Bacteroidales bacterium | reverse complement strand
CGACTGATCCGTGATGGTTCCGGTAACCAGTGACGAATCCTGACGACGGTATAATCCTACAGTTGCGTACTCAATGGCCCCATTGCTCGTGGAATCCTGAATAGTTCCCTGGATTGTCCCGATCTTTAACAACGTTCCTTTTTCTTCAGGCCGATCCGGAGCCTGAGCACGGTTTTTAGGGCCGGGCACAACAATAGTACAAATAAGTAGTATAAGGAGTTTTTTCATTTCTGCATGATTTTGTTAATTTAATGCCTTCTGTCGATTTGTTACAGGTTAACAATCGAACTGTAGAACTGATCATGGCAACAGGGTAAAAATCGACCAACCTGTCAAATTAAAAGACAAAAGGGTATTTTTTTATGATTTAATCGGGAAAGGCGCTGGAAAAATTCAAAAGCGTGCAGCAAACTGAAACTTGACTTCACTCCGGGCATGGTTTTCAATGGTATCATACCCTGACCCAATGGTTTCTTCATCGATATAATGGGTATGAGCCAGTCTTATCCAGAACGATATCTTTGGAGCAATGTCGTACCTCAATAAGACATAAGTACGGTAACCCTTATTGTACAGGGGAGAGAACGAAAATCCGGAAGTCATATCCTGTTCGTAGGCATACACCCGGGAACTGTAGTCATCGGTTTGGAACCAGGCAAAACGGAAGTCGAGGTTCACCGGCATATTTGCAAACCTGTATTCCGCATCCTGATACACCAGGAATCCCCATGTTGTTTCTCCTGTTTCCGGCTCCACCCTGACCATCTCAAGCCTGTTTTGAAGGGTAAGACTGTTTTTTAGCCTGTAGCTGATATGGTAACGGATGCCGGTATGACGAATATGGGCGACAACAGGCAATATTTGTGAGCCGGAGCGATCATCCTCCGGGTCAAGTTCATGTTTTAGCCTGATGAACATTTCCAGTTGCTTATTCAGCGAGTAATCTGCCTGTAGCAGATAATCACTGCCCGACGCCGGAGAACTCAATCCATATTTCAGCCACGGGAAACGATAGAAATCCGCATAACCGGAAATCTTCAATTTTCGTACCGGATGTACCACCAGACCAGTATATATACCTTCCTCGTTGACATCCGATGAACCCTCCGAGAAAGCATCCGAATGCAGATTAAAATATCCGCGGCCATAAAAGCGGTATACCATGGAAAAAGAGGCATATTTGCTGACCGACAGAAGTGCGCCGTTCAAGGTCGCCCAGGAATGATTGCCATAGGCTGTTTCACCAAAAAACTGGATTTTTTTTATAGTCATCGAATAATCTGTCCCCCAGTTGAAAAGCCTGTCTCCCTGAAAGTCATGGAGGTCTTTCAAATCATCCCCGGCTTCCAGATACTTATCCAGATGGTATTGCACCAGGGTAGTTCCAACTTTGAAAAAGTTACCGCGAAATGAAATGTTCCCGCCATAGGCAATCTCTTCCACGGTCTTTTCATCGCTTATCTCGTATCCGCTGCGATGGTAACCGCTTTCCTGAAACGATGAGAAACATATCCTGCCGGATTCGAGGGTATCGGTCACATTGGCATCTCTTTTTTTTGCAGAATAAAAGCCTGTTAGGAGGAACCTTTTCCATCCGGCGGTGGCAGTAATCCCCCGGAAAAAATCATTTTCATCGGTAGAGGTATAAGCTTTTATTTCCTCGCGACGTTTAACAACATTCAGCGGCAGGGAGGATTTACCGGGAGCTTTACCGTTGCTCAGGGTTAATCCCTGTCCGAATCCAAGCCGGAAATCACCCAGAAGGGCTGATTTCAGCGGCCCCGTTTCTTTCACCATCACATACGCTGAATTAAAATCAAACCCTCCCCTGTTGGAATTCCTGAAAATCTCCTCCCCGGGATCTTTTTCCAGGGTTAATCCGGCCTGGAAGTGATCCTTGATTTCAAACCCGTAGCGCACATAATACAACCAGGGATTCCCCGGATAACGCTTTACACCGGTTTCAGGATCGTCCGCGCTGTAACCTTTCGATTTTTCCAGAACCCTTTGCGTTCTCAGGATAATTTCGTGCCGGCTTGAACGCATCACCTTGCTGAATCGGATACCAGCCGTGTCACTGTCAGTTGTTAGGCTCACATAAGGCATCATCCATCCGATAACATCATCGGTGAAACCATGAACCAGGGGCAGTTCGTACAGTGACAGGAAATTACCGTTTTCCTTCCTGTAATCCAGCAGGCTGGTGATCTGAAAATCTGTCAGAAAAGGAAGCTTTTGCAGGTCTTCTGCGGTGACCCTGTTGAGGTCAAGCGGTTTCCTCTGCAGCTTGTCGAGTTCATTCAGAATGGCCTCATAATCGGCTGATTCACCATCTTTGGCGGCAATCGACTCGATCAGGGATTCTTTGATCTTGAATTGTCCCGGTATTACGGATTGTGCTGCAGCGGTAAAAACGATAGCGAACCCTGCAGCAGTCAATAGCAGGAAACGAATATTCATGACCTAACGGTTTGCTGGCACAAGATAGTAAAAAACCGGCAGAAATCAAACCAGTACAAAGAATTACCTGCCGGCACGATCAGACACCATGTTCCGATGTCGGAACTTCATCTGCCGGCATCAATTATTGGTGCTCTTTTCCAGCTTTGCAACAAAACCGCCTCCGGCAACAACACTGATACTGATTCCCGAATTTCTGTTTACCTGACTTTCCTTCCTGGTCAGCTTCCTCGGATATTTATCCGAATCAGGCACATCACTCCAGATAATGGCCTGATAACCGGCGTTATCGAGAAAGTCTGTTTTCAGCTTATATTGCCTTGCGTCAAGACTCATACCGCCGATATACCAGGTATCACCCGACTTCCTGGCAATGACTATATTTTCTCCCGGTGTCCCTTCCAGCACCATGGTCTCCTCCCAGGAGGAAGGCATATCTTTTAAAAAATCGCTTCCCGGCTCGTTTCTGACGTTGTAAGGTGATTCACAGAAAACCTGAAAGGCACTTTCATACACCACCATCATGGCCAGCTGAAAACAGCGTGTCCCCATAACATGTGGAGCGGGACTGTCGCCCCCCACGATGATGAACTGGTCAGGTCTGTCATTCAGAAATCCTCCGGGGGTAAAATCCATTTCTCCGGCCAGCATACGGGTAAACGGCAAGGTAAGGCAATGCCGGGGGGTTATCTGGTCGCTCCATTTATTATACTCGTTGCCCAGCACACCTTCGCGGGTTATCAAATTCGGATAGGTACGGCTGAATCCATCGGGGACATAAGCCCCGTGAAAGTCGACCACCAGGTGATGCCTGGCAGCAGTTTTGGCAACACGGTGATAAAAATTCACCATTTCCTGATCATTCCTGTCCATGAAATCGATCTTCACACCGGCCACTCCCCATTTCTCGTAAAGGGCAAAGGCCTCTTCCATCTGCTTGTCGACGTTAGGCCATAGTAACCACAATATGATCTTCACATTCTTTTTGCCTGCATAGGCTACCAATTCGGGAATACTGATCTCCGGGATCATTTTGGTAATATCCGCATCGGTATTGAAAGAGCCATCTTCCTTGAAAGGAGGCCCATACCACTGCCAATCGACCAGCTGATACTGCCATCCCATGTCAGCTGCAAAATCGATAAAATACTTCATGGTTTTGGTATTGGATCCCAGCTTAAATCCGGCATCGGGGGCATATGAACCGCACCACCACCAGTCCCATGCCGATACACCCGGTTTGATCCAGGATACATCTTCCAGCGCACAGGGTTCGTTCAGATTCTGCAAAATATCGGATTCGATAAACCTTGCAGGCTGGTCAGCAATCATCATTACCTTCCACGGTGAAAATCGTTGCGTGGCTGTTCTGACTACCACAGTAGTATCCTCAGGCAACCAGGAGGGACGCGAAACAACTGCGTTGACCTCGCCCGGTATACCGGTAAAACCCGAGCAGGCCCAGTCGGTTACATTGGCCTCAAGCAGCGCTACCCAGGCATTTCCGGCATCTACCAGCAAAGGAGTACCCACAATATTCTCCGGTTTTATGTCGCTCAGTTTTGACTGTTTGAATTCCTTTTCCTGTGAGGTATGAAATGTATTCCAGAATGTCGCCCAGGTGGTATGATCCTGTGCAAACCTGAATACCATTTTTTCATTGGTGAGGACGATGGTATCTAATCCCGGTTGTACCGGGAGTTCATACCGGAATGCAACGCCGTCATTGTATGCCCTGATATAAAAATTTATCCGTCGCTTCGGCTTTTTGGTTTCCTGCAGCTCGAGCACAAGCCCGTTGTAATGATTGGTAACCGATTTACGTTTACCCCAAACCCTTTCCCATTTTTCATTCACGGTTTCGGTGCGGGTACCCGTCAGGCTTAAACCGGTCCTGATAGGCTCCATTCCCTCGAAATCAAGTTCAAGACCCGATGAACGGATGATTTCCTTCCCTTTGAACAACACGGCATAATGCAGTTGATGCGCCAGGGTATCACTGAGCACACATTGAACCTGAAGGGTACTATCGGGTGAATATACAGATGCCACCTGGTTCTTCCCGGTATTACAGGAATAGAATACGAATGAAACCGACAGGAACAGCCATCCGGTCGTCAGGGATAAAAAGATCTTTTTCATGATAAACAATAGTTTTACCCCTAAAGTTAATCAAAGAAGTTTAATTCCCCTTGCTGTTCTTCCTACCGGAGACTTTTCAGAACCCGCAAAGCCTCATCCACATGCCTGGTGGCCTGCCCCTGGGAATTGAAGATATGAACCACGGTCCCTGATTTGTCGGCTATATAGGTAACCCTGCCGGGTAAAATCCCCAACATATTGGTGGGCACCCCAAACAACTTGCGGACCTTGTTTTCTGTATCGCTGAGCAGGGTATAGGACAACCTGTATTTATCAGCAAATTTTTTATGGCTTTCAACTGACTGGCCGCTGATACCAATAATCAGGGCATCGGCCTGATTAAATACCTCAAACTGGTCACGGAAATAACAGGCTTCTTTTGTACAACCCGGACTATCATCCTTGGGATAAAAATAAATAACCAGATTTTTCTTGCCAATTAATGTGTTAATATCCACCATATTGCCATGTTGGTCCGGCAGGGTAAAAGAAGGAATCTTGCTTCCTGTTTCAATTTTTGACATATTTTTTTTGTTAGTGGTTTGCGCACAGCCTGAAAACGATAAAAAAACGATGGGCAACGAGACAAGGAACAGCAGACGGGTCCTGTATGTTAGTTTCATAATGAAGCTGTTAAGATGAATAAATTCCTGTATATATCCATTTCAAGACGTATGTGTTTTATTTCCTGCCGGTTTTATTCTCAGGGAAAGAAATACACTCAGTGTAATAAGAAGTGCAATAAATCCCAGGGACCATTCAATGGGTATCTTGTAAACATCGATCAGCAGCATTTTAATGCCCACAAAGATCAGTACAATGGCCAGACCATAGCTCAGCAACCAGAAACGATGGATAATGCCGGCGAGCGCAAAGTACAATGAACGCAAACCCAGAATGGCAAAAACGTTGGAGGTATAAACAATAAACTGATCCTGCGTAATCGCCAGTATGGCGGGTATGCTGTCTACCGCAAATATCAGATCGGTGGTTTCAACCAAAATCAGCACAAAAAACAAGGGAGTCGAATAGCGTTTTCCGTCTTGCTTCACAAAGAATCTGTCCCCGTGATATTGTGAGGTTACCAGCATAACTTTTTGGAAAAACCGGATAACCGGATTTTTTTCAGGCTCTATTTTCACATTGCTTTGGGTGAACATTTTGTATCCTGTATACAATAGTATGGCCCCAAAAATATAAATGGTAAAATGAAATTTCTCAATCAGCGCAACTCCGGCAAAAATAAAGATTATACGCATGACAAGCGCTCCCAGAATGCCGTAGAACAAAACTTTATGCTGGTATTGGGATGGCACCTGGAAGTAAGAAAATATCATGATGAAAATAAAGATATTATCCACGCTGAGCGCTTTTTCAACCAGGTAACCCGTGAAGAACTCCAGGGCTGATTCCTTTCCTTTCCAATAGTAAATAATGCCATTAAAAATAAGGGCAAGAAAGATCCATATGAATGTCCATGCGACCGCCTCTTTCTGTGTAACCGTATGGGCCTTCCGGTGAAAAACCCCCAGATCGAGCGCCAGCATGAGCAACACGAAACCATTAAAAAGCATCCAGAAAACAAGGGGAGTGTCCATAATATGTTTATTTCAGATGAATGATGTGTATACTACTTATTTTTTTGAATCGTGGTGTCGACTATTTCTTTGGAAACCAGGGTAAAAATGCACTGGTTTTTCTCACATACTCTGCATACTGTGGCTTTGAGTTCTTAAGGTTTTTCTCCAGCAGAACCACTCCTGATACTTTAATGATCAAAGCAGTCATCAACAGGGACCCCAGTGCGGGCCAATAACTTCCGGCGGCCATACAAAAGAAGGCGAATCCCCACCATACCGATGCATCGCCGAAATAGTTCGGATGACGGGTATAGCGCCAGAAGCCTGTATCCAGGACCTTACCTTTGTTCTCCGGATTTGCCCTGAAACGGGCAAGTTGAAAATCACCTCCGGTTTCAAAAGTTATTCCGGTCAGCCAGAAAAAGATCCCCAGAATGTCCAGCCAGCCCGGATCCTTAATGTCACTATAAAACATTGCCCCCAGCAAAGGTGCCGATATAAGCCACATCAGGATTCCCTGAAGCAGAAAAACCTGGAAATAACTGATCCACCAGTACCGGTTTTCACCATAATCCCGGCGAAACTGCCTGTAACGAAAATCCTCACCTTTACCATAATTGCGCCAGGTCAGATAAATTGAAAGCCGCAGGCCCCAGATGGTTACCAATATTAATACCAAAATACTTCGCAGGTCAAAACCTCCATTTTTCAAAAAGTAGAAAAAGCCTGCCAGCACAAAGCCAAAACCCCAGAAAAGGTCAACAATACTCACATTCTTTATCCATACGCTGACTGTCCAGAGCAAGGTCATCATGATCATGATGATGAGCAATGCCTGCAAATAAACCTGAATGAATGTCATATCCGGAGGTGTTAGTCAAACATAAGGGCAACCGACGCAGCGCCGATGCCGGCATTGGCACCCACAACCGGCGAAATTTCAACCACGGAAACCGGATCCAGACCGGTTAATGCTTTCATTTGTTCTTCATACCATCCGGCAGCCTGAGGATTTTTGGCATGCAATACTACATAATTCCATACTTTTTTATTTACCACCAGCAGCCTGATATGCTGAATCACCTTCTCCATATTGGATTTCTGACTGTATGCCTTGCCAAAAACCATTGATTTTCCGTTCTCATCCATGGAAATGATCGGATTTATATTGAGCAACCTGGCGATCAGTCCCTTTATAGGGGATACCCTCCCACCCCGTACCATGTATTTGAGGGTCTTTACACTGACGAATATTTTTGATTTCCTTGTCCATTCCTCTGTCAGCTCAATAATCCGGTCATGTGGCAATCCTGCTTCTATGGCACGGGCAATGCGCAGTATGATGAGACCCAGTCCGCCGGACAGGGTTTTTGAGTTGATGACGGTGATGTTTTTGCCCGATTCCTGACTGATCAACCTGGCAGCCTTTTGACTGTTAAAAAACGTACCGCTGAACTGACCTGTCAGATGCACGGCAATCACCGAATCATAATGTGAGGCAAGATGGGAATAAAGGTTTACAAAAGATCGTTCATTGATCTGTGATGTTTTTGGAAAATCAACCCCTTCATCCAGCATGGCATAAAACTGCTCCGGTTGAAGCGTTAATTTGTCGAGATAATGATTGTCACCGAATTGGAGATTGATCGGCAACATATGAATCTGGTAATGATCAATAATTTTTTGAGACAAATCACAGGTTGAGTCGGTGACCAGGGCAATTTTCCATTTCCGGCGATAGACCACATCGCTTTGCCTCACCATATCGTCGGCTTTTTGAAAGGTAATGGTTCCATAACTCCTCAGTTCATTAAAGAACTTTGCCGGTTCGTTGGTATGCAGATGAATGTGCTTCATTGTGGAAGATCCGGCTACTACTACCGAATCGCCATGGCCTTCCAGCATATCCGTCAGTGAAACCGCATCCACCTTAAAATCCTTTAAAATGGCCTCGGTACAATACCTGAATTGTACATGTTCCTGAATATGATTGCGCTCATCGGGAAGGAGGATGCTTTCCGTTTTCGCCCGCAATAAATGTCTGATATTGCTGGACCGGATAAATTCAATAATACCGTTTATAAATAAAACAAACCCGCTTGCTCCGGCATCCACTACATTGGCTCTGGAAAGAACTTCCAATTTATTTTTTGTTTCTCCCAGTGATTTTTCAAGAATCTCAGCTGAGCTGATCATCAATTGATTAAAGTCTCCTGTATGGTTCCGTTGGGAATGTATAAAATCTGCCCATTCCCTGATCACGGTCAGCATGGTACCTTCAACCGGATGGGCAATGGCTTCATAGATGTATCGCACCGATTTCCTGATACTATCGGTAAACTGGCTCAGGGTAATGGTACTTTGTTCAACCGTTTCATTGCTGATACCATATAAAAACTGGGCAAAGATGATACCTGAATTACCTCTGGCATTGGTTAGTGCAGCTTCTGCTATGCGTGCGATGGTAATCTTATAGGACCGGTGAGGATGCACCGTATCAAATATTGACCGCACGGTTGCCGCCATATTTGAACCTGTATCACCATCGCTTACAGGAAATACATTTATCCGGTTCAGCTCCGCCTGATGGGCCAGAATTTTCTGGGTGCCGGCCAAAAAGGAGTAATAGAGTCTGTGACCATCTATTTGTAAAACAGGATTGGAGAGTTTTAACATGCTTTTGGTTTAGGAAAGTCAAACAGCCAAATAAAACTTTTGTTCAACCGGAGCGACCTGTTATTAAACAGATTATTCCAGGGTAACACTGTCGAAAACTACTACTTTGCTGCAAAGTTCGTCAGCCACTTTGCGGAAAGCGTCATGCACCGGATGAACCTGGTAATTGTCATGAGTCGCCTTATCCGCAAACAGGGTGAGCAGAGAGTATTGATAACTGCTGTCGATTACCTCACGCCTGGTATCTGCCGGTTTCCCAAGATGAAACTGGTGGATTGACTGAATGGTGACCAGTTCCTTCAGGGCATTCTCGAAACGGATGACCTGTTGCTCGCTGGCGGGTTCCTTCAACCAGAAAAAAACATGGTGCACAAAAAGTTTACCCAACGGCCCAGGGGCGTAGGCAATCCCGGCGGGTAGCGTCATTACCCCGGCAGCCAAAGTAAGCTTGCCTCCCTTTTGGATAAAATTCCTTCGATTTATTTCCTCCATGATACAATTGTTTCAGTTTTATTCATTACTCCTGAGAAATTCAATGGTGTATTCCGACATATAGTCACTTTTTTCCGGGGTGATGTTCTTCACGAACAACCGGGCCCTTTGTCCCAGCCTCAGGCAGGTATGCCTGTTCGCGATATCCTCGGGGGTATTCATCGGTTGCAGCGAAGGGTACCACAGAAAATAACCCGGCTTATCGAGCAGCAACCGGGGTGTTGTCCATTCCTGGGAATTCAGGCCTTCTCCCAGGTCTTTGTTTTTATTGAATGAAATATAAATACTACTGCCGGCCCAGGAAGGTCCGGTAACTTTGCCCATCAGCATTACCCAGCATTGGAGATAAGTGTTCCAGCTTACCGAGGGTCCCCAGTGAAAACCTCCGGTTGGAGAGGAGGCCGGACCGCCGCCTTCGGACCTTGGAATTTGTAGCGAGGTTATGGGTTTGCCAATTCCATCATGGGCAACACTGAAACCATTTCCGTCCCAGCGTCTTGCTTTACCTGCCGGATTATCCAGGTCGCCAAGACTGATCCGGGCTACGCTGATGCATTGTCCGTTCCATTCTTTGTCCGGATCATAGGTGCTTTCCTCATAAATACCGGGATAGCCGTATTCCCCATAAAAAAGATAAAGATACTCCCCGCAGGCCACGGCAGAAGGATCGCCTACCCCACCTGCAAAAGTATTGGAAGTATTATGTGGTTTTAGGATCAGCCTCGGTTGATAATCTTCAATGAATATGCTCTTATTCTCCCAGCTTCTGCCGCCATCAACGGATTTCATGATACCAATGCGGCATACGGCAGCAGGTGAGGATGGACCCTTGAGCCCTTGCGGCCAGTGATCATCCTTATAGCCAATACCTGTTGCCGGCTCCCAGGGAAGCGTGGAGGGATAGTTTTCGTTATGGTACACAGCATACAGGGTTTTACCGCTACTATCGGTTGTATCCTGATATACAGTCTCAAACCAGACTGCACCATGCAGACCGGGATTCCCGACTGCTGCATTCGCAGGCATTATCGGCTCAGTAAATGCTTCTGGCCCGCTGCTGAAGGCCTCGTCGGCATGTTTTCCATCGGCGAATTTAAGATCACGCGCATTCCCCCACAAGGGATCTTCACCGTATTTTCCGGGGAAAATACGGAAAGTATCGGCCACCCAGACCTCTGCCATATTGCAGTCCACAAACGAATTGAAATAGAATTTTTCAGAAGGGACCAGCTTGAAAGATGGACTGAAAACAGCGGTGTCATCGGCCACTTTGCCCGGATTATTGCGACAACCGGTCATGATGATCAATACCAGGACGATTCCCGGAATCAGGTTCAATCTTTTCTTCCTATCCATAAATTCATCAATAATAATATTTTTTCACTTTTCACTTTTCACTTTTCACTTTTCACTCTTCCTTCTTCATCTTTCTTCTTGATCTTGAATCTTGAATCTTGAATCTTGAATCTTGAATCTTGAATCTTGAATCTTGAATCTTGAATCTTGAATCTTTAATTTTCACTATTCACTACTCCCCCATTCCCCCCCGGCTATCTCCGTTACTTGTCCCCCCACGTAAATCTGATAATCATTCCCCGTATGGCTCGATTTTATATATAATTCCGAAGGTCGTCCGATTTCATATCCCTGTCCAATGGTCATTTCCAGCTGCCCGCATCCAAAAAGCCCATACTTCACCAGATAGGCAGCCAGACAACCCGTGGCACTCCCGGTTGCCGGATCTTCGGGGATCCCAAGATAATCTACAAAAACCCTCGATGACAGATCATGATGCTTTTCATAGCCTTCAGGACAGAAGATCAGAATTCCCTTTGCCATGGTCTGGCCTATAAAATTAGCGTACTTCTCCTGATTCACTTTGGCTTTCCGCAATATTTCCAATCCTTTCAAAGGCACAATGGTAAAAGGTAGTCCTGTGGAAACCTCCTGCAAGGGAAATCTTTCATCGATATCAGCCACTTTCAATCCCAATACCCCGGCCAATAATTCCGCGGGCATATTCCTGCCGAAGTGCGGTTGATTGTGCTTCATCCACCAGAGATGTTCCGTGCGGGTAACTGGAATCCGGCCTGCTCTGAGATTGAGGTTTATTGCAGCAGATGCTCCGTTCTCAAGGTATTTATGCAGGATAAAGGCCGTGCCAAGTACGGGATGTCCGGCAAAATCAATTTCAGCTCCAGGCGTGAAGATCCTGACAGGGTAGCCATCATCGGTCTTTTCTTTCGCGATTATGAAAGTTGTTTCTGAGAAATTGATCTCCCGGGCTATTTTTTGCATGTCTTCCGTTGCAAGCTTTCCGAAATCAAGAAAAACAGCGAGTTGGTTACCGGAATAACGGGTTTTTCCAAAAACATCAACAAAGTAGAATTTCATGGTTATTCAAGGTATTTATACCTTCATCGCAAAGCCGAAGGAGTTGAAACGGAGAGTAAGTTACTAAAAATTTCTCACACAACCTGATGCCGCGATCCCGGATGCTCCCGCGCATTTACCCTGGTGTTCCCGATCCGTAGCCTTATGGCAGAGGTGATAACCGTGAGATATAGATCAACAATTTGCCGCCTTCACTTCCCACCTGCAGAATGGCACCAGTAGCTGAAATATGTGAAGTCAGCGTAGCCAGGGTGGAATAATTGGTCCAGAAATAGGATTCCCCGTTGATGGCAATCTCATACCGAAGGTAAGTACTGTTCCAGATACAGGTAAAATTACCGGAACCCGAGGATATGGTCCCGTCGGCATATATAAATCCAAAGGCAACCGGAACGGAGGTTCCGGACTTATAGGTTACAAATTGAAAATAACTTTGAATTCCGGTGTATCCATAGGTTATCCAGGCCGGTTTGCCATTGTTTACCGTTAGGATCTGTCCCTCTGAACCTTTGGGGAATCTTACCCAATGACCCGAGAGAATAATAAGCCAGATCACCTTCCTGTGGATTCTCAACCTCCACCATATGGGATAGATCTGGAAGATCTGCCAGATCACTGTAATTACCGCTGAAGCCATCACCGGCCTTTTTAGAGTAAAGGGCATACGGTACACTAAGGATCTGACCGGTGCCGGATATTGTATAATTTGTTCCCCCGGCAGGATCGGTCTCCGTTTTAATGAAATAAGGGCCACTGGACCAGTCAATGGCAGAAAAATTATCGGAGGAGACGCCTTCGCCGATTTCCAGCGTAACCAGACCGTTGATATTGGTCACAGGGGTTTGAGTCTCCACATAAACAGGAGTGCCGGTGGCGGAACCCTGCAAAATGCTGATCTTCATGCCAACCGGTGCACTTGTTACCAGGTTATTATCTGCACTTCTGACAATAGCCTGAAAGCTCATTTTCTCAGGCGACTGGGGAGTTGCCTGTTGTGTCAGGAAGAATCCTGCGGAGATGAACAGCATCATGCTGCATGGGAATATCTTTCTCATATCCGATAAATTTTAATGATCTGCAACAAGGGTCAAAACGAAATCTTAAAGACAGCCAGTAAAACCAAAATAATTTCAGGATGAGCACCAACACGCCATGAAAGTTAAAGAAACTTGCTGAATAAGTCAGCCATTATAAAAAGAATTCTTATGCAGCATTTTATATTACTGTTATCTATTGTTTATTATTGTTTTTTGATGTATATTTACAAATAAAAGCCAAAATGAAAACAAATCCATCCATTTTTAAAGTTTTTCAGCACAGCGACGAGTATTTTGAGCTGCTGAGTGATCCCGGTTTTTCCAGGAAGAATGTGACCCGGCAGGTATTGTTCATTCTCCTGTTCTCTTTTCTGTACGGAATTGTAATGGGCAGTTACAATGGTTGGATGCAAAGCCTGGTCACCGGTATTAAACTACCCTGTCTGATATTCATTTCCCTGTTAATCTGCTTCCCTGCCCTGTTTGTTATTCAGTACATGATCGGGTCCACCATGATGATTTTCCAGATGGCAAACGTCATCCTGTCGGGCTTCATTGTATTTTCCACCATTGCTTTGTCCTTTGCCCCGATCGTGATATTCTTCATGATCACCAGCAATAATTACGCATTCCTGAAACTGCTGCATGTGGCGATCTTTACTTTTGCGGGGATTTTTGCGATCAAGACCATTATTAACGGACTTACGTTTTCCTGTGAGAAAAAGAACATTTATCCCAAATTGGGCATGAGTATCTTTAAAATCTGGATCATTATCTTTGCTTTTGTAAGTTCACAATTGGCCTGGAACCTGCGGCCGTTTGTCGGCAGCCGCGATCTTCCCTTTGAGCTTTTCAGAGCCCGCGAAAGCAATTTTTATATTGCTGTCATGCAGTCGGTAGCCAATTTATTTGACCCCCCCACGGCACCGGAGAAGGATGACCTTGAAAAATCTGTTCAACAACCTGATTCTTCACGAAACGGCAACAATGGACAACAATGATAAAATAATGACTCTTGAAGAAGTGGCTGAATACCTTCGGGTAAAACCACAGACTATTTATACCTGGGCACAGGAAAAGAAGATACCTGCAGCCAAACTGGGCAAAGAATGGCGTTTCAAAAAATCAATGGTTGATAAATGGTTCAGGGAAAGCATGGATGAAAAGTTCAGAGATTACTGATCCCGGAAATCACCCGGTATCCTTTCATCTCTTCTCCAGCAGAACTGTTTTGAGTGCATCGAAGAATTCTTTCATTTTTACAGGTTTGGTAATATAGTACTCAAAACCAGCCTCCCTCAGCCTGGAAATTTCATCCGAAAGGGCATAAGCCGTCAGTGCAACCACCGGAACAGCATTGCCTGATTCCCTTAAATTTTTCAGGGCTTCCATTCCGTCCATCCTGGGCATCTTGATATCCATCAGCACCATATGCAGATCTGGGAGGGTATTTGCCATTGAAACCACCTGTAATCCGTTCAGTGCATGAAGAATATTGGCACCGGTTTTTCGAAGCAATTTTTCGATATACAGGTAATTTGTGGAATCATCCTCAGCCACCAGAATGTTTTTACCGGAGAAATCGGGAAACTGGATGTTCTCCCTTGATCCGTAATTTGCTGTACCCTTTTTTGGACTTTCTGATAGGGCATTACCCACCGGAACTGTAATGGAAAAGACTGATCCGACACCCGGTTCAGATTCCAGATATATCCGTCCGCCAAGCAAATGAATAAGTTCCGAAGAAATGGCCAGTCCCAGCCCTGCCCCCCGGTACAAACGACTTCTATCTTCTTCCAGCTTCCTGAATCGCTGAAAGACAATTGACTGATCTTCCTTTTTTATGCCAATTCCGGTATCCCTCACATAAAACTCCATCCATGGATCGGTTGTGATTTCTTTGCATCCGAATTCAATGAAACCTTGATTCGTAAACTTAATGGCATTGTTAATCAGATTTCCGATGATTTGCATCAGGCGCATCTCATCGGTATACAGTAACATTGTCAGGTATTCAGGAGGCACATTAATTCTGAAATCTATTGCTGGCCTCTTTTCCGAAGGTTCCTTTTTAAGTTCAAGATTGAAAATATCATTTACCTTATCAATTATTTTGCCAACAGGCACTTCTGTGAGATAAACATCCAGGTGCCCGGATTCGATCTTGGAAAAATCGATGACATCATTGATAAGACCCAAAAGGGTATCGCTGCTTTGCCGGATAATGAAATTGTAGTTGTCTTTTTCATCGCTGTTGATATCCGGATCTGAAAGCAGACTCGAAAATCCGATGATGGCATTTAATGGGGTACGAATCTCATGCGAAAGGTTGGACAGGAATGAAGATTTCAGACGGTCGGATTCTTCCGCTTTTTCCTTCGAAATGATCAACTCCCTGGTGCGTTCCTCCACCAGTTGTTCGAGCTGGTTCCGGTAAACATTCAGCTCTTTATTGGCAGTTTCAAGATCGTCATGCTGTCGTTGTATTTCTATATTTGACCGCGCAAGGGCCTCTGTCTGGCTGTAAAGTTCTTCGGTCTGGGATTGCAGCTCTTCGGTCTGAGCCTCCATTTCGTTTTGCTGCTCCATCAGCCGGAAATTGTTCTTTTCGAGCTGTGATTTTTGAGCTTCAATTTCTTCTTTTTGCCTGGTTATTTCAAGTGTACGCTGTTTTACTATTCTTTCCAGCAGTTCATTTTTTCGGCGTACCCTGGTTACACTGGCAATATAGAATACAACCAGCACCGACAGGAAAAAGGCACCCAATAATATTATGAATAACAAGGTTTTCCACCACGGCGGAGTTATTCTGATTTTTAAGTACGCTCCTTCTTCGTTCCAGATACCGTCGTTATTGCTTCCTTTCACCCTGAAAACATAACTGCCGGGATTCAGGTTGGTATAAGTGGCTTTTCGCTCCGTACCCACATAGTTCCAATCACGATCGAAACCTTCCAGCTTATAGGCATACTTGTTCTTTGAACTGTGTGAGTAGTTGAGTGCCGAATATTCGATGGAAAAGACAGCATGTTTATAGGATAAAACCAATTCCTCCGTTTCGGTGATATCCGTCTTCAAAACAGTTCCCTGACTGTGAACATCCACAGGTTTGTTCATGATATTCAAACGGGTAATAACAACCGGCGGAATCACCAGGTTGTCCTTTATGCTGTCCGGTGAAAACATGGTGATGCCACTTTGATTACCGAAGATGATCTCTCCTTTTCCTGTTTTACAAAAGGAGTGTTTACTAAATTCCATGCCCTGCAAGCCATCATCCTGATCATAGGCTTTAAACCGATATACTTCCTTATTATTCCGGATTTCAACAGTAAGCCTTGAAATGCCATGGTCTGTGCTAATCCATAGATCTCCATTATCGTCTTCCAGAATATACCTTGTCTTGTTGCTTGAAAGTCCATCCTTCTCAAAGAATTTCCTGGCGTTGCCTGAGTTGGGATCAAATAAATTAAGTCCGTTCTGACTGCACAACCATATGCGTCCCTTACTGTCCTGATAACTATGAATGAGCCTATTAGAACTTATTGAATTGGTATCCTGACTTACAGGAAAAAAGTTTCTGAATTTAAGGGTACGGGTGTTAAGAACTTTAAGCCCTCTTGCCTCTGTACTCAGGAAAAGATTGTTGTATTTGTCTTCAAACATACTCAAAACAGTATACCCCACCAGTGATTCAGGGTACTGCAAATCATCCGGAACACGCTCAAAAAGATCCTTATCACGGTTATAGGAATTTATCCCTGCAGACCAAAGACCTATCCACAGCTTCTTTTTACTATCCTCGAACAGGCTGTAAATGTTGTCCCCTCCCAGACTGGCAGGATCTTTCTCACTAAACCTGTAATGCGTTATTTTATTGGTTTTTAAATCTAATTTATCCAGACCGGCCGCCCAGTAACCTATCCACAAATTGTCAAAGCTGTCAAAACAGAGCGCCAGCACTTTGTCGCTTGCTATACTTTTGTTATCGGAGGGAACATGACGATACACCTGATAATTATTCTGCTGCCTGTTCCAAACATAAATTCCGCCTCCATCGGTCCCGAACCAAATGTTCCCGTTTTTATCCTCTGCTATGGCACTCATATTGTTTGTTGTAAAACGCGGATCGGTTTTTACGAAGTTGATGTTCGTGAACTGTTTGATTTTTCTGTCCACAGCAATGACGTTAAACCGGCCACAAATCCACAGATTGTTGGTGTTGTCCAGAACGATGTCAGAAACGACATTTGCACTGATCCGCTGGTCATCATAGGATGGAAAGGTATTGACAAAGCGGATATCCCGATCATCCGAGATATTCCCTTTTTCAACCAGGGATAACCCGCTATTGGTGCCGATCCATAAGTTCCGCTCCGCATCAGCCGCAATGGTATTGATTTCGTTACTGCATATGCTGGAAGGATCAGTGGTTTGCGTATAATTCCATGACCTGTTGGAAGAATCATCATAATAGAACAAACCCTTCCCGATGCTTCCAATCCATAGATTATGCCCCTCATCCTCGTAAACACTTTCGATCCAGCTGCTGTTGTTTGTGTAATTCTGCCGGTCAAATTGCAGCTTTGTCAACAGGTGCGTCGACGTGTTAAACCTGAACAATCCCCTGGTAGTACCCATCCAGAGGTTTCCATTATGGCTTTCTGAAATTGTGCGTATTTCATATACCTGGTTGTAATTGCCCTCATTGGTGGTGTAAAAAAACCGTGTAAAATTATCGGTACGCGGGTTATACAGGTTAAGCCCGTTAAAAGTCCCTACCCAAATGCGGCCTTTGCTGTCCCTGATAACCGACTTGATATTATTGTGACTTAGGCTGTTTATATCTTCCTGGTGCAGGTAGTTTTTAAAGGAGTCGGTTTTTTTATTATACCTGCTCAGACCACTGAGCGTACCTACCCAGATATAATCGCCATCGTCGGCGAGACTGGTGATATAGTTACCGCAGATACTGCCGGTATCTGTTTGTACAGGCTTATAAATTCTGAAATCATAACCATCAAAACGGTTCAGTCCGTCTTCCGTGCCAAACCACATAAATCCCCTGTTATCCTTCATGGCGCACACAACATAGTAATCAGAAATTCTGTTGTTGGAGGCAAGTCTGTTGATGACGTAATTTTGTGCTCCCGCCTGGGAGATCAGGATAATGAAATGCAGCAGCAATATGCACTTTGGAATAAAAACAGACCTGTCTATATCACGCATCTCCGTTCTGGTTACTTGAAAATCACCCTATTTTTCAGCAATTCAGGCAGCTTTCTGTCCGGTTTCTATCGATATCCATCGGAATATTTTATATCGGCCATTAATCCGAAATGATAAAGCATTCCTTGTTTAATAACCTAAAAATAATGAAAATACTGGATTTTTAACCTCCCGTGATCCCTTCGGAATAAAAAAAACACGGTCATGTTCGTTTCCGTACACACCCTGCATCGTAATAATACAGGACCGGCCTGTGCTGACCAGGACTGATTTTCTTATATCTATCTATTTATCTGTATTTTATAGACTTTGGCATGGTTAATGTAAAGTTCACTTCAAACGAATAAACTTAAAAAGTCAAAACATGAAAGCAACAACGAATATGAACCAGATTGTAAAAGTAAGTATAGTAGCCATGGTGATGTTTTTTGCATCCATTCAGGCCCCTGTTCAGGCTGCCTCAAGGAATAACAGCATCATGAACACAAAAGAAATTAAAGCTGCCTCAAGCCGTTTGGAGAAGCTCAGCCTTCGTATCGAAAATGCCATAAAATTCAATGCAGTTGCTGAGGGTTCAAGTTCAGCCGACTTGTTTGAACTGGAGGCTGCTGAATACAGGTTGGAGAATATGGCATTATCCGTCGAGAAGTCGCTGCAGTATACATCCCCTGCCATCAGTGAAATCACAGATAATTCCGATGTTTCCTCAGCTTTTGAGAGTCTTGCTCAAATGACCTGTCAGATTGAACAACTGGTTAAATATAATGCCGCATCGATTGCAGAATAAACAATACTCAGGTCAACATCATAAAAACCAAAACGGCGAAGCCATTGCTTCGCCGTTTTTATTTTGACCCTAATTCACGAACAGTTTTCTTTCCGGGATGTTGCCTATATTAATGTATTGGCTGGTTCCCGGAAAACCTTACCGTAAAAAACATGGTACTGCAGGATCAAACAGGATCCTGCCTATTCGCGATCAGACAAAATGATATAGAAATACCAGGGACCCTTCAAGGGCTGGTTTTCTATTATCTTTAATTTCGAGGGTGACCTTAATTTCAGCCTTTGTTATCCCTTTCAGGTCGATTAAAGAGTGCAATTTTGCCCTGAGCCTGACTTCGCTGCTGACCAGAACCGGCTGATTGAACCTGAGCTTTTCAATTCCATAGTTCACCAGCAGTTTGATATTATTGACCTCAACGATTTGTTTCCACAAATAAGGAAGTATGGAAAGGCTTAAGTATCCGTGTGCGATGGTTGTCCCGTAAGGGCTTTCACTTTTTGCCCTCTCGGGATCAACGTGTATCCACTGATGATCCAGAGTTGCCTCCGCGAACAGATTTATTTGTTCCTGAGTGATGGTGTGGTATTCAGACACACCAAATTCAATGCCCACATATTTTGCAAACTCCGAATAACTATTAATGATCACTTTTTCCATAATCCTTTATTAAGAAAACTTCTGTAGCCATGAGACATCCCAATAACCTGCTCAAATTTAGAAAAATAGTTCAGATTGTTCGTGCTCCGCACTTTTTTTTTGAAATGTTACTGAAACAAAGGCCTTTAAACAGTGAACATTTGGGGACCATAATGGTTGCATATTAATCGGAGATATTCTTGTTTCCGGTGACGTTGTTGTCCTTAAAAACAATTAGTTTTAAATTGTTTTATTATCTTGGCTTGTTCAAATGAAATTATTGATCTCATAATTGCTGTTATTTATGAAAAATCTTGTCCTTGTTTTCTCCCTTATCGTATTGATGTCGGCCTGCAAAAAGGACGAATTGTCCGATGCTGCCAGTTTGATCGATTATTCGGTGACAGATATCAGTCGTCCCAGTTTTAACCTCGACCGGATTTATACCGATGATCCTGGCCGGACCATTTCTCTTTTGTTCTCACACCAGATACCTGTCGATTCGCTACCTGTAGATATCACTGCCACCTTTAGCCTCCCGGCAGGCGCAAAATCAGTACCCGCCTCCGGGGAGACGATAACGCTCAACAGCATGGATCAGGGCGTGAAGTATACCATTACTGCCGAGGATGGCAGTATGGTGGAGTATTACGTGGCATTGCGTGATAACCAGATCCCGAACTCCGACTTTGAGGATTGGTTCACGGCATCAGGAATGAACGGAGTACCTTACCAGGAGCCCGGAAAATCGGCCGGGACCACTGTTTGGGCTACAGCTAATAATGGAACCAGCATTTACGGGGTGTATGGCACATTGCCTGTGGCCGATGGTGACAATACGATTGTGCAGATCACCACCGGAGAAACCGTCATGGTGCCCGTCACATCGGGAACGATCTTTACCGGAAAATTTGATATGGATGGAGCTATCAATAATCCGATGGATCCTACAAAAGCCACCCTTTTTGGAATACCGTTCAGTCTGCGCCCCGATGCCATGAGATTTAAATACGCTTATCAGCCGGGAACCAGGTATATCAAAGCCACTCCAAATAATCCGACCAATATATTCGGTGGATTTACCGTAACAGAAGTGGAGGGTGAAGATAAGTGCGCTGCCTATGCCATTCTGGAAAAACGAGATGGGACGAATGTTCTTGTTGTGGGCCGTGCGGAGTTTTATTCCGGTGAACTGCAGGATGTACTTACCGAAGTTACCGTGCCATTCATTTATACCTCTTCGGAAAAGCCGACCCACATTTCCGTGGTATTCGCTTCAAGCACGGATGGTGCACATTTTACAGGATCGGTGGGCAGTGTGCTTTCCATTGACGACCTGGAACTGATCTATGAGGATCTCCGGTAATTAGCATCACCTGATCATGCCAATCTCACCAACTGTCCTTAAAATGAAGAGCATTCCCCTGGTGCTCATGCTCTTACTTCCCTTTTTACTTCAGGCCCAGAATAATACATGGCGGGTATATCCTACCCTTGGCGTGGATATGGGAGGGGCCTTGCCCTTCCCCCTGTCCGATATCCCCGATGGATCCAAGGGAACGCCAAAGCTTAATCCTAACCTGGGACTGGGATTTGAACACGGAATAGGCGGGAAATGGAGTCTCGGTATGGAGGTCAGCTACCACATTCTGGCTTTTTCGGCCAATGCTGACGTCATCAGTCAGCCTTTTTACTTTGATAACCAGGAGGATGTTCTTTATTTCTCAGGCCACACCAGCACCGATGTTGAGCTCCGTTTGCTGGAATTCCCTGTGATGGCCGTTTTCAATGCCGGTCCCAACTGGTCCCTGATCATGGGTGCCTATTACTCCCGGATTCTCGATGGCACTTTCAACACTACCGGAACCGATGGGGTACTGTCGCCTGATAAAGCCATTACAGATACCACCCAACTGCCCGGACCTGCCAATATCACTTACAACTTCAATGACTATATCGATGACTGGGATGCCGGTCTTCTGATTGGTTACCGGTATAACCTGAATCACAGGATCTTCTTCTGGACCCGTTTCCAGGTTGGTTTTAAAAGCATCTTCGTGAAGGAATTCGAAAATATCGAATACGAATTGTACCAGCTGCGGCTCAATGTCGGTATATCCGTAGCCCTCTTTAGCAAGAAGGATTAAAGATCCGGTTTGAGCAGCACCTTTCCTGCCGTCATGTTACCCTGATAGGTATCCAGGGCCTGTTGTGCCCTATCTAATGAAAACCTGCCCTGTACCGGGATCAGCTGGGTTTTCAACAATTTCCTTACCTCGTAAATACTCCGGAGCATAATCACCGGTCCGTTTTCTTTTAACCAGTTTCCGAGAAAAAATCCCGATACTTTTTTGTGGTCCATGATCAGCGATCTGTAGTCAATCTCAGGCTGTTCGCCCGACAGGTTGCCGTATAGAATGACTGAACTATGAGGTGGAACCGCCTGCAAAATTTGAAGCGTAAGTTTGCCGCCTACGGCATCCAAAATAAGCGACGCCTGCAACTGATCCGAAAGGGTGTACAAATCCTCCGTAAAGTTTACAGAAGAAGAATCAAGCACATAAACCGCCCCTTGCCGCAGTAGTTCATTCTTCTGTTTTTCATTCCGGACAATATTGATCAGGGGAAGACCGGATTCCCGGGTAAGATGTTCCAGCATTCTTCCTAGGGAACTTGCCGCTGCCGTATTGATGATAGCCTTGTATCTACCCTTTTTCGCCATGTGGATAAATGCAACCGCTGTCATAGGATTTACCAGCATCATGGCACCCTGTTCATCACTGATACTTTTCGGCAAAGGAATACAGTGTCCGGCAGACGTGACCATATACCCCGCCCAGGTTCCGCTGAAGGGATGAACGGAGGAGCATGATACCCGTTTTCCCATCCATAAACGGGATAACAACCCCCCGCCATGAGCCACAACGGTTCCGCTGCCTTCAATTCCCGGAAAATAAGAGGCCTGATCTGCTGTACCTTTAACCTGTCGTATCCTGGCGATATCCGACGGATTAATCGGAGCAGCGGATATTTTTACAAGCACTTCACCCTTCCCCGGCACTGGAACGGGCCGGGTGCAGAATATCAGATTTCCGTCAACGTCCAGGCCGACGGCTTGCATGGTATCGGGTAGCTTGAGGAACATTTTACCTTAGCGTTATTTTAACGATCTCCGATTGTGTTCCGAGCCGGATGGGAGCACCCCAGAGCCCCAAACCCGAAGACACGTAAAAATGGGTGTTGCCGGATTTTTTGTAGCCATACCCCAACTCATATATCCGCGATACGATCTTGCTGAACGGGAAGATCTGCCCGTTATGCGTGTGCCCGGAAATATGCAGATCTACTCCGTGACGGGTTGATTCCCCGAAACTTCCCGGTTGATGATCCAGTAAGATCACCGGCAGACCATCAGGCAAGGAATCAATAATATCATCCAGCGATTTCCGATTCCTGTTGGTCCTATCGTCGCGACCAATGATCACCACCCTCTCGTCAACATTTACCGCAGTATCACGCAATACTTGAATACCTGAGCGTTGGAGAAAATCCAATACCTGGTCGATCCCTGCATAGTAATCATGATTCCCCGGTACAGCAAATACCCCATGCGTGGCTTCCAGCTTCAGTAATTCCTTGTCCATCTGCTGCGCAACTACAGTCCGGTAGCTGTGATCGAAAATATCGCCTGCCAGCAGCACAAGATCCGGTTTCTGGCTATTGATCAGTTTTACCCATTCGGTCAGTCTGCCCTTCCTGACAACGTTCCCCAGGTGAATATCACTGGCGGCCACAATGGTCATTTCACGGGAATGACCATTATGCTTGTTTGCCGCAATGTCCAATTCCACCACCACAGGGTTGGAATACCGGAGAAACCCGATGAATGACAAAATCGCCAGAGAACCCAGCACCATGATAAAATACCAGAGCTTGGCCTGTGTATAATTCGAGACGATCCACTCCGGGAAAATATGGAAATAATGGTGGGCGGCACGCATGAGATCACCCAGCAGGGCTCCTGCCAGCATGAAAATGAACAATATCATGTAATACCCCCCTGCCTGCTCAAATACAAGGGTGAGCCAGGCCGGAAGCCGGTTGCCAAGGAATATCGCAAAGAAAACCGATAAAGAGGCTATCAGAAAAATGACCGTATAGGCCGGATGCACCCAGGATTTTTCGGGTAAGGCCTGCCATCCGCGAATGAACAAATAACCGTTAAGTGCTATGAATGTGAAAAGAACAATAAGAAAACGGAGGAGATTCATGAACGTAAGATATAATGAGGCAAAGCGACTGGTTACTTATTTTTGTTCAGAAATGATCGGGGCCTTTTTTACGTATTCCTTGCTTTCAAGGCAATCGACCATGAATTTAGCCACCGCTTTGCGGGGTATCATAGCGGTATGGTTAGCCCCTTTACCAATGGCCAGTTCTTTTATGGTTTCGTTATTGTTCAGGCCAACCGGGCGAACAATGGTCCAGTCAAGATCTGAGTCTTTCAGCACCTGCTCCTGGCCATCATGATCGGCATAGGCATACTTCAGATTGGTAAGCCTGATCATTGCCTTCATGAACAAAGGCATATCCGCAAATGAATCACCGGCACCGGCCCCGGTTTGTACGATGATACGACGGATCCCCATTTCTTTCATAACGGTTACGGCATTTCTGATGCAACCTGTCATCAATGTCGGCGGATTCACCGGCTTTGCCCAGAGACTCTCTGTTTTTCGGGGGTTGTTCAAGGTGCTTATCACGGCATCACAACCTGCAGCAGCCCTTTTTACATCCTCAAGGTTAGCAGGTGTTCCGGTGATCAGTTCCAACCGGTCCGATTCCAGGGTGATCTTTGAAGGATCCCGCACCAGTGCCTTTACATGATAGCCCTTCTCCAGAGCATAATTCAGCACTTCTGAGCCGGTTCTTCCGGTGGCACCAAAAAGTAAAACAGTTTTCATTGTTGTCTGATTAGATTTATAACAACAAAGATAATGAAAGGTTGTTGGAAGTGATCGTAAGCGGCCCTCCCGATCATAATGACCGCATCACCCCGGTGACCGGATAAACGTCATCCGGTGCATGGCTATACCGGATGTCCACAAAGATCTTTTCTCCGTCAAACCGGCAGGTTATCTTTTCCGTGTGTGGACTTTCAATATATCGCAGAATGAGTTCCAGGGTATTCTCATCTTTCCAGTAATAACACCCGGCTACTTTTGAAGGTGGCAAACCCGAAAGATGCGCCCTGGCTAAGCGCAAAAGATTTGGCCCGGGTTTGACCGTTTCACCGTTGATCCATTTGCCTGCCCCCAGGGTGAAGGTGTGACTTGCACCATTCACCTTCAGTGTCAGATGGCACCTATCTTCCATGAAATGAACATTCAGGGTTTCCAGTCCCCTGTCATTCGGTGTCAGGTCAAATTCCTTACCCGAAACCTTCGCAGATAAAGGAGATTCTGCACTCTTTGGCGGTAATGGCAAGGCAAGAGATGATAACCTGGCGGCCAGTTTGTCTGACATTTCTTTGTTGACGGGCAGTTTTTCATCTTTCATGGCCGGGAGCAGGTACTTCCATACCAGGTTGATCTCATCCTGCATATCGGGAGTTTCAGCCTGTATGGCGATCACAGCATCCTGATCGGGCATTACGATGATATATTGACCATAGGCTCCGTCAGCCCTGAAAGCATTATAACGGCAACGCCAGAACTGGTAGCAATATCCCTGTGCCCATTCACTGCTGTCTCTAACCGATTGGGGAGCGTCCGGCGCATTGTCAATTTTAAAAGTGGTGGCTTCTTCTATCCAGGTGGCAGGTAAAATCTGCTTCCCGTTCCATTCCCCTTTCTGGAGGTAAAGCTGTCCGAATTTCGCCATGTCCTCCGTTTTTAACCTCAATCCCCATCCGCCCGTATTGATGCCTTGCGGATCAACTTCCCAATCCATTCCCTCAATGGCTAAGGGCTCAAACAACCTGGGTGTGAGATAGTCAATGATCTTTTCCCCGGTTACTTTTTGCACTATGGCCGAAAGCATGTACGTGGCCAGCGAATTGTACAGAAATTTAGTACCGGGATCATTAACAACAGGCAGCGTCAGAAAAGCCTTTATCCAGTTGCTGTCATTCACCACCACCTGGCGTGTGGGATCCGGATCCTGCCCGGCAGCCATCATGAGCATATCTTTGACCGTCATATCAGCCAGGAAAGGACTTACCTCTGCGGGCAAGTCATCGGGAAAAAATGAAATCACCTTGTCGTTCACACTAAGAAGGCTATCCGTCACCGCAAATCCAACTGCCGTTGAGGTAAAGCTTTTGCTTGTGGAATAGAGCGTATGTTTCAGGTCGGGCCGATAAGGATCCCACCAGCCTTCGGCAATCACTTTACCATGGCGCAGGAACATAAAGCTGTGGAATTCGTTCTGGCTGACAGCGGCTGCTTCCAGAAAAGCGAGGATGCCTTCCGGGGACACCCCTTCGGCCTCAGGAATGCTTCGGGGAAGAGCGGTCGCTGTTTCAACTTTTGGGGCATTTTTGCAGGATAGCAGAAGAATCAGCAGCAATAAAGCTGCCGGGCTGAATTTTTTGAAGATTATTTTCATCAGGTTGAATTGCTGACTGTAAAATGAATAATATAGAGCTAAATATAAGCATATTCCGAATACCCCGTACCTGAAAATATTATCACCGTTAAACTCTGCGGCGTTTCTCCCCGATCGGGCAAACCGCAACACATAATCCGCAGATCCGGACGTTGACCTTCAGTCTTTCCATGGCCAGTTTGCCGCATGTTTCCCGACACCTGTGAGCATCAAAGAAAAGATCCCGGTGGATGGCTGTATTCCAGAGTATCCCATTTGCTGCTCCTGCCGGGCATTTATCTACACAGATCTGGCAGCTTCCGCAGCGACTTTTTCCAATGGGCCTGGGTTCGTGAGCCGGTTGCTCACTGATTAAAAGACTTACCAATCGCAGGCGCGGACCAAATGCTTTTGAAACGAATAAATCCGTTTTTCCGATCCAGCCAAGCCCGGCCCTTGTAGCTACCATTTTATGGGATACTTCAACGGTAAGTGTTTCCAGGTATTTTTCGAATTCTTTCGACTCAGTAGATACAGTAGGTTCAATGACAACAGCATCAACCCCGGTCTTCTTCAAATCAGACGTAATCTTGTGCGCCACGGCGCTCAACTCCTTGTTAACCTGTTTATAATGGCGGTAATAGTCGAGGGTCGGACCATCCATGATCCCATCCACAATGCTGTTATTCAATCTTTTGCCAATGGAAATGCCATAGGGATAATGGCTGTACTTTTTATGGATCAGTCCCCGCAGATCCGAAAAACCATAAATGAATTCCTCCGGTGGGTTTAAATTCCTTTTTATTGTTTCGGTGATCATGGGTGGTTTATTCATTTACCTGATCAACATACTGGCATTCCTGATAATGGCCACACTGCCCCCTTCATCATCGATCATCCGCTGAACCTCTTTCTCCGTGACCCTGGAAACCCCAAGTGTCCTGCACACCCCCTCCTCCAGCGAAGTAATCATGTGTATCCGTATTCGTTTTGTCTTCAGCATCATCGACAAAGCTGTACCGCCGTTCCCTTCATAATTCTTCTCCAGCATGGCAAAGGCCGCTTCAAAACTTCCTGCTTCGAGGTATTTCATGAAATAATCCGAGGCAATCTTGTCGATACATTCCGACAAAACCACCAGGTTGCCGCCATCCCTTACAAAAGCAGCAGCATGGTGCACACTTTTGTGCGCCTGGATGAAATTTACGTCTTTCGGATAACCTCCGCTGGAAGCCACTACCAGATCATACAATTCGGGTGAACCAAACCGGTAATAACTGTCGTGTATCCTGCAGGCAGCAACAAAATCATCATAACTGTTCCCGATGATCAGGCGGCAAACTTTGCCCGAAGCATTCATAATGCCGTGTATGGAGATTTTCGACGGCAGAAAGGAATCAATTTCTTTCAGGTCCTCCGCCAGGGGATTTCCTTCAAGAAGGCCAGGCTGGCAACCTGTGGCAAGCGACCGCGTTTCCCTGTCGAGAAAAAGTGCATGGTTCCTATAGATGGCATTCCTCGATGCCAGCCCGGGAAAAAGCAGTTTCCGTCCCCCACCGTAAGCCGCAAAATAATGATGAGAGATACTGCCGAAAGTAATGAGCAAGGTGCTGCTGAGAATATCTTTCCTAACCGTAACAGGTGTTCCCCGACTGGTGGTTCCCGCTATATCAAATACCGCATCGTCCCGGCAATCATGATGAACAAAATGATACTCATGATAAGTTTCCCCGTAACTGTGGAAACTTTCCGCTTCGGTTTGCCGGGGATGGGTGCCATAAGCAATATAGAAGCTTATGCTTTCCTTCCTTGCGCCCTGTTGCAGCAACACCTCTGTCAGCCAGGGCAGATACTCCGGATATCCGCACAACCGGGTTTTATCCGACACGATGACCGCTATGTTGTTGTAGCTGTCTTTTTCTTTTGGAAGCATTTCAAGCAGATCCGTCACAAAAACCTCTTTCGTGATACTGTATTCCGGTTCCTTAAACTCAGGTAAAACTGCAGAAGAAGGCAGGGAAAATGAAATTTGTCCTTTGCCGTACTTTAGTTGAATGTCCATGCTGGTGATTTATAACAAAGATAATTAAAAGTCAGGGGATGCGGTTTGTAACGCTCCCATTAACGAAATAATCAGATCATCTTCTCCTGAAAGTCATGATAAATGCCGTGGTTACCAGTCCCATCAATACCATAAAGCTCAGATGCAGGGTATGCAATTCTGCAATGAAACCCAAAGCTACCGGTCCGGTGAGAAATCCGACATTGGCCGTGGCCGATATGAAAGAAACCCCGTCGGCGGTCCGGATGCCCTTAATGCGTGATGCCAAGCGGTAAACCTCAGGAACGATAATCGAAAATCCCAATCCGATGATGAAGAACCCACCCAGTGTGGTAACCGGATTGGTGAGCAATACCAGGGTAAACCCGGCCAGGCTTGTACCAATGGCCATACGCAACAGTTTCCAGGAGCCGAACCTGTGGCTCAGGGCATCTCCTGCGAACCGGCCCAGGGTCATGCCTGCCGAAAACAACGCATAACCGAGACCCAGGAACTGACCCTTCATGACAACCACTTTTTTCAGATACAATGCACTCCAGTCGGCAATGGCACCTTCGGAAACCATCATGATCAGACTGATGGAGGCTATCGCCAGCAGAGGCTTGATCGGGAACTTGCTGTGTTTTTCCTTTTCGTAATGATCGCTGCGGATATGAAAATACTCTTTCCTTAACCAGAGCTGCAGGCCAATGAGGATGGCGATCAGTATGGTGATATGCAGGATGGGCATTTTCAGCAAACCTGCAATGAAACTTCCGGTGGAAGAGCCTATGATCCCCCCCATGCTCCAGAACCCGTGGCTTCCTGTCATGATATTCCTGCCGGCCCGTTTCTCGATAGTAGCGGTCAGCGAATTGAGCGAAATGGCAAACACGGAGCTTGAGAGTCCGAAACCATACAAGGCTGCGCATAAAGTCGCGTAGGTAGGTGCCAGAAACATGCCATACATGGCAGTGGCATACATCACAAAGCCTATAAAGGCTTGCCTGCCTACACCAAGCCTATCCACCAGTCTGTTGCTTACCGGCAGCATCGTAAGGGATCCCAACGAAGTAAAGAAGAGCGCCCCGCCGATTTTTCCCTCGGTAATATTCAGTTTATCGGCTATAAATGGAATGTAGGTAACCCAAGTACTGAAAATCAGGCTGAAACAGGAATATAAAAACGCAGGGGCAAAGAATTTCCGGTTCTGAAAAAAAATTTTAAACGACAGCATGATTAGGGTCAAATACAGGGCAAAGCTAATATCTTTTGCTTATATCTGCATTCAACCTGCATTTCTGAGTGCAGATTGCCTCAGAAGATTTACGTTTGTTTCCATCGACTCGAGTATGATCAGTGCCCAGCTAAGCCAGATATTGTCAAACATCCTATTTCCCCAGGATTGTTCGGTAGTATTGCCCCCATCCATCATCAGGACATGATCCGCAAGTATGGCCAGGGAATCACCTGCCGGCGAATCTTTCAACACCAGTACGAAATGCCTGATATCTTTTTCAAGTTGGGCAGCAGGCGATTGTTCTTTACCCGCCAGCAAAATACCGGCCGCGAAAGACCTGGAATCCATCATGGCAGTTTTCCCTCCTGTTTTTTGAACCTCTTCCCCGGTGGCATCTATATTTTTATAAAGCAATTCCTTGCATAGGTCCAATGTTGCAAGCACCTGATCAGACGATTCCACAATCCTTGATTCATAATTCCCATTCTGCAATCCGTGCAGGACGACCGGTTTGCTTTTAACAAATGCTGTCATTTTTCTGTAGGTATCTGCCAGTACAAGGCTCTGATCAACTCTCATCAAAGAGACATTTAACGACAGCAACGACGAAAACACTGCCAGGTAAACCAAAAAATAAAGAACCAATACGGTATTATAGATATTGTAGTTTTTGATCTTCGAAGTGATGGAAAGGTAAACCGGTAGGAATACTACAAAAGGAAAGGGAATGGCAATCAATAGAAGTTTACCGGCCCCTGGCCAATGCATGATTTTGAACAACATGCTGCCAAAGACGACCAGGCAGGTGAACCAGGTGATCAAATAAAGAAATCCTTTCGTACGGTTGCCTTCGTACCTGTAGTTGTTCACCAGGGCCAAGGGTAAAAATACGAGTAAAAACATGGATATGCCTGCTACAATAAGGTACCCGGCCCCGGCAAGATGATTGATTTTAAAAAGCATGCTGGTAAAAATCAGCAGCAGGGTAACGATGCCCAGGATATATATTTTCTGCTTCATTGTTGTATAAAATAAGAAGGTTATTCTTTCAAATCCGAAGAATGGGCAAGACATTCCAAAACATCCAGTTCCAGCATGAGAATTCCAGTTTCTGCCATATTCAGTGCATGCAGACTGGTGATCAGGGAATTCTTGTTCCGGTCATTCTGCCTGACGGGCAGGAGGGCCAAAATGTCGGATAAGTTTTGCGCCGGGATAAATGACGGTGACCCGGCATAATCGTTCATTTCATTTACATATTCCGTCAGCGTATTTTCCAGTTCCGATCGTGATTCGCAACCGGGCATCAGCAAAGCATTTGTTGACCCCTGGTCAAAAGGATGGTTGTCCCCCGAAATATCCATCATCCGGGTTTTTATTGCATCAATCCTTTGCAGTACCCTGGAAGTGCTCTCGTGCACCTTCACCATTTTATTGAATGAAAGGGAATCCTGGTAAACCTTTAAAAAGGATTCATTGGCGCCTTTATGATCTTTAAGTACCTCTTCACCCTGGCGCGCCAGCACAAAAAACCGGTCATCATAATTTTGCTGAAGATTCAGGCTGATCAGTGATGAAGGTACCAGGAATGTTATCACGGCAATGACCATAAAGATAAACCTGGCATTCACCCCTTTCTCATCTTTCCACTCGAGGTAAACGTACCATGGTATAACAAAAATAAAAAGTAATACCGACAGAAAGTAGCCGGTTAACAGGTAGTTAGGCCAGTGCATGATCCTCATCCAGAAGAAAACTATGTACATAAAGGCTGCTGTGGCACCAATAATATAAACCCACTTTTTCCTCCTGCTATCAGCATCCTGTAACTTCTGCACCAGCAATGCCGGAAGGAACAACAAACCGGCAGAAAACATCGCCAGGCTGATGATCCATCCTGATCCCGGCCAGTGCTGAGTTTTAAAGAGCACCCCGACAATGAAAAGCGTACCCGCTAAAAAGGCGGAAACAAACAGAAAAAGTCTTTTTCTGCTTCTGGATTCCCGCCAGAGTACAATCATCGAAGAAGGCATAAAAAATGCCACCAGTAGAAAAGCTCCTGTGACCAACGTTATACCTGCCCATGGCAAGTGCAAAATTTTGAACAAAGCGGCAAAACCGAGCAAAACCGTACCGGCAATGCCTGTGATTTTCATTGTATTCTTCATCTTTCTATATTTAGTGTCAACTGCATAGAGGGTTTCTTCCTGAATTTTATTCAGCCCGCGTATCCCGATCTTTTCTTTCACCTTCCGATAGGCTTTCTCAAAAGTAAGACCGTGTTGCATCTCAAATTCCACTTCACAACAAATGTGATCAATCAGATCATCACAAAGGTGTGAAAAAGTGATTTGATGCCGGCGGACCTCCTTAATAATCAGACCGATATCTGCAACACTCAGTTCATTCATAACTCAATCCTTGTTTCGGATCCAGGATAATCCCCAGGGTATCGATGAATTCAGCCAATTCCCTGACTTTTTCCTTTACAACAGATTGTCCCTTGTGCGTCAGGCTGTAATATATCCGGATGCGGTTGTTGTAGTTTTCAGATTCTACCTGGAGCACACCCTCGCTTTCCAGTTTGTGAAGTACCGGATAGAGCGCACCGTAGGTAAGTACAATCTTACCCCGGGTTATTTCTTCTACCCTGCGGGTTATCTCATAGCCGTACATCCTGCCGTTCTCTTCGAGGAGCTTAAGCACGATGGTTTTAAGAGATCCTTTTAACAATTCGGATGATATCATAGTTTATTAATATATAAATGTCTTTTATATTGCAAATATATAATATAACGAATGGCAATTGCAAATATTTTACGTTTTTTTTTGTAAAGTTTTGAGATGATTCCGTGCCGGCAATTGTCACCAAACACTTTAAAAATCTTTGTATGGAAATTCCGGTGTAAACACCTTGCTATGAATCCCGCCCAGGTAGTCGGTGATGATCATTCCGATATCATTGTAAATAATATCGCGACTGACCTCCCTGAATATTGGGGTTCGAACAGTTACAGCAGGTTGCTTAACGGATAGTTGAGTCCTTCAGACTTTCTTTTAGATGATTCCAGGATGTTTCCGACAGAATGGGTTTACTTTGTTTTGTTTTGTTCCTGCAGTATTCAACGATATATTCCGCCCTTTCTTTTGTGTCGGGATGGGTGCTGATCCATGATAAATGCCGCTCAATATCTGATTGGTCCTCCGCCAGTTTATACAAAAAGTCAGCAAAAGGTTCCGGCTCAATGCCGGCTTGAATCATAAAATCAACGGCCATGATATCGGCCTCTTTTTCCATGGTTCTGTCGTATGCCGTGGAAGACAACATTCTTGCCGCCTCACTGATGGCGTCGGAACCGCCACGTCCCGTTGTCATGGAAACCAGAACGGAAAGCCCGACCTCCTTGATCAGCTTTTTCATGACGTGATCAAGCTCCATATGCGCGAGCTCGTGGCTAATTACTCCGCAGAGTTCTGCCTCATTGTCCGAATCAGTGATCAGTCCGCTGTAGATGACAAGATGCCTGTCAGGTAGGGTAAAGGCATTTACCTCATCTTTTTTCAGTACATGCAGTTTGATCCGGGTTTTGTCGATATCGTTGGAAGTACATATCCTGGCGAGCAGACTGTCAAGTATTTCCTGAACAACCGGGGCATCTGCTTCTTCTTCTGAACTGCTGAAGGTATCCCAAAACAATTCACCCAGTTTCTCTTCCGTAGTTTTGGTGAGGTGTTCCACCTGAAAAAGGCTCATCCAGTTGACCTTATTCAACACAAACCAGGTCAGAAAAAACATTCCGATAAGAATGATGGCTTGAATTCCGATTTTTTTCATATCAGGCTTTGCAGATTAGATTGGTCAGATCACCAAAGAACCACCATTCGATGTGAATCCCTTTTCTGGTATAGATTGCGCTGATGATGGTCCCGACAAATTCAGAAAGATTAAAAAGGAAAATCGTGATCATATAGGCGATGTATCTATTGCTGATCGTTTCCGGGCCAAACAGGATGGATACGGTCCACCAGAAACCAAAGCTGTTCATCAGAACCAGTGAAAGCTGGGATAACAATGCCTGTGTACAATGCCAGCGGACAAAGTAGGTGCCCTTTCTGTTGCCCATATAGAATATGAAAGTTGCTATTAAATTGATAATGGGCAACGGCAACCCTGCCATAACGGCTATGAGTGACATGATATAACTGTTCGAGGCTTTTTCCGCTTCGTGATCTCCGGGGGTGTAGGTAAAATCTTTGATAATATTCATACTCCTTTATATATATTCCAGATCCAGTTCATGAATACCAGAACGATCGCGGACAGGGCTATCCCGGGTCGTTTAAACATGGCTTCGGTTTTATGCCAGCTCTTGAATAAGGTGCCTTTCCCTGATATCAGGTCATAAAAAATCCATACCGGCAACGTAATCATAATCATCAGAATAAGAAGTCCAAAAGGATTCCAGTACAGCGACTGCATAATATTACCATGCAGCAGGGAGAGGATTGACCTGGTGGAACCGCAGGAAGGACAAGGTATGCCGGTGGTATGCTTCAGAAGACAGAATCCGGGCACATTGACTTCCTGAGGATGTTGTGACAGATTCAGGCCAAGCCAGACATACCCTGCCACACACAAGATAACGAGCAGGATATATAACTTTGTCCTGGTCAATGGCATTAGTAAAGTACTTTTTGAAGTTCAGCGATGTTTTTTTCCCGGGTGGCCCCCATAATCAGAAACCAGTCAATAATGGCCCAGATGCCCAGCCCTCCGCATGTTAAAAGCTTACCGATTCCTAATCCCACATCGCCAATAATAAATCTGTCAATCCCGAGTGTACCTCCAAGCAGAGAAACGATTAAGCTGATCGTGGGATCTTTGAACTGAAGGGTCTGGATCAGACTCCATTTTGAATCATCCGCACTGATCAGTTTGTCCCGGATCTGTGCAACCTGATAACTTTCAAAGTACTTGCCGTTTGTCATGATGAACATGTCTACCTTTTGTGTATCCATTGAATTGTATGATTATTGTTGCCCTACTCTTATGGATTTTCGGATACTCCCTGTTTTTAAATGGTTGTCAGACTCCATGTTTATTGAAAACAATATACGAATTTTTAATGCATTCGGTTCATTTCTTGTTTGTTCATTTCTTCCTTGTTCATTTCTTCCTTAAAAAAACATTTTTTATAGTCCCCCTTACTGGTTTTCTTATGCTAATTTTGCCCCCCTATGGAGAAGTTTCTGAAAGAACTCAACAGTGCACAATATGAGGCGGTGGTCAATACTTCCGGCCCTGCCCTGGTGATCGCCGGTGCCGGATCGGGAAAAACCCGCGTACTTACTTACCGGGTGGCCTACCTGCTGAACCAGGGTGTAAATCCGGGCCAGATCATCTGTCTTACCTTTACCAACAAGGCTGCCCGTGAAATGAAGGAACGCATTGCGCAGGTGGTTGGTGAAGAACCGGCCAGGCACCTGTGGATGGGCACCTTTCACAGTATTTTTGCGCGCATTCTGCGAACCGAATCGGAATTTCTCGGATATCCGTCGAGCTTATACCATTTACGACACCCTCGATTCAAAAAGCCTGATGAAATCAATCATCAGGGAAATGAACCTCGATGACCAGCGGTACAAACCGGGAGAAGTGCTGGGCCGGATATCCTGGGCCAAGAATAACCTGATTACCCCGCAGGCCTATAAAAGTCATTCCGAGATCAGCAGCAGCGATAATATTACACGTCGTCCGCAACTCGGCGAAATTTACCAGACTTATTGCATCCGCTGCAAAAAATCAGGGGCCATGGATTTTGACGACCTCCTGCTGAATACCAATATCCTGTTCCGCGACTTTCCCCAGATGCTGGCAAAATACCAGGAACGTTTCCGGTACATGCTGGTGGATGAATACCAGGATACCAACCATTCACAGTATCTTATTGTAAATAAGCTTGCGGCACAGCATCACAATGTATGCGTGGTGGGCGACGATGCCCAGAGCATTTATTCCTTCCGGGGAGCGCGCATCGAGAATATTCTGAATTTCCGGAAAGATTACCCCGAGCACCAGCTGTTTAAGCTTGAACAAAACTACCGGTCCACCAGGACCATCGTGGATGCGGCCAACAGTCTGATCGCGAAAAATAACGGGCAGATCAAAAAGAATGTATGGTCCGACAACGAAGCCGGACAGAAAATCAGTGTGGTCAGATGCCTTACCGATATGGAAGAAGGCTTTTTTGTTTCCAACAGCATCCTCGATTACTACCCTGTCTGAACAACAGTTATTCAGTGATTTTGCCATTTTGTACCGCACCAACGCCCAGTCGAGGATATTTGAAGAAGCCCTTCGCAAGCGGAACATCCCTTATCGTGTTTATGGCGGCATTTCGTTCTATCAGCGCAAAGAGATCAAGGACATGCTGGCATACCTTCGTCTTGCCGTCAATCACAATGATGACGAAGCATTTAAACGCGTAATCAATTACCCCGCCCGGGGAATTGGCGATGTGACCCTCGAAAAACTGGAAGAATCCGCCTCGTTAACCGAAAAAAGTCTGTTGCAGGTCATTGAAGAGGCAGGAACACAGGATATGGGACTGAACAAGGGCACTATCACCAAGTTAAATGCTTTTAGCGAAATGATGCATGGTTTTGCCCTCAAAACCCGGGAATTGAATGCTTTTGAGGCGGCACAGCACATTGCCATCACCACCGGTGTGCGCAAGGACCTTTATAACGGTAATACACCCGAGGAACGCAGCCGGTATGAGAACCTGGAGGAATTGCTGAACGGCATCAAGGATTTTACCGATACGGCTATCAATGAAAATCAGCCGGCTTCCATGGTGGATTACCTCGAAAATGTTTCCTTGATCACCGACCTGGACAATGACAAATCGGATGACAGGAACAAGGTGACCATTATGACCATGCATTCCGCCAAAGGACTTGAATTTAACAATGTTTATATTGCCGGGGTGGAAGAGGAGCTTTTCCCCTCCAGGATGTCATTTGAATCACCTGAGGAAATGGAAGAAGAGCGCCGTCTGTTTTATGTGGCCATCACACGAGCCAGAAAAAGGGTTTTCATCAGTTATGCACAAAACCGGTACCGTTGGGGAACACCTACTTCCTGCCAGCCGAGTCGTTTTTTGCGTGATATCGATCCGAAATATCATGGATTGCCTGCCGAACCATCTGCAAGAATGAACAACCGCCATGCGGATCACGAGGATGATTGGGAAGAGCATTTCAGGGAGAAGAATACGTTTAACCAAGCTTCCGCAAAGAAGCCTTCCACAGCAAACACCTTTGCCAAAACCAACCTCGCCAGGCCAAATCTGCTGATCCCCAAAAAGCCGTGCCCTGCAAAATAAACCGGTCATGCGGATTTCAAATCCGATAATCCCGACCTCATCCAGTCGGGGATGCGGGTGGAACATCCTCTTTCGGTATAGGCAAAATTGTCCATATCGAAGGCATTTCGCTCCGAACCGCAAAGCCACCGTGTTTTTTCAGGAACTTGGCGAGGAAAAACAGTTGCTGCTGAAATTTGCCAAGCTGAGAATAGTAACGGGTAACGATTGACGGGTCAACGGCGGGCGCAACAAACAATACTGGAAAAATAATGCCATTATTTTGATCCGCACTAATTTTTCCCTTAGCTTTGTCAAAATTATGGATATGGAATACGATTATAACACCAGCCGACCAAAGCTTATATTGCCGGAATACGGCAGGAATATCCAGAAGATGGTTGAACACATCCTTACCATGGAGACCGTGAAGAACGAAACCGGTTGGCACAGGCTGTTATTATCATTATGGGCAATATGAATCCTCATCTGCGTGATATCAATGATTTCAAACATAAACTCTGGGACCACCTGGCCATCATGTCGGATTTTCAGCTTGACATCGATTACCCTTATGAAATTCCGCAACCTGAAGAGTTCGCCGAAAAGCCCAGGCGCGTAAGTTATAACACCAACGAAATCCGTTACCGGCATTACGGACGATATCGTGGAAAGCCTGATTAAGGAAGCCATAAAACTGCCTGAAGGGGAAGATAAGGATACCCTGACCAAGCTTATTGCCAACCACATGAAGAAATCTTACCTGGCCTGGAACCGTGATTCGGTGACCGATGAGATCATTTTTAATGATTTGTATGAATTGTCGGGTAAAAAGCTGACTGTGAAGGAAGGACTTAAACTCAGTGATCAAAAAGACTTTCAGAAAGGAAAACAGCAGCAGCAACAGCAGCGAAAACGCATGCAGATGCAGCAACAGCGTAAAAAACCACAGTAAATAACCTTCTGTTTTTCATGACTTCTTTCAGGGTTAATGGTGGCAAACAACTCAGGGGTGAAATTATTCCGCAGGGTGCCAAAAATGAAGCCCTGCAGGTAATCTGTGCGACCCTGCTTAACACCGGAAAAAGTTACGATCCATAATATCCCGGATATTCTCGATGTCAACAACCTGATCGATCTGATCGGATCGCTGGGAGCTGAAGTTAACCGGCTTATCACGCAATTCATGCAGTTTTGCCGCCCGTCATAGTCAATATCGATTACCTGCTCACGGATGATTTCAGAAAACGCAGCGGCAGCCTGCGCGGATCGCTGATGATCATGGGCCCTCTACTGACCAGGTTTGGGAAGGGTTATATTCCGCGCCCGGGTGGCGATAAAATTGGCCGGCGACGGATGGACACCCATATTAACGGACTGGTAAACCTGGGTGCCCGTTTCGACTATGAATACACGCAGGAATTCTATAAGCTGCATGCCGAAAGGCTTACCGGTTGCCACATGCTGCTCGAGGAAGCCTCGGTAACCGGAACAGCAAATATTGTCATGGCTGCCGTGCTGGCCAGGGGACAAACCACCATCTATCATGCGGCCTGTGAACCCTATGTACAGCAGCTCTGCCACATGCTGAACCGGATGGGTGCAAAAATATCAGGGATCGGTTCCAACCTGCTGACCATTGACGGGGTGGATGCCCTTAGCGGATGCGATCACACCCTGCTGCCCGATATGATTGAGGTGGGTTCGTTCATCGGACTGGCTGCCATGACCCGCTCAGAAATCACCATTAAAAATGTGTCCTGGGAAAATCTGGGCATTATCCCTGCAGTCTTCCGGCGTTTAGGCATTGAATTCGAACGACAGGGGCGAGGATATTTATGTGCCCGGCAAGGATCATTACCAGGTGGAGACTTTCATCGACGGTTCGATTCTTACCATTGATGATGCCCCTTGGCCGGGATTTACACCCGACCTGATCAGTGTGGTGCTGGTGGTGGCTACCCAGGCCCGGGGCAATGTGCTGATTCACCAGAAGATGTTCGAAAGCCGGCTTTTTTTTGTTGACAAGCTGATTGAAATGGGTGCCCAGGTCATCCTTTGTGATCCTCACCGCGCCACTGTTTACGGGCTTGACAACCAGATCAGACTCAGGCCTACTACCATGACATCTCCTGATATCAGAGCCGGCGTAGCGCTTTTATTCGCCGCCTTATCGGCCGACGGTACCAGCATTATTCACAATATCGACCAGATCGACCGGGGCTATGAACGTATCGATGACCGCCTCAGAGCGCTGGGTGCGCAGATTGAACGTATAACCTGATCAAGAATCATGAGGTCCTCCATAGCTATTTTTGTGATTATCCTGAATGCCCTGGTAACCACCCTGCCAGCCATTAGTGTACTGCTTGGAAATGATTTCAGCTTTTCGGTTTATGGCGGGCCCAACCTGGGCAACATACTCTTTGAGATAGATCCGCTCTCGGCCTGGTTCATCCTCATCATCAACATTACCCTTATTAACGGCGCCCTGTATGGAAGCGGGTACATGAAATCCTATGAAAACAGGAAAAATGAGCTGACCCTGCACTGGATATTTTTTGTATTGTTCCATGCTTCCATGTTACTGGTATGTATGTTGCGTCATGGTTTTGCTTTTCTGATCAGCTGGGAAATCATGACCCTCTCCTCACTGATCCTGGTTCTGTTTGACCACACCAAAGCCAACACCATGAGAGCCGGCCTGAATTATCTTGTTCAGATGCACATGGGTGTTGCTTTTCTTACCATTGCCTTCATCTGGGTATTTGTTTCTACTGATTCCATGAGCTTTGACAGTATAGCCCTTTATCTTGGTACTCACAAAGCATACTGGGTAATTGCCCTGTTCTTCCTGGGTTTTGGTATTAAGGCCGGATTTATCCCCCTCCACACCTGGTTACCCTATGCCCATCCTGCTGCACCTTCGCATGTGTCAGGTGTTATGTCGGGTGTTATTGTAAAAATGGGGATCTATGGTATCCTGAGAATAGCCGTATGCATTGACCAGGATGTTTTCATCATCGGCATGGTTTTCATGTTGATCTCTGCCGTCACTACCCTGTATGGCATATTAAATGCATCGGTGCACCGCGATTTCAAGAAAATGCTTGCCTTCTGTACTACTGAAAATATAGGCATAGTAGGTATGGGAATAGGGATGGCCCTTGTTGGAAAAGGGATCAACAATCCAACCATCCTATTCCTCGGCTTTGCCGCTGCCCTGTTGCACACCCTCAACCATTCCCTGTATAAATCCCTCCTGTTTTTTACGGCCGGTAATGTGTATCTCAAGACCCATACACGTAACATGGAATATCTTGGCGGATTGATCAGGTATATGCCGCAAACCGCCATTATTTTCCTGATCGGAGCACTGGCCATTGGCGGATTGCCGCCGTTCAACGGTTTTGTTTCCAAATTCCTCATTTATTCCGGGCTTCCTGGAAACTTTTAAAGCGCAGAATGCCGGATTAAGCGCGCTCATGATCATTTCTACCGCAATTCTGTCCATAGCCGGCGGGGTTTCCCTGCTTACTTTTACCAAGGCTTTCGGAACCATTTTCCTCGGCGTACCCAGGACGGAGACCAATCATCAGCCGTCAGAAGTATCCCTGGTGATGCGCCTTCCGTTGTATTTTATCATTTTTATCATGCTGGTTATCGGTATCTTTCCGCAGGTGATTCTAAGTCCCGTTTACAGCGTAGTTAAAAGTCTGGAACCGGAAATGCTGGCCATTCCAATTTCCGGTATCGGGAAGACCCTCACGGGAGTTGGCAGGGCTTCATTGATGCTGCTGGTCCTCACCGGATTATTGTTTATGATCAGAAGAAGCATCATGCTGAAAAAATCAGTGATCTCTTCACCTACCTGGGGCTGCGGGTACTTGGCACCTGGCACGGTTATGCAATATACCGGAAAATCCTTTTCCAAAAGTCTTGCCAAGCTTTTCGGTTTTATCACCATCGAAAATAAAAAATACGAGGAATTGAGGGCCCATTCCATTTTTCCCCCTGCGCGTACCTATGCTTCCTTTTATCTGGAATTCTTTGAGACCCGGGTATTTGAACCCTTCATCAGACAATTCCTCAGGTTATTCAATTACTTTGGTTTTATCCACAATGGCAAAATCCAGTTTTATGTTCTTTACGGACTTTTTCTTTGTTGTTGTGCTGATCATCCTGTCATTATTAACGTCCTTTAGTATGCGCTCATGAGCGTTGTATTTCCCATATTGACCCTGCTCTTTGTGACTGACTATTTCCCTGGTCAGGGCCGATCGTAAAGGTATTATCACTGCGGCCGCTGTCATTATCAATGCACTTATCACTTCGCAGGCAGCAGTTATAGCGCTGATGGGGACTTCCTACGAGGAAATGGTATACGGAGGGGCAGTGTTTGGCAATATTTCGATCCGGCTCGACGGACTTTCTGCCTGGTTTATCCTGGCGACGAATTTCACTGCCATTACAGGCATTCCTTTATGGCAAGCAATACCTGAAGCACTACCAGAACCAGCCTGCCAACCTGAGCCTTCATTATATCAGTTACCTGCTCAATCATTTTGCGCTAACCGGCATCTATTTCATCCAGAACAGCCTGGCCTTTTTATGTTTCTGGGAAATCATGGCCTTATCGGCATTTATCATGGTGATTTTTGAACATGGCAGGATGGAAACCCTGAAAGCAGGTATCAATTATCTGATCCAGTCACATATCAGCATCGTATTCCTTACCCTTGGCGTTTATATGGGTATACTCATCAACCGGTTCCTTTGATTTTGCAGCCATTACACGATTACTGCCTTTCCGGGGGAAAAGAAGCCGGCTCTGTTGTTGTTTCTTGTATTTTTATCGGATTTGGCATCAAGGCAGGTTTTGTTCCTTTTCATACCTGGCTGCCGCATGCGCATCCTGCTGCCCCTTCACATGTTTCGGGACTAATGTCGGGAGTAATCATTAAAACCGGCATTTATGGCATACTGCGGATGCTTCTTGCTGATGCCCGACAATCATTTGGTCATCGGATACTTCATTTTATTAATTTCTCGCTGATTATCGGTAGTTTATGGCGTTTTGCTGGCCACTGTCCAGCACAATCATAAAACGCCTGCTCGCCTATCATAGCATTGAAAACATTGGCATTATTGGTATCGGCATTGGTATTGGCGCCATTGGCAGCGGCCTGCATAATCCCTTTCTTGGCCTTTGCAGGTTATGCAGGGGCCCTGCTGCATACGCTTAACCATTCACTTTTCAAATCGCTTCTGTTCTTATAGCGCAGGGAATGTTTACCATGGCCACCCATACACTCATATCGACCGGATGGGTGGTTTATTAAAAAATGCCGCATACGGCCTTGTTGTTCCTTGCTGGCTGCCCTCGCCATATGCGGACTTCCACCTTTAATGGGTTTGTTTCAGAGTTTCTTGATTTATTCGGGATTGTTCAATGCCATTGGTGCCAGCCAGTCGGCATCAGTGATTGTGCTGGCGGTCATCGGGCTGGCGCTTATCGGCGGACTGGCCATGATGTGTTTTACAAAGGCTTTTGGCATCATCTTTCTGGGTACCGACAGGCATAAACATCATCCTGTTATCCACGAAATGGACGCGGCTACGCTTGTTCCCAAAATATCTCACGGCCATGTCTCATTGTTGTCATTGGGCTTTTACCACAGTATTTTATCCTAGCACTTTTGGCAAAACCGGTCGGTTTGTTTACCGCGATTGCCCGCTGCCAACGGAGTACATATACACTGGTTGGCTTGATGCAAAAAATAAGCCTTTCAGTCTGGGGCCTGGTGTCTATTAATACTGGTATTGTTCTTCACACGAAAAGCCGTTACCCGGTACGCGTGTCGGATGTCCATCCTACCTGGGGATGTGGCTATGCATACCGAATCTCCCAGGTTACAATATACCGCCAGTTCCTTTGTACGCTCGTATGCCAAGATTATTAAGCCTTTGGTGGTCATGAAAAAAACCGAAGATGAGATTCGGGAAATCGTCCCCAGACCCATGCATACCGAAACGCATTTCCAGGATAAAATTGAAACCGGACTGGTTGACTGGCCTGTCAGGAATCTGAAAGCATTCCTCGGCAGGTTCAAATTCCTGCAAAACGGAAGCGTACAGTTTTATGTGCTGTATGGAGTAGTTTTTATTGGCATCAGTATTGCCATACCGCTCATCATCAATGCCATTCAATACCTGACCCAATTATTAAAACAAATATAATGATGCGTGTCCTTAGTCTATTGTTGATCATCCTCACCAGCTGGGTTCTTTACCGGGATCGTCATCCGTGCCAAAAGCATCTTTTCGGGACGAAAAGGACCGGGCATCCTGCAACCGATGCGGGATATCCTCCGGTTATTGCGTAAGGGTTCGGTATTCAGTAACACCACCAGCTTTATTTTTCAGCTGGCGCCCACGGTGTATTTCGCGAGTATACTCATGGCCATTCTGTTTATTCCGTTTGGAAATCAAAAAGGACTGATCTCTTTCAATGGTGATTTTGTATTTTTTGCCTATGCGCTTGCCCTGGGCAAGTTTTTCATGATCATTGCCGCACTTGATACCGGCAGCAGTTTTGAAGGTATGGGAGCAAGCCGTGAAGCCCTTTATTCCATGCTTGTGGAACCTGCCTTTTTTATCCTGATGGGTTCCTTTTCACTGCTTACCGGATATACTTCATTTGTCGGTATTTTCGGGGCCCTGCATTTCGGCTCTTATATCTCTTACGGCATTGGTATTCTGGCTTCATTTGTATTTGTCACCATTGCCCTTATTGAAAACAGCCGCATGCCGGTGGACGACCCGAAAACCCATCTCGAGCTTACGATGATCCATGAAGTAATGATCCTGGACAACAGTGGATTCGATCTGGGCCTCATCCTTTATGGGACCAATCTTAAATTTGCCATGTACGGGGCCATCATTGCCAACTTTTTCCTTACCCCGGGCTATGAATGGTATTATACTGTTCCCATTTATTTAGCCGTGCAATTGACATTTGCCCTGGTAGTCGGGACCATTGAATCCTTTTCCGCACGGTTCAGAATGAATCACAATCCTCAGTTTATCCTGATGTTTACTTCCATATCCCTCCTCATATTCCTGGGTGTACTGCTTTTGATGGGTAAAATAATCTAATTCAGCTGCAAATGATAAACATACTGCTAATAACATTCACCATCAGTCTCATATACATAGCCATGGCAAACCGGATGCTAACCTATATCCGGATCATCGCCTTTCAGGGCCTGCTGCTTTTCGGAGTTGCCCTTATAGAACTGATCGAGATCAATGTGATCAACCTGGTATTTGTTTTGCTCGAAACTATTGTTATTAAAGCAATCGCCATCCCGCTTTTCCTGAAGTACATACTCGACCGTAACCGCATCACCCGTGAAGCCGAGCCTTTTGTTTCAAATTTTGTATCCGTGGTCATCGTTACCTTCATCATCCTGGGATCATTCTTTCTGGCCAACGCCATTCATGACAGCTATGTGAGAAAGATATTTTTCATTGTTGCTCTTTCCGCTTTATTTACAGGCCTTTACATCATTATTACCCGGCGCAAAATCATCACGCATGTGATGGGATTTGTCGTGCTCGAGAATGGCGTTTTCGTTTTGTCCATTGCCGTAGGCAGTGAAATGCCCATGCTGGTGAATACCGGTATCCTGCTCGATATTTTCGTGAGTGTTATTCTGTTGGGAATTTTTGCCGACAAAATTGGCGATGTGTTTGAAGAACAGGATGTGGAACAACTGAAGAATCTGAAAGATTGAATTATACCCTTTAGATATGATAGGAATTTATTTAGCCGGTTCGCTGATCATTAGTCTTGCCTTCTATTTCGGAAGGAAACATTTCATAAATGTGGCATTGGCCTGGATTTTTTGCATACTGCAGGGAACGCTGGCAGTTTATGAGTATTTGCACCCCGATGTGACCCAGCTGGTATACTTCACCCCCGATGCCCTTGCCGTGATTTTCGTGGGAGTTATCAGTATTGTGGCCATTCCTGCCTTCTATCACAGTTTTGTTTATTTTACCAAACATCCTTACAAGCCCCGGGAGATGGGTATGTATTATGCAGCCACTGTTATGCTCATCGCCTCCATTACTGCAGCTTACCTTTCGAATCATATTGGAATAACCTGGGTATTTGTTGAACTTACGACGTTAAGTGCCTCTGCTTTGATTTATCATCGCCGCAACAAGCTTACCCTCGAAGGCACCTGGAAGTACATTTTCATCTGTTCAATAAGCATTACCCTGGTATTCATCGGTGTTCTGTTTGCCACGGTAGCCGTGCAGCAACAGGGAATATCCGACCTGTTCTACAGGAACCTGTCGCTGCATGCACCCGAGCTTAACGTCTTCTGGCTGAAACTGGCCTTTCTTTTCATTTTTACCGGTTTTACCGCAAAAGCGGGCCTTGTACCCATGTACACGGCAGGTATTGATGCCAAGGACAAGGCACCTTATCCTGCGGCAGCCCTTTTAGCCAGCGTTCTCATGAATGTGGGCTTTATCGGTATTTTTCGTTTTTACGAAATCACCAGTCATACTGCCATCTATGGCTGGACCAATAAGATTGTGCTGATATCCGCCATTCTTTCGGTATTTGTTGCCACCGTGTATATGTTGCGGGTCAAAAACATCAAAAGGATGATGGCCTATTCGGGCGTGGAACATATGGGCATTGTCATGCTTGGAATGGCTGCCGGCGGTATTGGCTATTATGCTGCCATTCTGCATCTGATCCTGCATTCTTTTGCCAAGCCGGCCCTGTTCTTTCAGTTTGGACAAATTTACCGCACCTATGGCAGCAAAAGCGTATACGATGTAGGTCATTACTTCAAATACAATATTACCGGCGCCATTGTTCTTTTGTTCGCCTATTTTATCATTACCGCCATGCCGCCTTCGGGAATGTTTGTCAGTGAATTCCTCATCTTCAGGTCACTGTTCGAATCAGGATATCTGTGGGTGCTTATCCTGGTAATGATATTGTTAACCGTGATCATCTGGGCTTTTGGCAAAAATGTATTCAAAATGCTGTTCATCAAACCAATCGACTTTGATGATTCCCAGGTTGAATCCATACCATTTTCGGAATCCCTGAGTCAGTTCCTGTTGCTGGCGCTGGTGATCTATGTGGGCCTTAACCCCCCCGAGGCGCTGGTATCACTGATACAATCCGCCATCAGTACGTTACCGCGCTGACTTTTACCATTTTAAACCAATAGTCATGATAAATACCCTCTCAGCTAAAAATAACCAACTCCTGCAGGTCAAGGATATCCCTGTTTTACCCTATGAGGATTTTCTTGGTCTGAATACCGATATGTCTGAGGATGTTTATTTTCATTGCGTGAATTATTTTGGAATGCCGGAGGGCGACCACCTCCGACTTTTCTGTTGTATGGCCGATGATACCACCGGCAATATTCTGATATCCTCCACCCGGATCCGGAGAGACACAAACATAAAATATCCGTCCTTTTCAGCCAAAAACATGGCATTTCACATTTACGAGCGGGAAATACATGAGAACTTTGGTGTGGGGTATTCCGATCATCCATGGCTTAAACCCTTGCGCTATGCCGCCGAACGGGCAGATCTGCTTTCCGTGATCAGGAACTATCCCTTTTACCAGATCGAAAGCGAAGAACTGCACGAAGTGGGGGTAGGGCCCATTCATGCGGGGATCATTGAGCCCGGACATTTCAGGTTTATCTGCAATGGAGAACAGATCCTGCATCTTGAAATTCAGCTCGGTTTTCAGCATAGGGGCGTCGAGCAGTTGTTCCTGAAGCTCAAAACACCCCTGCAGAAGAATATTCTGGCAGAAAGTATTGCCGGCGACACCGTGGTGGGTCATACCACGGCTTTCGCAAACCTATGGGAAAGCTTGTGTGGTTTTGAACCCGGCGACGATATTTTATATGCCCGCACCATTGCTTCAGAATTGGAAAGAATTGCCATTCACACGGGCGACCTGAGCGCAATCTGCACAGATATTGCCTATCAGTTGGGCAGTTCAGTCTTCGGGCGACTCCGGACCCCCGTGATCAATACCTTTCAGGTATGGTGCGGCAACCGTTTGGCCAAGGGACTGATCCGGGCGGGGGAAAATCCCTATCCGGTGAATTCCGGGATCCGTCAGGCGCTCAGCAATTTGTTCGATGCCTTTGAGCCCGATTTCAACGAGATGTACCAGCGTATGAAAACCTTGCCCAGTGTACTGGCACGTCTGGAAAGAACCGGTATCGTAACCCAGGAACAGGCTCAACGTATCGGTGCAGTTGGGATGGTCGCAAGGACATCGGGACTGATGCGTGACATTCGATGGACACATCCCTATTTGCGGTACGGACAGATACCTCATCAGCCAATTATCAAGCACCATGGTGATGTGTATTCAAGAACGCAGATCCGCAAACAGGAGATCAGTCAATCGGTTAAATATATCCGGGGACTGATGGAGGAGGCTCCTGAAAATCTTACCGGGGCGGTTTCGTTGAATGCCCCCCGGGCAAATGCATTTGTTGTCTCACTGACCGAAGGCTGGCGGGGTGAAATATGCCATTGTGCCGTTACCAATGATATCGGTGAACCTATTATGTACAAAATCAAGGATCCTTCCCTGCACAACTGGATGGCACTGGCCCTGGCCGTCAGGAACAATGACATTTCTGATTTTCCGATATGCAACAAGAGCTTTAACCTGAGCTACTGCGGACATGATTTATAATAACGCTAATAAATGATCCTATGCCATTAAAATTCAATACCGGCTCTGTGTTTTCTGAAATCAAGATCATGTTGCATCAGGGGAAACAATACATCCCTGATGTAACCACGGCAGAAGTGCCTGGAAAATTCCGGGGAAGGCCGGTTATTATAGCTGCAGGAGCAGACGCATTAGCAGAAACAGAAGCTGCAGTTGCAAAGCAACTGGTTGATCTGTGCCCAACCGGCGCTATTGTTGACGATCCTCTCCGAATTGATATGGGTAAATGTGTCTTTTGCGGCGAATGTCAAAGGAAATTCCCCGATAAGGTACGCTTTACCAAAGATTACAGGATCGCTTCCAATACCCGTGAGGGATTGATTATCAGGGAGGGGCAGGAAGACCCGGTCATCCTCGACGCTCAAAGAGTACGCCAGGAGATCCGGAAATACTTCGGAAATTCGCTGAAACTGAGACAGATTTCCGCCGGGGGTGATAACAGTTGCGAATGGGAACTGAATGCCGCCGGGAACGTGAACTTTGACATGGGTCGTTTTGGTATCGAATTTGTCGCATCACCCCGACATGCCGATGGTATTGTCATCACGGGTCCGATTTCAAAAAATATGGCAGAACCGCTGCAAATGTGTTATGACGCTGTTCCTCACCCAAAAATCATTATACTGGCCGGCACCGATGCCATCAGTGGTGGTATTTTTGCAGGAAGTCCCGCGCTTGACCGTTCATTTCTGGAAAAATACCCGATTGACCTTTACGTGCCCGGGAATCCTGTTCATCCATTAACATTCATCAATGGTGTGCTAAGCCTCATCCGGAGCAAGTAATTCCGGAAGATTCAGAAAAGTAGCTCCATACACATGTTCCAGTATTTCCCTCGACAGATCAATCACAGGAGCCATAGCCTTTTCAATGATGGCAGTATCGGAGGTAGCCGATACACTCTGCTGGTTCCGGCGCAGCGCCCAGTCAGCCGATTTTATCACATGACAATCACCTGCCAATCTGCTTGCAGACATTTTTTCACGAATCAGTTGTGCATGTCTTTCACTGTGTGAAACCGGCGAATCAAGGTAAACATCAATTCTGCCCGGTTGTTTAAACCGGAGATAATCTGTCAGGAGGCTGACGCATTCGGAAAAAGTTTTCTCATCGCGCAATTTTCCGTGCAAAGATCCGGCATCCCGTAAAATCAGGTCGGTGCTGATAAAGGTAATTCGTCCCAACCGGTAATTGAGCAATGTGAACAGCACATTGTACCCATCTATGATCAGATCCTTTCCGGTAACTCCTGAGATAAGCAGGGAAGCCCGGGTTTCCGATCTCTTACGGGAGGATATCCCCCTGTATAGTACTGTGCGCTGGTCCCCATCGAGCCTGTACCGGTCTCCTACCAGCTTGAGCACGCCCCTTTCAGGGAAATGCCTGTTCATCAGATAGTAATAATCACGGCAAGCGCTGATAAAATCATCACTTAGCAGTGCCCTGTATTTGCCACTATCTGTCATATCTCTACAATTTAAGGTAAAATGTCGACTGTTTCATGCATTTTGCAGAATTTTCAGGTCATTATTTTTAACCAGGAAACATCCATTCCCTTGTAACCACTGCAATTCACTCTGCACTTTAAAAAAATTATCCTGAACAATTCAATCACATTTTGGCTCAATTACAGAACATTGTTTATGCATAATTCCAAAAAATATTTTTTAGATTTGATGTTTCTAAAAAAATCAATCATGTCAAATACTGAAATTACCAAAAATTACACAAACGTCCAGGCTTTTTTGCTGATAACCTTAAGGATCTTGCTGGGATGGTATTTTTTATATGAAGGTATTGTGAAAATTACAAATCCCGATTGGTCTTCCTTTGGTTACCTGATGGATTCACAGGGTCCGTTTGCAGGATTGTTTCATTCCATGGCTGCTAAAGCCAATGTTGTCACGGTGGTTGACTTGCTGAACAAGTGGGGCCTGACCCTTATCGGATTGGGTTTGATGCTGGGGTTCCTTACCCAGTTTGCCTTGTTTTTCGGAATGTTGTTGTTAATCATGTACTATTGTTCCCACCCGGCACTGGCATCGATTACTTATATAATGCCGCAGGAAGGAAGTTATCTTTGGGTGAACAAAACACTCATAGAGATATTTGCAATGGCTGTATTACTGGCTTTTCCCACGGGTCATATTGTCGGAATCGACAGATTTTTTTCAAAACTTACAAAAAAATAGGCATTCAGAACCATGAAAAACGATAATAAAAAGAAGGATACCGGCTCTTCAAACACCAGTGCAAGGAATATTGGACGAAGGGATATCATTAAAGGGCTGGCTGCTGTTCCTGTATTGGGAGCATTTTCTTACGCCTGGTTGCGTAAAAACAGTATCGATGAGACTTTCAGGAAAGAGATGCGTGAGGTGGTCAACCTGACCTCCCAGCCTGTAGAATTGGCCCCATCTGTCAAGGATGGTAAACCCATACGTGTGGGTATTGTAGGCTTTGGCATTCGCGGAAAACAGTTGATGCGGGCCGCAGGATTTCCCGAACCTTCCTGGATAGATGAACAGATAAAAGCGCACGCTGAAAATAAGCAGAATACGAATTATCAAAGCTACATGGAGCAGGAACAACTGAATATTGTTGTGAATGGTGTTTGCGACATCTTTTCTGTTTATTCCAAAGAAGCTGCCCTTGCCGCCTCCAATGTAAACCGTGAAGGAGTTGCCGGTAAAATGGGAAAGGAACCCCCGCAATATAAAACCTATCTGGAACTCCTGGATGCTCCTGATATTGATGCGGTGATTATTGCCGCCCCTGATCATTGGCATGCTCCCATGGCCATTGAGGCTGCCAAAAGAGGAAAACATGTGTACTGCGAAAAACCTGTCAGCTGGACTGTTCCCGAAACCTATGAACTGGTGAAGGTGGTAAAGGAAAAAGGTATCGTTTTTCAATTGGGACACCAGGGAAGACAAACCGAAAGCTACACCAAGGCCAAAGAAGCCATTGAAAAGAATGTTCTCGGAAAGGTGAACCTGATTGAAGTTTGTACCAACCGTAACGATCCCAACGGAGCCTGGGTTTATGACATACATCCCGAGGCAAATCCTTCCACCATCGATTGGCCCCAGTTCATTGGCCAGGCCCCTTACCATGAATTCAGTCTTGAGCGCTTCTTCCGCTGGCGCTGCTGGTGGGATTACAGCACCGGACTGAACGGTGACCTGCTCACCCATGAGTATGATGCGCTGAACCAGATCATGAACCTGGGAATACCTGGTTCCGTAGCTTCCTCAGGGGGCATTTATTTCTTTAAAGACGGTCGTACAGTTCCTGATGTGTTGCAGGTCGTCATGGAATTTCCCAAACATGAACTGTCTTTCCTTTACAGTGCTACCCTGGCGAGTGGCCGCTCCCGGGGAAAGGTCATCATGGGCCATGATGCCAGTATGGAGATCAGTGACCGGCTTGTTATTAAGGCCGAAGCTGAATCCACCCAATATAAGAAGAAGATTGAGGAAGGGCTTATTGATCCCAATACTCCCCTATACTCCTTTACTCCCGGCAAAAAAGGTGCCGATGGATTTGCCACTGCCACCGAACAGTATTTTGCCAGCCGTGGCTTGTTGTATACTTACCGTAACGGCAGGCGCGTAGATACCACTCACTTACACATCAAGGAATGGATCGATTGCATTCATGCCGGCATACAGCCGAGTTGTAACATCGACCAGGCCTTCCAGGAGGGGATCAGTGCGCACATGTCTACCAAGGCCCTGCTTGAAAACAGAAGGGTTTTCTGGGATGCTGATAAACAAGTGATTGTATAAAAGTAGTTCCCGGAATACTGAATTTTGTTTGATTTTATCTAACTTGGGGGTAAACTAAGATCAAATTTGTTTATCTTAGTGTTCTTCTAAGAGCATGTTCCTTTGTATTAAAGCCTAACTCACTATACTATACTTACTACAAACTTAAAAACCGCATTTATGAACAAAGAAAAACTATCAGGAATCAGCCGCAGGGAATTCCTGGGTAACACGGCAAAAGCAGCAGCCGTGTTTACAATTGTTCCCAGCCAGGTAGTCAGTGGCCTTGGTCACAAAGCCCCAAGCGATAAACTGAACATTGCCGCTGTGGGTATTGGTGGCATGGGAATGTCGAACCTCAATGCGCTGAAAAGCGAAAACATTGTAGCCCTATGCGATGTCGACTGGAAATATTCCGCCAACGCCTTCAAGGCTTTCCCGGATGCCAAAAAGTATTAGGACTGGCGTGTAATGTTCGATGAAATGAAAGATTCTATTGATGCTGTGGTGGTTGCCACTGCCGATCATACCCATGCCATCATTGCCGCTACCGCCATGACGCTTGGCAAACATGTGTATGTCCAGAAACCTTTGACACACTCTGTATACGAATCGCGTTTGCTGACCAAACTGGCCGCCAAGTACAAAGTTGCCACACAAATGGGTAACCAGGGTAGCTCGGGCGAAGGTGTAAGACAGACTTGCGAATGGATATGGGCAGGAGAAATCGGCGAAATTAAAAAGGTGGAAGCCTTCACCGACCGTCCGATCTGGCCGCAGGGACTTAATCGTCCGGCACAGGGTCATTGGGTACCTGAAACCCTGAACTGGGATCTGTTTATCGGTCCGGCTCCCATGCGTCCGTACAATTCAATTTATCATCCCTGGAACTGGCGTGGCTGGTGGGATTTTGGAACCGGGGCCCTCGGCGATATGGCCTGTCATATTCTGCATCCTGTATTTAAAGGATTGCGGCTGAATTACCCGACAAAGGTTCAGGGCAATTCCACCCTTTTATTAACCGACTGCGCTCCCAATGCCGAATTTGTAAAGTTCATATTCCCCGCCCGTACCGGTTTAAAAACGGATAAAATCAAATTCCCTGAAGTAGAAGTAACCTGGTCCGATGGCGGCATTAAACCCATGTTCCCGAACGGATGGCCTGCCGGAAAAGACATGAATGATTCCGGTGGCGGTGTTCTGTTCCATGGTACCAAAGACACGCTTGTATGCGGATGCTATGGTGTAAACCCCTGGTTGTTATCAGGTAGAGTACCTACAACTCCCAAAACGCTTCGTCGCGTTGAGGTCACCCATGAGATGGATTGGGTTGCCGCTTGTAAACAAACTCCGGAAAGCCGTATTGAAGTCTCCTCTCCTTTCAATGAAGCAGGTCCGTTCAACGAAATGGTAGTCATGGGCGTACTGGCAGTCCGTTTGCAGGGTTTGAACAAAGAACTTCTTTGGGACGGCCCGAATATGCAGTTCACCAACCTTACCGATGAGGAGAAGGTCAGGATCTGTATCGAAGATGCTTTCTCCATCAAGGATGGTCATCCCACCTTCAACAAGAAGTGGACCGATCCGATGCCCGCCAAAGCATTTGCGGCTGAACTGATCAAACATACCTACAGAAACGGCTGGTCATTGCCTGCAATGCCGGCATAATGAGTCTTAATTATTAACTCTAAAAAACTGTTTTATTATATGAAACGTCTTACCTTATCATTGCTCCTGGTTTGCCTGTTCATTGCAGGCGGCCAGGTGTTTTATTCGTGTAAATCCACTGAGAAAAAAGCTGACACCACTATGGCTGAAGTTGATCCGTATAATTCACTCACTGCCCAGGAACAAGCCGAGGGCTGGATTCTCCTGTTCGATGGCAAAACCACCACAGGCTGGAGAGGTTATGACACCATTGCATTCCCCGATTCGGGCTGGGTTGTCGAAGATGGCGCATTGCGCTGCATTGGCTCCGGAATGGGTGAAGCAGGCGGAAAAGGAGGTGATATCATTTATGACCGGAAATTCAAGGATTTCGACCTGAAACTCGAATGGAAAATCGACTCCGCCGGAAACAGTGGTATTTTCTACCTGGGTCAGGAAATTCCGGGCGAACCCGTTTGGAAATCAGCTCCGGAGATGCAAATACTGGATAACATCGGCCACCTGGATGCCAAACTGGGTAAAGATGGAAACCGCCAGGCCGGTTCCTTGTACGATCTGATCCCTGCCGTTCCACAGAATGCAAAACCTGTTGGCGAATGGAACCAGGTTGAAATCATTATTTCCCAGGGGACCGTTGTCCATTTCCAGAACGGTGAGAAAGTACTGGAATATCATATTGGTACCTCCGATTGGGATAAGATGATCAAGGGAAGTAAATTCAAGGATTTCCCCGAATTCGGAAAATACAAAGAAGGATTTATTGCTTTGCAGGATCATGGCAATAATGTCTGGTTCAGGGGTATCAAGATAAAAACCCTGTAACACCCGCCGCAAGGCTGTTGAAAGAAGGCTGCTTCAAATGAATGCATTTTCGGCGGAGCCGCAAACCCCGCTTTAAATGCAGTTTTTGAAGCAGCTTTCTATTTTTATGGATTTGGACTATCTTTAAATAAAAAATATGAAAACAAACCGTAGAGCCTTCTTACAAACCTCCCTGCTGGCTGCCGCCGGAATACCCCTTCTGTCCGGCTCATCCTTTGGCCGTGAAGTATTGGCAAAGCCCAGGTTTAAAATATCACTCGCCGAATGGTCACTTCACCAGGCATTGTGGAAGAAGGAAATGACCCATCTTGATTTTCCCGTTAAGGCAGCCAGGGAATTCGGCATTTCCGGCGTGGAATATGTGAGCACATTTTTCAAGGATACCAGCCCGGAATACCTGAATGAACTGTTGAAAATCACCAAAGACAACAATGTCACCAACGTACTGATCATGGTAGACGGCCAGGGATCGCTGGGGGATTCCGATGCCGTAAACCGCAACAAAGCTGTTGATAACCATCATCGCTGGGTGGAAGCCGCCAAATTCCTGGGTTGCCATTCCATCAGGGTAAATGCAGCCGGAAGAGGCACTGATACCGAGGTGGCCGATGCCGTGGTGGAGTCACTGAGCAAACTGGCAACTTTTGCAGCCAGCCATAACATCAATGTTATAGTTGAAAACCACGGAGGCCTTTCCTCCAACGCCAAATGGCTTACCGGGGTAATGAAACGTGTTAACCTGAAAAACTGCGGTACGTTGCCGGATTTTGGAAATTTCCGTGTCAGTCCTACTGAGGAATACGACCGCTACCTGGGTATTCAGGAACTGATGCCCTATGCAAAGGGTGTAAGTGCCAAATCGTACGATTTTGATGCTGACGGCAATGAAGTGAAATTTGATTTTTACCGCATCATGAAGATTGTAAAAGATTCCGGCTATAAGGGATTTGTTGGCATCGAGTATGAAGGAACCAAGCTGAGCGAACCCGAGGGTATTTTGGCCACCAAACGATTGCTTGAAAAGGCTTTCGCTTCCCTGGACTGATCCATATTACCAATATTTCAGCCAATGAACCAGGTTCAGTTTATCGATCTGGATGTAAAAGACTACAAGGAAACCTGGGACCTTCAACAGGATATCCAAAACCGGCTGATCCTGAATAAAACTGCCGGGACCGGTCGCGGTGTTATGCCCTGTTTGTTTTTTGTGGAACACCCCCCCGTTTATACATTGGGTAAAAGCGGGAAGGAAAACAACCTGCTGATCAATCCTGAATTCCTGGCCTCCATTGGTGCCACTTTTTACAAAACCGATCGCGGAGGGGACATCACATTTCACGGACCCGGTCAAATTGTGGGATACCCCGTTTTTGACCTGGATGCCCAGGGCATCGGTGTAAAAAAGTACATCGAAAATCTCGAGAAATCGATCATCCGTACACTTGCAGCTTTTGGCATTCATACCACCCGCCTCACTGGCGCTACAGGTGTTTGGATCGATCCGGGCGGTTCAGCACCCACAAAAAAGATCTGTGCCATTGGGGTAAAGGTAAGCCGGGGTATTACCATGCATGGTTTTGCCCTCAATGTAACCACCGACCTGCAATACTTCCGTTATATCAATCCCTGCGGATTCACCGATAAGGAAGTTACCACCATGGAACATGAGCTGGGTTACCAACCCCATATGAAACAGGTAAAACAGGTATTGCTTGAAAATCTCTCGGAACAGTTCGGCATGGAATTGATCAAAAGCCAGGGACCGCTATAAACCCAAACGGTGCCTTCTTCTATGGGTAGTTGCAGGCACCAGCACCTGCAGTGCTCCCGGGACTACTTTTACTTTTATTTTTCCCTTGATGGTGACAGGTTCCCCATCGAGATGCAGGGTTATCTTCCGCCTGCCCTTACGTCTGAGGCTTGCCTTTTTTATTCGCATGACTTCCAGATATGGGCTCTGGTCGATGTTTTTAAAGAACAATCTCAGGCCGAGCTCAAGTGTTGTGGCTTTTGGGAATGGCCGGAGTATGCATAAATCGAGCATTCCATCGTCGATTACAGCATTCGGGGCAATATAGGCATTGTTGCCATATTGCCCTGAATTGGCAAAAGTGACCAGGAAAGCATCGAGATCGATCTTCTTTTTCCCGGTCTTGAGCATATAGGATTTTGGTGAATAACGGATGTATTGATGTATGGTAGCCCTGACATAGTTGAGCATCCCCCGCTTGCTGTCCCGGGCAAATTTCTTTCCGACGGAGGCGTCAAAACCGGTCCCGCAGGTACAAAAAAAGTACCGCCCGTTTACTTTTCCGGCATCAATGGTGTGTACTTTATGATGCTTGATCACCCCCAGTGCTGCAGCCGGCTGTACGGGAATATTCAAATGTCTTGCCAGTCCGTTCCCCGAGCCGGCCGGAATGATCCCGAGCCTGCAGGGCGTGTTTACCAATGCGGACGCCACTTCATTCACAGTACCATCGCCCCCGACCGCCACAATACTTTCATGTCCCTCCTTCACTTTTTGCAGGGCAATTTCATTTGCATGGCCAGGATATTCTGAAAAAACAACTTCGAATGCCTCCCTGGGGAATGCTTCAGCAATGGCATCCAGAATTACCTGCTTCTGTCTCGTTCCTGCGATCGGGTTGATGATAAAAACTACTTTGCTGTTGGCCGGTATGCGCTGAATCATGTTATCTTTATACGAATGATCAAATATATCAAATTATTGGAAGATTTTCATTTGGCTTTTAGGCGTTTAGGCTAAAATCCTGAACCCCCATCCGTAATATCTGAATAATATCCGCTAAATTTACCCGTTTGATGATTGAAATGATCCAATACCGGCATATTCCCTGCAAGACTGCCCAGTTTCTCCTGATCCTGAGCTTGCTGCTGATGCTTTACCCTGCCGCCTCATTCGGCCAGCCCGGGGGGAAAGCGTTCCAGTTCCTGGAAATTACCAATTCGGCCCGAGTGGCAGCACTTGGTGGAGACGCAGTTGCCATTCATGATGATGATCTCGACCTGTCCTATCACAATCCCTCGCTGCTGACACGGGAAATGCATCATCATATGGCACTCAATTATGTGAAATATTTTGCCGGCATCCATTACGGTTATGCCTCTGCTGCCGCAAAACTGGGTCCAAAAGGCACTATCGCCGGAGGCATCCATTACCTGAACTATGGAAAATTCGAAGGAGCTGACGAAAGCGGGATTCTTACCGGTACCTTCAGGGCAGCAGACTACTCCGTGAACGTCATGTATTCCAGACCACTGGATTCCCTCTTCAACATCGGCTTCACGGTTAAATCCATTTTCTCCGACCTTGAATCCTATAATTCCACCGCCATTGCTTTTGATGCCGGGATCACCTATGCCAATCCCGGATCGAAATTCACGGCTGGCCTTGTTTTACGGAATATGGGATTCCAGGTAAAAGCTTATTATCCTGAAGGGGCCGGAGAGCCTCTTCCGTTTAACATAGCATTGGGGCTCTCACAAGGCCTACAGTATGCACCACTTACCTTTTATATAGTAGCTGAACATTTGGAAAAGTGGGATCTGACCTATGAGACGGATGCGGAAATCGAAGGCAGCACAGATCCCTTTATTGGTGAGACTGCTACTGAAAGTGGCTTTGATGTCTTCCTCGACAAGTTTATGCGGCACATTATTGTTGGTACAGAATTCAATCTGGGAAAAAACATCACGCTCAGGGCCGGATACAATTACAGACGCCGGCAGGAACTGAAAATAGAGACCAAACCCGGAATGGTTGGTTTCTCCTATGGTGTTGGCGTGAAAGTGTCAAAATTTCGTGTCAGCTACGGACATGCCGTTTATCATCTGGCAGGCGGAACAAACCAATTCTCCTTTAGCATGAACCTCGATGAATTCAGTAAAAAGTTCTGACGGCATGAAAACTGATCGGGCCTGCATCATTGCCATTGATGGTTATTCCTCCTGCGGCAAAAGCACTTTTGCCCGGCTGATTGCCAGGGAATTGAATTATGTGTATATTGATAGTGGCGCCATGTACCGGTCCGTATCTTTATACTTCCTTCAAAACGGACTGCTTGTCAATGGGAATCCCGATCACTCCGGATTACGCCAGGCACTGGACAAAATCCATATCCATTTTGCACTGAATTCCAGCAACGGAATGCAGGAAACCTACCTGAACGGCAGGAATGTAGAGGAAGAAATCAGAGGTATCGAAGTATCGGCAGTGGTGAGTAAGATCAGTCAGATCAAAGAAGTACGCGAAAAAATGGTTGGATTGCAGCGGAATATAGGAAAGAAGGGAGGCGTGGTGATGGATGGTCGCGATATCGGGACAGTTGTTTTTCCTGATGCCGGGCTGAAGATCTTCATGACCGCTGATACGGAGGTGCGTGCCCGGCGTCGCTACAAAGAGCTTGTGGAGAAGGGATTGAAAGTGGATCTCGACGAAATCATGGCCAATATCCGGATGCGGGACCATGAAGATGAAAACAGGCTGGAAAGTCCGCTTCGAAAAGCAACGGATGCCATTATACTGGATAACAGCTCTATGACTATCGAACAGCAAATGAACTGGTTCTCGGAAATCTGGAAAAATATTACACACAGGCATGAACATTGACATCGACCCGCAAGCAGGATTCTGTTTTGGAGTTACCCGTGTGGTCAGCAAAGCGGAGGAAATCATCCGGGAACATGGCCAATTGTATTGTCTTGGTGAAATTGTGCATAATCAGAAGGAAATTGAGAGACTGGAGCAGATAGGCCTTAAGACCATAAGTCCAGAGGAATTCCTCACGCTTTCCAATTGCCGTGTTTTGATCAGAGCCCACGGGGAACCCCCGGAAACTTACGAACACGCTCTCAGAAACAACATTGAACTGATCGACGGCACCTGTCCGATTGTCATAAAACTTCAAAGCAGGATCAAGGATGATTATGCCGGGCATCACCATCTGGGGGTGCAGTTTGTTATTTTTGGCAAAAAGGATCATGCCGAAGTACGTGGTTTGGCGGGTCAGACAAAATACAAGACCATCATCATCGAATCAGAGGATGATCTGGACAAGATTGACCTGTCAAGACCTGTCCACTTGTATGCCCAGACCACCATGAGCACCGAAAAGTACAAGCAACTGCAGGACTTTTTGATTCAACGCCTCCAGGCATCCGGATCAGAAACACATTCCCTCAAATGCACCAATTCCATTTGCCGGCAGGTATCCGGCAGAATTCCAAGCCTCAGGCAATTCTGTGCACAACATGATGTTGTACTTTTTGTGAGCTATAAACAAAGCTCCAATGGCAAACTGCTGTATGCACAATGCAGGGCTGTGAATGAAAGGACCTATTTTGTTACCGATACCAGCGATATTCTACCCGAATGGATGAAAAAAACCGACCATATAGGGATTACCGGGGCCACATCAACACCCCGGTGGTTGCTGGAAGAGTTTGCAAACCATTTAAAGTTATCGGATAGTTAAAAGTATGCTGATGCTTCTGATGGCGATGTTTCATCCAGCTGCCCAACAGGCAGGCAGGCCAATTCAATGAAATTGCATGCTTTTATTACCAACCTGGTGGGGAAATAATTAAATTTGAAACGGTTTATTCCACAGGTATTGTATTGGTTGAAATTCTAATTATTTGCATAACAAAATGGAGGAGATTAAAAGAATAGGCGTCCTGACTTCCGGCGGCGATGCGCCCGGCATGAATGCTGCAATCAGGGCAGTTGTAAGAGCAGGCATCTATCACGGATTTGAAGTATATGGCATCCGGCGGGGTTATATGGGAATGATCGAAGGTGACATTATTCCGCTGCCCTCACAAGCGGTCAGCGGCATTATTCAGAAAGGCGGAACCATACTGCAGACAGCCCGTTGCAAGGAATTTATGACGGTTGAGGGCCGAAAGAATGCCCATGACCAGTTGGTGAAATTCGGTATTCAGGCGGTGATCGTTATTGGCGGAGATGGTTCCTTCACCGGGGCAAGCATCATGTCCAAAGAATTTGAGATTCCGTTTATCGGGATTCCGGGTACCATTGACAATGATCTGTTTGGGACCGACTATACCATCGGTTATGACACCGCTGTAAATACAGTGGTGGAAGCTGTGGATAAGATCAGAGATACTGCCACTTCCCATGGCCGTATCTTTTTTGTTGAGGTGATGGGCAAAGAGGCTGGTTTTGTAGCCTTACGCAGTGGAATAGCCTGCGGTGCCGAAGGAATACTTGTTCCGGAAGAAAAAGGGCAAATGGAGAAACTGAGGGTTTACCTGTCCGAGAGGGCCAAACAAAAAAAATCGAGCGTTATTTTAGTAGCAGAGGGGGAAGAAGACGGAGGTGCTATTGCCATTGCCAGAATAATAAAGGCAGAATACCCTGAATTGGACATTCGTACTACCATCCTGGGTCATATTCAGCGGGGAGGCTCACCATCAGCCTTCGACAGGGTAACCGCGAGCCGGATGGGAGCTGCTGCAGTCGAGGCTGTGCTCGATGACCAGAAAAGTATTATGATAGGTATGGTTAACAATGAGATCGTTAACGTACCCCTGAATAAAACCGTTAAACTGCACAAAGACGTAAATCACGACCTGCTGAAACTGGCGGAAATATTAATTTGATTTTGTGAAGGTTGTGCATAGTGATGCCACCAAACCATGCCTTTGAAAACCTACATTGACCTCCTCCTCCCCCTCCCTGTTGCGGGCACCTATACTTATGGGGTAAGTGAAGAACAGGCTGCTGTTGTGATGCCGGGGATGAGGGTAAGTGTGCAGTTCGGGAAAAGAAAAATCTATGCCGGCCTGGTAATGAGGGTGCATACCCAAAAACCACGGGATTATGAGGTTAAAGAAATCCTATCCCTCATCGATCCCGAACCTGTGATCCTTGATTCACAGGTAAGGCTTTGGGAATGGATCAGTGAGTATTACCTGTGCACACCGGGAGAAGTATATAAGGCAGCTCTTCCCGCAAGGATGAAATTAAGCAGTAAATCCCGGAAAATGAATTCGGACGAAGCCCCGGTAAACGCATTTTCCAGCCTCAATGCCCCGCAACAACAGGCTTTTGATGAAATAAAAAATGCCCTTGCAGAATCCGACGTTGTATTGTTGCATGGTATAACGTCAAGCGGCAAGACGGAGATATACATCCATCTTATCCGTGAGACCATTGAGCAGGGCCGGCAGGTGCTGTACCTGTTGCCTGAAATTGCCCTCACCACACAGATCATCACCCGGCTTAAAACAGTGTTTGGGCCTTGCATTGCCGTGTATCATTCCAGATCCACGGATGCCGAAAGGGTAAAAACCTGGAACCGTCTTCTTCATGCCGGTAATGATCAGGAGAACAACATTCAGATCATCCTCGGAGTAAGATCCTCGGTCTTTCTTCCTTACCGGAATCCCGGCCTGATCATCATTGATGAGGAGCATGAGAACACCTACAAACAATTCGATCCGGCGCCCCGTTATCATGCCCGTGATACCGCCATCATGCTGGCTCAGCAGCATGGGGCCAAAGTAGTGCTTGGAACAGCTACTCCCTCGGTGGAAACTTATTACAACTGCATGACCGGCAAATATAAACTGGTTAATCTTCATGAACGTTACCTGAACCTGCAATTGCCGGAAATAACCGTGGTGAATACCCGTGAATTGAGGCGCCGTAAACAAATGCAATCCCATTTTGCACCGGTTTTGCTCGACAGTATTGGTGAAGCTTTGAAAAACGGTGAGCAGGTCATCCTTTTTCAGAACCGACGCGGATTTTCATTGTTCCTGGAATGTGAACAATGCGGTGAGGTCCCCCGATGCCGTTCCTGCGATGTCAGCCTTACCTATCATAAAAAAAGCCACCGGCTCAATTGCCATTATTGCGGTTTCAACATGCCATTGCCATCCCATTGTCTGTCCTGTGGTCATCCCGGGTTACAAATGAAAGGATTTGGCACGGAAAAAATTGAGGAGGAAATTGCCCTGTTTTTCCCCGGAGCAAGAGTAGAACGGATGGATCTCGATGCCACCCGTAACCGTAAATCCTTTGAGCAACTGATCGCCCGTTTTGAAATGAAAGAATCGGATATCCTCGTTGGTACACAGATGGTATCGAAAGGACTCGATTTTGACAATGTCAAACTGGTGGGCATTATGAATGCCGATACCATGCTCAACTATCCTGATTTCCGCGCCTATGAAAGAAGCTATCAGCTTATGGCCCAGGTAAGCGGAAGGGCCGGCCGTAAGAACAGCCGCGGTTCAGTCATTATCCAGACTTCCGATCATCAACATCCGGTAATTGCCCAGGTAGTGAAGAATGATTATCTGGCCATGTACAATGACCAGCTGGAGGAACGAAGAAAATTCCGGTATCCGCCTTTTAGCAGACTGGTGGAAATCATCCTGAAGCATCGCGATAAAGACACCCTCGATCAGGCAGCCGCTTTTCTCATGACGGTGCTTCGCCAATCAATCCGGGAAAAGATCATGGGTCCTGAATATCCACTGGTAAGCCGTATACAGAATCTTTACCTGAAAAACCTGCTGGTGAAAATTGAAAAGGGCAAGGTTCTGCCCCTGGTGAAGCTGCAAATACTGGCTGCCGTGAAAGAAATGCTGATCCATCCTGATTTCAGATCGGTGCAATATACTTTGAATGTTGATCCATATTAATCCGTGCCTGTCATGATCATCCTCGCCATTACCGACCTCCATGGTAAATCATCCATCCTGCCGCTTTTGTCTGACCGGTTAAAGTCGGCCCATCTTGTACTCCTTTGCGGCGATATCACTCATTTTGGTCACGAAGCCGACATGCATCAGATCATTCAGAAGTTCAGGAACGAAAATCCCTTTGTTTATGCCGTTACAGGAAACTGCGATTATCCCGACACAGAGCAATACCTGGTAAAGGAAGGTTTGTCATTAAATGCCCTGATCAGGGAATTTGATGATTTTCGGATTTTGGGCCTGAGCGGTTCACTCCCCTGTCCCGGAAGGACACCCCAGGAGTATTCCGAGGAAGAATATGAGGCCCTGCTTGATCACCTCCCCTTTCCCGATACCAGACCCCTGATCTTGGTATCCCATCAGCCGCCCTTCGGTACCCTGAACGATCAGGTATCCCCCGGTTTTCACGTGGGCAGTAAAAGCATCAGGCATTTCATTGAAAAGCAACAGCCCCTGATTTGCTTTACGGGCCATATCCATGAAGGCATTGCTGTTGACCATATCGGCAAAACGGTTATTGTAAATCCGGGACCTGCCGGTGCAGGAAATTATGCTTTGGCTGAAACGGATGGAAAATCAATAAAAACAGTACAGCTGCGCAACCTTTTTGCCGATAAAGCTATCTAACAGAAAAACGAGCTTTTTTCACCTAACGCTATCCCTATGAAAAAACCAATTATTCTGTTTGCAGCAGTCTTCATGCTCTTTTTTACGATACGATGTACAAAGGATGCCGGGGAACTATCCACATCCGAAAAAAGCGATGGATTAACAGGCCTTTATGATGGCCTTACGGGCAGAGGAGGCTCCGAAAGCGGATCAGGTTCGGGATCAGGTTCGGGCACCGGAGACTCAACCCAACAGGAACCGGTGAATCCGGGCCAGATTACTGCTGCCGAATGGAATGATCTTATGGAGTGGGATTTCTGGCTTGACCTGGGTCAAAATGAAGAATTCAATAGCGCACAGGATCGTTGGAAATTTTACCCCGGTGAACGCTTTTCTTTTCTGGTAAAAGACAGCCGGTTGAATCCACTGATCGACTGTGAGATCATCCTGAAGGATCTCCAGGGAACTGAGCTCTGGAAAGCCCGGACCGACAATGAAGGAAAAGCCGAACTCTGGTGTAACCTTAACGGCGGCAATACCGGTCAGGTTGCCGCTACAGTAAAATACCTGGACCAGGAAGTTGTTGTGGCAGATCCCGTTGCCTATGAAGATGGCATCAACCAGGTAACCATGTCCACAGAAGGAAGGCAGGAATTAAAGGCTGACATCCTGTTTGTTGTGGATGCCACAGGATCCATGGGCGATGAAATCAACTACCTGAAATCGGAATTGCTCGATGTGATCGGGCGGGTTGAGGAAATGAATGCTCAGCTGGATATGCGCCTTGGATCTGTTTTTTACAGAGATGAAGGCGACGAATACCTGACCCGTGTTTCTTCTTTCTCCTCCAGCTTTGGTCAAACACTTGCCTTTATTGACCATCAGGAAGCCAATGGCGGGGGTGACTACGAAGAAGCTGTTCATACAGCCCTGAATACAGCCATTACCCAACTCAGCTGGAGTGAAAACGCCCGGGCCAGGCTTTTGTTCCTGCTCCTGGACGCTCCTCCCCATTACACTGAATCCATTGTAAATGAGCTCCATGATATTATCAAAAATACAGCTGAAAAAGGCATAAAGATCATTCCCATCTCCGCCAGCGGGATCAACAAGGACACGGAGTTCCTGTTCCGGTTCTTCGCCACCGCCACCAATGGTACTTATGTATTCATCACCAACGACAGCGGTATCGGAGGCGAACACATCGAAGCAACGGTAGGCGACTACGAAGTGGAATTGTTGAATGATCTGATCGTAAGATTGATCAACCAGAATACCCGGTAATTCTTTATTTGTATTTATTTCTAAAGTGGCGCCGCAGGTTTCTGCGGCGCCACTGCTTCTTTGTTAAATAATGTTATAATCAACTCCCCGGACTTCCTTTTTCCCAAAATTGTTCATATTTTAGTTCACTTATTTAATCAATGCTCAAAAATGAAACCCATTCCACGTAGAAGATTTATTCGGGGCGCTGCCATGGCGGGTGGAGCCCTTCTTTTACTTCCCGAACTGGAAGCCAGGATGTTGCTGGATACTCAACCCACCGGCAACTACTTTCTGAAGGAATTCGGGATTGACGAGACCCTTTGCCACAAACTGCTGGCAAAAGCACTTTCCAGGGGCGGCGATTTTGCCGACCTGTATTTCGAATTCACCGTGTCCAACTATCTGGGACTGGAGGACGGCAAAGTAAACCAGTCCTATGGTGACATATCCCTGGGTGTTGGTATCCGGACGGTAAAAGGTGATCAGATCGGTTACGGCTATACCCAGGAACTCACGGAGGAATCCATGCTTTCGGCTGCTGCAACAGCCTCTACCCTCTGCGATATGAATGCTACGCCGGTTAACAGTTCATTCAACAAACCCAATGTCGGGAACTACTACCCGGTTGCCCCTGATTTCAATGGAATTCCGGCCAAAGCAAAATTACCCTTGCTGCAATCCATCAACCAGAAGTGTTTCTCCGCCTCTGCTGAAATTGTGAAGGTCAATGCCGGTTTTTCAAACGCGGTAAAACGCGTGATGATCGTTACCAGCGACGGCGTCCTGGCCGAAGATCTGATTCCCTCGGGCTTCATCTATGCCTCGGTGGTGGCCGAAAGAAACGGCAAAAGGGAACAATCGTTCTGGAACCTCGGCGGTCGCCGTGATTTCTCCTTTTATACCGAAGAGGTGGTCAACCAGGTAGCCACCAAGGCGGTGAGCAACGCTGTAAAGCTTTTTGACGCCATTCAACCTCCCGCTGGTGAAATGCCGGTGGTACTCGGACCGGGTGTCACGGGCATATTGCTGCATGAAGCCATTGGCCACGGCATGGAAGCTGATTTCAACCGCAAGAAGGTCTCCACTTACAGTACCATGCTGGGCAAAAAGGTGGCTGAACCTTTCGTTACCATTATTGACGACGGCACCAACATGAATCTTTCCGGCAGTATCAATGTCGACGATGAAGGTACTCCGGGCAGGAAGACCGTACTGGTGGAGAATGGCATACTTACCAGCTATATACATGATAAGATCTCCGCCAAATATTATGGGGTCGAGCCAACCGGTAACGGCCGCAGGCAGGACTTCCAGAATTATCCCGTGCCCCGCATGAGAAATACCTACATGCTGGGAGGAACGGCCACTCCCGATGAAGTAATCAAACAGGCCGGTAACGGTATTTATGTGGAAGATGTCAGCAATGGCCAGGTGAAAATAGGCGAAGGTGATTTTGCCTTTTACGTTTCACAGGGCAGGATGATTGAAAACGGGAAACTTACTTCCCCGATCAAGGATGTGAACATCATGGGCAATGGTCCCAAAATGCTCGCCAATATTACCATGGCCGCCAATGATCTTGAAATGCATCTGGGCGGCGCCGGACAGTGTGGTAAAAACGGACAGGGAGTGCCGGTATCCTTCGGATTACCGACCTGCCTGGTAAAATCGTTAACCGTTGGGGGCACCCAGCAGAAAGGAGGTCAGTCATGAGCTATAAAAAAGACCAGCAACAGGAATTCCGGGAACTGGCCGGTTGGGTAATCGACCAGACTAAACAGGCCGGAGCAAACGACTGCAAGGTAAGTATTTCCAAACGACGCTCCGTGGAGATCAATTACCGCGACCGCAAACCGGAAGTAATCAAAGAGGCTACCACACAAGGTCTCTATCTCGAGGTTTTTATCAATAACCGTTTTGCCGGCAAGTCGACCCCCGATTTTCGCAAATCAACCCTTTCAGGCTTTATCACTGACCTGATCGATAATGCAAAAATTATGGAGGAAGATCCCTTCCGCACCCTTCCTGATCCCAAATATTATGCCGGAAGGTCTACCATGGACCTCCAGCTGGCCGATCCCGATTTTCAGCAACTCACCCCTGAGAACCGGCATTTGATGGCAAAAGCGGTGGAAGATGCCTGCCTTCAGAAAGGTGGCGACAAAGTTATTTCAGTCACTGCCGGGGAAAATGATGAAACCTGGGAAGATTTTGTTCTAACCAGTAACGGATTCGAAGGTACCAGCAAAGGAACCTATTATCAAATAGGAGCATCCATGACTGCCCAGGACGAGGGCGACCGTCGCCCGCAGGGCTATCATTACATTGGCTGCCGTTACAAAAGCGACCTGCCTTCCGTTCAGGAAATAGGTACCAAGGCCGCTGTCCGGACACTCGATCTGATGGGAGGTAAAAAGCTGCCCACCGAAACCCTTCCGATTATTCTGGAGAACCGTGGTGTAGGACGGGTGCTGGGCGGTCTGTTGAATCCCATGTCGGGCGGAAGCATCCAGCAGAAAAGGTCATTCCTGGCCGATAAAAAGGGTCAGACGTTCGCCAGTAAATTACTGACCGTTCAGGATGATCCATTCCTGCCGAGAGGTCTTGGTTCCAAACTTTATGACGATGATGGTTTCCCGGCCAGAAAACGCGATCTTATTGTCGAAGGCAGGGTAAATGAATTCCTGATCGATTGGTATTACAGCCGGAAGCTTGGCTGGGAGCCAACCTCAGGATCCATATCCAACCTCATCATACCACCCGGAACCCGTAGCGTCGATGACATTATCAAGGACCTGGGACGTTGCATCCTGATCACCGAATATATCGGAGGAAATTCCAATTCCACCACCGGTGACTTCTCGGTTGGCATCATCGGCAAACTTTACGACAAGGGTCAGTTTGTCCAGAATGTCGCTGAGATGAACATCGCCGATAACCATCTCAAATTCTGGAACAAACTTGTAGAAGTGGCTAATGATCCCTGGATCTATAGCCAGGCCAGACTGCCGAGTCTGGTTATTGATGGTGTGGTTGTCGCAGGAATATAAGGGCATGACGGTAGAGCCACAAGATTTGTGGCTCTACTTTATTTTATGGACAGCCTCTTTTAACAAGCCTGTAAAATAATCCTTTTCCTTTACCTGCTGATCCTGCATTTCCCAGGCCGCCAGAAAGTAATATTCCGTGGGACTATCCTGGCTGAGCGCCAGCGATACCAGGTGGGTACTGACAATGCCGTACCCCTCTGCCGGAGCTTCATGGTATTTGATAAACTCACCGGCAGGAAAGAACAATCCCATTCCCAGGACTTCACCACTTATCCCCTGGTTACCCAGGCTGGCCAGTATTTTCATGCTGCCTTCCGTAAGTGTATCGGCAGGAATGGCGTGGAGATCCACTATGCCGGTAACCAGCGTTTCATCTCCCTGCAGGTCACTCACCCAAACCCTGCTCCGGTAAAACCTGTCACCTGCACCTATGGTTATCTGATGGGTAACATCATAGAGTCGGTCCCCGGCTGGCACACCGGCATAGGTCAGTTCAAGAACCGAACGTACCGGACCCTCACTGATCAAACGATACCGGCCTTCCCGGCATGGCCCGACCCGGTATAGTGAATCGCCGATTCCTATGGCAATAGCCCCGGCTCCCAGGGAGTTCCCGACTTTTAAAATATCCATCCCCCAATCGGCCATGACATGATAGTCCCTGCCATTGACACCAACACTGTCAAGTACCATGTCAGCAGTCTTTTTACCGAAAATATCCATCCCATTGCGCGCATCATAATAATTGCGGAAAGCAATCAGATTATTTTCCCAGGCGGGACCTTCCATCTGGTAAACAGGCGCCGTAAATTTCGTGTCATTGGTCTTCATCCTTAGCTCGCCGGATACCTCTTCGAAAGGGGGAATGACTCTTCCAAACCTGATATTGGTAAGTACCGGGAAATCAGGCATTGTCTCCACGGTTTCAAAGGTCACCTTTTTGGTTTCACCGGCCTCCAGGTCAATGATGAATGCCAGCTCATCCCATTGGCCGTCCCCATCCATATCATCGCATTGCGATGGCACCCATTCCCCGTTTTCGTCCTTCACCGCCACCCGCGAAAGGGAATTGGTATCTGCAAGATAATCCACTTACCTCTGCGCGATTTAACACTACTGCCCTGTCAATGATATCCACGTTGCCGCGATTGCCGATTTCATATTTCTTTTCCTGCTGGCACGCCTGCAACAAGAAAGCAATCAGCAGTAATCCAATTATTTTAATGCTTCTGTTTTCCATCCTTTTCATTTTTCCTTTTTCTTAAATCTTGAATCTTGAATCTTGAATCTTGATCTTAAATCTTGAATCTTGAATCTTAAATCTTGAATCTTAAATCTCATTCTCCCCCTTCACATACCCAAAGTTCGCCAATATGCCTCCATCCACAAACAGGATGTGTCCGTTCACAAAATTACTGGCCCCGGATGCCAGGAACAAAGCTGCATTGGCAACATCTTCCGGTTCACCCCACCGGCCGGCAGGGGTACGGGTCATAACCAGATCGTTGAAAGGGTGTCCGTTCTCCCGTATGGGAGCAGTTTGGGCTGTTGCAATGTAACCAGGTCCGATACCGTTTGCCTGGATATTGAATTTCGCCCATTCACAGGCCATGTTGGCGGTCAGCAACTTCAGTCCGCCCTTTGCAGATGCATAGGCGGACACCGTATTCCGGCCATAAATGCTCATCATGGAACACATGTTGATGATTTTGCCGCTTTTCTTCAGGATCATCCCCGGGACCACCCTTTTGGATACAATTAAGGGCGCCACAAGATCAACATCGAGCACCTGCTTGAAATCATTGATGGGCATGTCCAGGATGGGAACTCTCTTGATTATGCCCGCATTGTTGACCAGAATATCAACAGGTCCGATATGCTTCTCAATATCCGAGATTCCCCTGTCCACATCAGCCTCATCGGTGACGTCAAAAACAAGGGTGTATACGGTAAGCTTTTCTTTGGCGAAGGCCTGCCTGCAAGCTTCCAGCTTGTCCTCAGTACGGTCATTTACGCAAACTTTCGCACCGGCTTTGCCCAACAGAAGACCGATAGCCAGTCCGATACCATGTGTGCCTCCGGTTACCAGGGCTGTTTTGCCCGTGAGATCAAATAATTCTTTCATGCCAGTTGGTTTTATCTAAGCTGATCAGGTTGTCGAATGTCCATATCTCCGTAATCCAGGTTTTCGCCGGTCATTCCCCAGATAAACGAATAACTGGAAGTTCCTGCTGCGCTGTGAATACTCCATGGCGGAGAAATTACCGCCTGCTCATTCTTCAACCAGATGTGCCGGGTTTCAGCGGGTTCCCCCATGAAGTGACAAATCGCCTGCCCGGCCGGCACTTCAAAATAAAAGTATGCTTCCATTCTGCGGGCATGGGTATGGGGCGGCATGGTATTCCATACACTGCCCTGATTCAGGGTAGTCAGTCCCATCTGGAGACCGCAGGTTTCTACCACGCTGCTGATTAATAATTTGTTGATGGTTCTGTGGTTAGAAGCTTCGGGACTACCCAGAACGGCAATTTCAGCATCCTTTACCGTTACCTTCCTGGATGGATAGGCATGATGTGCGGGAGCGGAGTTAAAATACAATTTGGCAGGTGCCTCAGCATCCAAAGAAACAAACGAAATATCTTTCACTCCCTTGCCAAGGTAAAGCGCCTCCTTATGTTTCAAATGGTAATGCAATCCGCCTGCAAAGATGTCGGCATCACCCCCGGTATTGATAATGCCCATTTCTCTTCTGTGCAGGAAGTCAGGTGCCTTCAGCGCTTCAAAGGATTCCAGCTTCAGTGGCTCGGAGCCCGGCATGATGCCCCCAACAATATACCTGTCATACATGCTGTAGGTAAGGCAGATTTCGCCCGGTATGAAAATTTCTTCCACCAGGAATTCACTTCTGATCCTTGCAGTGTCATAATGTTTAACATCCTCCGGATGATGTGCATATTTTATTTCCACTTTCATCATCAATAGCTTTTGGTTTTTCACTTAATAAGGTTAAATATTTCCGATCCAGCCAGCAGGAAAGCCCCAACACCATAAACCTCGGTCATCTCCCGGGTTACATTTTTCGGGTTTTCACCAATGGGCTGAATCCAGCCAACCTTGCCATCGGGCCAAACCGAATTCACCATAGCCTCCCAGCCTTTAATGACTGCCGGCAGGTAGGTTTTCCTGTCAAAATATCCATGGTTGATGCCCCAGGCAAGTCCGTAAACAAAAAAACCCGTGGCACTCATTTCAGGATTGGGATAGCTTTCAGGATCGAGCAAACTGGCATGCCAGTATCCTTTCACATCCTGAAGCGACAGGATTCTGGCTCCCATTTCCTTATATATATTTTCAAAATAACTTTTGTGCTCATAATCAGCAGGCAGTTCCCGGAGTATGATCGGTAATCCTGCAAAAACCCATCCGTTGCCGCGCCCCCAGAACATTTTAGCACCATTGGCCTCAGACTGATTGAAATAGCGTGAATCTCTGAAATACAAATGGTTATCCTTATTGTAAAGATAATCTGTGGTGGCCTTGTACTCCATATACATGAAATCGAGGTATTTCAAATCGCCGGTTACATTGGCCATTTTGGCCCATACGGTGGGTCCCATAAACAGGGCATCACACCATGACCAGCGTTCTGTGGCCCAGTAGGTATCCGTAAATACAAATTCCAGGTCCACCGTCGACGGATTTTGTCGGATCTGGTCCAGATAATTCCGCATGGGATCGACCATTCCCGGGTCCTTGTACTTCCTGTAGAGTTCGATATACATCTGACCCACGCAGTAATCGTCCGCGTGATACCGGGCACGGGGATCATCCCGATGGTTGTAGGTCCAGTTGTTTTTTTCCCCCATTTCCTTCAACCAGACATAATATTGATCATCTCCGGCTATTTTGGCCCACTCTGCCATCCCGGCGTAAAGCGCGCCATTGGTCCAATCGGCCCCCGTGTGCGTTAACGGAGTTCGAACCTGATAATCAGCGACTCGCTTTAAAACAGATAAAACATCTTTCCTGTTCAGGCTGTTTCCTGCAGAAGCTTCTGTCTGGGCATTCAGGACTGACATGGGATGCCAAACCATCAGCGCCGAGAGGATAATGAAGTGTATGGACGTTTTCATCTCGAAAAATTTATTTGAGTTAATTGATCAACAGAACTTTTAACGTGTATCAAAAATAATGGATTTGCTGACAATTTTTTACCATTGTGCTGCAATTATGTCCAATTCCCGTCGCAATATCCCGGTTGCATCCAGGGTAGATTTTTATGATGGTAGAATGGAGACAACTGCCAGGCCATTTCCTTCATCTTCTCCTCACTCATGGGAGTGAAATTTCTCAGAATGTCAAGATTGGATCTTACCACCGCCAGACTGTCCATCCCCAGAACGAGGCCATCCGGCCCCTGCAATGACAGGGCATACTTCACCAAATCTTGAGGATCAAGTGTTTTAACGGTTTCACGCGGGCGTATTGCTTTCATCATCATGACCCCCATTCCCTTTGATTTTGCAGCCGGTATGGCCAATTCCTGACGCTTTTCCGTATTGCCAGCCCAATGGTTCATGGCAATGAGCATGGTATCAAAAATTCCCGTTTCGGCCATCATTTTCATAGCACCGGCTTCGGTATGTCCTGAAAACCCAATGAAACGAACTACTTTCTGCTCTTTCATCCTGGTCAGGATATCGATCAGGTTGCCCTTTCCCTTCAACATGGCAACGTCATTGGCCGATTGCACATCATGAATCTTCAGCACGTCCAGATGATCCGTCTGCAGTCGCTTCAGACTGGATTCAATCTGACGCATGGCTTCATCTGGATCGCGACTGCTTACCTTGGTGGAAAGAAAGATCTCCTTGCGCCGGTCTTTTACAATATGCCCGATACGTTCCTCACTGATCACACCGAGCTCTTTGTTTTCGTATATCCAGGCAGTGTCCCAATAATACAGTCCGTTATCCAGGGCAAAATTCAACAGCTCAAATGAATCTTCCGGTTTTGCGATAGTACAGAACCGGCTGCCAAGTCCTATGGCAATACGGGGTATGATCACCCCGGTTTTACCCAGCATGGCGGTAGGCAATCCTTTGGCATCATAAGAGGGCAAGGGCGATGCCATCCGCGATGCGGGAGAAGCCATTAGCGGGGAGGTACCGGCAATGATCAGTCCTGCTGCCCCTGCAGCTCCTTTGATAAAGCTTCTGCGTGAGATCTCATCTCTTTTCATGATTCAGTATTTTAAGAATCTATTATTTTTTTACCGTACGCGGTGTCCTTCGGTGAATTCAACCCGTGTACCATCCTTATTTGCCAGGTTTAAGATCCATCGTCCGCCCTTTCCGATCACCGGCATGTTCAGCTTTTCATCCGTCTTCCTTTCCTTCAGGGTATAAATGGTTTCCTGCATGTCATCGACCAGGAAACAGGGATGACTGAAATTTCGATCACTGGGCGAATAGAATTCGATGTTTTCCGTACCGTCCCCTGTGCCAAGATACAAAATGTTTGCACCAAGTTTTTTATCTTCGGGAACCCTGAGTATTTCCCTGAAGTTTAATATGCCGGTATAAAACGGATCTTTATCATTGATAGAATCGGTGAACAACCCCACATGATGTATCCGTTTTGCTATCCGGTTGTCAGATAAAAACCTGCCCTTTGACTGAAGGTGAAGGGCATCAGCTTTATATTCAATAAACTCAACCTGATTCCCCGATGGATCCTGAAACGACAGAACTTCGTTTCCGGCCCCGTCTTTCCCTGTTTTGTCGGGCATATTTAATCCTTTGTATTTCAGAAATTGACGCATCTTTTCCACATTTTCGGTTTCAAAAGAGATGGAAACCAAACGATTCTTATGCTGTGCATCCGGATCTTTAACAAATTCAAGAAATTGCCTGTCATTCACTTTAAATGAAATCACAGTGCCCAGATCAGAAGGATATTCAAATGCCTCATCAAAACCAAGAAATCGTCCATAATAATCCCTGGCCAGCTGAAAATCACTCACCAGAAATGTCATCCTGGCAATACCCCAGATAGCGGGACGTTCAATTATCCCTTCCTTTGTCGGGATTACCTGTTTGATTGTTCCGTCGTCATTATAATACAATTTATCCACACAAACCGATCTCCTGAACGGATTCGGACTATCCCAGTTCAGTACCGGCTTAACGTCCGGATTGTGTTCGAAATACAGGTCGGAATTATGATAAAACAAATACCATTGTCCCTTGTATTCCACGATTGAGTGGTGATTGGTCCCACTGTTCATTTCCTCGAGTATGATCCCCTTGTATTCAAATGGTCCGTATGGACTATTTCCGATGCCATAAAGGATCTTCCCGTTGCCCGAGTAAGACAGGTAATATTTGCCTTTGTATTTGTGCATCCACACCGCCTCAAAAAAATGATCGGCACCCTGAATCACCCGAACTGTATCGCTGAACGAAATCATATCCTCGTTGAGCTTAACGATATTCACATCATTCTGACCAAAAATCAGGTAAGGTGTATGATCTTCATCGATAAAAATACAGGGATCGATCAGATCACGGTTATTGACCACCCCTGGTGTTTGTCTCGTGATCAGCGGCTTCCCGAGCGGGTCGGTGAACTTTCCGTAAGGCTTGTCACCGACAGCCACGCCTATGTAATCCTGCTCCAACGGATAATAGAAATAATACCTGCCGTTGGCATATGCGCAATCGGGTGCCCACGCATACTTGGTTGCCCAGGATACATCTTTAACCGAAAAGGCCACTCCATGATCGGTCCAGCGTTTCATGTCGGTTGTGGAAAATACATGCCAGTCGGCCATATTGAACCAGGTGGCGGTATCGGGATCATGGGAGGGATACACAAACAAAGTATCATGAAAGACCCTTGCCGACGGATCGGCGGTATACATGTGTTTAATAAAGGGATTCTGACCGTAAATCCCGGTCAGGACCATCAATAAACCCATCACTGATGCCGAAAAATGCTTCATCCTGATCATGTTTTCTGGTATTGGCGTAACCCTAAAGATAGGAAATTATTGCCAGTGATTTACGCTGTGGATTCAATATCCGTTTCCAGTATGGCATTCAGGATCTAATAGCTTGTAGTTCCGACAAGCAGATGCTGCCAAAAGTCAATAAATCAGTCCCTCTAGGCCTGATTTTGCCGGTATCATAAGAAATCCATTTATAGCTCTTCCAGTTTAACCTGCCAGGCGATGCTGCTGTTTTCAGTGAAATGCAGATGAACCCTGAGGATGTTCTTTCCGGCCATACTCAGGCTATACGTGTCATAGTCCCTGAACAAACCGTGACCACTCTGTTTCCATGGAACTGATTCCGGAAGATACACAGAAACATAATGAGAAGAACCGGCCGGGCCTGACGAAACACCCGAAAGGGTTCTGGTAATGCTATCCCATAATACTGCTTCAAGTTCAATGGCACCCTGCAACACATGTCTGGATGTTGAAATGCATCGGGGTTCCAGCGGCTTTTTATGCAAAGCCAGCAGGGTTACCGATCCAGGCAGCACCTGTACATTGATCTCCCCGGTAATCTCCCCGGCAAATTCCTCCTTCCAGAAATCATATGCGATATAAGTGCTGTCAGGTTTTAACCATAACCTTTCAAGGGGGTACCTCCGCGTAACCGTGTTTTTCAGATCGGGGTTAAAGAAACCGGCTACGGTCCATTCTCCGAAAGGTTTCTTCACAGAAAGGGCAAATACCGTATGGAGATCCGTGTCGAAAAGATCAACCGGGCGAGCTGCCTCACCATAGGCCGGGAAAACCTTTCCAAGAATTTCAAGCCTGGCTGTATCGAGCTCTGTTAAACGGTCACCTGAAATAAGGTTTCCTCCGGTAAGTGCCAATAGTGTGGCTGCCGCCTGTGCCTGTTGAGGCGAAAGCATGCTGATACACAATTGATCCGCATCATTGATCCAGGTTCTTTTATGAAAATAATACCGCTTGGCTGCTGCCGGTGAGCTGCTGGAAGAATGCAGGAAATATTGTTTCCAGGCATCTTCGCCATAGCCATAATTCTGATCAAGTTCAATCCGCATGCTATTGATCAATCCTGTTGAAACCTGGCCCGGACCGCATTCCAGCAGGTGACATTTTTCCCCCGCTGCGGATCTCATAATTTCATACCCCTTTCGGTATGCCTGTGCCGGCGTTACTCCTGTATCGTAAAAAGAGGTGGCTGACAGCAGGGACCAGGCCACAAAATCGATTTTAATCATTTCATAGCCCCATTGGTTTGCCAATTTATCGGTAAGGTTGAATAACCATTGGGCTGCACCTGGATGGGTTACATCGAGCCCATACCGCAGGGGATTTTCATTTCGGGCCCAATCTGTATCCAGATCCGGCCAGGGACCAACCCGCATAAGTTCGCCTTCCCTATCCCTCAGGAACCATTCGGGATTTTTGGTTACCATGCCGGTAGGCGCTGAAACCACATAAGGTGCAATCCAAATTCCAGCTTTAAGTCCGAGACTTCTGATCCTTTCAGCCAACCACTTCATTCCGTGAGGGAAACGATCATTGCCTTCCCAATCTCCATGCCAGCGTTGATATCCCTCATCCACCTGAATGTATTGCAGTCCGTACTTTTTTAGATGACTCGCGGCAAATTCCGCGTTGCGGATGATTTCTTCCTCTGTGATATGTTCGTAGGTATAAAACCAGTTGCTCCAACCGTTGATGATTGAATTTACCCTGGCATTGGCCAGTTTTCCGGTGACCGCGGCATACGATTCCAAGGCTTGGTAAGGATCCTGCCCGATCAGGATAACAAACCTGTCGGAACTTATCTTTTCTCCCGGCTTCAAGATTAGTCCGTGAGCAAAAACCGATTCGGCAAGGAACGATATCTCGTCGGGCTTTGAACGGGAGATCAAGAGCTGCCCGAGACTTGTTCTGTTTTCCACGTATCCCAATACCAGTCCTTCTTTATCATAGCCGCTGAAAAAGCCGGCATTCCACCAGGTGCGGACGGTTTCGGAAGTTTCGGAAATACTGACATTTGAAATTTTCCCTCCCTTGGTCTCACCATAGGGTTCGGGGTTGACAAATTCTGTTCCGAAGGAATGGATGGTGCCCGGGTCGTAATACATGGCGCCATTGGTTAAACATGTGGAGACTCCCGGCATAAAAAGTCTGCCACCATTCTCTCCTGCTGCATATACGGGCTCGAGACTATAAATAGGATAATCCCGGGATGATGCATTATGACAGATAGCTTCAATAAAAACTGCCTCCATCTGGTCATAAAGGGATATCCTCCATTCGATATCAATTTTATGCTCAAGATCCTCTGAGATTACTTGGAGCATCTGCCCTGCACCAAGCTGATCTGAAAATTTTACCGTTTTTGCTCTGTGAAGGTAGTTGCCGGATACAACTGACCGTTTGCCGGCCATGGAATTTACCCTGACAGTAGCACTTTGCAATAACCATGTACCGTCTTTTCGCCGGACAGAAAACACCCCGCGCCTGGAGTCAAACAGGAGGGTAAAATAAACTCCCGACAGTTCGCTGGTTTCCGAAAGTGTATGCTTAATGCCACCTGCAACAGGACTGGCAAAGGCCAAAGAAATCCCTGATAATGAAATTGTTTTCAGAAAATCACGCCGGATGAGCTTATTGCCGGTATCCGGAAGAGCTGCGCCAAAATGGTCATGGTTGAACATGATCCCTGTATTATCTATTGGTGACAGCCTTTATAGGGCTTTCCCAAAGATAAAAAAAAGAATGGGTTTAAAGGTCAATAACCTGCATCAGGATCAGGTCTTTTAAATATCGATCACAAGGTCGCTCCCGTCAAGGGTGGCATTGTATTTCGTAAGCGGAGCAGTGGCAGGACCGTTCAGAACACTTCCGGAGATGCTGTATAATGAGCCGTGACAGGGGCAGGGAAGGTTGTTGTTATCAGGACTATACCCTACTTTGCAGCCCTGGTGGGTACATACGCTCGAAAGAACCGTATATTCATCCACATCGGTATGGATAACGATAATATGTTTGGAGTCGATATATACAGATCCTCCGACTTCCAGAAGGGCCGTATAAGCGGGATCATCCAGATCGATCGTAAAATCATTGCTGCCACTACCCGGGCTGGGATTTTCATCGGCGGGATCATCACTTTCACATGCCTGTAGAATGGCGGCCGGCAATATAACGGCTGCACTACCCCTGATAACCAATTGTCTGATGAATGTTTTGCGTTCCATGACTTCCTTTTTAATCTAATTTGTTTAAGGGAGCTAACACCATTCATCAACAACAGATTATCCAAATTGTTCTCTAACAGAAATCAGATTTTCTTCCCGGGGACGTAAAAATCCGCTGTCTTCAGGTTGCATTTCCTGGCAACTTCCTTGCAGTATGCCAGCCGTCCGGCGTTGGGAGTCCTGGCGTCAGATCCGAAGGTGAATTTCAAACCCTGTTCTTTGGCCATGAGGATGAACTTATCGTGCGGGGTATGGGCCATGTCATTAATCTCAATGGCAATATTTCTGGCTTTGGCAGCCGATATGATCTGCTGCATCCTTTCTTCGGTCCACAGGCTGTAATAATCCCTTGCAATACAGACCGGCAGGAATAAGGGCCATCCAAAGATATTGATGGGCTCCTTATTGAGGATATTCAGGCTGTGCGCCATATATTGTTCCATAAAAGCCCCGGTATCCTCCACATAGGTCTCCAGTTGCCAGATCCTCTGATACTGGTCATTGCCGAGCGGAATGGTTTGCGGATCCATCAGCACGTAATCGAGCTGTGCCAGCATTTCCGGTGAGAAGTTCTTGTCCCAGCCGGTGATCATGGGCTGTAATCCCACATATACCGGGTATTTTCTCAGCTTATCGATGTATCTTTTCAGATCGGCGTCATCCTTGATGGCCCATGCGGCAGGATGTTCCACAATACCGAATTTAACATGTCGTTCCCCGGCGAGCTTCATGATATGTTCCATGGTAAACTGATCGGTAGTATGCACGTGCAGATCTACCAGCGGAAAATCGTCATCGTCGGAAGTTGTTGTATTGGCCAGAAGGGGAGCTGAGGCCAATAAGCCGGCTGCCAGGCCGGCATGCTGTAAAAAAGTGCGTCTTTTCATGATAGGATGTTTTAATGTATTCATAACCAAAAATTCTCGGATCCCGGATTACTTTTATGGGTATCCCGGCAGTATGATCATCACTCCCCGAAATGTACTCCTTTCGGGTGCAGTCCTCAAAATACAAAAGGAACAAACATTTTGCTTCTTGTCATGTATTCCCGGTATTTATCACCGAAATAAGCCATACATTCCTTTTCATCGAGCCGGGAGGTGAAATACAGAAATACAGAGGATAACAGGGCAATGATCAATAAAAATAAGGTGGTGTTCTTGAAATATATCCCCCAGGTCAGATAGAACAATGAAGCGTACAACGGATGCCGGATATACTTGTATATTCCCTGATCGATAAGCTCTGTGGTTTTTTCAAAACCCAGCAGGTTCTTTTCGTCCCTGGAACGGTCAATCTTTCCTTCACGTTTAAAAACAATAATGCCCGCAACAACCAGGTAGGCTGAGCAAACAAGACAAATCCAGGAAATCAGTTGTTTGATGCTCAAAGGATCCGTGAACCAGTATTTGGCATTGCTCACAAACAGCCAGAGGATGCATTCCCAGCTGAAGAAACGATAGAAGCCATGGGACCTGACATTGAACAGGGTTCGCCAGGAAATCAGGATTACCGGCACGCTTAAAATTCCAAACAGGATTATTTTTTCCATGGGCAAAATTTGCTTATATCCATACAAGATTCCTATCCGCCTGAAATCAAACAGGTAACCTGTAATACGGCAAGGTTACCGTGGGCTCAAAACCCAATTCCTGTGCCAGCTTATAAGATCCGGTGTTTTCGTAACGGCAGGACCAAACCGGCTCGAAGTTGTTTTCCATGCAATAATCGATCAGCGCTGAACAGGTATGAAGGGCATAACCTTTCCCGCGGTATTCCGGCAGGGTTTCAATACCCAGTTCAAGCTGGTTTTCTGTAATATAGGCAGAATAGGCTGTAGAAACGGGTATATCACCCATCAGCATGGTGAACCCTACTCCCTGCCGACAAAAATCATCGGCATTGTCCCAGAAATATTTTGGAACAACTGTGCCCTGCATCCTGTCAAATGATTTCCTGTTGGTACGGACAATATGGTATTCCTCGTTCCTGATGCTTTGCCTGAAATCATGGTATTTATCCAGGTTGAATCGGAAATTCACCCTGGTGTTCTCTTCCACCTTTCCCGCCAGGCTGACATCAGGATTATCCGAAAACTTCACAAGCTGATCGCCTAATAAATCTGCCAGCCGTTGATTCCATATTCCCGGGTATACCTGCAACCATTCTGGCTTACTCCTGGTTTTGGCCGTATTCAACAGGTAATCGAGCAGTTGCAGGTTGAAATGGCTGTTATCGGCATGGCCGAAAAGAAGCGACATACCATAGGGATGAATAATGTAAAAGGTTTTTGGCAGGTCGGGCCGGTCCACATAAATTGTCCCGGTTACCTGCCTGCTGACAACAAACCGGGCAAATAAAGTATTTACACTGACCTGCTGAAGGGGTTCCAAAACGCGTTCATAATGTTGTTTTTCAAGTAATATCATATCGCTTCATTCATTTCCGGTCCTGCGGTAAAAACAGCAACGCTGCCAGTGCAGCTCAAATTTATGAATTCTTTGTTTCAGATGGATAACTCCCGAAAGTAAAACTTTCCTCATTTCTCTTGAAAAAATATTGCATTACCTTTAGTGTGACTAACCGTTATTGTATTCTATTTATGAAACAACTCATCGAATGCGTCCCCAATTTCAGCGAGGGACGCGATATGCAACTCATAGGCCAGATCACGGCCGAAATAGAGAAAGTGGAAGGCGTGAGGCTTCTGGATGTGGATCCGGGTAAAGCCACCAATCGCACCGTGGTTACTTTTGTGGGAACGCCCGCAGCGGTATGTGAAGCAGCTTTCAGGGCTGTAAAAAAGGCATCGGAACTGATCGATATGAGAAAGCATCATGGTGCGCATCCCAGGTTCGGGGCCACCGATGTATGTCCCCTGGTGCCGGTGGCCAACATTACCATGGACGAAGTAGTTGTGTACGCCCGTCAGCTGGCGGAGCGCATCGGGAAAGAACTCCTTATTCCGGTTTACTGCTATGAATTCGCAGCTTTTGAAGAGAAAAGGCGTAACCTCGCCAATTGCCGGCAGGGAGAATATGAGGGACTGGCCAAGAAAATCGCTTCAACGGAATTGGAAACCCGATTTTGGCCCTTCGGTCTGGAATGACCGGTAGCGCTTACCGGAGCTACGGCCGTTGGGTGCACGTAATTTTCTCATAGCCTATAATATTAACCTGAATACCACCTCCATCCGCAGGGCCAATGCTGTTGCCTATGATATCCGTGAAAAAGGCAGGATGAAACGGGAAGGAGATCCGGTTACGGGAAAAATCATCCGGATGCCGCCGGTGAACCGGTTTATGAACCGGGATTGCTGAAAGCCGTAAAAGCCATTGGCTGGTATATTGAAGAATACGGTATTGCCCAGATCTCCATTAACCTTACCGACCTGTCAGTTTCACCCCTTCACAAGGTATTTGATACATGCCTGTGAACAGCGCTACAGCCAGGGGAATGCGGGTTACCGGATCGGAGCTGGTCGGCATGGTGCCCCTGAGTGCCATGCTGGAAGCCGGCAAATATTTCTTGCAAAAGCAAAACCGGTCCACCGGTATTCCCGAAAAGGAGATCATTAAAATTGCGGTTAAATCGCTTGGACTGGATGATCTCGCCCCCTTTGACCCGAAAAAGAAGATCATTGAATACCTGCTGGGGGATAAAACGGGGAAAAAGCTGGTGGATATGAACCTAGCCGCCTTTGCCGAAGAAACGGCTTCGGAATCACCTGCTCCCGGCGGAGGTTCCATATCTGCCTATATGGGTGCGCTGGGTGTTTCCCTGGCCACCATGGTGGCCAATCTGTCCTCGCACAAAGCCGGATGGGACAGCCGTTGGAAGGAGTTCTCCGACCAGGCTGAAAAAGGCATGGCCATTCAGAAAGACCTGCTTCAGCTGGTGGATGAAGATACACAAGCCTTTAACCGTGTAATGGAAGCCCTCGGTATGCCGAAAGACACCGAGCAGAAAAGCGCCGACAAGCAGCCATGCAGGAAGCAACCCGTTATGCCATGGAAGTTCCGCTGAAGGTTATGAAACGATGCACGTGATCCTTTGAGCTCATCAAAGCCATGGCTGAGGGAAATCCAAATTCGGTTTCCGATGCCGGGGTGGGCGCGCTTTGTGCGCGCAGCGCCGTAATGGGTGCCTTCCTGAATGTGAAGATCAATGCATCGGGACTGGAGGATAAGGATATGTGGAGGAAGTGATGTCAGAAGGCGGGAGGATAGCCGAGGAAGCAATGAATGCGGAAAAAGAAATACTTCGGATAGTAGATAGCAAAATTGATTGAACCAATGACCCGTCCAACCTTGCTCCGCCATAACGTCTAAGCGAAGGCGATGCAGGGGACATGAATACTCCCGGAAATATTTCTGAATCAGCGAGCTGTGATTCCGGATGCAGACAATGAACCTAATCAGGAATCGGGTGTTTAAGATATTTTGATGATTATATCCTAAATACCCGAAAGAAATGAATCGAAGGAGCTTTATTACAACAACTCTTGTTGCAATGCCTGCATTGGCATTGGCAAGAACAGGATTCCCTTTCCAGAACAATTCAAAAGCTTTTGTGGTGCGTGATGGTGCTAGCCGGTTTGGGATTCCTACCCCTTTTTTAGGGGTAAATCCAAATGACCTGAAGATCTCAACAAAGGATTCCGGAGGCCAGGTTTCTGCTTTTTACTATAAGGGGGTACACAAGGTTGGTCCCGGTTTGCATGCGCATCCCAATCAGGATGAAGTATTTTATGTTCAGGAAGGAAAGTATGTTTTTCAATTGGGAAATGAGAAAACTCTGCTAGAAACAGGAGACCTGATCTTCCTGCCCCGTAACATTCCGCATACCTGGGTGCAACTCACAGATGCGGGGCAAATGTATTACTTTTTGCAGCCTGCCGGAAAAATTGAGGAATTCTTTTTGAAAATGACTGAAGTAGGCGGGAAAGTCAGCGCTGAAGAAATGAACGAAATTGGCCTTGCGCATGGAATTCTGAATTTCGGTCCCCCGCTTTCTGCAAATGACCAACATGAACTGATTGAGGATCTTAGTAATGGATATGTGATCCGGTCAGGCAAAGGCCGTTTTGGTGAGACAACCCTGATCAATGGGAAAAATCCGAATGATCTGAAGGTTTCAGGCAAGGATACCGGGGGTGAGCTATCTGTTTTTGAATACTATGGCAAGGAAACAGGGGGGCCTCCTTTGCATGTTCATCCACTGCAGGATGAGGTGTTTTATGTGACGGAGGGAGATTACGCTTTTCAATGTGCAAATGAACGCTTTTCACTGAAAACAGGTGACATGATTTTCCTACCGAGAGGGGTGCCCCATGCCTTTGCGCAGCAAACTCCATTCGGAAGAATGCTATTCTTCTTTCAGCCATCCGGAAAAATGGAAGACTTTTTCCGCACTATGGCGGGAATGTCCACCCCCCCGTCTGTGGAAGAAGGTGCGAGGATATTCCGAGATCATGAAATGGAAATCGTTGGCCCCCCGCTGCAGTTGTAAATAATTTCTCCTATAAACTAATTTTCATTAGTAAAACTCAACCAATGAACTGCCGGTATATCGGCTTGACACATGCATCTTCCGTTTCCGTAACAGATAATTACGCCACCTTTGCTTTGGGCTGGTAGATGAAGATATACGCGTCTTTAAAAGTGTGTTGGGGGATTGGGTGATGGGAGCAGGGGGAAATCTCTCCCGCTCTCCCACTCTCCCGCTCACCCGCTCACTCTTTTTCCTCGTTTCCAGATAATTTCCGGTAAAAGCCCCCCCTGATTGTATACTATCTCCCGATAATCAGCGCAGGGAAAAGCAATAAAATCCGCCAGCATACCGGGCCTGAGGATTCCCCTGTCGTTGAGCTGCAGCAGCTGCACCGCCCTGCAGGTAATGGCAGCCAGGGTTTCGGTCATGGTAAGCTTTTCGTAAACACCCAGCACGGCGGCCTGCATCAACAGGTTACCCATGGGCGCCGAACCCGGGTTCCAGTCAGAGGCTATGACCAGAGATGTCCCGGCAATGAGCAGTTTCCGAGCCGGGGCAAAGGACATGCCCAGCCCGAGTGAAGCACCTGGCAAGGCTACGGGAATTACGTTGCTTTCCGCCAGCATCTTTATTTCTTTATCCGAACTGGCTTCGAGGTGATCGGCACTCAGGGCTTCAACCTCCACGGCCAGCCTGGTTCCCCCAGGCTTAAACTGGTCGGCATGAACCACCACATCAAAACCCATATCCTTTGCTGCAGACAGGTAATAACGGGCATCCTCCATTTCAAATGCACCCTCATCCACATAAATATCCACCCTGTGGCTTAATTGTTCATTCCTTATCCGGGGTAACAGTTCCCTTATTAGGTAATCGAGATATTCCCTTGATGAACCCTCATAATCCCCGGGTTTGATATGTGCGGCCAGACAGGTCGGCACAAGGTCAGCTTGCGTAATGTCATTGGACTTTTGAATAGCCTTCAGAATCTTCCATTCAGAATCAGCATTTAATCCGTATCCGCTTTTCACTTCCAGGGTGGTTGTGCCCTGGCGCAGTAACCGGTCCGCATGTCGGGCCGTAATGGATGCAAGTTCTTCCATGGCACATGCCCGCGTTTTGGAGACCGTGCTCCAGATCCCTCCACCTTGCTGGGCTATCTCGAGATAGGTCCTGCCCGCAAGCCGCATGGCATAATCGCCTGCCCTGCTGCCGGCCCAGCAGATGTGGGTATGGCTGTCCACCAGTCCCGGCATGACCACCTGTTCCCCCTCAACCGGTTCTACCACGGGTGTCAGGCTGTTCAGCTCCCTGAAACTGCCGATTGCTTCAATCCGGTCACCATTGATCAGAATCCCTGCATGATCAATGACCTCGAGCTGATCATCGGTGAGGGGACCTTTTGCAGGAAGGCCATCCATGGTGATGGCCTGTCGGAACGGCCCGATTAATCGAAGTTTGCTTCCCTTCATGTCAGAATTCCAGATTGAATTTTTTCTTATTTTTCAGCGCTTCCTCATATCCCGCATCTGCATGCCGGTATATTCCCATGGCAGGATCGTTATGCAGTACCCGCTGCAGACAGGCGGCCGCATGTTTGGTCCCGTCGGCCACCACCACCATGCCTGCATGTTGTGAATATCCGATGCCGACTCCCCCGCCATGATGAAACGATACCCAGGTTGCGCCGCCGCTGGTGTTGGCCATCAGGTTCAGCAAGGGCCAGTCGGAAACGGCATCGCTTCCATCCTTCATTCCTTCGGTTTCGCGATAAGGCGAAGCCACACTACCACAATCGAGGTGGTCACGTCCGATGACAATGGGAGCCTTTACCTTTCCTGATTTTACCAGACTGTTAAAAATGAGTCCCGCTTTCTCCCTTTCCCCCATGCCCAGCCAGCATATCCGTGCCGGTAATCCCTGACAGGAAATTTTCCTTTCGGCTTCCCGGAGCCATTTGATCAGGTGGGTATTTTGGGGAAAGGCCTCAATGAGTGCATCATCGGTTACCAGAATGTCCTGGGGATCCCCTGACAATGCCACCCAGCGGAAGGGGCCCTTGCCTTCACAGAACAGCGGACGAATGAATTCCGGTACGAAACCCTGATAATCATAGGCATTTGCTTCTCCACCCTGGCGCGCAAATTCCCTGAGATTGTTCCCGTAATCAAAAACAACACTGCCCCGTTTTTTCATTTCGAGCATGAATCCTACATGACGGGCCATACTTTGCAGCGATTTCTGCCGGTAGGCCGCCGGGTCATTCTTTCGCAATGCCAGGGCTTTCTCAAGGGTTATGCCTGCAGGCACATAGCCATTCAGCGGATCATGGGCCGAAGTCTGATCGGTGAGCACATCCGGAATCAGTCCGTCGTGCAGCATTTCTTCCAACACATCGCCGATATTTCCCACCAGTCCAACCGATAACGCCTTTCCCTGCTCACGTGCCTGCCGGATCATTTCTTTGGCCTCTTCGTATGACTCCGTCATTTTATCGATGTACCCGGTATGCAACCGTTTCCTGATCCTTTCGGGATCAACATCCACTCCCAGGAAGGTATAACCGGCCATGGTGGCAGCCAGTGGCTGGGCGCCACCCATACCTCCCAAACCTCCCGACACAAGTAACTTCCCGGCGGTCTTTCCGTGATAATACTTCCTGCCGCATTCCGCAAACGTCTCATAGGTGCCCTGAAGAATTCCCTGTGACCCGATATAGATCCAGCTCCCGGCAGTCATCTGGCCGTACATGATCAAACCGCGTTCCCTGAGCTGTTCAAAATATTCCCAGTTGGCCCATGCAGGAACCAGGTTGCTGTTGGCAATCAATACCCTGGGAGCTTCGGGGTGGGAACGCACAATCCCAACCGGCTTTCCCGATTGGATCAGCAAACTCTGATCTTTATCAAGCGTCAAGCAGACAGCGGATAATTTCTTTTAAAGCCTCCGGATTGCGCGCTGCCTGTCCCGTTCCGCCATATACAACCAGATCAGCCGGATTTTCAGCCACTTCAGGATTAAGGTTGTTCAGCAGCATGCGAAGAGGTGCCTCAGTTTGCCAGCTAGCGTGCATGCAGTTTTTTCCCCACCGGTGAACGATAGTGGGGATGCCGGGCGTATTTGCTAATAAATTCCGAAAAGTTCATGGCTGCCGTTTTTTAAGTCCAGATGCAGAGTATTCGAAAGATGATCTGTCAGTTTGGTAAGTTCATGATTCTTCACGATGTCAATGGCCCTGTTAATGAAATCACCCAGATATACATCCCGGTCGATGTGCGGAATACTTTGCCGTACGTGTTCATGACAGGCATTGATCAGCGGACCTGATTTCAGGGGTTTGCGAAAATCGAATCCCTGTGCTGCACAGAAGAGTTCAATACCCTGGATCTTTTCAAGGTTATCGACAATCTGCAGGGCCTTACGCGCACTGATGGAGCCCATGCTCACATGGTCCTCCTGTCCCAGCGAGGTGGGAATGCTGTCAGCACTGGCCGGGAAGCAAAGAGATTTGTTTTCACTTACCAGGGCGGCAGTGGTATATTGGGGTATCATAAATCCGGAATTCAACCCGGTGTCTTTCATTAACAGTTTGGGCAATCCTTCAATGGTATCCATAAGGGAAAGGTAAATACGCCGGTCAGCAATGTTGCCCAGTTCGGCAGCCGCCAGAGCAGCATAATCGAGCGGAAGGGCCAGCGGCTGCCCATGGAAATTACCCCCGCTGAGGGCTTTATCTTTGCTGAAGATGATGGGATTATCCGTTACCGAGTTCAGCTCGACGATCAGCAGTTGCTTCAGATGCAGGTAAGCATTTCGCGAAGCTCCATGCACCTGGGGTATGCAGCGCAGGGAATACGGATCCTGTACCCGGTGACAATTGCGATGCGATTCCACGATCTCCGAATGGCCGATAAGCATTCGCATCCGGTCCGCAACATACAGGGTTCCTTCATAGGGTCTTAAGGCATGCAGTTCAGGATCAAAAGCCCTGACCGATCCAAGCATGGCTTCCAGGTTCATGGCGGCAATAATATCCGCATGGTCCAGGCATTGCTGAAACCTTTCCAGAAATTTCACCGCATGGGCAGCGATGAATTGCGTACCGTTGATCAGTGCCAGGCCTTCTTTCGGACCCGGCTCAAGAGGAGCCAGGCCGCATGATGCCAGAAGTTCCCCGGCCGGGATGATATTCCCCCGGTAAGTAACTTTTCCGTACCCTATCAGGGGAAGAAAGAGATGTGCCAGAGGCGCGAGATCTCCTGATGCTCCAACGGAGCCTTGCGAAGGTACACATGGGATGGCGTTTTGATCAATATGCCACAGCATCCGGTTCAGGGTGTCAGGGGATATTCCTGAATATCCCATGGCCAGGGAGTGTACCTTTAAAATCAACATGAGCCGGCTGATCTCTTCGGGAATGAGTTCTCCCACACCAACCGCATGGCTGAGTAAAAGGTTGTGCTGAAGTTTACGGGTGTCCTCGTCTGAGATCAGGGTGGTGCACAAAGGTCCGAATCCGGTATTGATTCCGTAGACTGTCTTTCTTTCCCTGACAATCTGATCAACCTCGGCACGGTTCTTCTGAATTCTGTCTTTAACCTCCGCGGTGAGCACTCCCCTGATCTTTCCCCTGCTGATATCGAGGGCAAGACCGGGAGTCAATCTGTCAATGCCATACCGAAATGTTGCCATAGCCTGTTTGAGTAAATTTAGCATAAAGTTATCAGAACCCATAGAAACACACACTGTCAAATATCATATTCCGGCATGGCTAAAAATCACTAACTTTTCACCACTTTTCATGTTACTTTATCATTATTTTATTTACCTAACTACTTTTTTATGGCTACTAAGAATGTTATTATCATTGGCGCTGCAGGAAGAGATTTTCATAATTTTAACACTTGCTTCAGGGACAATGCCGATTATCGGGTGGTTGCCTTTACGGCCGCACAGATTCCCGATATTGCAGGACGTAAATACCCGGCCGAACTTGCAGGCAAACTTTACCCCGATGGCATTCCCATTTTTGCCGAAGCTGATCTTGAAAAACTGATCCGGGAACTGAAGGTTGATGAATGTGTTTTTTCATACAGCGATATACCCTATAACCGCGTGATGCATATTGGTGCACGTGTAAATGCTGCCGGAGCTGATTTTAAAATGCTCGGGACAGGACAGAATATGCTGAAAAGCAAGAAGCCTGTGGTAGCTGTCGGGGCCGTGCGCACCGGTTGCGGCAAATCACAAACCTCCCGGCGGGTGATCGAGATATTGATGAAAATGGGACTTAAGGTGGTAGCGGTCAGACATCCCATGCCCTATGGGAACTTAGTGGAACAAAAGGTGCAGCGCTATGCCACACTCGACGACCTTGTGAAACACAAATGCACCATTGAGGAAATGGAAGAGTATGAACCCCATGTGTCGCGCGGAAATGTGATCTATGCAGGGGTGGATTACCAGGCTATCCTCACGGCTGCCGAGAATGATCCCGACGGATGTGATGTGATCCTCTGGGATGGCGGTAATAACGACTTCCCTTTCTACAAACCCGATCTGACCATTACGGTTACCGATCCGCACCGGGCCGGTCACGAACTCTCCTATTATCCCGGTGAGATTACCCTCAGGCTGGCCGACGTGGTGGTGATCAACAAGATCGATACGTCATCACCTGAAAATATTCAGACGGTGCGCGAGAACATTAACTTTGCCAATCCGAAAGCGCTGGTTGTTGATGCGGCATCGCCCATCACGGCCGATAAACCGGAACTTATCCGGGGCAAGGCATGCCTGGCGATTGAGGATGGACCTACCCTGACCCACGGCGAAATGAAGATCGGGGCCGGAACGGTCGCAGCGCTGAAAATGGGCGCCAGTTCACTGGTAGATCCCCGACCCTATGCGGTAGGCAGGATCAAAGAAACCTTCCAGACCTATCCTGACATCGGGACCCTGCTTCCGGCCATGGGCTATGGAAAACAACAGGTGACCGACCTGGAAAAGACCATCGATGCCACACCCTGTGACGTGGTGATCATTGGCACACCCATTGACCTTTCCCGAATTATCAAAATCAGCAAACCTACGGTAAGGGTAACCTATGAACTGCAGGAAATAGGCTCACCAAACCTGCAGATGGTACTGGAAAATTTTATGAAAAAAGTGAACCAGTAAAGCTAAATTTTTCACTTATGCAATATTCCGATCTGATCCGTGCACGCGAGAGCATCCGCAACTACGATCCTGAGCGTCCTGTTCCCGGGGAAATACTTGAAAGAATACTGGACGCCGGGCGCCTGGCACCTTCGGCCTGTAATTACCAGCCCTGGGAATTCCTGGTGATTACATCCCCTGAAATGCTCGCCAAAGTAAGAGCCTGTTATCACCGGGAATGGTATAAGGATGCGCCGCAAATTCTGGTGGTGCTGGGACTGAAAGACAAAGCCTGGGTCAGGGGATTCGACGGTTATAATTCCATTGAAACCGACCTGGCCATTGTGATGACACACCTGATTCTGGGAGCTGAAAACGAAGGCGTGGCCACCTGCTGGATTGAAGCTTACGATCCCGCCATTCTCGGAAAAGCGCTGGAGCTGAAAGAAAACCAGGTGGTATTCGGCATTACGCCACTTGGATATCCCAGAAAAGGATTTGTTAAAAAAGGTGTGAAGGTACGGAAGACTTTGGAAGAGCTGGTGAGATATTTGTAACCTCACAGCACGGTTATAGTTCCATGGCTGCTACCTCCAACACGGTTCTCCTGCCTGGCCTGTAATCTCCGCGATCGTCAAACTGCCATTCCCAGGTTTCGGAATACTTTGATGCCGGCAATGGAATGTTGATCACTTCGGTGGTCTCGGCATGAGAACCACTCAGATCATAATTAATTTCTCTTACATCGGTGATCAGACATGATTTCCCAGGCCTGAGCAGCTGTAGATGCGACTGCTGCAACCCTTGCAGGATGCGATCGATCTCATCGGGACCGTAAGGGACATGCAGTTTCAAATAATCGGTGATCATTATTCCGATCTGACTAAGTACATTCAGGGAAATGACAAAATCAGGGGCTGCCACGAGCCGAAACGACTGACTGCAGATTTCTTCGGGCGGGGTTTTCTGACCATTCCTTTTAAATCGTTTTACGGCCTGGTAGGCTTTCATCACGGCGCCTCCGGTGATATCAGCCCGGTAAGCGGTGACATTCCGATACTTCCGCAGGCGATGAATCACCTGCGGCGGATGCACCAGATCGAAAAGCTGCAGCGAACAGACCATCCCTGAAAGCTCATCCAATGGAAGATCAAGCATCCATCCGCTTCCATATACGGCCAGGTTATCAATCTTTTTTCCGGTTAAAACCTTCAGTATAAAATTACGGGAATGCTGCACATGTTCATCCCAGGCACCGTTCGCCCGGATGAAGCGATCGATGATCCCCTGACTGTCAGCTTTATATCCCGTTTTTCGCAATATGCGGCGCGGGATACGCCCGGCCGGATTAAACCAACGGGGTGCTGCGCAATACTTTGAGTTCCTCGGCCATTCCATTTCTCGTATGATCAACTAATTGATTAATATCCAGACTGTTTACTGTATCCGGGGTAATCACCTCCAATACCCGCACCGTGAAGATCTGATTTGCCCGGAACCAGAATCCCTTCCTGGGCAAGGCTTTGCTGGCCCCGTCCAGTACAACGGGCAATATGGGTACACCTGCATCTTTGGCCAGGATAAAGGCACCTTCCTTGAAGGCCTGCAGTTCACCGTTCCCCGTTCGGGTTCCTTCAGGAAACATGAATACTGAAGTCCCCTCAGCCAATGTTTTTTTGCAGGCCTCCGCCATCTGAACCACACTTTGCTTATCTCCCCGGCGAACCAGAATATGGTTGTTCATCCAGATAACCCACCCTACAAATGGGACGCGGGCCAACTCCATCTTGGATACCCATTTGAAGTTAATCCCCAACTGCAATAAAAGGGCAATGTCAATGATACTTTGATGATTGGAAACCAGTATATAGCTAATCGATCTGTTGATCCTTTCAAGGTGTTCCACCCGGATCCGCCAACCGGGATTAATGGTAAGATATAACCGGGTCCACATAACCGTATAATAATGTGTCACGGCCCTCTTGCGGTCGAATGGAAGAACCATTATCCAAATGAACCCATACAGGAGAAAAAGCGGGAAAATTGTCAGTACTATAAAGACCCAGATGTAAATGGAAATGAAAAAGGACACCAGTTTGTTATGCATGCTATGAAAGTGAGAAAAATGGTTCAGACTTGGATAACCTTTTTATACTGTTAACAAAATTAACAGCAAAAATCAGATCGACGAGTTTATTTTAATAATTTCGGGCACATAAAAAATATCTGTTATGAAACCCTTTAAATCAGGAGCAATCATAGCTGCCTGGCTCTTAAGAATAATGCTGATCTGGTTTATTTACAAAAACTATCTTCAGACTTTTACTGAATTCGATCTGAAAAGTTTCAGCTTTTACATGAGCGCAGCCTATTTGCTGCTGGGTCTCCTGCTTCTGGCAGGAGGTCTTATGCAAAAGCCGGCCCTCACGGTAGTTTCAGGTTTATTTATTTTTATTCTTCCCATTGTTCAGCTCATCCGATCCTTCCCCGAAGATCCGGCCAATGTTGTGCTGATTTATCTGATACCCCTGTCGGTTGGTTTTTACTTTTTCACCGGAGGGAACAATAATTGAACCTGTTCAAAAGAAAAGGTTTTTTTGTATATTTGAATTCAAGTAAAACCGGTCCGCAAAGTTCGCAAAAAGTATCCGTAATAACTTTGGCATATTCTTTGTCTCTGTAACTGCAATATGACAATATCTGAAATGAATAGGAAATTCCTCCTGGTCTCCATATTGATGTTCGCCGCAGCCTGGCTGAATGCCCAGACTGAGCCTCCCCCTTCGGTACCGCATGATACGATCTTCAAATTGAACGGATCCCTGATCCCGGTGGATGTTACAACTGTAACGCCTACCTACATCAGTTTCGTCTTTCCCGGTAAACCGGAAGAATTTACCATTGAGCGCAAGGAAGTTCATAAAATTATTTACAAGACCGGGAAAGTTGAAATTCTGAATCAGGCCGCCTTTACACTCATCGATGAAAGCAGCTGGGAAGCAGTATGGCTGACAGAAGAAAAAAAAGAGATCGGAAATTTGTATATGCTGGGCGAGATTGAGGCCAGGTCGCCTTCCAGTGCACGCAGTCCTTCTGCCGCCAAAAAAGGAGCCATTATTAAACTGAAAAAGAAGGCTGCTAACCTGAAGGGCACCCTTATTCTGGTTACAAAAAAGCAAACTACCGGTGGTTATGGCGAATATCCGGGTTACTATATTAAAGGGATTGCTTACGGACCCGAACCTCCGGAAGAGGGTCTGGTACCCGGAAGTAAAGGGGCCTCCGTGAAAGATGCCGGAATGTGACCGAATTCGCTGACCCTTTAATCCCTAAAAAAAGGAAAGTACCAGATCGTCCAGATCCTTTTGATGGAATATTTTCGTAAATCCCATTTCCACAAGTCTTTCCCTGATATTGTTCTCTTCATGCGGTGTGCCGGTTAGCTTTGCATTGGCTATTTCCAGTAATTCTTCAGGTAACCCGGCGGATTGTAAAACGCATTCGGTAATCATTCCACGGTGAACGGTCAGGTCCGATGCTATCCGAAGATCACCCGTGCGGTAAACACCATGGAAGGTATAATCGGGTGACCATCCGAATATCCATTCCCAGGTCCTGTATTTGTCAACTGCCAGTTTTTGAATGGCCTCCTGTTCCCTCATTCCGGGCACAAAATCATGCCCGTTGAAATGTAATCGGATAAAGTGCATAAGCTTTTCACAGAATTCCAGGATGGAGATCGGAGGATTTAAACATTCCACCAGGTTCATTACTTTGCTCCGGTTCGACTGGACCGCTCTGTCGGTATATTTTCCGCTCCCCGGCTTTATCGATTCGTGCAACATGTCCATGTTGGCATGATAAAGCAGTGTGCCGTGATGCAACACCCGGTTCTTATACACGTGTTCGGCATTCCCTGAAATTTTTTTCCCCTTCACCAGTATTTCATTCTTCTCTCCATGAGTGGCATCAATGCCGAGAGTTTTTAAGAAATTGATTACCGGAGTGATAAAACTGCCGAAGTCAACCAGTTTCCCCGGCACACCCTGCCGGATAAAGGAAAAATTTATGTTCCCCCGATCGTGGTATACGGTACCTCCACCGGTTAATCTCCGGGCTACCGGTATCTGGTTCGATCTGGTAAAACGGTAATTGATTTCGGCCAGGGTGTTCTGATGTTTGCCAACAACCACCACAGGATCACTTTGCCAAAGCATGAAGAATTCCTCGCCGGAATTTCTCAGAAAGTATTCTTCGGCCGCCAGATTGTAAAAAGGATCATGATGAATGGGGTGGAGGCATAACATGATATAAAGGTAATGGTACATCCTAAATTTCACAAGAAATCCCTTATCTTTTACCCTGGTACGACTGGTATTGGTTTTTTTCGTAAATTGACGAAGTAAATCAAAGCCTTGAATGTATGGAGAAGCTTGTAGAACGTTTTATCCGCTATGCAAGAATTAATACCGGGTCGGATGAGAATTCGAAAACCTGTCCTTCCACACCTGGTCAACTGGAACTGGCTCATTTACTGGTTGACGAGATGCGGGAAATCGGGCTGCAGGATATCACGCTTGATGAAAACGGATATGTAATGGCCACCCTGCCGGCCAATATTGCCAAGGAAGTGCCGGTTATCGGCTTTCTGGCTCACCTCGATACTTCACCGGATTTTAAAGCGGACAATGTAAATCCCCAGATCCTGGAGCATCTTGGAAAAGGCCTTGTACTCAACAAAAAAGAAAATATCATTCTGTCGCCGGTTGACTTCCCGATCATGAATAATTACATCGGGCAGCAGCTCATTACCACCGACGGGACCTCCCTTCTTGGCGCTGATGATAAAGCGGGTATTGCCGAAATCATAACGGCCATGGATTACCTGATGCAGCATCCCGAGATAAAACATGGTCCGGTAAGAATTGCCTTTACCCCCGACGAGGAAATCGGCCGGGGAGCTGACAAGTTTGATGTGAAGAAGTTTTATGCCCGGCATGCCTATACTGTTGATGGTGGCGGACTGGGAGAAATAGAATATGAGAATTTTAATGCTGCCAAAGCAAAAATTTATATTCAGGGATTAAATGTTCATCCCGGCACTGCCAAGAATAAGATGAAGAACTCCATGCTGATCGCCATGGAACTGAACAATATGCTTCCCGCATCAGATGTTCCGGAACATACCGAAGCATACGAAGGATTTTTTCACCTGACTGATTTCTCCGGTACGGTGGAGAATACAACCATAAATTATCTTATTCGCGATCACGACCTGAAAGCCTTTAATAAAAAGAAGGATCTTTTAATCAGGATTGTGGATCATTTGAACCTTAAATATGGGCCCCGCACGGTAAAACTGATCATGGTGGACCAATATTACAACATGAAGGATAAAGATTGAGCCCGTCTTCGAAATAGTGGTACTTGCCAGGAAGGCCATACAGACATGCAGAATTACTCCCAAGATAATACCCATCCGCGGGGGAACCGACGGATCAAGGCTTTCATTTATGGGACTGCCCTGCCCGAACCTGTTTACGGGAGGTCATAACTTCCATAGCCGTTATGAATTTATTCCGGTCAAATCGATGGAGAAGGCAGTGGAAGTTATCGTGAAGATTGTAGAGATGAATGCGAATTAGACTGCGCTTTACCTGAACCTTTTTTCCAGTTCCTCGATCCCCATAATCACCACGACAGGTTTCCCCGAGGGGGAGTAGCCCGGACTTTCACAGGCGAAAAGGCCATCGACCAGCTCCTGCATGTGATGTTGGGAAAGTGTTTCACCATACCCGACAGCACCTGCAACAGCCAGTGACCGGGCGATTCTTTCCCGCACATTGGTCTTAATATCCCCTGCGGTACTTTTATAATGATCCAGAAAGATCTCCAGAAGTTCCTTTGGATCTTCGTGGTGACTGTCGGCCGGATAACCCGCAATGACCAGGGTGTTGCTGCCAAAATCGCGAATGTCAAATCCAATGGCATGCAGATCATCGATGATTTCCCGTAACAGGAGGTAATCTGCCTGATCCAGTGATATGGTCTCGGGAAAAAGAGTGCGCTGTGCAATGGGGTAATTCATGGCAAAGGAGCGAATGTACTGCTCGTACAAAATCCTTTCGTGTGCCCTCCGCTGATCAATAAGCATTAATCCCGACTTTACCGGCGTCAGTATGTAGCGATTTTTCAGCTGAACAAAGGAATCCGCCTGTTTGTGATTCTCCATGGGTATGGTCTGCTGCACAGAGGATCGCTCCTTATCCGTTATCGGAATGCCTTCATGCGTATATAGTTTTTCCCAATGTTCAAGGTTTTCACTTTCCCTGCGACCGGTATTCCCGGAGTTCCTGTATTCCTCATCAAAGGGATTATAATTTCGGTTATAAGAGATCTGGGGTACGGGAACCGGATCATCGCTCCTGAAAACCGGAATTTCCATGGCACTTTCCGTATTAAAATCGATGGACGGAATCAGGTTAAATCGTCCCAGGGCTTCCCGTGTTGCCGCAATAAGTATTTGAAATATAGCTAATTCGTTTTCGAATTTGATCTCAGTCTTGGTGGGATGAATATTGATATCAATGGTATCCGGATCCGCCTCCAGGTAAATAAAGTAAGATGGAATGGTATCGGGTGGCAGAATTTTCTCAAATGCAGATATGACAGCCTTATGAAAGTAAGGATGCTTCATGAACCGGTTATTGATGAAGAAAAACTGCTCTCCCGGTGTTCTCCTGGCATATTCGGGTTTTCCAATATATCCGCTGATCCGTACGATGCTTGTTTCCGTATCGATATTGGTCAGGTTCTGGTTAATGGCTTTTCCGAACAAATGCACGATGCGTTGCTTCAGGTTGGTCCTTGGCAGACTGTATAACTCCGAATCATTGTGCTCCAGAATGAATTCCACATCAGGATTTGCCAGAGCAATACGTTGAAATTCAAATATAATGTGCTTCAGTTCGGCATTATTCGTTTTAAGGAATTTGCGCCTGGCCGGTACATTAAAAAAAAGATTCTTCACGGTGAAACTTGTTCCTGTTGCACAATTAACCGGCTCCTGTGATTCTACCACCGACGCGGAGATGATCAGCTCGGTTCCCAGATCGCTTCCGGGTTTTCGTGTCCGCAAGATCACCTGGGCAACCGACGCCACCGAAGCAAGAGCTTCTCCCCTGAATCCGAGGGTGCGAATGGCAAATAAATCACCTGCTTCCCTGATCTTTGAAGTTGCATGACGTTCAAAACTCATTCTGGCATCGGTGTCTGACATGCCGCAACCATTGTCAATGATCTGCAGGAGGGTTTTACCACCGTCTTTGGCGATGACCCTTATACTGTTGCTGCCGGCATCAATGGCATTTTCAACCAGCTCCTTCACCACAGAGGCCGGTCGCTGAATCACCTCTCCTGCGGCTATCTGGTTGGCTACTGAATCGGGCAGTAAATGGATGATATCGGCCATGTTAACAGGTTTTCAGATCAATTGCAAAGGATTTCAAAGGTAAGATTATTCATAAACTTATGGAAGTTATAAATATTTAACTGGCATCTATTTTGATGTAATCATTATGTGTATTTTTAAAGGGAAAATGTATTGCGTGATGAAAAAGTATCTGATTTCAATAGTGATGAGTCTGGTTGTACTTTGTGCCTTCTCACAGGAAGAGAGTCCCGTGGATGGCAAAACAACCAAAAAGCTTACAAAAGAACAGAAGCTTGAACAAAGGCGTGTTGAGGAAGAAGCCACTGCCAAGGTTGTGGACTGGATGATGGAAACCAGGCAGTTCGTTCTGGAAGCTGATTACCTGAGTGATGAAACCGGACAAAGAGTGGTAGTAAGCAGCACGATTAATTTTATTGCTGTTGATTCCACGGCAATTACCATTCAACTTGCTACTGTATCAGGCGTTGGAGGTGCCAATGGTATGGGAGGAGTAACCACAGATGGCAGTATTTCCAAGTTTGAAATGGCAAAAACCGGGAAAAGTAAGACGAATTATTCGATCCATATCATCGCCACGACCCGCATTGGTACTTATGACATTTTCATCGATGTTACGCCCAGTGCAAAGGCTGATGCCCGGATAAGCGGAATTTTACCGGGTAAGCTGAATTACCATGGCAGGATCGTACCGGTCAACCAGTCAAGGGTATACAAGGGAATGTCGATCTGAGGTTGTGTCTGGGCCTGAGGACAAATTCTAAGCCCTGGTCATGATCAGCTTGCCGTGATGAATTCCTTTCAGCGTGATGATCTTATCAGCAAGCATGGTCAATTCCGAAGCCTTACCCTTAACAGCTATCGTCTCCAGACAGGTTTCATGACTCAGATGTACATGCTGGGTTGAGAGGATCAGATGATGGTGCTCGTGTTGCACCTCATTGATCTCATTGTCAATATTGCGCTTGTGGTGATCGTAAACGATGACAATAGCGCCGGCCACCTGATTGTCGCAATGCCATTTCTGTTCTACGGCATATTTTTCAATGAGATTTCGGATAGCCTGGGAGCGATTCGGAAAATTATTCGCCATTACATAGCTATCCAGTTCCTGCATCATTTCCCGGTCAAGGGATACTCCAAATCGTACTACACTCATGACCTTTGGTTTAAATAAACTCCAATTGGGCTACACCCAGAGATCCCGGGGGTATATGCCCTTTGCCACAAGATTTTTGAGGCTGTTCATGACCATGTCACGGTCTTCCCGGTAGGTAACTCCAAACCATTTCTCTCTGGTATGCAGCACCTTAACACGGGCCTGCCCGGTGCGAATAACTTCATTCATGGCAAAAGGAAGATAAAACTCCGCATCATTTTTTTGGGCATTCAACTGTAGAAAATCCGAAAATTGACGGTGCAGATGACCAAACATGGAAGGCCTGAATCCCATGAGATTCATCGATACAGGTTCCTTACCGGTAAAACTTACCTGGCCTTTGCCCTCTGCTTCCCCGGTAATCTGATTCCCGTTACGGCAAATCTTTTTGTGTTCGGTGATATCAGCCAGAAATCCCTGGCTGTCCACTTTACAGACTCCCCTTGATACTGAGCCGGATTCTGACAGCGTATTGTCCAGTTGATAATCTACCAGACAGTATTCTTCAACTCCCTCCGGCTGCTTTTTTGAAAGAAATTCAAACATAATGCGGTACGAATCAGGCACCATAAAAATCATCCGCATTGATCACGGCAAATGGGGTATTGATGGCTTCTTCGGCCATCAGTACCGCATGTCCGGTTCCCCAGGGTTTTATCCGACCCGGAGGCAGCGTGAACCCCGGAGGAAGATGGTCCAGTTCCTGGAAAACGAAGCTGATATCGGCCTTTTTTATCGCCCGCTTTAAGATCATCTCCCGGAAATCCTCTACAAATTCCTTTCGGACGATCATCACTACCTTTCCAAATCCGGCCCGAAGGGCGTCATACAAGGAATACTCAACGATTGTTTCTCCTGAAGGACCAAAACGGTCAACCTGTTTCAGACTTCCATAACGGCTGCCCATTCCGGCAGCAAGGATCAGCAAGGTAGGTTGCATCAGTTATTATTATTGGGTAAGTTCTTTAATACGTTTTCTCAATTCCCCTACCTCCCGCTGCAGTTCCTCTTCACGTCGTGTGATTGTTCCTGGGTTGCCCGAAGTTCTTCCATGTTCTGACGCATTTCTTCTTCCTGTGAGGACATTTCTTCAGCCTGCTGTTGTGATTGCTCAAGCAGCAAGGCAGTCTGGATCTGTGATTTGCTCGAAGAAATTGTTGCCGCTATGCTTTCCCCGATTCGCTCAATAAATTCAATTACATGGGGCGGATATTCGTTAAATGAAGCGATTTCTACCAAACCGTAGATCACATCGTTATAAATCAAGGGCACGATCAGCAGCGCACGGGGATTGTCTTCACCCAAGCCCCGATGTGATCTTCATGTAATCGCTGTGGAATTTCCGTCAGATATATTTTCTCCTTTTCCTGGTAACATCTTCCTACCAATCCTTCGCCGATCTCAATGTGTTTCGTAATGAATTTACGGCGGTCGTAAGCATAACTCGCCTTCATCTCGATGAACAAATGGTCCTTGTCATTATCATTGACGATATAGATGCCCCCCTGGTTAGAATTGGTATATTTCACCAGATTACTGATGATGCTATAGGCAAGTTCATCCAATTCGTTGGTGTTTTTCCGGAGGATATCACTGAATTTGGCAACTCCCTGGGCCGCCCAGTTCCGCTGCTCGTCTTCTTCCTTCCTCCTGCCCTCGTCCTCTGCAGCCTTCTTAAGTTCATTCCGCATATCGATCAGGGAATGTCCCAACACATCCTCATCGCTCAAAGGCGTAAAATGTGATTCAAAATTTCCTTTGCCGATTTCAAGGGAGAAGTTGAAAATATTGGTCAGTCCTTTTACCAGCATGTTCAAAGCTTTTGACATTTGTCCCAGTTCATCGTTCCCTTCTTTCAGCTTATCTTTGGGCAGTATTCCTTTCCCCATGGAAAGCAGAATGTTCTTGGTATGATTGATGGGGACAACCAGAGAATTGATGGTAAGAATCCCAATGACAATAGCACCCACCACCAGAATCAGGCCCATAATAAAGATCCAGTTCTGGAACCGGTTAAAAGTAGAAATCATTTGCTGCTGACCCTGTTCCACAATGGCTTCCTGTTTTGCCCTCAATCCATCAATCATCGACAGGGCCCTGTGGGTAAGCATCATTACCTCGCCCCCTTCTTCACTCATTGGAGTCACTTCAAAAACAATAAACGGATCGTCATACTTTTCGAAGGAATTTAACTGCCCCATGATATATTGGTGTTTGGGAAACAATGAATCCACAATGACCGAATCAATATGAAATAAAATAGAGCGATAACTGGCGCTATCCCACAGTAAACTTAACTGTTTCAGGGTATCCATCACCGCTTTGTAATCCCTGGAATGCAAATCTTTCAGGTTAACTTTGTCGGGGGTATCCGAAATTTTGTCAATAAAAACCCATGATTTGATAAGCATCCGGGAATCGCTGATCTTAGTATGCAAATCTGCAATAAAAGCCTGAGATGGAGTATATACGTTGTTATCTTTTCATTGATATTACGGCTTCTTTCAAGCGCATTACTGGTTACCCAGGCGTTGATGATCACCGCAATGGTGATGATACCGAACCCCAAACCAATTTTGGCGGCTATTTTAAGTCTCATGATAATAACTGATTATTATATCTGAAAACTAAATTAGCGAAAAATTACTGTATAATGATTTATTATTCTTACTACAATTTTCTAAAAAAGTTCCCTTATTTAACAAAATACTTATCAATGGCACCGTGCAATTTTACTAAGGCGTCATAAAGTACCTGCCGCGGACAGGCAATATTGATCCTCTGAAATCCCTCTCCCTCCTTGCCAAATTGAGGGCCATCATTCAATCCGAGTCCGGCTTCCCGTATCATAAATGATTTTAATGCGGCAGGAGTCATGCCCAGTCTGGCTGCAATCGAGCCATATGAGATAGGTGGCTTCCGCCGGCACAACCCTGATCACAGGCAAATGCCTTGAGATGAAATCCTGCAATAGCCTGAGATTGCCCTCGAGATAGTCCATGAGCTGTTTCAGCCAGTCTTCTCCATGGTGATAGGCTGCCTCTGTGGCCACAAATCCGAAAATATTTCCGGCACCAACATGTACCTGATCCAGGATCTTCTCATATTGCACTTTCAGGCTGTGAATCGGGGATAACCAGATAGGATGTGGATAAGACCGGCCAGGTTAAAGGTTTTACTGGGCGACATACAGGTGATGGTATTCAGGGCAATGTCACCGGAAATGCTGGCCGTGGGGGTATGCCTGAATCCCGCGTAAATCAGATCGGAATGAATCTCATCCGAAATCAGCAGAATGTTATGCTTCACACAAATCTCTCCGAGGCGCTTCAGGACTTCGGGCGACCAGACATTGCCTGTGGGATTATGCGGATTGCACAGGAAAAGCATGCGGGTCTTTTCATCTATTTTGGATTCCAGATCATCGAAATCCATTGTATAACGGCCCTGATCGTATCGCAAGTGGATTTCTTACCAGATTTGCGGCCGTGGTTTTCTACTGCCGTAAAAAACGGGAAATATACCGGCGGCTGCACAATAATCTTGTCACCCGGTTGGTAAAGGCCATTACCAATAAATTAAGTGCCGGAACAACACCCGGGGAAAAAGATATCCATTCCGGGTTGATCGTCCATTGATGACGGCGCTCATTCCAGTTTACTATCGCCTGATAAAAGGACTGGAGGAATAAGGGAATAGCCCAGTATTTCATGTTCCAGTCTTTTTTGAATGGCATGCCAGTATAAAATCGGGGGTTCTGAAATCCATATCCGCTACCCACAGGGGAATAACCTCCTCATTTCGGAATATTTTACTTCGGAGGTCATACTTTATCGACTCCTGTGCCTTCACGGGGGATGATCTCATCAAAATTATAATGCATGGTTCTTCAATTGAGATTCCGAAAATAGGTATTTTTGCATAAAAACCTGCTATTAGTGATTCCTGTAAAACCTAAGAAAAGCCTGGGTCAACATTTCCTGACCGATAAAAATATAGCCCGAAAAATTGTAAACAGTCTCACCGGACAGCATTATGTTAGAATTCTTGAAGTAGGGCCCGGCATGGGCGTCCTGACGGAAATTCTACTGGAACTGCCTGAAAAGGAAATGCTGTTTGTGGAAATCGATCAGTACTCGGTTGATTATCTGAAGAATAGATTTCCGGATATCCAAAACAGAATAATATCCGCAGATATCCTGAATATTCCACTGACTGATCTCTATCACGAGCCTTTTGCCATTATTGGCAATTTCCCCTACAACATTTCCAGCCAATTGTTCTTTAAAATACTGGATCACGGGATCTTGTGATTGAAACAGTCTGCATGATCCAGAAGGAAGTTGCGGTGAGAATCGCATCTCCACCCGGATCAAAGAACTATGGCATACTCAGTGTTCTGCTTCAGGCTTTTTATAATATCGAATATCTTTTTACGGTCCCTCCCCAGGTTTTTATTCCACCCCCTAAAGTGAACAGTCCAGCGTTATCAGGCTAAAGCGGAACAATACCCTGAAACTGGCATGTAACGAGATACTCTTCAAAAAAGTGGTTAAAACCGCCTTTAATCAGCGCCGGAAAACTTTGCGCAATTCCCTGAAATCCATGCTGTCCGATACGAACACAAGCGACAGTATCTGGCAGAAACGCCCTGAACAACTCGGGGTCGACGAATTTGTCACACTTACCCGGTGGATTGATAAAGACCCCATGGCCATGTAAAACATAAATGAAACGGTATTACCAAAATAATATATGACGCATGCAATTTGAACTGACCCGCGAATACATGGATGAGCTTAAAAAACTCATTGAGACCAGGAACGATGCACTGGCACTAACAAAGATCAATACATTGCATCCGGCAGATATCGCTGAAATTTTCAGTGAGCTTGATCCCGATGAATCAAATTACCTCTATCATTTACTCGACAGTGAGAAGTCGGCTGATGTGCTGGTAGAGCTTGGCTGAAGATGAACGGGAACAGTTCATTGAAGAAATGCCTGGTGAAATGATTGCCCGTAAGGTGATCGACAATATGGAATCGGACGATGCTGCGGATTTCCTGGGTGAACTCTCGGAAGAGATGCAGGAAGAAGTTTTGCAAAGCATTGAGGATATTGAACAAGCCGGTGATATTGCAGATCTTCTGAGCTATGACCCGGATACAGCCGGTGGTCTGATGGCCAAGGAACTTATTAAGGTGAATGAAGACTGGGACATTGCACGGTGCATTCGTGAAATCCGGAAACAAGCCAGTGAGGTAAATGAGTTTTACTATGTGTATGTGGTGGATGAGGATGAGATGCTCAAGGGAACCGTTTCGTTGAAAAAACTTTTGATATCCAGGCCTTTAACCCGCATCAGGAACATTGTCAATACCAATATCATATCGGTGAAAACCGATACCCCCTCAGAAGAAGTGGCCAATATTATGAAAAAGTACGACCTGGTGTCTCTGCCTGTTATCGACACTATCGGAAGACTGGTTGGCCGGATTACCATTGATGATGTGGTGGATGTCATCAAGGAAGAGGCAGAGAAGGACTACCAGTTGATTTCCGGTATTACCGAGGATGTGCAGCCTACCGACAATATTTTTATACGTACAAGGGCCCGTCTGCCCTGGCTGATAATCGGACTTACCGGAGGTATCCTGGGTTCACGGGTGATCAGTATGCACGAAGCCGATTTGAAAATATCACCCGAGATGGCCCTGTTCTTCCCCCTGATCGGTGCCATGGGGGGAAATGCAGGTGTTCAGTCATCTTCCATCGTGGTGCAGGGAATTGCTGCCGGTACCATTGACCTCCATGGCATTACCGGTAAACTGATCAAAGAATTATCCGTAGCGCTTGTCAATGGCTTGATCCTGTCGGGACTGATATTCCTTTACAATCTTCTCTTTAGCGATTCCTTTGCGCTGACCCTGACGGTGAGCGTGGCACTGTTTTCAGTAATCCTTTTCGCCTCGGTTTTCGGTACTTTTGTGCCCCTCATGCTGCAGCGATTCAAAATCGATCCTGCGCTGGCCACCGGTCCGTTCATTACAACCACCAACGACATTATTGGCCTGTCCATCTATTTGGCCATGGGACGCGCACTATATGGAATATTTTAAGTAATTTGGTGCTAATTCTTTATATGAAGGTATGTTACTGAAATGATAAACTAAACCAATACAACTTATGATGAAACGATGATGTTTACCGGTGTCATGCTTTTGGCACTGATGAGCGGATTTAGTCAGACAACCGAGGTTGAGAATCAGCTGAAAACCCAAAAGGTGGATACCCTGTTGGGTTGGAAAAAGGGTGGTGTCATCAATATCAGTGTGTCACAGACTTCATTGACCAATTGGGCTGCCGGCGGTCAGAGTTCGGTGGCCCTGAACGGATTACTGAGCCTGTATGCCCACCTTAAACAAGACAACAGCCTGTGGGAAAACTATCTTGATTTAGGCTACGGAACACTTAAACAAGGGAAAGAAACCGATTGGTGGAAAACCGATGACAAGATTGATTTTACTTCCAAGTTTGGTTTGAAGGCAACCGAGAAACTTATACTATGCTGCTTTGTTGAATTTCAAAACACAGATGGCTGATGGTTATAATTATCCGAATGACAGTGTTAAGATTTCGGATTTTCTGGCCCCGGGTTACCTTTTGGGTGGATTGGGACTGGATTACAAGCCCGGGGAAAACTTCACTGTCTTTCTGGCCCCGGTTACCTTAAAACTGACCATGGTGAACGATGATGCACTGTCTGATTTCGGAGCCTTCGGAGTTGACCCGGGTGAACATGTTACGAAGTGAGTTCGGTGGCTATTTGCGGATGTTCATGAAGCACGCCCTGATGGAAAACATTAATTTTCAGACCAAACTTGATCTGTTCTCCAATTACCTGGACCATCCGGAAAGAATTGATGTGAGCTGGGAAGTCCTGTTGGCCATGAAAGTGAACAAGTTCATTTCTGCCACACTGTCCACCCATCTGTTGTATGACTATGATGTTGATATCCCGATTGACAATGATGATGATGGGATAACGGATGAACTGGGACACAAGGTGCAGTTCAAAGAAGTACTTGCCGTAGGTCTTTCCGTGAATTTTTAACCCCTAAAATCCATATTCATGAAAATTGCTCAGGAATTCAAACAGTTCGCCATGAAAGGCAATGTGGTCGACATGGCTGTTGGTATTATCATTGGTGCAGCTTTTGGAAAGATTATCAGCTCCCTGGTGAATGATGTCATTATGCCTCCGCTTGGACTGCTCATCGGTGGCGTTGATTTTACCGATCTCAGGATCACTTTGAAAGACGCCTCTGTTGACGAAGCGGGAAATGCCATAAATGCGGTGACGCTTAATTATGGTACCTTTATCCAGACCGCATTCGATTTTCTGATCGTGGCATTTGCCATCTTCCTCATGATTAAAGCCATGAACAGATTACAGCGAAAGGAAGCAGCAGCACCCCCGGCACCCCCTGAACCTTCCGGAGAGCAGAAACTACTTACCGAAATCAGGGATTTACTGAAGAAATAAATAATGCCGCAGAGACGCAGAACTTTGCGTCTCTGCTTTTTCCCCAACACCCGATACCTTTCCTCAACGTATCGGATAACATGGTCATTGAATTCATCAGGTTCATCAGAAAAAAAATTTTCGGATGCTGCAATTTCTTAATATTGTAGGAGAGAATAACCAATGCCATGCAACCTGTCATTATAGAAGCCACCAATTCCACACCGTCTGCAGTATTTGAGCCAAATGGCATTCTGCTCCTGAAGGGACGTTCCCTGATCCTGGATGTTATATCTTTCTATCAGCCGCTCATTGAATGGGCTGCCCAGCTAACCGCCCGGAAGGTGAATTTTACCATTGAACTCGATTACTTCAATACCGCTTCGTCCAAAAAGCTTCTGGAGCTGCTAAGAGCCATCGATGACAATGCTCATGTACGGGAATATGATGTAAACTGGCATTTTGAAATTGATGATGAAGATATTCTTGAAAAAGGACAGATTTTTGAAGAAAGACTATTAAAAGCAAGGTTTCATTATACCGAGTTCGCAGCCGTGTGATGCGGCCCAATATTCATGTTACTATGGAAAACACAATACATTGCCCGATCCTGGAAGATTGCCCGGTTTACCTCAACAACGTCAGCCATAACGAAATGGTCGGATTATCTTACCGGAGCCTGTATTGCCTGCAGGTGAACAAAAAGTACAAGTCCTGCAAAAGATATCAGGCATGCATGAAACTGGGGATAAGAGTGACCCGGAAGTTAATGCCGAATTCCCCGCTAAGCCTTGAAGAGATAGCAAATTTCACGGAAATCCTTTAATGTAGATCAACCCGCCCGAACGTCCTCCTGCCGGGCAACCTGCCGCCATTATCTGAACATCCGTTCGGTCAGTTGCCGTCTGTTTTCCTGCTTACCAGCATATAGAAATCATTCTCCAGGGGAAGATACCCCTGATCGTAACAGAAATAATACACGGTCCCTGTTTTTGTGGTGTAAAGATGGGTGATAAATCCGAAATCAAATCCCCTTTTTACCAGTCGGGATTTATGCAACCTGACTTTGCCCTCAGGATTTAAACCGGAAAGGATATTCCGGTTCTTTTTGAGGATACCGTTAACCTTCCGCACATACTGACTGCCCGCAACACTTTTGAGCTTGTTGTTATAAGTGTTCCGGCAGGCATCGGAACAAAACTTCTTGTCTGTACGACCATGAAGGATTTCATTGCATTCGAGACATCTTCTTTCCATAACTTAATGTATTGAATTTCCAGTATTTAATCGTTTGTAAGCGGGTACAAACAATTACATCCGCTTATAAATGACTATAAACAATTATTAACCGAATAAACTGTGCGGGTGTAAGTTACTTTGAATCGTCAATTTGAACAACTAAAACAAAATGTTTTTTTAACCATTAAATTTAACGATTATGAACACACTACGCAACAAGGTTCAGTTGATTGGCAACCTGGGTCAAAACCCGGAAATCCGCACATTCGACAACGGCAAAGCAGTTGCCCGCTTTTCTTTGGCCACCACCGATTCATACCGTGATGCCAGCGGTAAAAAGATCACCGAAACCCAGTGGCACAATCTTGTGGCCTGGGGCAACCTGGCCAAAACCGTGGAAAAATTCCTGATCAAGGGCAGTGAAGTAGCGGTAGAAGGGAAACTCACCCATCGTGCTTATGACGACAAAGACGGTAAAAAACGCTATTTCACCGAGGTGGTCATGACCGAAATGGTCATGCTTCGGGGGAAAGGTTCACCTGAAGAATAATCAGTCATAAGGTGCATCCGGCATGTTCAGGATCATGGCATTCTGCTGGCCGGATGCATCTGTTCCAGTCGCACGGCCAACTCTTCAAAGGTATTTACGGCCAGATCGGCTCCTGCTGCTTCCAATTCCTCCGCCATAAAGCTGGTGGTAATGCCGATCACAGAACAGCCGGCCGCTTTGGCTGATATCACGCCGTTGGGGGAATCCTCGATAACCACCGCCTCCTGTGCTTTTACACCCAATCCGGATAGTGCCTTTATATAGGGCTCAGGGTGTGGCTTGTGATTTTCCGTGTCTTCTCCCAGGACCATCCTGTCAAACCATTGCCTGATGTGGAATTTTTGTTCAGCAACTGAAAAATCAGGCAGCGTGGCGGAGGATACCAGACCCATATGGGGAAATTTTTTTCGCACAATTTTTATAAACTCCATCACGCCCGGAATAAGGGCAATTTCATCTGACATGCTGATGTAAACGATGCGCTTATAACCGTCGAGGCAGGCCACTGAATAACTGTCTCCCGTAAACTCATGGACAACGTAGCTCCAGAAATCCAGGTCGGGCCGACCCTTGAAATCACTGAAGATACTTTCAGGATAGGGAATGTCGAACCTGTTCAATGTCATCCGCTTTGCCCGTGCATGAAGCTCTTCAGAATTTATAATGACGCCGTCGAGATCAAAAATTATCGCCTTGAAATCTGCTTTCATACCCTGTTCTTTCAAACCTGTTCAATATCCTGTCGGCATGTTGCCCTATGTAAAACCGGCAGATCCGCTATGCCGTTTCATCGTGCAATTCTGCAGAACTGAATATAAAATTAGACAATTTAATGTAACTTGGTATCCATAATAAGCTTTTCCCGATGATGTCGGCCCCTGATCATACGATCCCCTGCCCGTTTTGTGATGAATCGGTCAACAAATCCGTTTTCTATACCAGGGGCGGTTTCATGGCGATTTACAATATTGCCCCGGTTCTTCCGGGACACTCCCTGGTTATTCCAAAACAACATTTTACCGGTATTCTGGAACTCAGCGATAAGGAGATGTTCGAATTTTTTGACACGGCCCGAATGGCACTCCGCATACTGATGAAAGCTTTTAATACGGATTCCTTCGACTGGTCGGTGCAGGAAAAACCCGAGGCAGGTCAGACCATCGAACACCTGCATTTGCATATTGTCCCAAGACTGAAAAGCGATCTGCCGCAGCCCGGCGACTGGTATCCTTTGGTTCATCACAACGATGAGGAAATCATCGATAGTTTTAACCGTCCCCGGATAAAGGCGGAAATCATGGCACCGATTATCAGGGAATTGAAACGTATCGCGGAGGGCATTGGATAAAACGCAACCAAACAAAATTGGCTTTCTGATAAATATGTTCTATCTTTTGTATCTTCATGATGTTACTTTTTGAATAGTGTAACCCGCAATTAATCCATTGAAAACCTTTAAACTATGAAACTATTTACTCTCGTTGCCTGGATCAGTGGCGTTCTTGCCGTTGTGATCATGATTCTTGGAGCAGTCGCCCTTCTGTTGGGAACCAACCTTCTTGGCGTAAGACATGAAGCTAATTTTTACATCGTGGCAAACAGCTTTTTGTTGCTGGCCATTCTTTGTGTACTTGCCCAGCAAGGCTGTTCTGCAAAGAAAGATTAACAGGCTGTTGTACTGATCTTTTACTTTTTTGCCGGCGGAACAGGATCATATCCGTGCGTGCCCCATGGATTGCAACGGAGAATTCTCCAGATTGCCAGAACGCTTCCGCGGAATATCCCATGTACCTTCAGCGATTCGATGGCATAGGCCGAACATGAAGGAACATGCCTGCAACTGTTTGGTAGGAGCGGGGAAATAGAATACTGGTAGAATTTAATGGGGATGATCATGAGCCAGATAATTCCACGCTGGATAACATTGCAGTATCTTCATGGCTGTGTTTCAGGAACCTGAATATTCAACAAAATTACGTTCGGTTTCATACAGGATCACTGCAATGGCATAGTCCTGGTCAATCTTCTTGCGGAGAATATTCCAAATGGCTATGGCAATATTCTCAGCCGAGGGGATGACATGGGCAAAGTCTTCCACATCGAGGTTCAGGTTTTTATGGTCATATCGCGTGACAATGTTTTCATCGACAATGTTTTTAAGTTTTTTCATGTCGAATACATACCCGGTATCAGGATTTACTTCGCCAGTGATTTTAACAACAAGATCATAATTGTGACCGTGATAATTGGGTAGACTGCATAATCCAAAAACATCCGCGTTCCTGCGGTCATCCCAGGCCGGATTGAAGATCCTGTGTGCAGCATTAAAATGAGATTTTCGGCATACGGTTACTTTCATGGCAGTTCTTTAAGTATCAACAATATTATCTTTTGGAATGACTTTTCTGGCAAACAATTCCGTGGCATTGGCAATTTGTTCCGAACGTCCCATGAGGTAAACCGTATCTCCTTTTTCAAAGAGGATCTCCGGGTCCGGGTTGTCTATTAAAACTTTTTTCCGCAACAGGGCCACCAGGGTCACACCATAGGTTCTTCGAAATTGCATTTCCAGCAGGCTTTTCCCGATCACCGGGGAATGTTCATCCACCTTGACTGCGGTAATCTCAATATTGGCATGGTCCTTTAAAACCGACAGGTCGGTTTTGGTTTCCTTTTCCAGGAAAATGCCATAATTATCATCCCTGATCCTGGCGATGACCGAGTTTATCTCCTTGCGTGGGATCAGCAATTTCGACAGTACCCTGTCAAATAATTCAATGGAGGTTTCAAACTCTTCCGGAATAACCTGATTGGCACCAATATTATACAGCTCCTCGAGGTCCTCCACCTTCCTGGTGCGTACGATAATATAGGCATGAGGATTCATGCTTCTCACTTTCTCAATGATCGCCATGGAGGTAATCAGGTTACCTACCGAAATCACAACAATGTCGGCCTGGTCGGTATGTGCCTTGCGGAGAATAGGCTCATTCACCGCATCCCCGTAAATCACCATTTCACCTTTGAGCTGCCGCTTTCTGACCGAATCGGGGTCGAATACGATGGAAATGTAAGGCAAATTCAGATTTTTGGCCATGACGGATAAATTCAGCGCCCTTGAATCTTTGCCGATAAAAACCAGATGATTCCTGAATTCAGGTATATCCACCTGGGGCAGAGGAAAAATTCCATCCACCAGTCTCCTGGGTAACGGCAATTTTAAAAGAAGGTTTGAGAATGGCCTTGAAACCTGCATCAGCAAAGGTGTAAATGACATGGAGATCACCGCCACGGCAATGAATAACTGGTAATGAAAGGTGGAGAGAATGGCAAAATCCAATCCAAGTTTGGCCAGGATAAAGGAAAATTCGCCAACCTGACTCAGGGCAAACCCGATCATGATCGTTCCCCTGAAGGTATGACCCAGTAAAAAGGCTGTACCTCCAGCCAGCAGTGCTTTTGAAAAGATCAGCATCAGGGCGGTCAGGAACACCAAGCCAGGGATGATCAAATACAAAATTCAAATCGAGCAGTATCCCTATGGAAACAAAGAAAAAACTGGCGAAAGTATCCTTAAACGGAATAAGGTGCCCGAAAGCATTATGACTGTACTCCGATTCCGAAATCATTAATCCGGCCAGAAATGCGCCGAAAGCCAGTGACATGCCCAGTTCAGAGGTCAATAGTGCTACGGACAAACAGATCAGGAGGATGCTCATCAGGAACAATTCCTGGTTTTTGGTCATGGCTATTGCCCGGAGCAGTTTTGGCATTATCCAGCGATTCCCGGCATAAATCAATCCAATAATAAAAACAGCCTTTAATAAGCAAAATAACCAGCTGATGCCAATCCAATTCGGTTTGTCCGCCCATAATAGGCGTAATCAAAAGAAGGGGGACCAGCAACAGGTCCTGGAAGATCAAGATGCCCAAGAACCGTGCGGCCATAATTGGAAGTGAGTTCCGAACGTTCCTGCAAAATCTTCAGCACAACGGCGGTACTGCTCAGTGCGGTCAGGAATCCTATGAAAAGAGCCCCGGTCCAGTCGATATCATAACCTCTGGCAATCAGAAGGGTAACCACCACGGTAAACAACAACTGCAGGAAGCCACCCAGAAACACAATTTTCCTGATTTTGAGCAAATGGTTCAGTGAAAACTCAATGCCAATGGTGAATAATAACATAACCACCCCGATTTCCGCCATCAACTCAATTTCCTCATGATGAGTGGATGATTCCCAGAAATGAAGGGCCCACTAAAACACCGGTAATCAAATACCCCAGAATGGTGGGTACCTTTATCCGGGTAAATAAATAATTAACAAAAGTGGAGAGGGCAAAAATAATCACGATATTTTTCAGTACAGCCAGGGCCATCAGCAGGTTTCTTTTGAGGTTATAAAGTTAAAATACTAAGGGGTGGAAAGCAAGTCAAAATCATCTGCTGCATTAACATTTGTAAACATCTCCTTCCTGTATCCTTCCATTCCGGGGCCTATTTCCACCAATTCGTGATTGGCTGCACGGATGAATTCCATCAGACTGAATGCTCCGATTGAATGCTTCTTTCCAACAAGGGAACCGCGCTGCGGTTGTACAATCCACACAGGGGCTCAATACTCACCTCATCATGAACGGGCACGATCACATCTTTGGTCAGGTCATGCGACAGCAAGGAAATCAAACAACTTCGGATCTACCAGGGGCATGTCACAGGAAAGAATGATATTCCAGGCATGCGATGACCGCTTCAGACAGGAATAAATACCCACCATGGGCGCCTGAACAGCCAGTTCATCCGGCCATATCTCGCATCCCGCAAATGATGGACCTTTTTGTTCGAACTGATGACTACCTTCTGGCACACCTGCCTGAGGATATCTACGGCATGTTGAATCAGCGGCCTGCCACGGAATTCCATGAGCGCTTTATCCCGCCCCATCCGGCTGCTTTTCCCTCCGGCCAGCACAATACCGGTGAGTTCGACGTTTCTCATCCGTGGGTGTCAATTTCGTGAAGCATGCGGAGCGAATGCTCATAGGTTTTAAATATTTCTCCGGCATATTCTCTGACTGCTTTTGGACTACCCGGCAAAACGTATATCAATGGTTCTTTTAATCAACACCTGCAAGGCTCCTGCTTATCAGGGCATTTGGATGCTGCGTCCCGTATTTGATCCGGATCATTTCCATGATACCCGGAATTTCCTTATCGAGCAAAGGTTTAATAACATCCGGGGTGATATCCCGGGACCCGATGCCGGTTCCTCCGGTGGTAAAATAATATCCGCTTCTTTTGCCGTATTCCGCTATTAAAGCTTTCAAAGGTTCGGGCTCATCGGGGATTATACTCATTTGAACTTCAACATGACGGCCTTCCCCTGAAAAATATTCTTCCGCCATCTGTTTCAGTACCGGTCCACTTTGGTCGTCATACTCTCCCCTGCTGGCGCGGTCGCTGAGTGTTATCACCTTTACCCGGATGACTTTCGGCTCATATACCAGCAGTATCACCTGCCTTCAGTGTTCCTCCCCGGATCACACGGCAAAAATACCTTCTTTGGGCATCACGCAATCTCCGGTTTCCTTGAAAATCGCACATTTTTTCCCATGACATTTTTTACCGATCTGGGTAACCTCGAGCATGACACTTTTCCCGCCGCCAGCCGATCCAGCGGACGCATTTTGTAAACGTAAATCCTTCTGTAGTAATGTTTTCCGCAAATTCACCATACTTCAGCTTCCTGCCCGGTGAATTTTTTCAATGCTTTCTCTGCCGAGCAGGCTTACCTGCCGGTGCCACGAACCAGCATGACCATCACTTTCAATCCCCCTGTTGTTGAGAACGATGGCCCCAACAGGCTTTTTGATGGTTCCCTTTTTATCAGAAATATTTACTGAAAGTACTTTTATCCTGTCCATATCACGAGGGTATAGATGTTTTGGTTTTTTCAATCAGTTTAACGTGGCCAATTTCCATATTCTTATCAACCGCCTTGCACATATCATATACCGTAAGCAGGCCAATGCTTACGGCAGTAAGCGCCTCCATTTCAACACCGGTTTTTCCGGTAGCATGCACTTCACCGGTAACAGCAATTCCGTTATTTTCCATCTTTGCAGTTACCAGAACTTTGTCCAGCACAATATTATGACAAAGCGGTATCAAATCCGCCGTTTTTTTTGCCGCCTGAATGCCGGCAATTTCAGCAAGCGTCAGCACGTCTCCCTTTTTCATCAGATTCTCCCTTACCAATGCCAATACGTCATCGGACAATTGAATAAATCCGGATGCCTTTGCCACCCTGTATTGGACTTCCTTATCCCCCACGTCAACCATCCTGGCCCTGCCCTGTGGATCTGTATGCGAAAATTTTTCCATTTGTTATCCCCCTTGAATTTATTTTAAATGACAGGTTGCAGCCTGCCATCATTCCCTGATCTACCCGCCGATATTATAAAACCTGCCCGATGAATTAGAACACCCCTGCTGGGGTTTGCTGTGCATGGCCCTCATCAGGGCCTCCTCCGCACCCAATTGCCTTACTGAAAACTCCTGGTTATCAAACAAACATGGTTTGACCATGCCGTTTGCGGTTATTCTTAACCGGTTGCAAATGGAACAGTTGCCCCCCTCCCCTCCTTCCACCACAGAGAATTCACCGCTCTCCAGGTCCATCTGCCTGATAAACCTTACCTGAAAACCCTCCCGGGCCGCAAAATCCTTAACCAGCAAGGCATCCCTTTCATCTGAGGATTTAAAAACGACGCAGTTTATTTTTATCGGATCCAGACCTGCATCCCGGGCTGCCTGAATACCCTCAAGAACCTCTTTTAGGTCGCCCCCCCGGGTAATGTGTTTATACTTTTCCTGATCCAGGGTGTCCAGGCTGATATTCACCCTTTGCAATCCTGCTTCTTTCAATGAGACGGCAAAATTCTTCAGCAACACGCCATTGGTTGTAAGGGCAAGATCGGTGATCCCTTTTACCCGGGATATCATGCCAACAAGTTCGGTGATATCTTTCCTCACCAGCGGTTCACCGCCGGTGAGCCTGATCTTATCAATGCCCAGACCTAACTGCAGTTTTAACCACGCCCTCAATTTCCTCAAAAGTAAGTATGTCCTCATGCCGGATCAACCGGATCCCTTTATCCGGCATACAATACCGGCAGCGTAAATTGCAGCGGTCCGTAACGGATATCCGCAGATAATGAATATGCCTGTTAAAGCGGTCGAACATGCACCATTTCTCCTTTTTTAATTTCGTTTACGCCCACCGGGATTTCCATGATGCCCTTTGCCTTTATATAGGCATGAATATGGGCAGAACCATGGTATTCCAGTGGCAGTGCAGTGCCATGCTCAGTGAGATCAACCGGTATGAAAAACAATGTATCATGCCTGCTGCGCTTATAAGTCTCCTCAAGGGGCACAGGCAGCCATAACGGCCTGCCGGTGTATCCCATGAGCCGGTTCAGCAAAGGTTTCACCAGGACTTCAAACTGTACCAGCGAGGAAACCGGATTCCCGGGCATGCCGACAACATACCGGTCCTTTCTTTTTCCAAAAAGCAGATGCTTCCCGGGCTTGACGTTCATCCCATGGAAAAGGGGTTCCACATTCAATCTGCTTAATACCGCAGGCACATAATCATAATCTCCTACCGACACTCCGCCTGATATTAATACCACTTCGTATTTTTCCAGTGCCTTGACCATCATCCCATATAAAATATCCTCATCATCCGGAGCAATACCCAGATAATCAGCGGAAAGTCCCATTTGCTCTGCCTGTGCCTTTAACTGACAGCCGTTGCTTTCCCTGATTTTGCCGGCACCCGGCTTCAATGCCGGATCTACCAGCTCATTGCCTGTTGATAGTACACCTATGGCAGGCATCCTGTAAACGATTGGGAAAACGCATCCTACAAATGCCAGCATGGCCAGGTGCGGGGGCAACAACCTGGTCCCGGGAAAAAGAATGATATCCCCCGCCCGTACATCTTCACCTTTGTAACATATATTCTCATGCTCACTTACCAGGATGCGACGAATCCTGCCGGATGCCACATTTTCCGTATGTTCCTTCATGAGGATAAAATCGGCTCCACCGGGTACCATGGCCCCTGTCATGATTCGTGCACACTGGTTGTCCCCGATAGTTTTTTTGGGAATGCCCCCTGCAGGGATTTCGTCGACAACGTCGAGCACATTCCCCAGATCGGCCTTCCTGCAGGCAAATCCATCCATGGCGGCCTTGTTGAAAGGAGGCATATCCGAATCGGCATGCACCTCCCTGGCCAAAATCCTGTTCAGGGCGCGTGCAAGGGGAATACTTTCCGCCGCAAGGGGAGTTACCGAGGATTCAACGATTTGCAGGGCTTGTTCAAAGGTTATCATCGTTTTTAATTTTCCAGCTGTTTTCCTCAATTATGATCCTGTTCCTGTTGAAGTGATGCTGTTGTCCGTCAAAAGTGATCATGGCATCGGGGAAACCATTAAACCCTGAAGGTCTTTGTTTTCTTTGATTTTCCCCATGGTGGCTCACCAGGAAAAAGACACCCGGTACCACATATTGCCTTAAACCTCCTGACTCACAGATATAATAAGTATCGGATCCGTTCAGGTTGATTATTTTATCAATGGCCTTCACCAGTTGCTCATCGGTTGCCATCACAAAAAACGATCTGGATGCCCCGGCCGCAAGCATCCGGGAGCTATCCTTACCGGTTTGTGCATCGTTTTCTTCAATGATGGTGAAGTGATCATCCTGAATAACGACCTTGCCGCCAGGTACAAATTTGTGCCTGTGGGAACTTATTTTAATGGCAACAAGCGGTACAGTATCTTTGAATTGTTTGATTACATGGCATATAAAAGTTGTCTTTCCGGAATCCCTTCCGGTCCCCGCGATCAATAAGAGCCGTGGTAATGCTGCCGGGATCATTTCAGAAAATAAAAAGCTTTATACTGGCCATCAGTAGAATAGCCGATAAGACATATTTCAACTTTCCGGGTTGCAGCCGGTAACTTCCGCTGTATGAACCGGCAATACCTCCCAGCACACCCGCTGTGATCCACAGGATCAACCGCGGCTCGAATTGCAGGCCACCATGGACCAGCGCTGATAAGCCCGACAGGGAATTAAGAAAAATGAACAAAGCTGATGCGGCAGCGGATTCCTTTACGGTGGCCCAGTGAAAAAGGATGAGGATGGGACTGAGGATGATACCTCCACCAATGCCGATCATCCCGGAGAAGAATCCCAATACGGCACCGATCAGCATGGCAAGCCAAAACACAGGACTGGAAGGGTGTTCGGCTATGGCCCCGGGAATAAATATCATGCGCGCCACGGCAAATAACAGGAATATGCCAAGTATGATCTCGTAAACATCGGGCTTGATTTTCACAAGTGCTCCCGCAAACGCCATGGGAATCGAGGTGATCAGAAAGGGCAGGATCAGCCTGAATCTCAAATAACCTGCACGTGCATAAGTAAAGAATGCAATGCCTGCCACAAAAACATTCAGCGACAGGGAGGTGGATTTCATAAAAGCCGGAGCAATCCCAAACAAGGCCATCAGTGCAAGGTATCCACTGGCGCCTCCATGGCCCACAGAGGAATAAAGGAAGGCGATTACAAACAGGGAAGCCAGAAAAATATACTCCATAAAGTCTCCTTTCCAAAGTCAGGATAATTCCATCGGGAGGCGCCAACGTTTCCAACGGCACCCATCGGTTTCCATTTCATGGGATGGTCCCTTTAGAAATGAAAACTCGGAGAAAACAATTCAAAAATAGGACTTTTTTTTTGATTCAGACTATCTCAATGACCTGCAGAATCACAAAGCAGATATTCGTTTTTCCAGATCCAGCAGTTGATCATGATTTTCAATACCAATGGTAAAACAATCCAGATAGTCCTGGGCCAGAGCAAATCTAAGGCATTCATCTTTGCGCTTGACAAGCTGGCCGGCGCCGAAAATCTTCATTCCCATAACGGCTTTGCCCGATTCCTTCATCTGTTTAAGAATTTGCACCACCGTGGGTACGTCTGCATCCATCTCCGCACCTGCAGGATTTATGCGCGCCAGATCGATTTGCACCCAGGGGGAAGCTGCCGCTGATTGCAGCGCTGACAGCGTATGACAGGATACTCCATGCGCCCGGATAATTTTTTTCTCTCTTGCCTGCGACAGGAAATTCATGGCCCCCTGCTTTTCAACGGGCCAGTTTTTGCTGGTCATACAATGCAACAATACGATATCGATATAATCGGTTCCCAATTCTTTCCGGAAACGATCGAGATCCTCCTTCATTTCGGTTTCCGACGATGCGTGGGTTTTGGACAGTATCACTACTTTTTCCCTTGGGACAAGCTTTAGTGCTTCTTTAAGATGTGCATGAGAACCATATTGGTCGGCCGAATCCCAGAAGAAGACACCTTTATCATAGGCTGCCTTCAGCAGATCAGAAAGCCCCCTGATTCCCAACTGACGGGTCTGGTTGGAACTCCCGCCAAAACCACTGGTTCCGGTACCAAAAGCCATTCTTGATACTTCGATCCCGGTGTTACCCAGAATAACCCTGTCAGCCATGTATTTTTTGCCTGCTTCCGGCGCCAGTTTAAATCCCAGGGGATTTACGGCCATAAATCCTGCAGCGGCTGAGGCGCTTTTAACAAAATGCCGTCGGTCCATTGTTTTGATTTTTAGGTGAGGTGTTCACAACTGTAAAAATACAACAGTTTTTCGTACGATTTGTTGACGGGAACTAGGAATAGCCGATTCGCTTTCTGATGGCAAAATATATGCCCAATCCCAGTAAGGCACCAATGAATGCTCCGCCCATCACATCCCCCGGATAATGTACCCCCAGGTAGATGCGGCTGTAAGAGACGATACCGGCCCATGAAAACATGGCCCAGTAAACCCATCTCCTTCTGAACAGCAACGTAACAAAAGTCGCCAGTGCAAACGAATTGGCCGCATGACCCGATACAAAGCCGAATGCTCCCCTGCAGTAATTGTTGACCAGATGCACCAGGTGCCCAATTTCTGGGTCTTTACAAGGCCGTGGTCGTTTCACTCCCGATTTCAGAAGATTCGCGATCTGGTCACTCAGGGTGATCATGACTACTATGGCCAGCATAATCCATAACGATTTCCAGCGATACTTCCGGATAATAAAAGCGAGAATGACTGCATACAGAGGAATCCACTCGTACTTGCCCGATACAAAATACATGACCTGGTCGAAAAAAGGGGAATGATGACCGTTCAGCCACAGAAGCCATTGCTGATCAATGTTATTCAGGGTTTCAATCATCACCGGAAGCATTAAGTTCCTTCCAAAGAATATCCTTCAGTTTTTGCAGATTGGTGCCGGTCTGAGAGGAGATAAACACCCAGGGTATTTCCGGCAGTTCGGCCTTCATTTCTTTCATCAGTTCAGGATCGGCAAGATCACTTTTGGTGATGGCCAGTACTCTTTTTTTATCGAGCAGTTCAGGATTATATTCTTTCAGTTCATTCAACAATACCTTGAATTCTCCCGAGATGCTCCTGGAATCTACCGGTATCATGAACAACAATATGGAATTGCGTTCTATGTGACGAAGGAACCTGAGGCCAAGCCCCCTGCCTTCATGTGCTCCCTCGATAATACCAGGAATATCAGCCATAACAAAAGAACGGGAGTCACGATACTTCACAATGCCCAGATTTGGCACCAGTGTGGTAAACGGGTAATCGGCTATTTTTGGCTTTGCCGCAGATACAACCGACAGAAGGGTAGATTTTCCGGCATTGGGCAATCCCACAAGACCTACATCGGCCAGAATCTTCAGCTCAAGCGTATAAAAACCCTCCACCGCCGGCTCGCCAGGCTGTGCATAACGTGGTGTCTGATTCGTGGCCGATTTGAAATGGGTATTTCCCAGTCCTCCCCGACCTCCCTGCACCAGGATATGCTCTTCCCCATTTTGGGTAATCTCGAACAGCAATTCATTACTGTCTGCCATGCGGGCAACAGTTCCCAAAGGCACCTCAATAATTACGTCTTCACCATTGGCCCCTGTTTTGTTTGATTTCATGCCATCTTCGGCATGCCCTGCAAAAATGTGCTTTTGATAACGCAGGTGCAACAACGTCCATAACTGACTGTTGCCGCGAAGGATGATATGTCCGCCCCTCCCTCCGTCACCGCCGTCGGGTCCGCCTTTGGGTATAAATTTTTCACGCCGCAAATGCGCCGAACCCTTGCCTCCCCGTCCCGACCGGCAAAAAATCTTTATATAATCTACAAAACTGGATTCTGACATTTTTTAGGTATCTGATGACCGTATCTGCACCACTTAACTATTTCACCTGATCAATCGCCCCGCACAATCTCTCAAATATATCTTCAATGGTTCCCATACCATCCACTGATTTGAATTTTCCCCGGGCGTTATAGTAATCAATTACCGGTGCAGTTTCACGGTTGTATACGGTGATGCGGTTTTCGATAATGGTCATATCCTGGTCATCCGCCCTGCCAGAGACCTTACCCCTGCCCATGAGGCGATTGATCAGCTCCTGTTTTTCAACTTCCAGGGCGACCATTACGCTGATGGCAGTATCTTTTTTGGCAAGAAGGCTGTCAAGCGCACCTGCCTGTGCCTTGGTACGCGGAAAACCGTCGAAAATGAAGCCGTTAGCGCCTGCATTCTGGTCGAGTTTTACTTCGATCATTCCGATGACTACTTCGTCGGGGACCAGTTCGCCCTTATCCATGAATTTTTTTGCCTCCAAACCCAGAGGTGATTTGGCTGCAAGTTCTCCCCTTAAGATGTCCCCTGTTGATAAATGAATTAATTTATACTTTTCAATAAGGTTCACGGCCTGTGTCCCTTTCCCTGCGCCTGGAGGGCCGAATAATACAATATTCAACATAGTAATATGACTGTTATAGATTTAATATTTAAAGTGGAAGTTATTCTACTATCTTATAAAGACTCCGAAGATTTCTGCCATAACCATGATAGTCGAGACCGTATCCGACCACAAAATCCTTGGGTATGCGGAACCCTACATAATCGATCTTAAGATCCTTGTTATAATATTCGGGTTTGAGCAGCAGGGTGGCCACAAATACCTGCCGGGGTCTGAAGCCTTTGATCTGGCTGATAATACTTTCAATGGTATTCCCTGTATCAATGATATCTTCAATGATCACTACGGTTTTATCTTTCAATTCCTCATTAATGCCAATGAGTCGCTTTACATTGCCGGTACTGGAAGTTCCCTGGTAAGAGGTGAGCTTGACAAAGGAAACCTGCAAATTGAAGTTTATTTTGCGCAAAAGATCAGAGGCAAACATGAAAGCACCGTTAAGAACGCCGATAAAGACCACCTCTTCATTTTTCAGATCGGAATTTATACGTTCAGCAATGTTTTGCACCTGCGCCTGAATTTTTTCCGCAGGAATATACAGAACAAATTCCTTGTCGTATAGCGCAATTTTTACCATGAAAACTGATTTCTATAAGATTCGCAAGATACAAATATTTGCCTTAAATTAGGCTGGAATTTTAATTTTAGCCGAATGAAGCCCCTTGTAAGTATTATCATGGGAAGCACCTCCGACTTTCCGGTCATGGAAGCAGCTGCCAAATTTCTGGATGACGCCGAAATCCCCTTTGAAATTAATGCATTATCCGCACATCGTACACCTGCCGAGGTAGAAAAATTTGCCAAAAATGCTGAATCGCGCGGAATCAGGGTAATCATCGCTGCAGCCGGTATGGCAGCTCATTTGCCGGGGGTGATCGCCTCTATGACCAATCTGCCTGTGATAGGAGTTCCCATCAAAGCATCGCTCGAGGGACTGGATGCCCTGCTTGCCATTGTTCAGATGCCCCCGGGCATCCCGGTAGCCACGGTAGGCATTAATGCTTCACTGAATGCAGCCATACTGGCCGCCCAGATCATTGCCCTGCAGGATGGGAAGGTGGCTGCCACCATGAAAAAACACAAAGAGGATCTTAAGAAAAAGATATTATTGGCCAATGAGGAATTTTCCAGGATAAAATTTAACCACAAAGTGGGTTGACAGATCCGGCAGTCTTTTTACGTTAATGGGTTGTTTATTTCTGAAATATAAGGTGTTAAAGGATATTAACTTTTACTCATTTGAAAGCAACAGTGGTAGCAGGGTTGCTGATCTCTTTGCTATATACCAATGGTGGCGCAGCAGATAATCGGGTGTTTCACGGCAATGCTCGGTCGCTTGGGATGGCCGGTGTCCGGGTTATGCTGGCCGATGAATGGTCAGGTATAGGCAATCAGGCCGGATTGGCAGCGATCACCAGTCCGTCATTCAGCATCCATTATGAAAATTACTTCCTGGTTCCGGCATTGGGTACCGGGGCCTTTTCGATCTGCATGCCAACCAGGTCAGGCACCTTTGGTTTTTACTTTTCCAACTACGGCTATGCCTCTTATCGTGAAAACCAGCTATGTCTTTCCATTGGTAAAGCTTTTGGCCACAGATTCCGGGCCGGTATCGGGCTGCATTATCTTACCGTTCACCAGCCTTCTGATATGGGAAATCTTTCTGCACTGGTGCCTGCTTTGGGAATCCAGGCTTTGTTGCTCCCGGACCTGACAATCGGATTACAGGTTTTTAATCCTGCCTGTCAGCATTATGTTCCCGCAGGATACCTGAACCTCCCTGTAACCGGACAGGCAGGATTGGGATATCAACTTGGCCAGGAAGTACTGATTTGCTTTGAAGCGGAGAAACAGGCCCACGAGAAACTGCAGTACCGGGGTGGAATTGAAATCAACCTGGAGCAAAAGTTGATTGCCCGATTTGGTATTTATTCAGGGGAGTACCCCGGCTATTCCTTCGGAATTGCATTTCACTCGAGACTCCTATTCATCGACCTGGCGGCTTCCAGGCATCCGGTGCTGGGATTTAGTCCGGCCATTTCCCTGTCATTTCGTCCTGATCCCGTGCGGAAAAAACCGATACACTTGCGCGATAATGCTCCTGTCGAATGAATTGTCTTTTACCGGATCATCCTGCACAGCGGTGCAGCCTGGTAATCTTCCAAAGTCCTGGTGAAACATCTATTCGTGGGGTGCAAATTCTTTTTATTCAACCCGGAATAACCTGTATTAATTTAAATATTATTTTTGCTACTCACAAAAACAAAAGAACCGAGATGTCTGATCAGCCTAAGGTCGCGATCATGGGAAGCGGTAGCTGGGCTACGGCATTGGCAAAAATAGTATTACACAATCTCCCTGAAATTAAATGGTTTGTACGCTCTGCAGAAACCATTGACTATTTTAAAGAATTCAGGCATAACCCGAAATATATCAGCGACATAGAATTTGATGTTTCTCGCATAAGTTTCTTCAGTTCCATTACAGACGCCATAGAATCATCCGATATTCTGGTATTCGCCATTCCTGCCCCCTTCTTAAAAGAATCGCTTGCGGATTTCCAGGGTGAGTTCGCCGATAAAACAATTATTTCAGCCATCAAGGGTATCGTACCCGAAGATAACCTCACCGTGGCGGAATTCTTTAACAGGAACTATCAGGTTCCGTTCAAAAACATCAGCATTATCAGCGGACCCTGCCATGCGGAGGAAATTGCACTGGAACGGCTTTCATATCTTACCATTGCTTCTTCCCCAATAGAAAAATCGGTTGAACTGGCCCCTTTGTTCAGCTGTCACCATGTTAAGGTGAATACTTCGGAGGATATCTACGGCACGGAATATTCAGCCGTGCTCAAAAACATTATTGCCATTGCGGCAGGTATATGCCACGGACTGGGTTATGGCGATAATTTCCAGGCAGTATTGATATCCAATGCCATGATGGAAATTAAAAGATTCCTGGCCAAAACATACAAAAGCAAGCGGAAGCTGCTTAGTTCACCTTACCTGGGCGATGTCATGGTAACTGCCTATTCGCAATTCAGTCGCAATCGCACCTTTGGCATGATGATCGGGAAAGGCTATTCGGTAAAAACGGCTCAGCTCGAAATGAACATGATCGCCGAAGGATATTATGCGGTTGCCTGCATACGCGAAATGAATAAAAGCTTCGGAGTGAATATGCCCATTATCGATGCCGTATATCATATCCTGTACGACAAGATTTCTCCCGCACTTGAAATTAAACTATTAACAGAAAAACTAAAATAAACATACCCCCATGGAAGCGTTAAAAGTAGACATCAGCAAAGTATTCAGTTTTGTACCCAAAACCGACATCTATGGTTTATCGGCCAAAGCAACGGCCTCTGCCAGGGCACTGGAAAACAAGACCGGGAAAGGCAATGATTTTCTGGGCTGGGTAAACCTTCCTTCCTCCATCTCAGATGTTGAGCTGAGGGATATCGAGAAGACCGCTGCTTTGATCGGCAGGCAAGTAGATGCAGTGGTTGTCATCGGCATCGGAGGCTCTTACCTGGGTACCCGTGCTGTAGCTGAAACATTATCACATACCTTCCTTCACCTGAAGAAAACCAGAACAAATCCGATCATTCTGTATGCAGGTCAAAACATTGGCGAAGATTATCTGAATGAGTTAATTGAAACGCTGGATCATCTGAAATATGCCCTTGTGGTAATTTCCAAATCCGGGACCACCACCGAACCAGCGATTGCTTTCAGGATTCTGAAAACCCATCTTGAAAAGAAAGTAGGCAAGGCCGCAGCAAAAGACCTGATCGTCGCCATCACTGATGCCAGGAAAGGGGCACTGCGCATTACTGCCACCAGGGAGGGTTATAAAACCTACATTATCCCCGATGATATCGGTGGCCGTTATTCGGTTCTGACACCGGTGGGACTGGTGCCCCTGGCTATTGCAGGATTCGACATTCGCTCACTGGTAAAGGGCGCCATGGATATGGAAAAAATAAGTTCTTCCACCACTCCCTTTGAGGAGAATCCCTCCTGCCTTTACGCTGCAGCACGAACCATGCTATACCGCTCGGGTAAGAAAATTGAAATACTGGCAAATTTTGAAAACAAATTGCACTTTCTGGCAGAATGGTGGAAACAGCTTTATGGAGAAAGCGAAGGCAAGGAAGGAAAAGGAATTTTTCCCGCCAGTGTTGATTTTTCCGCTGATCTGCATTCTATGGGACAATACATTCAGGAAGGGGAACGGCTGCTGATCGAAACAGTAATCTCCGTAGCTGAAACAAAATCCAGACTTCTTATTCCAAAAGACAAGGAAGACCTGGACGGATTAAATTATATTGCCGGAAAGCGTGTGGATGAGGTCAATAAAATGGCGGAACTTGGCACCATGCTGGCCCATGTGGACGGCGGTGTTCCCAATATTCGCATCGAATTGCCCAAACTGAACGAATACTACGTGGGCCAACTGATGTATTTCTTTGAGAAAGCCTGCGGAATAAGCGGATATCTCCTGGAGGTGAATCCATTTGACCAGCCGGGTGTTGAGGCCTATAAAACCAATATGTTTGCCCTTCTGGAAAAAAGAGGATTTGAGGAAGAAACAAAAAAGATTAAAAACCGGATTTAATCGGCTCAATACCCCGCAGGGTAAATGATTTTTGCCTCCCTGCCCATTTCATGCAATAAAAATTCCACGTTAATTACTTTTTAATAAGTAATTTGCACAATTATTGTAGGTAATTATCTGTTTCGTTAACTTTATAACGACATGAAATTGTTTACAAATTAATTATTTTGAACTATTTAGCCCATATCTATTTATCGGGCACCAATGAAGAAATATTGGTGGGTAACTTTATTGGCGATTATGTCAAGGGTTTTGAACTGGCGCGTTATTCCGAAAAGGTCCGTAAAGGAATCATGCTGCACCGGCACATAGACTCATTCACCGATACCAATCTGATCGTGAAGCGCAGTAAGGCCAGGATCATGGAACGCTACCGCAAATACGCCGGAATAATCATTGATATTTTTTATGATCATTTCCTGGTGAATGGCTGGGCCACTTATTCCAACCAGCCGATCCAGGAATTTGTCCTTCAGGTTCACACCGTGCTTTGCCGTCATCTGGATGCGCTGCCCGAAGGCGTGCAGCTTTTCCTTCCTTCCTTCATCAAGAACAACTGGATTCAAAAATACTCTACCATTGAGGGTCTGGAAGATATACTGCATCGTATGTCAAGCCGCACCACACTGCCCGAAGAAACCGATTTTGCCATCAAAGTGCTGCGGGAGGATTATGAAAAGTTTGAATCGGAGTTCTCGGCGTTTTTTCCGTCACTCATCAGCTATGTATCCAAATCCTTTGGAATCATTCTCGACCATGAAGAATACCCTCCGGGTATCATTTCATTAACCTCCTGAACGCATCCCGCCGGCAGACCTGATTTCTTCACATGGCCGCGGGTTCTCCTTACTTGATATACACTTTCCTGACAGAGTCGAGCCTTACCAGGACAAACAACAACAAGGTAAAGGCAAGCATGGATGATCCGCCATAACTAAAGAATGGTAAAGGAATTCCGATTACCGGGAAAATTCCTATGGTCATGCCTACATTTACGGCGAAATGGAAAAACAAGATGGAGGCCACCCCGTAACCGTATATACGGGTAAACTGAGATCGCTGACGTTCGGCAGATATACAATATTCTGATTAATAATCCTGCATAAAGCAGGATCGCGATGGTGGTACCCAGGAAACCCCATTCCTCTCCCACCGTACAAAAGATAAAATCCGTACTTTGTTCGGGCACAAAGTCAAGCTTGGTTTGCGTTCCCTTTAAATAACCCTTACCCAGGAACCCCCCTGAACCTATCGCAATCTTAGACTGGTTCAGGTTATATCCCACGTTGCGAATATCCGTCTCTTTCCCCAGAAGAATGTTTACACGTGTCTGTTGGTGGGGTTTTAGCATGTGGTCAAAAACATAATCCACGGTATAGGTGAATCCAATGAAACCCGACAGGAAAATAAGCACCAGGACAACATTTTTAATTTTCCGGCTGAACGACAGTATCAGATATACAACCGAGGATGCCCCCAGGGAAGCAAGTATTAAGTAATAAGTACTCAGATTAACCTGCAATAAAGGCAACGTATACCGCAAACCAAAATAAAAGGCCGTTATAATGACCGTGGCGTATACCGCATGACTCAGCTTGCGGTTGATGGCTCCAAACAGGGTAATGGCCAGTACAATCAGGATAATGATCACGGTGGTATTGGACATCAGCAAGGTCATGAGGAAAAGGATGGTGACGAACAGGCTTAATGCAAGAATCCAGCCTGGCATGCCTTCGCGGTACATCAGCAGGATAAAGCAGCTGAAAACCAACGCGGTTCCCCAATCGGGCTGAAGACTGATCAGGCCAACGGGCAATCCGATCAGCACCGTCATGACAATCATGGATCTCCATGTCCATAGCTTGATGTTATAACCGCTCAGGTATCGGGCGATCGCCAGGGCAGTGGATATCTTCACGAATTCTGAAGGCTGGAAATTGAATCCCAAAATCCGAATCCACGATTGAGAATTATTGACCTCTACCCCAAAGGCCAGTACGGCAATAAGCAGTAAAATCGAGAATCCGTATATGATCCAGGCAAAAAAATGAAAAAACCGGTGATCAATAGCGAATAGAAGTATGATCATGACCAATGAAGCCAGAATCCATAACAACTGGTCACCGTAGTTCTGCCGGATATTAAAAATCGATGTAAATTGTTCGTTGTAAGAGGATGCCAGTACATTCATCCAGCCAAAGATCACCAGCAGCAGATACAAGCCGACGGTTGTCCAGTCGATTTCTTCAGTGAGGTTTAATTTGTCAATCATTTGCTGTATAGAAGATTACTGTTAAGCATCCTGGCTTCCACCCATTTCCGCCCCGGAGAAATGGAATCCGTCAGGTATTTTTCAATCATTAAGCTGGCAATGGGTGCTGCATAGGAAGCCCCCCATTCACCGTGTTCCACATAAACCGATATGGCAATCCTGGGATTATCCTTTGGGGCAAATGCTATAAATACAGAATGGTCCTTGCCATGAGGATTTTGTGCGGTACCGGTTTTGCCGCAGACCACAATGTCTTTAAGCTGGGCAATTCCTGCAGTTCTTCCCGGGCCCCCATTCACTGCAAGCTCCATGCCCCTGATAACCAGACCGAAATTTGCCGTATCGATCTTAATGAGATGCTTTTCCGTGAACCTGTGCTCAATGGTATCAATGCCCTCTATTTCTTTGACGACGTGGGGAATTATATAATATCCCCGGTTAGCAATGGAAGCGGTCCAGTTCGCCATCTGAAGCGGCGTCACCAGTATTTCACCCTGACCGATGGAGAGCGAAATGGTAGTCAATGCATTCCAGTGGTTTGATCCGTAATACCGGTCAAAATAACTCGACGGAGCGATAAAACCTTTCAGCTCATTGTTAAAATCAGCATTCAGACGGTTCCCGACTCCGAATGACATCACATAATCGCGCCAGCTGTTATAAGCCTGTTCCGGATTGCCATATTTCGGATTCTCAATAATCCGTTTGTACACATTGCAGAAGTATGCATTGCAGGAATTCTCAATACCGTGTAAAAGTGACAGCGGACTGCTGTGAATATGGCATCCGACACTAACGCCGCGTGCATAAAATCCCTGATTGCAGGAAAATGATGTGTTTATATTAATGACTCCTTCCTGCAGGGCAATCAGTGCCTGAATCGGCTTAAAGGTGGATCCCGGCGGATAATTGGCCATGAGGGCACGATTGTATAAAGGCTTCAGCAACGAGTCGCGTTCCAGTCTTGTATAATTCAGCGTGCGCTCCCGTCCCACCAGTAAAGACGGGTTATAGGATGGTGAGGAGATGAGGGCCAGTATTTCCCCTGTTGCGGGTTCTATGGCAACAATACTGCCCTTATAGTTTTTCATCAGCGTTTCGCCATATTCCTGCAGCTTTGCATCGATAGTACAAACCAGATCTTTACCCACAATGGCATCCTTGTCAAAGCGGCCATCCTGATAAGTGCCTTTTACCCTGCCGTGAACATCTACCAGGAGCACCTCCTGTCCTTTCTCGCCCCTCAGTACTTTCTCATAGTATCCCTCCAGTCCGCTGATACCTATGTAATCCCCCATCACATAATCCTTATTGGAGGCGATGATTTTTTCATCCACTTCCCCGACGTAACCTAAGAGGTGTGCGGCAAACTCCCGGCTGTATTTGCGCAGGGTACGGGACCTGACATAGAATCCAGGATACTTGAATAATTTCTCCTGCAACCGGGCATAGGTTTCCCGCGATAATTGCTTTACAAAAGGCTCACGCCGGTATTTCGGATCAAACGACCGGGAAATGCCCTGTCGCAGTTTGTCGATATCAATACCGAGTATCCCGCAAAGTTCTGTGCTGTCGAATGGTTTAAGTTCATAGGGCGCAATCATCAGGTCATAGGCCGGCATATTGTATACCAGCAGCTCGCCATTCCTGTCGTACACCAATCCGCGCGCCGGATAAAGGATTTCAATGCGTTTTGAATTGTTTTCCGCTGAGAGCTTATAACTGGAATCAATTACCTGAATATAAAACAACCGAATGATCAATACAAAGGCAGCCAGTATAAAAATTCCGGCAATAATATTCCTGCGGGTTGCAAACTGATCCATCTACTTCTTCCGAAAAATGAAAAACTGACTTAAGATAATCAACAGGGATGTTAGGATTGAACTTAGCAAGGCTCTTAATAAAGTGCTGAAAAAATGATGAAAAGTAAAGACCTCCAGATAAAAAAGTACAAAATGGTGCACCAAAACAAGTGTGACGGTATATTTAACGAACCATTCCATTCCGAATTGTGCCAGCCGGGGATAAGTTCCAGTCTGGTAACCCTCGCGAGGGGAATACAAGGCCATTACAAAAGGCCTGCTAAATGCCATCAGCAAGGTGGCACTTGAATGCACGCCCGGAGTGCCCATGAAAAGATCAACAACAAGTCCCAGTGTAAAGGAACTCATCAACAGAATAAAATTAGGGGTTTTAAAGGGCAGTAACAGTACGAAAAGAACATAGATATAGGGATTTATATACCCTGAAAATTCAATGTTGTTAAAGATTAACAACTGGGCCAGGATCAGCACAACAAATTGCAGCAGGTATTTTCCAAATTCTCTGATCATTGGCTGACGGATTTTTCAATGGAATCAATTTCCATTTTGCCGAAATTCTGAATGACCTGCACATAATTCAGCTTTCTGAAATCGTTTGATAATTTCACGGCAATTTCATAGTAATTGCCTCCTTTGAGTCTGAAATCATCGATGGTGCCAATCAGAAAGCCTTCGGGGAATACTCCTCCGAAACCGCTTGTTATAATTGTATCCCCTTTACTGATCTTCACGTGATGTGGTATATCCACCAGGGTGGCTCTTTCGGAAGAATTGCCGTTCCAGCTTAGAGGACCGAAATACCCGTTTTTCTTAATCTTGGCACTGATGATAAAATCGCGGTTCAGTACAGAAAGAACAGCTGCATAGTTAGGGGTAACGGATTTGACAATCCCTACAATGCCATCACTGCTGATAACGGCCATATCCGGTCCGATACCACTTCGCTCCCCTTTATCAAGGGTAATGTAGTTGAATTGCTTATTGACCGTATTGTTGATTACCCGTGCAGTCAGGTACAGGTATTTTCTGGATGAAAGGGAGTCTCCTGAAAAGTTTGTATCGGCGCTCACAATGCTGTAAGACGATTTGAGCTGATTATACAACCTGGCGTTTTCTTCCGAAAGTTTGCGGTTTTCGTTGTACAGGGCAAAGTAATCCTTAATATTCTCAATCCGTGTGGAGATCCTGCCTGAAACTTTGTGCGAAGCACCATAAAAGCGCACCCTCTGATAAGGATTTGCACTGAAGAGTAAAAAAAGTGAAAACGATTCAATCAGCAGAAACAGGATCAGGAAATGATGCTGAAGTATAAATCGCAATAAATTTCTCATCCTTTAAATACCCGGTTGGAACAGATTACTATCTGATCAGCAGTGATTGATACTTTTCAATGTTTTTAAGAATGATGCCGGTTCCTCTGGCTACTGCGTGCAACGGATTTTCAGCAATATGGAAAGTGATGCTGATTTTATCTGAAAGCCGTTTTGCGAGTCCCCGTAATAAAGCTCCTCCACCGGCAAGATAAATGCCTTTCTGAACAATATCTGCATACAATTCCGGAGGAGTTTGCTCAAGCACGGAAAGGACCGCTGATTCGACCTTGGTAAGCGATTTATCCAGGCAATGGGCAATTTCCTGGTAGGAAACCGGAATTTCAATGGGCAAAGCCGTCATCATGTTCGGTCCTCTAACGGTATATTCAGCCGGTGGATTATCGATATCCGGTAAAGCGGCACCGACGAAAATCTTAATATCCTCTGCCGTGCGCTCCCCAACTTTTATATTGTGCTGATGCCGCATATAGGCTTGAATATCTGCTGTAAAACCATCACCGGCAATGCGGATCGATTCGTTGCAGACAATGCCGCCAAGAGCAATGACCGCAATTTCAGTGGTTCCGCCACCAATATCCACCACCATATTGCCCTCAGGTGCTACAACATCCAATCCTATACCAATGGCTGCGGCCATGGGTTCATATACCATGTATACATCCCGTCCGCCGGCATGTTCCGAAGAGTCACGTACTGCACGGATCTCAACCTCAGTACTTCCGGAAGGGATACTGACCACCATCCTCAGCGACGGCGTAAAAAACCGGTTCTTCGGATTGATCATCCTGATCATTCCGCGGATCATCTGTTCAGCGGCATTGAAATCAGCAATCACACCATCACGCAATGGTCTGATAGTGCGAATGTTCTGGTGGGTTTTACCATGCATCTGCCTGGCTGTCTCCCCTATGGCAATAAGTTTCTTGGTGGTCTGATCTATAGCGACTATCGATGGTTCATCCACTACAATTTTATCATTTTCAATGATAATGGTATTAGCAGTTCCAAGATCTATGGCAAGCTCCTGGGTAAATAACGAAAATATTCCCATAAAAATTTATATCTGTTGAATTTGGTAAAGGTAATATTTTGAGATATTAATTGCTTAAAAATAGCAAACTTATAAACGCATAAAAAGTCAGGAGGTTACGACAATCAATGTTTAAAATGCCTGGTGCCTGTAAATACCATTGACATTTCGTGAATATCGCAGAAATCAATGGAATCCTGATCACTGTACCGAGCCACCGGGTTGAACAACTACCTTTATTCCGGCATTATTGGCAATTTCAACACAATCGGCAAAGGGGAAAAAAGCATCGGACGCCATTACTGCCCCCTCAGTTTTAAATCCGAAGCTATGGGCTTTGGCAATGGCCTGCTTCAGGGCATCAACGCGACTGGTTTGCCCGACTCCGCTTGCGATCAATTGCCCGTTCCTGGCCAGCACAATGGTATTTGATTTGGTGTGCTTCACCACTTTATTGGCAAACACCAGATCTTCGTATTCCTCCTCACTGGGCAAACGTCTGGTAACCGGTCTCATATCCGCCTTTGATTCGGTTTTAACATCCCTGTCCTGCTCAATCACGCCGTTCAGCATGCTCCTGAACTGCACCAGGGGTAATGGCGTGTTTTTGCGCACCAGTATAATGCGGTTCTTTTTCTTTTTCAGGATCTCCAATGCCCGGGATCGTATGCAGGGGCAATGATGACTTCGAAAAAGAGCTTGTCGGCTTCTGCAGCAGTTTCTGCATCAACAGCAACATTGGTAATCAATATTCCGCCGAATGCCGAAACAGGGTCGCCTGCCAGGGCATCTGTCCAGGCATTTATCAAATCAGGCCTGGAAGCAATTCCACAGGCGTTGTTATGTTTCAGAATGGCAAAAGTGGTTTCCCTGAAATCATCGATAAGGTATACGGCTGCTTCAATGTCAAGCAGATTATTGTAGGAAATTTCTTTCCCCTGCAACTGATCGAAAATCTTGTTAAAATCACCGTAGAAAGTGCCGCGCTGATGGGGATTTTCTCCATATCGCAATGACTTTGACACGTTAACGCTCTGACGGAAAACCAGTTTTTCCCTGTTTCTGTTAAAATAATTAAAGATCGCCGTGTCATAATGCGAAGTCACTCCGAATGCCTCCAGGGCCAGATTTTTTCGCTGTTCCAGCGTGGAGGAACCCTGCTGTTGATCCAGCAGGTCCATCAGCAACGGATATTGACTTTTCGAGGGTACGATCACCACATCCTGATAGTTCTTAGCTGCTGCCCGGATCAGGGATATTCCGCCAATGTCGATTTTTTCAATTATTTCATCCGGCATAGCACCCGAAGCCACTGTCTCCTCAAACGGATAAAGATCCACCACCACCAGGTCCACAGGGTCAATGGAGAATTCCTTCAGCTCCCGGGTATCCGCATCATTGTCCATCCTGGCCAATATGCCTCCAAAGACTTTGGGGTGCAGTGTTTTTACCCTGCCCCCCAGAATCGAAGGATAACCTGTAAGCGATTCCACTGCGGTTACCTGAATGCCCAGTTTTTCTATAAATTCCTTGGTACCCCCTGTAGAAATGATCGATACATTCAGAGCGTGCAATTTGCGAACAATTTCTTCGAGATAGTCCTTGCTGTAAACCGAAATTAAAGCGGATTTAATTCTCTTATCTTTCATAAAAATGGTGGTTATGGGTTGAGGTTTTGTCTTGAAATGACCGTGCATGGAGAGATTTAAGAAAACCTGCCAGCACGGCTACAAGATATTAATTTTTTAATAAAATAAACAGCGCTTTCTTATCTTTGTTTTAGATATTCCTGTATCCTATGCGATGGTATTATTTATTATATGAAAGTTTCCAGTCGGCTTACCGTACGGTGATTCTCAACAAACTCCGCACCCTTCTTTCCCTTCTCGGAGTAACCATTGGAATTTTTTCCATAGTCTCGGTCTTTACCGTGCTTGATTCCATGGAATCGAATATGAGAAAAACGGTCGAATCACTTGGTAACGATGTGGTGGTGGTTGAAAAGTGGCCCTGGGCACCTGAAAACGGAACCGAATTTGCCTGGTGGGAGTACATTAACCGGCCGGTACCCACCATGCGGGAATATGAACAACTGAAGGACCGGATGAAGGACATAAAAACAGTATGTTTTCTTGCCGCTGTACAAACAGACGTTGAATATCTCGACAATAAAGCGGAAAGCTTTCAACTTTGGGGGGTATCCAATGAGTTTACGGAAATCCGCAGTTTTAACATTGCACAGGGACGTTTTCTTTCTCCTTTGGAAATCAACTCCAGTAAAAACAACTGTATTATAGGTTTTACACTCGCCGATGAATTGTTCCAGGGCAGAAGCCCTTTGGGGAAAAGTATCCGCATCAAAGGTAAAAACAGCACTATTGTCGGCGTTTTTACCAAGGAGGGTAAGTCGTTGCTGGGAGGCGGCAGCATGGACAAAGTGGTGTTGATACCCATCGGAGTTATGGCCAATATGGTCGACCTGAAAAATGAGAACAGCAATCCGCAAATCTGGGTAAAAGCGGGTGAAAAACTGACCGTTGATGAAATGAAGGAAGGCATCCGCCTGGCCATGAGATCTATCCGCAGGCTGAGCCCCAGGTCAAAAGATAACTTCGCCCTCAACGAGACCAGCCTGATGAGTGCGGGCATCGATCAGATCTTTAAAGTGGTGGGTATTGCCGGGTGGTTTATCGGAATTTTTGCTGTCCTTGTAGGTGCCTTCGGAATAGCCAATATCATGTTTGTATCGGTTAAGGAGCGAACCAGCATCATCGGCATACAAAAGGCCCTGGGAGCCAAGAACTACTATATCATCATGGAAGTCTTGTATGAATCGGTTTTGCTTTCCATTATCGGCGGATTGCTGGGACTGCTGTTCATTTATATCGGGACACTCATTGCCAGGGGACAGAATTTTGATATTTTCCTGAGTGCCGGAAATATTGCCTTCGGACTTTTTATCAGTACAACAGTAGGGGTAGTTGCCGGGCTGATGCCGGCCTTCACGGCGGCCCGACTGGATCCGGTAAAAGCTATTGCCAGCACTTTTTAAGGACTGGGGTAAGGAATTGCGCCAGGTTGCGCCCTGTCCGTAAAATGACTATTCCATAAAACCATTTTCTTTCTAATATAACCTCATCATGAATCACAAAAAGTTACTCTCTCTTGCACTGACTTTACTATTCATTTCCCTTCAGGCCATCACACAGGTTCCCACCGATTCCAGTCTGTTAACCATTGACAGGGTTTTCGGCTCATCAGAATTCCGGCAGCAGTATGCTCCCACCATACAATGGATCAACGGAGGCAATGCTTATATTGTCAGCGAACCCTCCGCTGGGAATAAAGGTCAGAACGACCTGGTAAAGGTGGAAACCCAGACACAAAAACGCAGCATTTTTATTTCTGCCGATAAGTTGGTTCCACAGGGCGATACCGTTCCCATCGGGATTGAAGAATTTACCTTATCACCCGATGAATCGAAAGTGCTGATCTTTACCAACAGCAGCAGGGTATGGAGAAGCAATTCCAAAGGTGATTACTGGGTTTTTGATTTGCTCACCCAGAAATTGAGCCGTTTGGGCGCCGAATTCCCTTCATCCTCCCTGATGTTTGCCAAGTTTTCAAATGATAACAGGTTTGTTGCGTATGTACACAACTTCAATCTGTACACAGAGAATTTTACCAATGGGGCTGTCACCCAGCTTACCTTTGACGGGAACGGAGACATCATCAATGGCACGTTCGACTGGGTATATGAAGAAGAGTTCGGATGCCGTGACGGATTCCGTTGGAACACTTCCGGAAATCATATTGCCTTTTGGCAGCTGGATGCCTCGTCTACCGGCACATTTTATATGATCAACAATACAGATTCCGTTTATTCGATCGTTTTACCGGTGCAATACCCCAAGGTCGGCCAGCCCCCGTCTTCCTGCAAAGTCGGGATATTGAATACAGCTGATAAAAAAATACTTTGGATACCGCTCCCCGGTGAACCCCGGGAAAATTATATACCCCGCATGCAATGGATTAACGAAAATGTATTGTTGATCCAGCAAATCAATCGCAGACAAAACAACCTGAAGTTCTATACTTATACATTGACCACTGGTGAACTAAAAATGCTCTACCAGGAAACCGAAGATACCTGGGTTGATATAACTTATCCCGATGTAACTGCAGATGGATGGGAAATGGAAGATCTTCTGGTTACCGGCAATGGATCATCTGTATTAAGAATGTCAGAAACCGATGGCTGGCGGCATCTTTATAAGATAGACCTGAAAACAGGTCAAAAAATGGTGATTACTCCCGGAGAATATGATGTTGCCCGCTATTATGCTGCCACCGATAAACTCGTATATTTCAGTGCGTCCCCCCGAAACAGCACACAGCGCTACCTGTACCGCGTATCGCTTACCGGAAAGGGAGATACTGTCAGGGTTACCCCACAGGGGATCTCAGGGATGAACCGGTATAATGTCAGCCCCAACGGTAAATTTGCGGTTTATCGCCATTCCGGTATCCATGCAGTACCTGAGGTCAGCCTGGTAAGTCTGCCCGACCATAAAACCATTAAAATCCTGGCAAACAATGCCGCCTATAAAAATAAAATCGGGAAACTCCTTTGGCCCGTTACTGAATTCTTTTCGCTTACCACGGCAGATGGCGTGGAAATGGATGGCAGAATGACAAAGCCCCCTGATTTCGACCCTCAGAAAAAGTATCCTGTTTTCTTTTATGTATATGGTGAGCCCTGGGAGCAGGTGGCCACTGACAACTGGCTCGACCTGTGGACCATTATGCTGGCACAGCAGGGCTATATCGTAATGGCGCTGGACAACAGAGGTTCCCCCTGTCTGAAAGGCAGTAACTGGAGAAAGTGCATTTATCGTAAAACCGGAGTAATTAATTCACGGGACCAGGCCATGGCTGCCAAAGAAGTATTGAAATGGAGTTTTATCGATCCTGAAAGAGTGGCAGTATGGGGATGGAGTGGCGGCGGCAGCATGACCCTCAACCTGTTGTTCCGCTATCCGGAGATTTACAAAACAGGCATGGCCGTAGCCGCAGTGTCGGACCTGCATACCTACGACAATATTTATATGGAACGTTACATGGGATTGCCCGCAGAGAACCAGACTGACTATTTTGATGGCTCGCCCAGGAACTTTGCCAAAAACCTGCAGGGAAATCTGTTGATCGTTCACGGAACCGGCGACGACAATGTTCATTACCAGAATGTGGAAATGCTCGTCAATGAACTGGTCAAATACAACAAACAGTTCACCATGATGGCTTATCCCAACCGCTCCCACGGGATTTACGAAGGCCGTAATACGCGGAAGCATCTGTATACCTTGCTGACCAATTACCTGAATGACCACTGTCCTCCGGGAGGAAGGTAATACCAGGCAAGTGTAAAGTATGATCACCTTTCGTTTTTTTTTGTAAATTGACTTGAATTTTCAATTTAGTCAACATAAAACTGACCCCTGATGAATCCAAAAATTAACTCGCTTTTTGAGGATTACAAACGTGGAGGAATCAATCGCCGTGATTTCCTGCGAAAACTTACCCTGTACGCAGGCAGCACTGCTGCTGCAACTGCCCTGCTGCCCCTTCTCGGTGGCAGTAATACCCTTGCCGGTACTCCTCCGGAGGATGAAACCGGTTTGGTTACTGAACACCTTACTTACCCGGGTGAAACTGGTGATGTGAAAGCATTTCTGGCAAGACCCGAAAAGAAAACGAAGTATCCTGCAGTCATTATCATCCATGAAAACAGGGGATTGCAGCCTCATATTCTGGATGTAACCCGCCGTATGGCCAAGGAAGGTTTTCTGTCACTGGCCCCCGATGGCCTCTCCCCGTTGGGAGGAACACCTGAGAACGATCCCGATAAGGCCAGGACGATGATTGGTGAGTTAAATGCAGAACAGACCACAAAGAATTTTGTTGCTGCGGTCAAATACCTTAAAACCCATCCCCTTTCCACAGGCAAGGTAGGTTGTACCGGTTTCTGCTGGGGAGGAGCCATGACCAATCAGGTAGCGGTGAATTCCCCTGAACTCAACGCTGCAGTTCCCTATTATGGCCGTCAGCCGGCTCCTGAGGATGTAGCTAAAATAAAAGCCCCTGTAATGGCTCATTATGCAGGGGACGACGCAGGTATTAACCAGGGAATTGCTGCCTTTGAGGAAGCCCTGAAGAAGGCCGGCATTGAATACAAGATATTCATGTATGAGGGCGCCAAACATGCCTTCAACAACGATTCCAATCCCGAGCGGTACAATGAACAGGCGGCCAAATTGGCATGGGAGCGGACGATCGGGTTTTTTAAGGAGAAGCTGAAATAATATCATCAACCATCATGTCGCCCCTGCCTGCCGGCAGGGGCGGACTTTTGGGAAACATTTCAAATTCAATTATGCTTTGCCGCTCCATGTGCGGGCTACCGCCTCCACAAACGGCCTGCAATGATTAAAGAACTGCCTGTATCCTGCACACAGGTAATTTAATCCCGGTTCCCCGTCGGGTGTGTTGATGAACCTGTTTTTCGGGCATTCCCCATTGCACATATCCCTAACTTCACATTCCAGACAGTATTTGGGCAGGGTAATCAATTTTGCCTGCCCGAATGCTTTTTGCCGGTCACTATCCAGCAGATCCGCCAGGGCAATTTCCCGGATGTTACCCAGGTAATGCTCCGGGGTCACAAAGTGATCACAGGAAAAAAAGTCCCCGTTGTGTTCCACCACCGGTACCCCTCCGCATACAGGTTTGAATATGCAAAGGGTATGTGGCTGCTTAAAGGCCGTGCGTGTGGCTTCCTCGAAAAGCTGTACCTTGACCCTGCCTATATCACTGCGAACCCATTCATCAAATATGGTACAGAGGAAATGACCAAAAGCCTCAGCAGGAACCGATTTCAAACTCACTGTTGCCGGATTGGTCATCTGCTTTTCCACAAGGGGTATGAAAGTGATGAAGGGTGTCCCCAGCTGACGGAAGAACCTGTATACCTCCATCGGGAAGTTCACGTTTTCAGCATTCACCACACACAGGATCTCCGGATCGATGCCGTGGATGACCAGCTGGTCATATCCCCGAATCACCTGTTTGAAGGTGGACTTGCCATCCTTGGTGAGCCTGTAAATATCATGCAATTCCTCAGGACCGTCGATACTGACACCGACCATAAACTGCTCCCCGGCCAGGAACCTGCACCATTCCTCATTGATAAGCGTACCGTTGGTCTGGATTCCATTGACGATCTTCCTGCCGGAATGATTATATTTTTTTTGCAGGGCAACTGCTTTGCGGTAGAAATTCAGGCCCGCCCTGAGGGGCTCGCCTCCGTGCCAGGAAAAGGTGATGACCGGCTCCGTGGTGGCCTCCATATGCTGACGGGTATAGATCTCAAGCATTTCATCAGACAGGTGATATACCTTGTCCTCTCCGAACAACACCGCCTTGTCGAGGTAATAACAATAGGCACAATCAAGGTTGCAGGCTGGGCCTACAGGCTTGACGAAGATCTGGAATTCCCGGGCTGACAAAAGCATGGCTATTCTTCGAAATGAATTTAAACGGAAGTTACGTTTTTTTCTTCGTTTGATTCAGTGATACTTTGCTGCTGTTTTCCCAGGGCAGCCAAACCGCCTAAAACCCCAAGGTTCATGGAATCAAGTGCTGTGCTCGGTACTATGATCATGGAACTTTTTTCCTTCAGGCCCTCACCGATCAGGTTCATGGCCCTGAGCTGCAAGGCAACCGGATTGTTGATATATTCCTGGCTGGCCTTGGCAAATTTCTCTGCAATCTCCGTTTCGGCAGTACCCAGGATAACACGGGCTCTCCGCTCTCTTTCAGCCTGGGCTTCCTTGCTCATGGCATCGGCCAGCGCCTGGGGTATGGTAATGTCTTTTATCCCCACATTCTGACAGGTAATACCCCAGGGTGTTGAAATCTCATCGAGCAGAATCTGCAGGTCACGGGCAATTTTCTCCCTTTCCTGCAGCAACTCTGCAAGTTCATGCCGGCCGATAATATCACGCAACCCGGTTTGTGCCACATATTCTATGGCTTCGTAGTAATTCTGAACCTCAAGCGCAGATTTCTCCACATCCCATACCGTCCAGTATAGCACAGCCACCACATTAACAGGTACGGTATCCTTGGTAAGGGTTTGTTCGGCTTTAAAATCAGATACCCTGATGCGCTGATCAATGTAATTCATAATGCGGTCGACAATGGGGATAATGACGAAGATGCCCGGACCTTTCAATCCCCTGTACTTGCCCATGCGCAGAACAACTGCTTTTTCCCATTGATCGGCAATCTGTATGCTCGATGACAGCAAAACCGAAAATATAAGCAATCCCGCCAGCCCTATCGGGGATATGATCTTAAAATAATACAGGGCCGTCCAGCTTCCTGCCAGAATGATCAGTACGGTTACCGAAATGCTATTGAAATAGCTCTTGGAAATAATGTTAGTTTTCATTGCTTTTGTGTTTTTTAAGTTCAAGAATCATATCGTCAACGGAAAATCCGTAGTTAAATGCAATCGTCATGAATTCCCTGCAGAAATCATGGAGCTTTGCCTGCCTTTCCTTCTCCGAAAGGTCAGTTTCACTTTTGTTGATAAAAGTGCCTGTGCCCTGGTGGGTCTCGAGAATGTTTTGGATCTCAAGCTCTTTATACGCCTTGGCCACCGTATTCAGATTTACCTTCAGTTCCACCGCCAGCGACCTGACTGTCGGCAGTTGCTCTCCAACCGAGAGCTTACCCGATGCTATACCGAACTTGATCTGATCAATGATCTGCCGGTAGAAAGGTACCCCTGCCTTGGGGTCTAAAACAAACTTAATCATTGTAGTATTATATTATTGTATTATATATATAGTACAAATATACAACACTACTTCAGAAAAAGCAAGAAAAAAGAAATTTTTTTTAAATTCCGTTTATTTGGCGCAGCTGCCCTTGCTTAGCCAGGGCCATGGCCTGGTATTTGCGAAAGAAGTATGGAAAAGTGACTCCCTAAAGGCCAAAATTTATTCCGATCATGGCACGCGGCATTAACATGGTCTGCCGTATGGCCTTATCCGCATCCCTGTAAGTGAAGGGAGCATCGTCGTTTTGATTGTCGTTTTGCGGATTCACATTGTCATTGAGCGGACTGTAAGAGGTATCGTGCCCTGAAAGGGTACTCGGAAAATATTGATCGATACCATAACAAATAACCAGATTAAGTTTCCCGGAAATCCTGAAATGATGTTCAATGCTGCCGCCGATTCCCCATTGATGTGACGTGACATCAAAATCTTCATTGCCTCCGACGTATTTGAAATTGCCCCTGAATGTGGAAAACCTCGGACCAAATACGATATAGGAACTGGGCACCCCGAAAATGGTCCTTGGCAATAAAAAGTCAATCCTGTAATCAATTGACCTGCCCTTTTTTTCCGGCACTCCGTTGGTGGCATTGTTTATAAAAATCCTCCGGGCATCCGCAGCATTTCCCGGATCAAGGAAAGTGTACCCAATCCCGAAACGGAACAAAAAAGGGAAGTCCCTGGCAAAATTATGCGCCGTAAGATTTGCCTGAATTCCAAACCCCCTGTTGTATCCGGTGATAATACCCCCTGTAAATTTCGCAGGATCCATCATTTTGTCCTGACCGTAAGTCGCAGAATTATTACCCACAAAAAGTGCCAGTAATGCCACAACTATCGTTTTCATTTTCATATAAATAAGTTTACAATAATCTGATTATTAAACAAAGAGTCATTCTATTAACGCAGAATTTTTAAGTATATTTCCTGAAGGATATTTTGCTTTTTGAAATGACCAGCATGTTCCGATGCCTTTAAATTTATTTATAGATTTGACTAATAAAAAAACTACCCATGAATCTCCAGGAATTATATCAAACCCTGAAAACATATAAGGTTATACCCATTATAGCCATTGAACAGGTTGAATCAGCCTTGCCTCTTGCCGATGCGCTCCTGGAAGGAGGATTACCGGTAGCTGAAATTACGTTCCGAACCGAAGCGGCTGCCAGAGTCATGGAAAAACTGGCCAAGGAAAGACCTGAATTGTTGATTGGGGCCGGAACCATCTTAACGGTTGATCAGGTTAAGAAGGCAAAGGATTGTGGTGCCACATTTGGCGTGGCCCCCGGCTTTAACCGTAAAGTTGCTGAAGAAGCCATCAAACAGGAATTCCCCTTCGCCCCCGGCATTATGACCCCCAGCGATGTGGAAGCAGCTTTGGATCTTGGACTGAAAGTGTTAAAGTTTTTTCCTGCGGAGGCCGCAGGAGGAATTGATATGCTGAAGAGCCTGGTAGCACCCTACGCCCACATGGGTATTCAGTTTATCCCCACAGGGGGTATCAACCTGCTAAAAGCAAAGGACTATCTGGCAATTCCCCAGGTAATTGCTGTTGGCGGAACCTGGATCGCCAGGAAGGAAGAAATATCCGCCGGCAACTGGGCAACCATCCGGGAGCGTTGTCTGGCAGTCAGGCAAAGCTGATTTGTTTATAACCACCTGAATACGTCGGGATAAAGGCTGGAAGAGTGCAAAAAATTATTTCGTTTCAGGCTGGGCCACTTTGGTGGTGATCAGGATTGCCCCACCGTATCCTCTTGATCCGTAAATGGCTGCCGAAGTGCCTTTGAGTACCTCAATCGATTCGATGGTGGAAGGCGGAATATCGTCAATTGCCTCAACAGGAGTTCCGTCCAATATGTATAATGCCGGAATAAATCCAAAAAGATTTCTCGAATCCTGAATGATCACGCCACTTGAATGAATCTGTACGCCCGGAATTTCCCTGATCATATCATAAATGGAAGCGTATGTCCTGCGGGAATTTGTCCCGTTTATTTTACTGATCGAGGAAGTCAGGTTTTTCTTCTTCACTTTACTATAACCGGTGTTCACCAGCTCTCTATCGGTGGCTACAGCATGATCCGGCTTCTGATCGGATGGCAGATCCGTACTTATTAACCCCGAACTGAAATTGAAATCAATCACGTCCCTGCCCGCAATATCTTCTTCCCTTATGCCATTGCCAAAAGTGAAGATTCCAATCCTCGAAGCATCCGGTTTTACCCTGATCTTATACGTTCCTTTTGAATCCGTTAAAACCTCTGTCTTTTTACCATCGATCATCACAATGGCATTCAGGATAGGACTTTGTCCAACATCCAGTACGGTACCTGTTATTACGATCTTATCACTTTTCTGGGCTGAAAGCGGAGGGCAGATAATACCCAGGAAAATACAAAACAATAAAAATGCAGTCGTTTTCATGACGGAAAGATTTTGGTTAAAAACTAGCCATAAAACTCGGGTTTCAACAAAAATCATTTTCCCGGATAACCCATCAACAAAATTCTTTACAAAGTTATATCAATTACAGGTTAACTACTAGATAATTTTAAGAAGATATTTGGAGCCGTCAGTTACCACTTCGCCATGTCGTTGGTAAAACCATGCATGTCCTTCATCTCTGAATTCCTGATCTGGAAAGAAACGGAAATATACCAGACCTGTGTATTGGTAAATGTCGTGTAATCGGCATAATCACCCGATCCCTGATAATCATGGTTAAGAAAATCGTTCAGGTAATACTTGAACTTGACATTGAGGCCATAGGGAAATTGGATTCCGGCGAATACAGAAGGGATGAAACTGGGTGTCCGGTTACTGAACCATTCGGAATATTTAATTTTTTCATCATTTACAAAAGTTTTCTGCTTGAAATGGAACATCCATTCATATTCTCCTCCGCCGTAAATAAAGAAGTTGTCCTTAAAGGATCCGAGTTTTAAGGCAATGGGAGCTCCCAGCATGTAGGACCTGTACTTTGTTTTGATGTCGTCTTCCTCGGTGATAAACCCGACATTTCGGATACCCAGTCCGGTAAAAAACCCGACGTTTTTACCAATATCAAGATGAACATATTCTCCCAGGTGAAACCAGAGTGTAAATCGCAAGTTGCTGTTCATCTCTTCACCGCTTTTTTCAATCGAACCTGACTGAAAGAGCAATTCGCCACTGGTGATGGTATAAACATCCTGAGCATTGATCCTGGCAGCTGCAAATAAAAACAACATGGTGCCAACGATTATTGTAAACTTCTTATTCATACTGGTTGTTTAATGATTTTAATAGAATATTGACCGGCTAAATTAATCGTTTCCAAATTATCTAAAACATCCTATGGAACTTTTAATTATAAAAGTCCGCAATTTGCAAGGAAGTTCGCTCTGCATTACTTCAAAATGTTTATTTTTTCAGGAGAAGGATAGTCAACGCAGACACGTTTAGCTCCCCGCTAATTCCCTCATCGGGCAGGAGACGATAGTAAATACCCCTTCTGAGAACGTTGCATGATGGGTAAATTAAGCTTTGATTTTCAGTGATTATGCATTAGATTTGATTACCCTTAGACAAATTAGTAAGGATTTATTTTTACTTCGATTGCATTCGATACTATTCCTCCATGAATACCAGTTTGTCAAACATAAAACCCAAAAAAAATGAAAAGGTTGAAACTGTCGGGAATCATCATGACACTGATCATCCTGTTAATCGGAAACTCAGGGTGTAAACAAAGTGATTCATTTGAAAAACTTCGAACCCTCTCCTTCGACCAGGGATGGCGGTTCATTTTGGCGAATCCCACCGGTGCCGAGAGCCCGGACTTTGATGACTCCGGATGGAGAACACTTGACCTGCCACACGACTGGAGTATAGAGGATCTGCCCGGCCAGTCGGCCGATTCGGTTGTCGGCCCCTTTTCAAAGGCATCCATCGGTAAAATGGGTACCGGGTATACAGTTGGTGGTACTGCGTGGTATCGAAAGAGCTTTATTATAAAAGAGGCAGACAGGGAGAAAAAAGCCTATCTGCAATTTGACGGTATTTACATGAATGCTGATGTATGGGTAAATGGTAACCATCTGGGCAAACACCCTTATGGCTACACTTCGTTCTGGTTCGACATCACCCCTTTCCTTAATCCGGCCGGACAAAACAACGTCGTTGCCGTACAGGTAAAAAATGAAGGACTGAATGCCAGATGGTATTCCGGCTCGGGCATATACAGGCATACCTGGCTTACGCTGGTGAATCCGGTTCATATTGCACCATGGGGAGTGTATATAACAACCCCTGAGGCTTCTGAGACAAAAGCCAGCGTTGAAGTAGTAACCCATGTAACAAATTCAGACAGCAGGAATTTGCCGGTCAGATACGTAGTGAGGATTCTTGATCCTTCGGGAGCTGAAGTGGGGAAATCCATACTGGATTCATCCGTACCCGGGGAAAAATCGGTTGAGCTTAAACAGGTTATTTCTGTGGTAAATCCTGCACGCTGGTCGGTTGGAAAATCCGAATCTCTATCGTGCCGAGGTGGAACTGCTGGTCAACAATAAAGTTGAAGACAAGCTTGGTACTTCTTTTGGAATCCGCTCCATTCATTTCGATCCGCAAACCGGGTTTACTTTGAATGGCAAAACCGTTGAGCTAAAAGGCGGTTGTTTTCACCATGACAATGGTCCCTTGGGTGCCGCGGCCATTGACAGGGCGGAAGAAAGAAAAATAGAGATTTTAAAGAAAGCCGGATTCAATGCCATCCGTTGCAGCCACAATCCTCCCTCGCCTTACCTGCTTGATGTTTGCGACAGGCTGGGCATGCTGGTTATCGATGAAGCATTTGATATGTGGGAACAGTCAAAAATGGCTATGGCAGCTACGTTTTTTGGTGCGGAAGGGATTGACATCCCGGTGGAGGATTATTCGAAGTTTTTTAAAGAATACTGGCAAAAAGATATACAATCCATGGTGCTCCGCGATCGCAATCATCCTTCAGTCATCATGTGGAGCATCGGCAATGAGATCGGGGAAGCTGCTGATACCTCCGGACTGAGGATAGCTGCCAATCTGGTAAATGAAGTAAAAAAACATGACCCTACCCGTGCCATAACGGAGGCGCACGTGGATATGGCTGCAAATTTTGGCCTTCCAAGCACCTGGGAAAAAAGAGCACCACACCTTGCATTAATGGATGTGATTGGATATAACTATGCTTTTGGAAGTTACAGGAACGATCATGAAAAACATCCGGAGAGGATCATGTATGCTTCCGAGTTCATGCCCCCTCTTTCTTTGGAGAACTGGCAGGCAGTTGAAGATTTGCCTTATGTCATTGGCAATTTCAGCTGGACTGCGATGGATTACCTGGGTGAGGCAGGGACAGGGGTTCCACGCCTGGTTGATAGTAATCCTATTGATGCCGGGTCGAACTCCATGCCTCCGATCATGCAGTTTTTCAATTTCAACTCCTGGCCCATGTTTGTTAATTTCCAGGGAGATATCGATCTGATTGGCAATCCTAAACCCGCATACTACTATCAGCATGTAGTCTGGCGTGAGCACAAGGTTTCCATGTTCGTGCACAGACCCATACCGGCCGGCAAAAAAGAAATCACCAGTCCCTGGGGCTTCCCCGACGAGCTAAAAAGCTGGAATTGGGAAGGCCACGAAGGAGAAAAGATACAGGTGCATGTGTACACCCGGAGCAAACTGGTGAAGCTTGAACTGAACGGAAAACCGGTGGGTGAACAGGCTGTGGATGACAGTAAATCCATCACGGCAACCTTTGAAGTGCCGTATGAACCGGGAACACTTACGGCCCGTTGTTTCGATAATGGAGCAGAAACGTCCTCGGAGACCATCAAGACCGTCGGGAAACCCGAAGCTATAAGGCTCTCAGCTGACCGTTCTGCCATCAAAACTGACAGGAATGACCTTTCCTACGTAATGGCGGAGATTACCGATGCGGAAGGGAACGTCGTTCCAAATGCTGATCATATTATGGTAAACTTCGAAATCAGTGGAAACGGTGAGATTGCCGGTGTTGGCAGCGGCAGTCCCACCGATATGTCGAGCTTTCAGCAGCCACGCAAGCAGAGCTGGCAGGGACGATGCCTGGCCATCGTCAGGCCGAAGGGCGGGGCAGGTAAAATTGTGCTGACAGCCAGGGCTGAAGGCCTAAAGGAGGCTGTTGTCGAGATTGTTACAGAAAAATAATCACCCGGTAATAGCCACTGCATTCGCTGAGTCCGGCTCAGGTTCAACCTGAGCGGGTTCGGCTTAGGTTCCACCTGAGTCGAAACAATGATGGCAGGCTGTGCCTGATCTCTCAGCAAAATGGTTACTTGTATCCACGTTCGGCTTAGGTTCTACCTGAGCCGAACTATGCTGGCAGGCTGTGCCTGATCTTTCAGTAAAATGATTACTGGTATTCACGTTCGGCTTAGGTTCCACCTGAGCCGAACCTATGATGGCAGGCTGTGCCTGATCTTTCAGCAAAATGATTACTTGTATCCACGTTCGGCTTAGGTTCCACCTGAGCCGAATCTATGCTGGCAGGCTGTGCCTGATCTTTCAGTAAAATGATTACTGGTATTCACGTTCGGCTTAGGTTCTACCTGAGCCGAACTATGATGGCAGGCTGTGCCTGATCTCTCAGTAAAATGATTACTTGCATCCATTATTCAGGCCGGAGCCTGAAAGATAGTTTCGGCTGAGGCAGAACCTCGGCCGAACTGGTTAAATTTTGGATAGTACCAGTCCAAAATGATAGGGTTCAATAATCACTGGTTTTTTTAAAACCGAAAAGTTTTGTTTGTCAATCCACTGAAGAATCTGGTCTGGTTTTGGTCTTATGGTCAGATGCGGCCCTCTTGGTGTTTCAACATCACTTCGCCAATGTATTATTCCCACCTTACCTTTTGGTTTTAAAATTCTAAATGCTTCATGAATGAAATCAGCGGGAGAATCATGATGTAAAATATTGAATAACATTACATAATCAATAGCGTTATCCGCCAACCCTGTTGTCTGGATTAACACATCCCTCTGTTCCAGAATAACATTAACTATGGATTCATTTTTAAGTTTTTGGTTTACGATATCAAGCATTTCCTCTTCGATATCGAAGCCATAAAGTTTTCCCTTTATTCTTTTTGCAGAGGGAATAGTAAACGTCCCATAACCACAGCCAATCTCAACTAAATCGTTAATATCTGAGTTGATTTGTAATTCAGATAAAATCAGTTCAACATTAAAAAAGGATGCCCACATAGCTTCTGCAGGCATTCCACTATCTCGTACTTTCAACTTTTCTTAATTTACCAAAGGTATAATATCTTAATGAATTTCCGGGCAAGGTAGATTTGTAAACATTCCGGGACAGATTTATGTGAGAATGTTATCATTCTGGTTCGGCTCTGGTTTCTGGTTCGGCGGAGGTTCTACCTCAGCCGAAATTATGGTGGCAGGCTGTGCCTGATTTTTCAGTAAAATGATGACTTGCTTCCACGTTCGGCTTCAGGTTCTACCTGAGTCGAAACTATGATGGCAGGCTGTGCCTGATTTTTCAGCAAAATGATTACTTGCATCCTCTTATTCAGGCTGGAGCCTGAAAGATAATTTCGGCTGAGGTAGAACCTCCGCCGAACTGGATTTTTTGTGCAATGTGAATTTTTTTCAGAATAAGGTGGCGTAAATTATTGATAAAACTGGAATAATCTATGCTGAATTTTATTTTCGCTGAAAGAGGTAATCGATTAATAATTGTACCCGCTCCATAAATAAGAATAAATATGATTAACATAGTCATGGCAAAATCGGTTCTTGAATCATGAGCCATTTGCCAAGTCCCTTTTCCGTCAATATCGGTATTTTCGTGGTTGTGATTGCCGTTCTCATTATGATTAGAAGAGGTATCACAGAAACCCTGACCGCAAAACCAATCAATACTAAGATTCCACAGGCTATTTCAAACGATGCCACAAATGCTGCCAGAAATTCCGGATTTGCAAATCCAATTTTTTCGAATCGACCTGCACCGACAAGTTCAGGAAAAAGAAATTTCTGAATTCCCTCAGAAAGAAAAACCAAACCCACAATCAATCTTGGTAAAATTGACCTGTAGTCATTAACTGTTCTAAAAGCGATGCTTTGAATTTTCTTCATTGTCTGATAACTTTATATAATTCCCGCTCCCAAGGCAATGGCTATTAAAAACAGCATTATTGCCACTAATACCTGAACGAACCTTAATGTTATTTTCTTTAACAATTTATTTCCAATATATGCTCCAATTATGGCTGCCAATGTTGCGGAGATTATTAGCATCAAATGTTCATTCATATTGGCTTCTTTAAATCGTGATGCATAAACGGAAAGTCTTGTAAAATCAACCAATGCTGCAATAACAACACCGGTTGCAATGAATGCTTCTTTGGATAATCCGCTTTTAATAAGGAATGCACTCCTGATAGCACCCTGAATTCCAGTCAGACCACCAAAAAATCCGCTGAGAACTCCACCCAGAGCAAGTTTATTCCTGCTGAATTGAACTTTTTGCAATGACGGCAGGATTTCAAGCAAAGAAAAGATAATTAATAGTATTGCTATAATAAGTTTTACAGGTGTGATTTCCAAATTTTTGTCCCACAATTGATATTCAAGAAGAGAAGGCAACTTGGTTATTCGAAGCAACAACCATGCACCAGCAAATGATGCCAGAATTGCTGGAATGCCAAACTTTAACACAAACCTCTTCACTTGCCCTTTTCCCAACAAGTGTCATTTTAAACAAGTTATTGGAAAAATGAACCACTCCTGTTAATGCAATTGCAATTTCTATTGGAAAAAATATCGCAAATACGGGCATTAAGATTGTTCCATGATCAAATTCAGACAAAAAATGTCAAGATGGCTGTTAGAAAAGCCACCAGACAAATAACAATTAATTCCATTCTCTTATGTTTAAATTAAAACATAATTTATTAAAATAATGTTCATTAGGAATCTTAGAATGCTCAAAATCTTTCTAATCCGCTTTACAAAAGTATACTGCCCTTGATATTTACAGAGTCATGTATAAATATTGAAATATGAAATATTTCCTTGTCAGATTTAATCAAGTAAGAAAATTAAGAGTTTTTAAATGCCTTTTTACCTGCAAATTTGGAAGCATTTCCCAAAGCATGTTCAATTCGCATAAGTTGGTTGAATTTCTCTACGCGTTCACCCCTGCATCCACTTCCTGTCTTCAGGTGACCAGCATTTACGGCAACTGTCAGATCTGAAATGAAACTGTCAACGGTTTCACCACTTCGATGCGAAACAAAGCAGTTATACGAATTTTTGTATGCCAGTTCAATTGTTTCAAGAGTTTCTGTAACTGTACCGATCTGATTCAATTTAATCAGGACAGCATTGGCAACACCCTTCTGAATGCCTTCCGTCAGGATTGATTTATTTGTGCAGAAAAGGTCATCACCAACAATTTCAATCTTCTTGCCAAGTGTCTTTGTCATGTTTTCCCAACCTGTCCAGTCATTTTCTGCCAATCCATCTTCAATTAAGTACTATTGGGTACTGCTTCACCCAGTTTTCCCAGAGTTTTACCATTTCATCACTGGTCAGGAATTTTCCTGTGCTTTTGAATAATTTGTATTTCCCGTCTTCCCATAGTTCGCTTGCAGCAGGGTCAAGGCAAATACTTACTTCATCACCTGCTTTATAATCCAGCCTTTGTGATTGCTTCAAGAATTACCTCAACGGCTTCATCGTTTGATTTCAGGTCTGGTGCAAAACCACCTTCATCGCCTACTCCAGTGCTATAACCTTTTCCCTTCAGCACTGATTTCAGTGTGTGGAATACTTCTGCTCCCATGCGGATAGCCTCAGTAAATGTTGGAGCACCATGCGGAGCAATCATGAATTCCTGAAAATCTACATTATTATCAGCATGTTTTCCACCATTGATGATATTCATGCATGGTACAGGCAGCAGATGTGCATTACTTCCACCCAGATACTGGTAAAGCGGTACACCAGAACTTATGGCTTCAGCCCGTGCATAAGCCATTGAAACACCAAGAATTGCATTTGCACCAAGTTTCGCTTTATTGGGTGTTCCGTCCAGATCAATCATTGAATAATCAAGTTCACGCTGGCTGACGAAACATTTACCAACAATCTCTTTTGCAATGATTTTGTTTACATTTTCAACGGCTTTCAACACTCCTTTGCCAAGATATCGTTTTTTGTCACCGTCACGCAGTTCACATGCTTCACGTTCACCAGTTGAAGCACCGCTTGGTACTGCTGCTCTGGCTTCAGTTCCGTCTTCAAGGGTTAAATTGACTTCAACCGTTGGATTTCCACGGGAGTCAAGTATTTCCAATGCATTTACATTAATAATTTCCATTGTGAATAATTTAAAGTGATTAATAATTTATCCTGTTTGTTATTTCAATCAGTTTGTTAATGTCAGAATCGTATTCATCAGACATATTTTTTCGGAAATGTACCGTAACCTTATATTTTTCTTGATAATGTGTCAGTCAGTATCTCCCAGATTTTGGTACGTTTTGCATTTATTACTCTTTGCAGGCTTAAATTTTCTTTAGATGTTCCATATTTCTCTGCCAGTTCGCAGATGTAATTCTTTGCCTCTTGAATTGCAGAAATATTTGTTACAATGATTCGATCATCAATATCTTTTATGAAGCACATTACAACAAGAATCACTATGTTTAAGCAACATGTCTTCAAGTTCCTACAAGATTTCTCAACAACTATCAAACTTGATGAAAGAGACCGTGTATGATTTTCCGATAAGATGTATCTTTTTCCTCATTTATTTTGCAATCCTGAAATTGCTGTATATAAAGTTATTAAAATTCTATCTCTTACTTCTTCTCTTTTATAATATCTGGCAATAGGTCATCAAGTATTGGGTTTTCGAGCAGATGTTCAGGCAGGAAAAACTTGTTTGCAATAAGTGCAGGTACAACAGCACTTGCTATGACGACACCAACAATGATTGAATACTGTTCCGTATTGATGATATTATTTGTTAAACCGTACAATGCGGATATAGTCCCGAAAGTAAGCCACGTTCGGCTTAGGTTCTACCTGTGTCGAAACTTATGATCGGCAAGCTGTGCCTGATCTCTCAGCAAAATGATTACATTGCATACTTATTATTCAGGCTGGAGCCTGAAAGATAGTTTCGGCTGAGGTAGAACCTCCGCCGAACTGGTCCCTCGTCCCTCGTCCCTCGTCCCTTGTCCCTCTCCCTTCTCCCTCCTTCCTCGTCCCTTGTCCCTCCCCTCCCTTTCCCTACCTCACCCCGCCCAACTGTCCCTGTCCAGGCTCCGGTAATTGATCGCTTCTGCCAGGTGATGCGGCATGATGTCCGCACTTTCTTCCAAATCGGCAATGGTCCTTGATACCTTCTGAATTCGATCGTATGCGCGGGCGGAAAGTCCGATCTTTTCCATGGCATTCTTCAACAGCTGATTCCCCTCGGGACTGATTTGGCAATGCTCCCGCATCAGCGCCGGTGTAAGCTGCGCATTGCAGTGGATCCCATCATGGCTGTTAAACCTTTCCAGTTGTACTTTGCGGGCTTTGATGACCCTGTACCGGACGTTCTCACTGGACTCGGCGGGCCGCAATTCCGACAGCTTTTCAAATGGAACGGGCACCACTTCAATATGAATGTCAATCCGGTCGAGCAGGGGTCCGGAGATGCGGTTCAGATACTTCTGCACCACACCCGATGAACACACGCAATCCTTTTCCGGATGGTTATAAAATCCGCAGGGGCATGGATTCATGCTGGCCACCAGCATAAATGAAGCCGGGTATTCAATTGAAAACTTCGACCGGGATATGGTGATACACCGGTCCTCAAGCGGCTGCCGCATCACTTCCAGCACAGTACGCTTGAATTCCGGAAGTTCATCGAGGAATAGAACGCCGTTGTGGGCCAGTGATATTTCACCGGGCTGCGGATAGGATCCGCCCCCTACAAGTGCGACATCCGAGATGGTGTGGTGAGGCGACCGGAATGGTCTGCAGGTCATCAGGGAGGCATCTTTCCCCATTTTGCCCGCAACAGAATGGATCTTGGTGGTCTCAAGGGCCTCGTTCAGCGACAAAGGCGGCAGTATGGTAGGTATGCGTTTGGCCAGCATGGTTTTCCCAGCCCCGGGAGGCCCGATCATCAGTAGATTATGTCCTCCTGCAGCAGCAATTTCCAATGCCCGCTTTACATTTTCCTGACCCTTGACATCAAAAAAGTCAACTTCATAATCGTTGATGTTGGCGAAAAACTCATTCCTGGTATCCACTACGGTTGGTTCAATTTTCAGTTCCCCGGTCAGAAATTCCACCGCCTGGTTGAAATGCTCCACACCAATCACGTCGAGGTTACTCACTACTGCAGCTTCCCGGGCATTATGACCGGGAAGGATGAAGCCCCGGTAACCGTTCTTCCGGGCTTCTATCGCGATAGGCAATACTCCCTTGATGGGCTTGACCCCACCGTCGAGCGACAATTCCCCCATGATGAGGTACTTGTCCAGATCGGGACAGAGGATCTGCCCGCTGGCCGCCAGAATGCCTATGGCCAGCGGCAGATCGTAGGCCGATCCTTCCTTCTTCAGATCTGCCGGTGCCATATTCACGATGACCCTCCGGCCCGGCATCCTGAAATTGTTCGATTTAAAAGTGGATTCAATACGAAACTGACTTTCCTTAACCGCATTGTCGGGTAACCCTACCAGGTAAAAACTTGCCCCCTGGATGATGTTCACCTCAATGGTAATAATAGCGGCATTTACACCGTAAACAGCGCCACCAAATGTTTTAATAAGCATAGGAGTATTATATTAATTGCCTTTATCTTATACCTCGTGCCTGAACTTAACCCTCCTTAAACGTAGTTCTTCCGCCTGTATTAACGCCCTATAACCCTATCGATCAATATCCAACTTTTGCCTTCAACCCGGATTCAGGTATTTTCCAACTCTTAAATTTACATTATTCGCATTCATGGGCAAAATAAAATTTATAATATTATCACTTGCCACATAAATTTTCAGGTAAGCGCGATCTCTCACCGGAACTGTACTCATGGGCAATTTTTTACCGAGGAGCTTTACATGGGATGGGGAGAATACAGGAAAGTCCGGGTACCCGCCATGACGATTTTATTTGCACCTGAAGATCTGTAAATCACCGTTGTTTACTGCGGCTACAAGGTGCCGCCTGCCTGAGATCGTTATGGGCAAGATATGCCTGGCATCACCTTTAAGCACGAATCCGCTTTCTACGGGCATGAGCGGCTTATAGATCTGACCGGTATCTCCTGATAAATACCAGCCAAAACTGGCATCATAGCGGCCAAGAGAAGGTCTTACCGTATAATTGTTGCCAACAAGAACAATATCATTCTTTCCATCCTCATTAAAATCATGAACCGTGATATCGCGAACCGGGGAGAACTGGGCTGCTTTGGGTAGTTTTATCTATTTTAAAGGTCCCGTCCCCGTTATTCAGGAATATACAACTTTCAAATAGCACTGCGCTTTTTACGATGGACTGTTCTAGTGTTTTCTTATCAAAGATATCTCCCAGGGTTTTACCTCCAAAATCGGAATACCTGGCGAACTTCTTCTCAAAACCGCTAATCTGCCCTGCCAGCTCGTCCAATGAAGCAATGGGGTAACTGACACCATTTTGATAGGAACAGATCACCTGATCCAGCGTTCCGTTATTATCGAAATCATGCAGAACCATCTCCACCGGTTCCTTTACGGAAGCCTTCAGCATGGCATTCAATCCCAGGTTTCCTCCGATGATGTCCAAATCTCCATCCCGGTCAATATCAGTCACCTGCAGGCAATTCCACCAACCCGCGGTTTCATCGAACCCGGCTTTTCCCGTTACCTCTGTAAACTGACCCTTATCATTCCTGAAAATACTAATCTTCATCCATTCACCTGCCAATACCAGATCCGGGTCACCATCCCTGTCATAATCCAGCCATTCAGCATCAGACACCATACCGGCATTTTTAAGTTCCTTTATCCGATTAATTGTCACATCTTTAAAATGACCCAGTCCGTCGTTTTCAAGCAGAAACTGTTCGGGAGACCACCCATAGGCACCGGGCACAGATCTCGAACCCAAAAACAAATCCCAGTCCCCATCCCCGTCAAAGTCAGCAGGTCGAACACAAGATCCGTTATGCGATATTAAAGGCAGTGATCCTTTTTCACACGGTGTGAATCCTCCTTTCCCATTGTTAATAAGTAACGCATCCGCCAGCAAGGGATTCCCAACAGCCAACTCATTACCTCCACGCACAATATAGAGATCCGGATCACCATCCTTGTCAGCATCAAAAAAAACGGCATCGATATCTTCGGTATACCGGTCCTCGGTAAAACAGGGTACCTGTAATGTCCTGAACGTGCCATTATTCTGTTGAATAAACAGTTCGGCTGCCTGCCCTTTCGCCCCGCCTACAAAAAGATCTTCCAATCCGTCACCGTTTACATCACTTACCGACATGGCCGGTCCCTCTGCCGACATACTATGCGGAATCAGGCGCTCCCTGGTAAAATCCACATAGCCGTCCTCCCGGTGTTTGTACCCCAGTCCCTCTAACCGGACAGGGTAGAACAACTGCGATCTATTATGGTACTGGCTATTTGAGGCCGCAGGTTTCCTGGCATTGCTTATTTCCAACAGGAGTGTTTTATCGGCCGGAACGGTCCTTATGATTTGTTCCGACCGGTCAGGCCAGCGTACCATTAATGAATCAATCACAGTTGCCGGCCCCAGTCCAAAATGCAGGATGTCCGCAGTGGCAGATAAAAAGCCCCTTGTGGCAAATTGTTCTGCCATCTGTTTCTGACCATCTATGTATAGTGTTACACGGGTCCCTATACCACGGGTGTTCAGTTCGTTTCCCTTTAATCCGACTGACAAAAAATGGTTATTCAGCTGTGTTGTAGCATTATTCCTGTAAATAAATGCCTGTTCATTGATATTGTTGACAATAAGATCCAGATCACCATCGACATCGAGATCAGCATAGGCAGATCCATTGGAAAATGACCGGGTATTAAATCCCCACTCCCTGGCCTTATTTGTAAAAGTAAGATCTCCGTTGTTTTTAAACAGGTAATTCACATTTGGGAACAGGGGCATCTTCTCATACAGGACCCTGTCGGGAACATCCCGGTTATCCCTGGAAGTGGCAAACCTGTTCCCGCCTGTTAAAAACTTCACATAATCGAGGTCATTGGCCCTCCGGTAAATGCCATTGGTAATAAAAAGGTCTTTCCAACCATCATTGTCCACATCGCAAAACAGAGGCGACCAACTCCAGTCGGTTGAGGAAATCCCTGCTAACAGACCAATTTCGCTGAATATTCCGCCACCCAGATTGAGTTGCAGGGTATTGCGGACAAACTGGTGCGAATAGCCGTATTTACGTTTTATTTCAAAGAGCTCATAATCATCTTCACCACCCGATTGTTTCCGGATCTTCTCCTCATCGGGCAACATGTCCAACACAATGATATCCAAAAGACCATCGTTGTTTATATCTCCAACATCATTACCCATAGATGATCTGCTTGTATGCGCAATCATCCCGGTCAAACGCTCGGTAAAGGAACCATTACCGCTGTTTATATACAGGTAATCGTTTTCGTGAAAATCATTGGATATATACAGATCCGGAAAACCATCATTGTTGATGTCGCAAACACTTACGGCCAATCCATAACCGATCTGACTGCTGAATATCCCTGCCTGGCTGGTAACATCGTTAAAAACGCGTTTCCCTTTTGCCTCATCATTCCGGTAAAGCCTGTCGCCTGCAAGCGGATCATGTTCATTTCGAAGGGAAACAGACCCATAACTGCGGGAGGTATGCACCGAATGGTTCAGGAGGTACATATCGAGGTCTCCATCCATATCGTAGTCAAAAAAAGCCGCCTGAGTGGAAAAACCTTGAAAATCAAGCCCATAATCCCGGGCCGCTTCGGTGAAGGTGAGATTCCCGTTGTTAATAAACAATTGGTTTCCGCCCCGAATACCCTTGTAATTTCCAACCTGGCAAACATAAATATCCAGGAAACCGTCCCCGTTGACATCGGCCATGGTCACCCCGGTTTTCCAGTTCCCGGTACCGCCGACACCGGCAGTTTCTGTGATATCTTCAAATTCAAGATGGCCCTTATTCAGGTATAATTTATTCGGATTTTGATTGGAAGTGAAATACAAATCTGCCAGGCCATCATTGTTGATATCGCCTGCTGCAACCCCGGCACCATTATTGAAATACAGATAATCAATAATATTGAATTGCTCGCTTTCCGTCAGTTGATTAATAAAATCAATACCGGTAACCGACGAAGGCAACAACGTGAAAAGCTCTTCCTGTTTTTGTTCCTCCGAATGACAGGAATAAGCCAGTAACAACACAAGCAAAATGTACGCTGAGTGTTTCATATTTTAATTTGCAGATTCAATTCCCATATAAATCTCAGCTTTCCACTCCAGCTCATTACCACCGGAATGCGGATCATTAAAATAAACCTCAATCAGTTTGTTATTCCTCCGATATCCTTGTTTCTTCGCTTCTTCAGCTAAACTGTACCAGGTAATATCTGAAATGCTATAGTTTCCGTAAAAATCGGTTTTTATTGCATCCATGCTTTCAACTGTTTGAAACTTAATTTTAGGATGTTCCGGAACAGCATCGATCGGATCAATCGGAAAGCAAAAATCAAAGCTGATAGAATCCTTCATTTCATTCCAGTCATGAACAACCAGGAATGGATTGCCGTCCATTTTCAAGTTGTTTTGCCTGACAAATTGATTCAACTCTATTACACTCGACATCATGGCCCTTGCTTTACCTCTTTTCGTGCTTTTTAAGCTGATACAAATACAGGATCTTTTCTCAAAATGATGATACCCGGTAAATTCATAACGGAACGCTTTCAACATTACCTCCATCCTTGTTTTAATGTCAAGAAGATTTCTCCTGACATTTTTTTTGAAAGGAGTATTTTTAAAGAGCGCTGTTAAACGGTTAATAAGTTTCCGCTCAGGATCGGAGACATAGACCCTGACCAGGGTAATTGAATCCTCGACTTTTTTAATTTCCCAGTTTAATATCAAGGTTGTATCGTTCAGCGTTACTTTTTTTGAAACATAACTGACAGGGGTTCTGCTTAAAATATCTGTTTGGGTGTTTAATTGGTCCCGATTCCAGAAATCCCAATTCAGAATATGATAATAAGCAATATCCGGGGTGGTTTTTACTGTAAAATGAGCCTGGTAATCACTTGGTCTGGTAAAAAGGAAAATAATACCCCCAATAAGAGCTGCGAGAATGAGCAAAGAAATAATAACAAATATCCTTTTCACAGGTAAATATCTTTTTAAATGAATGTAAGAAGGTAAGAAACGTCAGTTTTTGATTTTATACCATAACAAAGAATCATTATTTGGTGCAGCCAGCAAATATTTCTCATTGCCAACTGTTATTGTGCTTATTCTTCTGATCTCTTTCCGGCTGAAATTTAATCCGGTTTCCAGTCCGTCCAGCATCCGGCCGTCACCTGAAAGCAGGGTTCCCGTGTTCGACACGAACTGACCATGGTACTGAGTTATGCCAAGAAAATTAGGAGCGGTAAGAATATCCTTTTTGCCATCCCCATTTAGATCCTCTACCAAGAAACGATTGATCGGAGCGGTTTGAAATTCGTCGTCAAACGCAACGAAACTGAAGGTTTCACCGTTGTTATTCAGGTATCCTGAAGCCAGTGTGGTTACTTCCAATAACGATGCCTTTGCCAGAGCTTCTTTTCCAAAAACCTGTTCCATGGTTTTACCGGCAAAATCGCGATAATAGGGGAATTGTTTTTTGGTTATATTTCCCATGAGGTGGTCAATTTCATCTTTTGAATTCACCGGAAAATAATTTCCTTTCTTTTCCAGGGCAATGAGTGTTTCTATCTGGCCATTCCCATCAAAATCGTCAACATACATTTTTAAAGGAAATTTTTGCGACGCATGAAATCTACTGTTCAATCCCCAGTTGCCCAGCAGATAATCGATATTCCCATCATGATTTACATCCGCAGGTTGAATGGTTCTCCATAGGCCTGTAATACTTTCGGGAAGATATTTTTCAGTGACATTGACAAAGGTTCCATTTTCGTAACTAAAAAACTGGGGAGACATCCATTCACCCACCAGAATCAGACCGATCTTCTGATCCCCGTTGAAATAAGTCCACACCGCATCGGTCACCATCCCGGCATTTTTTAAGGCCGGCTGGTCGCTAAGAGAGAAATTACCATGTCCGTTATTATTTAAAAGACAGGAATTTGGAATTTTCCCAAAAGGGTAAGAGACCGCACGTCCGGCAACAAAAATATCAGTATCTCCATCATTGTCATAATCAGCCATTCGCGCAACAGAACCATTCTCAAAATAATCAGGGACAGCCTGTTCGTTTTTAGTAAAATGGCCTTCCCCGTCGTTAAAATAAATACGGTCCTTCAGCTCCGGCCTTTGTTTGTAGAATTCACCACCGGCTGATACCACAAAAAGGTCGAGGTCGCCATCCCCGTCAAGGTCATTAAATTGTGCGTCAACACCTTCCATATTTTTGTCGGCAATAAAATCAGGCGTTTCCACGAAAGAAAACCCTTCTTTTCCCTGGATAAAAAGTCGGGCCGGAAAGAATTTTGCCCCGCCCAGGTATACATCCTGCAATCCGTCACCGTTTACATCGCCAATGGCCAATGCCGGACCTTCAGCTGAGATTTTATAAGGGATGAATTTCCCCCTTCTGACATCTTCGAATCTGTTTTCCTCATGAACTGCTGAAATGATTTTTGACAATCTCAGGCTTATCAAACCATTTTTCATGAAAAGGTAATAAACGCGCCCAGTTAAACTGCCCAAGGTTTTTTGAAGGGCTGATGTTTAATGTCTGGTTGGCATCTGCCTGTTCCATTTTCTGGTAACTGTTGTCGGGCCAGATGATCATCAGCGAATCAATCATTTTTGAAGTGCCCAATCCAAAATGAATTACCGGTTCTACCGAAGATTGGTATCCACGGGTGCAGTTTAACTGGCGCGTTTGCAATTTACCCTGGTGATAAAGTAAAACTTTGGTTCCAATGCCATATTTATTCCCATCTCGGTATTCAAATCTGATTTTCAGATAGTTGTTTGCCTTACTGTTTTTATTCCGGTAGATGACAGGAGAAGCATTATAATTATTGACGATTAAATCAAGATCTCCGTCATTGTCAAGGTCCGCATAGGTTGAGCCATTGGATATCAATGTATCAGCGGGCATCCATTTCCCTACCTTGTTTGTGAAATTTTTGCCATCCCCCTGGAAAATATAATTGTGAATTTTCCCCGAAGGCATTAGATTTATTGCTTCGTTGTCCACTAAACGGGTTTTGTTTAATTTATCGCGGATCTGCTTACTGGAAATGAATTTGATATAATCAAGATCGTTGGGTCTGCGATGAATGCCTGTTGTAATGAACAGATCAATGATGCCGTCCTGATCCAGATCGGCGAACAGGGGGGACCAGCTCCAATCGGTAGCAGCTACCCCCATGATGAAAGCTCTTTCAGAAAAGAATTTGCCACCATGGTTGATCTGAAGCATATTGCGCATATACTGGGGATGATAGCCCAACCTGGCGTATATGGCCTGTAAATCAGAAGGATCATTATTTTTTGAAGCCTTCAGTATTTCTTCTTCTTCAGGTAACGCATCAACTGTGATGATATCCACAAAGCCATCTGCATTGATGTCTGCAATGTCATTGCCCCTGGAAGAACGGCTGACCATGCTGAAATACTCATTAAGTTGTTCCGAAAAAGTCCCGTCACCCTGGTTGATATAATAATAGTCATCTTCGCCGGAATCGTTACCCACATATATATCATCCCATCCGTCATTGTTAAAATCGGCGATTCCCAGTCCCAGTCCACAACCGGCAGGACCATCCTGAATACCGGCTTTTTCACTGACATCAGCAAAGTGACCTCCCTGGTTCTCCATTAACCTGTCGCCGGATTCATAGATACGCTGGTCAGACAGGGTGGCAGGTCCGTATAGGTTATTGGAATGAACGGCCTGGTTCAGGAGGTACATGTCAAGATCGCCATCTTTGTCATAATCGAAAAAGGCTGCGGAACCTGAATAGGTATCAAAATCAAGGCCATACTTTTTTGCTTCTTCTTTAAAAGTCCCATCTCCCTGGTTTATGAAGAGTTCATTTCTTCCTTCAAAACCACAAACACCCACTACAGCCAATACATAAATATCCAAATAGCCATCGGCATTTACATCGGCCATTACCGAACCGGTATTCCAATCTGAATGACCGGCGACGCCGGCTTGTTCGGTAATATTTTTGAATTTTAAGTTACCCTGGTTCAGATACAGGGCGTTTTCCTGTTGGTTCGAAGTAAAAAAAAGATCCGGCAGGGAATCATTATTGATATCCCCAACAGAAACCCCCCCGCCATTATAGAAATAAGGATAATCTAAAATACTTGCATCATCTGTCTCCACTACCTTATTGACGAAATCAATACCAGATTCAGCGGATAGAATCAATTCAAATTGCTTTTTATCATTTTGGTTGCAGGCAACCATGGCAACAAACGAAGCCAAAAAACAAAATATATTACTTGTTGACTTTATATAGTTTAGACTTTTCATTGTTGATCCCCAGTATAACATATTTTTGATCATTCATTTTTATTTCTTTGAGGCTATTCACCACTCCCATGTTAGAAGTCCCTATTCGTTCGGGCTTCGCAAAGCCGGTTTTGCTGCCCATCAGCAAATGTGCAAAGCCTGCATCAAGTCTTCCGAACTGCGGTTTAAAACCGAAATCATTTTCACCTAAAACTATGTCTTTATAATGATCCTCATTCAGATCCGTTGTTAAAATCACATTGACACAGGTAAATTGAATTTCCTTTGGCAGCGCTTCAATGCTATATTGGTTTTCGCCCTGGTTGTAGGCCAGGATACTTTCTGAGATAGTTACTTCTTTTAAAATGGAATTTTTAATAATATCATCAGGTAATAACTCATAAACGGATTTTTCAGCATATTCGGCAAATGTCATGTCACTCTTCAGGATAGAAGGCAGTTGAGCTGTAAGCTCTCTTTTTAATGTAATGGGTTTGTCCTTACCCTCCACGTACCGGGTAAGTATCTGTTCGATGCTGCCATTGTTGTCAAAGTCATTCACAAACATTTTCACCGGTGCCGTTCTGCTTGCTTTTATATAGATATTGTTACCCCTGTTACCAAGTACCATGTCCATGTCCCCATCATTGTCCAGATCGGCAACTGATACGGCATCCCACCACCCGGACAGTGTGTCAAGCGATGTTACGACCGGACTTAACCGGCGTCCTGAATTCTGATAGATCATAGGAGCCATCCATTGGCCAACAACAACAAGGTCTTTCAAATCATCACCGTCCATATCCTGCCATTCGGCATCTGTGACCATCCCCATATCACGAAATTTATACGCCTTAGCTTCTGTGATATCCCTGAATTTTCCGTGTCCGTCATTTTCAAGCAGGTAGTGTTTGGGCGCAATGCCATATATTCGGGAAACACTTAAACTACCTACAAACAGGTCAATATCACCATCCTGGTCGAAATCATAAGGAGCCACCACCGAAGTGTTGTACCTGAAGTCCGGAATAGCATCCATTGCTTTTTCAAATGCCCCTTTCCCATTATTGATATACAGGCGATCTCTTAATAATTCCGATTCAGGATCTTTATCATTTCCTCCGGAACCTACGTACAGATCAGGATCCCCGTCTCCATCCGCATCAAAAAAACTGGCAGCTGTATCTTCAAATTTTTTGTCTTCCTCAAAGCAATTATTTCTTTGAACAATCATTTGGCCCGCGGGTGATTGAAGGTAAATCTGACCCGCGTGATCAGTGGCTCCGCCAATAAATACATCGTCACGACCATCCTTGTTTAAATCAGCCACATCCATAGCAGGACCTTCGCGTGACAACATTTGGGTAATTATGCCTTCGTAATTAAAATCGACATAAGAATTTTCCTGATGTGGCTTAAATGGCGAATCCGTTAATTTTTCGGCTGCTGTTTTACCATTTCTGATAAAAAGTTCTTTTTTGGTGGCGTCCCTGATGTCGAATGTTATCAGCTGATCGGCGGTAATATTGTTTAAAACCTGTGTTTTACGATTGGGCCAAATCACTTTAACGGAATCTACGCTGGTTGCTTTGCCTAAACCAAAATTCAAAACAGGGTCCACCGAAGATTGAAAACCTCTCGATGGGACCAACTCCTGTTTGTGAATTTGACCGTCGAAAAAGGCATACACCACACTTCCAATGCCAAAGGTATTTTTCCCTTCACCGTTTAGCCGTACTTTCAGATAATGATTGCTGGTCTTTTCATTGGAATTATTCTTATATACCAGGCAAGGCTGGTTAACATTGTTAACTACTAAATCAAGATCTCCGTCATTGTCAAGGTCACCATAAGCTGCACCATTTGAGTAACCGGGGATGTCGAGTCCCCATTCTGCGCTCCTGTTTGTGAAGGTTAAATCACCATTGTTTCTAAAACCATAATTGGAAATAGGATTACTTGGCATTTTCTTGAAAATCGAATCGACTTCTGCTTTTATTCCTGACAGGATCATTTTCTGAACAATTTTGTCAGCAAAAAAATCAATAAAATCCTGGTCGGTGAGATCCTGGTAAATCCCGTTGGTCACAAAAATATCGAGGTACCCGTCATTGTCCATATCGAAAATCAGGGGCCCCCAGCTCCAGTCGGTTTCTGCCACTCCACTATAAAAAGCGATTTCAGAAAAGGTTTCATTACCATTGTTTAGCTGCAGGGTATTTTGCAGAAACTGGTGATAAAAATCGCGTTCCACCTTAAGATTGTAAATATCGTAACTTTCAAATTCAGTGGTTTTCTTCAATCTCGAATCTCCCTCCGGCAGCATATCAATGACGTATATCTCAGAGAGGCCATCGTTATTTATATCGGCCATATCGGCTCCCATGGAGGAAAGGCTCAGATGGCCCATATAATCTTTAATGCATTCTTTGAAGGTCCCATCTCCATTATTGATATATAAATAATCACGTTCATAGAAGTCGTTCGAAACATAGATATCCGGCAACATATCCTGGTTAACATCGCCGACCGTTATACCCATTCCAAATGCGATGAGGCTGCCATAAATACCTGCTTCCTCACTCACATCCGTGAATTTTCCATTATCGTTTCTGAGCAGTTTATCACCGCCTCCTTTAAGAAATTCAGGCACGTCCCAATTTTGACTTCTCACATCACGCATGTTGGAATAACCCAGGCTATTTGCAGGAATAAAGCTATTGTTCAGGATAAAAGCATCCAGGTCACCATCCAAGTCATAATCAAAAAAAGCAGCATGGGTGGTAAGACCGTTGTCATCTAATCGGTATTCCTCAGCTTTTTCAGAAAAAGTCAGATCCCCATTGTTGATGAACAGTTCATTCTTCCGGTTATCATCTTTGCCGCTTCCGGCATTGCAAACATATATATCCAGTAAACCATCGCCATTGATATCCACCATCACCACGCCGGTAGTCCAATCGTGTTCTCCTCCTGTTCCTGAACTGGCAGTTATGTCCTTAAACGTGAAGTTACCCAGATTCAAAAACAATTTGTTTTTCTCCATGTTGGAAGTCAGATAAACATCCGCCAAACCATCATTATTGATGTCTCCGATTCCAACTCCTCCGCCGTTATAGAAATTCCGGTAGAGAAATACATTGAGGCCTTTGTCATTGGTTAATTTATTCATGAAGCTGATCCCGCTCACTTCAGCAGGTATCAACTGGAATAACGTGTCTTTGGCAATTTCCGCCTTTTTATCCTTCTGACAACCGGTGATCAATAAGGCAATGAAAAATGAAAGTATTTTAATCCTGTGCATAAATTGGATACTATTTGGATTTAACAGCCACTCGGAAGCGTATTTATGGTATTCAGGGGCTGAATTTAGCCCCAATTAATTTATTATAAAAATAAAAGCCAGGATGCAATGCACTCTGGCTTTTATTCTTTTCAGCACATGGTCGCGAGATCTTGTACTTTCTATAAGTTAATTAGTATCCCGGATTTTGTACCAAATTGGGATTTGCTACGATCTGGGCTGAAGGGAAGGGCCATAATAAGCTTCTTGGCTCGGAAGCCGGTTTTTCACTCCAGGGTTCAAGAAACTTGCCATAGCGGATAAGGTCATTGCGTCTCCAGCCTTCCTGGTACAATTCACGGCCTCTTTCTGCCAATAAGGATGCTTCATTGATTGAAGCAAGGGCACTGGCTCCACGAATAGCTCTTAATTCATTGACAATGGTTAAAGCTCCGCTATTATCACCGGAACGTAATAACGCTTCGGCTTTGGTTAGCAGCACATCGCCATACCTGAAGAATGGAAAATCATTTCCCGGCACACTTTCGTTGGTCATGTCCGGAATATATTTCATAACGCGAACACCGCTGACTTCAAGAAGAGCACCTGAAACAATAATCGGGCTCTCCAGTGTAAAGGATAATGCATTCCCCTGGCGATCTTTCAGGGCATCACCTGCCGCATTATACTGTTGTCCAAAAAGGAGGCCGGCCATTAAACCCGTTTCGGCTTTTAATGTAGGTAATTCAGCACCTCTTCGCATGTCGGTTTCCTCAAAGGAATTATAAAAATCAGCAAGGGTACTAAAACCATTCCATCCGCTGGGAGTTTGATTATAGTGCAGGCATGACATCCAGAATCCCCGCATGGTATTTGATTGAACACCTGCCCTGTTGTTGGTACAGAAAATTATCTCCGAGGAGTTTTCACCGTTATCGGAAGTGAAGTTATCGAAATAGTTGGCTTCCAGCGCAAACTTTCCCGAGCTGATGATGGCATCGCAGTTTTCGACAACTGCATCCATATCTGCAGCACTGAATGTGAACGTCTGACGATCTTCACTTTCATAAACTGCTTTATTCAGGTAGGCTTTGGCTAATAGCGCATTTGCAGCAGCCTTGGTGGCCACCCATGGATCAGCATCAGCCGGCAGGTTATCAATAATTGCTTCCAGTTCAGAGATGACAAATTCAATTGCTTCAGCGCTGCTCAACACATAGGGTATGTCGGAAAGCGGTGCGCCCGGATCCCGCATAGGAACCTGTCCCCATCCGTCGCAAACCCAGAATACATAAAAGGCTCTCAGGAAACGGGCTTCAGCTTCCTGTTGCGGATTTGGGTCGAATTGAAGAATGTCAATGGCCGAAAATAAACCGGAATTCAACCGATTAAAGAAATCGCGTAAACCTGCATGATCTGCATCCCATGTATGTTGGTGCAATGCGCGCCATGCGCCGTTATCATCCCAGTCGCCACCCCGTGTAGGTGCAATAAGTGCATCCGAGACATGCTCCGGCATAATATCCCCTCCGCTTCCATGAAAGTTCAGCAGGGAGTTATACACTTCAGTTAATAAAGTTGAAACATCGGGCGTTTCACCTGCGGTAGATGCTTCTACCTGTGCTAATGTTAGCCGGTCTTCCAATTTTTCATCCAGATCTGAGCAAGCAACAAATGACCAGGTGATGAAAGCAATTACAACCGGTAGTTTTATCCTAAAGTTTTTCATAATTTAATTTTCTAGTTTATTTTATAATGCTACGTTAAGTCCGAATGTAATAGTCCTGGCCGATGGATATGGTGTATATTCGATACCATAGGAGGGCACACCGTTAATATTCTTGTCGATATTAACATCCGGATCAAACCCGGTAAAATCGGTGATCACGAACAGATTCTGACCCGTCAGAGAAAAGCGCATTGATTTAAAAAACAGGGGCGCTTTTTTCAACGAATAGCTTAAAGACATGTTGTTAAGGCGTAAATAATCACCTTTCTCAAGGTAACGGGTAGAAGCCTTAAGTGCATTGTCAACACTTTCACCCGGCAGCGTGTAATCCGGTGATGTATTTCTGCCTTTGGAAGGATTACCCACAACCAGTACACTGGTAGCTGTGTTATTATATATATACTGGCCAAAGGCACCATTGAGGTTAATCAACAGGTCCCAGTTTTTCCAGGCCAGATTGGCAGCGATACCAAGAATAGTCTTTGGATTAGGATCCTGCAAATACTTTTTTGATGCACTGTAAACGCCCAAACCCTGGGCATTCAGGCCCTCAAATTCCAGCATATAAAACACATTCAGCGGCTGGTCACTCACAAAGCGCTGACTTGGAGTATTTGTTATCCCCTGACCATGCAACATGCCGGTTTCAACAACACCACTGAAGTTTTTCAGCTCATTTTTAATGAAACTCACATTACCCCCAAGACTGAATAAAAGATCATTCGATTTAACAATCACCGCATCCAAACCCAATTCAATGCCTTTGTTGGTTACATCGGCATCAAGGTTTGTCCATCTTCTGGCTCCGGAAGGTCCCGGCATTGCAGCTTCCGCGTTAAAAAGAAGATCAACGGTGTTCTTGTTGAAATATTCGATAACCCCTGAAAGCCTGGTTTCCCAAATTGAAAAGTCGAGACCAATGTTCATGGTAGTTGAAGTTTCCCATTTCAGGTCGGGATTATCATACTGGGACCTGGTTATACCATCACGGGTAATTTCGTATTGAGCCTGGGATGAACCTGCAGGGAACTCCTGGTTACCGGTTTGACCCCATCCTGCACGTATTTTCAAATCATTGAAAAAATCAGGAATAAAAGCTTCTTCCGAAATACGGTAAGCCAAAGCGAATGACGGGAAGTAACCATATTTATTGTTGGTACCAAACTTACTTGAACCATCGGCACGAACCGTGGCAGTCGCCAGGAACTTGTCAAACAAGGTAAAATTTACCCTGCCAAAGTATGACTGCAATTCGGTGGTGGGATTTTTGAATGAGGATACAGACCTGTTGGCTTGTGAGATTGACTGCAATTGGTTAATGTAAGAAACCTCGTTGTATTCAAAATCCCGGCCTGAAATGCTGCTTCCTGAGCGATCCATTGTCTGGTATGAGTATCCCAACAATCCTGAAAAGCTTAGATTATCGCCGAAAACCTTATTATAGGTCAAGGTATGTTCAAGCAAGAGACTGTTGGTACTCAGGTCGTTTACACTGGCATATCCCCGGTCAATGATATCCTGGCGGTTTAACAGGCTGGAAATTTCAACTGCTCTTTCTGAATTTGAACGGTCAATGCCAAAGTTCAGTTTATAATCCAATCCTTTAACAATTGTATAGGTAGCAGAAATGTTCCCGAGGAACCGGCCGGTTTTGGCATCATCAGCCGTATACTCCAACATAGCCAATGGATTGGTGTCACTCTGTGAGAATTGATCCCAGGATCCGTCAGCCTTCCTGAACTCACGTGTGGGATTCCATGTCAGGGCAGCACCCATTAAACTGCCTTCGAAACCGGCACTGGTTGAAATGGGAGCATACATGTCATTTACCATGGAAGCGATAATGCTGCTGCTAATTTTCAGCTTGTGATCAAAAAACTCCTGTGTCACATTCAAATTTGTACTGTACTTTTTCTGACCGCTTTCTTTGACGATACCTTCGGTGTTCTGAGCACCAAATGAAAGACGATATTTCAAATTTTCATTTCCCCCTGTGAAAGCTAAATTGTGGTCCATTAAAAAAGCATTTTGCAGAATGGCATCCAAAGCGTCCACATCGCCACCCTGATCCTGCGTAGGAGCAATCGCGGCAAATTCGCTGGCTGTATGAAGCTTTATTTTGTTTGCCACAAATCCTACGCCAAAAGAAGCATTGTACTCAACAGTATTACCGCCTGCTGCACCTTGTTTGGTTGTAATGAGAATTACACCGTTTGCTCCACGTGAACCGTAAATAGCTGTTGCAGAAGCATCTTTAAGAACGTCTATGCTGGCAATGTCAGTGGAATTGATGAAATTCATCGGATTACGTGCACTTGAATTGCCCAGCGTCTGAAGGTCCGCATCTGCAGTTGTATTACCTCCCGAAAGGGGAACTCCATCCACTACGATAAGCGGGTCGTTGCCTGCCCTTACGGAAGAATTACCACGAATACGGATGGAAGAATTTGCTCCGGGGTCACCGCTGCTGTTGGTGATCATCACACCGGGAGCCTTACCTGCGATCAGTTGAGCAGGGTTGCTGACTGCACCCTTGTTGAATTCGTCAGATCTTATATTGGAGACGGCACCGGTTACATCTTTTTTCCGCTGCGTACCATATCCGATAACAACCACTTCTTCCAGTTCCCTGACATCCGGAAGAAGTTGTATGTTAAGCTTGGTTGCCCCGGCAACCGGTATTTTCTGGGTTACATAACCAATATAGGATATCACCAGAACAGCATTATTATCGGGAACTTGCAGACTGAAATTTCCAAGGGCGTCTGTTATTGCTCCCTGCGTGGTTCCTTCAATAAGAACGTTAACTCCTATCAAAGCCTCACCGGTATTGGCATCGGTTATCGTACCAGTAACCACAAGCTGCTGCGTTTTGTTTACCGGAACAATAACGATTAAATTATTATCCAGCAACACATAGGTGCTTTTTGTGTTACCTAAAACCTCTGTCAAAAGATCACTTAGCGGAGTATCAGCCGCTTCAATATTGACGGCTGTATTGTCCAGCTCGTCGTCACGATAAAGAAATTTATAGCTTGTAACCTCTTCAATAGCTGTAAACATCTCTTTCATGGTTGCATCTTTTAACTTAAGTGTAAGCCGGCTGCCCTGAGCTAACCCAACGGCGCCAACCTGAAGAAAGTTAATGATGAGTATTAGTGTAGTTAGTTTCATAATCAGCAGAATTCTTTTAAAGTAAAATTCATGTTCTCCTGATGCATTGTTTTCAGGCTTTTTCATACTTTTGTTTAGTTAAATGGTTAGTTTAAACGCTTTTTAGACAATCATTTTATCTGCGGGGAATGCTGGCAACATTTCCCGCTTTTTTGTTAGGGCTTTTTCATCATAGGCTGCTGGGTTTTTAATAATTATTTAAATATCTGTAAGATAAATCGTAATATTATTTTTATCCATCTTATATTGAAAGGGCACGGCAAGAATCAACGCTTCTAAAGCCTGTTCAATGGTTTCTTTTTCAAATTCACCGGAGAGCCGGGCATTTTTTATTTCAGGATTCAGGATGACAATGGAAACATTATACCATCTTTCAAGCCGTGTGATAAGGTCTTCGAAACGGACATTGCTGAACTCGAGTTTATCATCTTTCCAGGAGGTATAATGCTCGGTATTGGCAATATTCTCAATGCTGACAGGTTCCCGGGGTTCAAGAATATTTTCAGTTGGTAAATGCTGATCTTGCTTTTTCTGGGCAACAAGTAAGGACTTTTGAAAAATAAACTTTTGATTGGGTTTAAGTTTGACGTACTTTTTCCCCAGCGAACCCTTATTATTGTAATAAACCTCTACTTCACCCTTAACAAGCGTTGTTTCGATATTATCGTCATCAGGATATGCGCATACATTGAATTGAGTACCCAGTACTTTTATTTTAATGTCTCCGGTATTCACTATGAACGGTTTATTCTTGTTCTTTTTAACATCAAAATAAGCCTCGCCCTCAAAATAAACTTCGCGCTTTTCACCGCCAAAATTATTCGGATACCGGATAAAGCTTCCGGAATTGAGATTCACGCGGGTTCCGTCCGGTAATTCTATCTTGGATTTAGAGCCATTGGAAACTTCAATTTTTGTGAATTGATCCGGGATGGTAACCGGTTCTTTGATGAATAGGCCTTGCAGAAGCCATGAAAGTCCGAATGCAAGGATGAAAATGGCAGCATATTTCAGCAATACCTTTACTCCAAATTTATTGTTTGTAAGCTGAACAGAACCCACAGCGCGGGGATCATCGACACCATCTATTTTTGTTAATAACGAATCCCATCCTTTTTCAGCATCAATCTCATCGTTGACGTAAGAGGAACTTTCCCAAAAAGATGAAAATAATCCTTCCAATTCCTGCGGGAATTCCTTGTATTTGAATGCTTTTAACAATAAAACCAATTCTTTGGTGCTTATTGATCCGTCTTTAACTTTGCTAATGAAATTTTCCATACTGTTATACGATTCACATCTCCTATTAATATATATTGTATCGGGAAGAAACTTTCCGTGACCGGAAAAAGAAAAAAACAGTTATATTTTAAGAATGGCTTTTATTTATAGCGTTTCTCATACTCCTGTCTCAGGACGACCAGGCTTTTGCGAATTTGTGTATCCACAGTGTTCTCAGAAATATTTAGCCGGGTGGCTATTTCCTTATAAGTCAGGCCTTCGGTTCGATTTAATTTAAAAATTTCTTTTCTTTTGGGTGGAAGTTTTTCAATAAGTTCTTCCAGATAGCTTCCCAATTCTCTAACGGCAATTTCATCAATTATTTCATCAGCATATTGGGGTTCCTCCATCAGATTCTCCAGGAAAGTTTTCTGATATAACCTCTTTCGGAATGCATGGTAAACGGTATAACGCGCCAGGGCATAAATATATGATTCAATAGGTTTGTTGATTTCAATTTGCTCCCGCTGATTCCATAAGGCAATAAATACCAGTTGAACAATATCCTGAGCTTCATTTTCATCTGCAATCAGTTTCAGACAAAAATTATAGATGCGGTCATGATATTTCATGTATATCCCTTTAAAGGCTTGCTTATCTCCAAGCCTAAAAAGGGCAATCATTTCACTATCACAAACCTGGGCCATATTAGGTAATATTCTTCATTTAAAGCTATGAAAACTTTATAAACTTAACAAGATTAAATGTCCTTTGCAGACAATTATTTTGGCAACCTACAGGTTATTAAAGGTTTAAAACTACAGGAGTATAAAATTATTTGCCTTTATCATTTTTATTGCGCCTGGCTTTCTCCATTCTTAACCTGTGACTTTCAGCATCTTTAAGCCATTCACAGCCACACTGATCAATATTGAACTTCTCTTTGCACTCTAAATTCAGGTTAATTCCAACTCTTAAGTTTACATTTTTCGTACTCATGGGTAAAATAAAACTGATCAAATTATCACTTACCAAATAAAATTGCACGGGACTCTTCCCGTAGGAGATGCCAAATCCCAGGTTAGTGATACTGTGGTTCATCCACGACCAGCTGATGCTGGCTTCCAATGCATCTGAAGGACGGGTCAGGAGCGAAAGGGTAGTTCCCGTTTGCAGTTTGTTGGGAAGCAGTCGGTTGTATAACAGCATGTTCAGGTTATACCTTGATTCAATTTATATGCCGCCCCCAGGTACAACTTCGGATCAAGATAATTGTTATAGGCATTGGCCGTGACCCCGGTATTCATGTTGTTGTTCAGCTCGTCAAACACATCCCAACAGATACTGATCCGTGACCATGGAGGCCCCGAAAGGGCCATGATAAGTATAACTTCCCTGCAGGCTATAGTTCGTCAGGTTGCTTCTGTAAAAGATCATTCCCAGATCAAGCAGGCTTCCCGAAAAAGTCAACCGCCCATTGTATTTATAAATAAATCCAAAATCCAGGGCGATTCCCGGATTTCGGGCATTCGACAAATGATTGAGTACTGATGCATCATAGCCACGATAAAAACGATAAGAGCCGGTATTTGAGCTGCAGGGAATAGGGCATGGAACTGTTGTATCCGCCGTCGATATTAAACACAATATCACCGGTGTTATCCTCCACAAACAGGCCAAAGGAACTGTTCCCGGTCATGAAGTTGACCTTTCCGAAAAGGAGCTTTGCCTTTACTCCCAGGGTGAGACTGTCGGAAAATATTTTGGAAATGCCAAATGCATATTCCCGGTAATGGTTAAACGACATATTCGTTCCTTTCATTTTGACCGACTGACCCTCAAATTCGGGACTACCTCTCAGGGTAAAGGTTACAAGATCGCGTGTATAAAGCGATACGGAATTGTCTTTTTCTGTAATGGTAAAAGAATAATATAGATCATTGTTCCGGATTCCAACAGCCAGAAGGGTCAAATGCATTTCGGTCAGAAAGTAATTCAGTCCTTGATCTTTTGGGTATTAAAATCTGGATTCCTGTTCATGGTGCCATCGGTATAAAGTGTCACAACATCGCCTGCCGTAAATCCGCTGTTGGCAATATTCATGTGAAAGGAGGAAACCAAAGGCAGACCGATAAAAATACCACAATTAATCTGGACGGCAGGATTTATAAAATTCGCCTCGGGCAGCGAATGCATAAAAAAAAGGGTGTTATTCTGCTGAGCCTGACTGATCAGATTTATCAGTGATAATACCAGGGCGATCAGGGTTCCGGAGGGGGCTATGCCTTTGAAATTTCCCTTCATACAGGCACTTTATCAGGGATGAAAAGTTAGAGTTTGGTTTCAATATAATGGATAAGGGCATGGATGATTTTGATGTGGATTTCCTGGGTCCGGTCGGAATACCTGGTATACGGGTGCACGGATTTCCATATCGCACATGCCGGCCAGTCTGCCTCCTTCTTTCCCTGTAAGCCCTACTACTTTCATTCCCTTTGTCTTGCTGCTAACAGCGCATTGATAACATTCATTGAATTACCACTGGTGCTGATGGCCAGCAAAACATCGCCCTCCTGTCCGATGGCCTCCACATACCTCGAAAAAATATGGTCAAAGCCAAAATCATTGCCGGCACAGGTGATGTGTGAAGGATCAGATATCGAAATGGCCGCCAGTGCTTTGCGCCGGTCACGGTATAATCCCGACAATTCTTCGGCAAAATGCATGGCATCGCACATGGATCCCCCGTTGCCACAGGAAATGAGCTTATGGCCCCTGTTTAACGATTCCACCATCATTGACCCGGCCAGCTCTATACGTTCAAAATTGGTATCATCGGAAAGAAAGCTTTCCAGCACCGACTTTGGCCTCCATGAAATTCCTGCTTGATGATGCTCATGTTATTATTGATTAACTGTTTAAGGACGTCTGATTTATGATGTATTTCACCCTGCTCTTCCTCATCTCCATCGCTATCCACATCCGTCATTTCGGGAAGATAATGCGCAGCCTCACCCTGAGGCAGTGATTCCACATCGCTTAATCGGCGCTGAATGGCTTTTGTTCGTTTTCCCACCAGTTCATCCAGTTGGTTGGTGGCTGTGTGGAGGTTCTTCTGGGCCTTTTCCAGCATGCCGCCAAATTTTTCAAATTCGGTTTTAATGGCACCCAGTACCTTCCAAACTTCACTGCTTCGTTTCTGGATCGCCAGTGTTTTAAATCCCATCTGAAGGCTGTTCAGGATGGCCGCCAGCGTAGTGGGACCGGTAACAATGATCCTGAAATCACGCTGCAACTGCTCCATCAGGTCCGTACGCCGGATTACCTCAGCAAACAACCCTTCAAAAGGAAGAAACATGATGCCGAATTCGGTGGTATTGGGCGGATCGATATATTTTTCCTGAATGTCACGGGCCATTTTCCGGATGACGGCATCCAGGCTCCTGGTGGCAGATTCAATGGCATCGGGATCGCCAATTTCATAGGCATCGGTAAGATGATGATAGGCCTCCTGCGGAAATTTGGCATCAATCGGAAGGTAAACCACTCCCCTTTCGTCGTCCTTACCGGGCAGCTTAATGGCAAATTCCACCATGTCAGAAGATCCTTTTTTGGTTTTCACATTGGCTTCATATTGCTCAGGCGCCAGCACCTGCTCCAGCAACATCTCCAGTCGAACCTCTCCCAGTCCGCCCCGCATTTTTACATTGCTCAGCACTTTTTTTAAGTCCGCCAACATCCTGGGCCAGGTTCTGCATTTCACCCAAACCCTTTTTGCACGCTTTCCAGTTGCCTGCTTACCAGCTCAAACGACTGGCCAAGACGCTCATTCAGAGTCTTCTGGAGCTTTTCATCCACCGTTTCCCGCATCTGTTCAAGCTTTTTCTGCAGTATCCTGAATCAGCTCATTTTGTTTGATCTCCAGTTGCCCGAATTTTTCTTTCTGAACGTTATTGAACGATTCCACATTCCTGTCGAAAGACGTCTGAAATTCTTTCAATGTGCGGGTAAGTTCCTCACGGTTTGAATCGCGTGATGGCTTTTAAGCTGGTTGAGTTGTGCTTTTGACAATGGTACATTCAGTGCCTCGAGAAAGGATGACTGAAAGGTGGTTAGCGTACCGGTGAGTTCCTGCCGGTTTGCTTTCACCTCTTCCCTGACTGTATTTCAATCCTGCTGTTGTTTTTGTCGGTTTGATCAAGCCGTGCCGAAAGACCGGTCAGCAATTTTTCCGGTGACGACCGAAGCTGAAGCAGCAGGGTCACCAGGACAAGGACAAGCGTGGCAATTACCAGATAGAGCAACATGCAGAAATGGCTAATGGTTTAGAGATCCTTTTATTTTAAGCGTAAATACGCGGAATTGCTTAGAATATTATAATTTTATGTTTGCTTTTGAGCATTTAAAGATAACAATTAATACACTATTCATTTATAAAAATCCTTGCATATGAAAGTCAATCCATCACGCAGAAGATTCATCCGGCAACTGGGAGGCTCTTCCCTTTTGCTGGCAGCAGGCTCCTTGCATTCATTGGCCTCGGAGGATACCCGAAAACACATCATACCCTACAAGCCTAAAATAAGTTCCAACGATAAGATCCGGATCGCCTGCATCGGGATGGGCATCATGGGCAATGCGGACACGGACACTGCCTTGAAAGTACCTGGAGTTGAGTTGGTTGCCGTTTGCGATTTATACTCCGGCAGGTTGGCCAGGGCAAAGGAAAAATACGGCGACAGCATCTTTACCACCCGTGATTACCGTGAGTTGCTCACCCGAAAGGATATCGATGCCGTCATCATCGCCACCAGCGATAACTGGCATGCCAGGATTTCCATTGAGGCCATGAATAGCGGAAAAGCCGTATATTGTGAGAAGCCTGTGGTGCAGAAAATCAGCGATGGGCTGCCTGTGATCGCTGCACAAAAGAAGACCGGGAAACCCATGCAGGTGGGAAGTCAGCGTGTCAGCAGTATTGTATATCGGCAGGCCAAGGAACTGTATAAATCCGGCGCCATTGGTCAGTTAAATTGCGTGGAAGCCTCCTTTGACCGGCAGGATGCTCTGGGAGCCTGGGAATACACCATGCCTACCGACGGATCTCCTCAGACAGTTGACTGGAACCGGTATATCGAAGGCATGGGTAAAATGCCCTACGATCCGAAAAAATTCTTCTGGTGGAGAAACTACCGTGATTTTGGCACCGGAGTGGCCGGTGACCTTTTTGTCCACCTTTTATCCGGCATCCATTTAATGACGGATTCCCTGGGACCCAAAACGATCTTTGCTTCCGGACAGTTGTGCTACTGGAAAGATGGCCGCGATGTGCCCGATGTAATGACCGCCATTATGGAATACCCTGAATCGAAAGAACATCCGGCCTTCCAGGTAATGTTGAGGGTAAATTTCGTCAGCGGTCTTGGCGATAAAGGGATCACCAGGTTTATCGGAAATGAAGGCGCCATGGAAATGCTGGATAACGGGTTCAGTTTAACCCACAGCATCATGTCAAAAGCGCCCGGCATTGGCGGATGGGATGCCTTCGATACTTATCCCATGGCGATGCAGGACGAACTGATGAAACAATACAATCTCAAATATACTGCGGAAGAACAGAAAAGGCCTGAAGTTCCCGGAGTAAACTACGTGGCACCGGAAGGATATGACGAACACCTGGAACATTTCATCAATTTCTTTGACGGCGTACGCGAGAATAAGCCACTGGTGGAAGGACCGGAATTTGCCTTCAGGGCAGCGGCCCCTACACTGGCCTGCAACGACAGCTATTTCCAGAAGAAGGTCATCCACTGGGATCCATTGAATATGAAAGTGATATAAAAAAAGAGGCTGTCTCCTGAGACAGCCTCTTTTTTTATCAGACTTTCACACTCCTGGTGGCTTCATCCCAAAATACCTGTTTCTGACGGAAGTACGATTCATTGGCCATATGACAGGCAATGGCGGCATTGTTGCCAAACACGGCATCCTGTATGACAGGTTTGCGTGATTTAACCGCTTCGAAGAAATTATTCAGGTGGGGAACCATGTCATCATAATCATGTCCGCGCCAGGTGGTCTGGTCAAACAAGGGTTCCTTTCCTATGGGGGGAGCATTCTCTGCTTTCCACTTGCTGATGTATTCATCGCGCATGGCTTGCGGAAATCCCGAGGCATAATAGCTGGGCGACATGTCAATCCCGGTCTGGGGGGAAAGCTGCATTCCGAATTCCTGGAGATCAAGAATTCCCTTCGGACCCATGAAACGGGCCAGCTCAGTTGATTCGGTGCCCAATCCCAGCCGGACATATACCGGAACGCCATGGAAATCAAAAAGTACCAGATGCAGATCGGGCATATTTCTGCCGTCTTTCCATCGGAAGATCCCGCCCAGTGATTGTGCTGAACGTGGAATTTCGTTCCAGCCCAACGTATAGAGCATACCGCAGAGCAAATGCACCATAAGGTCACCCCCCACGCCCGTACCATACTCTTTCCAACAGCGCCAGCGGGCGAAATGCAGGGGATTGAACGGAATTTTCGGAGCTGTGCCCAGCCAGGCATCCCAATCCAGCGTCTGGGGAGAAAGATCGGCCGGCGGCGGATATTGCCATGCTCCGGTAGGATCGTTGCGACCCAGTGATAGTTCTACATGTTCCACTTCCCCTATGGCACCGGCTTTGTATAGTTCACGGGCCTTTTCGCACAAAACTGAACTGGTGCGCTGCGATCCGATCTGAACAATGCGATTGTTCTTCCGGGCGGCATCAACCATCTCAAAGCCGTCGGCTATGGTATGCGACATCGGCTTTTCGCAGTAAATGTCCTTTCCGGCATTACAGGCATCAACCACCACTTTTTTATGCCAGTGATCGGGTACCGCAGCAATGATACAGTCAATGTCCTTCCGATCGAGCAGGTCCTGGTAGCGGCGTGTGGTAAAAAGTTCGGGATTACCGGTAATTTCCTTTGCCAGGGTATGGCGTCCGTCATACAGATCAGCAGCACCGGCACATTCTATGCCCGGAAGGGAAAGGGCACCGGATAGCAGTCCCGATCCCTGCATGCCTATACCGATGATGCCAAAGCGCAGGCGATCCCCTGGCGCAACCTTCCCCGACCGGTAGGCGGCGGGATGTGCATCAAGCTGAATGCTTCCGGCAGCAAGCAGACCACCCGTAGCAAGTGCTCCGGTTTGAAGGAATTTTCGGCGTGACAATTCTTTTTTCATAAGCGCTGTTTTAAAGGAGGTTAAGTTATTTATTTACGGCAGCTTTTTCACAACAACCGTTCTGTAAAATACCACATCGTTTTCACCGTGATTCTGCAATCCGAAATACCCTGAGTCGGGCCTGGTACCGGGAAAGGGTTCAAAATCGAACTTGCGATCCGGAACCGGATCTCCTTCCTTATAATCCGTCACCTTTACCCCGTTCAGGTAAACTATGGTCCGCGGACCATCCAGGGTAATATCAAAGGTGTTCCATTCCGGTCCGGGTTTCCAGGCTATGGCCAGAGGCCTGGTCATGGCATAGATCATCCCGGTGGAATGGTATTCATCTTCGTCCGACAATTCGGGATGATTGTCTATCTGTATTTCATGGCCATAGTAAACCGGCATCCAGGCTTCTCTGGGCTCTATGGGTATCCGGGTGAACACCCCCGAATTGCTGTTTTCCTTCTGCATCTGCCATTCCACATGGATAGTACAATTGCCCAGTTTCCCGGCGGTCCAGTAAAGCAACCCCATGCCGCCGTGTGTTTTAATCAGTCCGTCCTCTGCAGTCATAAAACCCTCCCCCACATGCTTCCAGCCTGTAAGGTCCTTGCCGTTGAACAGCGGCGTCCAGGAAGTATCATTTTTCAGGGACAATGGCTCACCGGTTATGGATGGCTGATCATCATTCACCGATCGTGACCTGTCTGTGCAGGAACTTACCAGCCCGAGACAAATCGTCAGAACGGACAAAATCTGTAGGGACAATGCTTTTTTCTTTTTCATGTTCAGGTTAGTTTTAAAGATTTCTTCATGGTGAACAATCCTTTCCGATTTGTTCAGTCCCGATCAATGATTTTCAGGCAGATGCATCATCCGGTCCTCAATAAACCGGCTCATCTGGTCAACAGACATCGCCTGCACCACATAGGCATGGCTGCCTGCTTCACTGCTTATCCAGCCATTGCTGCCGTCGGGATGAATGACGATCGTGCCTTTAACCGTTGAGAAAAAGTTCCCGGTACCATACACCGCAATCAGAACTGCCGTTTCGTCCCAGCTCATCCGCCCATGCTGATCTTCTTCAGCCATCGGGATACAAAGTTGGAAGACCTCTTTCACCGGATTGTTGGCAATATCGGAGCCAATCAGCCTCAGGCCGGTCCGGATTTCCCATCCTATCTCAAAGCCGGTAAAGATTACCGGCGTCGGCCAGTTTTCAAAGACGTATAAAGAGGCCGTTGAATCCATATGCACATTGAATTCCCTTCCTTCCGGAAATCTCCCGGCCATGGAAACCAGTTGTTTGACTTTTTTTGAAACAAGCTCTTTCCCGGTTAACGGACAAAGACTATCCGGTGGGGACCTGAAGCAGATCTGCCAGATTGGTGAGAAATCCGACCGTTACCAGCGTGACGCTATGATCAGGCTGTTCATACAGGGTTTTCCGGTAAACGTCAACGGCATCGGGCAGGCTGGCAGTAGATTGCACCCGGTGAGGAAATTTTGACACCAGCGTATCGGGCCAATGCTGCCAGGCCCCCAGGTCCAGGGCCACCGACTTGGGTGCACCAAGGGGAATATCCGGCCGGCCAAAATAGGTATTCAATACATCAATACTCGGCCCCACCAGTTCATGCTTGTTGCATGACAGGATGGCCAGTATTTCGGCTTTACCGCTGTCTGCCATGGCATGCAAAACAGCCAGCGCTCCAACATCATCATAATCGGGACCGAAATCGGTGTCGAAAATTATTTTAACAGGTTCCTGTTGCCCCGTTTGTTTTTGGCATCCGGGGAAAACAACAGCCACACTAAGCAGCAGCAGGTAAATTTTCAGGACTTGCATACATGGTTTTTTAAAACATTGTACTTCCCTAAAGATAAATTATTATTCAGTAAAATCATAAGGATGACGTTGTGTTTAATACAATTGTGCGTACCCGATTTTCTATTTACCAAAATCTTCCCTATATTAGACGCTACGAATCACTGACCTCCAAACCAATCAATAAGTTATGCTCTGAAATGGACATCATTGAACTCCAGAAAATCACCAAAAATTTCGGATCACTTACGGCAGTGAATGAACTCAGCCTGCGGGTGCCTGCCGGAACGATTTATGGATTTATCGGTCCTAACGGCTCCGGTAAAACCACTACCATCAGAATGATCATGAATATCCTCTACCCTGATCAGGGGACCATCCTGCTTTTTGGCATCAGGCAGAAAAATCAGCGGCTCGAACATGTGGGATATCTGCCGGAAGAAAGAGGATTATACAAGAAAATGCTGGTTTATGATGTACTTAAATTCCACGGCGAATTAAAAAACGGAAAGAACCTGAAACAGGAAATCCACTACTGGTTAAAAAAGCTTGATTTGTCTGCCTGGACGAACAAGAAGGTCGAAACCCTCAGCAAAGGCATGAGTCAGAAATTACAGTTTATCGCCACTGTGATCGACCGGCCTGAACTTATTATCCTCGACGAACCGTTCAGCGGCCTTGATCCGGTGAATTCCGAAATTCTCCGGGAGGCTTTGCTGGAATTGCAGAAAGCCGGCGCCACCATCATCTTCAGTACCCACGATATGAACATGGCAGAAAAAATGTGCGATTACATTTTCATGATCCACAAGGGCAGAAAAGTACTGGATGGTACCCTGAGTGATATACAGGATCAATACGGTACGGATACCATCAGGATCCAGACCGACCTGGGAATTGAAGCCCTGGAGGGCCTGAATGGCATCGGGAAGATCAACGATTTCGGTCAGGTACAGGAAGTCAGGCTTGATCCTCAGACTGATTCTCAGACCATTCTTGCCGGGGTGATGAAAAAATCCCGCGTCCTCAGGTTTGAGGTTACCCGGCCTTCGCTGCACGACATTTTTATCCGCATTGCCGCTCCCGAAAGAAAGGAGGAAAGTTATGCATAAATCACTGATCATAGCGCTCCGGGAGTACAAGGCAGCCGTTAAAACCAAAAGTTTTATCCTTGGCCTGGTCCTGGCACCCGTTCTGATGGGTGGCGGAATGGCAGCCTTTATGATCTTCAAGGACAATGTTGACACCGACGACTTAAGGATTGCGGTTATTGATCATTCGGAACTCGTTGGGGATGCCCTCCGGGAACGCGCCAGGCTTCGAAATGAAAAGGAGATACTGGATCCGGAGACTGGTGAAAAGATCAAGCCGGCCTACGTGCTGGAGTTTATTCCACCTGATTCAGCGGATCCCTTCCGGCAAAAACTGGAACTTTCCGACCGGGTCAGATCAGGGGAACTCCATGCCTTCGTGGAGATCGGGCCTTCCATTCTGCATCCCGACAGTATACAGGAAAACAATATGATCCGTTATTATTCCGAACATTCTTTTATGGACGACGTCCGCTATTGGTTCTCCGACCCCATCAATAATCAGATCCGGTTACTGCGGCTCAACGAAATGAATCTTACCCCTGAAGAAACCAGGGATCTGTTTTACTGGATCAACATTGAAGGCATGGGGTTAGTGGAAGTGAACAAAAAAACCGGGGATGTGCAGGATGCAGAAAAGGCCAATGAACTGCAGTCATTCCTGGTACCTTACTTCATGGTTCTGCTCATGTTCATGCTGGTAATGATGAGTGCTATTCCTCTGCTTACGGCGGTAATGGAAGAAAAAATGGAAAAAATCGCAGAGGTATTGCTGGCCTCCATTACTCCTTTTCAGTTTATGATGGGCAAAATTATCGGCAGCATCAGTGTTTCACTCACCATAGCAGCCATATATGTTGCAGGAGCCATTATCACGGTAAACCAGATCGGTATGAGTGACCTGCTGCCCTATCATGTTTTGCTCTGGTTTTTCATCTTCCTCGTGCTTTTTGTGATCATGACCGGATCGGTGATGGCAGCCCTCGGTTCTGCCTGCAATGACAACAAGGATGCACAAAATCTTCAGTTCCCGGCCATGTTGCCGGTCATTCTGCCATTGTTTATTCTGGTCCCCATTATGCAAAATCCAACGAGCAGTTTGTCCACGTGGCTGTCCCTGTTCCCGCCGTTCACCCCGACTTTAATGCTGGTACGGCTGGCAACGCCCGTGACTATTCCAACCTGGCAGCCATATGCAGGCCTGGCCGGAGTGATCCTGTTCACCATACTTTCCGTATGGATCGGCGGCAGGATATTCCGCACGGGCATATTGCTGCAGGGTCAGAAACCAACACTGGCCAATCTGATAAAATATGCCTTCAGGGGATAAGAAAAATTCCCGTTCATCTTCGAAAATCCTTCCAGAAAAGTTTCTTTGATTGAACTTTTGGCAGGCGGTTTTGTTCAGTTCTTGCACAGTTTTCATTGCATTAAAACAGATCCTGATCACGTCTGCATTTTTTAATGTTTAATTAGTCCCCCCGGAACAACGCCCAGAATGAATAAATTGCTGTATGGCCTGCTTTTAATATTTACCCTTTGCAGGGTAAATGCCCAGGAGGAACCAGCTGAACTGATTACCGACAGGCCGGATCAGACTGAATCATCCTCGGTAATTCCTTTCAGGTCACTTCAGATTGAAACAGGTTTTGTCCTGGAAAACAATTCGGCTGATGAGTTCCAATATAAAGGATATGCCTACAACGCCACCTTGCTGAGATACGGACTGCTGGAAAATTTGGAACTGCGCCTTGGCCTGGCCTATATGGGTGAAGAATGGAAATTCAATACCCCTGATTCTCTCAGTACCATCAAAGGTCTTAGTCCGCTGCTTACCGGGTTCAAAATACAGATATGCCGGGAAAAAGGACTCATTCCTGAAATTGCTTTTATTGGCGGACTGTCATTGCCCTTTGTTGCAGGGGAAGATCTAAAATCGGACTACACAGCTGGCATTATGCGCCTTTCCGTTTCTCATAGTTTGTCCGATGTGTTTTCATTTGGTTATAATCTGGGTGTTGAATGGGATGGTGAATCTGCAGCACCTGCCTACTTTTATACGGTGGTCATGGGAATTGGAATAACCAATAAGCTGGGAGCGTTTGTTGAAGGATTCGGTTCTATACCGGAAAAAAGCCCCGCTTCCCATCTATTGCATGCAGGATTGACCTTTCTTCTTTTACAAAACCTTCAACTTGACCTGTCAGGCGGGCTTGGGCTGAATGAAAAAGCCACGGACAATTTTCTGAGTTGTGGTTTAAGCTGGCGGTTGCCCCGGTAAATGGTTCTTCAGAATTTACCGGCCTTTTCCCCGCACTAACCCATAAAATATCCCGGTTAACCGAAAATGCGATGGAATCAATCACCTGCTATCGTTATATTAGCATGGTCAATCTTTATGAATATGGAATCAAAAACCCAACATGTATGCCCCTGGTGGATGGGGTATTTTTTGTTAATTCCTTTTCGCAAATACTACCACAATCCGGCAAAGATGCTCATGCCCTGGGTGAAACCGGGCATGAAGGTAGTAGACTATGGCTGTGCCATGGGGTATTTTAGTCTGCCCCTGGCCAACCTGGTGGGGAAAACCGGACGGGTGTATGCCGTAGACATTCAGCAAAAAATGATTGACCGGCTGATCAAAAGAGCCAGAAAGGAACAGCTGGATCAAATCATTCAGCCTGTCCTCGTGACGGAAACCTCCGATCTTGAGGCATTATCCGGTCAAATCAATTTTGCCCTGCTGTTCGCCATGGTACACGAGGTACCGGACCAGGGAGCGTTATTTGCAACAATTGGCAAATTACTGCAGTCAGGTGGTTTTGCATTATTTGCCGAACCCCGGGGTCATGTGAGTGAGGCGGCTTTTAACCATTCACTCCAATTGGCATCGGAGGCAGGACTAGACGTATCTCAAAACCTCAGGGTGAACGGGTCACATGCGGTTGTACTGGTGAAGAAGTAAAAAGTTAGGTATTTGTCGCCCGAAAGCTTAATTTCGGGCTGTTAATGATTTATGCGCCTCACCCGGAAAACATACTATTACTTCATCATTGGAATAATTATACTGCTTTCCTTTTCATTTTATTCCTCCAATTTCTACCCGTTATTATCCTCCGATGATGCCTTGAATATACTGATGGCACATTATTACCGTCTGCCTCATGATATCTATTGCTGGGGACAGGACCGTGGAGGAACATTAATACCCTTGCTCAGCCAGGGATTTATTAAAGTATTTGGCCTGTCGGCTTTGACTTCCGTTTCCCTGTCGAATTACCTGGTATTGATCCTCGGTTATATCGGATTCTCCGGTTTATTTAAAACCTCCTACAGCAGGATCCTGTTTGCCGTGATCTGGTTTTTGCCCTTTCAAAGGTTTATTGACCTGCTGCGCTATCCGGTAGGCGTACAATATAGCCTGCTGGGAATCATCATATGGCTGATCATGCGGATTGACTTCAAAAATAATCCGCAGCCGCTGAAAAACCATGTCTTGCTTTTGACCACTGTTGTTTTTTCGATCCTGTCGGTTTGGGTATCTGACCCGGCTATCCTGACCATCATTATTCTTTTCAGTATCCTGTACGTTTTTCACATCCGCAGCAACAGGTCCTTTTTCATAAACAAATCCATTCTATTTTATGCTATCGGGGGCATGGTTGTCTGTGTGCTGTTTATCCGATTTGCCAAAACCCGATATGGAATTCACACCGAATTATATTATTCCCTGAATGACTGGAATGCCATAAAATCAGCGCTCCTTTTTTTAAGAGATGTTTTCATACAGATTCTCACTTTTGAAACACAGGATGTTTTTGTCACGGTTTACACCTATCTGGCCTTTGTTCTGCTGATTATTTTCATCACCTGCCTGGTTTTCACTAAAACCTTAAAGAAAATCCTGTCCGATAAATGGATTGCATTTTTTTCTCTGGACCTACTGGTGGTTTTTTCCGTTCTTCTGTTATCCTCCTGGGTGCTGGCCAACGGCATGGGCCGACGATACTATGTGGCCACCTACATTTCGCTCTCCATGGTTATTATACTGGCGGTTGAAATGCTGGAAACTTTACAGTACAGGGTATCACTCATGAAATGGAGTATGGTCATCCTGGCCATCCTGGGCGCTGTGAGTCCGATTTTTCATATGCGGTACATCCGGCCAAAAACCCTAAGACCCATGGCCAAGGTCGTCGGTGAATACAGGCAGCTGGGCGAAATCGGTATTATTGCAGATTACTGGGAATCCTATATTGCATCCTGCCCTGATCCTGAAGCGATCAAAGCCACGCCTCATGACAAAGCAGGTATTAGAAGTCAGGAACTGGTTGACAGGGTATTTGAACAGAAGAATCTGTATATCATCAGGAATCTTTGGATGGATGACTTCCCGGATACCCTGGAACAATTCGGATATGTATTGCTGAAAGATGGAACACCCTTTCATCTGGGCGCAGGTGACCTCTGCAAATATAAAAAGGTCAAAGTATACAAAGCATTTCCTTACACAGTGCTTGACTTTGACAAGGCTCAGGAGATTATGGATCATTCCATCGGCAGAATGGCGCTTTTTGCGTCCCCTTCCGGTAATATCCCCGGGAACGGGTTATTGGTCCGTGGCCCTGATATTCCTGTCGGGATTGGTGATTTTACGTCCAGGTTTTGGCTGAAAGCAGACAACGCTACCCATGATCAAGCCATTGCAAAACTGGAAGTTACAGCCGATAATGGCGCAACCCTGCTGGCATCCAGAAAATTAACCATGGAGGATTTTAATACTGACAGCTATATATCCGTTGACGTTGATTTTCACACGACCACCAGGTTTAATCACGTGGAATTCAGGATCTATTATTATGGTCATGCGGACTTGTACTTTACGCATGCGGTGCTGATGGAAAAATAAGTTGCCCTGCCTGCATTCCGGTGAAAGAAATAAATCCCTTTAAAAGGACCTCTTTTTCATGGACATGTGATGAGAAAGTAGTAAATTTATTACCGCGGGTTATCTGTACTACTTTGGGAAATATGAGGAAGCATTTATTTCTGATCGGATCGGTACTTTTCCTGCATTCGGTTGCAGGAATAGCCGGGGGAGGGTTTTTCCTGCATCAGTACCTGGAGGAAGTTGAAATTTACGACAGGATTGAGCTGGAAATAAAAAGTACCCTGGTTTTTTCAAATCCTTTCACCGATGTTTCCATACAAGGGTCTGTTTACCGACAGCAACGGAAAAACCGACACCCTGGAAGGTTTTTGCGATGACCCCTCCGGAAAAATGTTCCGGGTCCGGTATATGCCCCTGTTGACCGGAAAATTCCATTACACGATCCTGGTTCATACTGCCGGTAAAACTGTTGATTTCAAAGGCAGCTTTCTGGCTGTGTATGCCTCACGGAACGGCCCGTTACGTGTCGACAGCCAGTATCCCTGGCACCTGGTTTACGAGGGTACGGAAAAACATTTTTTCTGGAATGCGACCACCACCTACTGGATGATGGGTTGGAAAGAGGACCGGATCATTCATGAAGCCATTGAACGGCTTTCTTCCCTGGGCGTGAACCGCATCAGAGTAGCCATCAATGGACGGTCTGAGGGTGGAAGCCGATGGCATGAACCCCTGGTAAAAGAATCTGCTTCGTTTACTTTTTTGCTCAATCCCTGGGTGGCAAAAAATCCCCGGAGTCTCGATGATCCCGGATTCGATGTGACCCGGTTCAATGTCCCCTACTGGCAAAAGCTCGACCGACTGGTCCTCCAGGCCAGAAATAAGGGCATAATTGTTTCCCTGATCTTTTATGTGGATGGCCGCGACCATGGTTGTGATCCCTTTGGGAAAGAAAATATGGGCAACGCCGATGAACAGCGGTACTATGGTTACGCTGTAGCCAGATATTCAGGATTTGCCAATGTGATGTGGGATGTAACCAATGAATATCACCTTTTTCGCACGGAAGAATGGGTAAACAAGATGGGCGAGCTGATTAAATCAAAGGATCCTGCAAAACATTTGATCTCGGTGCATGGCCATGCTGAATTCCCCTTCAGAACCTCACCCTGGGTGGATGTGGTGTTGTATCAGTCCTGGGATGAATGCGGGGGATACCAGTTCATGAGCGAGTGCCGGAATAAACAGGCCGCTGCCGGAAGGATACTTCCACAGGTCAATGAGGAGTATGGCTACGAGGATCATTACCCCCCCTGGGGATGCGGTAATGGCAGGTTGAGGGAACCCGACGGCCGGTCGGCCGAAAACAGAAGACAGCTTGCATGGGAAATATATATGGCTGGTGGTTACCAGACTACGGGAGAAAGAGCCAATGAAGGTACCGGAGCCGGCCGTGATTCGGGTGGCGGATGGATCAACGGCAGGGGCAACGACAGCATGATCATGTTACAGGGCTATGCTGTGATCAGGAAGATCTTCGAAGAAACCAGCTATTGGAAACACTCCCCCCACAGCGATCTGGTGAATTATGGCAACCTTTGCCTGGCCTCGCCCGGAGAGGAATATATTGTATACAGCCGGTTACCCAACTGCCGGCTAACGCTGCCTGAAGGTTTAACGTTTACGGTAAAAATGGTCAATCCAAGAACCGGAGAAGAAAACTGGCTCAGGGATACGGATCCCGCGGGACAAGCCTGGGAATATCCTAAAAATCTTGAAAAGGACTGGGTCTTTATTCTGAAGAAAAAATAACCGGTTTGAATCCTGTGCGGGTACGCAGCACTCGCAAATAGAGCATATCACAGATTTGAGGATTCTGTAAAAACAAAACAGGTTATTTCATTGTTTTTAATTCAAGCAATAAGGTTAGTTTTATGCCCGGGTTACAGAAACCCCAGGATGGGCCATTACAGTATAAAACACTATGCGAAATATCACCAGAGTATTAACCCTTGTCAGGCAATCACTGAAAAGTGAAGAACAGGATTATACCACCGGAAGCATCCCGAAGGCTGTCTTTCTGCTCGCCATTCCAATGATCCTGGAGCTAAGTCTCGAAAGCGTGTTTGCACTGGTAGATATGTTCTTTGTCGGGAAGCTCGGCCAGAATGCCATTGCAACAGTTGGTCTTACCGAGTCCGTCATCACCATTGTATATTCTATCGCCATTGGACTGAGCACAGCTGCCACAGCCATTGTGGCACGGAGAATCGGAGAGAAGAATCCGTCGGGGGCGGCGCATGCGGGGGCACAATCGCTGATCGTTGCCCTTGGGCTGACGGTGATCATCAGTATTGCAGGAACGGTGTTTGCAGCCGATATTCTTGCCCTGATGGGTGCCAGTGAAGAAGTGGTGAAAGAGGGGGCGATTTTTACGCGCATTATGTTCGGGGGTAGTCTGGCCATTATCCTTTTGTTTCTCATCAACGGCATTTTCCGTGGGGCCGGGGATGCCGCCATGGCCATGAGAAGCCTGTGGGTTGCCAGTGGGGTTAACATTGTTCTATGCCCTGTATTTATCCACTTCTTCGGGCTGAAAGGTGCTGCCATCGCTACTGTAATAGGAAGGAGTGCCGGTGTAGTTTATCAATGCTATCATCTCTTTAAGGGAGACGGTATTTTAAAAATCGTGAAACATCATTTCAAACCTGATCTGAGTATTGTAAAATCCATCGTAAATATCTCGTGGCCCGCTACTTTTCAGTTTATTATCGCCAGCGGAAGCTGGATAGTGCTTGTACGCCTGGTTGCAGAAACGGGTGGAACAACAGCTTCCGCGGGCTGCCAGATTGCCTTCCGGAATTTTGTTTTTTTCATTCTGCCAGCCTGGGGCCTTAGCAATGCCGCGGCCACCCTGGTGGGTCAAAATCTGGGAGCCAACCAGCTCCGTAGAGCAGAACAAAGTGTTTTCCTTATTGCCAAATACAATGCCGTTTTTATGGGCTTTGTCATGTTGCTGTTCCTGTTCTTTTCAAATCCGATTATCAGGTTTTTCACAAACGATGAATCTGTGATCAGGTATGGTGCCCATTCCTTGCAGATCATCGGATCAGGCTTTATATTTTACGGAATTGGCATGGTAATGTCCCAGGCATTAAATGGCGCCGGGGATACCAGAACGCCTACCATGATCAATTTTGTATGTTTTTGGCTGTTTCAGATCCCCCTGGCGTATTTCCTGTCCATAGGTCTACAAATGAAATCCACAGGAGCGCTCATTGCCATTCCGGTGGCCGAAACAGTCATTGCCCTTACCGCCTGGTATTATTTTAAAAAAGGAAGGTGGAAAGAGATAAAGTTATAAGCACCAAATTGATAAACTGCTTGCCTCATTAGGAGAAGAGTGCTATATTTATACACTTTTCAGAATCTTTAAAAGCAATTCCATGAACAAGGTAGCCACCTTTGGTGAAATCATGCTGAGGCTTTCCACGCCTGGCTATGAACGATTTATGCAGGCAAAACAGTTTCAAATTCAGTTTGGCGGCGGAGAGGCCAATGTGGCTGTATCTCTGGCGAATTTTGGCATCCCCGTGGAATTTATCACCCGTTTGCCCCAAAATGAAATTGCCCAGACCTGCCTGATGGAACTCAAAAAGTTCAATGTCGGAACCAGCCATATTGTGCGTGGAGGTGACCGCCTTGGAATATACTTTCTCGAAACCGGTGCCGTTGCCCGGGCCAGTAAAGTAATTTATGACCGTGCCTATTCCTCCATGGCCACCATTCAGCCCGGGATGATCGACTGGGATAAGGCTTTCGAAGGAGTAACCTGGTTTCACTGGACCGGTATTACCCCTGCTGTTTCAGCCGAAGCCGCCCAGGTATGTCTCGAAGCCATTCAGACTGCCCGTAATAAGGGAATTACCGTTTCAACCGATCTGAATTACAGAAAGAACCTCTGGAAATACGGTAAAAAAGCTTCGGATATCATGCCGGGGCTGGTAGCCGGCTGTGACATCATCCTCGGCAATGAGGAAGATGCCGAAAAGGTATTTGGAATTAAACCGGAAAACGGTGATGTGACTTCTGGTCATGTTGAAGCAGCTGCCTATGAATCGGTTTGCCGGCAGCTGATGGAAAGGTTTCCCGTGGCAAAGAAAATCGTCATTACCCTTCGCGGATCGATCAGTGCCAACCACAATACCTGGAGCGGGGTGCTCTGGGACGGGAAAAAGCTGCTGCAGGCTCCAACATACGACATCACCCATATTGTGGACCGCGTGGGGGGCGGTGATTCGTTTATGGGCGGACTGATCTACGGATTGATCACCTATAAGTCTGACCACCAAAAGGCCTTGAATTTTGCCGTGGCAGCCTCCTGTCTGAAACATACCATACCCGGGGATTTTAACCTGGTATCGGTGGAAGAAGTGGAAAAACTTATGGGAGGGGACGTATCGGGCAGGGTGTCCCGGTAAATCCTTATTCAACTGCAGCCATTCCCGGCATTCTGTCTTCGAAACAACCTCTTTTTAACTCATTTTTAACAAATTATATCGGGAAAGCGGATCGTTGGCCCGATAATGTTTAGTAAATTTCACTCCGCATTCAACATTCTTTAACAGGAATACCATCTTACCCAAAAAACAAAAAAATGAAAACCAATCAACGTCGTGATTTCCTTAAAAAAAGTATCCTTGGTGTTACGGGGGCAGCCTTGATCCCCGGAACATTGAAGGCCTCACTGAATGAATCACACAGCGTAACCGCTGTACCGGCTTTGCCAGTCCGGATCCTGGGGAGAACCGGGATTAAGACCCCGTTGATCAGCATGGGTACCAGCGGTGCAACCAATCCTGGCTTTATACGGACAGCCTATGACTCCGGAATTAAATTATTCTTTTCAGCTACCTATTACGGAGAAGGGAATAATGAGAAGCTCGTTGGTGAAGGACTGAAAGGCCTTCCCAGGGATTCTTTCGTTATCGGCACAGCGGCTCCGCCGGATGGTATGGATACCCGCTCAGGTACCCTCACCAAATCCATTGATGCAGATGCCTACATTAAAAAGGCCGAGGAAAGCCTGAAGCGGTTCGGGCTGGAGTATGTCGACATTTTTATGCTACCCTACGCCGCCAAGAGAGAGGTCATATTAAATGAAGGCCTGCTGAAGGCTATGCAGGAGCTGAAAAAGCAGGGTAAAATACGGTTTGCCGGAATAGCGTCGCACAGCCTGGTGGATGAGGCTCTTAAAGCAGCTGCCGACTCCAAAGTATATGACGTCGCGATGCCTGCCTACAACTACAAAACCGAGAACAAGGAATCGCTGAATGAAGCATTGGCCTATGCAGCAAAAGCCGGCGTAGGCATTATTGCCATGAAAACCACAGCCGGGGCTTTCCGTGATAAATCGAGGACCTCCCCGTTGAATACCAATGCAGCCCTGAAATGGGTCCTTCAGAATGAGAACATTACCTCCATCGTGTCGGGTATGTCCTCTGTGGAAGAACTGCAGAAAAACATTGCCATGATTCAAAACCTTAAAATTACCGAGGAGGAATTGAAGGACCTTAATCTGGCCGGTGTGAAATCTGAACCCAGTCTGTATTGTCACCAGTGCGATGACTGTATTCAGCAATGTCCCTATAAACTGGATGTTCCGACAATTATGCGCAGTTATATGTATGCATATGGATACCGGAATCTCGAACATGCACAATATACCCTGAACCAGGTTGATCTTTCAGCAAAGATCTGCCAGAATTGCGATGTGTGCAGCGTGAATTGCATAGCCGGTTTCGATGTGAAAGAAAGGATACAGGATATCGCACGGCTTAAAGAGGTACCCAGGGAGTTTCTGATGGCATAATCCCCGGGTCGTTTAAAAAACTGATTTTCTTTTGCACGGGGTAATGGGCGGATTATTCCCCTCCGCCCTACCTCCGTTTTACCAGTAAAAACAGCACCAGTCCTGTTGCTGAAATGGCTGTGATAATCATTATCCATAGATTTGCGACACGGGATTCCGCTTTCATCTCAAATTCCTTCATAAAGTACTGCATGGGACTGAATTTCCATGTCAGTTGCAGCAGATCACGTTCAAAAGCATTGGATGAATATACCTTTCCGGGCATACTAAGCGAATATTCATAATTATCGGAAAAATCTATTTCATCCGCTCTCTTGATTTTATTTTCAAAATCGTTGAATACCTGTGGATTCCGGGCATAAAAGGCGGAAAGTTCATGTCCCCCGGCTAAGGAATCTCCCATAAAAATCAACAGTTTTACTACAGAGGAATCATTAACCGAAAAAACCTTGTCCCTGATGAGCCGGGTGTGTTGCAACAGTTTATCCGTGATGTCCGACAGAGAAGGATCATCCATGCTGTTGCTTTTTACCAGGTCGGCATATTCAGTCAAAATAGCTGAAAACATCCATAACCCCAGTTTATCCTCGCAATTATCCTCAATCTTTTTCATTTCCAGGCTATCGGCGTGATTGTAGCGAAAGTTCAGGGTATCACTTTTCCAGATCATTTTTTTAAGAGATGGGCATACACCGTTCGCCCGTCTTCCTTCAGGACAGATTGCTCAATCTCGCTGAGAAAACTGTCCACAGGGACCATCGTGAACGGGAAAGACATGGGATATACTTCGGTATATTCATAGTAAGTATAAAACCACCGGAAACGCTTATGCAGATTCACTTTAATCTTGACGGTACCGGAAGTGGTATCGGAGTCCAGCCATTCCCGGAATTCCCCGACATTGCTAAATTTTCTGGAAGCAGTGTATATATATTGCTTTTCCTTGGCATCTTTCTCCACTTCCTGATCAAATCCGGCCGTAATGGTCCAGTCCTTTCCCGACGGGATCCTTAACGTTCCCTTGAAAATATCCGAAGAATCGCCTTTAACTGTGTATTCCCTGATCAGGGACCCGTCCCGGTTTACTGTTGTTTTCACCGTATATTCCAGGCAAGAACCGGTAACCAGCACAGCAGCCATAAAGGCTATGTTTCTGGCCACACCGATAAAAGATTTGTTTTTCATTTTATGGATTTTAGGTTAATTCAAATGATCGGTCCTGATCAAACCTGCCTGCATCAGCATTTCCTTCAGTTTATTGATATCTCCGGCATCTGATCCGCAGACCTGCTGCACATAGGCTTTAAGCTGTTCTTCACTTATTTTGTTGATGACCAGATTGTTCTCCTGCGGCACAAGGGTCATCGCCCTGATTTTATATCTTCTTTTCAGTTCGTTGATGCAATCAGCTTCATCGGAACTGTAGGCCGAAACCTTTTCGGTCTGCCGCAGGGGAACCATCAGCACCGACTTTTGCCGGCGGAATTCTGTTTCCTGATATACAAATGTTGATGCCAGTAAAACCAGCAGGGCGGCTGCTATCCCTTTCAGAAAGGAGATCTGCCAATTCCTGCGGCGATGGAACAGGCTGCTGCTTTCCGCTTTTTGAATGGTCTTAACGATCAAATTCATGTCGGGAGCTTTGTTTGCAACATCTCCCCCGGTAAAATCACTGTGTCTGATACGTCCGGTCATCTTTACCACCGATTCATAGATCTGTCTGCAGTTCTGGCACTCTGCCAGATGCAAGGCAACCTGTTTCTCCTCCTCGGCACTCACCTCGCCTTCCCTCACCAGGTAAAGGAGAGGTTCAATTTCCTTGCATTTCATAAATATCCTCCCTTTAAAAGTTTCTCCCTTATGAATTTCCGGGCATGGAATAAATTCGCCTTTACCTTGTCGGGCTTATACCCGGTAATGCGACATACCTCCTCCACCGGCAGATCCTGCAGGTCGCGCAGAATAAACACCATCCGCTGAATTTTACTGAGTTGATGAGAATACTTCCTCACCGCCACAACGATTGCTTTAGAATCGACACGCTCCGGTGCATCGTTTTCGTTGATCCACGCAGTTGATTGATGAACAAGATCTTCGGATAACTGAATTTCACCGGTCCGCTTCAGTGCCCTCATCCGGTCGATACACAGGTTGAACACAATGGTATAGAGCCAGGTAGTGAAAAGGCAGCGCCCGTCAAAATCGGGCAAACGCTTCCACACCCTGATAAATGTGTCCTGAACCAGGTCGCTGATGTCCTCTTCTTTGAACAGAAACCGTGAAGCCAGCCGCGTCACATAGTTGCTGTGACGTTCCACCAGTACGCTGAAAGCGATTGTGTTTCCATGAGATGCCATATCCACGAGTTTTTCGTCACGCGTATCAAACAGATAGCTATTTTGTTTAATCCCTTCCAATGCAGGATATTTTTAATTATGATACGTTACCCGGGCGACCCGGTAAAAAAAATAGTCCGGTTATTTTCGGCTTTCTTGCGTTTTCTGCCCCGATCTTCAAATTTAATCAGTAAACTGTGGAATAAATAAACAATTGTTTAGTAAATTTCCCTCCATATTCAACAAGATCCTTCTCATTCATCCCAAAATCCAAAAGACAACTATGAACAACAATCGTCGTGATTTCCTGAAAAAGAGCATCCTGGGACTTTCCGGAGCCACACTGATTCCGGCCACCCTGGAAGCCTCCTCTTACCCTGCTTCAGGTCATGATCCTGCTCCGGCATTGCCGGTGAGAATACTGGGCAAAACCGGTTTAAAAATTCCCCTGTTGAGCATGGGAACCGGGGATACCAATAATCCCGCTATCGTTAAAGCAGCCCTTGATAACGGCGTGCTCTTATTTGGAACTTCCACCTATTATGGAAATGGCAATAACGAAACCATGCTCGGCGGCGTATTTAAAACCCTGCCCAGGGATTCGTACCTTGTTGCCACCAGCTCCATGCCAAAAGGTACCGATCATCAAAAGGGATTGTTCACCGATCCTACTGCCGGTTCCGTATTTAAGAGTGATATTGAAGGAAGCATGAAAAGACTCGGCGTCGACTATCTCGATATCCTTTTTTTGCCCTTTGCCGCCAAACGGGAATCGGTGTTTTTTGAGCCTTTGCTCAGGGTAATGGAGGATTTTAAGAAGAGCGGGAAAGTTCGTTTTTTAGGAATTGCCACGCACAGTTATGTGGATGAAGCCATCCGGGCGGCTGCGGATACCGGCATTTACGATGTTGCCATGACCGCCTATAATTTCCAGCTCGACAAACTACAGGCAGTGAATGAGGCTGTTGCCTACGGTGCTTCGGCCGGCCTTGGCCTGATTGCCATGAAAACAATGGCAGGACAATTCTGGGATGCACAGCGCACACAGCCTATAAGTTCAAGGGCTGCATTAAAATGGGTACTGCAGAATGAAAATATTCATACCCTGATGTCAGGGATGACTACTTTCGATCAGCTGCAGGCCAATCTGGAAATGATCAAGGAAACAAAGCTTACCGAGGAGGATCTGAAAGATCTTAAACTGGCTATGAGCCGCGAATCGGAAGGTCTCTTTTGTCTTCAGTGCAGGAGTTGCTCCGATCAGTGTCCTTATCATCTGGATATTCCCACATTGATGCGCAGTTTTATGTATGCGTATGGATACCGGAATCTTGATCATGCACAGCAAACGCTGAACCAGGTTGACCTGTCAACCCAACCCTGCGATAAATGCGGGGTATGTAACGTGAATTGTACTGCCGGATTCGATGTAAAAAGCAGAATACAGAATATTGCCCGGCTGAAAGACGTTCCCCGGGATTTCTTAACGGTTTAAGCTCCCGGGATCAAATCCCCGGATCTTTACCGGGCCGTTTACAAAAACAACGGTTTCAAATGCCTTTCCAGCAGGTTATTCTTTACTTTACCTGCGATGATCTCATGATGCTTATCCAGGGCATCCAGGAATTGTTCTCCCATTTCAGCCGCAGTTTTATATCCTACGTGGATCAATTGCCGGAAATGGGGATTATACCTGCTGCACGTCGGATCATGGGTAAGCGCTTCACTGAATTGTTTGCCATTCCAGCCATTCACCACTGCCGCCTCCGGGAGGGACTTCCGGTCAATGCTCAACACCGTGGCATAGGGACCGGTTAATTCATCAAAGCGTTGCACCGACCGGCAATAGATCTCTTTGGCAATTTCCAGTCCGTCGATGCCACTTTCCGACAATCCGATAACTTCTTCCAGCCAGGTGGTGCCGGCAGTTTTCACGTGAATTCCGGCATCGAACTTCTTTATGGCAGCCTTGATGGCCGGATAGATGGAAAACTTGTCACTGCCGCTGTGCACGCTTAGCTTCAATCCTTCCGGCATACCCAGTTCCCCGATAGCATGCCGGATGACAGCAACATCCTGTTCAAATTCCCTGGAAAAGGCCTTTACATCGCCGATATAATCAACACCTTTTGCAAATAATCCTGAAAACTTGGGGGCTATGGTTTGCACCTCCACCCCATTCTCTTTCAGCAAAGCCAGGATGAAAAACAACTCCAGCGGACCCTGCACAAGTTCTGCTTCATCAACCGATACTTCAGCGATGAAGTTTTCACGGCCTTTTACACTGCACAGGTGAGCGTATATCTTTCGCACTTCTTCCATGGCAACCAGGTAATTTTCGGCCAGGTCCGACAGGAATTCGCGGGTGACATCGAGTTTTCCGGCAATCCCGGGAATGGTCATGCTGCCCAGATATTTCCCGTATTTAGAGATAAATTCTTCCACGGCATTCCGATCCGGCTTCCTTCCGATAAAATGGGCCACATCGATGGTAAAGAAGTTGCTGCTGCTGATAAACCTGTCGACTGTTTCCAGGTTGATATGATCCGCATCGATATAATAACTACCGGTATACCTACCGGCTGCCACTGCCGCCGCGGCAGCGGCACTTGTATGGGCCGGAGTTGACCCGATGATCGAATGCTCCCGGTTTGATTTGTTCCAGACCGGAACCACAGGAACTCCGAGACGGTTGATTTCCACCAGGGCTTCCAACTGGGCAAGGCCTTCTTTTCCAAAACGGTCCCCGGTTCCAAATGAGTATTTTTCAATCTTCATGGCATGTGCTTTTGTTACTCTGCATTTGTTTTACAGCCTGGGTTCCCATCCTTTTTCATACTGCCGCGACCACAGTTTCATGGCCGCCTCATTGTTCAATATATGCCCGTTGGTCCTGTCAATCTCCAGTGAAGCATTCACGCGCGACGAAATATTGGCCAGGTGTCCCAGCAAGGTACTTTTGGCACCTTCTGTGATGGGTTGATGCTGCAAAGCAGCCTTACCGCGGATGGTATCGATGAAATTCATAATATGCAGGCCATCCATGCTGCCGGCGCCACCAGGCTGCGTAGTCTGGCTGGTTCCATCGGCTTTTCTTTCACGGGTCAATTTACCGTCGCGGTCATAAACCTTGTATCCATTGCGGGTGATAAAAACGGTTCCGTTGGTCCCGTATATGAGACTGCCCCGGTCGGATCCATAGGTTTGATAATTGGTCCTGCTTTTCCCGTCCCATTTAATGGTTTTGCCATTATCAAAAATAAAGTTGGCATCCATGGTATCATACATCTGCCATCCGTCATCCCTGAAGTGCTGCTTTGCAGCATTCACCGTTACCTGTTTGGGATAATCGAGTTGCAATGCCCACCGGCATATGTCGAGCTCATGCACGGCATTGTTGCCTGTTTCTCCTGTACCATACTGCCAGAACCAGTGCCAGTTATAATCGAAATAGATATCCATATACGGTGCGCGCGGAGCCGGTCCCTGGAAAAGTTCCCAGTTTAAGGTGACCGGCGGATCAACCTGCAGGGGATTGGGAACCCTTCCGCGATTGTTGGAATAAAAGGCTACTCCAAGATAGGTTTCCCCGATCAGCCCTTTATGGATCTCGTCGATAATCTCTCTGGATTCAAGTGCCGACCGCTGTTGTGAGCCCATCTGAATCACCTTGCCGTATTTTTTCTGAAAATCAACCAGTAATTCACCTTCCCGGGGATTATGGCAGCAAGGTTTCTCCAGATACACATGTTTTCCTGCCTGCAGGGCCATAAAGGTTGCCGGGGCATGCCAGTGGTCAGGAGTTGCATTGATAATAGCATCTACCTCTTTGTCATCCAGGATCTTTCGCAGATCGGTCTCCCTGGCCGGCATTTCACCCATTTTCTCGTTCACCTTGGCCTGGGCCTCTGACAGCCTTATCTGATCGACATCACATACGTAGGCGATATTTAATTGGTCCCTGAGACCCGGCAGTGTTTCCATGAGCGCGTTAAATCTTCTGTAACAACCGATCATGGCAATATTCATCCTGTCATTTGCCCCCATGATGCGGGCATAGGATGAGCGGGAGAAACCCAGTCCGCCAAGGGTTAGTGATGCCGCACCCAGACTTGCCTTTTTAATGAAATCGCGGCGTGAGTTCGCATTGTTTTCAGCTTTCATACCTGTTTTTTATAAAGATTAGGGTAATTCCAATATTTTCACATTACAGAAGGATACGGCGTCGCCATGATCCTGCAGCAATATATTGCCTTCGCTGGTTTCACCAAATGCAGGCCAGTCCCTGTACTTGCTGTAGGCGACCAGGGCACGCCATTCCTGTGTGCCACGTTCATATTCCACTATCTTGCAGCCATTCAGATAATGTTCTACCTTGTTCCCGTTAACCACGATGCGCGCCCGGTTCCACTTTCCTGTTCCATTCACATATTTCGACACCGGCAGGGCAGGATTATAAAACTTGCCGTCGGCAGTGATCAGGTCATATAAGGATCCCATGGTACGGTTTCCCTTCACACCCAGTTTGGCGTCGGGATGCTTGTTGTCATCCAGGATCTGGAACTCGCATCCGATGGCCGATCCTTCACCCTTGTTCAGCTCGGTGTTTACAAAGTATTTAATACCGCTGTTGGCTCCCTCGGTGATGGAAAAATCAACTTCCAGTATGAAGTTGCGGTAAAACGCGGTGGTCACGATATCGCCTCCGTTGGCGGATTCGGCGCCTGCACTTTTTTCGACCGAGAGGATTCCGTCCTGGATGATCCAGCCTTTATCGGGAAACTTTTCGGAGCGGATCCCTTTCCAGCCTGTGGTCGTTATGCCGTCCCACAAGAGCTTCCAGCCCTGCTGTACTTCCTTCTCGGTGAGGGTGTTTTTCAGGTAGCTGACTTCGGGAATGGTAACCCGGCCAAGGGTTTCCAGATCGGTCGCAGTGGCCTCCCTGATCCGGATGTTTTTCCACTGCACCTGTTTGCCGGTTTTACCGGTGTCGCTAATGGCATGCACCTGCAAAGCTATGAACCCGGTTTCCACTTCGGATTCCACCAGATTGGCACAGGGTACGCCATTGATCCAGGTAATGATGCGGTGATCATAGGCCAGCACGGTGAACTTGTTCCACTCCCCGTTTTTATAGGCCTCTTTGGCAGCAGGATTGTATTCCAGCGGATAGCGCCATCCCCTGCGTCCTTCATCATAAATGCCTCCTGACCATTTTCGTTCAGAGCCGTCCGCTTCAACCTGAAGTCCGTGAACCCTTCCGTTCTCAAAAGACGGCAGACTGTGACTCCGTATCTGCACGCCCGAATTCATCCCCGGGTCCAATTTCATCTCATATTCCAGAATGAAATTGGTGTAATCCACACCCGTGGTGAGAAAGGTATTGGCTGCCTGCGGGGTGAAGACTCCCTTGATACAGCCTTCCTCCACCAAAAATTCCGCATTGCCGTTGAGTTTCTTCCAGCCCTTGAGGTTTTTTCCATTGAAAAGTTCCTGCCAGTCTTTTTCCTGAGCAAATGCTCCGCCGGTGATTACCGGCACGATCATGAACAACATGATTTTTTTTATTGATTGCATAGCCTTAAAATTGAAAATAGTTCTTTGCATTGTAATAACAGATATCCCTGATCATTTTCCCCAGCCAGCCTTTATCGCCGGGCAATTCGCCGTTTTCCGCATCCTTGCCGACAAGGTTGCACAAGACCCTGCGGAAATATTCATGCCTGGGATAGGAAAGCAAACTTCGTGAATCGGTGAGCATGCCGACAAAGCGACTTAATAATCCCAGGTTCGAAAGTGCATTCAGTTGCTTCTCCATGCCGTCTTTCTGGTCGAGAAACCACCACCCGGAGCCCCACTGCATCTTTCCCGGCACCGATTCCATCCTGAAAATTGCCGATCATGGTGGCCATCACCTCATTGTCGGCAGGATTCAGGTTGTAAAGGATAGTTTTTGCCAGCTTTCCTTCTTTGTCGAGCCTGTCAAGAAAACGCGACATGGGCCGGGCAACTGGAAGATCACCGATGGAATCAAATCCGCCATCCGGACCGTAGGTGTTAAACATTCCCGTATTGTTATTGCGCAGGGCCCCGATATGAAACTGCTGCGTCCAGCCTCTTTGATGATCCATGACGGCCAGATCATAAAGCATGGCCGATCTGAATGCGGAAATCGCGGTTGGCGATAATTCCGAACCCATCCTGACCTTATTGAAGATCGCATTAATTTCGGCGGGGGTATAATCTTCGGCATAGAAGTTTTCCAGTCCATGGTCGGATAAACGGCACCCGGCACGGTGGAAGAAATCGTGCCTTTTCCGGAGGGCTTCCAGCAAAGCGGAGTAACTTACGATATCCACGTCAGAAACCTCCGCCAGGGTATTGAGGTATTCGTTGAATTTCTCCGGATGATCAACCATCAGCAATTTATCCGGTCTCCAGGCAGGAATTACCCTTGCCTCCGCGTGATCGCGAAGGATCCTGTCATGATGTTCGAGAGAATCAACCGGATCATCGGTAGTACAGACTATTTCCACCCTCATTCTTTTGAGCAGGCCCTGTGGCCTATAATCATCCTGCTGCAGCATGGCTGAGGTTCTTTCATAAATTCCACCGGCCGTTTCCGGCGTGAGCAGTTCATGAATGCCAAAATAGCGTTGAAGCTCAAGATGGGTCCAGTGATAAAGCGGATTCCTCAGGGTATAGGGTACTGTGGCTGCCCATTTCTCAAATTTTTCCCGGTCAGTGGCGCTGCCGGTGCAAAAATGTTCGGGGATCCCGTTGGTGCGCATCGCCCGCCATTTGTAATGATCGCCATAGAGCCAGGCCTGGGTCAGATTGTCAAAGTTCTTATTTTCAGCAATCTGGGACGGAGAAAGATGGCAATGGTAATCAATAATCGGCATCCTGGCGGCATGCTCATGATACAAATATTCTGCTGTCTTCGTCTGAAGCAGAAAATTCTCATCCAAAAACTTTTTCATAAACTACAGATCCTCCACACGTTTCATTTTAGGTACCAGCAAATGCATGATAATCCAGGCCGTAACATAGGCAATACCGCAATAGATGAACAGGAATCCATATCCGGCTTCAATTTTTCCGAGTGAGGTAAAATGTTTTAACAGAAGCCCGGCTGACTGGGCAATCAAAATACCCCCAATTGCGCCGGACATGCCTCCGATTCCCGTGACTGAAGCTACCGCTTTTTTGGGAAACATATCCGTCACCGTGGTGAAGATATTTGCTGACCATGCCTGATGAGCCGCACAGGCAATACCAATAGTCAGTACTGCATACCAGGTATTATACTGTCCCAGCCAGCTTGCCAGGAGCACCGACAATGGAAACAAGGCATAAATAAACATGGATAGTTTACGGGCTTTATAGGTCACCATACCTCCGTCAATAAATTTTTTAGGCAGCCAGCCGCCATATATTGACCCCACTGTGGAAATAGTATAAACCACCGCAACGGCCAGCGTCCAGCTGATAATGCCGGGAATATCAGAAAGGTCACCGCCAAAAGACGGATTCAATGCTTTAAAAGCTTCTATTTTCCGTTCATTTTCACCATTCAGAAACGCAGGCAGCCAGAACAGGTAAAACCACCAGACCCCATCGGTCAGGAACTTTCCAAAAAAGAATGACCAGGTCTGACGGTACGTCAGCAATCTGGACCAGAGCACTCTTTCATTGTTTCCTTTATCTTCGGCCTTTTCATCCAGATCACTGTGAATATAATCGTATTCCGCCTGAGACAAAATACCTGCCTTCAGTTTCTGTTCGGGAGAAGCATAAATGCGAAACCAGAAATACAACCAGATCAATCCTATGGCACCTACAAAAATAAAAGCCCACTGCCAACCCCACTGTCTGGCCATCCAGGGAACAAACAAAGGGGTAACGATGGCACCAATGTTTGCCCCTGAGTTGTAAATACCCGTGGCAAATGCCCGTTCCTTTTTCGGAAACCATTCGGCCATTGTTTTGTTGGCAGCCGGAAAATTGCCGGCTTCCGTAAAGCCCAGCGCAGCGCGCCAAAAACCAAAGGTAAAGGTATTGTGAGCCAGTGCGTGGCCGATGGCTGCAATACTCCACCCCAGCAGTGAAAAGGCATAACCTCTTTTTGTGCCTATCCAGTCAATAAACCTTCCGGCCAGCATCATCCCAATGGCATAGGCAATCTGGAAACTCATGACTACCCAGGAATAATATAGCTCCTGGTTTGCTTTATCGGGTCCGAATATACCTGCATCATCCAGGATGGGCTTTAAAAGTCCTAAAACATTGCGATCGAAGTAGTTTACAGTAGTGGCAAAGAATACAAGGGCACAAATGGTCCAGCGGTACTTGCCGATTTGCTGTGAGGTTGCTGTCATGTTATTGTTTTTATGTTTGTTTATTTGATTGTCAGGATTTAAGCCTGGATCTGCATCCGGTCCTTACATGCCCAAAGGCCTATGGCCGGGTTTGAAATGAAAAACACCTCCTCATCCTCCGCTGTCACATTCATTCCCTCGTTCAGCAGGGCCGGATCGTACATTTTAAGCATGTCTTCCAGTGGCGCGTATTTAAAGTTTACCGATTCGATCTCCTCCCTGGTCAGATGACCGGGGCAATACGTGATTGAAAATCGCTTTTCGGAGCTCCCATGGATCAGATGGGCAGCAGCGCCCAGGTTATTTCCAAGATCTTCATTTTCCTTAAGTTTTCGAAGTATTCCAGGGGTTCCGATATAACCGTATTTCCTGATCAAACGGTCGATTTCACGATCCTCCCCGAATTCCTTCACCCCGGGGGCCAGGATAATGAGTTCCCCTCCGTCAGCGATGGCCATCCGTGTACGGTAAATGCTTTTATTTCCCAGCCAGGTGCTCTTAAATTCGGAAGGATCAAGGTAAACGACTACCTTTTTCAGCGGACTCTCCAGCACTGTAAAATTCACCTGGACCGATAACTCAGCAGCCCTGGTGAATACCTGCTCATCGTCGCCGATAAAGAGCCCCCGGATGACCAGCCTTCCGGCATCATTGCGACCTATCACAGTATGCACGTAAACCACCGGAAGGTTGCTGATAAAATGCTCCGAGGCATGGTTCAGCAGCTTGCGGACCGGATTGTCGGCACGTCCCATCAGTTTTTCCATGCCGACAACGGCACCGATAAAGTGACTTTTATTGATTCCTTCCGCGCCGCCGGTACCCACGAAAAGGTTTTTATTGTAATTGGCCATGCCGATCACCTCATGGGGAACAACCTGTCCGATGGAAAGAATCAGATCGTGCCCTCCCCGGACCATCAGTTTGTTCAGCTGCACAGGCCAGTCATAGGACAAAGCATTATGGGTGATCTCCGCTATAAATTCGCCGGGGATCCTGCCCACGGTGACCACATCGTTGCGCCAGTCATGCACCCTGAAGATCTCCTGCGGAATGCCCGGGAACATGGTATTGATCTGTTCCGGGGTCATTGGCGAATGGGTCCCCAGTGCCGGAAGAATATCCGTGAGTTTTTCCCCGAAATAATCATGGGCCAGCACGGTCAGGTCTCCGGCCCTTGAATGAAAGCGGGTAAAATCAGGAGGAACCGCCAAAACCCTGTTCCGCTTTCCCATTTTGTCCAGGGCACTGAAAAGTCCCTCTTTCAGATCCCTTACAGAGAGTTCTGTATCTATCGATCCTCGCTGATAATATATCATTACCCTGGCTATTAAAGGTTAAACTCCTCCATACGCACTATAGCCCCCGTCAACAGGCAAAATGATGCCGGTAATGAACGAGGACATTCCCGACAGCAGAAAAAGTACGGCGCCCTGGATATCCTCGGGCTGTCCGTATTTCCCCACCGGGGTATTGGCAATTATCTTTTGTCCCCGTGGCGTTGGATTTCCCGATTGTTCATCCACCAGGAGAAAACGGTTCTGGTTGGTCAGAAAAAAACCCGGGGCTATGGCGTTGACCCGCACGCCTGTTTTGGCAAGATGTACCGCCAGCCACTGGGTAAAATTGTTCACCGATGCCTTGGCCGCAGAATAGGCAGGTATCTTGGTAAGCGGGCGGAAGGAATTCATGGAAGATATGTTGAGGACCACACCCTCCCCGCGCCGGGTCATCTCCTGTGCAAACACCATGGTGGGCAGCAGGGTGCCGGAAAAATTCAGCGCAAAAACCTTGTCAAAACCCGACAAATCCAGTCCAAAAAAAGTATCCTTCAGCACCGGCTCTCCTTCGGGGGATATTTGCTCAATCCTGGTGGTGGCATCGGGCGAATTCCCGCCGGCACCATTGATCAGAAAGCTGATGTCACCCAGTTGTTCAATGATCTGATTTTTGGCCAGCATGAGCGATTCTTTGTCGAGAACATTTGCCTGGACCCCCATGCACGGAGTGCCGTATTTTTTAGTAAGGCTGTCAGCCAATTCCTGCGCTGCAGAAAGTTTTAAATCGATGATGGCAGTTTTTATTCCGCTGGCTGCAAGAGCATCACAAACAGCCCTGCCGATAATCCCCGCTCCTCCTGTAATGACGCATACTTTGCCCTTTAAATCGGAAAAATCAAAATTTTTCATGAATGGTATAGATTGTTTACATTTTTATAATAACCGCAGTTTTCCTTGACGATAATATCAATCGGACTGTAGTTGACCAGCTCCACAGATTTGCCGGACAGCAAGTAATTAAACATGGCCATGACCGACTTGTATCCCTGTTCTTCGGGTTTCTGGCAGATCAAAAAATCAACGATCCCCTTTTCCATAAAGGCCAGATTGTCCTCAATCAGGTCATATCCGATCAAAAGGATGTTCCGCTTGTCCTGTTGCACGAAAAACCGTGCCACTTTATGGACCCTGGAATTGGTAACAAAGATCCCGGCAATATCCGGATAAGTGGCAAATAACTTTTTCAGGCTGTTTTCCGGTTCCTCCTGCTGAACAAGGTCGATCTCGAAGGATAAGGTCTTAATGCAATGATCAGGGACCACATTTTTGAAGTAATCCATAAATCCCTCCTCCCGGCGATGCATATGCCTGGTGATCAACTTATTCTGGGCCAGGTTGAGTATCAGTACGGTGGAACAATCCGGCAATCCGTAATGCATCAGCCTTGCAGCAACACAACCGCTTTGCCGGGCATCCTGACCGAAATAGGCAAGCTTCGTGCCTTCCTCGAGATTGGTATCAATAAAGATGACCGGTATCTTTTTCGTTTCACACTGGAGCAAAAACTGCTGGGCAGGCTCATGAAAGTGAGGAACCATAATGATGCCATCGGGATCCATGTCCAGGATCCGGTCAAACTGGCTGATAAACGACAATGGTTCCCCGGAATCAAAATTAAAAATGGAAATTTTCGTGTTATAATCCTTTAACTCCGCTATGGCGCTGTGCAGTCCAACCAATGGCCTCTTCCAATAAGGATTGCTTTCTCCCGCATCCGGAATCAATGCGGCAATGCTGTAGCGCTTTTTCAGGGCCAATGTTTTGGCCAGCAGGTTGGGCGTATAGCCGAGCTCCTCTACAAACGACATTACCCTGTTGTGGGTTTCCTCGTTCACTTCCCCCCGGTGGTGCAGGACACGGTCGACCGTTCCGATGGAAACATTGGCCAGGGCCGCGATATCCTTGATAGTGACCCGCTGCTGATGTCCCCTGGTTTGTTTGCTCATACCGTTGTAAGTATTTTATCGTGTACGTTAACGGCAAGTTAAAATAATATTTTAATATATTAATGGGTTTATCAAAAAAATATTAAAAAGTCTTCCGCCATGGTGATTGAAGCATGCGAATGAAGCACAAATGGGTAGTGCAATCTCATTAACAATCTTCACATAAAATTGTTAGGAACAATTTGTTCCGTGGGTTCACCCTGATCATTCAATTGTTAACTTTGATCATTCATTGGTATAAAATAAACTGTTTCAGCGATGAAATCCGGTCACCCGCAAAAACTGTTCAACATTGTAGTTATTGTTGCCGCCCTGGGGTATTTTGTTGACATCTACGACCTGATCATTTTTGGTATTGTCAAGAACCCGAGCCTGATGGATCTGGGGCTCACCGACAATACGGCCCTGTTCAATACAGGAAATTTCATTCTGAGCATGCAGATGGCCGGCATGCTCATCGGGGGTATTGTATGGGGGGTGCTTGGGGACAAGAAGGGAAGGTTGTCCATTCTTTTCATGACCATCCTGCTGTATTCGCTCGCCAATATCGCCAATGGTTTTGTCACCAGCGTCCAGCAATATGCCTGGCTGCGCTTCATAGCGGGATTCGGACTTTCAGGGGAATTCGGCCTGGGCGTGACCCTGGTTTCCGAAGTCATGTCAAAGGAAAAGAGAGGTCTGGGCGCCAGTATTGTTTCGGGAATCGGCATCCTGGGAGCCGTTCTGGCATTCGTTGTGGCCGAAAGGTTTAACTGGAGAACTGCTTATTGGGCCGGAGGAGCCCTGGGACTGGTATTGCTTTTCCTGCGCATTGCCGTCTTTGAATCCGGCATGTATGAAAAAACAAAGACGCAAAAGGTCAGCAAGGGCAATTTCTTTGCTTTATTTACCAATAAAATCCGCTTCCGCAAATTTCTTTTTTGCACGCTGCTGGCCCTTCCTACCTGGTACACCGTGAGCGTGCTCACCATTAATGCGCCTTCATTTGCCCAGGATGCACTGAATATATCCGGTACGGTAAAGGGATCCACCTCGGTGATGCTGCATTATATCGGAGCTGCCATCGGAAGTTTTCTGTTCGGATACCTTTCGCTGCTGCTAAAATCACGGAAAAAAGCGATCATGCTGGCTACTTCGGGTATTGCCGTTCTCACCGGTATTTACTTCTCGCTGTTCGGGGCTTCCTCCACCCTGTTTTACCTGGTGCTGTTCGTGCTGGGCATTCCCATGGGCGGACTATGGGCCATATTTGTGGCAGCTGCCTCCGAACAGTTCGGCACCAACATTCGGGCCACAGTTACCACTACTGCCCCGAATTTTGTGAGGGGAGCTACCATCCTGATCACTTTTCTGCTGGGTACCCTTACGCCGCTGGTGGGACTTTGGTCCTCCGGCGTGATCGTGGGGGTGATCTTTATCGGGATCGCCTTCTGGTCGGTATTGCTCACCCAGGAGACCTACGGGAAAGAACTGGATTATGTGGAGGAGATCGAATAGCCTTGTCCTGTATTCGGTTCTGCGGATCAAAAGACCAGCGTGAAAACCGTTTCCTTTCCGGGTACCGAAGCAAAGGATATTTTACCGTTATGCAACCGCATGATCTGACGCGATAAACTCAGTCCTATTCCCGATCCGCCTTCCCTGGTGGTGAAAAACGGGACAAAGATCTTGTCGCTGATTTCTTCGCTGATGCCCTTGCCATTGTCGGTTACCTGAATAAGGACCTTTCCGGTGTAATCGGTAAAAGCAGCCAGTTTTATCTTTTTGTCCGACCGGTCTGCGCCGGATTGAATGGAGTTTGTTACCAGATTGATCAGGACCTGTTCCAGCAATTGCTTGTCTGCCGTGACGCATAACGTTTCAGGATCCACTACGATCGACAAATGAATATGGCGTTTACTGATCTCTGAAGAGAATAAACGCTCCATACCCTGCAACAGCTCCCTGACCTTTACCTCCGAAAGATTCAGGGAAGGCATGATGGTCAGACTGCGGAATTTGCTGACAAATTCGAGCATCCCCTGGGCTCTTTCATCAATGATATCCAAACCCCGCAACGTATCGGTCAGGGTGTCCCTGGGAAATTCTACCGTTTCCTCTCCCGGTTCGCCGGTTTCCTTGTAGAACGCACGGATCGTTTTGATGGTGGAGGAAATGGGACCCGCTGAATTCATGATTTCATGCGTCAGGGTCCGGATGAGTTTTTGCCAGGACAGCAGTTCATTTTCTTCCAGTTCATTTTTGATGCTCTGAAAAGTGAGCAAACGTATGGTTTCACCCTGGAGGATAAATTCACTTGCCCTGATGGAAAGCGGTACCGGTTCAGTCTTCGTAATGGTTCTCAGCAGCTGCTGTTCCCCTGATTTGATTTCTTTAAGCCGGACAGCTAACATCGGCTCCAACTCATCAAGATGCTGTATTTTTTTTGAAGGGGAAAGATTCAGCAACTGTTTCGCTGCGGGATTCAACAGGTCAATTTTACCCTCCGGAGTATAGGACAGGATGCCAATGCCGGCATGATCAACAATATGCTGCAGGTAAAAAGAACGCCGGCTGCTCTCCAGCCTGAGGTTCTGTATTCTCCGGTTGATCTGGTCAAAATGTCCATACAATCTTTCAAAGGATCTGCCCGGTGCCGCTCTTTTGTATAATACGGTTGAATCATCACTGGATACCGCACTGAAAAAAGCACTGAGATCGCGGTTGATCCTGTTGATATAATACAACAGCAGAATAACCTGGAGAATCAGCAGCAGGATAACATTTATGGCAATATACAGGTCGTCGCGCCTGAAAACGACATAAGCAAGCGCCAGGCACGTGCCTGCCAGGAGCAATACCCTGATGACCACATTTACATAAAACCTATGGTGGATCATTTCTGAATAGTTTTCTGCTTAAAAAGCTCAGATCTTATATTTCTCAATTTTGCGGTAGAGGGTCTGCCGGCCAATGCCCAGTTCCCTGGCTGCTTCGGCAATATTCCAGCCATGGTTTTTCAGTGAAATTGCGATCGCCTTCCTTTCAATCTCTTCCAGTTTTATGCCCTGCATGACCCCATCCATGGACAGGTCATCCGCTTCAAAAGAAAAATCTTCCGTATCCAGGTCAGCCGAATCAGCCAGGATCACCGCCTTTTCAATGGTATGCCGAAGTTCCCTGACATTGCCCGGCCAGGCGTAGGCTTTCAGTTTTTCAGCAGATTTGTCCGACAGGCTTATTCCCTTGCGGCCATAACGTGCAGCAAATTCTTCCAGATAATGCTTCGCCAGCAACAGAATGTCATTTCCCCGGTACCGCAGGGGAGGTATTTCGATCTGAATGGTATTGATCCTGTAAAAGAGATCTTCGCGAAATAATCCCTGCTTTACCATGGCATTCAGATCTTTGTTCGTGGCACAGATGATCCGGATATCTACTTTATTCTGCCTGTTTGAACCCAGGGGTGTGATCTTTCTCTGTTCTATGGCAGTGAGAAGTTTTGGCTGCATGCTGTACCCCAGGTTCCCGATCTCATCCAGAAAAAGTGTACCGCCGTTTGCGGCTTCAAAGCGGCCAATGCGGTCCTCCCTTGCATCGGTATAGGCTCCCTTCACATGACCGAACAATTCGCTTTCCATTAAAGTTTCCGGCAAGGCTCCCAGGTCCACCGATACAAAATCGTGCTGATAGCGGTTGGACAGCCGGTGGATCTCTCGGGCAATCAATTCCTTGCCGGTGCCGTTTTCACCCGTCAGCAAAACACTGGCATCGGTTTTGGCCACCTTGTTTACTTTTTTCAGCAGATCGGCCATAACGGGTGAATCCCCGATAATCACCGAAAAACCCCTGCTGATATCTTCTTTTAATTGCTTTTCTTTGAGTTGCAGGTACCTTACCTGCTTTTTTGAATGGCGCAGTTTCATGGCTGCCTGCAAGGTGGCCAGCAACTTGTTGTTGTCCCAGGGTTTTACGACAAAATCAGTGGCCCCTTCTTTTATTGCTCTTATAGCCAGCTCAATATCACCATAGGCGGTGATCATGACCACCACGGCATCGGGGTCTGTGGTCAGAATCCTGTTCAGCCAGAAAATACCTTCATTTCCTGAGTTGATCCCTGCGGTAAAGTTCATGTCGAGCAGGATGATATCGGGATACTCCTTCCCCAGGAAGCCCGGAATAAGATTAGGATTGCGCAGGGTGCTGATCCGCTCAAACTGATACTTCAGGAAAAGTTCGAGTGAATTCAGCACACTGGTACTGTCATCCACAATGAGAATATGACCGGGCAATTTTGACATGACCAGGAGGAACAGGTGGAAAAAGTTAATCACGTTAAAAATACGAAATATGTTCCAGAAACATCCAGATTGTGTACCATTTTGGAACACCATAAGGGAAAATAGTTACATGCAAAATACGTACTATTAAGATATTCAACAGGTTACATCTTACGGCACAAACCTTGATCCTGTTGTCTGGTAACCCGATTGCCCACTGAAAAGAGACAAACCATGTTTTTACACTACCTGATCACCGCGTGGAGAAACCTGTTAAAGAACAGGATCATCTCTGTCATCAATATCCTGGGCCTGACCCTTGGTCTGGCTTCAGCGGTAATCGCCATCGCCTATGCCCGGTATGAGCTTACCTATGAAAAATGCCATGCGAGGGCGGACCGTATTGCTGCCATTTTCCTGAATGGCAGCTTTGGGAATATGAGTTTTCTGCCGACTTCATTTGGTCCGGAGGGAGAAGCCCTGCAGGGTATGTTTCCCGAAATAGAGTCCCGTTCGATCTCAAGGGGATACTCCACCACCGTGAGGGCCGGTGAAAACCTGTTCGTCGAAGATGACATTACGTTTGCCGATTCCATGTTTTTTAAGATATTCTCCATACCGTTTGTTGAAGGTGCTCCCGCTTACGATCCCCAGAGCATTGTGTTGTCGGAGGAAGCCGCCACCCGGTATTTTGGCAGTCAACCTCCGCTTGGTAAAAGCCTGAGGATCAACTGCAACGGCGAACAGGTTGATTTCACGGTAACCGGAGTTTTCAAGGATCTGCCTTCCAATACGCAAATCCGTACCGAGTTTATCATCCCATTCTCTTTCAGCCCCAGGTTTGGTTATTGGAAATACCAGGAATACAACTCCACCGCCTATAACTCCTATGTTCTGTTAAAACCCGGAACAGATCTGACGCAGCTGAATGATAAAATACGGAAATTATACAAAATACCTGTTCCCATAGAAAATATCTCCGCCTACCTCCTTCCGCTGAAGGAAATCCATTTCAGGGGAACCTTCGAAAACACCAGGGGAAAACTCATGGTATTCTTGCTGGGCGGTTTGTTCGTTCTGCTTATCTCCTGCCTGAATTTCATCAATCTGACCACCATCCTGTTTTCTTCAAGAACCCGGGAAACAGGCATCCACAAGGTCAATGGCGCCAGAAAAATCCATGTCATTTCCCAGCTGTTCACCGATACGTTGTTGTCTGTGCTGATCAGCTTCAACCTGGCGATCGTTCTGCTGAAGATCACCCTGCCCTGGTTTAATGCACATATGTTTACCAATATCCGGGTGACCGCCGACAAAGAGTTTCTGTTGTCAGGATTCCTTCTTTTTTTAACGATCACCGTACTTTCCGGTATTTATCCTGCGATCAGATATTCTGCCACGAAACCGCTGGTACTCATGAAACCTGATCTGGGACCAAATAAGTCAAAAGCCTACTCCAGATGGATCCTCACCACCCTGCAGCTTTTTCTGAGTGTCGTGTTCTTACAGGTGATCATGGTCATGGACCGTCAGAATTTATATCTCAGCAATAAAGATATCACACGGTACGACGCCGAAAACGTCATTTGTCTCACCGGCTACCCCTGGGGTGATTTAAACCGGGTGAAGGATGAACTGAAAAAAAATCCCAAAGTGGAAGCAGTTTCCTGGGGGTCTACCATTCCCACCATGGGATATAACCTCACCATGGATTGGAAGGAAAAAGACAACACCATCATGGCCACCGATTATACCTTTGCCCCCGATTATCTCGAGGTCTACCGGATTAAACTGCTCAGCGGACGATTTTTATCCGAGGAATATCCATCGGATAAGGAATCCGCAGTGGTGATCAACGAAAAAACAGCCTTTGAACTGGGATACCCTGATCCGGTCAACAAACAAATGTTGTTCAGGGGAAAACAATATACCATCATCGGCATGGTGGATGCCTATATGGCCGTTCCCCCGATCATGGATCAGATGCCCTGCATCATTTCCTTCAGCGGTAATTTAAATCAATATCTGCTCATCCGCATCAAACCGGAGGAACGGGAAGCCACCCATGCGTTTATACTCACCACCCTGCGAAAATTTAATCCGGATTATCCGGTTGAAATAAAATACCATGATGATATCCTTATGGATACCAAAGAAGCTAAATCCTATGTGGCAGCCAGCCGGCTGATGCATGTCTTTTTCCTGCTGACCATTCTCAATTCACTGATCGGGATCTTCGGACTGTCGGTCTTTATTGCACAGCGCCACCGCAAACAAATTGGCATCCGGAAAGTATTCGGCGCGAATACTACCGGCATTATGCTGAATCTTTCCAGGGGTCTCATGATTCAGACCCTTGTTGCCATTGCTTTTGCATCACCTCTGTCCTACCTGGTCAGCATTGGTTATCTCTCCGTATTTCCCCAGCATGTTGAGCCCGGCATTTTGTTCTTCCTGCTGGGTGGCTTGTTCATGGTGATCATCCTGCTGGCCACGGTAAGCTGGCAAACCTGGAAAGCAGCCATGGGTGATCCGGTGATTTCCCTGCGATACGAATAAGGGAACCGAACTTTTCCATTTCTGCCCATAATTGCCTAACTTTAGGGTATGGAAAATATCAGGATCACCACCGCACAATTTGAGAACAAAAGCGGTGACAAGGCTTACAACCTGGGAGTAATTGAAACGCTCACCCGGAAAGCCTCCCTGGAGGGCTCGAAGGTCATTGCCTTTCATGAATGTGCGGTTACCGGATATACTTTTGCCCGCCGCCTTTCAAAAGATCAGATGCTTGAACTGGCAGAATTCGTTCCTGAAGGAGAAAGCGTAAAAAGACTGATCCTTATTGCCCGGAAATATGATATGGCCGTTCTGGCGGGACTTTTTGAAAAAGATAGCCAGGACAGGCTGTACAAAACCTATGTGTGTGTGGATAAAAACGGACTGGTGGCAAAATTCAGGAAGTTGCACCCCTTTATCAATCCATATCTGACACCGGGAGACAGCTACTGTGTGTTTGATCTGCACGGCTGGAAATGCGGTATCCTGATCTGCTATGACAACAACATCATTGAGAATGTGAGGGCTACAGCTCTGCTGGGTGCCGATATTATTTTCATGCCCCATGTAACCATGTGCACCCCTTCCACGCGACCCGGCGCAGGATATGTTGATCCGGCATTATGGGAAAACCGGGAAACCGATCCTGCCGCTTTGCGTCTGGAATTCGACGGGATAAAAGGCAGGGAATGGCTGATGAAATGGTTGCCTTCCCGCGCCTATGACAATGGCATTTATGTTGTTTTTTCCAATCCCATCGGCATGGACGATGACCAGCTGAAAAACGGCTGCTCGATGATCCTTGATCCTTTCGGAGATATTATGACTGAATGCCGTACGCTGGGCGATGACATTGCCACAGCCGTCCTCTCTCCCGGAAAGCTTGTCCGGTCGGGTGGATACCGCTACAGAATGGCCAGGAAGCCGGAATTGTATAAAGACATCATTGGCCGGCCGCATCAGTCAGAACAGAAGGTAGCCTGGTTGAATGCTGAAAAGAATTCGCCGGTTCCCGAACAAAAGATAAAATAGCGTGTTTACAGGTTATTGAAAACAATCTTATACCTCACCGATATTTAACAGGAATATGAAAAGTACAGCCACAGCCGTTTGGAATGGTTCACTCAAGGAAGGAGCCGGATACATCAATGCACAAAGCACTTTTTTCCACAAATTGCCCTATACCTTTAATTCCCGTTTCGGAAGCGGAGCCGGAGGCACCAATCCCGAGGAGCTTATCGCCGCTGCCCATGCCGGATGTTACAGCATGGCGCTCAGTGCAGATCTTGGCAAAGCCGGTATAATTCCCGAAAGTGTGGAAACTTCATCCTCGGTGACCCTGGAGAACGGGGTCATCACCTCCTCACATTTGGTGGTGAAGGCCAGGGTGCCGGGAGTCAGCAAGGAGGTATTCGAGAAAATAGCATCCGAAACAAAGTTTAACTGCCCGGTCTCTAAAGCGCTTAATCTGGAAATATCCCTGGAGATTACGCTCCTGTAATTTCTTAAAACTTTTACTTGTCCAGTTTTACCCGGGTTGCTTTGGGTCCTTTATGACCCATTTCAATTTCGAATGTCACCCTGTTGTTTTCGGCGACGGGATCGATGAAATCATTAATATGCACGAAAACACTTTGCTGGTTGCCCAGATCGCGGATGAATCCATATCCCTTGGATTCGTTGAAGAAAGTTATGATCCCCTTTCTTACCAGGTCTTCCGGAGCTTCCGAAGCGCGCTTGGGTACGCTGATTTCGATGTCTTCTACTTTAACTTTTTGTCGGTTGCTGAGATCCGGAGGCGTTGAGGTGAGTCTTCCGTTTTCATCCACATAGGCAATCATGTCGTCGAGACTTTTGCCATCTTTGGAGGTTTCTCTTCTTTCGAGTCTTTTCTTCTCTTTCTCTTTTCTCTTTTTTTCCTTTTTGTTTCTAACTTCCTTTTTGTTGTATGTTTCTTGTGATCTTCCCATAGGTGAATTTTATTGGTTTAAATGAATGGTGAATATATTCTATATTTTTTAATGTTCAATCAGGGTATTATTTTCCCTTAAAAGAGCCCTCATTTTAAATAACCCGCTGCTTCTGATCTGCCTTACCCTTTCGGTGGACATGTCAAATTTGATCGCGATATCATGAAGGGTATGCGTGGGTGTATTGTCAAGTCCGAAAGAGAGTGTCAATACGGATGCCTCACGACGGCTGAGTTTTCCGAGTGCCCGGTTTATATTTACAATCAGTGATTCCCTGATGACCTTGCTGTCGGGTGAAGGGACATTATCGCTCTGAATCAGATCATACAGGGTGTAATCACCTCCGTCATACTGCGCCATTGGACTGTCAAAGGACAGTTGCCGCTTTTTGATATCATTCGCAATGGATACTTCTCCCTCACTCACATCGAGACGATCTGCAATTTCCGCATCCGTGGGTTCTCTTTCAAGCTCCTGCTCAAGAGACAGGATGGCCTTGGAAACCTTATTGATGGAAGAAAGCCTGTTTAGTGGCAACCTGACAATTCGGGTCTGTTCCGAAATAGCCTGGATTATCGACTGCCGGATCCACCATACCGCATAGGAAATGAATTTGAAACCCCGGGTTTCATCGAATTTTCCGGCCGCTTTGACCAGCCCCAGGTTCCCTTCATTGATCAGGTCGGAAAAGGATAATCCCTGATTCTGATATTGTTTTGCCACAGATACTACAAATCGTAAATTGGCTACCACCAGTTTCTCCAATGCCTCCTGATCTCCCTTGTGGATGCGAATGGTCAGATCCACCTCCTCTTCCAGGGTAATTAATTCATACTTGTTAATTTCCTGAAAATAACGATTGATGGAATTTTCATCCCGCTGGGTAATCTGTTTTGTTATTTTTAATTGACGCATAAAGTTTAACCGTATTATTCCATGCTGCTGATAACCACTCTATCAGATCCTTAGCTGTTTAACTGGCAGCTTTTACATTGATGGCTACCATGCCCTTTTCTCCCTGCTTGGTATCAAATTCCACCGCCTGATCAGGTTGAAGTCCTGCAAATGAACTCACTAATCCCGACCGGTGCACAAAGATATCTTCTCCACCCTCTGTCTCAATGAAGCCAAATCCTTTGATTTCATTATACCATTTTACTTTTCCTTTATTCATGATTGTTGTATTATAGTAAATAATTAACTTTTTTCTATATCGAGCTCACCGTACCGGACTTCTCATGAGTTCCTGCTGAAGTGATTTCATCTGCCTGAAAATCAAGATTTCCAATCTGTATGCATGGGAAAATATTTCAGGCGGTCTTTATTAATCCTCAGCGCTGAAATAGGGAAAGGCTGAAGGTCAATATTTAAAAAGGGATTTAAAAAGGTGAGCCGGGAAGGACTAAACGAAAAAATGAATTAGTCAAATGAAGCGCAAGTTCTCAAATCTTAATTTTTTGTAAAGGTACGATAATTCTTATCATTTAATGGATGCTTTGTTTTTTTATCTTTGTTGATCAGGCTAATCCCGGCTGCAGAAAGACCTTTGAATAATCCGATTTGTCCATATAACAAAAAGAAAATGAAAAAGTTTGCCCTCGCATTTTTGGTGCTGATTACCAGTGTTATACTACTGCGGTTTCCTGCAAAAACCAGAGGAATTCCGGTAAAACCCACCGGGAGGCATCGTCTGAACAATTACCGGTTGATTCCCTGCTGACTTTAACCCAGTATCAAACCTTTCAGTATTTCTGGGACGGCGCCGAACCCCATTCGGGTATGGCACGGGAACGTTTTCATGTAGACGGGGTGTATCCCGAAAATGACCTGAATGTAGTAACCACCGGTGGTACGGGCTTCGGCCTCATGGCCATACTGGCGGGCATCGAAAGGGGATTCATCACCAGGGAAGAAGGACTGGAACGTTTCCGTCAGATCGTTGAATTTCTCAAGACTGCTGACAGGTTTCACGGTGCCTGGCCGCATTGGCTCAATGGTGAATCCGGCCATGTCAAACCTTTTAGCCCGAAAGATAACGGGGCCGATATTGTGGAGACCGCCTACCTTGTTCAGGGTCTGCTCACCGTGCGGCAGTATTTCCGCGATGGCAATGACGCGGAAAAACAGCTTGCCGCGGAGATCGATAAGCTCTGGAGAGAAGTCGAGTGGGACTGGTTCACCAGGGGAGGCGAAAAGGTAATCTACTGGCACTGGTCGCCCCAATACGCATGGGAGATGAATTTCCCCATCGAGGGTTATAATGAATGCCTGATAACCTATGTTCTGGCGGCATCATCGCCGACACATCCGGTTGATCCAGCAGTTTACCACGATGGCTGGGCCAGGAAAGGCAGTATTGTTTCCGCCAACCGGATGTATGGACATCCCCTGATACTGAAATACAATTCTGCCGAGGAGTATGGCGGACCGCTCTTCTGGGCGCATTATTCCTACCTGGGACTGGATCCGCGGAAGATCCGCGACAGGTATGCCGACTACTGGGAACTGAACCGGAACCTTACGCTGATCAACTGGCAATGGTGCAAGGAAAACCGGTTGCATTATGCCGGTTACAGTGATTCCTGCTGGGGCCTCACAGCAGGTTATTCCCCCATGGGCTATGCCGCACACGCCCCGGGGGAGAAGAATGATCTCGGCGTGATAACCCCTTCGGCCGCGCTCTCGTCCTTCCCCTATACCCCCGAAGAATCGATGCGTGCCCTGAAATGCTTCTATTATGAGTATGGCGACAGCATCTTCGGCAAGTATGGATTCTACGATGGTTTCAGCGTGGAAAAGAACTGGTATCCCAAAAGATATCTGGCCATCGACCAGGGTCCCATTGTGGTCATGATCGAAAATTACCGCAGCGCCCTGCTCTGGGATCTTTTCATGTCGGCCCCGGAGATCAGCACCGGGCTCGGCAGGCTGGGATTCACGTTGAAGGAGGTGCGGGAATAGTCAGGAACCGGGTACCGCGAGAGCATTGGCCAGTGCTGACTGTTATGCACATCGTAAAAACAAAATGAATTGTAATATCCTTTATTTCAATGTGATACAGGATTTCATACATTTATATTCCAAATTATTTCATTTTTATCAAAAAAATAATTAATATTGAATTGAAAGTGTGCTGAGGGGTATAATTCCCCGAATGGAAAGCCGGCCGAGTTAACTGAAGAGATTTCACTTTCACCACAACCATCTTAGGATCTGACTTATGGTGAAAATACTTACAGAACATCCCATACATTCCCTGGTCCAATATCCTCATTGAAGTAATTCAAAAAGCAGTTCAATGAAAAAATACGCCTTTATTACTACCTTGCTGGCAATGCTCACGGCTGGCATTTGTCAGTCCCAGACCGTGATCACAGCAGATTCGGTCTCTGGAACATGGCTGGCCGGTGCTTCACCCTACATGGTTACACGGAACATTGTTGTACCGCACGATGCCACGCTGCGGATCGAACCCGGTACGGTCATACATTTTACCGGTAACTATGCGCTGAAGGTGGATGGAAAGCTGGTGGCAAAAGCCACCAAAAAAGATCCCATCCTCCTGGAGTACGCGGACTCATCTGAATTGGCCCGATACAGAGAGGTTAGTGATACCACGGCAGCCGCTATAGAGGGTTGGAAAGGGGTACGTTTCTCAAAAGACAGGTCCGACAAGGATACTTCCGTACTTGCCTATTGTATTATAAAGGACGCCAAGGCTTTAACAGGATTAGGAACGGATTGTACCGGCGGTGCGGTGAGCATACAGGGTGCCGGACACCTGGTGATAAAAAACTGCCGTATCCTGAATAATCAGGCGCATCTCGGGGCAGCCATTTATTGCCACGGAAATAACGCCCACATTGATGGCAATATTATCGAGAATAACCGGAGCCTGAGTAACGGCGGGGCGATCTGCTTTGTCAACTGCCGGCCGGTTCTTAAAAACAACCTGATCCGTTCCAACACCTCCTCGGAATTTGGCGGTGGCCTGTATTGTGAAAAAACCGGCGGAACCTTTGTGAACAATACCATTGTGGAGAACCGGGCACGGTTCGGCGGGGCCATCTCCCTGGTCAAAAGCAACATCCGACTGCTCAGCAATACCATCGCCAATAATCAGGCCGAGAACAACGGCGGCGGAATACACTGCTGGCAATCCGGTCCCTTCATTAAGAACACCATCCTCTGGGGAAACATGGCACGCGAAAAAGGAAAACAGATCTACCTGTTTGATCTGGGATATCCTGATATTGTGTATTCGAATATCCAGGGCGGGCTGAAAGCCATTGAAAGTTTCTCCAATACACTGAACCAGGTGAACCATTATGAAGCCAACCTCGAGGATGATCCTGTCTTCCTCAACGAAGACAGCACCTGGTATGCGCTGGGAAGGACATCTCCGTGCATTGATGCCGGGCTGAACCACGATCCTCTCGTATCCGAGGGATTTGATATGAACGGGCATCCCAGGATCGTGAATAACATTATTGATATGGGAGCCCAGGAATTCAACCAGGCCGGGGAAACGGAAATAACGGAAATTAAGGAAGATGAGACCCTACAGGATCAGGAACTTGCTGTGAACATTTACCCCAATCCCAATATGGGCAGGTTTACGGTGGCCATCAGCGGATCCGGCGGTGATGTTGCTTTCCTGGGGGTGGTTAATGCCAGCGGTCAGGTTTTGTACATGCAGAGTATTTCATTCGAAGGATCCGCCTTAAAACAATATGTGGAACATGAATTTAACCGGGGATTTTATTTTGTGGAACTCAAAGACAACCAGGGCGCAGTTTTGAAAAGGGAAAAGATGGTGATTGAATAGTATAGGCCCCGGAATGCATTTATATTGAATGACAAGCAGTTAAATATCCAAGAAACTATTACACGGCAAACCCTATGACAGTTTCAACAATCCTCCGGCAAGCAGGAAGGCAACGCCTGGCAAGCACCCTGTGGCTGCTTCTTGCGCTGTTCTCAGGTGTTACGGCACAATCTTCCGATGACGCTACTGGCAGTTCAGGTGCGGCAGAACAACCGGAACTGAAAAGCACTTCCGGAACCGAAGATCCCTACACTGTCCTGTCCACCTTCGGGAGCGGGTATAACTATATACTTACCCGCACTTTCAGGAAGGAAATGACCACCACCAGCGGCGTCGATCTGAATGCCGCCAGCCTTAACGGGGATATCATGGAACAGGTGCAGTATATCGACGGACTGGGAAGGCCCTCACAGTCCATTGATGTGAAAGGTACTCCTTTGAAAAGGGATCTGGTAGCCCCGGTAGCCTATGATGGCCTGGGCAGGGAGAAATTCAAGTACCTTCCATACAGCTATGCCGGTGACGGCAACTTTCGTCCGTCAGCCCTCAGCGAACAGAGCACTTTTTATAACACCGCCCTGTCCGGACTGGATAAGACCGATTCGAGGCCTTACAGCGAAACCTCCTATGAAAATTCACCGCTCAACCGGGTACTATTTCAACAGGGGCCGGGAAACGACTGGAATACCGCATCGAAGAAAACCGGCTATGAATACGGGACCAATGCTACCGGTTATGTTATGTTTTGGAAAATAGACGGTTCAGGCAATTGTGTCAAAAATAGTCTCTATGCCAACGGACAGTTATACCGCACCACCATCATCGATGAAAATGGCAGCAGGACCAGCGAGTATAAAGACAAGGAAGGCCGGGTGGTCATGAAGGAAAGCGAAGTCACCACCGGTGTTTACGCAAAGACCTATTATGTTTATGACGATCTGGGCATGCTCCGCTATGTATTGCCCCCGGAGATGCAAAACCAGGTGGCAGGCGGTGCAACGGCCGTTACACTGACACCGGCCACGGCTTCGGTGCTGAATTACTGCTATTATTACAAGTACGATGCCCGGCACCGAATGACCGAGAAGAAACTTCCCGGCGCCGAAAAGGTGTATATGGTGTATGACAAACGCGACCGGCTGATCGTGACACAGGACGGCAATCTCCGCAAGAATACGGCCGGAACGGACCTTAAAAAATGGCTCTATACCAAGTACGATGCACTCAACCGGCCTGTGGTTACGGGCATTTACACCCATGCCACCGTGGTGGACCAGGCGGGCATGAACACCTATGTGCAAGGGCTTACTACGGTTACGCTGTGCGAAAGCCGCACGGCCACCAACTATTCTACCCAGTACGGGTACACCACCACCGCTTTTCCTGCTGCCAGCCCGGAGATGCAGAGCATCACCTATTACGACGATTACAATTTCGACAACGATGCCAGCAACCAGGCCGATAAAACCTTCACCGATGACGGTCAAACGGCAGCGGGCAGCGGATCGCGGAAGGGACTGGTAACCGGCACCAGATCGCGGATCATCGATTCCAGTCCGGCCAGCTTTACCGAAGGATATACCTTTTATGACGACAAAGGCAGGGTGGTACAATCCCTGCTGATCCAGCCGGTGGATGCCACCAATACCGGCACCGTAAGGATGAGCAGCAAGATCAACCTGCCCGGCGAAGTGCTGCAGGCGAAAACCACCCATTTGTTCGGCGCCACTACCGTGAATACCCTCCTGGATAAGTTCAGTCTCGACACCCGCGGGCGGCTGCTCGAGGTCAGGAAGACCGTGAATACCGAAACGGAAAAAGTGATTGCCGGCAATGCCTACAACGAACTGGGACAATTGCTGACTGAAAGTCTGGGTATTGCAGGTACCCTGGTTCTTCAAAAGACCGATTACCTGTACAACATAAGGGGATGGCTCAGGGCGCTCAATAACACTTTCAGCAGCACCGAAAATGACCTGTACGGCATGCAGTTATTCTATTACCAGGCTTTTACCGCGCTGAACAGCGGCAAGGAGCAATACAACGGCAACATCAGCGGCATCAAATGGACCAATAAGCAAAAAAGCGGCGTATGGGCAGCCTATGGTTTTGTGTATGACAAAGGCAACCGGCTGAACGATGCCATTTACGGGGAATATACCCAGGCGGCAACCGACATCAATTCAGGATACCGGGGCGCCGAATACAAGGACAGATTTAACGAATACGGCATCACCTACGACCTGCAGGGAAATATAAAAACCCTGAACCGGAGGGGACTCGACCTGGATGCCGTTACCGGTGATTATTCCGTCATCGACCAGCTTTCCTACACCACGTATACCGGCAATAAACTGATCCGGCTCGATGATGCCATGCCGGACATTGCCGGCAGGGGCGATTTCAGGGAGAAGGTCAACAATGCCACGGAATACTATTATGATCCCAACGGGAACCTGTATAAAGATGATAATAAAGGGATCACCAACATTGCCTACAACTTCCTGAACCTGCCCGCACAGGTGAATTTCACGGCCAGCAACGATTATATCAGATATACCTACAACGCTTCAGGAGCAAAGCTGAAAAAAACGGTGTTCAAAGGTGCGGTAGCCCAGTACACCGAGAATTATATCGGGAGCTATGTTTACAAAACAACAGGCGCCGCCGCTTTTTCCGTCAATGACCTGCAATACGTCCTGGCAGAAAAAGGACGGCTGATGAAAAGCGGGACCACTTTCAAATACGAATATTACCTGAAAGATCATCTTGGCAACACACGGGTGGTATTCAGCGATGTGAACGGGAACGGCACCATTGAGAACAATACCACGGAGATCCTGCAGGTTGCCGATTACTATCCCTTTGGCATGCTGCACAACCGGGCCTCCACCCTCACCGATGACAACAAATTGCTTTACAACGGCAAAGAACTGCAGACCGAAGCCTTTAACCTGGATGCCACGGCAGGGGAGGAAACGGTGTTTGACTGGTATGATTACGGGGCGAGGTTCTATGATGCGCAGATTGGGAGGTGGCATAGCGTGGATCCAAGTGCAGATAAATATTTTAGTTGGTCCCCATATGTTTACACTTTTAATGACCCAATAAAGCATATTGATCCAGATGGAAGAGATGGCGTTATTGTTACTTTCCCTGATTATAAAATACAAACCCCGGTTGGAAAGGTTGGCGGATTAGGACATGCTGGAGTACTTCTAATTGATAACAAAACAGGTTATACCAAATATTATGAATACGGCAGGTATGATAAAGCTGAAAAAGGAATCGTTAGGTCTTTTGCCGTATCGAATGTTAAAATCGGTAAAGATGGTAAACCTACCGTGGAATCCTTAAACAAAGTAATGAAACAAATATCTGATAAGGCAGGACATGGTGGAAAGATAGAAGGAGCCTACATTAAGAGCGATAAGTTTAAAGAAATGAATGATTACGCTCAAGATCGAATGAAAGAAAATAGTAATCCTGAGAGGGAAGAGTATAGCCTAGGGAATAATAACTGTGGGACCTTCACAAATGATGTAGTAAAACAAGATGAAGAAGTTAGTGAAGAAGCCCGACAATTGTTGATCCAAGACCAAATAGTATGATAAAGGAGTATCAAAGAAAATTCCAAGATGTGGAATATGATCCTAAGAATAATAGCACAACCGTAGAAGAAGAAAAGAAGAAAAAATAATGGAAACTAATACAGCCACATTATCTGAAATGCTTACAATGATCCTGTTTTTAGGATCAATAGTTTTTCTGTTAGGGATTGCTTTTCAGATTTTTATAGTTTTTTTTAATAAAACAAGGTCAAAGAGTTTCTTAAGAATTACAACCTTGGTGTTACTTACAAGAATTGGTGCAATTGCAGCTTCACTTATAATTTGGCGTTTTTGGTTCCTTAATATTGATGTTATGTTAGGACCGGTATTATTACCTGCGTTAATTTCAGAGATTATTCTCTCACCATTATTTTTAAAGTTTTTCGGTTTTAACATCGTAAGAAATAAATAAGAAGCAGCAAAAAAAACATCAAAACACCGGTACTAGTAACCAACAACAACCTCCATATAATGAAATCCCATTCCCCCCAGCATCCCCGACTCCTGAGAAACATCCTGTTTTCCGCCGTCCTGATCAGTCTGTCTGGCATGGTTTTCAGCCAGGAAACCAATCCGGTATACCAGAAGATGCCCAGGATATTGACGCCTTCCGGTGATGCCGCCGCCCTCGGCCGGTACGGCGATTACCCGGTGGATCTCAGCACAGGTGTACCTTCCATCGGTATTCCGATATACGAGATCCAGGTAAACGAATTCACAATTCCCATATCCCTGTCCTATCATGCCTCAGGAAACAAAGTGGATGATATTGCCAGCGTGGCGGGTCTGGGTTGGGCACTGAATGCCGGTGGTTGTATTTCCCGAAGCGCCCGTGGCTTGCCTGATGAGGTCAATACCTTGCCGGGAGCCAGCGAACCCTATGTCCGCCGGTACAAAACCCGGGAGGAATTAATGGCATACTCTGCTGCGGTGAGGATATGCGAGCTTTATAATATCGAAAAAGGCATTGACCTGGAATCGGATATTTACTCTTTCAATTTTAACGGGTACGGCGGGCAATTCATGTTTAACAAGGATAATGCCATTGTACTGTCAACCTATGATGACCTGAAAATATCGGGTGGTCCGAGAAAGGGCTTCCTGATCTATACCCCCGACGGAACCAGCTACAGGTTCTTCGATGGCGACAGTATGGTGACCAATTCTGTCAGTTATAAGACCTGCTGGTATTTGAATCAGATCATTACCCCCAATGCGGATACCATTAATTTTAAATATAAATATCCGACTACCTCTATTCAGGGGGATAATCATCCCAGCTTCAACTGTAAGAACGACGCCGCGAATACCTGGAAGTACATTGATTATACCGAGGTCCGGAGAATCAAATACCTGGACCAGATTATTTTTAAGAACGGTTCGGTGATTTTCAACTATGGCCTTGACCGAAAGGATATGCGGCCTCATCGTCTTACCTCCATCGAAGTGAAAGATTATAACAATAAGGTCGTTAAAAAGGTAAATTTCGGACAGAGTTACTTTGTTTCTGCCGGAGCGGATCCGAACAACAGCATGACTTATAAATATTATAACCGCCTTAAACTGGATAATGTCAGCATCACCGATCCGACAAACTCCGCCTCCAAACAGACCTATGCCTTTGAGTACAACACGACCACCCTTCCCCCTTACTTTATGGATTTCAGCACTCCGAACAGTTACTATGCCCAGGATTACTGGGGATATTACAACGGGGCTACTACCAATACCCATCTGATACCAATCGCAAGTCCCTGCAACACCACAGCAGCCAACAGAAACTGCAATGAAACCGCCATGCAGGCAACCATCCTGCGCAAAATTATATTTCCTACCGGTGGCAGGACCGAATTTGAATACGCGGCCAATACAAACCGCGGGGGAGGAATCAAGCTGGGGGGGTTGAGGATCATGAAGATCAAAAGCTTTACAGATAATGTAACCACCAATCCCTCCCTGGTTAAAACCTACGAATATGTTGGCGGGGGTTTTACTACCAACTGGGTCAAATTTGGCGATGTCAGCACTTTTTCACGCTGGTTCTACCTCAATCTGGAGAATGGATATACCTATAATTACACCTCTGCACCCAATGGCAATATTACTTTCTCCGGCGGATCGGTTGCCATTTACGAAAGAGTGAAGGAATACTCGGGAGAACAACAGGAGTTGATGTCTGAGTATTACTATAATGTAGAACTGGAAACAGAATATACCGTTCCTTCATCGCTGTCTACATGCGCAGTATCCTACCCCATTATTTATCCGCCGGGATACAGCGGACCTCAGCTGAACCATCACTTCTATTATCCGTCGTATTATAAAGAGCATCCCTGGCGTTCAGGTCAGCTAACCAGGCAAATTGATTATAAAAAAGAAGGAACTACTTATACCATGGTTAGGGATGTTTATAATACCTGGACCCCTTGCCGCATACAGGATAACGTGATCGTAGGTCTTAAACTGGTATCCCTGAGTTCGCTTCATACATCCTGCCCTACAGGTGGGGATCCGGATTGCGTATATCAGTATTTTAATGTTTTGTGGCAAACCGGCGTTAAAAAACTCACCCGGTCGGTGGAAACCCTGTATGCAACCGATGGCAATGTAGCGAAAACAACGGACTACGAATACGGGATGATCGAGAATGCCCAGGGACATGGATTTCTTACCAAAGAAATCCTTACCAATAGTGCCGGCGACAAAGTATGGACCAATAACCGCTACCTGCCGGAGGTGTTTGCCAGTCCCACCGGGGTATACCTCACCATGAAGAATAAGAACATGATCGGTACACCGCTGGAGGTGATCAACGGGAAAACCGTCGGGACCACCAATTATTACCTGAATTCCACGGTGTACAATTTCAACACCTTTAACAACCTGCCGAAACTCTATCAGGTAAAAATCCTGCCACTGGAAAATCCTTCCACCACCTATACCAACTGGTCCGATTCGAGGTTGAAAACAGAGATCACCTTTGACAGCTACGATAAAAGAGGCAATATGCTGAATGCCACCCCAACGGATAATATTGCCACCGGTTATCTTTGGGGATACAGGAATTCCTATCCTGTTGCCAAGGTTCAAAACGCCAAAAATGTGCTTATTTATACCAACGGAACGGCAACTGAGGTGATGACATTTCCGTCCAACACCTTCACCAGCCAGACCAAGAATTTCACCACTACTTCTGCCGGGAACATGACTTTTACCCTGGCTTATAGCTCTTATCCCGGTACCGGCAACACAGCCAATTTTACCTATGCACTCTCCGGGCCTTCCGGCAAGTCGGGCTCCCTGTGTACCCATACGGGGACCAGCTGCGGTACAACACCCTCTACGATTACTTTTACCGGCATGCCTGCCGGAAATTACAGGCTTATTGTTACGCCTGTGGTTAATTCTCCGAACTCTTCCTCGGTACGTTTTACTTACAGTTACCAGGGTGAGATCATTTCCTCCTCCAGCATTACTGAGTTTTACTACCAGGGCTTCGAGGAATATACCGGGGCCACGGCAACCACCACTTCCGCGCCTTCTTATGCCGGCAGATACTATAAAACCGGCAATTTCACGGTACCCTTTGTCATGCCCAACTCCCGTTCCTATACAGTGGAATACCATTACTGGGACGGTACCAGATGGGTACATGCCAAAAAAGCCTACACCAACGGCATGACGCTGAGTGACGGGACCCGTTTCGACGAAGTCCGCGTATACCCTGCGGATGCCCTGATGACCACCTACACCTACGATCCGCTGGTGGGAATGACTTCCTCCACGGATGAAAAGAACGTGACCACGTACTATGAATATGATAATTTCGGCCGGGTGAAAACCATTAAAGACGACAAAGGCAATATTCTGAAAACCTATGATTATCATTATGCGGGTCAGACGCCCTGAGTGAGAGTATCCCGTATCACCACTTTTTATTCGCCCCGGATCAAACCTTTCCGGTTGGTGCTTGTTTAACTACACAGGAAGCATTTGAGGCATTGCATAACCAACTGTCCTGGTAAAGCCCGCCTGCCATTCCCGGTCTTTGTTGTCAAAGCCCTGTGGTAAATATGCGCTGCAATTCAATACTGGTACAATTATTGATTCAGGTATAGTAACTTCACACGCTCAATGATTTTTAACTTCAAAATCACCGAATATGAAAACAATTACACAACAATTCGCAAGCGGACCGATCCGGGTTTTCTCATTTTTTCTATTGGCCTTATTGGTTATTCAGTGTACCGGCGATCAGGGACCCATGGGCCCTCCGGGATATGACGGACAGGATGGTATAGACGGTGATGTATATGCCTATTCCGTCATTTATGATGTTGAAACTTCCGAATGGGACGGGGATGTGGATGGATATCGTGTTTATCTGGACATGCCCGAAATTACCGAAGACATTTATTACAACGGCGCCGTACTGGTTTACCGGCTCATCGAAGTAGAACCGATAAGCTTCAACATGCTGCCGTATACTTATGTGGATAATGCCCTGACCATTTATATGGATTATGATGCCTACCTCGGCGGCATTGATTTATACTATAAGGAAGTATTTGAAGGTGTAAACGATACCTACGCCCCTGTATCGCTGATGTCCTTTAAAGTGCTGATCATCGAAGGGATCCCCCTGGCTACCCTGAAAGGCATGGTGGATATCAATGACTTTGAAGCCGTGACCAGGTTGGTGAAAATGCAGGAAGGCAGCAGGATCAATAACATTTACTAAACGCTTAAAGCATTTTTCCGGCAGAACTTGTTCACGGCAGTTCTGCCGGATTCTAACTTTTCCTCCTGAAAAGTTCCGTCAGGCGCGGGATGAATTTCGGTACCGTTTTCCGATAATCTGCATACACAGGATATTTTTTGCTGCTTAAGCCCTCGGTTAATGCAGTGCTTCCCATAAACAACAGCACCAGCAGCAATGATCCAATGACCGTGATATTGAGCCACCGGCCTGATGCGGCAACCGCAAAGAAGTAAAAACTGATCCAGATCCCCTGTTCCGACGCAAAATTCGGATGCCGGACATACCGCCATAATCCTTCGGTTAAAAAACCCTTTTTCAGCGATTCCTGATAGCGCAGCCCTTCGTGCTTTCGCAGTTGTTTTTCCTGGTGGAAGGCAAACTGCTGGTTATCTGCCACACTTTCGAGGATAATAAAAATCAGCATCAGGAGGGCTGCAACCAGATCAAGGATCGTTAAAGACTTTTCAGGATAGATGGAGGCCAGCAGCATGGGGGAGGTAAAAAGCAGGATCAGCAGGTTCTGGTAAAGGGATATAAAAAGCAGATTGAACAATCCGAACCTTAACCGGCCCTTCAGCAGCGGGTGCTCCCGCATGACCTGCCAGCGGTAATCCTCCGCCCCTTTCCAGGGAATCCTATCGTACCCGCCTTTCCGGTAAAAATTATAGCTCAGCCGCAATCCCCATGCGGTGACGAGAGCCGCCATAACCAATATCCTTGGCGAAGGGGAAGAGACTGCGGTGATCCAGCTGTAAACGATCGGCATCAGGCTCCACAGCTTGTCCACCTGACTGTAATTACGGGTGATCTCACTCACCACGAAACAAAGCATGGCCACGGCTGACATGACAATAATCCACAGGATGGCGAGATTTTGAAAATGAAGGTTATACAGGTAGCTGGTCATCATGGACAGAGATTTGTTCGTGCACTTTTTGCAAAGGTATTTCTTTATGACTTAATCTTTTCAGACAAACCTACCCGCAGAACGTCACAGATCCCGGTGATCTGCGATCCGGGGAAGTTTTTCCGCGGCTCAGCCGGGTAGCGGCTCGTGTGCCTTTTTCCCGTAGACTTTTTCGTAAGCCTTGCAAAAGGGGCAAACATCGCCTTCAATAGTTTTTACAAACCAGTAGAAAAATCCTTTCTGGTTCTTTCTGGCTTTGGTACAAACGGGACATTCCAGGCATTGCTGGGCCATCTTCCTGTCCTTTTCGGTAATGGTAGTGGAGTTCATGCTGACTGATTCAGGTTTTTGAAACGAATAGGGGATAAAAATAGCTATCTTCTGCCAATATTTAACTTCTGCGAGGTTATAAAAAGTGCCGGAAGTTTGCGGAAGACATTCTGTCAATAATTCTTCCTTTTTAACGTTATTCTGAATACACCTTCAACATCATCCACATGCAACTGTTTAAACCTGTTCTTCCGGTGATCCTTTTCATGGTCTTATTATCCGGGGCTTGCCAAAAGGAATCCGATCCCGCGCCAGTAAAGCCACCGAAGGGATCTGACCTGGGCAGCCTGCAGGTATTTCCTGCCGATAATCCATGGAACAAGGACATTTCGAACGAAGAGACCGATCCCAACTCAGACAATATCATCGCCGGCATTGGAAATGACATCCGCCTGCATCCCGATTTCGGCACTGTTTGGGAAAATGCACCCATTGGCATTCCCTACAATTTGGTGAACGACCATCAGCCGGGGGTACAGGTAACCTTTCAATACCATTCCGAGAGTGACCCTGGCCCTTACCCGGTCCCACCGGATGCCCTGGTTGAAAGTGGAACGGACAAACACGTACTGGTGATTGATACCGTTAATCTCGTTCTATACGAGTTATACAACGCTGTCCGGAACCATGACAACAGCTGGAATGCCGGTTCAGGCGCCATTTTTGATCTGACGTCCAATGATTTGCGTCCTGATTACTGGACTTCGGCTGACGCTGCCGGGTTGCCGATATTCCCGGGCCTGGTCAGGTATGAAGAGGTTGTGGAGAAGGGAGAAATAAATCATGCGCTGCGCTTCACGGTGGAAAATACCAGGAATGCCTTTGTGCACCCTGCCACACATGCCGCCAGCAACAGCAATAATGAAAATTATCCGCCCATGGGCATGCGGGTAAGGCTGAAATCCGGATTCGACCTATCGGGCTTCTCCCCTCATGTTCAGGTTATTTTAAAGGCACTCAAAAAATACGGAATGTTTGTGGCCGACAACGGTTCAAACTGGTACATCACGGGCTCCCCCGATGCCCGGTGGGATGATGAAGAGCTGGGACAGCTGAAAACCATAAGAGGAGAGAATTTCGAAGTCGTGAAAATGGGAACCATTGTGCCGATGTCGGAATGAGCCGGATCAGGCTGTACTTTCCCATCGAAAGAGGTTGAACTAAGAATGGGGCACCATGCCTGGTGGTTAGCTATCTGCCGGTATTTTCAAAAAGTACTTTCGTTTAAAAAACAGGGCGACATTTACCAGCAGAATAAGAACAGGCACCTCCACCAATGGCCCGATAACAGTGGCAAAAGCCGCCTGCGAGTTGATCCCGAATACGGCTATGGCTACGGCTATGGCCAGTTCGAAATCGTTACTTCCTGCAGTGAAGGCCAGCGTGGTTGATTTCTCATATCCCACGCCCATCCATCTGGCAATAAAAAAGGTAACGAAGAACATAAAAGCAAAATAAACAGTATACGGGATGGCTACCCTGATGACGTCCAGAGGTAATTCGATAATCTTTTCACCCTTCAGGGAGAACATCACAAATATGGTAAATAACAAGGCAATGGGGGTCAGCCAGGATGCTTTCGGTATAAATGTTGAAAAGTACCATTCGCTCCCTTTCCAGGTGCGCAGCAGATAATTGGTCAATAACCCGGCAGCAAAGGGTATTCCCAGATAAATCAGGACGGTTACCGCTATTTCTGAAATGGACACCTCCACAACCGTCCCTTTTAGACCAAACAGCGGCGGTAAAAGCGTTATGAAAATGTAGGCGTAAACAGAATACAGGAATACCTGGAAAATGGCATTGAAAGCCACCAACCCTGCAGCCAGTTCAGTATCGCCTTTTGCCAGATCGTTCCAAACGAGTACCATGGCGATACAACGGGCAAGACCAACAAGGATGACGCCTGTCATTAGTCCGGGATGATGATGCAGGAAAATAACGGCCAGCATAAACATGATGAAAGGACCAACAATCCAGTTTTGTGTGAGGGACAGGCTTAATAATCTGACATTTTTAAACACCAGGGGAAGCTTTTCATATTTCACCTTTGCCAGTGGCGGATACATCATCAGAATCAGGCCAATGGCAATGGGTATATTGGTAGTGCCTGAACTTAACGAATTCCAGAAACTGGAAATGCCGGGTAAAAAATATCCTGCAAACACGCCGGTAAACATGGCCAGGAAAATCCAGAGCGTAAGATAACGGTCGAAAAAGGATAATCTTTTAGTTGTTTCCATGCTGAACAATGAAATTTATTTGTTTTTGTCTTGTTTTTCCGCATACACGGTAATGCTGAATATACCGATTCCTGATTTTTTGAAATCGGAAAGTTGCTGCGGTCCGAGATAATCTGCCAGGATCTCGTCAGGGATCGTTATCTTTTTCTCCTTTTGAACTACAATATTCTTCAAACCTGCATCATGCATGATCTGAAGGTAACGTTCCACCTGAACGGCTCCGGAAACACAACCGGCATACATCTCCGCCGCTTGCTGAAGGGCAGCAGGCAATTCACCACGCAGCACCACGTCGGAAACCGAAAGATGCCCCCCCGGTTTCATGATCCTGAATATTTCCCTGAATGCTTTTTCCTTGTCGGGAACCAGATTTAACACGCAATTGCTGACAATAACATCTGCAGTATGATCTTCCACAGGCATATTTTCGATATCGCCAAGCCGGAATTCCACATTGGTAAAGCCCAACTTGGCTGCATTGGATCGCGCCTTCTCGATCATGGCCTCGGTCATGTCAATACCAATAACCTTTCCGGTTTCTCCGGCTATGGCACGGGCGACAAAACAATCATTTCCGGCACCCGACCCAAGGTCTATCACCGTGTCGCCCGGTTTGATCCTGGCAAATTCGGTAGGAATTCCACAACCCAATCCCAGGTCGGCATCCGGATTGTACCCCGCAAGGTGGCTGTAATCATCACTGAACACCGTATAGGTGGAATCGCTGCAGCATCCTGAACTCCCGCAACAGGACGACTGATTCTGCGGCTTACTCTGGCCGGCAATCTCGCTGTATTTTTCCTTTACCAGCAGTTTTAGATCAAGTGGATTCATGGCTGTGTTTTTATTTGTTCAGTATAAAATGTATAAAAAGCATCCTTAATTTCATCCCTTACCCGGCGAAATTCACTCCATACAAATTCATCGGTACCTTTCGCATGGGAGGGATCCTCAAAACCGATGTGGAGACGATGTTTCACTTTTCCGAAAAAAGCGGGACAGGTTTCATTGGCACTGTCGCACACGGTTATGACATAATCCCATTCCCGGTTCAGATATTGATCAACATTTTTGGGCGTATGATGGCTGATGTCAATGCCGATTTCCTGCATGACTTTCACGGCCTTCCGGCTGACCTGTGCGGCCGGTTCAGTTCCGGCAGAATGTACCTCGATGCGCTGATCGAAAGATTGCAGGAAACCGTGCGCCATCTGCGACCTGCAGCTGTTGCCGGTACATAGGATCAATATTTTCATTTTTCAGTCATTTAAATCACCTTATTTTCAAATCGGCTACATCCTGACAACATTTCTCGCCAAAGCAGGATTTATTCAACATACTTAGAAAATCCGCCATGATGGCTTCATATTTCTGAATAGTATCGCCACACAAGCAATAATTGATCTTTAATCCCTCTATTTCACCGTGGATCAGCCCGGCATCCCTGAGCTCCTTGAGGTGCTGGGAAACAGTACTGCGGCTTAACGGAATGCTGTCAGAAATATCACCGGAAATACAGGTTCGTGTTTCAGCCAGGAATTTCAATATGGCCAACCGGGCAGGATGCGACAACACTCTGGCAAATCCTGCCAGTTTCTGAAGCTCAGGCTCGAAATTTTCTTTTTTAATCATGCCCTTATTTTTAATGATGTAAACATACGACATATTAATTAAAATAATACATCGGTAATCAATAAAATAGTAAAATATTTGAAAAAAAAATCTATAAAATCCGCCATCATGTCTCCCCTGCCTGCCGGCAGACCGAATGAGGATTAGAAGAATGTGTTAATGTTTGTTCTACCATAATGCCGCCCCGAATGGGGCTCCTTGTAATAGATATTATAAATGAAAGCACCAGAGGCCTGCCTGCCGGCAGGTGCAACATTATAGTAGAAAAGAAATGATGTGAAAGAATTCAAAAGCGCCGTAGGCGCGGCATTATGGTAGAAAAGAAATGATGCGAAATAATTCAAAAGCGCCGTAGGTGCGACATTATGGTAGAATAGAAATAATGCGAAATAATTCAAAAGCGCCGTAGGCCTGCCTGCCGGTAGGCAGGTGCGACATTATGGTCATATTATTCATTGCTGATAGTTAATTATAATAAAAGCTTTTTAAAACAATTTCGAATAATCTGCCCACTTGTATAGCAGGATGAAGATGATGCCCCCGGGCAGTCCTACAAACAGCAAATATTCCAGATCTTCCCTGAAAGCTTTTACAATGTGGTTAATATGATCATACCAGGTTTTCATAACAAGGATTTAAACCCTGATTAAAGGTACTAAACACATGTTACGTCTGTGTGAAGTTAAAGTTAAGTTATTGTTAACCCTGCTGATTTATACAGCGAACACCGGTAATCATCATGCTCCGGTCAGGCACACTTTACTCAGGGTTTTATTTTTCCAAAACCGCAGAAAATTTGTACCTGTTGTACCGGGTTTAGCACAACAGGGACGGGTTCCCTATTTTAAAAGATATAATTGAACAAATACCCCACCATCATGATACCCATGGCGACGGTCCCGACAAAAACCAAAATCAAAGGCAGCTTCAGTACCTTTTTAAGGATAATCGTTTCCGGAAGCGACAGGCCAATGACCGCCATCATAAAGGCCAGCGAAGTACCCAGAGACGCTCCCTTTTCAATGAGCACCGATACAATCGGCACAATGCCGGCAGCATTGGAATAAAGAGGAACACCAATCAGAACAGACAACGGTACGCTGTACCATACGGATTTGCCCATCAGTGAAGCCATAAAATCTTCGGGCACATAGCCATGTGCGGCAGCACCCACGCCAATACCCAATGCCACATAGATCCAGACCTTACCGACAATTTCCCTTACTGCATCATAGCCATACCTGAGGCGGCCGGTAAATGTGATTTTTTCTTCGGCCAGGGCAGCCTCTCCGAATTTTGTTTTATACACCCATTCTTCCACCCACTTTTCCAGTTTAAGTTTCCCGATCACCCAGCCGGCAGTAATGGCAATGATGAGACCCGTGGACACATAGATAACGGCTGTTTTCCAGCCAAAAAGTCCAAAAAGCAGGATCACTGCCACTTCATTGATCATCGGCGCCGCAATAAGAAACGAAAAAGTAATTCCAAGGGGAACGCCCGACTCCACAAATCCCAAAAACAAAGGGATGGCTGAACAGGAGCAAAACGGTGTCACAATTCCGAGCAGTGAAGCTAAAATATTGCCCGTAAACGTTGATTTTCCCTCAAGTATCTTTCGCGTTCGTTCGGCTGAAAACCAGGATCGGATAATCCCGACAAAAAAGATGATCAGGGTGAGCAACAGCAGCACTTTAGGTAATTCAAAAATGAAAAACCGCAAGGCTTCTGTTAAATGCTTTCCCCTTTCCAGAACAAACACCGCATCAATCAGCCAATCGGTGAATCGTTGCAGGTTAAAGTATAGCAGCACCCATATAGGTAATAAGCAGAATGACCAGCCAGATTTCTTTTTTCCGCATTTTATTATTAGTAATTCGTGAAACAACGAACATTTGATAAAAAAATATCAGCCATAAACCCTGATGATATAGTAAATGCCAACCAAGATGAATAACACGGCAATGATTCGGCGGAACCAAAGTTCAAATGATCTGACTTTCTGGTATACGCTTCCAATCCCGGATACGGCATAGGCAAGCACCCAGGCAAAAATGATCACCGGAATTCCGGTGGCAATAGCGAATACAACAGGCAGATATAGTCCGGATGCACTGGCCACGGTCATGGGTACCAGCATGCCAAAATACAAAACCCCGCTGTACGGGCAAAAGGCCAAAGCAAAAACCAACCCCAGCAAAATGGCATCAAAATACCCCCAGCGGGTTTTGTTTTGCATTTTGGAGGTAAGTCCGCCCATTCCCGGAAATTTTACTTTGATCACATCGAGCATAAAAAGTCCGATCATGATCAGGAGCGGGCCAATGAACTTTTCACCGTAGCGCTGGAAAAATCCGGAGAACTTGAACTGATCCGCACCCAGGTAAATGATCACCGCGATACCGGTATAGGTAATGGCACGACCCAGGGTATAAAACAAACCGTTTACAAATACCCTGTTTCTGTTTTCAATGTCCTTGCTGATGAATCCTATGGCCGTAATGTTTGTGGCAAGGGGGCAGGGACTGATGGCAGTCATCACGTCCCAGCGCCAGGGCAGAAAGCCAGGGCATCTGGCTGCTTTCCAATATACCGGTCAGAAATTCGTTCACACCAATGACATGTTAACCCGTTTCCACATCAGTCCTGCAGGGATCCTTCGGCACATCTTATAGTTTTAGCATCCCGTCAATCTTTTCCTTGATCACTGCTTTAAACTTCTCAGGATCTGTACGGGCATAAATGAATCCTTCGTTGGTAATGTTAATTTTTTGGGTCCCGTTAACCAGGAGCAAAGTCTGGCCGTTTACCCCTAATTTCTCAGCCATGGCTTCGCCGGAGGGTTCATCGAGGTTAACCGCCTGAAAACTGACTTTCCCTGTTTTCACCAGTTCGGGGTAAAGCATTTCAATGTCAGCTTTGGCTTCCGCTTCCACAGTTTTACAGGTAACGCAGCGGGCATTAAAATGAAAATAATAAGCTTCAACCTTTCCGGATTTTCCGCCAGTGGTTGTTTCCCGTGTACTTTGCGAATTACATGCTATGGCAGGCAGAATAAAGGCCAATGCCAGGAGGAGTCTGATCATTCTCATCATTATTGCAGATTTTTGGTAATTACTTCTTTTACCTCCGTTAAAGAGGGCACCCGTCCGCTCAGCGCAATTTTTTCATCAATAATCAGGGCCGGTGTACGCATCACACCGTATTGCATGATCTTCACAATATCTTCTACCTTTTCAATATCGGCAGTGATTCCCATTTCGGCAACTGCATTGCGGGTGACTTGTTCAAGTGTTTTGCACCGGGCACAACCCGTTCCTAAAATTTTAATGTTCATGTTCCTTATTTAAAATGATTCGTGGTTCGCAAAATTACGAACGAAAATAATAAAAAAAGTCACAATTCGAATATCTTTTTTACCAATTGTTTAGCTTCTTCCCAGTTTTTCTTGTTCAGGCAATATTTAATTTTAGGAGCTTCTATTTCACCCTGGATCAGCCCGGCTTCCTTCAGTTCTTTCAGGTGTTGTGATAAGGTGGATTTGGCAATGGGAAGTATATCGGTCAGATCGCCACTGTAACAGCATGCCTGCTTTGACAATAATTCCAGCACATACATCCTTACCGGATGTCCCATGGCCTTTGCGTAGCGCGCAGCTTTTTTCTGTTCTTCCGTAAAAACTTGTGTTGCCATGAAGTTCGTTAAATGCCGAACAAAGGTATAAGAAAAACCTAAAATCAACAACATTTGGGGGAAAAATGGGAGTAGATTTCAGAAGACATCATGCTGCCCTATTACGTTGATTATACCTGGTTGCCGGTCAGGTCTTTGAGGTAATTGGATGGCGTCAATCCGGTAAATCGCTTGAACGCTCTGTTGAATGATGCTTTTGAATTGAATCCGCTGTCCAATGCAAGACCCAGTAATGTTGACCTGAGGTATTCCTTGCTTTTCATTTTGGAAATTACCAGTTCGACGCGGTAATGATTTATAAACTCGAAAAAATTACGGCCGCTCCTGTTGTTGATGATGAACGACAGCCTGTTTTCCGTCAGTCCCAGCCTTCCTGCAAGCGAGAAAAGAGTCAGGTTCGGATCAGTATAGGGTTTAAGCGTCTCCATCAAATCCAAAAGCGCCTTATAATCTTTATCAGCCGGTCCATCGTACGCGTTTGCTTTGGGAATGGCAATAACCTGATCCTTTTTCGACTTTTCGTCAAATACCAGCTGATTATACTGAAAATGCGACGGTATAAAGATTGACGTTTGCCGGAATCCGAAATACCCCAACAGGATAATGCAGATACTGTAAGCCATATTGAGGTAGAGGCCTCCGAATTGCGGAATCTCAACAGCAGTATATCTGTCAATGATGAGTGATCCCGCACCAATCAGGATCAAAACAATTCCGCCAAAGAGTATGGAGGATAGCCATTTTAACTCCATCCGGCTCACGGAAGAAAGGATGTTTGGGATAAGTCTCCGGTGCCGGTTAATTATTTTCAGGGAAAGCAGGATGTAAATGAAGGGGGAGATGAACTTTAAACTCACCAACAAGGTCATAAGATAACCCTGGTATCCCGATCCATTTCCGATGAGAAGGCCGCTGATCAGGAAAAAAAGAAGGAAAGGAACAAGGTGGATCCCGTTCTTTACGGATGTGCTCTTTGGAGCTCCGGTCAGTGCAGCAGTATAAAACCAGAGAAGCGGGCCGTGAAGGAAGGGCGAACTGTCGAGGAATATTACCAGCAGGCCGGGAGCAGCATCTCTGATGATCAGGTAAAAAGTAAGGACATTGGAAAACAATAAAAGAAACCAAACCAGAAGGATCTTTTCCGATCCGGTCTTGTTTTTCTTACCCAGGAGTATGATGACAAAGAAAAATGATAACACACTGCTGGCAAGATAAAGTATCTCCATGACGAAGGGGTGTTTATAGCAGCAAAAGTATGGATTAACGTCTCAATTGCCAATCAATAAGGTTTCAATTTCCACAAAGAGGTCTCAACTTTCACTTTGAAGCGACCAGCCGGTTCTTACAGTATAGTTTTGGTGAAAAAGCCAAACATGGAACCTGTCATATTAACATCAGAAAATCTCCGCAAGGAGTACTGGCTCAGCAAGGATAACAGTAACTGTGTCATCCCGGGATTGGACCTTGAAATAAGGAAGGGGGAATTTGTGGTGATTATGGGCAACTCGGGTTCAGGAAAATCCACACTGCTTTACCTCCTCAGCGGGCTCGAAGATCTGTCGGGCGGTCAGGTTCGCCTGAAAGGCGTATCCATGCCCAAAGAGCCAAAAGAAAAAGCCATCATGCGCAGGTCACTATTGGGTTTTGTATTTCAGCAGCATAATCTGATTCCCAGCCTTACACTTCTTGAAAATATTCTGGTGGCGGCATTTCTGATTCATAAAAATCGGATGGAGGCAAGGGAAAAAGCCATTCAGTTGATGCGAGATCTGGGGATTGAAAAATTAAGGGACAGGTTTCCGGCGGAGGTTTCCGGCGGCGAACAACAGCGGTGTTCCATTGCGAGGGCACTGGTGAACTCCCCCGAAATACTGCTGGCTGATGAACCCACCGGAAGTCTGAATTCATCAGCAACCGGGAATGTCCTGCAAATTTTCTCATCCCTGCATACAAAGGGTCAGACCATCATTATGGTAACGCACGCCATCGAAGCTGCCTGCTATGGTGATCGGATCGTCTACCTCAGCGATGGTAAAATTGTGGATGAATATCGCATGCCCCTTGGGCTGACCAGGACAGAGAAGGAAACGAGACTCCTGTCATGGCTCACTGAAAAAGGATGGTAACATGAGAAGCACATTTTTGGTAGCATGGTCAAATTTGAGACGCCGGAAAAAGCAGAATCTGCTGGCAGGCGTGAGTATTTTTCTGTCGGTGGTCATGATGACCACGGCACTGGGGATCCTCGGGGGCATACAAAAGCCGTTTGACGTTATGTTCGACAGGCTCAGCGCCTCACACCTCCTGCTTTTATATGACAGCAGGCAGAACGATACCGAAAAAATAACAACCTGGTTCAGCAACCAGGCCGAAGTGGAGGTTGCAGCTGAACCGCAGCATTATTTTCTGGTTACCGAACCTATGACATTCGGGACAGAAAAAATCAATATCATGGTTTATGTGACTGAGATGGGTGAGCACCAAACCAGGTACGACCGTTTGTTAAAGATGGACGGAAGTGATCATCCTTTCCCGGGATGGGGCGAGGTCTGGATCCCCAAACACCTGTCGGTCAGATATGGCATAGGAGTCGGTGACACCCTCAGGTTACCACTGGCAAAAGGATTGTATCCGCTGATAGTATCCGCTGTGGTAGTTGATCCGCATTACGTAAGCGGAATGATCAATCCCAACCGCATATGGATCGCTCCCGGCATGCTCCCGTTTATGGTTCAGCTGGGTGAATTGAACCAGGTTGTTCAGGGGGTCCGCCTGAAGCAGAAGGATGATATCGAGAAGGTCTGGGCAAGGTTTAAAAGGGAAATGAATTACCAGGGCAGCAATCTGCAATACAGTCTCTTTAAATCGGTTTTTACCAGTGTATATAAGATTATCGGTCTTGTGATCATTGTCTTTTCAGTACTTTCTATTGTCATCGCCTGTTATATCATTTCCTCCATCATCAGTAGTTCTGTGATGTCTGACAACCGGCTGACAGGAACCTTAATAGCCCTCGGTTTTAAGCCTGGACAGGTAACGAATGTCTACATGCTGCAGTACGCAATGATTTCATTGCTGGCCATACCTGCCGGATTAATGGCAAGTTATTTTGCGGTACGGATCATTCTCCAATCGGTATCGGCATCCATCGGCCTGACGAACCTGAATTTCCCGTTTTTCATCCTATTCATCAGCATGACGTTGTTTTTTGCAGGACTCCTGTTTTTTCTTATCCGCATCCATTCAACCCGGGCAGGCAGGATACAACCTGCTCAAGCCCTGAGGTCCATAGCGGGGGATACCCATATTTCGAGAAAAAATCGCTGGTTTCCTTTCCGTATTGAATACCATTCCTTACCCTTTTGGATGGCCTTAAAGCTGATCTTTGACCATCCGGTAAAATCATCCCTTACAGGTATCAGCCTGGTTATTGCCGCATTCATACTCGTATTCTCGGTGAATATTGCGAATTCCTTCAACAGGATCAATGATTACAAAACATCCTGGGGATTCGACAATTCGGATCTCCAGGTTTACCGCTCCGGAGAAGTGCTTCTTCCCATTGAACATGAAAAATTCATGCGGTTGCTTACTGCCGGGGAAGCGATTAAAGAAGCGGTACCTTTCAGTTATTATGATCTTACCCTGCCTGTTCCCGGCGATAATCCGCCGGAAGAACTTACCGGAAAAGTATTTGAAAAATCTCCCGGAATGATTGGATTGACAAATATTCAAGGAGAGCATCCTGATGGGGAGAATGAGATTTCCCTTTGCATCGGCACATCCCGGAAGCTAAATAAAGGTGTCGGAGACAGCGTTCCTGTATGGATTGAAAACGAGAAAAAGAAGTTTATCGTATCAGGGATCTACCAGGATATCAGTAATCTGGGAAAAGGTTTTCGTCTTTCGGCGGATGCGGTAAAGGCCATAAATCCCCTTTATGAGCCTGACAGGTATTTGCTGAAGCTGGCAGAGCCGGGAAAGACCAATGAATATAAACTGGCACTGCTGAAAAGATTCGGGGAATCTATTAAAATCGAACTTACCATCGAGGAGCAGCTCGCATTCATGGGCATAACCCAGAGTATCAATGGATCCCTGATCCTGATAGCTCTTTTCTTTGCAGGGATCCTGGTCGTTTCAGTTTTTAATGATATTTTCCTGGGTATCTGGGAAAACAGGAAAACCATTGGGATCTTAAGTCTCACCGGTTTCACTGCCGCACAATTGAAGCGAATAATGATCTGGAAAACCTGTATCCTGGCAGTGGCGGGGATCCTGGCCGGCATTCCGCTGGTGATGATCCTGGGACCACTATTAATGGGTTCCATCACCTCGGGTTTCGGAGTCGTTCATTTTCCTTTTGCAGTAACGCCGGTGGGAAGTTTACTTGCCCTGGTTTTGTTAATCTTGGTTGCCGTGATGAGTTCATGGTGGGCTTCGGCTTCCGTCAAAAGGATCAACACCCTGATTTTGGTAAATGAATAAATGCAAAAAAATGAAAAGAAAAATATTTGTTTCCGTATTGATTTTCGTGAAGGCTATGCAGGGAGCGATCTGCTCTGATCCCATCGACCAGTATCTTGAACAGCTTTACAGATCGCACGTTATTCCAGGATTCTCCGTTGTGGTGGTAAAGGGGAACAACATTATCTTTCATAAAGGTTATGGTGTGGAATACCTCGGGGGAGAGGCACCTATGACCGCTTCAACCTCCTCTGCAGTGGGTTCCCTGGCAAAATCATTTACGGCACTTGCCATGATGCAACTGGTGGAACAGGGTAAGATCAATCTTGATGAGAAGGTTATAAAATATATTCCCTGGTTTAGAACAGCCAACAAGGAATTCAGCGACAGGATAACCGTGAGAATGTTGCTTAACAATACATCAGGCTTGCTGGCTCCGGCAATAAGAAATAAGGATAATTCGGGGAAAGCAGCGGAAAACCTTGTCCGTTCGATGGAATCCGTGTATCTGACCACAGAGCCCGGCACGCATTATGAGTATTCGAATGATGGATTCGCCCTGGCGGGGCTGATCATCAGCCAGGTTTCAGGAATGCCCTATGAGGATTACCTGGACAGGTTTGTTTTTGACCCCCTTGAAATGAACCGGACAACGAATAAACAAGCTGACTTTGAAGCATTACATGTATTGTACGGGCATTATCCGGGCATTGACCGGGGTATCCCGGTGCACCGCGAAGATTCCTGGCTGGCTGAATATGTGGCTGCCGGCTCCCTGCTGCGTTCATCGGCCAATGACCTGGGAAATTATTTAATGGCCTTGCTTAACAGCGGGAAGTTTAAAGGGAGAACGGTCCTATCGCCGGAAAGTATCCGGCAGATGTGGAAATCCTATTCCTCATTTCCCGGTATCTCAGAAAAAGATGGCGGTAAAGATCTTCCTTTAAACTATGGGCTTGGCTGGTTCTCGGGAGAGCTGGACGGGAAAAAATACATTTTTCACGGCGGAAATCGCCGGAACATGTCATCCATGATTTTCCTGCTCCCCGGTGAGAAAATTGGCGTAGCCTTTCTGGCCAATATTGACCTTACGCTTATCGATAAGTACAGGTACCCGAACCTGATCACCATACTGAACAACATCGTCAGGGTATCCCTGAAAGAACCGGTTTCGGATTTCGCCGTTCCGGCTGCTGCTGATCCAACCCTCAATGCGTATGAGCTGCCGGCGGATGAATCGCGGAAATATGCCGGGGAGTACAGGATGACGGAAGGAAAAGACTGGGTCTACCTGGGCAGTCGTCTGAATATAATGAAGGTGAAGGAGGGACTGATCGGTGAAATATCCAGGGGAGGGCAAACTATTGAAAAGTTCAGGATTGATTATTTAACGAGGAAAACAGCCATTTCACGGAATATATCCATGCCACACAGGATAATATTCCATTTCTCAGCATCCGGAAATGTAATGGATGTCATCATTGCCGACAGAAAATATACCAGGCTGTCGGAAGGCTATTATAGCAAGTTCCGTCCGGTGGCCCCGGCAAATAACCATTTGAAATTTTACTTTCCGGTGAGCTGGCAAATATCCTGGAATGGTTCAAATTTCAAAGGTTTAAGCACGGAACAGCGCAAGGTTCAGATTTCCGGAAAGATCATAGATCATAAAATGACGTGGGAAGAAGGTTTCAGGGAATTATTCCCTGGTCATACCATTGTCCATACCGGCCAGCAGCTTTCCGAAGTCATGGGGGAAAATCTGTGGCATGAAGTAGCCATCATTTCCTCTGATGGAAATAAGGTTTACCGGCATTACCTTTGCACAACAGGAACAGACAGGAGCGGATATCTCATCATCCTGACCTCGGATAATCTTTCCACGGCAGTTATTGCCTCGGTCATTCCAACCTTGCTGGGTACATTCGAATGGCGGGATAAATAAATCATTTAATGGAGATTTATCAAACCAGATATTTTGCTATTTTTGCTGCCCGGTTATACGTTAATGATTTTGATTCGATGATTTACTGATTCTGATTTGAGCTGTTTCAATCTGTAAATAGTAAAATCAACCAATCATCAATAATATCGGGGTGTAGCCCCGCCAAAGGCGGGGTGCCACGTTCGGTGATGGTTCTTTAATAATAATATCGGGGTGTAGCCCCGCCAAAGGCGGGGCGCCGCGTTCGGTGATGGTTCTTTAATAATATATATCGGGGTGTAGCCCCGCCAAAGGCGGGGTGCCACGTTCGGTGATGGTTCTTTAATAATAATATCGGGGTGTAGCCCCGCCGAAGGCGGGACGCCACGTTCGGTGATGGTTCTTTAATAATAATATCGGGGTGTAGCGCAGTTGGCTAGCGTACCACGTTCGGGACGTGGGGGTCGGAAGTTCGAGTCTTCTCACCCCGACTGATTGAAACAATATGCCGTTGTAAATCAATAAATTACAGCGGCATTTTTATTTGTGGTAAAAAATGTGGTAAAAAACTCAGCAGGACTAATTGGGTCGGACCAGGCTCTTATATAGTATAAAGTTGTTTTAAAAATAGAGTCACATTATAAATAAGTACGACGTAATTCAAGGTACCGTGGGCTGGCCTGACAAAACGGGATGGCCGGCGTGGCGGGAATAACGGAAGTACTGGAATTTCTTAAAAAGGGCCCATGAAATGGGATTTAGCAGAAATTGTTAGTAGAATAATTTGACTAATAAGATATATTTCTGTCTGACAATTGCTGCGATACCCTTTGTTAGAAATTCCTGGACTTCCGGCAGGGCGCGGAGGATTCGTTTTGTCTTGATTTTTCTTGCTTCGTTCTTTTTATCAAGAAAAAGAATGAAGTGGGGGTTAGGGGGCAAAGCCACCTAAAGAATGCTTGTTTATAAACAACCCTTTTCCATTTAAGAGCCTGGTCCGACCTCGATATAAGAAAATTTTCTGTCCAGCCAATCCCCTATCTGTTGCCAATGGTCTCTACTGATCCTGGCATGGGTTGCACCTTTCCATACCAGGAATTCTTTATCGGTTTGCGGAACCTGATCGTAGAATTCCTGCACTTTTTCAACCTCGAACATTTCATCCTGATCGCCAACGGCTACCAGTACCGGAACGTCCATGTCTGCAGGCAGACGGAGCTGTTTTACGTCGAGCATCGTGAGGAAGCGGACGGTATATTTGTAGGAGAACAAAGGGTCATTCAGGCCAAGCATGTCTTCGCGGTAGTATTCCACCGCCGGGTGTGAAGGGCGGAAAATGGCACTGGAAAAGATCTTTGCTTTCCGATAAAAGGAAAGCCGATCGGCTGAATTTCCTGTTTTACTTTCATAGGCTCCCGAAAGCAGAATGACCCCCGCGATTTCATCAGGAACAGAAACAGCAGCGCAGATGGCAGCAGCCATTCCCAGGCTGTGTCCCATTACAATCACCCGCCTATACCCCAGGCTTTTAACATACTTCACCGATTCGGCCAGGTCAGCGATCCAACGTTCTTTTCCGGGTGCATCGCCGCGGTTACCTCCGGACAAACCATGTCCGCGGTAATCGAGACCAAAAACATTATAACCGGCCTCTGAGATCGGGACGCCGGCCATCTCATAGGCCCCGCTGTACGCGGTAACCCCGTGATAGAGCAACACGGCGATATCTTCCTTACCGGCAACAACCGTATCCGGGATCCAGCGACGGATAAAAAGCGTTTCACCATCGCTGGTGGTAAATAAGGCATGTGCGGACCGGAATATTCCATCCGCAGTTTGGCCGCTTCCTCCGTTGTCAGACCCTTGTGATGATTTTTATAGGGTGAAGGCAGAAAAGAGAGAACCATTCCTGCCAGAACAATAAAACATATTATTCCCAGCAGCCAAAGCAATGTTTTTTTAAATTTCTTATTCATGGTAATCCAGTTATGTTAATTGCACTCCATTTATAGTTTTTAAATTGAATATGAATAGCCTCTGTAAATATATGGATTACGATTTCAGGTTGGCTTTCCTTTTTGGACTTATTTATGTACAGGGGTCGGACCGAATTATAACATTGGCATACAATTTATTGACGCTAAAAACTGGCCTTTAATAAGGCTTAAAATATGGTTTTTGATGCAAAAAAGAGCATGTTTAGAAATCTTTAGCCCGAAAGCCTATATCCTGTCTTTTCTTAAAATGATGTTTTTGCCCCTGAAAACTACCTTTTAAGGCTAATAAACAATCAAAATATTCATTTAAATAATTGATATATATTTATTTATTCCGGTCCGATCCCTGTCTTTGACACTCCCTCCTAAATAGCATGTTCCCTATATCATTAGCTTACCAGCGAAGTTCAGTCAGGAATACTGGTTTTTGCATCTTGATGCAAATATTTCCTACCTTTGAATGAAGCTGAATACCAACTAATAAGATCCTGAGACAAATTGCATCAAAGGAATGGTTCAGGAAATCCCCATGAATATCTTCAGGAGGGAAATAATGAGGTTCTTTACTTATCCATGGCCACTTCTCTTCCGGATTTGAAATTTATTACTACAATCGGCTCATGAAAATACAGTATGTATGCCAGGAATTCATAAAAACAGATCGCTTATGCCCGTGCTGCTTTCTATTATTTTATTGTGCCTGATTGCTTTTATAGCCACATTATTTATAATCAGTCCGGGCAAACTGAAACCTTTTAAAGATCAAGAAGGTCAGGTTCTTGCCGGAAGTATTTCCGAAAAAGTATTTATAAAGATTGGCGGGGTAGAACAGGGCATGTTTATCAGAGGAAAAGATACCAAAAACCCAGTTTTACTTTTTGTGCATGGAGGACCGTCTTTCCCTGAGTATTTTCTGGTTGAAAAATATCCTGCCGGATTGGAGGATCATTTTACTGTATGTTACTGGGAACAGCGCGGTGGAGGGATTTCCTATACCCCCCAGGTTACACTGGAGAGCATGACGCTGCAACAACTTTCTTCAGATGCCATCGAGGTAACGAATTACCTGCGCAGTCGGTTTATCAAGGAAAAAATCTTTATCATGGCTCACTCCGGTGGTACTGCTTTTGCCATACAGGCAGTTGACAGTCTCCCGCAATTGTTTCATGCCTACATAGGAATTGCACAAATTACCCGTCAGGCTGAGTCAGAAGCACTATGTTACAAATATATGATGAACCGTTACCTGGCTGAGGGTAATTTAAAAATGGTGGCTGAGTTAAAAAAATACCCGATCCTCGATAATGACTCACTTTTACTTCCTTTTTTCAATTCCGTTTTGAGAGATAAGGCACAACACGATCTTGGAATAGGGACAATGCACAACATGAGATCAATAATAAAAGATGTCTTTTTTTCTGTATGGACCTGCAAAGCATACACTGTAAGGGAGAAATTGAATATCTGGGTTTCAAAATTTTCATTCCTGAAAAAAACCGGACTGAGAGGTGAGATTATCCGGTCTGATATTGCAGCGAAAGTACCCCGACTTGATATTCCGGTATATTTTATGAGTGGAAGATATGACCTGACCGTGAATATAGATCTGTCAAAAGAATACCTGAAGAAACTGGAGGCACCAGTAAAAGGATTTTACACTTTTAACGGGTCCGCTCATAGTCCAATGTTTGAGGAACCGCAGAGACTAAAAGAAATCTTAATGAAGGATGTGCTTAACAGATCAACAACTCTGGCTGATAACTTAAATTAAAGGAAAAGATGAAAGTAACAGCATTTATTGGCAGCGGAAGGAAAAGGCATTCTTACATTGCCTGTGAAAAATTCCTTCAAAATCTACATTCTCTTGGTCATGTAGAATATGAACTGGTACGGCTGAGTGAGTACAATCTTGGAACCTGTAAAGGTTGCAGGATATGCTTTGACAAAGGAGAAGAGTTTTGCCCAAACAAGGATGACAGGGATAAACTCATAGGGAAGATCCATGATTCAGATGGGGTGATATTTGCATCGCCCAATTACTCCTTCCAGGTATCAGGATTGATGAAAGTCTTCCTGGACAGGCTTGGATTTGGCTTTCATCGCCCCAGTTGTTTTGGGAAAACCTTTACCAGTATTGTTGTTCAGGGAATCGGAAAGGGAGAAGATATAGTAAAATACCTCGACTTCGTTGGGAAAGGATTGGGATTTAATGTGGTTAAAGGTTGTTGTTTAAAAACCCTTGAACCCATGACTGAAAAAGCCCAGCAGAAATTTGACAGGACAATTGAAATCCAAAGCAAAAAGTTCTATACGCAACTGATCAAAAAAGAATTTCCATCTCCCTCACTTTGGTGGTTAATGGTATTCCGGATGGGAAGAACAAGCATGCATAAAATGCTTGATGAAAACTGGCGGGATTATACTTACTACAGGGATAAGGGGTGGTTTGAATCTGATTATTATTATCCGGTAAAACTGAATCCTTTCAAGAAACTGACGGGTAAAATATTCGATAAACTGGCCATTCAAATCATTAGGAGTTAACCATGTAAACCTCTGTGGCACTTTTTGCAGGTAGACCTCGAACAAAACTGCAATTTGGTATGACAGGAGGTGCTGTTTTTTCATTCGGGGTACCTGAAAGCCGATATTTTGAGAGATGGAACCCGAAATATGTATTTCTTGATGAATGTACATGCTCTAAATGCGGTCTTTGCGCAATGATCTGTCCGACTAAGGAATTTAATGCCACAAATGGAGATGAGATGGTTATTCACATACTGAAGAATGTGTCTAATGTATGCAATAAAATAGAAGAAAATGAGCAAAGAAAAGCAAACAATTCACGAATTTGACTTGAATGTCATTTACGAATATTTTTCAAATGTGGAACGACAAGGACCAGGAAGTCCGGAAATAACGCTCAAAGCATTGAGTTTTATAGATGGTCTTACTGAAAAGTCCAAAGTTGCTGATATTGGTTGCGGAACAGGCGGTCAAACAATGGTGTTGGCACAAAACATTCCGTGCGAAATTATAGGTGTTGAATTATGGTCAGATTTTATCAATCAATTCAACCAAAACGCCCAAAATAAAAATCTTCACGACAGAATGAAAGGTATTGTCGGCAATATGGAGAATCTTCCGTTTCAAGAGGAAGATTTAGACTTGATTTGGTCGGAAGGTGCGATTTATAACATTGGATTTAAGCGTGGACTAAACGAGTGGCGAAAATTTCTGAAACAGGGCGGATATATCGCAGTTACAGAAAACACCTGGTTTACCGAAGAACGACCTGCCGAAATTCAGGAATTTTGGCAAAAAGCCTATCCCGAAATAGATACAATACCGAACAAGGTTGCTCAAATGCAAAAGGCAGGTTATCTTCCGATTGCCACTTTTATCGTACCAGAAACTTGTTGGACAAATTATTATTCCGTTATGCAAGAGACTCAGAAATCTTTTCTGAAAAAATATAACGGCAACAAAACCGCAGAAGAATTTGTAGGCTATCAACGGTATGAAGCAGAGTTATATTACAAATACAAAGCATATTACGGTTATGTATTTTATATCGGGAAGAAGATTTAGATTACATACACTCATCCGTCATCGGGATATTAGGATACTTTTCCAGTTGACTCCCTGCAATAATATCATTTTCCTTGCATCTACCTGATTTTTCAGATCAAACTTATGATTATACAATACCATCAATTGTACTTCAGATAAAGGATTCGGTTTGTTCTTACTTTTTTCTCCACTCTTGAAAAGTTTTGACTGGAATTTGTCTGTCATGTCAATGTTTTTCTCATCCCGAAACTCCACATAATAATAAAGGACGGTGATGAGAACGGTATATGTTTTTTCAATTCCATTTTAAGAGACAAGTCACAGCACGATCTTGGAACCTGTAAAGGTTGAAGGATATGCTTTGACATCTGCAGAGAACAAGCCCTCCCGGTAAAGCCTGTTCAATGGATCATTCCTTTCAAAGCGTCTGCAAAATGACAATCTTCTGACAAAATACGGATTGATTTTGCTATCATTGGCAAATAATCTCCAGCAGCAGCATGTCAGATACTCCCAAAAAGCAAGGCCACCTGGTGCGTTCCCTTACCCTGGGTTCGGCCGTCATCCTTGTGGTCAGCTCGGTCATTGGCTCCGGTGTGTTTAAGAAAGTGGCCCCCATGTCCGATGCCCTCGGATCGCCCTTGCTGGTACTTTTGTGCTGGGCACTGGCAGGCATCATCACCCTGTTCGGCGCACTCAGCAATGCCGAGATCGCCGGGATGTTCGCAGGTTCAGGAGGGGAATATGTATACTTCAAACGCATTTACGGGCGTTTTATGGCTTTTATCTACGGATGGAGCGTATTTACGGTCATCAAAACCGCCGCAGTTTCCTCCATTGCCTATGTTTTTGCCCAGTCGTTCCACGCTGTTGCGCCCCTGCCCCACCTGCCCCCTGCCCTCGAAAGCCTGGAACTGCTCGGACTCTTCAGGCCCCTGGAGAACTTCGGTGTCAAACTCTTCACCATTGCCCTCATCGTGGTACTCACTTTTGTAAATACCAGGGGACTTAAAGGAGGCGCCCGGCTGAGCGGCTATTTCACCTGGCTGGTGGTTGCCGGCCTACTGCTTACCGTGCTTTCCGGAATGATTTTCGGAAAAGGGAGCTTCGACAACATTCAAACCAATACCACCCTGTCCGAAGCCGCAAATTCCACCGGCTTTGAATTCATCAAGGCTATCTTTGCCTCCATGCTGGCCGCTTTCTGGGCTTACGAAGGATGGAACACCATCGGTTTCCTGGGTGGCGAGATCCATCAGCCGAACAAAAACATTCCCCGCGCCCTGATGGGTGGAATGACGGTCATCATAATCACTTATCTCCTGGTGAATTTCACGTACCTGTATGTGTTGCCCATCGATAATCTGGTGGAAGTGTACCGCTCACAGAATGAGATTGCCGGGGTAACGGTTATCAGGCATTTTGCAGGGAATGCAGGAGCTTTCATCCTCTCCGTGCTGATCCTGATCACTACTTTCGGTTGTACGAACAGTACGATTATTATGCCCCCGCGCATCTACCAGGCCATGGCAAAGGACGGACTGTTTTTCAAGGGCATTGTGGATATTCATCCCAGGTTCAACACACCAAACAAGGCCCTGTGGCTGCAGGCCTTATGGGCTGCCCTGCTGGTGCTTTCAGGGAGCTTTGACCAGCTGACGGACATGCTGATCTTTGTTGTTTTCTTTTTCTACGGCGCCACAACACTGGGAGTTTTTGTGATGAGGATCAGGGAACCCCTGCTCGAACGCCCTTACAAAGCCTGGGGTTACCCGCTGGTTCCCGCGTTGTTTATCCTGTTCTGCATCAGTCTGGTCATCATCACCTGTTTCACCAATCCCCGCGAGGCCGGAATAGGATTCCTGCTGGTACTGTCGGGGATACCGCTGTATTTTTACTGGAACAGAAAGAACGTCTGAGCTCCTTACCAGTTGCGCTCTTTCATGTAATTATCCAGTTCCTGGCGTGACATCGGTAATTTTTCCGCGTTTTCATCCAGCCATTGGGTAAAAGCTGTTCTGATCTCTTCTGACCAGGCTGCATCGATCTGCCCCGGTGTAAACCTGCCCTCACGCAGCATCGCATGTCCGAATTCATCCCTGATGGCCACAAATTCACCCGTCAGCACCACCTTGCTGAGCAAATGGGGTGGTATGAAAATCACCCCTTCCTTCTTTGCCAGCACCACATCGCCGGGCATTACAATGGCCTGTCCCACGGTAATGGGTACATTGATCCCCATCAGCATGGTTTCGGTTAAGAAACTTGGATGAAAATCACGCACACAGGCATTGAATCCTTCGATCTCTTCCAGTCCTTCCAGGTCACGTGCACCGGCATCAAATACAACCCCGGTTTTTGACTTTGCATAAATCGAATTGCCCAGATTATCCCCGATCAGGGTTCCATCCGCCACCTTGCCGAAACAGTCCGCCACATAAACATCCCCGGTCTTCAGCTGGTCGATGGGCCAGGAATTGGCCGCACCCTTCTGACCTTCGGCATGACCCCTGTCCAGGATCTGTTTTTCCACATCGGGTCTTTTGGGCATGTATAAGGCCGTAACCGCCCTGCCAACAAAGGGCTGGTCAGGATGGATCATTTTCCAGCCATCCGCATACTGGTTATTGTAGCCTTCATTTCGCAGGGTTTGCCATACTTCCTCGATCGACAATTTAACCACCCGTCGCAGCAGGTCGTCCGAAACCTGCGGACGTCCGTCGGGGAACCGTTCTCCTGTCCACAGGGAGGTGTAAAACATCATCATGTCCCTGCCCATGAAGGTTTGTGCCGCTGTACCCACCGATATCAATAAAGAAACGATGAAGAAAAAGATTGATTTTTTCATGATGAATATTGTTTATGCTGTTGTTTTCTCCTGCTCCGGTAAACGGCCACGCCACCAGTTGGCCAGCACGGAACCGGTAATGTTCATTAACGGACCAAAAATGGCAGGCGCCAGGCCCACCGTTGCAACCTTTCCCATTTGCAGGGCCAGTCCCGAGGCGAGTCCTCCGTTTTGCATGCCCACCTCAAAAGCAATGGTGCGACGGTCCCTTTCCGGCATGCCCACCAGCCAGGAAAGCGAATACCCCAGGGTATACCCGGCCAGGTTGTGCAGCAAACTGGTAACCACCAGCAATGCCCCTACTTCCAGCAAACTGTTGCGTCCTGTGGCGGTTATAATGGCTACGATGAGGGCAATCCCTGCCATGGAAACCAGCGACAGGGACTTCTCCATCCAGCGGTTGTCGGTGGTTACGAAATATTTGATGGCCAGGGCAGCCCCCATGGGCAACAGGTAAAACCATGCCAGGGAAGTGATTAAACCCCTGAAGAAACTGCCCTGGTTGGCTTTCATATAAACCAGGTTGGTCAATAAAAGAATCACAAAATAGGAAACAAGCTGGATGGCTTTTTGACGGGGATTCTCCTTCCCCCTGGAGAACAGGTTGAAAATAAACCCGGCCACAATCGGGAGGATGATCATGTTCAGGATGTCCAGCACCATTTTCCAGAAGTTGACCTCGATAAATTGTCCCCCGAGCCATTTCATGAGCAAGGGCGTTATCAGGGGCGACAGCAGTGTGGTGGTGGCAGAAATGGTGACCGCAAGGGCAAGATTGGCCCTTGCCAGGTAGGACATCACATTGGATGCCAATCCGCTGGGCACACAACCGATCAAAATAATCCCGGCGGCAATTTCTGAAGGAAAATGAAAGAGACGGGCAATGAAAAAGCCTACAAAAGGCATTACGGTGAATTGCAGCAACACCCCCACGAATACCCCTTTCGGCATTTTGATGACCCCGGTAAAATCGTTGAAGCTCATTTGTGCCCCCATGCCAAACATGATGATCTGCAACAGGGGTACGATCAGCTTTTTCAACTGGAAGTCCCCTACCGATGTAAAAAGATCAGGGTAGAACATCGATGCGGCCACTGCCGTGAAGATCCAGAGGGTGTAAGAGAAGCCCCTGAATTTCTGAAATCCCCTTACCGCAACGGCAAGCGAAGCAAGTCCTGCCACCAGGGCAGGTCCTGTGACCACAGTAAACCGTGAACCATACGAAATAACTGACCCCGCAAAAAGCAAGGCCGACAGCAGTAAAAAGGCACGATAAATTTTAATCATCATGGTTTGTGAATTCATGCTCCGGTCAACTCCAGGTCCGGTCCCAGCTTTGCTCATTGTCCCATTGCGGCGTCGGCGCAAAATACTCCTCCCCTTTTCGCAATTGCTCCCTGACCGCTTTTTCGTTCAGGTCGATCCCAAGTCCGGGAGTTTCCGGGACATTGATAAAACCGTTGTCCAGTATAGGTTTGTTTATGCCTGTAGCCAGGTCCTCAAAGGTAGCATCATCAACATGATGGTGCTCGAGGGCAATGAAATTCTGGGTGGCAGCAGCGCAATGCACATTCGCCATCAGTGATATCGGTGAGCCTGCCCAGTGCAGGGCCATGGATATTCCCTTTTCCTCGGCATAGTCGCCAATCCTTTTTGTTTCCAGAATTCCGCCGGCGGATGCCAGGTCGGGATGAATCATGTCAACCGCATGGGTATCGCACAGCTTCATGAATTCTTCCTTGAGATATATATCCTCCCCGGTGAGGGTTGGCGTTTCAATGGCATGTGAAATCTCTTTCCACTGATCGGTATAGAACCAGGGAACAATGTCCTCGATCCAGGCCAGGCGGTATTTGTCCACTGCCTTGCCCAGGCGGATGGCTGTGTTGACGTCAAAGTGCCCAAAATGATCCGCAGCGATGGGTATTTCATAACCTGTAATCTCCCGTACACGGGCAATGTATTCCAACAGGATATTAAATCCCTTGTCCGTGATCTGGATGCCGGTAAACGGATGTTTTGTCTGGCCGTAGCTCATCCAGTCCTGTGTCCAGCCTTTATTCAGGTCCCATAAATTGCCTCCGGTCACGGTATCGGGAATACCGCTCAGCAACCCCAGGCCAAAGTCGATCTTCACAAAAGTAAAGCCCTTGTCCATGCGCCTTTTAATCCTGTCGGCGGTAACCGCAGGATCGTCTGAGGAGGGAGTATCTGCATACATCCTGATCCTGTCGCGGTATTTTCCGCCAAGCAGCTGGTAAACCGGGACGCCATAGGCCTTGCCCACCAGGTCCCACAACGCCATTTCAATCGCTGAAACACCGCCACCCGCCCTGCCATGTCCGCCAAATTGTTTGAGGTTCTTGAAAATCTGTTCCACATTGCAGGGATTCTTGCCCAGGATCCTGCTTTTCAGGAAAAGTGCGTAAGTCGGGCTCCCGGCATCACGTACCTCACCAAGTCCGTATATATCCTGGTTGGTATAGATCTTGATCAGCGGTGTATTGCCCCAGAAAGCAATGCGCAGATCGGTTATCCTAAGATCGGCAGGACCGGAATACCTCGATACTTTCCGGGTAACGTATTCCAGTTCTTTCTCCGTACTGCCGGCGTTGAAACACAAACCCAAACCCAGTCCGCCAAGGGCTGATTTTTGGATAAATGCACGACGTCCGTTCGTGGCCTTTATCTTTCCTTCCGCTGAAAAGGCATCTTTTTCAATACTTCTTTTCATATCAGGTATATGATGAATTGTCTTTAAAAAATCATGGTCAGCCGGAAAGCTCCGCATTCAGCAACCATTCCTTTTCAACGGGCACCACGCCGACTTTTTCGCAAACAAGACCAGCGGCGAGGTTAGCCAGCCTGGCCATGTCATAAGGATCAAAACCGGTGGCCAGACAAAGACTGGCCATGGCGATTACCGTATCGCCTGCTCCGGAAACATCGGCAACATCACGCGCATGGGTGGGGACCACCTTAAAATCATCCCCCTTGCTCAGCAGCATACCCTGTTCCGACAGGGTGATCATCACCATTTTAAATCCCGATTTCACCTGTAACTCCCTGGCCGCAGCATGCACTCCTTCAAAATCGGTCTTGCGGATATCCAGGTGCATCCCCTCGGTAAGCTCTTTGAAATTGGGCTTGAAAAGGGTGGCATCCCGGTAATGCCCGAAATTGCGTTTTTTGGGATCCACCAAAGTCGGAATATTCCAGTTATTGCCCAGGGATATGACTTTCTCGATCAATCTCGGCGTGATGACTCCCTTGTCATAGTCCTGAAATACAATGGAAGAAATATTGCTCTGGTTCACCAATGCCTGAATCCTTTGCCATAAGGCATTTTCAAGTTCCTCGTCGATGTAATGGTCCACTTCCTGATCTACCCGCAACAACTGCTGGTGCCCGGCAATGATCCGGGTCTTGCTGGTGGTAATCCTTTCGGAGGATTCAATCAATCCCTCCTCAGGCATGTCCAGCTTTCGGATAAGATCTTTGAATATCTTGCTGTTTTCATCTTTCCCGGTCACAGAGCACATGATGGGCAAGGCCCCCAGCGATTTAACATTCAATGCCACATTTGCGGCGCCTCCCAGCCTGTTTTCGGTGTGGGTGCGCATGACAACAGGTACGGGAGCTTCGGGAGAAACACGTGATACCTTTCCCCACACATAGGAATCTACCATCACATCTCCAATGATCAGTACCTTCAGATCTTCAAATTTCTTTAATAATCGACTGATACCTGATTTTTCCACAAGCCGGAGTTTTACTCCCGTAAAGATAAGACTTGCCTTTTAAAATAAAAACTTGCCGGCGCATTTGCCAAAACAATCCTATATTTGCCTTTTAATCCAGTAAACATTGAATTATGAGCTTTTTTGGTTCCGGTCGTGGCCTTTCACTTCCTCCTGTGGTTAAGAATATTATTATCATCAATGTGATCCTTTTTGGCATCACCCAGTTGTCCATTTATGTATTCCATTCGGATTTCCTGCTCAGGCATCTTGCCCTGTTCAGTGTGAAATCCCCGCTTTTCGAACCCCATCAGGTGGCCACCCATATCTTCATGCATGCCAATCTGGCCCATATCTTTTTTAACATGTTCGGGGTTTTCATGTTTGGCAGGATCCTGGAACAGTTATGGGGCAGTAAAAAAATGCTGATCTTTTACACCGTTACGGGATTGGGAGCCGCTTTCATTCACCTTACCGTCAATTACATCCAGATGAACCAGATGATGAACCTGGTGGACCAGTTCAATGCTGCACCGGGTTATTCCCTGTTCAGTGATATTGTTACAAAATACGGATCAAGAGCCAACCAGTACGACCAGATCATGAATTTCATGCAGCAATGGTTCTATAAACCCGATGACCTTTCCTTTATCGGCCCGGGCAAAGCGTATGTGGCAGATATAGTTTACGGCAACCTGAATATTCCTACCGTTGGCGCATCCGGAGCCGTCTTTGGCCTCCTGATCGCCTTTGCCATGATGTTTCCCGATGTGGAACTGATGTTGATCTTTCTGCCCATTCCCATCAAGGCCAAATATTTTGTTCCTTTCTATGCCCTGCTGGAATTGTTCTTTGGTGTGGCCGGTTTCCAATGGGACAATGTGGCGCATTTTGCCCACCTGGGAGGTGCGCTCTTCGGTTTTATCCTGGTGAAGTACTGGAAAAGAAATCAATTCAATATTTATTGATAACTTTGTCGATAATCAATGATCCGGAGCCGTTATGAACATGGTAGATGAAATAAAACTTTCATTCCGCAAAGGCAATATCCTTTACCGGTTGATCTTTATCAATGTCGCTGTATTTGTCCTCCTTGGCCTGATATTCGTTGTTTTGCGGTTGTTTACCCCCGGCACTTCCCTGGGTGATTTGCGTGCATGTTACTCCGATGCCTTCCTCAAATACCTCATGGTGCCCAGTGTACCGGGCGAGTTGCTGGCAAGACCCTGGACGGTTATTACCTACATGTTCACCCATTTCAATTTTCTGCACATCCTGTTCAACATGCTTATGTTATTCTGGTTTGGCAGAATTTTCCTGCAATATCTTACCGGCAGGCAGCTGCTGAGCACCTACCTGCTCGGCGGATTGGCCGGGGCGCTTTTTTACATTTTGTTTGTGAATGGATTCCCCGGACTGCGGGAACATCTGGGAAGTTCCATGCTTGGCGCATCGGCCTCCATCATGGCTATTGTTATCGCCATTTCGTTCTATGTGCCCGATTACACGCTTTATATGCTTTTTATCGGCCCGGTCCGTTTAAAATATATCGCCCTGGCCTTTATCATACTCGATGTGCTGATGATAGCCTCCTACAATGCAGGGGGACACATTGCCCATCTGGGAGGCGCCGTTTACGGGTACTGGTTTATCACCCGATTCAGAAAGGGTCATGATATCGGAAACTGGGTCAATATCCTTCTCGATAAAATTGCCGGACTGTTTAAACCCAGACCCAGGCTGAATGTATCCTACCGGAAAAGCTCCGGACGATTGTCCGATGAAGAATACAACCGTAATAAAGTGGCTGAGCAAAAAGAGATTGACCGTATACTGGATAAAATTGCACAGGGAGGTTATGAGAGCCTGACAAAAAAGGAAAAAGAAACTTTGTTCAAAATGAGCAGCCCCAAGAAGTAAACGGGAGCATTGCTGCTAAAACCCTACCAAACTTTGACCCTTTGAGAACATTTGTCCGGAAAATATTATTGATCATTAATGCATCATTGGCCCTGCTGCTGTTAATCACGTACTTTTCCTCCTTTGTCAGTCCGGCTACCTCATGGATCTTTGCCTTTATTGCGCTTTCCTATCCCTTCCTGTTAATTCTTAACCTGCTGTTTGTTCTGTTCTGGCTTGCCTTCAGAAAATGGTTCTTTATTATTTCTTTGTTTTGCATCCTGCTCGGATGGAACTCCATGAAGAAATTCTTCCAGATCCAGTTGAAAAAACCTGACCCGGCCCTTATGGAAAATTCTGTCAGTCTGCTTACCTACAATGTCCGGTTGTTCAATTATTACCAATGGCATAAAGATACCTCCTCCTGGCAGAAAATCGTGGACTTTGTTCACAACGAAAATCCTGATATTGTTTGCTTTCAGGAATTCATTACCCTGCCCGGCACGCATCGCGACCTGGACAATCTTAAGAAAAAGCTGAAGCCTCTTTCCTATTCCCATGTTTATTATACCGATCGTGTACCCCGGAAAATTAATTTTGGCATGGCCACCTTCAGCAGATATCCGATTGTCCGGAAAGAACGCATTGACTTCCCAGAATCACTCAATGGTTGTATGTGTTCAGATATTGTAGTGGGCAAGGATACATTCAGGATCTACAACTGCCACCTGCAGTCGATCCGGTTGCGCAGAGACTACAATGATCTGCTGGACAGCCTGATCTTCAATTACAGCGAAAAACAGCTGGATGAACTCAAAGATCTTTCTGTGCGCATGCGGCAGGCCTATATTCAAAGGGCCGAACAGGCAGATATCCTGGCAAAGCATATTCAAACCTCACCCTATCCGGTTATTGTGTGCGGTGACTTTAATGATACCCCTGTTTCATATACCTATAATAAGCTTGCGAGGAATCTGAAGGACGCCTTTGTGGAATCAGGATCAGGCACTGGCACTACTTTCCGGGGAACCCTTCCCATTTGTACGGATTGATTATGTACTGTACAGCCCCCCTTCCGCTCGCATCAATATCAAACCCGGAAAATCAACTTGTCGGATCACTACCCCGTGCTGACCCATTTTACGCTGCGCGAAACGGCAGATTCAACAGATCAACATTCCCGCCCGAAAGAATAATTCCTGCCTTTTTACCGGCAAACAACCCGCGGTTGTTCATCAGCGCGGCCAGAGGTACGGCTGAAGAGGGCTCGATAATGATTTTCATCCGCTGCCACACCAGCAGCATGGCCTGTAAAATGGCCTCCTCAGAAACCGTAAGGATATCCTCCACATGCTTGCCAATGATGGCAAAGGTTCGTTCACTGAGGGAGGTCAGCAATCCGTCGGCCAGGGTATCAGGATTCACGGAAGGCAGCAGTTTACCCGATCTGAATGAACGAAAGGCATCATCGGCATTGGCAGGCTCGCAACCATAGACTTTTATCTGCGGTCTCATGGCTTTTGCAGCCAGGGCGGTCCCGGATAAAAGCCCGCCTCCGCCCACCGGCGCCAGAATGAAATCCAACAGCGGGTGATTGTTCGAGTAACTCCTTGGCCGCAGTTCCCTGACCGCAAATGACCTGGAAATTATCATAAGGGTGGATCACCACTGCGCCGGTTTGCCTGACGATAACCTCCAGATTTTCTTCGCGGCTTTTCAGGTTGGGTTCACAGAAAGTAATTTCCGCACCATAATGTTTTACGGCTTCGATCTTGGGCCGCGGAGCGGTGCGCGGCATCACCACGTAACATCTGATACCCCTGTTTTTTGCAGCCAGTGCAAGCGCGGCAGCGTGATTACCCGAGGAATGCGTGGCCACGCCCTTTGAAGCTTCCTTTTCATCAAGCGAAAGTACTGCATTGGTAGCTCCCCTGTACTTGAATGCCCCGACCTTCTGAAAATTTTCACATTTGAAAAAGATTTCGGTGCCTGTCAACTTGTTAATGCCGGAGGAAGTGAGCACCGGCGTACGGTGTATATGCGCTTCAATACGGCTATGGGCAAGCTGAATATCGGCGAAGGTTGGTATAAGTTGCATCAGACAGGTTTAAGATCTATATATTCAGGCATTGGGATAGAAATCATTAAAATCCGGGTATAACCGATTTTGCATGGATTTCTCCTCCTGTTTTTTTCTTTTAAACATTTCAAATTTCCTGGCAATGCTTACCATTAGATCATATTCATTGACCTCGAGCAGGTATTCATCAGAAAAATCACAGTAGATCATAAACTCGATCACATCCTCATCCGTCAAACCGGTTATCTTCTTAACAACCACCGGATTATATTTCATGTAGATCTGATCGCGTATTTTTTCCTCTTTGATGATCTCGGCAAGTACCAAACGTTCTTTTTCATCGGGTGTAAGGATCGGAATCCCTGCCCCTGGCATTTTGAGCTCACCCCGGGCCAGAGCTTCATCATAAGCTTCTTTCCCTTCTGTACGGGAAACTTCCGCCAGATGTTCGGCAAGTTTGCCGGTTTTGGTGAGGGCCTGGTTAAGATCCAGGAATTGTTGTTTGAATTCTTCATAAGTCCCCAGACCGATAATCCGGACCTCGGCAATCTCAAACGCCTGCTGCCTCAACGGAAATGTAGCCGGAGCCTGTGTATTGATCATCGTCGCATCAACGATGATCTTCTGATAATAATACCCCACCGCATACAATACCAGCGTATCGCCAACCTGGGCATCCAGATCAAATTCACCGGCGGAGCTGCTGTATATCCGAAGATGCCGGGTGTAGTTCAATACGGCAGTGTATTCAATGGTCTTTCCGGTACCTGCATCAACCACCCTGCCGTTTACTGAACTTCTTTGTGCCTCTGCATTAAAATTACCCTTAACCAGCAAAGTGAGTAAAACACCAAACCATAACTTGTAACATTGCTTCATGCAGGCAGCTTTATTTCAAATTTACCGATTCCTTTTGAACCACCATCAGCTAAGGGGTTAAAATTTGTTAAAGCAGATCGTGACACCGGACAGGAAAGAATTGATCCTGGACCTTACTTTCATTTCCAGACCACCACCCCGGCCGGCTTCAGGATTTTATTACCCACCAGCGTGACAGAACCTTCCGGCAAGGTCAATTCAAAATCCCTGTCGGAATAATTCACTCCGATACCAAATCCATCGCGGTATTCCACCATCACCCCATCGGGGTAATGCTCCACCGGAATTTTTAAAAGGCCATATACTTTTTGAAGCACTTCCTTTTCCAACAGACCATCCTTACTATCCGGTCCCACATAGGTTACCGTACCCCTGCCCAACCTGCGAAAGATCACAGCCGGTTTGCCTGCATAAAAATCGCCGGAATAAGTTCCCCATACCTCGGTTCCGGGACGCGGCTTCAAAACATCGCCCCAGCTGTTCCAGGCAAATTTGCCATCGCCCATGATCACCGTATCCGGTGCATAGGGCGCCGGAAGGTCGTAAAACTCAAGTTCCGCGCCGATCAGATCATAGATGGGTTCAGCATATTTCGCCTCCCAGAGATGCATCTCACGGTCCTTATGTCCGGTGCGACAGGTGAGGATAAGATTACCGCCGTTCTTTACATATTCGGTCCACTTGTCCACCAGGGCTTTATCAAGCTGCTGGTAGGCAGGTGCAATCACCACCGGGTATTTTCCGAAATCAAACGTGTCCCTGATAAAATCAACCGGGGCACCAAAGGATTTCAATGGTTTATAATATTTGGTGATATGCCCCATGGAATTCCATTGGGAAGTCTGTTTGTTCTGTTCCATCCCCCAGATGTTTTCCACATTGAAAAGAATGGCTGTCCTCCGGTTTTCATAAGCCGGGGGTTGTTTTGCCGCGGCATTAACCTGCTGCCGCAATAACTGCACTTCCTTGATAAACTGCTGATATTCAAGTCCGCCGGGTGTCGGCGTCACCCCATCATATCCTACTATGCCATAATGGTACTGCTCATAGCCGTACAAGGGTGCCCGGTAGCGATAGGTACAGGCCAGCTCACCACCGCCGGCAAAAACATGCCAGAGCCAGAGGTGAACAGCACCCGGTAAGGGTTGCGAGTTGACCAATCCCCAGTTCACCTGACCGGGCTGCAATTCCATGACACCATAAACACCGGCAATGGGTCTGAAAAAATCATTGGACATGGCGATGCTCTCCGGATTGCCAATGCGGTATCCTTTTAATCCGATCCCCCTGCTGTATCCCGCCACCATATATTTGGTATAGGTGACAAAATCAAGTTCACGGCTCATGCCAATATAACCCGATTCATAATTGGGGATATAATTGGAGGTGATCCATTGCTCCGGCAGAGCGTACTTCCTGATCACCCGTGCCTGATCATCCAGAAAGGTTGCAGTCTCCTCATTCACAAAGCGTGTATGGTCGAGTATCTGGTTCAGGTTCATTCCCCATTGCGACCGCAGCGGTATATTGATCTGTGAAAAATCATCGTAATGCTGACTCCAGAAAGCAGTTCCCCAGGCTTCATTCAGCGCCCCGATGTTACCGTATTTTCTTTTCAGCCATTCCCGGAAGCGCTGGTGGGCGTCGGTCCCAAAATCATAAAATGTCCGGGGCTCGTTGTCAATCTGCCAGCCCATGATCCTTTTATCCTTGCCATAATGCTGTGCAAGTTTCTCCACCATGGTGAGCGCATATTGCCGGAAATAATTGCTGGAAAAGGAAACGGTCTGCCGGGATCCATGATCGCTTTTTCTCCCGTTCTCATTCGTTTCAAGGATATCAGGATGTTTGCGTACCAGCCAGGCCGGAGGAGTAGCTGTGGAAGTGCACATGATCACTTTCAGGTTGTATTTGGCAGCCAGGGCAACCGCTCTGTCGAGCCAGACAAAATCATATTTTCCCTCCTCAGGTTCCAGCTGGGCCCAGGCAAATTCGGCATAATGGGTATATTCAAATCCCATGGCGGCCATGTTCTTCAGGTCACGTTCCCACTGCGATGTGTCCCAGTGCTCCGGATAATAGTATACACCGGTTGAAATAAGCTGCCCTGCGCTGAAAAAACGGGAGGGATCCTGACCGTTGGCAAACAACCCTGCCGATAATGCAGCAATCATCAGATAGATTTTTCTCATTTCTTTCAATTTGACGAATGAATGTACTGGTTCGAATTGTTGAACTAAGATAGGGAAAATGTTGAATTATTGCATGGCTGAAGAGTTGTGACCTGCCTGCCGGAAAGGGATGCCATCAATTCATTTGCCTGCGTAATTTATACCCATTCCAAATAATAATTAATTCCCTGTTTATCTGCAGATATGACCATGATTTATATCATAACTTATATCTAAACATCTATTCATGTAGATTCGTAGATACAAACAATCGCTTTTTTTTCTTAATTTGTCCTTACTTATTTAAAATCAAATGACTAACCGCAGGGATTTTATCCGGATCAGCATGTATGGGGCAGGGGCATTTGCCCTGGGCGGTGGACTCACACAGGCCGTCAAAGCATTCTCAGCCCCCGGGAAAGCCGGTGAACTATCATTGGATCTGACCCGCACACCCACGTACTGTGAGGTCTGTTTTTGGAAATGTGCCGGATGGGTCTATAAAAACGATGAAGGTAAGATCTGGAAAATCATTGGCAATGACGAGGATCAGCATTGTAATGGACGGTTTTGTCCCCGGGGAACCGGCGGTATCGGCATGTATTATGATGAGGACCGCCTGAAAACGCCGCTGATCAGGGTGCAGGAACGTGGCAAACAGGTTTTCCGTGAGGCGGGTTGGGACGAAGCATTGCAGTACATCGCGGACAGGATGAAGACCATCCGTGAAAAATACGGCCCTGAATCCATGGCTCTTTTTACCCATGGATCAGGAAGCGCCTATTTCACTACCCTGATGAAAGCATTTGGTTCTGCAAATGCAGCGGAACCCTCCTATGCACAGTGCCGCGGCCCCCGGGACGAAGCATTTCTCTGGACCTTTGGTGAAGAGGCTTATTCACCCGAGATCACCGACATCCGCGATACAAAATGTCTTGTGCTGATCGGTTCGCATATCGGCGAGAACATGCACAACGGGCAGGTTCAGGAAATGTCTGATGCCATCGACAAAGGGGCGAGCATTATTACGGTCGATCCCCGTTTTTCCACCGCTGCCAGTAAATCGAAGTACTGGCTGCCCATCAAACCATCCACCGATATTGCCCTGCTGCTTGCCTGGATCCGGGAGATCATCTATAATGAATACTACGATAAGAAATATGTAGAAAAATATTGTTATGGATTTGATCAGTTGAAGGAACATGTAAAGGACTATACTCCCGAATGGGCCTATGGCGTGACCACCCTTGCACCTGATCTGATCAGAAAAACGGCCCGGGAGATGGCAGATGCCGCTCCGGCGGTGCTCATTCATCCCGGCCGGCATGTGACCTGGTATGGTGACGATACGCAAAGAGTCAGGGCCATTGCCATCCTCAATGCCCTTCTGGGATCGTGGGGCCGACGGGGTGGTTTTTACCGCCCGGCAAGAAAAGCTTTACCGGCTTACCCACTGCCCCCGTTCCCTGCCATACAAAAGCAATGGCAGGATCTTTTCCCCGGCCAGTATAGCCTGGCGAGCGGTGTCGTGTCCAATGCGCTCATCGATGCTTCCATACCGGAAAACAATCCGGCCTACCCGGTGAAGGGCTGGATTGTGAACGGTACAAACCTTATAAATACCATACCCAATCAGGCAAATACCCTCAGGGCGATCCAGAATCTTGACCTGTTGGTCGCTGTGGATACCATGCCCATGGAAATTACAGGCTGGGCCGATGTGATACTGCCCGAATGCACTTATCTCGAACGGTATGATGTCATACGCGTGAGCCCGCATCGTAAACCTGCCATTGCCCTGAGGATGCCCGCCACAGAACCCGTTTCCGATACCAAGCCGGGATATTGGATAGCCCGTGAACTGGCGAAAAAGCTCGGACTGGAAAGCTACTTTCCGTTTGAGAAACAGGAAGAGCTGCTCGACTGGCAGTTGAAACAGATTGGTTCTTCCTTGGAGGAAATGAAGAAAATCGGTGTAAAAACGTTTGAACGGGATGCCGATGATCTCTATTTTGCCCCGGATGAGGAGGTCATCTTCCCAACCGACAGTGGCAAGATAGAATTGTATTCCGCCGCATTTGAACAACTCGGATTTGATCCGCTCCCCGGGTATATCCCCCATGAAGAACCACCTGAAGGATTTTACAGGCTTATCTATGGCAGGGCACCCATGCATACCTTCAGCCGTACCGCCAACAATCCGCATCTTACCGATCTGATGGATGAGAATTCCGTTTGGATCAATCCCAAGGTGGCAAAAGCATGGGGACTGAACAATGACCAGTACATCTGGCTGCAGAACCAGGATGGTGTGGTATCTGAATTTCCGATCAAGGTGCGCATTACGGAAAGGATCCGGTGGGATTCGGTATACATGGTCCATGGATTTGGCCATGCCCAGAAACAAATGAAAAGATGCTTCGGTCGTGGTGCCAGTGATACCCAGCTTATTACCAAAGTTTTGGTGGATCCGCTCATGGGCGGAACCGGCATGCGGGGCAATTTTGTGACCCTACTTACAGAAAAAACAGAACAGGAGGTTGCATCATGAGATACGCAATGGCTGTTGATACCATTGAAATGCGTTGGCTGTAGCGATTGTGTGGTGGCCTGCCAGACCGAGAACAATGTTCCCATTGGCTACTGCCGGGAATGGGTGGTGGAAGTAATGGACGGAACCTATCCGCAGCTCGAAATTGAAATCCGTTCGGAACGCTGTAACCATTGTGAAAATGCACCCTGTGTGCGTTGCTGTCCCACCGGGGCAAGCCATATGGCCGAGGGCGGCATCGTGCTGGTGAAATCAAGAAAATGTATTGGGTGCGGGGCCTGCATTGCATCCTGCCCCTATGATGCCCGCTATCCGCATCCCGATGGGTATGTGGATAAATGTACATTTTGCATTCACAGGATTAAAGAACGGACTTAAACCTGCCTGTGCAGCAGTATGTCCCACCAAATGCATTTATTTCGGAGATCTGGATGATCCCCACAGTGAAGTATCGGTTGTCATGAAGAAACGGAAATCAAAAACACTGATTCCCGAAGCAGGTACAGGACCTCAATTGCATTTTTTAATATAGGAATGTATAAGATCACCACAATATGAGAGAAGAAATTATCGTGAGTGGCCGGATGAATCCCATGGTGGATCCTCACCTGCAAATATGGCACTGGCAAATACCGCTTTATCTGTTTCTTGGCGGGCTTGCCGCCGGCATCCTGTTCTTTGCCGCCCTTTACTATATTAACGGAAAGGAAAAGGAATATCCCACCGCGGTAAAAATGGCCCCTTTCCTGACTCCTTTTCTGCTGGTAATCGGACTGCTGGCCCTGTTTATTGATCTCAGGCATAAAGCTTTTTTCTGGCAGCTTTATACCAACATTAAATTGCAGTCGCCCATGTCGTGGGGTGCCTGGACGCTCATGGTGATCACCCCGGTATCTTTTGTCTGGTGCGCCTTGCATATCCGCGAATTGTTCCCGAAATGGAACTGGAAATTTGAATGGCTTAAAATCCTGGAATCTTTTTTTAATCAGCATAAAATTACCCTTGCCTGGATCATGCTGATCTATGCAGTGATCCTGGGAATTTATACCGGTATTCTCCTGTCGGCGTTTAATGCCCGGCCGCTCTGGAACACCTCCATTCTCGGGCCGCTTTTCCTGGCCTCGGGATTGTCCGCCGGTGCCGCCGCCATTCTTATTTTCTCGAAATCACCCGCTGAAAGAAAACTTTTTGCAAAAATCGACCTGATCATCATCGGAATCGAACTATTCCTGATCATTCACATGTTTATGGGATTCTTTGCCAGTACCCAGGTGCAGATCGAGGCAGCCCGGCTTTTCCTTGGCGGTCCTTACACCGTATCCTTCTGGATCTTTGTTGTTATCCTCGGCATGATAGTTCCGGCAATTCTGGAAATTATGGAATTGCGGAAATTTCATATTCCTGCCATTCTTCCTGCCCTGCTCATCATTTTTGGAAATATCATGCTCCGCTTCATTTTTGTGTATGCCGGACAGGCCAGCAGATGGCTTTATTAACTTAAAATAAATTATCCACTATGCGTGAATCAGCCAATACAATCAAAAAAACAAGGTACCTCAATCCATACCTGGGAGGCGTTTTACTGGGTTTGGTTTTACTTGCCGCTAATTTTATTTCCGGAAGGGGACTTGGTGCCAGCGGGGCCATCAAGAGCAGTGTGGTGGCGGTGGCAACCACCATCAATCCTTCATCTGAAGAAAAATCGGGGTTTATTAAAGAATTCCGGGAATCTCATACAGGCAATCCCATGAAAACCTGGTTGGTTTTTGAGATGCTTGGCCTCCTTGTTGGCGGATTTCTTTCGGGAGCACTGGCCGGCCGTCTTAAGCTCAAGGTGGAACATATCCCGGCCATTTCTTCCTATAAACGGCTTTCCCTGGCGCTGGGCGGCGGAATTCTATTTGGCTTTGGCTCGCAGCTTGGTCGCGGTTGTACCAGCGGATCTGCACTGAGCGGCATGGCCGTGCTTTCTCTGGGGGGATTTATTACCATGATGGCCATTTTTGGGACCGCCTTTGCCCTCGCCTATTTCTTCAGAAAAAACTGGATTTAATACTAAAATATATTACCCATGGGACCTTTAGCAATTAACGAACTGATATCTGAAAATACCAATTTATTTCTGGCCTTTATTATTGGTATCGCCTTTGGTTTTGTACTTGAATCCAGTGGATTTTCATCAAGCCGTAAACTGGCCGGTGTTTTTTACGGATATGATATGGTGGTACTCAAAGTCTTTTTTACCGGCGCCATTACCGCCATGCTCGGGTTGCTGTTCTTCAGCCTGTTTGGCTGGGTGGATCTTGACCTGGTATATGTTAATCCGACCTATCTGACCTCCGCCATCATCAGGCGGGATCATTATGGGTGCCGGATTTATCATGGGCGGCTACTGTCCGGGCACCAGCTTTTGCGGAGCATCCATCGGAAAAATTGATGCCATGATCTTCATTGTCGGCCTTTTTATTGGTGTGTCGATTTTTGGAGCGGGATACGACTTGTGGGACAATATGTATCTGGCCAAATTCCTCGGCGCACCCAAAATAAGCGAATCTCTCGGACTGTCTGACGGCGTTTTTGCCCTGATCCTGATCCTTGTTGCCATGGCTATGTTCTGGGCAGCCGAATGGGCCGAGAAAAAATTTCCACGGGAAGAATATTAACCATTCATAACGCATTAATACCTATTCATATGAGACCAAGAATCTGGCTTGCAGCCTTTGTCATTCCACTGGGACTGATTATTGCCGCAGTTCCGCAGAATACGACCCATCCCTATAAAATTACGGCATCCCAATTGCTCGAAGAGGTCAATACCCGCACCCAATTCATCACGCCGGAAACCGTCGCCGACATGATCGTTAAAAAAGATCCTGTCCTGCAACTGATCGATGTAAGAAGCCAGGATGAATTTGAAAAGTTCAGCCTGCCGGGAGCGATCAATATCCCGATCACCGACCTGCTGTCGGAAAAATATATGGAAGTATTCGATCAGGATGTGAAAATGAATGTCTTTTATTCCAATGGCACACTGGTCGCCAATGAAGCCTGGATGCTTACCCGGCAACTGGGTTACAATAATAATTATGTACTGGAAGGCGGACTGAATTATTGGTTCGAAGCCATCCTGAATCCGCAGAAGCCTTCCTCTACCAGTCCCGACGAGGAATTTGCCAGGTATGATTTCCGAATGGGCGCAGCCCAGGCCCTGGGAGGAGGTGCAGTTATTGCCCGGTCTTCCGAAGGCAATGCCGGCGCCAAACCGAAACCGGTTATCAAAGCAACCCCTAAAAAGAAAAAGGCCGCAGGCGGCTGCTGAAATATTTTGAAAAACCTAATATTCCAACCATGAAGAAAATGATTCTCTTATCCCTGTGCATGGGCATTTTTATGGCCTCATGCGTTCAAAAACCTGAAGAACATTCCATGATGGACCACCAGGAGATGATGACATCGTCTGCTGATTCGGCGCGTGATGGCATTTTCATCCACATTACACAAGGATACAATGATCCGCACCGGGTGTTAATGCCCCTGAAAATGGCGAATATGATGGCCATGGACAAAGATGTACTGGTATACCTGGATATCAAAGCCGTGGAATTGGTGCTGAAAAACTCAAAAGACCTGGAATATGCTGAATTCGATCCGTTGAAAAAGCAACTGCAGGGTCTGATCGATAAGAAGGTGGGTGTTTATGCCTGTCCCACCTGCCTTAAACTGGCAGGATATACCCCTGAGGACCTGATGGAGGGCATTCAGGTAGCCAACAAGGACAGGTTTTTTGATTTTACCAAGGGCAGAATCATTACCCTTGATTATTAACTATTGATCCAACCAGTTCCTGAATTCCTGCAGCCTGTCTCTGCTGACAAGAATGTCACTGTCATTGCTGTTTTTTAATACCAGCCTGAGCCGGTAATTGGACAGGGTGATCATATCCGTAATGGACTCCAGCGAAATGAAATATTTGCGGTTGACCCGAAAAAACAAAGCAGGATCGAGGAGGGTTTCGAGTTGTTCCAGTGAATAATCCAGTAAAATGGTCCTGCCTGAGTCCACAGCGGCAAAAGTGGCCTTTTCAAGGCTGTAGAAATACAGGATCTGTTCTACCGGAATACTCCTGACATGAACACCTGATTTTACGAGAAAACGCTTTTTATATTCCCGGGTCAGCATGTGCTGCGCTTTGTCCATAGCTACCTGGCGCAAATTCTCCTTGCCGGCCGTATAGTAAGGCGAGGAACGGAATTTCATCAAAGCAGCACCCAGTTCTTCAGCCTTAACCGGTTTAAGCAGATAGGAGATGCTGTTTAATTTAAAGGCTTCAATGGCATAACTGTCATAGGCGGTGGTAAATATTACCGGACAATCTACCACCACCTGGTCAAAGATCTCAAAACTCAATCCATCGCCCAGCTGAATATCCAGGAAAACCAGATCGGGCAGGGTGTTCTTCCCGAACCAGGCCACAGATTTTTTCACAGAATCACAACGGCCAACCACATCAACCTGCGGATCAAGCTTTTTCAACAGATCTTCAAGCCTTTGTGCGGCCAGTGGTTCATCTTCCACAATCAGTACCTTCATGATTCAGTATGGGATTTATGGATCATGGGCAATTTTACGGTAAAATATCCCCCCTCTTTCATGACCTCCACTTTCCGGCCGGTGAGGATCTCATATTGCTGCCTGATGTTCTCAAGCCCTATATTTTCACCGGCCACCATGGAAGTCTTTACCTGCAGGTTATTCCTGACAACCAGCCAGGTGCCTTCTATATAAATGGCGATGTGCAAAGGATCATCGGTGGTGATGATATTGTGCTTGATGGCGTTTTCCACCATCATTTGAACCGATAAAGGAACCACATAAAAGTCCGCGATAGTCCCCGGTCTCCATTTCCACGTGAATATTGTCCGCAAATCGCATTTGCTGCAAACTCAGGTAGTTCTCCACAAATTGCTTCTCAACAGGCCACTCCACGATCTTCTTGTCTTTTTGCTCCAACAGATAACGGAAACTGTCCGATAACTGCATGATCAACCGCACTGCCAGATCCGGATCTTTGTGTACCAGTGATGTCAGGGTATTGAGACTGTTAAACAGAAAATGCGGATTGACCTGGTTCTTTAACGTTTCCAGCTGAAGCTCCAGGGCTTTGCGCTGAAGCGATTCCTGTTTGATCAGACTCTCTTTCCACTTTTTAAAAAACTCGACACCGGTAACAAGACTGAAAGCAAATACGATGATCAGAATCTGGATCATCAGGAGATTCATGGTGGTTTTAACAAACTCCGGAAAAGAAACGCCCTGTATATTGAGGACAAAAATGTAGTTGATCAGGATAGTAAGTACGATGGATATGCTGATCACCAGGCCGAGCGTAGACGCTATCCTTTTCACGGGATTGATTTCCCATTTGATTCTGTCTCCAAATCTCCGGATGATAAACTCACTGAATTTCATCATCGGAAAACCAAGGCCGATGGAGAAGATGCAGTTGAGCAGCCATAGTTTGGGCGTGTGTACAAAAGCAGGATCCAGGAGAAAAGCAGTCAGATTTCCCAATACAATCAGCGCCAGAAGGATGAGCAGGTATTTTTTTACTGTTTTACTCATGATACAATGTTAGTCCTTTTTCACGGAATGCGGTCATTCCATGCTGTTCTCCATTCCATCCAGTAATAATTCACACCGGTCTTTCCCCCAATTGGGAGCAAGGCTGTCAGCAGGAACAAATTTGTCGAATTTTTCCTTAGCGAGCAAGAGCAGCGGCAAAGCCTTTTCTTTGCCCCCGCCAAATTCCACCGGCATGCCATTCAGGGCTTCTGCCTGTTCGAGGTAAATACGGGGATTCTCCGGATTGATCGTTTTGGCCTTGTCCAGTAAAGCAGTGGCTTCCCCAAAAAGCGTCATGCCCTTCATGGGATCAATGGCCATTTCGGCGTAATACGACATCACCTTCAGGACCATCAATTCGCTTTCCTCAGGTTTTAATTTCAAACCTTTTTCCAGTTGTTGCTGTGCAAGCGTTACATATTTGGTCTTTCGCTCCGGGACAGAATCCTGGAAATTGATGATCAGATTGTAAAAAGCTGCATAGTACCAGGCGGTCCATTCATTTTGTTCAGCCACAGCAATTCGCTCAAAATTATTGGCAAGTTCCTGAAAATCATCGATGGTCCTGGCTTTTTCCGATAGGGCAAGGTTTGAGAGCATGGCACCGGTGTATTTGTCTGATTGGGCCTGTACCAATAAAACCGAAAGGTTCAGGGCAAAGAAAATGAGCATTGTTTTCATGGTAAATTGATTTATAATGAATAAAGAATATTTTATACTTTTTTATTGCTCCATAAAACGGAACATCAGAGATTGACCAGGAAACCCAGCATGAAAAACCGTTTTGATTGCGGTTTGATCGGGTAACGGGTATAATTGCCCCCGGCATCGGGACCAGTCGGGTAATTGTACCCGAATACATTGTTAAATCCGAATACATTGTTCACATTGAGCAAGATGGCACAATAGCTTTTTAAAAATGGCCGGATGATGAGAATATTCGCACTCAGATCATTGTAAGCCTTTGTTTGATCGCCTGAAGTGACTGCAACGGCGGGATTGTAGCATGTTTTCGGACTTGCATGCATGTAAGTGAGACCGGCAAAGGTATTGGCCCTGCTGAAAAAATACTTCATGACCACCGATAGCATGTGGGGGGAGACAAAGGAGGGGACCAACTCCTTCCGGAAATTCCTGTAGTTCCGTTTGGTATCAATGTAAGAATAGGAGATCCAGTAATCCAGGTTTTTCACAGTTTTGCTGTCCCGCCAGAAGAGGTCAATTCCCTGTGCATAGCCGCTACCCTGGTTGTTATAGGTGAAAGGATCAGGATTGTATTCACTGGCATATTTTACCAGGTTGTCGTACCACTTCCTGTATAGCTCCACCCTGAAAATCCTGTCATTCGCCTCATACTGGTAGTTCAAAATGAAATGGGTGGCCTTCTCCGGTTCAAGATCATCATTATAAAGCAGGTATTGGTTTTCAGGCCGTTGCCGGAACAATCCGTAGGCCAGGGATACCTGCGAATAACCGGTTATCCGGTAAGCCAGTGAAAAGCGCGGCATCAGGTTCCATTGATCGTTCAGCGAACTATACTCGCTCCGCAGGCCCGGACGGAACACCAAATGATTATTGAGGCTGATCTCAGGCTCCAGGTACAGGGCATAATCCTGAATGGTAAGTCCGGTATGATATTGTTGTTCCAAACCCACCGCCATGTAATTCCGGTTCAGGGAATACCAGGATGCCTCCTCCCCGATCTTCAGGGAAACTTTGTCATTCCACTCACCCGTCAAGGTCACCCTTTGATGGATCCCTTTCAGGTTTTCATCCAGCCGGTCGGTGTTGATACCCGTCCGTGTAAAGTCGCCCGTTCCTGCAAGGCCGGCTTTTATTGTCCAGTTTCTGGATAATACATCGCTGTAGATGGCATTGACATAATAATTTCTGTTCTGAAGTCCGATGTGGGAGGCCCCGGCAGTATCACCCCCATAGCTGTATAACAGCGCACTTTTGCTGAGATTGAAGGTGCCAAAGATCTTCAGGATGCCATATTTTCCCCGTTGCTGACGGATGAGCAGGGTACCGTCGGACTGGACCGGATCCTTTTCCCATTCCATATTCTGCTTAAAAAGACTGTAATAGGGCTTCATATTGATATATTGCAAGGTACCTGCCGCTGAACCCCTTTTCCAACGCTGTGAATGGGAAACATTTGCACCGACCGACATGATCATAAATCCGCTTTTGGTTTCTTCCGCCAGACCAACCGTGTTGAGGTTTATGACAGAAGACAGCGCGTCGCCGTATTCCGCTGAGAATCCGCCGGTACTGAAAGCCGTCCCTTTGAACAATACCGGCGAAAACCTGCTGCGGGTGGGCAAATCAGGCATCTTCGACAGGAAGGGTCTTTCCACCTGCATGCCGTCGATAAAGGTCTTTGTTTCATATCCTTCTCCGCCTCTCACATACAGGCCACCTTCATCCCCTACAAATTGCGTCCCCGGAAGGGTGGTCAGGGTCCCGTAAATATCCCCCACAGCACTTGGAGTAGTGGCAATGTCCATCGGTTTCAGAACAATGGGTCGTTTCAGATCGCCTGTTTCAAATGCGCCGGCGGTGACCATTACCGGATTGATTTCACCGGGTTGCAGGTCCATCCTGATCTGGACCGGATCAACGGGAACCGACAGATCAATTTCCTTTTCCGCCATACTGAAACCAATAAAACTTGCCGAAAGGATCTGTTTGCCGGTTGCGGTGGTCCTGAACCTGAAATGTCCCGAAGTATCCGTTGAAGCACCGTCATAGGTGCCTTTGATGAATACGTTTGCACCTGTCAGGGGCAACCCGTCATTGTCCAGTACAGTTCCCGTAAGGGTAACCTGAGCCACCAGCGACCCTGTTTGAAAAATGCAAATCAGAAAGAAGCTCATCAAGGTTTTCATGGATTTAATGCTTTTGCATGATGTCGTTTGCTGACTCAAATATCTGACCTCCGGGCGCCGGAAACAAATAATTGTCACCCTTTGGTCGAATGGGCAGGATGAAGTGTAAAAAAAGCAAACTGAATGGATATGGATCCAGATTGGGAAGTATCTATGCTGCCACAAGCGTATCGCAAGTTGTTGCGGCACTGTGGTCGGCGTAACCCTGCAGTGTCATGGGATTGCTGCTTTAAACGGATGATAAACAATTTCCATTTCCGATTGTTTAACGCTCACTGTATTCATTATAAAATCCATTCATAGGATCCTGCGCTATTGTTTCACGGAATACAGGTGAAAAAGTATTGCTGTTGTTTTAATCCTTAAATAACTGCTTCCTATGGCCTCCATACAATTAAACATCAATAAAAAATCCCTCTCCGTGGATGTGGATCCCCAAATGCCGCTGCTATGGGTTATACGCGACTTTGTGGGACTGAAAGGCACAAAGTTTGGCTGCGGTATATCGCAATGCGGTGCGTGCACCATACTCCTCGATGGTGTCGCAGTGCGTTCGTGCCAGTTGCCGGTATCGGCCATGGCGGGACGTAACATTACCACCATTGAAGGACTGGCGGCGAAAAATGACCACCCTGTTCAGCTGGCCTGGATCAAAGAACAGGTGCCGCAATGCGGCTACTGCCAATCGGGACAGATTATGTCCGCTGTTGCCCTGCTCAGGCAAACGCCCAATCCTACCGACCTGGAAATCGATACCGCCATGCAGGGAAATCTTTGCCGGTGCGGAACCTACCAGCGTATCCGGAAAGCCATCCATACCGCCGCGGAGTTGATGGCGTCCACTGCCCAATAAATGAAAAAAGGTAAATTATGCAAAACACGACATCCATCAACCGGCGCAGCTTTATCCGGCTCAGCAGTATAACCGGCGCTGCCTTTGTCTTGGGACTGCATACGGCACGCCCCAATGGGATCCGGCAGGTTTTGAACCTGAGTGGAACCACCAACTTTTTTAACCTTACCCCTTATATTATCATTGAAAAATCAGGTGCCATTACCCTCATGAATCCCAAGCCTGAAATGGGTCAAGGGACCTATCAGTCGGTTCCGGCGCTGATCGCCGAGGAACTCGAGGTGCCCCTTGAAAAGGTAATCATCCGGCAAACAGCCGGTGAAAAGGAATTCGGCAGACAAACGGCCGGAGGCAGTTCTTCCGTAAGAAGCAATTATTTCCAGCTCCGGAAAGTTGGTGCTTCGGCCAGAATGATGCTCCAGGAGGCTGCAAGCGGCATCTGGAAGGTCCCGATATCGGAATGCGTGGCCGACAATGCCCGGATCCACCACAAACCTTCAGGTAAAAGCCTGGGATATGGTGAACTGGTGGAAGCTGCTGCCGCACTCAGCGTTCCCGAAAATCCTGTACTGAAAGATGCCAAAGACTTCAAGATTCTTGGCAAATCGGCCCCCCGGCTGGATATTCCCCTGAAGGTTTCAGGGGAGGCGGTATTCGGCATTGATGCGGAAGTACCCGGTATGGTCTACGCGGCAGTACAGCATTGTCCTGTTTTTGGCAGCAGCCTTGTCAGTGTTGATGACACCGAAGCCCTAAAAATAAAGGGGGTTCAGAAAACTGTAAAAATTGAAAGGGTGATGGGTAAAAACCGTTATCCCTGTGTGGCCGTGGTGGCCGACAATTACTGGGCTGCCCTGCAGGGATCAAAAGCCTTGAAGATCCAATGGAACCATAACGGATTTGATGCTTTCAGCACGGCTGTCTTTGAAAAACACCTGCGTGAATTGGCAACTTCCGAGGGAATTACCGTACATGATTCCGGAGATTTTAACTCCGCCTATTCCGGTGCCACCAAAAAACTGGAAGCATTTTATGAAACCCCGGTGGTTGCCCATGCACCCCTGGAACCCATGAACTGCCTGGTGCACTGGCGGCCCGACGGCCTGGTGGAAGTATGGGTATCTTCCCAGGGTGCCAACCTTATTAAACAGGAGTTATCGGATGTATTGAAGATACCGCAGGACAGGATCCTTCCGCACATCCTCTTTAACGGTGGTGCATTCGGCAGAAGGCTCAAATCTGACTTTGCCACCGAGGCCGCCATGATATCAAAGGAGGTCGGCAAACCTGTGAAACTCATATGGACCCGCGAGGACGATTTTCAACAGGGTCCTTTCCGTCCCATGACCTTCTCTGCCATGAAAGGTGCCGTTTCATCTGATGGCCGGGTAACAGCATTCCAGCACAAGGTGATTTCACCTTCCATGTCCGCCACCGTGAATGCCGATTACGATGATACCAAGGCCGACGATTCCATGGTAGAGGGCATCAGTGAACAGCAATACGAATTCCCAAACATGAAAAATGCCTATGTGTTTGCCGACATCCATATTCCGATGGCGGCCTGGCGTGCCGTTACAAGCACCACACTGGCATTTTCGCACGAATGTTTCGTAGATGAGCTGGCCTACCTTGCCAACAAAGAACCCATGACCTTCCGGATCGACATGATGAAAAAGGATTCGGATGCCCGGCGGGTATTGCTCAAACTCAGGGAATTCTCGGGATGGGATAAGCCCCTGCCCGCAGGATGGGGTCGTGGTGTGGCACAGTATGAATTCTTTGCGGGAATTTCGGCACATGTGGTGGAAGTATCCAGGCAGGCAGGCAAAGGCATTCATATTGAAAAAGTATATGTGGCCATTGACCTGGGTACCGTGGTTAATCCCGACAATGTGAAAGCCCAGGTTGAAGGGGCGGTAGCGATGGCCCTCACCGCTGCCACCAAAGAGGGTATCACCTTTGAAAACGGGATGTCGAAGCAAACAAATTTTCACAACAGTCCTATTCTGAGAATCAATGAAATGCCCGTCGTGGAGGTGCTCATCCTGGCCGAAGGCGGTCCTGTGATCAAGGGTGTGGGTGAACCCGGGCTTCCTCCTTTTGCACCCGCACTTTGTAATGCGATATTTGCCGCCACAGGCACCCGCATCAGGCGGTTACCTTTTGATCTGAAACAATTATAACTTATTATTTATGAACACATTGCTATTGTCGATCCTTGTCCTACTGCCTGTTTTCGGACTTCGATCAGGCCATCCGGGCGCACGCCAGGAAGTACCAGCTGAAAGCATCAGCAGGGGAAAGAACATCTATGCCGCACAGTGTCTGAGTTGTCATCAGCTGAACGGAGAAGGCCTGTCGGGTGTTTATCCGCCCCTTGCAAAATCGGACCATTTAACGAAAGACCAGACCAAATCGATCACCATTCTGCTGAAAGGACAAAATGAAACCATCACCGTGAACGGAATAAAATACAACATTCCCATGGCCCCCGTAAACCACCTGTCTGACCAGGAGATCGCTGACGTTCTCAACTACATCGGCACCAGCTGGGGAAATACTTTTAACAGGGTAACCCCCGCTGAAGTTAAAGCACAACGTAAATGAATGAAAGTCAAGTCATTATTGAATCCTTCGGAAGGACTGGAACCTCACCGCATTGCAGGAGGGAACTTATGCACAAACAGCATCCGGCTGAAGGGATTCCCCGGGGATCATAACGCCCCGCAATTAAAAATGTAACCGCCATGCTGAAGGATACCTACAACAGGGTTCATGATTACCTGAGGATCTCGATTACCGATAACTGCAACCTCCGTTGTTTTTATTGCATGCCCGATGAGAATTATATACATACCCCCAGCATGAGAATGATGCAGGCGGATGAAATTGAGAAACTCGCGGGGATCTTTGTCCGCCTTGGTGTCAAAAAAATCAGGCTTACAGGCGGTGAACCGCTTCTCCGGAAAGATGCCGATGTCATTATCCATGCCCTGTCAAAGTTGCCGGTAAAACTAACGCTCACCACCAACGGAACCCGGCTGCCGGAGTATTTAGGGATCCTTCAAAAGGCCGCGGTAAAATCCATTAACGTTTCGCTTGACAGCCTGAAAGCCGAAACTTTTAATACGATCACCCGGCGCGACCAGCATCACAGGGTGCTCGACTATATAAACCTGGCCATAGCTGCCGGAATGCATATTAAAGTCAATATGGTGGTGATGCGGGGACTCAATGACCGTGAAATTGTTGATTTCGTAAGGTGGACACGCGATACACCGGTTCATGTCAGGTTTATCGAATTTATGCCCTTCGAAGGCAACCGGTGGACCAGCAACAAGGTGTTTACCTGGCAGGAAATGCTTGCCGCTGTCAGGACTGAATTTTCATTTGTTCCTTTGCAGGGGGAGCGGCATGATACGGATAAAAAATACACGGTTCCGGGCCATGCGGGGACCTTTGCCGTTATCAGTCCCATGAGCGCCCCCTTTTGTAGCGATTGCAACCGCATGCGGCTGACCGCCGACGGTAAAATGAAAAACTGTCTGTTTTCCACCGGGGAAACAGACCTGCTCACCCCCCTGAGAAACGGAGAGGATGTTGTTCCCCTCATCCGGGGATCTGTGTTTGCGAAAGCAGAAAAGCTGGGAGGTCAGTTTGAAGGACCTTTTAACCTTGTGCAGGCAGGCTTGCTCAGAAACAGGACCATGATCGCCATCGGAGGATAAACAACAGAAAATAAATACTATGGAAATCACTGCCTTTGGCCGGTTGGCTGACATCATAAAAAACAAGGAGGTCCGTCTCGACCACATCACCACCACGGACCAGCTGAGGCAAGCCCTGCAGTTGGATTTCCCTTCCCTTTCCGATACTGGATATACCATTGCTGTGAATAACATGATCAGGCCGGGCAATACCACACTGGAACCCGATGATAAGATAGCCCTCCTGCCACCCTATTCAGGAGGATGAATGCCATGGATGCAACGGACCAATTCGGCAGGTATCACCACCAATTGCTGCTCAGGGGCTTTGGAACGGATGCCCAGCAAAAATTATCGGATGCCAGGGTGCTGGTGGCCGGCGCAGGCGGACTGGGGTGTGCGGCACTGCAGTATCTTGCTGCAGCAGGGACCGGCACCATCGGGATCGCCGATGATGATACCGTGGAACTTACCAACCTCCACCGCCAGGTGCTTTACGGACACCGGGACATCGGACTCCCAAAGGCCGACAGGGCCGCCCGGAGGCTTAAAGAAATCAATGCCGGTATTGAAATTCAGGTCTATCCCCTGCGGCTGACAAACCGGAACATCCTTGGGATCCTGGAGAACTTCGATGTGATCGTAGACGGAACCGACAACCGGGCTTCAAAATACATGATCAATGATGCCTGTGTGTTGACCGGCAAACCATTTGTCTTTGGCGCTGTCTCGGAATTCGAAGGCCATGTGGCCGTTTTTAATGGGTCCACCCCTGCGGGTACCTCTGCAAACTACAGGGATATTTTTCCTGATCCGTGGTCGGACAATCACGAAACAGGATGCAATGATACCGGCGTGATCGGAACACTGACAGGAATTATCGGATGCATGCAGGGCAATGAGGCCATTAAAGTGATCACCGGTATCGGCGATCCGCTGATGAACAGGTTGGTGACCTATAATTCCCTTACCGGAAGGATGCACGAATTTGACATACAGGCATCACCGGCAACCCGTAACCGCATTCCTGCGGATACCCTGGCCTTTCTGCAAACCAGTTACGAAAGACCTTGTGAAGCGGAAGGAAGCAACGGGCTTGAAATACATCCGGAGGAATTTCACAACCTGTTAAGCCGGAAGGACATTACGGTCATCGATGTACGCGATAATCCCGGTCCTGCCCCTGTGGAATTCAGGCACATCCATATCCCCTTCGATCGGTTGCACGAATCACTTGCCGTCATCAAGGGCGAAACCGTCATTACTTTTTGCGATAGAGGTATTGTAAGCCTGAAGGCAGCCCGGTTGCTGAAGGAGGCCTTCCAGGACAGCAAAAGAATTTACAGCCTCCGGCACGGGATCAATCACTGGCATAAAACAAACCGCATCGCATGATCAATACAGGTAAGGCTGAAGGAAAATTCTTTGTGGATGGCGCCATTTCTTCGGATTTCATCACAAGGTTCATTCAGGAGCATGCTGCCGACAAAAGTACCGGGGCCTACAGTATTTTTATAGGACAGGTCCGACACGACGAAATCGCAAATACCCGTGTGAAGGCCATTGACTATACCGCCCATGCCGAAATGGTGCTGGAAAAATTTGAAGAGATCAGGACCGGGTTGTTTGCCAGATATCCCATTAACGCTCTTCATGTATACCACAGCGTGGGCCTGGTGGCAGCGGGTGATATCTGCTTTTTTGTGCTGGCTGCCTCCGGCCACCGCCATAGTGCCATCAGGGCCTGTGAAGAGGCAGTAAACCTTGTAAAATCTGAGCTACCTATCTGGGGAAAACTGTTGCTGGAAAACAATGGGTCGGAATGGAAGGAAAATCACCCGTCTTGAAACAGGCTCCAGGCATCCGACGCAAATGCCCTTCCCCATTTTTAATAACGGTTGAACCAACATATCGGGAACCTGTTGCTTTGTTAATGGTGGCCCCTGTTTGTCCAGGGGTTTTTTTATCTTTGGATCCTAAACAACCAGGCCATGATTGCTGATCTTAAAGTTAAAATCACCTGCCCGCATCACCTGGAAGACATTATTTAACTGATAACCAATTGCCGATAGCTGAACACAGATTACAAGCATATGCATACGAACACCGAGCAGCAGTTTAACAGAAAAATCCTTTTGGCTGTTATTTTTATTTCCTCATTTTTCAATCCTTTCATGGGCTCGGCGGTGAACATTGCCCTCCCGAGCATCAGCAGGGAATTATCGATGGATGCCGTTTCGCTGAGCTGGATTGCCATGGCTTTTCTCCTGTCGTCGGCTGTTATTGCTGGTGCCCTTTGGCAAACTGGCCGATATCTGGGGACGAAAGAGAATGCTGCTGTACGGCAACGTCTTTTTTACCTTTTCAACCCTTCTGTGTGCCTTCTCGGTTTCAGGTACTATGCTGATCGTCTCCCGCTTTCATCCAGGGTTTCGGAAGCGCCATGATTCTGAGTTCCGGAATGGCCATCGTCATATCGGCCTTCCCGCCGGAAAAACGCGGCCGCATCATTGGCTGGAATACCTCAGCCGTGTATGTGGGACTTTCTGCCGCACCGTTGCTGGGAGGCATTCTTACCCAATCCCTCGGCTGGCAAAGCTTGTTTTATCATCAATGCGGCAGCGGGCATACTCATTATTGCAGGAATTGCCTTCGGCGTTAAAGCTGAATGGGCCGAGGCCAGAAATGACCGTTTTGATATTACCGGCTCGGTAATTTATGTGCTGGCCATGTCGGCCCTCATGTACGGTTTTTCAAAACTGCCGGGCAAATTCGCCATGGTGCTGACGATAGCCGGGGCCATCGGACTGATCATCTTTGTTTTCTGGGAGCTGCGTGAAAAAACACCCGTGCTGAACATCAGCCTGTTCCGCGACAATAAGATCTTCGCCTTTTCTAACCTGGCCGCCCTGATCAATTACGCGGCTACTTTCGGCATTACCTTTCTGCTGAGCTTGTACCTGCAGAGTGTGAAGGGCCTCAGCCCGCGCGATGCCGGCATGATCATGATCACGCAACCGGTGATGATGGCTATTGTGGCTTCGGTTTCCGGAAGGCTTTCCGACCGGATCGACTCCCGTGTACTTTCCTCCCTGGGTATGGCAATCATTGTGGCAGGCCTGATTTCGCTGATATTTCTTACCACCGGCACCCAGACCTCCTATCTTTTGGTTACCCTGATGATCCTGGGATTCGGATTCGGCATGTTCTCCTCTCCGAATACCAATTCGGTGATGAGTTCCGTTGAAAAGAAATTTCTGGGCACGGCCTCTGCAACCCTGGGCACCATGCGGCTTACCGGTCAGATGTTCAGCATGGCCATTGCTGCGATGGCAATCCATATTTTTGTCGGGGACGAAAAAATCTCCGCTTCCAATATCCATGGATTCATGCACAGTCTCCGGGTTGTTTTCATCATTTTTGCCGTACTGTGCTTTTTGGGCGTGTTTGCCTCACTGGCCAGAGGGAAGAAAAGCACGGCCAATTAAGACGCATCATCATCCGTACCTCCAAGGGCTTTGTAAATACCTACCAGATAATTGGCCAGTGTATCCGGGTGATCTGTAACGGGAGGAGGTGTTGACATGGCAATTAATGCCTTTTCATCGCCCGGGGGAAGGTCAGGATTCCCGGGTGGAGGAGGCCATACAGGTAAGCGTTAAGGTACGACCCGACTGGGAAAATGAATGGCGATCAGCCAGTTTCTGACATAAGGCAGCCGGATAGTGAAGCAAGGTGGCTCCTGTACCCTGGATCAGGATAATGGTTTCGTTGCTGCTGTCACCGAATGACTCATAGGCGATGGTGATATTGCCGGCCTTTGCCATCCCCGGTTGTGCATGCAGCGCCGGGGCAGTGGAAACTAAAAATGCCAACAGGATCGCTGTACAGCAGTAAAATACTTTTTTCATTAAAAATCCATTGTTATGATGTATAACTCTGATATGTTTCCTAAAGTTTCCCTACGGGATACAGCCCAACGGACGGATCATAATAGGGTGTTTGCCTGTAAAACCACATAAGCTGTGCATAGGAATTTGCCGCAAACGCAGGGTCCTCTGTCTTAAGCTTGTCGAACCGGGCCTTCATCCCCGGATCTCTCCCGATCATCTCACGGGCCATCTTTTCCATTACATAGGTCTCGACATATTCTTTTTCTTCAAAAATGGCATTAAAGAATCCCCATCTCAGAAAGGATTCATCGGTGAGCGGTTCAAACATAAAGGCTATGAGCCGGGCGTTCGGCTGATCGGTGGGAACCTTCACCGAACCCCTGGCATAAAGCATTTCCATCCGTACGGTATCCATCCTGAAGGACTCCAGGATCTGCCTGCCTTCATAAGGTGTTGCGGCCCAACGGGGTTCTGAGAACCGATAGGTTTCTACCGTCATGACCGTGGGTTCCTGTATAACTTCATACCGGATGCCATGCCAGTCAAGTCTCCTGATTACCTCCTGCCATTCCGCAGGGATCACATAAGCTTTCGGAAGGTTGACCTGCAGGGTCGGGATCTGTGTGCTGAACAACGGCAAGGTATAGGTCGTTGGTGTACTGCTGTACCGGTACCAGTTCCCACCCGTTAAATCGCTTTTTTCAACGGTATAGTCAACTCCCCTGAAACTGACCATTATGCTATCGGTCATGGAGGCCGTACAATCCAGCATACAGGGTTCGGAACGAAATTTTTCCGAGGCTGTCAGGCTGTCGACGACCTGCAAAACTGATCTGATGGTTGAGATTTTTGGGGCCACTATCTTCAAAGTATTTTCCAGCAATTGATAGGTCCCCAGCACACGGGTCTTATAATCTTTGAGCATGTGCGTTTCAATCAGCAGGGCAAAACGGTTGCGCGCAGTAACATACCCGGTGGAGAACCTGGGACCCGGTATCTGATTGATCAGTCCACTGCGGGGATCATGCCATTTCCGGAAGGCTACATAATTGAACAGGGGAAAACCTGAAGTTTCCATAGCTCCGGTAAGTTCCGGGACAAAAGTCCGGGATAGCCACTGGCTCATCAACGGGTGCTGGAACCCGTCATACTCCATGGTCACCGGATACTGGTAATCTGCCCCGTCGGATGTATGACAATCGATGAAAAGATCCGGATCCCATTGAGTGAATAATTTCAGCCATGCCTGCATTTCAGGGGCATCAGCCTTGAGATAATCCCGGTTGAGGTTCATGTTGGTTGCGGTAGTGCGCCAGCCTGCCTCCCGGGGACCGTTCTGGTTGATCCGTGAATACGGTGTAAACCGCTCATGCCCGTCCACATTGAAGATCGGGATCAGCAGAATGGTGATTTGATCGAGGTCCACTTCCTTATGGTTCAGGGCAATGTCACGGAACAAAGCCAGTCCGGCATCCTTCCCTTCTGATTCTCCGGCGTGAATGCAGGCCTGTACCAGAATTTTGAGCTTACCACTCCGTTCCACCTCATCCGGCGTGCTGAAACCGTCCATATCCAGGATCAGCAAAGGCAAATCGCGCCCCTGGGGACTTTTGCCAAATACCTGGTAGGAGATCAGCGGAGAGGCCGCGGCCAGCCGCTGAGCGTATTCAATCGTCTGCTCATAACGAGGGGTTTCCGTGAAATGCGATTTTTCCCACCAGGTTTCAAAATTGCCGGTATGCTGGGCATACTGACTTTCGGGAATGAACAACAACAGCAGGAATACACAGCAGGAATGGGTAAAGGATGCTTTCATACCTGGAATACCTGTCCTAACCGAACAAGGATCTAATTATACAGATAGCGTTTGATACTCCGTTTGGGTGTTTTTACAAACTCCTCGGGGTGAATCTCAAACCGAATAATATTCATGTACGAAGGAATGCTGGCATTCACCTCTTTGCGGTACTGCTCCAGAATTTTCACCAGATCCTCTTTGACTAACATTCTGCGCAGCCATCCGGTCGGCATCGGGATATATCAGTGCCACCAGTTTTTCATCGCGGTGTACCACCAGGGATTCACTCACCAGGTTTTTATTGTTGATGGTCGCTTCAATCTCTTCGGGATAGATGTTTTTGCCGTTTGAACCCAGGATGAGACTTTTACATCGGCCTTTGATGAAAATAAATCCGTCCCTGTCAATCAATCCCAGATCACCGGTGTGCAACCAGCCCTCTTCATCAATGATCTCCCTGGTGGCTTCAGGATTTTTATAATAACCGGTCATGGCATTTTCACCCCGCAATATGATCTCTCCCACAATTTTAGCAGGATCAGGTGAATCGATCTTCACTTCAAGCGTGTCGACCTTGCGGCCCGAGGCCGCTATTTTATTTACGGTCCAGGGAGCATAGCTGATCAGAGGACCACACTCCGTCATCCCGTAGCCCACTGCAAACGGAAGTCCGATTTTCTTGAAAAAGGTTTCCGCTTCCAAATTAAAGGCCGCCCCACCGATGACGATTTCGGCAAAATTGCCGCCAAACACCTGCATCAGGCCTTTTCTTATTTTCTTATGAATAAGCTTGTTCAACAGGGGAATTTTCAGCAGTACGCTGGCCGGGAATTTTTTAATTGCCGGAAGTATCCTTGTTTTATAGATTTTTTCAATGACCAGCGGGACCGATAGGATCAGCCGGGGTTTGACTTCCTGAAAAGCCTGAATGACGATCTGGGGAGACGGGGTTTTTGTGAGGATGGTAATATGACAACCTATGGAGAACGGGAACAGAAACTCGAAGGCACACCCGTATGAATGGGCCAGCGGCAAAAAGGAAACTATGGGATCACCCGGTATGAGCGGCATATTGTTTTGTGCGTATCTGACATTGGCTGCCAGGCTGTTGTTTTGCAGCATGACCCCCTTGGAGAACCCTGTTGTGCCGGAAGTATAGCTGATCACGGCCAGTTCTTCATTGCCGACTTCAGGCAGGACGAACTTATCCCCGTCCAGTCCTTCGGGATAATTCTTAACGAATTCGGCATCGAGATTTTCAATGATTGTCCTGAGGGTTTCGGAGGTTGTATGAAACAGCTCAAAAGTATTGATGGAAATGATTCCCTGAATGGCAGGTAACTTGGAAGGATCTATCGATTGAAAAATGGTATCGGAGCTGAAGAGCAATACAGAGTCGGAATGGTTGATGATGGATTGTATGTCATCCGGTTTGAAATCCGGAAGGATGGGCACAATCACAGCGCCATAGGAAACAACCGAAAGGTAAACACAGCACCAGCGCGCAGAGTTTTTTCCCACGAGGGCTATTTTATCGCCCTTTTTAATCCCCAGGCGATCAAAAAGCAGGTGAAATCTCAGGATCTGGTTGCCGGTGTCAGCATAAGTGAGTTTTTCTCCGTTATAATCGGAGAGTGCGGGAAGCTTCCAGTTTTTCTTGATGCTTTTCTCGATGTAATCAACAAACCTTTCTTGGATCATGATGCTTCATTTTTGATTTACAGGGAAAGATAGTGATTTTTTTTTATCACCGGGATTGTCCGGAAAAAAACAGGCCCTTGCTGCAACCGGAATGCAGCAAGTACCCCTATTATGGCGTATGGGTTGTTTAGTGATCCGGTCGCATGGCCTGATAACCTACATGCAGCATATAGGCATCCAGTATAATTAAGGCAGTATAGGCTTCCACCACAGGCCACATCCGGGCCACGATGGTAGGATCACGACGGGTAACTGCCGCCAGATCTTTATTCTCCAGGCTTACCTTATCAATGGTCTGCTGCGGCTTGGCTATGGTTGGCGTAGGCTTCACGGCCACGCGGGCAATAATATCCTGGCCCGTGGTAAGACCTCCGGTAATTCCGCCTGCCTGATTCGAGGTAAATACAACTTTCCCGTCCTTAATCCGCATGGCATCGTTGCACTGTGAGCCGGTCATCCTGGCTGCTTCCATCCCGCAGCCAATTTCCACGGCCTTTACTGTACCAATGCTCATCAGACGCCCAAGTTCACCGTCGAGTTTGTTGAAAACAGGCTCTCCCATTCCGGCAGGCACGCCGGTCACCACGACTTCCACAATGCCGCCCGAGGAGTCCCCATCCTGCATGATGCGCAGGATCTCGTCGTACATGGCATCTGCAACATCCGGGTCGGGACAGAACAGTTTCGGATTAATGCCGTATTTTTTCCGGACCTCCCCTTCATTGTAAATGGGTCTTGAAATATTGGGAATTCGGCTTTCCAGCTCCGCCAGAATGGCGGCCTTTTCAAAGAAGCGCATTTCCGGTTTCATTTTGCCGGAGGCAAACAGGTCAAGGTAAATAGGATCATATTGCTTCCTGACCTCGCGGTAGGCAGCGGCCTTCTTTTTAATTTCCTCCACAGGCATATCTTTCATGCGAATTCCGGCAGCTTCCCGCACAAAAGAAACCACCTCAATACCATGGTCCCGCAGTATCTTTTTTGCAATGCATCCTGCAGCTACAATGGATGAAGTATACCGTCCGCTGAAAAATCCGGCACCGATGGAATCGTCCCACGATCCGTATTTCTGGTAGGAAGCATAGGAAGCATGCCCGGGGCGCGGTGTACGATTGGTCAGCTGGTACTGTTCGATATGCTCCAAATGCCTGTCGACATTGGGAATTAATATGACCATCGGTGTACCATTGGTATAACCGGCATTTTTGAATCCCGGCATGGTATCCGCAGCATTAATACCGCTGAAGAGAATCGGAACGTCGGCCTCGCGTCGCGGAGAGGTAAGTTCACCCTGTCCCGGCTTGCGCAACATAAGCTCCACATAGATTTCTTCTTCCGTAAAATGATATCCGGGCGGAACACCCTGAATGTTAATGGATAATCCTTCCTGGTAAGAACCCCCGGCCACGGTGGCTTTAAACAAATTTCCGTATGTACAACCCAGCATATGATTTGATTTATTAGTTCCTCTTTTCAGTGATCTCAAAACGGGCTCCCAGTGTTTGCATATCCTCCACAAAGGACGGGTAGGTAACACTTGCCGATTCCGCAGTATCCACAACTGTTTCACCCTCTGCGGCCAGTCCCGCAATTGCCAGCGCCATCACCATTCGGTGGTCATCGTAGCCATGGACCTCAGTTCCTTTCAGCTTGCTGTGACGGATGACCATGCCGTCGGGAAGCTCTTCCACCTGAGCGCCCATTTTCTTCAACTCCTTTGTTGCGGCAGCAATCCTGTCGCACTCTTTCAACCTGGCCTGGGGCACATTGAGCAGGCGGGTGGTGCCTTGTGCAAAACACGCAGTCACTGCCATTGCCGGCAGTGCATCGGGAGTATTGTTCATGTCAATATCAATCCCTTTCAGGTTGGACCCCTTTACCCAAATTCCTTCGGGAGTGGTTTTCAGCTGTACCCCCATTTTTTCCAGGTAGTCAAATACTGCCTTATCACCCTGGTGATCGCTAAAATCCAGTCCCCTGATCAGGATCTCCGATCCGGTGATCGCAGCCGCACAAAGGGGGAAGGTGGCCGATGAAAAGTCGGCCGGCAAATAGCGTTCAAAAGCCGGGTAATGCTGTCCGCCAAAAACCCTGAACCAGTCGAGCCCCCTTTGTTCAAACCGGATTCCCAGCCGCCGGAGCCAGTCGAGTGTAATCTCCACGTAGGGCCTTTCATTCAGGTTATCCACAAATATTTCGGTATCCCTGGGAGCCAGAGGACTGGCAATCAACAGGGCGGTAAGAAACTGCGAACTGACCCCGTTGATCCTGGTAGTTCCTCCCCCGATCGGGCCCCTGATGGTAAAAGGACATTTTCCCGCATTGGAATCAACCAGGGTTGCACCCAGATTTTGCAGTGCATCAAGAAGCGGCGTCATGGGCCGCTGGCGGATTGATTTATCCCCGTCAAAAGTTACGGGATGATTTCCCAGGGCGCACAATGCCGTAAGAATTCGAAGCGAAGTGCCGGAATTGCCGACGTCGATGTGCCGGCAACTTTCACCGGGTGCTGAGCCGATGCCTTTTATAATCCAGTCTTTGCCCAGTTCAACGGATGCTCCCATCTCGCGGGCACCCTGAATGGCAGATTGTGCATCGTCGGACATCAGGGGATTCTTCAGCACGGAAATGCCCTGTGCTATAGCACCGATGGCGACAGCCCTGATGGTGTGCGATTTCGATGCAGGGATGGAAATCTCACCGCTCAGGCGGGAGGCGGAAGAACGGAGTTTCACTTGGTAATTTTTTAGTATCAGGCGGCACGAAGATAATGAATGAGGGCAATAATTGCAAATGTAACCGGCAGACCTGAATAAATATGACAGAACCTTGCCCCGCCCGGCGCTAATTCACATTTAATCCGATGAACTCGGTCTTTCACTATTGAACTCACGGTTCGAAGTTAAATAGAAATTCGGAAACTAACCATTAAATTAGTTCGCTATGGTTACTTCGCCTGGCGCAGGAATGGTAGTGGTGTATTGATCCCTGCATTCCGACAAAAACGAAACCCCATTCTAAAAAAGCGACATCTGCTCGCCGGTATCCCCTCCTTCGGGTAAGCGGTGTTCATCAGGCGCTCCGGTCACATCCGTCACATCCGTCACATCCGTCACCTCCGTCACATCCGTCACCTCCGTTACCTCCGTTACATCCGCCTGCTCCGTGGGTTCTTCGGGCAAAACCGGTGAAGGTATATCTGCCTTGAAACGCAGGGGCTCCAACTCGGTTATGGTGGCTATTTCATAACTGCTCAGCCTCTTGCCTTTGGCTTTGTAACCTTTGACCGCTATGAAATCAGCAGCTTCGATGATCTCCGGCTCCCTTTTTTTATGCTTGCCGCCGAACCTGATCTCCAGCCGCGGAAAATCGTTCTCCGAAAGCAGAATAAATTTCGATTTGGGGTGCTCATCAAAGAACCGGGCAGGTTTTTCCATGGCTTCGGCCTGAAACCTTTTGATATAATGGTATTTTTGTTCCCCGTCGTAATACACTGCCGTGAACAGCAATCCCGGCTTATATTTGCAAATGATCAGCAGGTCTTCCTCGAAATGTGCCGTCAGCTCGTACCCCGACAGCCTCATTTCTCCCGACCGGGTAAGCACCAGGATTTTATCGTGACCGGTAAATTCACCCAGGTAGGTCCCCTTGCCCTCAATATTGAGACGTTGCACTGCCTGATCCCACCAAATTTTTCTTCCCCCGAGCGTGGAAACACCCCGCACCTTCAGCTCAATTTTATGAACCGGATACCGGGTAACAATATTCCCCATGGACGACTTACCCTTGATATCGGTTTCGCTGAATTCAAGGTTGAAAATAAGGTTTTTCACCCTCGGACGCGGCTTGAGGGTTACTTTTACGGTTTCTGCCTCCCCGTTCGGATTTACGCTCAGATACAACAAACGTGATCCTGTTTCACCTTTGGTCAGGTTGTATTCTTTGTCCCGTGTGAGTCCCGTTATCGCGCACCGCTTGACATAGGTCGTACCGGAAGGACCGTCGCGATAGATGATGTTATAAATGGTGCGCTCATCATTCTTTTTAAACACTCCCGCATATTCAATATCCTTCCCCACGAACTGCTTTTCTGCTACCCTGGTGATCAGGTACCTGCCATCTTTCCGGATGACAATAATATCATCAATATCCGAACAGTCGCACACATATTCATCCTTTTTCAGGCCTGTTCCGATAAATCCCTCTGCCCGGTTGATGTATAGTTTTTCATTGGCCACGGCGACTTCAGCCGCCATGATGGTGTCAAATCCCCGTATCTCGGTTTTGCGTTCCCGGCCGGAACCGTATCTCTTTTTAATCTGCCGGTAATAATTGATGGTGTATGGAATGATATTGGCCAGGTGGTTCTTCACCTCTTCCATTTCGGCCTCGGTTTGCCTGATAAATTCGTCGGCTTTGAAGGTACTGAATTTCGAAATCCGCCGGATGGGAATGTTGGACAACCTCACCAGGTCATCATGGATCACTTCCCTTCTCAGTTTGCTCTTAAATGGAATCAGGCCGTTGTCAATTGTTTCGAGAATGGATTCCTCGGTCTTGCATAATTTAATTGGCTCATACAATTCATTCTCAATGAAGATCTTCTCCAGTGAGGAATAGTGCCATAATTCATCCAATTCATCGAGCCTGATGCGCAGTTCAAGGGTCAGCAATTTTACTGTATTGGTCACCGAACCTTTGAGAATTTCAGTCACCCCGATAAAACAGGGCCTCTCATTGCGGATCACACAGGCATTGGGGGAGGTGGGAACTTCACAATCCGTAAAGGCATACAGCGCATCGATGGTAATATCCGGATCGGTTCCGGGCATCAGATGAATGACAATTTCAACAGTGCCTGCCGTATTATCATCTATTTTCCTGATCCTGATCTTACCCTTTTCATTGGCCTTCAGGATGGAGTCGATTAATGAACTCGTGGTCTGCCCGAACGGAAGCTCGGTAATGACCAGGGCTTTCCTGTCGAGTTTCGAGATCTTGGCCCGTATTCTTACCATTCCTCCGCGCAATCCATCGTTGTATCGGGAAACATCGATCAATCCGCCGGTGGGAAAATCGGGAAACAGCTCAAAAGTCTTGCCCTGTAAATGGGCAATGGACGCATCGATCAGTTCGTTGAAATTATGGGGAAGGATTTTGGAGGCAAGTCCCACCGCAATGCCTTCAACTCCCTGTGCGAGCAATAACGGAAACTTTACCGGAAGGGCAAGTGGCTCCTTGTTTCGTCCATCATAGGAAAGCTTCCACGAGGTAGTTCGGGGATTGAAGACCACTTCAAGGGCAAATTTCGATAACCGGGCCTCGATGTAACGCGATGCCGCAGCGCCGTCGCCGGTGAAAATATTGCCCCAGTTTCCCTGGGTATCGATGAGCAGGTTTTTTTGTCCCAGTTGCACCAGCGCGTCTCCGATAGAAGCATCCCCATGGGGATGGTACTGCATGGTCTGGCCGATGATGTTGGCCACCTTATTGTAACGGCCGTCCTCGATCTGCCTCATGGCATGCAGGATACGGCGCTGAACCGGCTTAAGCCCGTCATCAATATGCGGAACTGCTCTTTCGAGTATGACATAAGATGCATAATCGAGAAACCAGTCCTTGTACTTGCCGGTAAGTTCGGTAACATGACCTGTGCCGATAAGCGGATCATCCAATCCTGCATCATTCTCAGGTATCAGTCCTCCGGCTTGTTCCTCTTCACCGTTCCCCTCGATCAATTCGAAATCCTCAATACTCATTCGGAAAATCCTGTTTTAATGCTTGCTAAATTGCCTCCACCACATCTTCTTCCACGCGAAGATTCTCAATAATAAAATCCTGCCGTTCCTGGGTGTTCTTGCCCATGTAAAAGGGTAAAATCTCCTGGATATGATCTCCCTTTTTCACCCTTACCGGCTCAAGACGTATGTCTTTACCAATAAAATGCCGGAATTCATCCGGTGATATTTCTCCCAGTCCTTTGAAACGGGTAATCTCGGGATTTACACCCAGTTTCTTTATGGCAGCTTCCTTTTCCTCATCACTGTAGCAATACAGGGTTTGCTTCTTATTGCGGACCCTGAACAGCGGCGTTTGCAGAACATACAGATGACCCTGACGCACCAGTTCAGGAAAGAATTGCAGGAAGAAGGTCATCATCAGCAACCGGATATGCATGCCGTCCACATCGGCATCTGTTGCGATTACTACATTATTGTAGCGGAGGTTTTCCAATCCGTCCTCAATGTCGAGCGCCGCCTGCAACAAATTGAACTCCTCGTTCTCATATACAATCTTCTTGGTAAGTCCGTATACGTTCAGCGGCTTGCCCTTTAGACTGAACACGGCCTGTGTGCCGACATCGCGTGAAGTGGTAATGGAACCGCTGGCGGAATCCCCTTCTGTGATGAACATGGTAGAATCGAGCCGCCGCTCATCATTGTCATTCAGGTGTATCTTGCAATCGCGCAATTTCCGGTTATGGAGACTCGATTTTTTCGCCCGTTCCCTGGCCAGTTTCTGAATGCCCGATATGGCCTTCCGTTCCTTTTCCGATTCTATAATTTTCCTGAGCAGTATGTCCGCTGTCTCCGGATGCTTATGCAGGTAATTGTCGAGATGTTTTTTTAAGAAATCGGTAATGAAATTGCGGACCGAAATACCCTCAGGGGCCATATCCTTCGATCCCAGCTTGGTTTTAGTCTGGGATTCAAAAACAGGTTCTTCCACTTTAATACTCAGGGCTGTTACAATGGATGTCCGGATATCAGACGGATCAAAGTCTTTTTTGTAAAATTCCCTTACGGTTTTGACCAGGGCTTCCTTAAATGCGGTAAGATGGGTGCCTCCCTGGGTGGTATGCTGACCATTGACAAAGGTATAGTATATTTCCCCGTACTGGCTCCCATGGGTCATGGCCAGTTCGATATCCTCATCCTTCAGCTGGATGATGGGGTATAACCCGTCACCGTTGACATTTTCCTGAAGCAGATCCACCAGTCCGTCCTTGGAGAAATAGGGCGTGCCGTTCAGATAAATGGTAAGTCCGGAATTGAGGTACACATAATTCTTGATCATGGCCTCCACATAGTCCTCCATATACCGGAAATGGCCAAACATTTTCTGATCGGGGACAAAGGAAACCAGCGTGCCGTTCTTGAAATCTACCGGATTGTTCCGGGGCATCCAACTGAAGGTTCCCTTCAGAAAAGCTAACAGCCTTTACTCTTCCCTCCCGGAACGATCTGATCTCGAAAAAGGAGGACAGTGCATTTACAGCTTTGATGCCAACACCATTCAGTCCAACTGATTTTTTAAATACCCTGGAGTCATATTTGGCGCCGGTATTCATCTTTGAGGCGACATCAATCACCTTTCCCAGCGGAATTCCCCGGCCGTAATCCCTGATCTGAACAATATTTTCGTTGATGGTAATATCAATGGTCTTTCCAAATCCCATCATGAATTCATCAATGGCATTGTCAAGCACTTCTTTCAGCAGAACATAAATCCCGTCGTCCTGCGAAGATCCGTCTCCCAGCTTGCCGATATACATACCCGGCCTCTTCCGGATGTGTTCTTTCCAGTCGAGTGTCCGGATTGTATCTTCGGAATAAATTGCAGCAGTCATACCTATATACGGTTTGCCGCAAAATTAGCATAAAGATGCTTGCAGCCCCTATTTCTTTATTAACATGCAAATAACAGCCCGTTCCGGCCAAAGGGGATTTCAGATTGAATTTCATATTATTAACCTGTGGATAACCCCGGGGTTTCAGGGCGGAATTGTTGAAAAGTCATTTTTTGAAACACAGGGAAAACAGTATTCGGGTTCACGACCCAACCTGCCTCTTCATCCATTCCTCCACTGCCTCCGGGCTCAATCCCTTCAGTCCCAGTTTGTTCTTCTTATTGTAGCCGTTTAAATCGTTGGAAAGTTTACCGGCTTTGGTTTCCTTCAGCTTATCCACGGTGATGATACCCCAGCTTTTTCAAAACCCCTATCCATTCTTCCGGCACGCCGATTTCCCTGTATTTTTCCGGTTCCTCTTCCCTTGTCCCCTGGCCCTTTTCCGGCTTCATCTGGGGAAAGAAAAGCACATCCTGGATGCTGGGCTGGTTGGTCATGATCATGGTCAACCTGTCGATTCCCATGCCCAGTCCCGATGCCGGCGGCATGCCATATTCGAGCGCCCGCAGGAAGTCCTGGTCAATGAACATGGCTTCATTATCGCCTTTTTCCGAAAGCTTCAGCTGCTCCTGGAACCGTTCGCGCTGGTCAATGGGATCATTCAGCTCGGAATAGGCATTGCATATCTCCTTCGAATTCACGATCAGCTCAAACCGTTCGGTAAGATCGGGATTGGAGCGGTGCTTTTTGCAAAGCGGTGACATTTCGATGGGATAATCCATGATAAAGGTGGGTTGAACAAGATGGGGTTCAACCTTTTCACCGAAGATCACATCAATGAGCTTCCCTTTGCCCATGGTGGCATCGGTTTCAATGCCCAGTTCCTGCAGGCTTCGCGGCAGTTGTTCTTCATCCGATGGTAAGGATTTCGATGCCGGCATATTGCTGTATGGCTCCAGCCATGGTCAACCTGGCAAACGGCCTTTTGAAATCGATGACCGCGTTCCCGTAGGGAACTTTTGGTAGTCCCATGCAGGTCGAGGGCTACCTTTTCAATCATTTCCTCTACAAAATCCATCATCCACAAATAATCCTTCCAGGCAACATAAATCTCCATGACGGTGAATTCGGGATTATGGGTACGGTCCATTCCTTCATTCCGGAAATCTTTTGCAAACTCATAAACCCCCTCATACCCTCCAACCAGCAATCTCTTTCAGATAAAACTCATTGGCAATCCGCAGGTATAACGGAATATCCAGGGAATTATGGTGGGTAATAAAAGGACGGGCAGCAGCGCCCCCAGGAATAGGTTGCAAAATAGGCGTTTCCACTTCGAGATAACCCCGCGTGTTGAACAATTCACGCAGGGAATTAATGATTTTTGTGCGTTTTATGAATACGTCCCTGACGCCGGGATTCACCACCAGGTCAACATACCGTTGCCGGTACCTGAATTCCGGATCAGTGACTGCATCATAAACCACTCCGTCTTTCTCCTTGACAATGGGAAGCGGTTGAGTGATTTGCCAAGCAGTGTGATTTCGCGGACATGGATGGAAATTTCCCCCATCTGGGTGATGAAAACAAATCCTTTCACCCCAATGAAATCACCGATATCAAGCAGTTTCTTAAACACCGTATTGTACAGGGTTTTATCTTCACTCCGGACAAAGATCATCGCGCTTCAGGTAAATTGAATCCTGCCTTTTTCATCCTGTAATTCCGCAAAGGAAGCACTACCCATGATTCGTTTGCTCATCAGCCGTGCCGGCCAGGGCAACGTCCTGAAATTAGCTTCTTCAGCCTTGATAACTTTTATGATCTCGCTGCGTGGTTATCGTAACCGGAAACATGTGCTGCCGGATATGGGTCGATCCCAAGCGCCCTTAATTCATCCAGCGCCTGCCGCCGGATGATCTCCTGTTCGCTTAAATCGGTGTAATTCATTTGGTGACATAAATTTTGCTACAAAGATAATTTTTTTGTAGAGACCTGACATGCCTGGTCTCTTCTGTAAACACTATCTTTGCCAAAATTTTAAACCTTGCGTTTCTTCATTATCGGATTCAAGAACAGCGGTAAGACCACCTTTGGCGGGAACTGGCAAAAAGTCTGGGACTTGATTTTATGGATCTGGATGAGTATATTGAAGAAAGAGAAAAGAAAAGCATTCCGGAAATATATACCCGCCTCGGAGAAGAAGCCTTCCGCCGTTTAGAATGGAAAGCCCTGAAAGAAGTAGTGAAAAACAATAACATTGTGATTTCCACCGGCGGCGGAGCACCCTGCCATTGCGACAACATGACCCTGATGGAAAAATACGGCGATGTCATCTATTTGAAGGTGACCGATGAAACGCTGGTGAACCGGTTAAAAAAAGCGGCGGAGGACAGGCCGATTGTCCTTGGTAAATCCGAAGCCGAGCTGCGGCAATATATAGCTGATCTGCGCAAAAATGCGAGCACCACTACCTGCGGGCAAGGTATATCGTGGATGGAGATCATGCCGGATATAGGAAAATTGCAGGAATGCTGAGGCAGTCCGTGCGGGGATCCGAAATTTCGTAGCAGGAATACTCAAACGGCAAATCATTGTCGTCTTCTCCATCTGAATCTTCTGCCGACAATGGTTCCAGTCCGGCATCCGGGATATTGCCGGGTTGCGGCTGCAGGCCAGCCGGCTTGTTCTTGTCGGTTCAATTTTCCAGACACGCAGGTCGGTGTACCACTTTCCATTGAATTCACGCGATTCAACATTAAAAGATACCTTAACCAACGCATCCGGCTTTAATGCTTTTACCATGGATACTTTTATCGCCCCATGCAGAAAAACAAACTTTGCGGGGATACTGCTCCTGGGTTTCAATAACAAAATCCTGCCTCAACCATTGTCCGTTCTTTACCGGTTCCGGTCTGTTCGGAAAGTATTGTTTGACTTTTCCGGATATTTCAAGCGCCATAACGTAATTGATTTTTAAGTTTAGTGAATCACTAAAAGTACAAATTATCCCTGTAAATTTACAACACTTTCACCCATTTAAACTGAAGAATTTATATCCATCGCTGTATTTCTTATTTCCGTCAAACCGTGTCTGTAACTCCATGTAAAATATTGATTACAAATCAATAATTTAGTATTTTTGCATTTTTTGACACCTGTTATAAAAGAAAACCGGTATCTTAACTTAGCACTGCATGATGAAGAACTCACTTTTTGGAGCCCAGATTCAACAACCGACAGGAGCTTTTCATGTTAGTGTTTACCTCACTGCAAGCGCTGTTCATTGGTGCATTTGTTTCTCTTTTCACCATTGGCTCCCATGTGCTGTTTTTTCAATCATGGGAACCCAGTCAGGATTCCCAGTTGCCTTTATCATATCCGGTGTGTTGGGCATGGGTTTGTTTACCCTGTATACCTATTTTGTCAACCGGTTTTATTTTCGGAAGTTTACTTTTCTACAGCCTGTTGATCATTTTTGCCATCAATCTTCTTCTCTTCCTGTTTTATGACTCGACTATCGCTCCTTTCAGCTCTTTGGTATTCCTTGCCATGTTACCGTTTACCCTGGCCATTCCTTTTGTTTTCATGGTATTGATGCTTTTCCGCAGATCGATGGCCAGTATTTTCGCCCCGGAACAGCACCGCCGGCTATATCCCGTTATCAGTACCTTTTTGGTGGCCGGCATTGTCGGTGCCAGTTATGTCCTTGTCGGCGCCCTTTATATTCATTTTGACATCCTTTTGATCACAGGAGGCAGCGCCTTGTTTTTAGGCCTCGCCACCCTTCTGCAATTGATCATCAATTATTTTCACCGTACCGCCGGTGCTTTCCCCCATATTTCCAGGAAACCTGTATTGCTGAGATCCCGATTCTATGAAATGTTTTATACCAGGTACACCCTGCTTTTACTGACTTTTGTATTGTTATCGGCCATTACTGGCTTTGTCCTGCATTATCATTTCATTACGGAAACCCGGTTCAACTATCCCAATACCATTGGCTTGGCAAAATTTTTTGGTTTTTTTACCGGCACCATGTTCCTGTTTGTGTATCTGGTGTGAACGTTACCTGGTTAGAAAAATACTTTATTCGTATGACTCGCCCTATAGTCTTGTGCTGATCCCTGCATTGCTCGCCGTTGCCGCAATAGCCTCCCTGATTGTGGATCTGGTGGTTGGCCAGTCGCCGGCCTTTGCGCGTTTCTCCTTTGGTTTTCTGATGGTGGCCATCGTGCGGATAGGCTATGAAACAACCTATGAGGCCATTGAATTGCCTTCACTCAGGGTGCTGTTCCGCACCCTCGACCTGCGTTTCAGCAATTCCATTATCCCGCGGCTTGAAGGTTCTTTCAGAATGGCTGCTTTGCTTGTTGCCGGACTTGTTCTGTCGCTCCTGTTCCTGCTGAAGCTTGACAGCAGCCTCTTTATGAATCTGCTCCTGCTGATACTCATACTGGCATGGATACCCGTAGGGACTCATGCTGGTGAAGAATTATCAAAACGCCCTCCGCGATAGTATTCGCCGGCTTAAAACAAGCAAGAAGGCCATTGAGCAGGAATTACTCAATATCGATGAAAAATCACATACACTGATCAATAGTGATGATCCCATAAAATCGGCAAACACGCTTTCCATCATTGAAAAGCTCGAACCCCTTACCCACGAAAAACACCTGGTTTCCTTATTGGCGACAGAATCTGCAGAATTGCAGCAATATCTGCTGAACAGAATTGATGAGAATGCCTTGCTGAGTTCGCTGCCAAAACTGAAGGAGTTGAAGCAGGCAAATCACCCTAAGCCCCACAATGGACTATCTGCCAAAGCTGATCAATCGATTCGAAATAAAACTCAGGGCCGGTTTTTCGCGGCATGCCATTGACCTGCTGGTAAATTCGAAAACCCTGACAGACAGGATCCTTGCTGCTGAAATTATCGGCAATTCCGATGATCAGGAATTGGGCCGATCATCTGCTGCATCTTTCCAGGGATATTGAGCCTGAGGTAAAGCTTGCATCGGTTAAAGCCATGGCGCGGCTGGGAAATCCAAACCACAGTTATGTACTGATCGGTTATCTGACCACACCCGTTTACTACCCTTATGCTTTTGAAGCCCTGATAAAAATCGGCGATCCTGCCTTGCCGCTTATGGAACAGGTATTCCTCCTGCCTGATTCGGACAATATCATCCTGTCACGTATTGTAAGAATCTATGGCAAAATTGGAAGCCCTGCCGCCATTGAATACCTGCTGGGGAAAATTGAAAACCAGAACCGGACCATTGCCCGACAAGCCTTGCTGGCCCTTCGTGAAGCGAAATTTCAAGCCACACCGGGCAATATTAACCGGATCCTGAACGACATTGTCAGACTGATCAACATCATGTCGTGGAATTTTGCCGCCTATTCCAGCATTTCCAGATCAACCCGGTACGGGCTGCTTAAAGAAGCTCTTGAATCGGAGATAAAAGACAATTATACCAATCTTTATCACCTTCTCGCACTGGCCTATAATCCAACTTCCATTGGAAATATCAAGAACCTGCTGCTGGAAGGCAATGATGTCGATATCAGTTTTGCCATTGAAATTGCTCGATCAGATTGTGAATGAGGAGATCAAACAGGTATTCTTTCCGGTTGTGGAGAACATTTCTATCAAAGAACGATTTAAACTGCTTCAATATTTTTTCCAGGCAGCCAAAGAATCTCCTGACAGTCTCATTCAGGATATCATTACCCGTGATTTCAACCAAATATCCCTGTATACCAAAGCCTGTGCCATTGTTTGTTCGCTGCTCCTGGGAAAGGCTTTCCCCGGACAGGAAATCATTGCCAGCATCTTTCATCCCAACCAGCTGATCAGAGAATCGGCCGCCTATGTGCTGAATAAGTTATGCCTGAAAGCCTGGAATCTGTGTATTCCCGGCTCGATCCCGGACAGGTTGATGAAATTAGTACGGCGCTTTCTCATGTCGATAAGGGAATCCCCTATTTATTGCTCGACCGTATCCGGTTTATTAAAAATTGTACCCGGTAATGCAGGAAATTTCTGATGATGTACTTCTGGAGATCTCGCGATCGCTGGAAATACACTTTTTGAATAAAGATGAGGAATTCCTGATAAAACGCGAGGATGTGCATTATGCCTTCATGATTATTATCGAAGGAACAGCCCAAATTAATATTTCTTCAGGGAAAGTATTTACCTTTGAGAAAAATGATATAATTTACAGCGATATTTATGTTGAGGACAATACCTTTTCGCTTAGGGCGCTTACTGATCTCAGACTCTACAGTTTGGAACAGGAAGTGCTTAATTCCCTGATGTTTGATTTTATTGATTTCAGGAATTCCATACTTGAAATGATTGAGAGAAGCCTAAGTTATGCAAAGAATGAATTTTGAATATGACATATTTATAGGATATGCACCTGCCGCCGGCAGTGATAATCAGGCCACCACGGAATGGACACTTAAATTTTGCCAATATCTTACGGTGCTGATGAACCGGTTGCATGATAAGAAACCCTCCATTCTTCTGCATGATGATCTGCGTGTACAGGCAATCGGTTCTGGGTGAGAATATCCGGGATGTTTTTTCAAAAACCGCAGTTTTCGTGATCATACTTTCACCCGAATATGCCAAATCCACTCCTATCTTAAAGAACTTGAGGAAATACATAAGCAGCGTTCATACCGGACTAAAGAATGAATCACGGCAAAAGAGCACAGGATATTTAAAGTTCTGACACATGCCCGTCCCAGGCGGAGGACAACCTTCGATTGTCTAAATGATGAATTGAATTATAATTTCTTTGAAATCAACCGTTACAACCGAAAAGCCCATCACCTATGATCTGAACGGGAAAAACGGTCCTCATGAGAAATTCTGGTCCAAACTGGTGGACCTGGCCTATGATATTGCCGATGTGCTGAATGATCTCTCAGGAATCCGATGCCGGTAGGAATCAGTACCGTGAAACACCGGCAGTATTTCTGGCGGAGACCACTTTCGACCAAACTGAAAACAGGGATATGCTCAAACGTGAATTACGGCATTTGGGATATCCGGGTATTGCCCATGTTACCCATTCCCGAAGAAGCGGAAAAAGCCAAACATGCCATCGACAATGCCTCGGACAATCGGTCATGTCGATGCACCTGCTTGGGAGCCTGGTATGGTGATTTATTAAAAACTCCAAATTATTCCCTTATTGATTTTCAGATTAAAACGGTAAAAGAGTTTATTGCAGCCAAGGACACTACACACAAACCCATACCAGTTCATCTGGATACCCAATGATCATCAAACCTACTGATCAGCGGCAGGCCCTTTATCTTAAACGACTGAAAAGAGATGAGGCCGCATACTCACCGAAATCATCGAGACCCCTTTTGAGGTTTTTAAAACCATCCTGAATGCCAGGTTGAATGAACTTATCCAGCCCGAAATCCAAACCAGTGGCCGAAAAGAATAAGCTTTATGTGATTTATGAAAAGGAATCGGGAAACCGCATGGCTGAATATACCGACCTGCTAAAGAAAAAAGGATTTGTTATTCTTGAACCTCATGAAAAAAACGGAGAGGACTTCTTTCCGCTTTCCAAACATATCCACAACCTGCTTACGGCAGATGCCGTGTTAATATATAAAGGCAACAGTACAATGGAATGGCTGAACAGCAAAATCCGGGATCTTGTGAAGGCTCCGGGATACGGCAAAAGTAAACCTTTCCGGGCAGTAGAGATCATTTCCATGCAGAAAACAGCTGATAAATCGTTGTTATTTTTGAAAAATGTCCCGGTGAACTGGGATGAAGAAATTAACCATGAAGTGATTAATCATTTTTTCGATCATCTGGTAAAGAAATGACAGAGAATCCAAGCCGACATATCAAGACCAGTACCCTTACCCTGGCCAATCCATTTCCCGGATTGCGTCCTTTCAGTGTTGAAGAAAGTCATTTGTTTTTTGGTCGTGAGGGTCAGAGTGAAATAGTTTTGGGATATCTGGCCAAAAACCGCTTTGCAGCCGTTACCGGAGCATCGGGAAGCGGCAAGTCCTCCCTGATCTATTGCGGATTAATTCCGGCCCTGTATGGTGGATTTATTACCAACGCCGGTTCAAAATGGAGAATCATTACCACCCGTCCCGGGAACAGTCCGGTTGAAAATCTTGCAGAAGCCATTGCTGCCAATGAACGGGAGGACAAGAACGCTGAAGATTTCAACATCGATAAACAAATCCTGTATACCATTCTGCGACGAAGTTCATTCGGACTGGTTAATGCGGTAAAACAGATAGAACTTGCGCAGGGAGAGAACATCCTGCTGATCCTCGATCAGTTTGAAGAATTGTTCCGGTTTAAGGAAAGCAGGAAGGATATTACGGTGGTCAATGAGACCGAAGCCTATATCAAATTGCTTGTGAATGCCATAAAGCAAAAGGATCAGCCCATTTATGTAGTGCTTACCATGCGTTCGGATTTCATTGGGGAATGCTCCCAGTTTCAGGAACTCACCAAACTGATCAATAAAAGCAATTTCCTGATCCCGCAGATGACCCGTGATGACTTTAAAGAAGCCATCACAGGCCCCCTGGCTGTTGGAGGGGCTGAAATTGATCCGCAATTGCTGCAGCACTTGTTGAATGCCATTGAAGATAAGAATGATCAGCTGCCGGTATTGCAGCATGTCATGATGCGTACCTGGGAATTCTGGACCCGCAATAACGAACCCAGCTCACCCCTGCGAACACGTGATTACGAAGTTGCCGGTAAAATTGAAAATGCCCTTTCCATGCATGCCAATGAGGCATTTGAAGAGCTTACCGATGACGGGCAAAGCGATCTGCAAGGCCATGTTCAGATGTCTTACCGAAAAAGGAACCGATAATAAAGGAACCCGGCATCCCGCCACCATCAAATATATAGGTGAAATTGCCCAGGTATCCGATGAGCAGGTCATTGAGGTGGTGAACAAGTTTCAGTGCAAAAGGCAGATCTTTTCTCACCCCGGGAGAGGATATGCCTATTGACAGTGATACGGTCATCGATATTTCCCATGAAAGCCTGATGCGCATCTGGGACAAGCTGAAATCCTGGGTGGATGAAGAATTCTCTTCTGTACAGATGTACCTGAGGCTTGCTGAAGCCTCCTCACAATATCAGATAGGCAAAACAGGCCTTGTGGAGGCCTCCTGACCTGCAACTGGCGCTGAACTGGAAAAAAACCCAGAAACCTACCCTGGCCTGGGCAAAAAAGTACAATCCTGCGTTTGAAAAAGTGATGGTTTTTCTTGACGCCAGTGAGAAAAAATACCAGCAGGAAGAACAAAACAAAGTGCAGGCTGCAGCGTATGGAACTCAATCGTACACGAAAATTTGCCGTTTCCATGCTGTTTGCAGCGGTGGCATTTCTCTTTATTTCGGTATGGGGCTTTCAGCAACGGGGAGATGCCATTAAAAAAGCCAAGGAGGCAGATACCTCAAGGGACGAAGCTGAATTCAGGAAGAAAGAAGCCGACAGCTTGCGGATTATTGCGGAAGGACGGGCCACCGTAGCCGATATTGAAAAAATGCTGGCGCAGATCAATGCTGATTCGGCTGAAAGACAGCGGGCTTATGCCCTGTTTCAGTCAAAAATATCCGAACAGGAAAAGCTGATTGCTTTCCAGCAGGCGGAAGAAGCCGCAAAAAGAAGTGCTGTGTTTCAAAAGGAAAAAGAAGAATCTGAAAAAACCGCAGAAAAGGCCATTGAACAGCAAAGTGTTACTGAAAAGGAGAAAAATCTGGAGTTTAAGAAACGGATGCTGTCCATTGCCCAGATCATGGCAGGAAAGGTCAATGAAGTGGAAGATAAAAATCTGAAAGGATTGCTCGCCTATCAGGCCTACCTTTTTAACAGTGACTATGAAGGACAGCTCGACCAACCGGATATCTATACTGCTCTATATAAAGCCCTTTCCGGAATTAACGGCGAAAACTACAATGAATTGCGCGGACACGAAGGTGGTGTCAGATCACTGGCCTTCCAGCCCGGAACAAGTGTTTTTTACAGTTCCGGAATCGACGGTAAAATTCTGCGGTGGGATCTGAGCGGCAATACCAAATCATACCGGACCCTGATCAACAACAACTTCATAAACCGCAGCTTGTCCATTAGTCCTAATGGCCGCTGGCTGGCCTGTGGCACCACTACCACCGGCATACAGCTTTTCAATCTGAATGCCGGAGACAATACGCCGCAAATACTGGAGGGACATCAGGGCTGGGTGGAAGCACTCGCCTTCACGCCCGACAGCAAAGGTCTGTATTCTGCCAGTACCGACAGGACCATTATTTATTACGATCTGATCGAAGGCACAAAAAGTGTTTTTGCCAACCTGCCCAAAAAAGTAAGGTGCCTTGCCGTTTCGCCTTCCGGCAGGTTTGTTTTCGGAGGTACCGATGACGGCAAGCTCATTCGCTGGAATATGGATACAAAAGAAGAAACGGTCATCTTCAGTTCTGCCAACAATACCATATTTGCCCTCGCCATTAATTCTACCGGATCCCGCATTGCCTTCGTCGACGGAAAAGGATCCCTGCGACTGGTGGATGCACGTACCAACAGTATCCTGAGGGTGGTAGCGGCCCATTCGGTGCGGATCCTCGATGTGAAATTCAGTCCGGATGACCGCCAGATAGCCACCTCCAGTATGGACTGGACCTTGAAGATCTGGGATGCCAATAATTTTACCAACCTGCCGGTAGTGATCAACAAACACGAGGCTTTCGTATTATCCATAGCTTTCAGTCCCGATGGAAAGTATATCGTTTCTTCCAGCGCAGTCAATGAAAAAAAACCAAACAATCCATTGGTATGCGTCTGGCCCGCACATGCTTCCTTCATGGCAGAGCAAATGTGCGGGAAAATTAGCCGGAATTTAACCCAGCGCGAATGGGAAAACTATGTGAGTTATGATATTCCATACCAGAAAACCTGTCCTAATAAATAACGAATAATGCCACCTTACCCATTTCAAAGATCCCGAAAGCATTATATTGCCCTGCTGTTCTCAGTCGCATTTACCCTGATGACTGCAGATCTTTTCAGTCAGGAGGATTGCGCCGCAAAAATTCAGGAAGCCCAGAAATTTTATGATCTCGGCATGATCGAAGAAATAACTCCCCTTTTAGCACCCTGCATGGCGGAGGGGTTTACCCGCACACAGAAAATTGAAGCCTATAAGCTGATCATTCTGTCCTATTTATTTGACGACAACCAGTTTGAGGCTGAAAAAACCATGGTGGAATTTCTCAGAAAATACCCCGAATATGAGATCATGCCCAACGACCCTATTGAATTTGTTTATTTGTTTGAATCCTATCGCACCACATCGGTATTTTCCTTTGGGGTTTCCGGCGGACTTAATCTTACTGATCCAAGAATTATCGAACCTTTCACCATGTTTGACCTGTCTGGCAGCACTTCAAAAAACACCATGAGACCGGGTTTTAATGTGGGAATAGGTGTTGGCAGATATATAGGCAAGAAGATGCTCCTGAACATTGAATTCAACTTTGCCTCCAATAATTATGGCTTTTTTGATGAAATCAGGGTTCCAGTGCCCGGCAGCAATGATGCCATCAATTCGGTCACTTATACGGAAAGACTTTACAAACTGGAATTGCCGGTATCCCTGACCTATGAATTCAACATAAAAAAAATCCACTACTTTGTACGTGCCGGGGTGTCGGCAGGCAAAATCACGGGCATAACAGGCCACCCTTCACGAAAATACTCTGAAGAACTGCCCCCTATTGCCGGTGAAAACCAGGATATCAGCTACTACCGTAAAAATATGCTGTATGGAGGCATTCTCGGGGCGGGTGTTCGCTATAAGGTCCCCAGGGGCGTAGTTACCATTGACCTCAGGGCCAATATCGGACTGAACAATATTGTTCAATCTGAACACCGTTACGAAAATCAGGAATTCCTGACGAAGTATTATTACATGGATGATGATTTCTCCATCAATACGTTATCCCTTTCGGCCGGTTACTACTTTTCATTTTATAAGCCAAAGAAACAAAGGTAATCATGAAGACCCATCTCAATATATCGCTGATCATACTGATCCTTTTGGCAACAGCCTGTTTCGACGAACAGGATATTACCCAGGTCCAGGCGGAATCCTTTATCAAATACTACAACACCTATCCTTTATTTGCTGCAGCCGATGTGAAACAAAACGGTGAGGGTTATGCCCTCCTGGGAACAGTTGAAAATTCCGTGGGCGCCACTCAGATTTGCCTGGTAAGAACGGATGAGTACGGTAACAGTATTGACTCTGCAAGGTATTATGGAAAGGAATTCAACGCCAAGGCTTATTGTCTGCAGGTTTTATCCGATGGAGGGCTGGCCATCCTGGGTTCTGCAAAGAATCCTTCCACTGACAAATACCAGGTTTATTTTATCCGAACCAATGAGATTGGTGATACGTTATGGACCCGAAGAATTAGCAGTGCCGGAAGTGTAGAGGCCAAGCACTTTGAAGTGGATGGTCTGGGAAATTTTATCATGACCGGTTATGCCGAAAAAAGCAGCACGGTTTCCGAAAAACAGGTGTGGATCGGCGCTTTGGATCAGTTCGGAAACAAACCTTTCTGGTCGCCAAAAATGTATGGTGCCGAGAAGGATGATGAAGGCCGGCATCTTCAGATATTGGATGATGGAAGTTTTGTGATAACCGGAATAACAAAGAATGATCCGTCAGATCCTTTATACAGCCATGCGTTCATTATGAAAGCCAATTCTACGGGTGGAGCACCGGGGATCTTTTACCTTCCGGCAACAGCCGATGAAGAAGGAAATTGCATCAGGGTCCTCGACGATGAGAATTTCCTGATACTGGGCACTGTTAAATCTTCTACTTCTGCCACAGCAGCGGATATTATGCTTAAACAGGTCAGCCTGGTGGATTATGTGCTCACCCTGCAATGGGCAGAAACCTATGGGGACGTCGGAAATGACTCCGGGCAAAGTCTTATCACCGAAGGCAATTCCATCTATATGCTGGGAACTATTGCCACCGCAGGTGGTATAAACACTGCCATTTCTATTATCACCACTGATCATACGGGAAATAATCCAAAATATTCCAACTTCGGGATGGGAAGCCAACTCTCCGGCTCCACCTTTGAAAAAACTTCCGACAATGGTTTTATCATCACCGGCACCAACAAGCATTCCGACAACAGCTGGTCGGCCACGCTGATAAAAATCAGGTCAAATGGTTCTTTATGAAGCTTTTAGCCATTGAGGTAACTATAGTCTGTTAAAAGGAAGTATTCGATTCGTATTTTGCACTATTCATCAAATAGTTGCTTTACTTTACTTTGTATTTTTGTATTTTTGTACTTATCGTTGAAAACTGGTCATTGATCCATTCCGCAGCTTTTTCACGATACAATGATTGTAAATTATTAAACAAACCCATACAAGCATGGTATCCTTCCACTTAAATCTTTCTGCCATGAATGCCTTTTCTGAACAAAATCCTTCCCTGTCCCGTTTTTTCATCCTTATTCTGCTTAGCCTGAATTTGTCGCTCTGGGGACAAGCTGCGGTGAAAATCATGCCACTGGGAAATTCTATTACCTTTGATTACAATTCTTTTGATAAAACCACCCCCAGGCCTGATGGCGACAGGATCTCCTACCGCTATCAATTATACAATTCCCTGCAGTCCCTGGGTTATACGTTCGATTTTGTGGGCAGTGAGGAAAGCGGGGGGAACTATCTTCCCTCAGCCTCGCCGGATTATACCGATAACGCTGGTTTCCCCGGATACACCGCGGGTGAAATATTATCACTACTGCAAACCGGAGAAAACAAGGATGGTGACTGTGAAATAGGCACCTGCGACGGAAGCTATCTTCAATTCTTCAATCCGGACATCATTCTTTTACATCTGGGCACAAACGGACTGGAGACCAATACCGATGCGGAAAATATAAGTCAGTCCATCGAAGACATCCTCAACGAGGTAGACAATTACGAAGCAGCTGTCGGTAAAACGGTACCGGTATTCCTGGCCAGGATCATCAACCGGGCCGGAAGTGATCCATCGGGGAACCATGCCGTAACCACTTATTATAACGGATTGCTGGCGAACCTGGTTACCTCAAGAACTTCCGATGAGCTGATCTTAACCGATATGGAAAACGGTGCTTTACTGGACTACCGTTTAACTTCCGATGGTGGCGACATGGCTGATAACCTTCACCCTGCCGTTTCAGGTTATAATAAAATGGGGCTCAAATGGACCCAAAGCCTGGAATCTTACAACATTACCCCTCCGGTTGTTGCGGATATCCAGGACCAGATGGCCAACCATTCCAGCGCGATCACGATTATGCTGGATGATCATGTATTTGATCCCCAGGAATTCGATAGTGATATGGACTGGAGTGTTTCAGGAGCATCCAATCTTCAGGTAACCATCGACCCTGCATCAAGGATTGCTACTATCACAGCGATAAATCCTGCCTGGACAGGTTCGGAGCTGATTACTTTTACGGCCACGGACCCCTTCGGGAGTTCAGACTCGGATCAGGCAACCTTTACACTGTATTCCACCAACGAAAATCCAACGGATATTGAACTGGCCCCTGCTTCCCTGAACGAAAATGTACCTTTGAATACTACCGTTGGCACCCTTACCACCACCGACCCGGATGCGGGTGACACCTTTGAATACACCCTGGCAGCAGGTGCCGGCGATACTGACAACAGCAGCTTTACGATCTCCGGCAATACACTTCAAACCAATACCGAATTTGATTTCGAAGCAAAGTCCTCCTATGCTGTCCGGGTCAGATCGACCGATAATAATGGCGGATTTTTTGAAAAGTCTTTCCTGATCACCGTGAATGATGTGAATGAGTCTCCCACCGATCTGCTGCTTTCCAATTCCACCATTGGGGAAGATCAGCCCGTCAATACCCTGGTCGGAACGCTGTCCTCCACCGATCCGGAATCGGGAGATTCCCACACCTATTCCTCTGGTTTCAGGATCAGGCGATGCGGACAATTCCAGCTTCCACATCGATGGAAATCAGCTTCTGTCTTCCAGCATCTTCGATTATGAGACCAAATCGGCTTACACCGTGCGCATCAGCACAACCGACGGAGTCTCTGCACCTTTTGAAAAATCCTTTGGCATCACCGTTACTTTTAATAACCAGCCGCCCACCGATATTTCACTGTCCAACAGTGTAATTCCGGAAAACCTGCCTGTCAGTTCCGTGGTAGGAACCTATACCACAACGGATCCGAATCCGGGTGATTCGCACAATTACACCATGGTGGACGGTATCGGTGGCGATGACAATACAAGTTTCAGCAATGACGGAAACCAGCTGAAGACAGCCGTTGCTCTTGATTATGAAACAAAATCCTCCTATTCTATCCGGGTCAAATCAACCGACCTGGGAGGCAGTTCAGTGGAAGAAGCCTTTCCGCTCACTGTAACTGACATCAACGAAGCACCTACCGATATCGCCCTTTCAAATGCCTCCCTGGCGGAAAATTCCGCTTCCGGCACAGTCATCGGCACGTTTACCACCACCGATCCCGATGCCGGGGACACCCATACCTATTCCTTTGGTACAGGAACCGGAGACACCGACAATGCCAGTTTCTCGATCTCCGGGAACCAGCTTCTTTCTGCAGCTTCCTTTAACTTTGAGGCCCAGTCCTCCTATTCCGTAAGAATAAGGGCAACTGACCTATTAAGTTCCACTTATGAGGAAGCCTTTACCATTTCTGTTACCAACCTGAATGAATCCCCTACGGATATTCAGCTTTCCAACTCCACCATTGGGGAAGATCAGCCCGTCAATACCCTGGTCGGAACGCTGTCCTCCACCGATCCGGAATCGGGAGATCCCCATACCTATTCATTGGTTGCAGGATCCGGCGATGCGGACAATTCCAGCTTCCATATCGATGGAAATCAGCTTCTGTCTTCCAGCATCTTTGATTATGAGACCAAATCGGCTTACACCGTGCGCATCAGCACAACCGACGGAGTCTCCGCTCCTTTTGAAAAATCCTTTGGCATCACGGTTACTTTTAATAACCAGCCGCCCACCGACATCGCCCTGTCCAACAGTGCAATTCCGGAAAACCAGCCTGTCAGTTCCGTTATAGGAGCCTATACCACAACCGATCCGAATCCGGGTGATTCACACATTTACACCATGGTGGCCGGTGCTGGTGGTGATGACAATTCAAGTTTCAGCAATGACGGAAACCAGCTGAAGACAGCCGCTGCTCTTGATTATGAAACAAAATCCTCCTATTCTATCCGGGTCAAATCAACCGACCTGGGAGGCAGTTCGGTGGAAGAAGCCTTTCCACTCACTGTAACTGACATCAACGAAGCACCTACCGATATCACCCTTTCAAATACTTCCCTGGCAGAAAATTCCGCTTCCGGCACAGTCGTCGGCGCGTTTACCACCACCGATCCCGATGTCGGGGACATCCATACCTATTCCTTCAGCATGGGCACCGGTGACACCGACAACGCCAGTTTCTCGATCTCCGGGAACCAGCTTCTTTCTGCAGCTTCCTTTAACTTTGAGACCCAGTCCTCCTATTCCGTAAGGATCAGCACCACCGACCTGTCAACTTCCACCTATACAGAGGTATTTACCATTTCCGTAACCAACCAGAATGAAAATCCCACGGATATTGCACTGTCGAATACTACCATAGCCGAAAATATGCCCGTGAATACGGTAGTGGGCAATCTTTCCGCCACGGATCCCGATGCCGGCAGTTCTTTTACCTATTCCCTGGTTCCGGGAACCGGCAGCATTGACAATGCCAGCTTTAATATCCTGGGAACACAGTTGCGCAGCAGCGCGGTCTTTGATTATGAAACCAAATCCTCCTATTCCATTCGCCTGAGCGTTTCTGACGGATTATTGACTTTTGAGGAAGCATTTACTGTTGCAGTGACTTTTGCCAATGATGCTCCAACAAATATTACCCTCACGGGGAATTCCATTGCCGAAAATCAACTCGCGAACACCGTGGTGGGAACCTTGTCCACCACCGATCCGAATTCCAGCGACACCCATACCTATTCGCTGATAGCCGGCGCCGGGGACACCGATAACGCCAGTTTTAACATCAGCGGAAACCAGCTACGTTCGGTTGCTCCGTTTGACTTTGAGAACAAATCCTCTTATTCCGTCAGGATAAGAACTACCGACAATCTGGGTGCCACCTTCGATAAAGCCTTCACCATCAGCGTTACCAATGTGAATGAAGCCCCTGTGGATATTGCACTGTCGAATAACACCATTGCCGAGAATATGCCCGTCAATACGGTAGTGGGCAATCTTTCCGCCACGGATCCCGATGCCGGCAGTTCTTTTACCTATGCCCTGGTACCGGGGACCGGCAGTACGGACAACGCCAGCTTTAATATCCTGGGAACACAGTTGCGCAGCAGCGCAGTCTTTGATTATGAAACCAAATCCTCCTATTCCATTCGCCTGAGCGTTTCTGACGGATTTTTGACTTTCGAGGAAGTGTTCACCATTACGGTGACTTTTGCCAACGATCCTCCTACAAATATTACCCTGACGGGGAATTCCATAGCCGAAAATCAGCCCGTGAACACCGTGGTGGGAACCCTGACCACCACCGATCCGAATTCCAGCGACACCCATACCTATTCACTGATAGCCGGCGCCGGGGATGCCGATAACGCCAGTTTTAACCTCAGCGGAAATCAGCTGCGTGCAAATGGCCCCTTTAACTATGAGTCAAAATCCTCCTATACGGTAAGGATAAGGACCACCGACAATCTGGGCGCCACCTTCGACAAGGCCTTCAGCATCAGCGTTACCAATGTGAATGAGGCCCCCACCGACATCTCCCTTTCAAACAATATCATCGCCGAGAATTTGCCCATAAATACGGTAATTGGTACGCTTTCCACCACGGATCCCGATGCCGGAAGCACTTTTACCTATGCCCTGGTACCAGGGACCGGCGGCACCGACAATGCCAGCTTTAACATCTCCGGTTCACAGTTGCGCACCAGCGCCGTATTGGATTATGAGACCAAGTCCTCCCTTTCCATCCGTCTGAGCGTTTCTGACGGAGAACTCAACTTCGAGGAAATATTCACCATAACAGTGACCTTTGCCAATGAAACTCCTACAAATATTACCCTTACGGGCAATTCGATTGCCGAAAACCAGGCGGTGAATACCGTAGTGGGAACTTTATCCACCACCGATGCGAATTCCGGTGACACCCATATTTATACCCTGGTAGGTGGTGCCGGAAGCACCGATAACACCAGTTTTAATATCAGCGGAAATCAGCTGCGCGCGAATGCCCCCTTGAACTTTGAAACCAAATCGTCCTATTCGGTCAGGATAAGAACTACGGACAACCAGGGCGCCTACTATGAGAAAGCCTTCACCATCACCGTTACCAATGTGAATGAGGCTCCCACCGACCTGTCACTTTCGAATACCGTCATCGCGGAGAGTCTGCCCGTCAATACAGTAATTGGTAATCTTTCGGCCACCGATCCCGATGCCGGCAGCACTTTTACCTATACCCTGGTACCGGGGACCGGCAGCACCGACAATGCCAGCTTTAACATCTCGGGTTCGCAGTTGCGCAGCAGTGTCGTATTCGATTATGAAACCAAACCTTCCTGCTCCATTCGGTTAAGCGTGTCTGACCAGGAATTCACCTTCGAGAAAGTATTTACCATAACCATAACTTTTGTCAATGAAGCGCCTACGGATATTACCCTGTCGGGCAATACATTAGCCGAAAACCTTATCGCAAATGCCGTAGTGGGGAATCTTTCCACCACCGATCCGAATTCGGGAGATACCCACGTCTATGCCCTGGTATCCGGCACCGGCAGCGGGGATAACAGCAGCTTCAACATTTCGGGGAACCAGCTCCGCGCAAATGCCCCCCTGAACTTCGAAGTGAAATCCACTTATTCTGTGCGGATCAGAACAACCGACAATCTGGGTCTCACTTACAGTAAAGCCTTCAGCATCACGGTTACGGATGTGAATGAAGCTCCCACGGATATCACCCTGTCGGCCAGTACCATTGCTGAAAACCTGCCTGTCAATACGGTCATCGGAACCTTTGCAGCCGTTGATCCCGATGTCGCCAACACCCATACTTTTTCACTGGTGTCAGGCATCGGAGATACCGACAATGCCAGTTTCAATATTGCCGGCGCACAATTGCGCTCCAGTGCTTCCTTTGATTTTGAGACCAAGGCATCCTATTCCATCAGGGTCAGGGCTTCAGATGGAACCCTTGGTTATGAAGAAGCCTTTACCATTACCGTCACGAACATAAACGATGCCCCGGTCCTGGCAAATGTTGAACCTTCCGCCCTTTCCTATACCGAAGGTGCCGGAATTCTGCCTGTTACGTCAACCATTACAGTGACCGATGCTGACAATGTCAACCTGACCTCTGCCACCATTCAGATTACCAGCGGTTTGACAATTACAGAAGATTTCCTGCGTTATACTGCACAGGATGGCATTACCGGAACCTATACGGCCGCCACAGGAACCTATTCGCTGTCCGGTACTGCCACAAAGGCACAATACCAGGCTGCACTCAGGCGGATAGGATATGAAAACACCAACATATTAAATCCTTCCACGGTAACCCGCGTAGTTTCCTTTACCGTATCGGACGGCTCCCTTCCAAGCAATGTGGTCACCAGGAGCATCACGGTTAATTCCACCAACAGCGCCCCGGTTATTTCGGCCATGGAATCCACTCCGCTGAGCTACTGTCCCAAATCAGGCCCGGTGGTCATTTCATCGGCTTTAATCCCTGCCGATGCGGATAACCTCACCCTGAGTTCAGCCGTGGTTCGCATTACCACCGGATTAACCCCGGCCGAGGACAGGCTGAGATTCACCGACCAGAACAATATTACCCATTCCTACAATTCCACCACCGGTGTTTTAACGCTTACCGGCGTATCTGCCATAGCCAATTACCAGACTGCGCTGAGAAGTGTCCGTTATGAGAACATCAACCTGGTGAATCCCGTGGCAGCCACCCGTACTATTGCCTTTACCGTCAATGACGGTATCGACAACAGCGTTGAAGTAACCCGGAATATTGTGGTAAATCCATTGATCAAGGCACTTTTCTCACCCTACAGCCAGGAAATTTGCAACGATGGAATAACCACGGCCGGGCTGGGTATTAATTTAAGCGCGGGAACAGCCCCATGGACAGTGGTGGTCAGCAGGTACAGACCATCCGGATCAGGCGGAGCATGGCTCAGTGATACCACGTTCAGCAATATTTTCACCGAACCTTTTACCGTTCAGGTAAAAGTTGTTTCTCCTTATCCAAGCACCCTGTTCAGGATCAAATCGCTTACGGATGCCAGCAGTTGTCCGGGTGATACTGCCGGTTCAGGCACGGCAAGCGTGGCATACAAGCTTTCGCCGGTGGCCGTCATTTCAGGGATCGACACCATTTGTCCCGCTGCAACCGGCTCCCTGCAGGTTTCTTTGACCGGAACCGGGCCCTGGAGCATTACTTACCTCAGGAACCTCGGCAGTCCAACGGTGATCAACAATATCGGCAACACCGGCGATGTGGTGTTCAATTATTCCTTACCGGTCACACAAACCGGCACTTACACCCTCTCACACGTTCAGGATGCCATCTGTACAGGCAAAGTATCGGGCCAGGGGATTGTGAGGGCCTATGTTGCACCAACCGCCATTATTTCAGGAAATGCCACCATTTGTGAACATACTTCCACCAATCTGAATATTGCCCTTACCGGAACTGCCCCCTGGAAGTTCAGTTACCGGAGAAATGCAGAGACGCCTGTTGAAATACCCAATATTTATAGCAGTCCGCAGACTGTTCCGGTACAAACAGCAGGAACCTATACCTTATTCGAGGTATTTGATAAAAACTGCAGGGGTACGGTGTCAGGCAGTGCAGTAATCAATGTTACTCAGGCACCCGAAGTTGAATTGTCGGGTCTTGCCCCTGCTTACAACAAGCAGTCGACCGACTGGATCCCGATTACCGGTACACCCACCGGCGGTACTTTTACAGGTCCCGGGATAATCCCCTACAACCTGAACTGGTACTTCGTGCCTTCGCTGCCTCCGGTTGGAACACACAACATCGTGTATTCCTACCGGGTATCTTCCGGTTCCTGCTGGGGCTATGATACTGCCGTAGTCAGGGTGCTGGAAGCAAATGCAGTGATCGAATTCGAGAACAACCGGACAAAATACTGCCTGAACGATCCTCCTTTTACCGTCACCGGGGCCAACCTGGCAAACGCCATCGGCAGTTTCACCATCAGCGGCGGCGCGGGCCTGTTCGACAACCACGATAACACGGCTACCGTTTATCCTGAATATCTCACGCAGAATGAGTACACCATTACCTATACTTACTTCGACGGCACCACCCTTTCCGTCACCAGTAAGTTCGACGTCGGGAACTCCCCTGTTGCCGATTTTAAATGGGATACGGAATGCTTTCATACCGGGCAGTCCATTAACCTGATAAACACCTCGGCTTCCACTTTCGGCAACATTACCGCCAATAACTGGAAGATATATACTTCTACAGGTTTTGAAAGCTTTACGACCAAGGATGTTAACCATACCTTCCCGGAAGCCGGGAACCACAACATCGAATTGCAGATAGAGACTTCCTATGGTTGCAAGGATACCAAACTTGAAACATTTAGTCTGAGGCCTACCATTAATCTGGCCGAAGAGACTTTCGAAGAGGACTTTGAACTCAGGCCGCTGAGCTGGCGGAGTGGTACGGCAGAGACGCCTCCCGTCAACAGCTGGATGCTCGACGATCCGTCGACAGGATTTACTGGGGCAGCATCAGGACAGTACTGCTGGTATACTTACATTCCCGGACCTGCATCCCTCTATGAGAAGTCCTATGTCACCAGTCCCTGTTTCGACTTTACCGGAATTGAAAAGCCCATGCTCAAGCTCAACATATGGAGGCTCTTTAATTCGAACAGAGACGGGGCCAATATACAGGCCAGTGCAGACAGTGGTAAATCCTGGACGCTCATCGGACAAATCGGAGACGGGGTAAAATGGTACAATAGCTATAATATCCGTGGCAATCCCGGCGGTTCCGGCATTGGCTGGTCGAACAACGACGGCCTTCAGAATGACGTTTATTGGGTTGAGGCCCGTCATGCACTGGATATGCTCAAAGGAAAGACCGAAGTGCAGTTCCGTATCAACTACGGATCCGACGGCACTGCACAGGGAAACCACGGCATAGCTTTCGATGATTTCTGGATCGGCGAACGCAACCGTATGGCCCTGTTGGAGCACTTCACCAATAGTTCGAGCGAGAGTTGCGAAACTGCAAATACACAAATAAACAGTTTTGTTAATGCAAATGAACTGAACGTTCTTGATCTGCAGTATCATACGTCTTTCCCCGGACCAGATCCGTTTAATCAGGATAATCCGGCTGTTCCCGGAGCCCGTGTGTTCTATTACGGACTTTCCAAAGTTCCCTACACCATTCTCGATGGCGGATCAAAATCACAACACCGCTTTGACTATGATACCCGTCCGTTTGATCCGAATACCGCACTGGTTGAATCCTTGTTGGACAGCAAATTCCTGATCAACCTGAATTCGCACGTGTATGGCAATACGCTTAACATTGAGGCTGAAGTTTACGCCAGGGAAAATATCCCGGCTACAGAACTTACCGTTCACCTGGCGGTGATAGAACAGGTAATCACCGGCGTTACCGGCAGCAACGGAGAGACCTCCTTTGAAAGCGTGGTGAAAACCATGCTTCCCGATGCCGCAGGAACAACGATTTACCAGGCCTGGAACCTGGGAGATTACCGGTTTATCGGTGCGGAATGGGACATGCAGAACGTTGTTCGTGATTTGGATCAGTTGAGGGTTGCCGCCTTCATCCAGAATGAAACCACCGGGGAAGTATACCAGGCTGCTGTGGATACCATTGGCACCTTTACCGGGATACAGGATGACAGACCCCAATTATTCCCGGAAAAATCTTTCATTGTATATCCCAATCCGGTTCAGAATACGGCCTACATTAAATTCAACGCAACAACCACTGAGGATATTACTGTTGAACTATACAACAATGTGGGTGGTCTTGTCCTGGTGCAACAGGTTCCTGAGGGCACCGATAAGGCCGAAATACGGGTAGACGATTTTCCGGACGGATTTTATCTGTTGCGACTGGTGAGCCGTGATCAGTTGATCGGTATCGGCAAACTGGCGATTTCGAAATAAAATGATCAGGCTGTTGCTGCTGCGGTTATAATACCAGGTGGCGCAGCCTGCTTTTTTGAGTTGTTCAAAGCAATTGTTTTCTGTTGAAAAGTCGATTTCATTTTATATCCATGTAATATGGCTATGAAAACCAACAAACCCGTTAGCCCGATCACTCCGATCTTTATCGGAGTGTTGCTGATGGCATGCCATTCTTTTCTCCTGGCAAACACGGTGCATGGCTCACGATACATGGGCATCCATGAAAATCCTGTCCTTGATAAAATAGAGCCTTTTGATCTGGTTTATGCAAGTGGGGCCGGGAAAGTCCCCGTTACAAGCGCATTGATCATCTCCGATCGTGACAACAATAACCTTTCTTCAGCGACCATCAGGATTACTTCCGGTTATAACGCCTCCGAGGACATCCTGGGATTTACCGATCAGAACAGGATTCATGGGGACTGGAATCCGGTCACCGGTGTTCTCAGTCTGACCGGCAGATCCCCGGTGGCAGATTACCAAAAGGCCATCAGAAGTGTGCGATATGAAAATAAAAACACCTCCAAACCCACTGCCGACACGCGCGTTGTGTCCTTCACTGTCAATGATGGCCAGGGGAACAGCAATACGGTCTCCAGGAATATCCTCATGGATGCACCTGTTGCCGCTCCTGTTCTCTCAAATATTGAAACTGCCCCGCTTGTATATTGCATAAACTCGGGAGCAGTGATCATTACTGCCAACATTAGGGTAGCGGATACTGATAACACCAATCTTTCCGGGGCAAGAATTCAATTTACGGCCGGATACAATTCCAATGAGGATTTTCTCCGGTTTACCGATCAGAAAGGGATCAAAGGATCATGGGATCCCGCAACAGGAATCTTATCGCTTTCGGGCGTGAGCCAGGTCGCCAATTACCAGGCAGCCCTCAGGAGTATTAAATATGAAAATACCAACCCCAGCGATCCCAATATGGGAAATCATGTGGTTTCCTTCACCGTGAGTGATGGAACCGTGGAGAGTAATACCTTATCCCGGAATATCAATATTCATACCCGCGTGAGTGTAATACTAAAAGGAGGTGCCAGCGTCTGCGGCGACGATAATACTTCGGTCCCCTTAACCGCTGATTTTACCGGCACATCCCCCTGGAAATTCACTTTGATCAGAGACAATGCCAATGAGGTGAATTTTAAAGAGATTAAAACTGATCCCTATACCTTCCAGGTGAAACAGGAAGGTACGTACCGGATAAAATCTGTTTCCGATGCTTACTGCCCGGGGGATACTGCCGGTTCGGGATATGCCCGGATCACTTATAAAGCTTCCCCCACCGCAACTCTTTCCGGGATCGATAGTATTTGTCCCGGCGAAACAGCTTCCCTTCTTGTAACACTCACAGGCACACCGCCCTGGAACATCTCCTATCGCAGAAATAACAGCACCCCGGTTGCAGTTAACGGCATTACCAGTGCAAATTATATTCTTCAGGTGAATCAGACCGGCACTTACTCCCTGTCACGCGTTGAAGATGGGGTTTGTACCGGAAAAGTATCAGGTCAGGGTATTGTGCGATCACACAGTGTTCCAACCGCCACCCTGTCAGGAAATGCTACCATTTGCGAATATGCTTCGGCTAATCTTACCGTAGCCCTTACCGGTGCGCCCCCCTGGAAATTCAGTTACCACAGAAACTCAGAAAATCCTGTTGAAATTGACAATGTCTTGACCAGTCCCCGGACGGTAACTGTTCAGAAGGCTGGAACCTATTCGCTGGTCAAAGTATTTGACAAAAATTGCCAGGGCACTGTTTCGGGCACCGCCGTGATCAATGTTACTCCCGGTCCCCAGGTTGAATTGCTGGGACTTGCTCCTGCATACAACAAACAATCCACCGAATGGGTTCCCATTACAGGCAATCCTTCCGGCGGAACTTTTTCAGGTCCCGGTGTGATCCCTTATAACCAGGCCTGGTATTTCGTACCTTCCCTGCCTCCGGTTGGTACCCACAATATTGTGTATGCTTACCAGGCATCTCCCGGTTCCTGCTACGGCTATGATACCGTTGTCGTCAGGGTGCTGGAATCAAGCGCTGTTATTGAGTTCGAGGATGACCGCACGAAATACTGCCTGAATGATCCTCCTTTTACAGTTACCGGGGCTAACCTGGCGAATGTCATTGGCAGCTTTACCATCAGCGGCGGCGTCGGTTTGATTGACCATCACGATAACACGGCCACTGTATACCCTCAAAACCTTGCGGCAAACGAATACTCCATTACCTATACCTATTTTGACGGCGTTACCCATTTTACCACCAGTGATTTTATAATAGGGGAAAGTCCTTTAGCTGATTTTACCTGGGATACCGAATGTTATCACCAGCCCGGACAAGTCACTACCTTAAACAGCACTTCTACCTCCAACTTTGGAAATATCACCGGTTATAACTGGAAGATTTATAAAACCAACGGGTATGACAGCTACACTACTCCCTATGTGATGTATACCTTCCCCCTGCAGGGTAATTATCGTGTGGAACTGCAGATACAAACTTCCTATGGCTGCCTCGATAACATTGAAAAGGAATTCAGTTTAAGGCCCACCATTGATCTTTCCGAAGAAAATTACACAGAGGACTTTGAACTTCAGCCGATGAGCTGGCGCAGCGGTAAGGCAAAATCTCCTCCAGCCAATAGCTGGATGCTTGGCGATCCGGAGGATGGTTTCATCGGAGCTGCTTCAGGACAATACTGCTGGTATACCAACATCCCCGGACCTACCGCTCCTGCTGAGCAGTCCTGGATCACCAGTCCCTGTTTCAACTTTACCGGAACCGAAAGGCCGATGTTGAAACTCAACATCTGGAGGCTCTTCAACTCGAACAGAGACGGCGCCAATATTCAGGCCAGCGCTGACAGCGGAAAAACATGGATGGATATCGGAGAGCTCGGAGATGGAATAAACTGGTTCAATTGTTATAATATCCGGGGCAATCCCGGTAATTCGGCTATCGGATGGTCGAACATCGACGGCTTGCAGGATGATGCCTATTGGGTAGAAGCCCGTCATTCACTGGATATGCTCAGAGGAATGACCGGCGTACAGTTCCGGATAGCCTACGGATCCGACGGCACTGCTCAGGGAAATCACGGCATAGCTTTCGATGACTTCTGGATCGGTGAACGCCACCGCATGGCCCTTATGGAGCATTTCACCAATGCATCGAATGAAGATTGTGAAGCAGCCAATATCCTGCTGAACAATTTGGCCAATAACAATGCGTTGAACATTATTGACCTGCAGTATCATACTTCTTTCCCCGGTCCGGATCCCTTTAACCAGTATAATCCGTCTGTGCCCGGCGCCAGGGTATTTTATTACGGCCTTTCCAGGGTTCCCTACACCATCCTCAATGGAGGATCAACTGCACAACATCGCTTTGATTATGACGGGAGTCCGCTTGTTCAGAATACCGCACTTGTGGAGTCATTGCTCGACAGCAAATTCCTGATCAACCTGAATTCAAGCGTTCAGGGAAATACACTTCACGTTGAAGCAGAGGTATACTCGCGGGAAAATATCCCCGCCACAGAACTTACCATTCACCTGGCGGTGATAGAACAGCTTGTTACCGGTGTTACCGGCGGTAACGGGGAAACCTCCTTTGAAAGTGTGGTGAAAGCTATGCTTCCCGATGCCGCAGGTACCACCATATACCAGGAATGGGCGCAGGGAGAATACCGGTATATTGATTCGGAATGGGATCTTCAGCATGTTTCTGATCAGGATCAGCTGAGGATTGCAGCCTTTATTCAGAATGAATCAACAGGCGAAGTCTACCAGGTTGCAGTGGATACCATTGGCACCTTTATTCCATTGAAGGTGGATGATCCCGGATCATCATGGCGATCCTTCATGGTGTATCCCAATCCTGCGGGAAAGACAGCCTATATCGGATTCCGCCAGGAAATCCCTGAGGATATTACGCTTGAAATCTACAACAGTGCCGGTGGAATGGTTCAAATGAAAGTGATTCCCGAAGGAACAAAGGAAATGGAAATACCCCTGGAGCATTACACGGAAGGTATTTATATGCTGAGGTTGATGAGCAGGGGGCAACCCTGGGGTACGGTGAGGCTTACGGTTTCAAAACAGCATTAAGCACCCGATTCGCCACTGCCCGGCTCCACCAGGTAACGGGCAAAACTGCGGCCAAAATCAATCATGTGCTGATATTTTTGATCGTTGGGAGAGAATTTACTGGAAATGCCTTCCAGAACCACATTCAATTTTAGCGCTTTAAGCTGATTTTCAATAATCTTGACCGCTTCTCCGCTCCAGCCGTAAGATCCAAAGGCAGATGCTTTCTTTCCCCTGTCCCGTAAAGGGTTAATCACCGAAAACATTTTGTAAACAGGCAGCAGCGTATTCTGGTTAATGGTCGGGGATCCTATGAGCAGGGATTTACTCCGGACGATAAACTCTTCCAGTTCACCCAACCTGATATTTTCAATATCCACAATGTTGATTTTGTAATCGACTATCTCACGAATACCTTCTGCAATAGCTTCAGCCATCTTTTTTGTATAGCCATAGGCCGATATGTAAGTAATGAGGATGCTGTTATCCTGGCATAATGAATCGGCCATGTATTGTTCTGCCAGTCTCTCCGCAATAAATATTTTCTCTTTCCAGGTAGATCGTAATATCGGGCCGTGACCCGGACATATTGCTTTAATTTCCAGCGGTTTTATTTTTTCAATGGCTTTCACCATGAAACTGCTGAAGGGTTTCAGGATCACATCAAAATAATACCGGTACGAGTCGCGGTAATCCCCCACCAGGTCGTCAAACATGGCATCGCGACAAAAATGCGCGCCGAAACAATCACAGGTAAACAACAACTTGTCCTCCTGCAGATAGGCAAATATCGTGTCGGGCCAATGCAAATTGGGCGCTGAAATAAACTTCAGGGTCTTGTTGCCCAGATCGAGCACATCGCCGTCTTTAACATAGACAAATTCAAAAGGCTGGCCAACCATATCCTGCAAGTAACCGATGGCTTGCCTGCTGCCATACACTTTCGCTCTGGGCGACAGTTCCAAAAGGTATTTCAGACAGCCTGAATGATCAGGTTCAGTGTGGGTAACCACAATATAGTCAATCTCAGCTGGATCGGTAACCTGTCGTACCTTGTCAAGATAGCTGTCCCTGAAACTTTCTTTTGCAGTGTCAATGATCACCTTCTTCTCAGCATCAATAAAATAGGAATTATAAGTCGTGCCTTCTTTCGTCTCCATTACAATATCGAAAGTGACAATACTTTTATCCAGAATGCCTATCCAGCTGACCTGGTCCGTTACTTTCAATACCTTATTATCTGCCATGATAAAACTGATTTTTGTTGCCTGTAAAATTAATAAGATTTGTCTGTTAACCGGCACAAAAAAAAGGGACGCTGCTAGCAACGCCCCTTGAGAAAAAAATCATTGCTGTAAGCTATTTTGCATCAGCTGTTTTTTCACTATGTTCTTTACATTCAGCAGATTTTGCACATTCGCCGGTGGCAGTCTTGCCTGCTTCAGCACAACATGCCTTTTTTTCTGTTGTCTCAGAAGCAGCTTCTTTATGATTTGTGCATTGCTCTGTTTTGGTAGTTTCAGTGGACTGTTTCTTGGGATCATCGTCTGTGAAAGCCAGAACGGACAGGGATAACACTCCAACAAAAAGAATTGCGACGGTGAAAGCTAAGAATTTTTTCATAGGTACGTTCATTTTTTAGATATTTACGAAGATACAACAAAATAGTTCTTCAAAAAGTTTATCCATTGTTAAAATTTAATTGCATCTTCCCTATACGTCCTGCCGGTCCTGGTTTTTTGTTGGTGAATACACCTCATTATTTAACAAAAATTATATCTTTACATAGATTAATAGCTGTCTTTATTGAACAGGTCTGTTTTTCATAAAGTATTTTATTTTTATTACGACGGTTTCCGGAGTATGACCGTTGGCAAAAAGTTGTGGGTAATTATTCTGATCAAGCTTTTTATCCTGTTCTTCATTTTGAAAATTTTCTTTTTCCCTGATATCCTTAAAGTGAAATTCAACAATGATAAGGAAAGAGGGGACCATGTCATTGAACAGTTAGCAAAACCACGATAATTATGTTTGAAAACATCGACTTGTCTCTGGTCAACTGGTCACGCGGGCAATTTGCCCTGACAGCCATTTACCACTGGATTTTTGTGCCCCTGACCCTTGGGTTGTCCTTTATCATCGCCATCATGGAAACCCTTTATGTGCGAACAGGGCGAGAGGAATGGAAAAGAATCACCAAATTCTGGATGACGCTGTTCGGGATTAATTTCGCCATTGGTGTAGCCACCGGAATTATCCTTGAGTTTCAATTCGGAACCAACTGGTCCAATTATTCCTGGTTTGTCGGCGATATTTTCGGCGCTCCCCTGGCCATTGAAGGAATAATGGCGTTTTTCCTGGAGTCGACCTTTATCGCCGTCATGTTTTTTGGATGGAACAAGGTCAGCAAGAAATTCCATCTGGTTTCCACCTGGCTGGTGGCTTTCGGCTCAAATCTTTCCGCTTTGTGGATCCTGGTGGCAAATGCCTGGATGCAAAAACCGGTAGGGATGCATTTCAATCCCGATACTGCCCGGAACGAAATGCTCAACTTCTGGGAAGTTTTCCTCTCTCCTGTGGCCATTAACAAGTTCCTGCACACCATTACCTCCGGATATGTGCTGGCTGCCCTGTTTGTTATCGGAATCAGTGCATGGTACCTCCTGAAAAGAAGGGAAGTATCCTTTGCCAAACGCAGTATATTGGTGGCTGCTGTCTTCGGATTGATTTCATCGCTCATGCTCATTTATTCCGGTGACGGGTCTACCCGGCAGATTGTTCGTGCACAGCCCATGAAGTTTGCAGCACTGGAGGGTCTGTACAACGGCCAGATGGGTGCCGGACTGGTCGCCATTGGGATTATGTCGACTGCGCCGGGCGATACCAATTCCAGGAATGTTAAAGATTTTGCATTCCGGATAGAAATTCCGAATATCTTATCCTATATGGCTTATGGACATTTTGACGCCTTTGTCCCCGGCATCAATGACCTGGTGGATGGAAATGCCGACCGTGGTATTATGTCCGTTGCAGAAAAGATCGATCGGGGCAAATTTGCTCGGGAATCCCTCGCCCGGTTGAAAACAGCCCGCGACAATGGTGATTCGGCAACTTATGATCAGTTGAAAGCAACTTTCAGCAGTGAGGAGTTTAAAAACGACTATTTCCGCTACTTCGGGTATGGATTTCTGAATGATCCAAACAGCGTGATCCCCAATGTACCGGTGGCCTTTTACAGTTTTCATATTATGGTAGGTCTTGGATTCTACTTTCTGCTGCTGTTGCTGATCATTTTATTCAACCTGTACAAGGATACCCTCGAAAACAAAAGGTTTCTGTTGCGCCTGGCCATATTCACCATTCCGTTGGCCTATCTTGCTTCCCAATCAGGATGGGTGCTGGCGGAGCTGGGCCGTCAGCCCTGGGTAATCCAGGATCTGTTGCCGACTGTTGCTGCCGTATCGCATATTAATGCCTCGTCAGTTCAGATCACATTCTTTTTGTTTGCAGTGTTGTTCACTGCTTTGCTTATTGCCGAACTGAGCATCATGTTCAAACAAATTAAAATAGGTCCCAAATAAGGAGGAAGCTTTATGTTCGAATCATTATCCTATCTTGCATTGCAGCAATACTGGTGGGCGATTATTTCGCTGCTGGCATCATTGCTTGTCTTTTTATTGTTCGTACAGGGTGGTCAGACTTTGATTTACACCCTTGGTAAAAATGAGGCTGAACGTACCCTCCTGGTGAATTCTCTGGGCCGCAAGTGGGAATTTACTTTCACTACCCTGGTTACCTTTGGCGGAGCATTCTTTGCCTCGTTCCCCCTGTTTTATTCCACGAGCTTCGGCGGTGCCTACTGGGTATGGATGGCCATCCTCTTTTGTTTTGTAATCCAGGCTGTTGCTTACGAATACCGGTCGAAACCCGCCAATGTTTTTGGGCACCGTACTTTTGAAACCTTTCTTTTCATCAATGGCGCGCTGGGTACTATTTTGCTTGGAACCGCCGTGGCAACTTTTTTCACGGGATCAGCATTCAGTATCGATTTTAACAATATCACCCGGGTGAGTGATCCGGTGATTTCCCGTTGGGAAACTCCTTACAGGGGACTCGAAGCAGCTCTGAATATTCACAATCTCTCCCTTGGCCTTACCGTGTTTTTCCTGGCCCGGATTCTGGCCATCCTGTATTTTATGAATAATATCCGTCACGATGAGATCCAGGTCAGGGCAAAAAAATCCCTCCTCAGAAATACCCTGCCCTTTCTTGTCGTATTCCTTGTCTTTGTAGGTCTCCTGCTTACCCGTAAGGGATTTGCCGTTGATCCGCAATCGGGGAAAGTATATTTAGAGCAGTTTAAATACCTGCATAACCTTATCGGTATGCCGCTGGTGGCGCTTATGTTTTTGTCAGGAACCCTGCTGGTGCTGTTCGGGATTGTGAAGTCATTAATGATCGCGGGTTATTCCAAAGGAATCTGGTTTTCAGGGATCGGGACCCTATTGGTTGTATTCAGCCTGTTTGCGCTTGCCGGTTATCACCATACCGCGTATTACCCATCCACTTTTGATCTTCAGAGCTCACTTACCATCATCAACAGTTCCTCGAGCAGGTATACGCTGATTGCCATGAGTTATGTATCCTTGCTGGTACCCTTTGTGGCGGCCTATATCTTTTACGCCTGGAGATCGATTAACCGCGAAAAGATCAGCACGGATGAAATCGAATCGGAATCACATGTTTATTAATTAAATCCATTCTGCATATGTACCTCTCTTCTGTTCTGATGTTGCTCAGCTGGCCGGCTGTTATTTTACTCAGCTGGTATGCCGTTCGTTTGGCTTTGCGGTATTATGAGAAAAAACAGGAAAAGGCGATTCAAAAGCTTGAAAAGGAATTGTAGCCTGATAACCTTTGCCTGCATCATTCCATTTTCACGAACCAGTTATTTACCAGCGATAATACAATATACAATAATATCACCGGGGCAAGTCCCGGAAGTCCGTAAGCCACCAGCAATATAGCGGCGAAGAGGAGCAAGAGGTAACGCAGGATGTTTTTCCGGAAGCTAAAGGAGGAGAATTTGAGGGAGAACATGCTGATGGCAGAGACAAGGAAGAAGCATAAAAACAACACTACCGCCAGGAGGAAATACCTGTTAAAGATCATATCCTTAAAAGGAAGCTCCCTGCTGCTTTCTGCAATAAAACCAATAGCTGTAATAAATAAAGCACTGGCCGGAGTAGGTAACCCTTTGAAGTTTTTTATCTGTTCCGGATCGAGATTAAATTTGGCCAGCCTGAGGGCCGAAAAAACGGCGATCAGGAATGCACTATACAGGATGACAGACTCTCCAAGGGTCGGTTGCATTACATCGAAATCTGCGCCGGGAGTACTTTTAACATACGAAAGAAGAATAAGCCGGTAGAGGATCATGGCAGGAGCAACCCCGAAGCTCACCACATCAGCCAATGAATCGAGCTGCTTGCCGAAAGCGGAAATACTGTGGAGAACACGGGCAACCATACCGTCGACAAAATCAAAAACAGCTGCAGCCAGGATGAAGTAACCGGCAAGATTGAGATCTCCACGTGAAATGCAGATCACTATGGATATACAACCTGAAATCAGTCCCAGGGAAGTAAAAAAACTGGGTAATCCGTTTTTAATTGTGGTAAGATTCATTGATGCAATGATTATGGCTTTTTATGAAAAGTTAACAGAATAAAATTTCCTGCTTGCATGCAAATGTAACTCGATTTTAATTTAAATGTATATTTTTGTGTATTATCCACATTATAACACCTGGAGATATCACAACATGAAAATCGCAGTGGATTTTGACGGAACCATCGTGGAACATCGTTATCCACAAATCGGAGAAGAAAAGCTGTTCGCTTTTGAAACGCTCAAACAATTGCAAAAGCTGGGTCATCAGCTGATACTATGGACATTCAGGCATGGCAAAGAGCTTGATGAAGCCATAGAATACTGCCGAAAAAAAGGTATTGAATTCTATGCCATCAATAAAAGCTATCCCGAAGAGGTTTTTGATATGGAAACCAGCAGCCGCAAAATTGATGTGGAACTTTTCATTGACGACAGAAATGTAGGAGGCTTCCCGGGCTGGAGTGAAATCTGGCAGATGCTGAATCCTGATTATGCCGACTCTGAATACAATGAGCTCAGTAATCTGGCAAAAGGTAATACCAAAGTTGGCAGCAGACTGAAAAAGCTTTTTCAGTAATCCCTGAATGTATTAATTCCATAAGGACCATGTTCAGAATACCTGCCCTGTTCTATCTGATCTTTGCTTTGGTGCTGCTTCTTTCCTGTTGCCGGAAGAATGCACCGCAAAAACTTGAGGACAACGCTGAGCAGATCCGGCAGAACCTGACCAGTCTCACTTCACCCAAAGCCAATACCGTCATAACCTGCGGCGATTCGGTCAAGATCGGACTCGAACAGCTGAATCCCGACATTCAAATCGACTCGGTCGCCATTTTCGCCGGCAACAGTACCAGGGTATTTACTTCCGGTATACCGGACAAAATATACTGGTCATCAAAGGGAAGTCGCGTGGGACAAACAGCGCTCCGCATTATGGTGTATTATCAGGATAGTCTTTACGATTCCCATAATGCAGGATTGGTGATCCTGTCCGACATTGTTCCGCAAAACTACAAGTACAGGATCATTCGTCAATACCCGCATGACGACCAGGCCTATACCCAGGGTCTCCTGTATAGTGACGGTGTTTTAATTGAAAGTACCGGACTCGAATCCAAATCATCGGTAAGGATTGTGGATATTCCAACCGGCAAGCCGTTGAAAATGGTTGCCCTTGCACCGCAATACTTCGGAGAAGGGATCGCCCTCTACAAGGACCAGTTGTATCAGGTCACCTATAAATCGCAGGTAGGATTCATTTACGACAAGAATACATTGCAGCAGATCAGGAGCTTCGACTATCAGATCAGGGAAGGATGGGGATTGACCTCTGATGGGAAAAACCTGATTATGAGCGACGGCTCTGCGCAGCTTTTCTTTCTTGAACCTGAGTTTTTTACCCAGATCGACAAAATTGAGGTGTTTGATCACAAAGGCATGATCAGCGCCCTGAATGAAATAGAGTACATCGGGGATAAAATCCTGGCCAATGTTTACGGACAGAGTTATATCGTGATCATTGATCCTTTCACAGGAAAAGTACTCGGCAAAGTTGATTTCGAAAAACTGATGCCGGAAGGATCCAAGGGTGATTACAGCAAAGTATTGAATGGCATTGCGTATAATCCTCAAAACGGGCATTTGTTTGTTACAGGGAAAAACTGGCCCTCTTTGTACGAGATCGAAATGATCCCGTCATTGTGATCATAATCTTCCTGTTTTTAATGACGATAGAAGGCTGTTAACCAGTTATCAGCCGGTTTCTGTTAATATCTATTATACAGATTATCAATTATATACATTAGGTTATTAACAGTCAGCAGCATAGTTCGCAATTGTTAATAACTTGTTCATAAATGAAAAATTATTGTTTACAAAAGGGGGATTTAAATAAAAATTCCTTGAGTTATTAAATTGTATTTTTGAACCCGCTCCTCATAGCGGAATCATAAAGAAATTGCAAAGACTGTACAGATGGGAAAAATAATTGCCATTGCAAATCAAAAAGGTGGTGTGGGAAAAACCACTACAGCCATTAACCTGGCAGCAAGTCTGGCAGTTCTTGAAAAAAAGGTGCTCATGATTGATGCTGATCCTCAGGCAAATGCCACATCAGGTTCGGGATTCGATGTGAAAAATATCAAAACCAGCATTTATGAATGTCTTATTGATGAAATCAATCCAAACGATATTATTCTAAACAGTGAAATTGAAGGGCTTGATCTGTTGCCCTCCCATATTGATCTGGTTGGTGCTGAAATTGAGATGCTCAACATGCCCAACCGGGAAAAAATGCTGAAGACGGTCATCGACAAGATTGAAAAGAAATACGATTATATACTGATTGACTGTTCTCCTTCTCTTGGGATTGATTACCGTTAATGCCCTTACGGCAGCCAATTCAGTTATGATTCCTGTGCAATGTGAGTATTTTGCTCTCGAAGGACTTGGCAAACTGCTCAATACCATTAAAATCATCCAGAGCAGGCTGAATCCTGATCTTGATATTGAAGGATTTGTACTTACCATGTATGATTCACGTTTGCGGCTTTCAAACCAGGTGGTTGAAGAAGTAAGACGGCATTTTCAGCAAATGGTTTTTGATACCATCATTCAACGGAATATTAAGATCAGTGAAGCACCCAGTTTTGGAAAACCGGTCATTTTGTATGATGCCGAATCCAAAGGATCTTTAAATTACCTCAATCTGGCCAGGGAAGTATTGCAGAAAAACGGGGACACCAAGATTCCCGAAAACCAAAAAACCATTGAGTAAATACCATGGCAAAGAAAAATGTCACTTGGAAGAGGTCTGGGTGCCCTGATCGAAGAGGCAGAACCTGAAGTGGTTGCGGTAAGATCCGTGACCGGTGGAACAGAGATCGATATCGACCTGGTTGAGACCAATCCTTTTCAGCCAAGAACGGTCTTTGATCAGGAAGCGCTTGACGAACTTGCCTCATCCATTAAAGAAATGGGTGTTATTCAGCCCATCACTGTCCGTGAAACGGAAAAGGGACGATATCAGCTGATTACCGGTGAACGCCGGTTCAGGGCCGCCCGTATGGCCGGTCTCACCCATATTCCGGCTTATATCCGTACCGCCAATGACCAGGGAATGCTTGAAATGGCCCTGGTGGAAAATATCCAACGCGAGGACCTGAATGCCATGGACATTGCCATCAGCTACCAGCGACTGGTGGAGGAGTGTGACCTTACCCAGGAAGATCTCAGCCTGCGGGTAGGGAAAAAAAGAGCTACCGTTTCAAATTATCTCCGGTTGCTCAAACTTCCGGCTGAAATTCAGATTGGCCTTCGCGACAACAGGATTTCCATGGGTCATGCACGTGTCTTTGGTCGCTATTGAAGATCCCAGGGATCAGCTCAAACTTTTTTATCAGATTATCGAAAAAGAACTTTCGGTCAGGAAGGCTGAAGAACTTGCCAGAAAACTGGAAAACGACCTGATCCGGAAATCCAGGAAATAGTCCCTTCCGCAGGAAACCCCTCAGCCCTATGAGGCATTGAAAAATCATCTGGCTGATTTCTTCAACACCAATATTTTACTTGCAACGCAACACCAACGGAACGGGAAAAATTGTTATCCCTTTTCGCTCCGATGATGAACTCGAAAGAATAATCGGTATCTTTGACCGGCTTAAAGATTAAACCGGTAACACATTGTATCCGAAATCGCAGTAGTTTTGCTGGTAAAAATAAGACCGCTCACTTTCTGCCTGATCATGGCGGTTTTTTATTCCTGGTTCCACATCCGTGTTCATGCACAGGAATCAGATACTGCATTGCCCGATACCACAGTGCATAAACACAGTCCGCGTACAGGCAGTTTTCTATTCTGCTAGTATGTCCCGGCCTCGGCCAGGTATACAATAAGAAATACTGGAAATTGCCCATCATCTATGGCGCCGGTGGAGCATTTGCTTACTTTGCCAGATACAACCAGATTAAATATATAAAATTCAGGGATGCCTATGTTAACGGCAGTCCTGAAACGCCTTCCTATATTGACGGAGTATACTATGATTACGAGATCCTGCCCACTGGGCAGGGATTATTACCGGCGTTACCGCGATCTTAGTGTTCTGGGCTCGGGGCCATGTATTTGCTGAATATTGTGGATGCCATGGTCGATGCCCATTTTTTTAATTATGATGTTTCCGATGACCTTACCATGCATTGGAGCCTGTCATTGTTTGAAACTCCCGGAATGACTGCCGCTGTCGGTTTTCGTATTAATTTAGGATTTTAATTATTTTTGCGAAAATTTCTGCTATGCGAAAGCTTATTCTGGGTTTACTTATAATAGCACCATTTGGCGTTGCTGACTTTATGGCTATTTCACATACAACAAGGATACCATTCCTGCTATACTGGATGATACCACCATGACGGACCTGAATTTTGATGAAAATCTCGACAGTCTTCTTGAATCTCTATTATGTTGATCAGGCTATCGGCAAGCGATCCTGATATTCTGGAACTATGACAGTCCGACAGCCTTGTTCCCGATTTTCCCGATTCAGTATATATCGAACGGCTTAAGAAGATTCCCACCGTGGTGGATCTTACCTATAATTCGCTTGTCCGCCGGTATATTGAGGTATATACCCGGCAAAAAAGAAGTTCCGTAGGTGTCATGCTGGGTCTTTCACAATATTACTTTCCGCTTTTTGATGATATCTTCGACTATTATGACTCCCCAATGAATTGAAATACATGTCCATCATTGAATCGGCCCTGAATCCCAGGGCGTATTCACGGGCCAGGGCGGTTGGACTCTGGCAGTTCATGTATGGCACCGGCAGAATTTATGGTCTTACCATCAATTCACTGGTGGATGAACGGCGTGATCCGATCAAATCGACCCATGCAGCCGCCAGTTTCATGTAAAGACTGTATGGGATTTATAATGACTGGACACTGGTAATTGCTGCATACAATTGCGGACCCGGCAATGTGAACAAGGCCATCAGACGCTCGGGGGGAAAAAGAAATTACTGGGATATCTATTATTATCTTCCGCGCGAAACCCGCGGACATGTTCCGGCTTTTATTGCCGCAACCTATGTGATGAATTATTATAAGGAACATAATCTGAAACCTGTACCCGTCAGCTTTCCGCTCGCCAATGATACCATCATGGTTACCCGAAACCTTCATCTGGCACAGGTCTCCGAGGTGCTGGGCATCCCCCTGCAATTGCTGCGCGATATGAATCCTCAATACCGGACCGACATTATTCCGGCAAAGATAATCCCATGACGTTAAGGCTTCCCCTGGATCAAACTGCAGGTTTATCGATTTTGAAAAGGATATCTATGCTTATAAGGATTCTGTTTATTTTAATCCGGAAAAGGTAATCACCACGCCTACCAGTTACGATGCCCATAACAACGGTGAAGCGCCTCCCGGTAACTATGCCAAACTTTACTATACGGTTAAGGAAGGAGATAACCTTGGTTTTGTTTCCATGTGGTATAATGTCCGGATTTCCGATATCCGGTACTGGAATAATATCAGGAACAATACCATCCGGGCGGGACAAAAGCTGGTCATTTATGTACCCAGGAATAACCTGAGCAAATATCAGAATATAAATGATTTATCTTTCGCAGAAAAGCAGGCAAAGGTTGGCAAAACGGTTACGCCCGCAGCTGAAAAACCTGTAAACACGGTTACAGCCGGAAAAGACTATATTATCTACACGGTGAAACAGGGGGATACCATCTGGGATATCATTAAATTGTACCCTGGCGTGACAGAAAGCGAAATAAAAAGCCTGAACAATTTATCGGATGTCAGCAAAATCAAAGCCGGTCAGCAACTTAAAATAAGGCCTAAATCCTGAAACGCTTCAACGGATCTGCCGTATAAAAAGCTGTTAGCTGTTAGCCGGTTGTCATTGGCCAAAGGCAAAATAACGGAAATGAATTGCCTGGCACTTTTTAACTGATTGGGAAGTCATCATGAAACCTTCGAGCACACTGCTGTTTCTGGTATCGGTTTTCATCCTGTTGATTGCAGGCGCGATGTTCTTTCCCGAAGAGGGTATAAAGATTTCCGGTGACCTGCACCTTCGGTTTTTTACGGCAAAAGATCTTTTCCCCTCCGACCAGGAAGAATATGCGGATATTTCCCAAATTCTGAAACAGCAAACCTACCTGAGCGATTCGGTTTTGACAGCCATGGCCGATGGCAGCCTTGCAGCTATGGATACGCTGCGGGCAAATGCAGACAGTCTGGCAAACAGCATTACCCCGATTGAATACCCCCAGAATGATTCCACGGTGCTGTATCCGTTTTTCAGGACCCTGAAAAATCTGCCTTCCTCCGGACAGCTGATCCGGATCATGCATTACGGTGATTCCCAGATCGAGGATGACCGCATTACCTCACTTTTGCGCAACCGGCTGCAGACAAAATTCGGAGGCTCAGGTGCAGGTCTGGTGCCTGCCGCTCAACTTTATCCTTATGGTTTTTCGATGAAACAGGATAACTCTGAGAACTGGTCCAGGTACATTGGTTTCGGAAAAATCGACACTTCCATCAGACATCGGAGATACGGGGCGCTGGCAAGCTTTTGCAGTTATTTGCCCGATGGTCCGTCAGCAGAAAGTGATACTGCTGAAGCATGGATTAAATTCAGCCGGTCTCCCTATGCCTATCAGAATACCCGCCGTTTCAGCCAATGTCGGGTATTCTACAGTCAGAACAAAGAACCCTTCCTGAACGAGCTCTACCTCGACAATAAGCTGCTGGACGCCGATCTGTTTCCCTCGGCCAACCGGCTCAAGGTCATTCATTGGAAATTTGACAGCCCTTCCGAAGAACTCCTGCTGAAGTTCAAAGGTCGGTCAAGTCCCGAGATCTATGGGATCGCCCTCGATGGTCAGCAGGGCGTTGCGGTGGACAATATTCCGCTCCGGGGCTGTTCAGGACTGTTTTTTACGCTTTTCGACGAACAGCTGATGGCTGAGATGTACCGGGAACTTAACGTCAAGTTATTCATTCTGCAGTTTGGCGGGAACTTTGTCCCCTCCGGTCTGAGCAATTATACCGGCTATGAAAACTGGTTCAGCAGCCAGCTGAAAAGAATAAAAAAACTCTGTCCGGGAGCTGCCATTCTTGTTATTGGGGTGGCCGACATGTCGGTTAAGGATAAAAACCGCTATGTGACCAATCCCAACGTGGAAAAAGTCAGGGATGCCCTGAAATCCGCCGCTTTTAAATCAGGGGCAGCATTCTGGGATATGTATCAGGCTATGGGAGGACATAATTCCATGCCCTCGTGGGTTTTTGCCAATCCTCCCCTGGCATCCGGTGATTTTGTCCATTTCAATCCCCGCGGGGCAAAAACCATTGCCCAAATGTTTTACAATTCCTTTATTCTTGAATATCACCGGTTTGAAAATCATGCGAATTAGTCTCCTGGTATACCTGTTCTTTTTGCTGCAGTCTGTCCGGGCACAGATTCCCGCCAATCCTTTTGATCTGCCCGATTATGGATTTATCCGATACAACAACAATTGTTTTGAACTGGTCAATCACAATGTCTTCTACCGCGACCTGTTTTCCAAATTTGACACCCTGATAAAGACCGGCGATCAGCAGATCCGGATCGTTCACCTTGGCGGATCGCACCTGCAGGCAGATGTGTATACCCATCGTATGCGGCAGGAACTGCAATCGTTCTATCCCGGTGTTCTAGGCTCCCGCGGCTTTTTCTTCCCCTACAGTATCGCGCATACCAATTGCCCGTCAAACCTGCGGATCTCCTATTCGGGAGACTGGCAAACCTGCAAAAATACCCAGCAGGTCCCCGCATTTACTTTGGGCCTGTCAGGTATCACATCCGAGTTGACCAGCCCCACCGGCAGTATCAGCATTGTTGCCAGATATGACACCCTTCGGCAATATGATTTTAACCGGGTTAAAATATTCTGCAACGCCTCAGAATCCGGTATCATCCCGGACATTAACCCCGGTGATTCATCAAAAGCACTGCTGGTGAACGATGGGAGCCAATATGTGCAATACAGCCTGGCAGAATATGCCGATACCCTTGTCATCCATATTGCACAGGGCGATTCCGCCGAAAAACCTTTCCAGTTGTACGGGATAAGCCTCGAAAACGACGATCCCGGTGTCATTTATAATACCATTGGCGTAAATGGCGCCAAACTGGAATCCTATCTCCGTTGCAAACTGTTCGTTCCGCAATTAAAAACACTGGAACCCGACTGGGTGATCATCTCCATCGGCACCAACGAAGGCAATACCCGAAAGTTCGATGAAGAGGCCTATCGGAATAATTACCGGCAACTTCTCGATTCGGTACGCCGGGCCGCCCCGCAGGCAGCGATTCTGCTGACCGTACCCAACGACAGTTACCTGTATAAGCGTTATATCAACCAGAATACTGCCCACATGCGCCGCATCATATTTGAAATTGCCCGTTCAGAGGATTGCGGGGTCTGGGATTTTTATTCGGTCATGGGCGGATTGAATTCTGTAAAAGCCTGGTATGATCAGGGCTTGATGAACAGAGACCATATCCATTTCAATAAAACCGGGTACCTGCTCAAGGGTGATCTTTTTTTCAGCGCTTTTATCAACAGTTGGGACGATCATGTGTTCCAAACGGCATCCGAACAGCCACATGGTTTCCCCGGCCTTCTGACCCAGATCGCACCCATCACCCATCCTTTGATATCCGGTATCAAGCCTCCGCTCCATGATTGACCAGTTAAAACAAATATTTCTCTTCGATCCGGATGCACCGCTGATCTTTACCCGGTTGTATTTCTGGGGCTTTTTCCTGATCGTGCTCGTGTTCTATTCCCTGCTGTATAAACAAAAAACCACGCGCAATGTATATCTCTGGTTGGTGTCCTTGTTTTTCTATTACAAAACCGGAGGTCTTTTTCTTTTTATTCTGGTGTTTTCCACGGTGATCGATTTTTATATCGGGCAGGCTATCTATAATGCCCGGTCTCAAAACGGAAAAAAGGTCTGGCTTGCAATTAGTCTGATGATAACCCTTTCGGTACTGGCCTTTTTCAAGTATGACGTTTTTTTTACAGAAACCATCAATGCATTGCTGGGCACTCATTTTGAGGTGATCAATCATGGTGCTGCCTGGTCCAACATGTTACTGGGCACTCACTTTGACATCGGTAAATTGTTGCCTCCCGTGGGTATTTCGTTTTTCACCTTCCAGACCATCAGTTATGCTGTTGACGTATACCGCGGACAGGTTAAACCTGTTACCAGGCTCTCCGATTACGGTTTTTTTGTTTCCTTTTTCCCCCAATTGGTAGCCGGCCCCATTGTCCGCGCTTCTCAGTTCATTCCGCAGATCTACAAAGACTACTCCGTTTCAAACACTGATTTTGGCATCGCCGTATTTATGATCCTGAAAGGCCTGGTAAAAAAGTTGTTCATTGGCGACTTCATTGCCCTGAACATGATCGACAGGGTATTTGCCAATCCCGTATCTTACTCCGGCTTTGAGAACCTGATGGGACTTTATGGCTATTCCCTGCAGGTATATTGTGATTTTTCAGGCTATACCGATATTGCCATCGGCCTGGCCCTGCTGATGGGATTCCGCCTTCCGAAAAACTTCAATTCCCCTTATAAGGCAAAAAATGTCGGGGATTTCTGGAAACGCTGGCATATGTCGCTTTCATCCTGGTTAAAGGATTACCTGTATATTCCCATGGGAGGGAATCGGGGGGCCTCACTCTTCACCTATATCAGCCTTCTGCTCGTTTTCGCCTTTGTCGTGCTTCTTTCAGGCAAGCTGTGGCTGATTCCGTTATTTACAGGCGTGATGGTCATTGCGGGCATCATCATGTACTTTTCTCCTGCTGTAAGATTAACCGTGAGCACCAATATCAACCTCATGATGACCATGCTCCTGGGCGGATTATGGCATGGCGCCAGCTGGATGTTTGTGATCTGGGGCGGTTTGAACGGCCTGGGTATTGTGGTATACAAATTCTGGCGGAAGATCAGCCCCTGGGAGAACTCGAGTCACTGGGCCGCTGATTTCTGGAAGATCTTCATAACTTTCAATTTCATCACCTTTACCCGGATCTGGTTCCGGGGAGAATCCCTGCAGGGAACCAACGATTTGATGAATCAGATCGCCAGGAATTTCGGATGGATGCAGGTGCCGGAAATGCTGCTTTCTTACTGGAAAGTGTTTGCAGTGATGGCCCTGGGGTTTGTTTTGCACTGGCTGCCCGGTTCATTCAAGGAGAAGGGCATGAACTGGTTTGTGGCAACACCGCTGTATCAGAAGGTTATCCTCAGCGCCCTCACGGTATTTATCATTTATCAGTCGGTTTCAGCAGGACTTCAGCCTTTCATTTATTTCAGGTTTTAATTCTTTAAAATAAAGTTATTTTTGTTACATAAGACCGCGCGCCCCTTATGGACAAAAACAGCCGCCTTCCAGCCAGTCTCTTTTTGTTGTTCTTACTGATACTTTTTGTCATCAGCAGAGTCGGTTACCTGAATCTGCCGTTCTATTGGGACGAAGCGTGGTCCTACGCCGTTGCCGTACTGGATATGCATAAAAATGGCCCTGTTATCCTTCCCGGTGACGGGAATCCCGAACTTACCCGCGGACATCCGCTGCTGTTTTATTTTCTGTCGGCATCGTGGACCAGGGTATTCGGGACCAGTCTCGTTATGGTTCACCTGTTTTCTTTGATGATTTCGGTATTGCTGCTGGCAGCTGTTTATTTTGTGGCCGCAGATTTGTTCGACCAGGCCACTGCTTATGCCGCCACGCTTTTGTTTGCCCTGCAATCCATCTTTCTGGCCCAGAGTACCCTGCTGCTCCCTGAAGTCATGCTTGCATTATGGTCCCTTCTTACGACCTTTGCTTATTTCAGAAGGAAGTGGGCCTTGTTTGCGGTTTTCTCCGTGTTGCTGGTCATGACCAAGGAAACAGGCATGGTATTGATCGGAATGTTGTTTCTCGATAAGATCCTGCTTGAAAGGATTTTTAATAAAGGGCAGCGGAGACCGACACCCTTGCTTTTAAGGGAAATAGCCATGATGAGCATCCCTGTTATGGTCTTTGCCGTGTTTATGATCGCACAAAAAATCCGGTCCGGATGGTTCCTGTATCCGGAACACCTGGATCTGGCCATCCTGGATCCTCACGAGATCATCAACAGGATCCGGGTTCTTCTTTCGAAACTGCTGTTTTTACAGGGCAGAAATATATTCTTTATTTCAGCCCTGGCTGCATTTGCCTATGGAATATTCAACAGGTCAATTGAAAAGCACATGGCCCACTTGCTGCTCTTTTCGGCCGTTTTTATAATGCTGTATGTCACTTTCTCCTCTGTAAATTTCTTTACGGTCCGTTACCTGCTCAGCGTGTTTCCGTTTTTTATAATTCCGGGTACCTGGCTAATTACTGTACCCTTTAAAAAGAACTGGCTGAAGGCCACGATCGTATGTGCATTTGCATTGCTGTTTGGTTTTTATGCCCTGAAAGGCAGCAGGAATGAACAGGATACTTCCCTGGGAGTTAAAAACACCGTGCTGCTCCAGAAAGAGGCTGTGAATTTCGCTGAAGAAATGCATTGGCAGGAAAAATCAATTTATACTGCATTTCTGATGCAGTACTATTTATCCATCCCCGACCTGGGATACCTGAACAACAAGGCACATCCCTTTACCGATATCAGCAATGCCGCCGGAAAAGATTATGAAATCTTCGTTTTCTGCAGCAATGAAAAGGATCCCTTGCACGAGGGGGTTAAGAACAACAGCGACTTTTTACTGGTCAAACGGTTTGAAAGGAAGGGCGCATGGGTAGAGTTTTATAAATTATCTCCATGGTGAGCAAGGCATATCTTTCAGGTGTTTTAAAAAGCCGCTTTACGGGGTTGGCCGGGGTATTCCTGCTGAGTGTCGTGATGCTTTTCCTGTTTTACGGGAAAATACTCCTGTCGCTAAATACGACCTTTTTTTCAACCGAAGGCGACGGGATATTGTGTTACTACAATTCCTGCTACCTCGCGAAATACGATACGTCGTTGTTGTATTCCCGCAGCATGAATTATCCGTATGGCGAAATTGCCTTCTATACCCAGTCTCAACCATTGCTGATAGGGATCCTGAAGGCCATCCCGGAGAATCTTGCCGACGCTGCCGGGCATACGGTCGGGATCATTAATTTTCTGATGCTTTTCTCCATAGTGCTGGCTGCGGTTTTCCTGTATCTGTTCCTGACAGAAACAGGTCTGCCTGTCTACATGGCTTTGCTCACCTCTGTGGGCATAGCATTTCTCTCGCCGCAAATCGACAGGTTCGGTGGGCACTTTACCCTGTCCTATGTGTGGGCATTGCCTCTGCTCCTCTATCTCCTGCTGATGTTTCACCGGAAACGCAGGAAAATTACCTACAGCCTGGTCACAGGGATTGTCCTCTTTGTTCTGATGACAGGTCATGTTTATTTTGCAGCCTTTTTCGCGATCGCTGTGGTATTTTACTGGATCATGCTCCCCTTTAACCGGGAAAAAGGCACATCCGAACCTCTGACGAAAATGGCCCTTTGCCTGCTTCTCCAGCTGATCCTCCCGGTGGTGGTATTTTATATGATCTCGGGCCATTTTGCTCACCTTACACCCGACAGGCCGTTAAAACCCTATGGTTTCCTGGTTTATAAGTCCTCCCCCGAGAGTGTTCTCCTGCCTTTATGGGTGGATTATGGAAGTTCCTTCATAAGATCCGGAGTTTTAACTATGTTCAGTGGGAAGGCATTTCTTATGTAGGTTTAACCGCCGCAATTGGCTTTTTGATCCTGGTGGTTGGCTTTTTTAGAAAAGTATACCGGCGGAACTGGAAAGCAGCTTTTCAGGTAACCGATAACCACTTCCTGAATGTTATGTTCTGGGCTTCTTTTCTGGCTTTGCTGTATTCCTTTGGCATTCCGTTTATCTTCGGTCTTGAATTCCTGGTCGGATACCTGGGGCCATTACAGCAGATGCGCGCCATTGGAAGGTTTGCCTGGCTATTTTACTTTGTCATCAATATCGTGGTGTTTTACAGGTTATGGCACTGGCAGCGGGCCCAAAGGAGAAGACCCTTGCCCGTGATCCTCCTTTTCCTGGGTGTCGCCATGCTGTATGCCGATGTATATTTCTATTTAAAAAACCGGCAGGCTTCCATCGACCATCGTTTTACCGCCTGGTCGGACAGGCAGAATAACGACCCCGAAAATCAATGGGTCACCCGTACCGATCCTTCACAATACCAGGCTATCCTTCCGCTTCCCTTTTATCACATGGGATCCGACAACTATGGCATCAGTCCCCGTTGTGAAATGCTGGCAAATTCATTTCTGGTTTCTGTAAAAACGGGGCTGCCTGTTGCAGCTATTTACATGAGCAGAGCCTCCGTCACCCAGTCGGTCAGGAACATTGCCATGGTGCTGGAGCCCTACCGGCCGCTTGAGATCATGCAGGACTTCCCAGATAAAAGACCGTTCCTGATCGTCGCCGGTAAATGCAATGACTATACCCCCGAAGAAACAGCCCTGCTCCGCCAGGGAATAAAAATCGATTCCAATGCCAGCTTCAGTTTGTACAGGCTTCCTTACGACAGTTTATCACAGATGTCACTGAAAAGATCACGGGAGATAGCAACGGAATTTGCCGGGAATCTTTTTCCCGATCACGAACCTGTTTACAAAAGTATTCCGGAGGCCAGGGTGGAAAAGCTGACCTTTGACGATAATGATAATGGAAAAGGTTATCCGGTGGGCAATGCCCTGCAAATAAAGGGACAATCAAAAGCTATTTTATTTGATCGTCCTTTATCCGATGACACCGACACCATTTACTCTTTCAACTTCTGGGTGAATCCGGTGAATGCCGATCTGGTCCCGAAAACCAGGCTGGAAATTGAATTGTTCAATCCTCAAGGAACAAGGGTTGACTATCAAAACATGATGCTGGGCAATTGTCTTAAAACTGTGGATGGCGCATGGGGTTTGATCGAATACAAATTTCAGACCGCGGAACCGGGCAACCGGTTAAAAATAACGGTATACAATACCCTGCTTGCCGGAAAATATGTCTATTATGTGGATGAAGTAATGATCCGGCCTGATCATTGCGATGTTTATGAGCGCCGAAACAACTACCTGGTAAAGAACAACCGCTGGTATTTCGTCCGGTAAGACCTTGACAGAAGCCCTTATTCACGCAGGGAGTACAAAGCGATAATGGAGGTTCCGGGTAAACGGGCCGGGAGGAAGCTGTAATCCATCCGCAATACAAACGAAAGCAGGCCGTGGATGACGAGACCAAATCCGGAAGGCGCCTTAATACTGGTCTCCCGCTTTTTCATCATGTGGGCAACCAGCCAGAAAACCGGATACAGCAAATGATTGAAATAGCCTGCCTCCACCAGCCGGACCTCCGGGGTAGAAAGTCTGGTCATTTCAGCAAGATCATATCGCCTGTAATGACCGTTGTACACATCATAATTCGTCCAGAGTTCCTGCCTGGCCGGAACGGTCAGGACTATATGCCGGGCGCCCTCGAATTTCCTTTTGATCTCTTCCAGCATGGCAGCAGGATTTTCCAGATGCTCTATGACATCCAGCAGCAAAACAGTATCCTGGCTTTCCCTGATTCCGGCAGGCAGATCAAATGCATCCGTTTTGGTGAAGATATCGGCCCTGCAGCCTGAAAAGGGTTCCACATCAGCCAGTTCAACTCCGGTACACTGAATATTCCTTGATCTTAAATACTCCAGAACAACTCCCCGGCCACAGCCAATCTCCAGGATCTTGCCGGTATGCAGCCTGTGCCTGACCAGGAACTTTCTGATAATGTGGTTACGGGCATGATTCCAGTAATGATTCCCGATACCCTCGGGGTAAATGGTCTCAAATTGTTCTCTGGTGAATGTGGTATCTCCCATACAGGTTAATAATCAGGGTGCAATTTAGCAATAATTGCTGCTAAAATTATTAATTTGGCGATTGCTAACCCTAATGGATTGTCGCTCCGGATGATTGAAAAGCTGTCACTGGCCCTGAAAAGCATCGCAAGAAAGTATCCATTGTTGCTTTTTTATGGCATTACCCTTGTTATTGCGATCCTCTACTATTATCACATACTGTTTTTCAGTCCTCCCCAGAGTATACACCGCTGGCGGCAGACCGACAGCGCTTCGATTACACTGAACCTGTATCAGCATGGAATGAAATTTTTTCAACCCGAAGTTCACAGCCTTTCTTCGGACGATTTTACCAGCGGATATGCTGCCGCAGAGGCCCCTTTGCTCTATTACCTGATCGCTCTGTTGTATAAAATATTCGGACCCCATGAGGCTGTTTACCGGATCGTCAACACGATCGTGTTTCTGATCGGCCTCGGAGCGCTGTTCAAGATCGCGCGGCATTTTCTGCATGATTTTTTGCCTGCGGCTTTTGTTCCGCTCCTGGTTTTTGTTTCCCCCGTTGTGGCTTATTATGGGAACAATTTTCTAACAGACAGCACGGCGCTTGCACTGGTTTTTTCGGGCTGGTGGCAATTCATCCGGTACCTGAATACCAGGCGTTATGCCTGCTTCATAGCCGCCATTATCCTTTTTGCACTGTCTGGTCTGCTGAAGGCCACCATGACGCTCAATCTTTTCGCCCTCGGAGGTTTGGCTGTCGTCGAAACCCTGAACCTGTTGCCGAAAAACGGGAAACGTTTGTTTCCCCGGCCCCTGGCCACCTACCTTCCCATGCTAGTCGGAATGGCGGTTGTTGTGCTCTGGTATTCCTATGCCATCCGGTTCAACAGGATGCATCATTCCTCTACTTTTCTCACCGGTATCGCACCCTGGTGGATACTCAGCTCCGGTCAAAGACAGGAAATTACCCGGTTTATTGTGGAAAGGAATCTTACCATGTATTATTCCCGGGGTGTACTTTACATTCTGGCTGTATTTAGCGGCCTGATTCTCGTGTATTTCCGCCGCCTGCCAAAATTCATGGGGATCATTACCCTTTTCCTCGCTATTGGCGGAGTAACCTATGTGGCATTGTTTTATAGTCAATTTCAGTATCACGACTATTACATCCTGATATTATTCAGTCCCATCGCCTTTATTGCATTATCGGCGCTGTTCATCACCCGGTCGGAATTCCCCCGGATATATGCTTCGTGGTATTTCAGTGTGTTGATTTGCTGTATGATAGCGGTAAATGTCTATCACGCCAGGCAGGAAATGACTTTACGTTATTTTGGATGGAAGCGCGAATATCCGGTTTTTGAAGATCATTTCACCATCCGTCCTTATCTCAGATCGATCGGCATCCAGCCCGGTGAGCGGGTAATCAGCATGCCCGATTATACCAACTGTTACACGTTATACCTGATGAATCAGCCGGGCAACAATCTTGGGGATGTTGGCCCCGAAACAAATGAAACTATCCGGAAATTCGTGGCCAAGGGTGCCCGGTATCTGGTAATCAATGATACCTCCTTCCTGAGTCATCCTGAAATACAGGAATTCCTTCAGTGCAAAATCGGAGAATACAGGGCTGTTCAAATCTTCAGGATTGATACATGCTTTGCAGCATACGGTGAGCGACAGGAAATCGTTATATCTTCTCATCCACAATAAAACGCGGCCTTCTTTTCACCTCTTTGTAGATTTTGCCAAGGTATTCCCCCAGGATTCCGATGCACAGGATCTGGATGCCGCCCAAAAAATAAAAGGGTAAAACGGTAGAAAACCAGCCGGCGATCGTTCTTTCCGTAAAATAAGCCCACAAGGCATAGCCCATCAGAAAAAGGCAGATGATAAACACCAGAAATCCGATAAAAGTGATAAACCTTAAAGGCGCAATGCTGAAGGAAGTTATACCATCGAGCGCAAGAGAGACCATTCTCCGGAAAGGGTATTTTGTCCTTCCCGCCAGCCGTTCCCCGCGTTCATAATAAACAATGGCGGTATTGAATCCCATGAAGGGGAATATTCCCCGCAAGAACAGGTTCACTTCGGAAAACTCTTTTAGTTCGCGGTTTACCCGGCGACTGGTCAGGCGAAAGTCGGCATGGTTATGCATGACATTTACCCCGAAAAGGTTCATCAACCGGTAGAATCCGTAAGCACTGGCCTTTTTGAACGGTGAATCACTGGCACGCTTATTTCTTACACCAAATACCAGATCATTTCCCTGGGTGAATTTTTCAATCATTTGTGCAATAACCCCGATATCATCCTGCAGATCGGCATCCACCGAAACCAGGCAATCGGCTTGTTCACCGAACTCCAGCAGTCCGGCCAGCAAGGCATACTGATGGCCCCGGTTGGCGGAAAGCCTTAGCGCCCTGAGCTCTTTATGGCCTGCTGAAAAAGTTTTAATGATCTCCCAGGAATTGTCGCGGCTTCTGTCATCGATTATGGCAACAAAGCTTGCATCCGATACAATGCCGGTGCTGACATAATTCCTTACCAGGCTCAGCAGTTTTTCAATGCTGTCCGCCAGGATCTCCTTTTCATTGTAACAGGGAACTATTATTCCCAATACCGGTGGAGGATTGTTCATATTTATTCGGTTTTTCCGCTCTGATCTTATGGGCGGAACGGTTGAGCAAATGCAGTGACATCCTGACCCGAGATCTCCCGGTCACATAATATGATCAACCGTTCGAGTACATTCCTGAATTCCCTGATATTTCCGGTCCAGTTGATCTTCTGAAGTTCCGTGATGGCATCCGGAAGGATGATCATTTTGGGCCGTCCGTATTCGGTGGAGATCTGCTCGTTGAAATGCTCTGCCAGCAGCGGAATATCTTCGATCCTGTCGTTCAGGGCAGGAACATGAATGATAATCACCGACAGCCGGTGATACAGGTCTTCCCTGAAATTCTTCTGGACGATCTCCTCCTTCAGGTTTTTATTGGTTGCGGTGATTACCCGTACGTCAACATCGATGTCCTTGTCACTGCCTACCCGTGATACCTTATGCTCCTGCAATGCCCGCAAAACTTTGGCCTGGGCTGACAGGCTCATATCTCCCACCTCATCCAGAAAAAGGGTGCCGCCGTGTGCCTGTTCAAATTTGCCTTTGCGCTGCTTAATCGCCGAGGTGAAGGCCCCTTTCTCGTGTCCGAACAACTCACTTTCGATCAGTTCCGAAGGTATGGCAGCACAATTGACCTCTACAAAAGGCATGGAAGCCCGGGAACTTTTCTCATGAAGCCAGCGGGCTACCAGTTCCTTGCCTGTGCCATTGTCACCGGTGATCAGCACCCGGGCATCGGTAGGCGCCACGCGTTCAATCATGTCCTTTACCTTATTAATGGCTTCCGATTCACCCACGATATCATAGGTTTTACTGATCTTACGTTTCAGTACCCTGGTTTCCGTAACCAGTTCATTGCGTTCTGTGGCATTGCGCATGGTCACCAGAAGCCGGTTCAGGTCGAGCGGTTTTTCAATGAAATCATACGCTCCCTTTTTAATGGCCTCCACGGCCGTATCGATGTTGCCATGCCCGGAGATCATGATGATGGGTACATCGTGGTTGCGTTCGTGCAACTTTTCCAGCACCTCAATACCATCCATGCCCGGCATTTTTATATCACACAGAACGATATCATACTCTCCTTTGTCAAATAACTCAAGACCCTCACTGCCATTGGTGGCCTGGTCGACCTTGTGATTCTCATATTCCAGTACTTCCTGCAATGTATTGCGGATACTCTTTTCATCGTCAATGACCAATATAGTTGCCATGGAATTTTATTTCATGATTTGGGAAAAATATGCAGCAGATGCTGATGTCCCTGCGGATTAAAACGTAGCAGGCTTCAGGTTAAGCAACTCGTAAACAACACCCTCCTTCAGGGCAAAATTCGATTGTACCAGTTGATGAAGCTTTAGTTTTTGCAGGATGAATTTCACGATCAGGGTTGCCACAACAATCATCTCCAGACGCATACTTTCGAGACCTTTCATCTGTTTGCGCTCCTTAAGTGTGGAATTGACCAGTTTCTGGTAAAGATTCTCAAAATCGGTCAGATCAATATTCACCGATTCGGGGGCAGTTCCTGTTTCAGATTCAAAATTCGGATCATCCGCCCTGATCATGGCAGCAATAGTCTCAAATGATCCTGAAGCCCCGATCAGCGTTGTAATTTTATGTTTTTTAAATTCATCGAACAAATCGCATAGCCTTTCTTCGAGATAATTGGAGATGAATTCAATTTCTTCGATCGAGATCGGGTCGGAAGGTTTGAACTTTGCCAGCAGGCGCGCAACACCCAGGGGGTAGCTTTTCTTCCAGTATATCTGATCCTGGTCGGCAATGATAAACTCGTTGCTTCCTCCGCCGATGTCGAGGATCAGGACCTTATCAGTGCTCAGCTTCACAGCCTGCTTAACGCCGAAATAAATAAGTTCCGCCTCACGGTCACCGTTGATGATCTCCACGTCGAGTTCGAAACGCTGATGGACCATCTTGACGAATTGTTCCCCGTTCCTTGCACTGCGCACCGCTGAGGTGGCAAAAGCAAAGGTTTTTTCAACATTGTATTCCCGGATGGTCTGTAAATGCCGGTCAAGTGCATTTAAGCCCCTGGTAATGGCATCAGGCCGTATTTCTTTTTTGTCAATACCGCTTTTACCCAGTTTAACCGGTAATTTATTGTTGTAGATGATCTTATAGCTCTGATCGTCATTCGTTTCAACGATCAACAGGTTAAAAGTGTTTGTGCCAAGATCTATGACGGATATGCGCATTTTTTAATGAATGATAAGATCCGGAATCTTCAGGATTTAGCTCCGCTAAAGTAAAGATTTTTATTATTATAGTAATAAAAAGTTTTTAAACAGTAATTAGTGACCGGTGATTGATGCCTGGAAATTGGTGAGCGGTCAAACTATTCACGCTAATATCTGATCCATTTCCAAAGTTCCCTGTAGGTCACTTTCTTGCCATACATCAAAATGCCTGTTCGGTATATTTTGGCTGCAAGCCAGGTGGTTCCCAAAAAGGTCAGTATCAGCAAGGCTGCAGATGCCAGCAGCTGCAGCACCGGCACTTCAAAAGGTATCCGGGCCATCATCACAATGGGAGAAGTCAGCGGAATGATGGAAAACCATATGGCCAGCTGACCCGAAGGATTTATAAAGGAGTTGATCATGACAAACAACCCCAGGATCAGGGGTATGGAAATGGGCAGCATGAACTGCTGGGTGTCGGTTTCATTGTCCACAGCCGATCCGATGGCTGCAAAAAGTGATCCGTAAAGCATAAAGCCTCCCACAAAGTAAAATACAAATGCCCCGATCACCAGGATGAAATTAATCTGCCCCAGCTGCTTCATGACACCATTGAACATCACGGCGGCCTGCTCCCTGCCGACCGGAGGATTTGCCACCTGCTCAGTACCGGCAGCTGGATTCATAATGTCAGACGGGGCCATCTGCTGTGAGATTTCTGTGGCAGGCTTTGGCAGAAAAACCACCTGCGCCACGGTAGATATCCCAATGGTGAGGATGAGCCAGGCCAGAAACTGGGTAAGTGCAATAAGTCCGATGCCGATTATCTTGCCCATCATCAGCTGAAAGGGACTCACCGAAGAAATAATCACCTCCACGATCCTGCTGGTTTTCTCTTCCAGCACACCACGCATAACCTGCGCTCCAAAGAGGAAAATAAAGATATAGACCAGGAACCCTCCGACATATCCCAAGCCCTCTTTTCACATCCGTGGCATCTTCCTGTTTATCAGGCCAGTTTTTCCAGTTGATGCGATTAAGATTGATCTTGGTTTCAAGCGTTTGAACAATATCCGCTGGGATATTTTTACTCAAAAGCTTGTTCCCAAAAAGAAACTTCTCAATCGATTTGGAAATATGAACTTCCATTCCCAGGCTGGGAGGTTTCCGGTAATAAAACTCGACCGAAGTTTCCTTGCCGGCGGAAATAAGGTTTTGCGACAGAAAAAGCACGCCATCATATTCTGTGGCTTCAAACGCTCTGAGAATATCCGGCAGCCGGGCATTGTTCAGGTAGGTGAATTTAATATTTTCCTTATCGGGAATGACATCCCTGAAAAACTGAAGGGAATCGGGAACAGGTTGTTGATTGGCATCGTATTCCACCACGGCAATTTCACTGACCTCTTTGTCTTCGACCTGTGCCATCCAGCCGGGCACAACGATCAATGCGGCAAAAAGCACCGGTCCGAGAAAGGTCATGATAATAAATGATTTTTTCCTGACACGGGTCAGGTATTCTCGCCAGATGATAAGGCTTATCTTGTTCATA
>CAWDBX010000004.1:0-218216 GCA_963800645.1 uncultured Bacteroidales bacterium | reverse complement strand
TGCTCCCTGCTGCCGTGCAGTTGTCCGTGGCCGTGCCGTTCCAGGCGTCCGTAGCGTGTACATACGTGCAGGCATTGTTCGTTGTCACTGCCTTGTTGCCTCCGCATACCGGCACCGGAACATCATCATCACTTACCGTAACCGTGAAGGAACAACTGTCAATGTTCCCTGCCAGGTCCTCGGCGATCATCCTCACCCAGGTAGTGCCCAGGTTAAAGGCCTGTCCGTTTAAGGTCGCCACCGTGTCGGTGGTTGCTCCCGATATCTGGTAGCTGATAGTAATGCTCCCTGCTGCCGTGCAGTTGTCCGTGGCCGTGCCGTTCCAGGCATCCGTACCGTGTACATACGTGCAGGCATTGTTCGTTGTCACTGCCTTGTTGCCTCCGCATACCGGCACCGGCAGATCATCATCACTTACCGTGACCGTGAAGGAACAGCTGTCAATGTTCCCTGCCAGGTCCTCGGCGATCATCCTCACCCAGGTAGTGCCCAGGTTAAAGGCCTGTCCGTTTAAGGTCGCCACCGTGTCGGTGGTTGCTCCCGATATCTGGTAGCTGATAGTAATGCTCCCTGCTGCCGTGCAGTTGTCCGTGGCCGTGCCGTTCCAGGCATCCGTACCGTGTACATACGTGCAGGCATTGTTCGTTGTCACTGCCTTGTTGCCTCCGCATACCGGCACCGGCATATCATCATCACTTACCGTAACCGTGAAGGAACAGCTGTCAATGTTCCCTGCCAGGTCCCCGGCGATCATCCTCACCCAGGTAGTGCCCAGGTTAAAGGCCTGTCCGTTTAAGGTCGCCACCGTGTCGGTGGTTGCTCCCGATATCTGGTAGCTGATAGTAATGCTCCCTGCTGCCGTGCAGTTGTCCGTGGCCGTGCCGTTCCAGGCATCCGTACCGTGTACATACGTGCAGGCATTGTTCGTTGTCACTGCCTTGTTGCCTCCGCATACCGGCACCGGAACATCATCATCACTTACCGTGACCGTGAAGGAACAGCTGTCAATGTTCCCTGCCAGGTCCTCGGCGATCATCCTCACCCAGGTAGTGCCCAGGTTAAAGGCCTGTCCGTTTAAGGTCGCCACCGTGTCGGTGGTTGCTCCCGATATCTGGTAGCTGATAGCAATGCTCCCTGCTGCCGTGCAGTTGTCCGTGGCCGTGCCGTTCCAGGCATCCGTACCGTGTACATACGTGCAGGCATTGTTCGTTGTCACTGCCTTGTTGCCTCCGCATACCGGCACCGGCAGATCATCATCACTTACCGTGACCGTGAAGGAACAGCTGTCAATGTTCCCTGCCAGATCCCCGGCGATCATCCTCACCCAGGTAGTGCCCAGGTTAAAGGCCTGTCCGTTTAAGGTCGCCACCGTGTCGGTGGTTGCTCCCGATATCTGGTAGCTGATAGCAATGCTCCCTGCTGCCGTGCAGTTGTCCGTGGCCGTGCCGTTCCAGGCGTCCGTAGCGTGTACATACGTGCAGGCATTGTTCGTTGTCACTGCCTTGTTGCCTCCGCATACCGGCACCGGCAGATCATCATCACTTACCGTAACCGTGAAGGAACAACTGTCAATGTTCCCTGCCAGGTCCTCGGCGATCATCCTCACCCAGGTAGTGCCCAGGTTAAAGGCCTGTCCGTTTAAGGTCGCCACCGTGTCGGTGGTTGCTCCCGATATCTGGTAGCTGATAGCAATGCTCCCTGCTGCCGTGCAGTTGTCCGTGGCCGTGCCGTTCCAGGCGTCCGTAGCGTGTACATACGTGCAGGCATTGTTCGTTGTCACTGCCTTGTTGCCTCCGCATACCGGCACCGGCAGATCATCATCACTTACCGTGACCGTGAAGGAACAACTGTCGATGTTCCCTGCCAGGTCCTCGGCGATCATCCTCACCCAGGTAGTGCCCAGGTTAAAGGCCTGTCCGTTTAAGGTCGCCACCGTGTCGGTGGTTGCTCCCGATATCTGGTAGCTGATAGTAATGCTCCCTGCTGCCGTGCAGTTGTCCGTGGCCGTGCCGTTCCAGGCATCGGTACCGTGTACATACGTGCAGGCATTGTTCGTTGTCACTGCCTTGTTGCCTCCGCATACCGGCACCGGTAGATCATCATCACTTACCGTGACCGTGAAGGAACAGCTGTCAATGTTCCCTGCCAGGTCCTCGGCGATCATCCTCACCCAGGTAGTGCCCAGGTTAAAGGCCTGTCCGTTTAAGGTCGCCACCGTGTCGGTGGTTGCTCCCGATATCTGGTAGCTGATAGTAATGCTCCCTGCTGCCGTGCAGTTGTCCGTGGCCGTGCCGTTCCAGGCGTCCGTAGCGTGTACATACGTGCAGGCATTGTTCGTTGTCACTGCCTTGTTGCCTCCGCATACCGGCACCGGCACATCATCATCACTTACCGTGACCGTGAAGGAACAGCTGTCAATGTTCCCTGCCAGGTCCTCGGCGATCATCCTCACCCAGGTAGTGCCCAGGTTAAAGGCCTGTCCGTTTAAGGTCGCCACCGTGTCGGTGGTTGCTCCCGATATCTGGTAGCTGATAGTAATGCTCCCTGCTGCCGTGCAGTTGTCCGTGGCCGTGCCGTTCCAGGCATCCGTACCGTGTACATACGTGCAGGCATTGTTCGTTGTCACTGCCTTGTTGCCTCCGCATACCGGCACCGGCAGATCATCATCACTTACCGTGACCGTGAAGGAACAGCTGTCAATGTTCCCTGCCAGGTCCTCGGCGATCATCCTCACCCAGGTAGTGCCCAGGTTAAAGGCCTGTCCGTTTAAGGTCGCCACCGTGTCGGTGGTTGCTCCCGATATCTGGTAGCTGATAGTAATGCTCCCTGCTGCCGTGCAGTTGTCCGTGGCCGTGCCGTTCCAGGCATCCGTACCGTGTACATACGTGCAGGCATTGTTCGTTGTCACTGCCTTGTTGCCTCCGCATACCGGCACCGGCACATCATCATCACTTACCGTGACCGTGAAGGAACAACTGTCAATGTTCCCTGCCAGGTCCTCGGCGATCATCCTCACCCAGGTAGTGCCCAGGTTAAAGGCCTGTCCGTTTAAGGTCGCCACCGTGTCGGTGGTTGCTCCCGATATCTGGTAGCTGATAGTAATGCTCCCTGCTGCCGTGCAGTTGTCCGTGGCCGTGCCGTTCCAGGCGTCCGTAGCGTGTACATACGTGCAGGCATTGTTCGTTGTCACTGCCTTGTTGCCTCCGCATACCGGCACCGGCAGATCATCATCACTTACCGTAACCGTGAAGGAACAACTGTCAATGTTCCCTGCCAGGTCCTCGGCGATCATCCTCACCCAGGTAGTGCCCAGGTTAAAGGCCTGTCCGTTTAAGGTCGCCACCGTGTCGGTGGTTGCTCCCGATATCTGGTAGCTGATAGTAATGCTCCCTGCTGCCGTGCAGTTGTCCGTGGCCGTGCCGTTCCAGGCATCCGTACCGTGTACATACGTGCAGGCATTGTTCGTTGTCACTGCCTTGTTGCCTCCGCATACCGGCACCGGAACATCATCATCACTTACCGTGACCGTGAAGGAACAGCTGTCGATGTTCCCTGCCAGGTCCTCGGCGATCATCCTCACCCAGGTAGTGCCCAGGTTAAAGGCCTGTCCGTTTAAGGTCGCCACCGTGTCGGTGGTTGCTCCCGATATCTGGTAGCTGATAGTAATGCTCCCTGCTGCCGTGCAGTTGTCCGTGGCCGTGCCGTTCCAGGCGTCCGTACCGTGTACATACGTGCAGGCATTGTTCGTTGTCACTGCCTTGTTGCCTCCGCATACCGGCACCGGCAGATCATCATCACTTACCGTAACCGTGAAGGAACAACTGTCAATGTTCCCTGCCAGGTCCTCGGCGATCATCCTCACCCAGGTAGTGCCCAGGTTAAAGGCCTGTCCGTTTAAGGTCGCCACCGTGTCGGTGGTTGCTCCCGATATCTGGTAGCTGATAGCAATGCTCCCTGCTGCCGTGCAGTTGTCCGTGGCCGTGCCGTTCCAGGCATCCGTACCGTGTACATACGTGCAGGCATTGTTCGTTGTCACTGCCTTGTTGCCTCCGCATACCGGCACCGGAACATCATCATCACTTACCGTAACCGTGAAGGAACAGCTGTCAATGTTCCCCGCCAGATCCCCGGCGATCATCCTCACCCAGGTAGTGCCCAGGTTAAAGGCCTGTCCGTTTAAGGTCGCCACCGTGTCGGTGGTTGCTCCCGATATCTGGTAGCTGATAGTAATGCTCCCTGCTGCCGTGCAGTTGTCCGTGGCCGTGCCGTTCCAGGCATCCGTACCGTGTACATACGTGCAGGCATTGTTCGTTGTCACTGCCTTGTTGCCTCCGCATACCGGCACCGGCACATCATCATCACTTACCGTGACCGTGATGTTGTCACTCCCTGTACAACCATTGTCATCCGTCACAGTATAGCTTAAATTGTAAGTACCGGAGGAAGCATTGTTGAAAACAGGATTTTCAATATTGGTGGCACTAAGTGAGGTGGCTCCTGCTCCGGTCCAGGCATGACTCGAATACGTCCCTGAACCTCCCGATGCATTTCCGTCCAGTCCCAGATTTGTGCCGGGGCAGGTGGTGGCGGGATCAGGTAAAATTCCTGCAGCAGGATTTGCATTTACCAATACGGAATAATTTATCGATGTGCCTGTCTGAAATCCGTCAAATACCGCAAGGGATATTGTACCGCTTCCGGTAGCTGTTGTCCATAGCACGTTGGCTGAACTGGTACCCTGGCCTGATTGGATATTTCCCCCTGTTACCGACCAGGTATAGGTAAATCCATTATCCGGAACAGAATAAGACTTCGTACTGTTTTGACAAAACTCACCAAAATCAAAAACGGAATGTGGATTTTCGTTCGAAATGGTATAAAATCCTGCAGGAAGACCTGTAGGATTGCTCTGGTTATTATATTCGGTTATAATCCAATCAAGGTTTCTCGCTTTGTTTAATATTCGAACTTCATCCACTCTTCCAAGATAATTCTGTGTATTATCTTCTGATCTACCTCCTATCACAAAGTCTGTTCCGTCATAATCTCCAATGGTCCCTGCCTGAATGACAGTATTTTTTAAAACTCCATTGATATATAATTTTGTGCTGGTCCCGTCAAAAGTCCCTGTCAGGTAATACCAGGTACCCCCGACAATTTCATTACCTGATAATGGCTCAATCTCCATGCTGTTAATGGCGGTATGAAATCCCAGTCGGTCATCATCCGTGTTAAAAAACTCAAATCCATAGGGTCCCCATGGATCAGCATTATTTCTGCCATACCATAATGGTTTGGCCCAGGTAGCTTGTGCCCCGGCCCTTCTGATCCATGCGGATACCGTAATTTCAGCCGTAGGTTCAAGGGACGGACCGGACGGTATATTTATTTTGGCTGTTGTTCCGTTAAAGTATCTTGCATATCCGATTCGTCCCGGGGTATCTGCACTTCCGCTGTTTGAACCATCATTATTGTTTGCGGTAGCATCTGAAAAGTCATTGTTGCTCAGGTGCCAAACACCGGCATAATCACTATTCCAAACACCTGAGGTGGAAGGATTGGTTGATATCTGAGGGTTTCCGTAGAGCAGTTTAATTACCGTATTTGATGCGGTATAAAGCGTAGGTATCTTCACCCAGGCCACGAGATTGCCCGTTGCACCATTGTAGTATTCAATTTCGAAATCCAGTTTATATCCATCTTCGTCAACGAAGGCAATATCATAACCACTGGCATGATTTATATGACCCAGGGGGATTGTCCGCAGGTTATTGTCAGCGGAAATATTTACAAGTACCGGGAAGTTTGCCAGGTTACTTGCGCCAGATACCCTGTTGGGATCAATGGTGATCGTCTTTTCATACGCATACCCTAACGAGGAAAAAGGAATCTTCTGTGCCTGTAAAACAGGGGAGGCCCAGCCTATAAGCAACATGACATGGATCACAAAAGCTCCCACGCTTCTGTCAAACCTTTGTGAGTTATGTTTAAACAAGGTTCTCATGTATGTGCCCAAAGGGAATGTATTCCCAAACCGCTGGTTACCGGTTACCGGTGTACTCCGAATTTTCCCTTTGATAAAATTGCTTAAGTTCAATAATTAAATTGCTCCTGATTCAGCAGCTTTCATGAACTTATTAACATTCATAAAGTACCGAACCTAAGTTTTTACGATAGGAAGGATAAAAAAGTTATAGATTATCAGCTGTTTAATCCAGCTGCATGGAAAGAAAAATAATAAATTGGACCCGTTCACCAGGACCAAGAAAAATGGCAACCTCACCGATTACAGCATCCCGATTCATTGTTCAACAATCATCGCTTTCCGCAATTCATCCGATTTTGCCTTGTCAACAAGCTTTTCCACTAACGCGAGGGAGAACTTCAAAGCCACCCCGGGTCCCTTTCCGGTGATTACATTGCCATCGATCTCCACGGCATTTCCTGTACAGGTGGCCCCGGTTAACTGGGATTCCACGCCGGGGTAACAGGTTGCCCTTTTCCCTTTCAGTATACCTAAATTACCCAGCACCAGCGGGGCCGCACAAATGGCAGCGATCAACTTACCCTGCTGGTGGAAGGTCAGCAGTTGTTTCTTCAAACCCTCATGCCTGTTGAGGTTGTCTGATCCAGGTTGTCCTCCCGGAAGGAGAATCATGTGCGCCTGATCGTAATCTGCTTCGACAAAGAGTTTGTCGGCCAAAATGGTAACTCCCCGTGTACTGGTCACTTCTTTCTTTCCGGTGACAGAAACGGTAATCACTTCACACCCGGCCCGACGTAAAACATCCACCGGTGTAATCGCCTCGACTTCCTCGAAACCATTCGCGAAATGAATTAGTACTTTTTTCATGGCAGCATAATTTAAGTAAATTTAGTGCTAAATCCGGTAAAAGTGGCAAAGTTTGTGACAGATCTTCTTTAGTCTACCAGACCTCCGGACTGAATCCATTCAGCTCCTTGTCGAGAATCCTTGCCCTTCCCCCGGTTACTTTGTCCAGATGCTGCCAGAATGCTTTCTGGTGGTGCTTGTGCACGGTATGACACAGTTCATGGAGCCCAATGTATTCCTGAAGGTGCTGCGGTAAACGCATGAGATGGATATTCAGGCTGATCGCGTTATCCTTTGAACAACTGCCCCAGCGGGTCTTGTTGTTCCTGAGGGTTACCCTGCCGTATTGAAAGTTATGTTGCCGGGCCAGTTTCCGGAGCATTTCCGGCAAATGCCTTTGCGCCTCCATACGATAGGCGGCAAGAATGGCTTTTCGAATGGCCTTCTGAACCCTGGGATCTTTACCATCCGCGTAATCCGGAAACAATACAACTATCTGCCCGTTCCTGATGATGGTCTGAATGGTGGACTTTTCATGCCGGTTCAGGATTAGAATATGATCACGGGTATGGAAAGCCGTGCTTTCTTCAAAAATTGTAATCCCCTTGCTGTATTTGGTAAATCTGGCCTGGCTTTTCTTGATCCATTGATGCTTTTCTGCAACAAAGTTTCCGGCGGCTTCGAATGAAATGAAAGCGGGAACGCTTACCAGTACATTCCTGAATGGCTTGATGGTTATCTTCAGGTTGCGTGCGGACGTCTTCCTGATGAAGCTTACTTTGCCGATTTCTTCATATTCGATGATCCTGACCGATTCTTTTTTAACCATGCCAGTTATTTTTTTGCAAAAAGTACACTCTTTTTACCAATTGTTTAAGCCAAATTCTAATTTTACATGATTAAATTATTAACCCTATTTAAACAAAATTATGAATTCCCGGAAACTATTGATATATCTTATCATTAGCCGCCCTGGTACTGGTGGTACTTGCTTTCGCAGGAAAAAAGGCAGGCTGGTTCGGTAAATCCGTGACCTTTGAAGTTACCACTGAAAAAGTATCCCGGCGGAACATCACTGAAATCATTACCGCCAATGGTAAAATACAGCCGGAAACAGAGGTAAAGCTTACGCCGGATGTTTCGGGTGAAATCGTTGAACTGGTTGTCAAAGATGGTGATAATGTTAAGAAGGGCCAGTTCCTGTTAAAAATCAAACCTGATAATTATATATCAGGACGTGACAGGGCATTGGCATCCCTTAATGCCGCCAGGGCTAATCTGGCCAATGCCAAAGCCATACTTGCACAGGTAGAGGCCAGGCACGAACAGGCCCGCCTGTCCTACAACCGAAGTAAAAAACTCTGGGAGGAACGTACCATTTCGGAAGCCGAATGGGAATCTGCGCTGTCAGCCTATGAAGTCGCCAAAGCAGAAGTGGCAGCCTCCCAGCAAAATGTTGCTGCTTCGGAATTTGCCGTACGCAGTGCTGAGGCAACACTGAAGGAATCGAATGAAAACCTCATAAAGACCTCCATTTATGCCCCGATAGACGGAACTGTTACCGCTTCTGAATGTGGAAAAAGGCGAAAGGGTTGTCGGGACCGAATTGATGAGTGGAACCGACATGTTGCGGGTAGCCAATCTTGACAGGATGGAGGTACTTACCGAGGTTAATGAAAATGATATCGTACGGGTGAAGCTTAACGATTCTGCTATGATTGAAGTGGATGCCTTCCCTGACAGAAAGTTTAAGGGAATCGTGACAGAAATAGCAAACTCAGCTACAACCACAGGACTTACCACTGACCAGGTTACCAATTTTGAGGTGAAAATACTTTTATTAAAGGATTCCTACCTTGATCTGATCTCCGAAGGAAAACCGCAACCCTTTCGGCCGGGTATGTCGGCTTCCGTGGATATTATGACCGAATCCAAATCCGATATCCTTTGCGTACCGCTGCAAGCAGTTACCATGATGGCAGATTCGCTGATTAAGGCCGATTCAGTGACCGGAGGATCCGAAAGTGATGAACCAAGGGAAGTAGTATTTGTTTATAACAAAGGAAAAGCAACAACCGCTATTGTTGCCACCGGAATACAGGATAACGATTATATAGAAATTATTTCCGGCTTGCAGGAAGGTGACGAGGTCATCACTGCCCCTTATAATGTCATTACGAAAAAACTGAAAAATGACACTTCGGTGAAGAAAGTTACCAAGGAACAATTGACGGAATAACCCGCATCCTCACATGGCTGTCATTCTGAATATAGAAACCGCTACCTCGTTATGCTCGGTGGCCCTGGCCATCAATGGCAGGGTGGTTTCGTACCGTGAAACGCTCGAAGAGAAATCACATGCAGCCAGGTTAACAGCTTTTATTGAGGAAATACTTCAGGAAAAAGGTCTTAAAATCTCTGATCTGGATGCCATTGCTGTTGGCAAAGGTCCCGGATCATATACCGGGCTGCGCATTGGCGTTTCTACAGCGAAAGGATTGTGTTACGGCGCAAATATTCCGCTTATTGCTGCAGGCACTTTGAAAATATTATACCAGCAGGTGATCTCTTTACCCGACCTCCAGATCCAGGAGGCACTGTTGAATCCCCACACATTGCTTTGTCCCATGATCGACGCCAGAAGAATGGAGGTATTTACCTGTCTTTTCAACACCCGCGGGGATGAAATAGAACCCGTGGCTGCCAGAATCATCGATTCAGGATTCCTTTAAAGAAATCTTTCGGACCATGTCATCCTGTTCTTTGGCATCCGGTATGGAAAAATGCAGGGAGCTGCTTTCGGATCCGACATGCTGTTTTTATCCCGGATATATATCCCCATTCAGTCTGCACTGGCGCTGCTGGCTGAAGAAAAATACCATCTGAAGGAGTTTGAAAATATCGCCTATTTTGAACCTTTTTATCTTAAAGATTTTATTGCAACCACTTCCAAAAAGGGATTACCCGTTTGAAATATTTTTGCAATTTTACGTTATAATATTATGCGGTCTGGTTTTACAAAACATTAGCGAAAAATGATGAAAACCCACTTTTGCTTTATTGTTACGGTATTCTTATTGCACAGCCGGATATGGGCAGTTCAAGCCAGTTGCATCTGGATGAAAAACCTTTTAAACCAGGCGAAAAACTTATCTATATTGTAAAATTCGGCCCCATCATTGGCGGGACAGCCTCTTTGATACTCAAACAAACCACCTATCAAGACAAGATCGTATATCATTCACGTGCTGAAGGGAAAACCGTTGGAGTTGCTGAAAAACTTTATAGTGTCAAAGATATGTTTGAAAGTTATTTTGATATACAAACAGGACTTCCGCATAAGTTGGTCCGGGATGTCAAAGAGGGCAACTATAAAAAACATGAAGAAGCTTTTTTTGATCATGCGAAAGGTACGGCCTATAGCCTTCGCCTGGACACCATCATTCAGGTTCCTCCCGATATACTGGATATGGTTTCACTGCTGTATTTCATCCGCACACTCGACATGAGCCAGGTAAAATCAGGGGATGTTCTTAAAACTGTCACCTATTTTGATGATGAGATTTTCCCTTTCGAGATCCGTTATAAAGGCAAAGAAGATGTTAAAACGAAATTCGGAAAAATCAGATGCCATCGGTTTGATCCGGTGGTTGAACCGGGCAGAATGTTTGATTCAGAAGATGATATGACGATATGGTTTCGGATGATAAAAATATTATTCCGATCAAGGTCCGATTTGATTTGCTGGTTGGCTCACTGCGCATTGAACTTGATGATATTCATCAACCTGAAATATCCCCTGATGTTTAAAATTAAGTAACTGAGGCGGTTTGATGAAATGCCGGCGTTTGTATAAGTTTTATTTTTTGTATCTTACCGGCATAATATCAATTGTCCTGAACCTGCCAGTGAAAGAAGGTAAAACAGATAAAGCTTCCATCAACCGGTTGCAGCTTACCACATTTAAGTTGCAATCGTTGTTGAATATCACCCAGGCCATTAATGAAAACCTTACCCGGGAAGAACTGCTTGAAATTTATGAACGGCTGCTCACCAAAGATCTGAATATTGGAAAAATCCTGATTTTTAAGTGGATGATCACTGGCAATGCCTTCTGCGTTCGGGTGATGTTGGCGAATCCTATGCCTGTATTAATGTTGAAACAGACCTTATTCCCATTCAGGAAATATCATTCATTACCTCGTCGCCCAATAAAACGCTAAACGCTTTTGATATTGTAATTCCTGTTATCAATAAGGGCAAGCCCATTGCGTATGTTATCATCGGGGATATTGAAGAAGGTGAAGGGGTAAGTCCCATCATCAAACATCTGAATTTTATACAGACGCTAACCAACATTATTGTGGTGGCTATTGAAAACATGCGGTTTTTTAAGGAAAGTCTCCGCCAGGAAGCCATTAAAAAAGAGCTCGAACTGGCCTCCAAAATGCAGAATATGCTTATTCCCAGTTCATCCATTCTTCCCAGGAATGAGAACATATGCATGACGGCTTTTTATCTTCCTCACTTCGATGTTGGCGGTGATTATTACGATTATATTCAACTGAACAAAAATGAGTTTGGGTTTTGCATTGCCGATGTCTCCGGAAAAGGCATGTCTGCTGCCCTGCTCATGTCTAATTTCCAGGCCAATCTCAGGGCATCTGTTTACCCATGATATTTCACTTGATGCGCTGATTGAAAAGCTCAATGAAAGAGTTTTTCATTCAGCCAACGGCGAAAAATTCATTACCCTGTTTGTTGGAAAATTCAATTATAAAACACGTGAACTCCAATACATTAATGCCGGTCACAACCAACCCATGATGTACCAGAAAACCAGAAAAGAACTCACCTTTTTAAGCAAGGGATGCGTGGGCATTGGCATGATCGATGAAATACCCTTAATCCGTAAGGGCTCGGTGACCGTGGAAGAACCTGCAAAAATCATTTGTTATACCGACGGGCTTGTGGAACTGATCGATGGAAAACAAATATCCTTCGGAACAAAAGAACTGGAAGATTGCATTATGAACAATAATTCGATCGACGAAAATATTCAGGCCATTATTAAGAAACAAGGGATCTTCGAAGGAAGTCCGGCTATCTTTGATGATATATCAATCCTGGGTATTGAGTTTTTCTAAGGATATATCCAAGCGATACAAATAGCCGCTGTAAATCCCCAGAACAGTGCCGAGGCTTTATCGGTATCCAAAAAGTTATTCAGGGTACCATGCACCAGGTAGGTGATCAATCCCAGGATCAATCCCATGGTAATGTGTTTCAGCCGTTTGTCCATTATTCTGGTATAAACCCTGAAACCTGTCAGCAGACTCAAAAAGCCAACCATTATGAAGGATACGGATCCCAATAATCCGCTTTCAGCCAGGGGGCCAATGTATTCGCTGTGAGCATTTCCCAGGTCGCCAAAGTCGGTGCTGATGCCTGTTTTCTCAGCAGACATCTGAAAAGGCGCATATTTGAACATATACGTTCCCGGTCCCCAGCCAAAAACAGGCTTCCCTCAAACATTCTTAAGGCGGAATTCCATCGGTTTATCCTTTCAAGATTTGATTCATCGGTGGTGATGTTGGAGATCGATTGAACATGTTCGCTCAGTGTTGCCGAAGAAGTCTGGCGGTTTCGTTCCATTTTTTGTACAATTGCCGTGCGCTGACCGGTAAAATAGAAGGCCGCGATCAGGCCAATCACCAGAATGTACCTGAACTTGATCTTCAACAGGGTAAGTCCAAGAACGCCCGCCGAAAAAAATACGCTTATCCAGGCGGCACGGGTATATGACAAGATCAGTGCAATACCGATCACCATCCACGCTCCCCAGAACATGCTTTTATTCAATAACCCCGGTTTTCGGTTCAAAATCATACCGCCCACAGCAAAAAACAACATGGCCAGAATAGCGCCGTAAGAGGTATGGTCACGAAAAAAGGGATTCATCACAAAGTGGGCGGCCTCTTTGTCAGAGAGCCCGTATCCGATATGCCTGTAGATGGTAAAGGCGATTACCACCAGCATCGGAAGGGTATAACACCAGATAAATACACGAATATTGCGGGGATTCTTGCTGAATATCATTACCGCAAGCAGATAAAATACTGCAATAAACCAGATCCGGGCCAGCAGAAATTTAAACGATACCAGTGGCATGACACTGGTAAGGGTGGTTACCAGCATCCAGAAAAGGTAAAACAGGATGGAATAAGTGACAGGATGATTTATCACCCTGCGATCCAACCATCCACCCAGAATGGAACGATATATCAAAAGAATCAAAACGCCAAACAGCATCGGTTCGGTGGGTATGGCAAAATCAACGGGTGAGGAAGGAAAGAATTCAATGAATTGGATAGACACCGGGGTAAGCAAAACTATCAGAAAGTAAATCAGGTCGATGCGGGCCAGTGCAATGTAAATCAGTATCAAGACAAAAGGCAACAGGTTGAGAAGATAGATCTCCCTGCGGGTGAGCACCATGTCGGCTATCATGTACAATAACAAGATGCCGAATGCAGGGCCGTATTTTCTGAAGTTAAGCCAAAGAGGCATGTTCAGCTGCGTGCTTTTATCTGGTCAATGACCAGCAATAACAAAAGGGCAAAAGCAAAAGTCGATAGAGTGGTGACTACGGCAATGATCGATCGCCTGGGCACTGACTTGCGCTCAGCCTTAACCGCTTTATCAACGATAAATATCTGTGGTAAGGTCTGCTCCATGTTTATTTTGCTGGAAGCATATTTGATCTTGAGCTGACCAAGCCGCTCGATCTCTGATTCCAGCTTTTTGGAAAGTTCAACATAAATTCCGCCATATTTCGATAGGGTATTCATGCGATTGAGAATGGTGCCGGCTGCAGCATGGTTGCCTTGTTCCAGCGCATTCGCATAGGCCGTATTGAGTGAAGCAGCCTGGGATTCGTAGTCTATTACTCCCAGCTGGCGTATCTTCTGAAGGGAATCGCTGATGTGGTCAATTTCACGCTGCGCTCCGATATATTCCTTTTCTACGATATTGAATGCCTCTAAGGCACGCTCCCGCTGCATATTATGAATGACCGAATCAACATAGGAGGCAATTTCATTGGCAATATCTGCAGCCATTTGCGGATCGGTATCCAGAACCCCGATTTCAATCGACATGAATTCTGTCCGCCTGAATTTGATATTCCCTTTGTACTTATTGTCCAGTCGCGTATAGGGAAATGGCGAGCCCGGATCGATTTGATAATGGGTCATCAGATCAAATTTCCTGACGATGTGGTCCTTGATTTGATTGGAATGGAGTATCTGCAGCATTCTTTCTGCTTCCTCGTCCTCACCGAATGACAGGACATCGCGATTGTCGGTGGAAATGGAGGAAGTTTCCACAAGACTTTTCGAAAGAGAAATGGAGGATGCCGGGAATAGCACTACTCCTGATTTGAATCTTGGCGTTATGGTGGAGGACACCATTACCGATGCTATGAAGGCAAGGGCAGATACTGCGATCAGGATCCATTTTTTCCTCCAGATAAACATAACCAGGTCAAATGCATTGTTTACCATCTCCATTGGATCGGCGGTCTTTTTCATGGCATTAAATTATTTGCTTGTGATCAGGTAGTAATTCTTCTTCCCTTTCTGGACCAGGATATAACGGTCATTTAAAAGATCGCCGGTATTGACGGAAATTGCTTCATCTTCAATTTTGACCTTGTTAAGGCTCACCCCTCCGCCCTTAATCATCCGTCTTACTTCACCTTTCGAAGGAAAGACCTCTGTTTTTTCTCCAAGTAAGTCAATGATGTTTATGCCGCCTTTCAGCAGTTCCTTGTCTACAGCGAACATAGGAACACCGTCAAATACACTCAGAAATGTGTTTTCGTCCAGTTTCTTCAGGGTTTCCCTGGTACCTTTCCCGAAAAGTATATCAGTTGCCTCCACGGCTGTATTTAATCCTTCCTGAGCATGCACCATCAGGGTAACTTCGGTGGCCAGCTTTTTTTGCAAATGTCTCAAATGCGGCGCCTGATGATGTTCAAGGATTATCTGATCAATTTCCTCTTTGGTCATCAGCGTAAATAATCTAATATATTTTTCCGCATCCTCATCCGAAACATTCATCCAAAACTGGTAAAACGCATAGGGCGAAGTTTTTGCCGGATCCAGCCATACATTTCCCTTTTCCGATTTTCCGAATTTGCCCCCGTCGGATTTGGTGACCAACGGACAGGTTAGTGCGTAGGCCTCTCCTCCGTCTTTTCGGCGGATAAGTTCGGTACCCGTTACTATATTGCCCCACTGATCAGATCCTCCCATTTGCAGCCTGCAATTTTTATGCTGGTTCAGATAATAGTAATCATACCCCTGAATGAGCTGATAACTGAATTCGGTAAAGGAAATGCCGGTTTCAAGACGTTTCTTCACGGAATCCTTCGACATCATATAGTTGACCGTAATGTGCTTTCCGACATCCCGAAGAAAATTCAGGAAAGAAAAGTCCTTAAACCAGTCGAAGTTATTGACAATCTCCGCCGAATTCGAACCGCAGTTGAAATCGAGAAATTTTTCCAATTGCTTTTTCTGACAGGACAAATTATACTTCAGGGTTTCTTCATCCAGGAATTTTCTCTCTTCGGCCTTGAACGAGGGATCTCCAATCATTCCTGTCGCCCCTCCCACCAGAGCAATGGGTTTATGCCCTGCCCTTTGGAAATGCACCAGTAACATGATGGGTAATAAATTCCCAATATGCAGGGAATCAGCCGTGGGATCAAATCCTATGTAACCGGCAGTCATTTCTTTTTCCAATTGCTCTTCGGTGCCTGGCATCATATCATGGATCATGCCTCTCCAACGGAGTTCCTGAATAAACGTCATAGAAAATAATTTTTCGCAAAGATAGTATTTAGCTTCAATTTAAATGAATACCATGATCATCAAACGAATTCCCCCTTTTTTGGCTCATCTGCGGATTTCGGTAACGCCAGCGCCGGAAAGATTGTCCGGACAACTTTGGTAAAGGGTGTGAAGAAGATCGAATGCTCTCGGGTATCCCTGGGAAGAAAATGCACCCGTTGATCAATACGTTCAGCATAAGCGAGCAGTACTCCCACGATAAGGATTGTTTTGCAAAGACTGAATACTATGCCCAATAACCGGTTCACAAAGGATAGTTCAACAGCCTCCACCAGCTTTTCTATCATTTTACCCAGGAGATTTACCACAATAAATACCAACAGGAAAGTGACTCCCAAAGAAACGAGGTACAGGTAGTCGGGATTTAGGTGGAACACGTTTTCCAATTGCCCGGCTGTAAATCCTGATAATTTTACGGCCCCGAAAATGCCCAGTAAAAGTGCCGCCAGCAAGGTCAGCTGCATGATCAGACCGCGTGTAAATCCTTGAAATACGGCATATATCAGTAATACTATAACAAACAGGTCAATATAGTTCATTCCCTTTCCACTGGTTTATTGGTTAAATATAACCAATTGTATTCACATCCTCACTTCAATACTTCCTCACTTCAATTATCTTTGCGGGTGAATTTCTCATTTTGAATCATTCCATGGGTACTTTTCTGTTTGATAGCATAATATTTGGTCCTGTATGGAGCCGACGGCTTGGTGAATCACTCGGCATCAACCTGCTTCCGGTGAACCGCAAGGTCTGCAATTTTAATTGCATCTATTGTGAGTGTGGTCTTACCCCGTCCGGTGATTCAAACGGTTCATTTCCAAAGGCAGAGGAAGTGAAGAATCTTCTGGGTGACCGGCTCCGGGAAATGAAAAGAAACGGAGAATACCTTGATAGCATTACCTTTGCAGGTAACGGAGAACCTACCCTGCATCCCGAATTTCCTTTAATCCTGGAGGATGCCATAGAGATCCGGGATCATTTCTTTCCAAAGGCAAATATTGCTGTCTTATCCAATGCCACGCTTATCCGTGACAAAAAGATTTTCAATGCTTTGTTGAAAGCCGACATGAACATTCTCAAGCTGGATTCCGCGATTGAAGATACCCTGAATGCTATTAATTGTCCGAATATTGCATTCAGGCTTAAGGATATTCTTCATGACCTGGAACTTTTCAAGGGGAAAATGATCATCCAGACTCTGTTTTTCAGGGGCACCATGAACGGACGGAAAATTGACAATACGGACGAAAGGGAAATAAAAGCCTGGCTGTCCGTATTGGAACAACTTCATCCCGAATGCGTGATGATTTACTCTATCGCCAGGGATACAGCAGTTCAGGGACTGGAAAGTATAGGCTCCGGCGAACTTGAGAACATTGCCCGTCGTGTGGAACAGCTTGGCATAAAAACCCTGGTCACTCCTTAACTTAAGTTTGATCCATTGCAGCAAAACCAACAACAGGTACTGGTATGTCCGCTGGATTGGGGGCTGGGACATGCCTCCAGGATGATACCGGTAATTCATCATTACCGGGAGCGTGGATTTCAGGTCATGCTCGGAGGTTCTGGTAAATCGGGAGAATTGCTGCAAGTAACCTTCCCCGGCTTGCAGTATATACCCTTGCCCTCTCCAAACATCCGGTATGCCGGAAAAGAAAGATGGTTAATTCCTGTCATCCTTTTGCAGTTACCGCGATTTGCCTTATCCATGTTCAGGGAACATCGCCGGCTCAGGGAAATAGTGAAAAGCCATCAGGTGAATGTTGTGATTTCAGATAACCGTTATGGTTTGTTTTGCCGGCAGGCTTACTGCATTTTTGTAACACACCAGGTGTCTCCTGCATTGCCGCCTTTCTTTCGCTGGGCTGAATATCCTCTTTACCGGATCATCCGCAGAATTATCCATCAGTTTGACGAATGCTGGATACCCGATTATCCAGATCCTCACCACAATTTAAGCGGAAAATTGTCGCATCGCTTCACATTGCCCCGAAATGCCAGATATGTGGGGATCCTGTCGAGATTTAAAAATATGCGGCCCAACCAGGAAGCTCCTTTAGGTGAAAACTATGACCTGGTGATGATTTTGAGTGGTCCGGAACCCCAACGCACGGCGTTGCAAGAATCAATGACTGCCCTGGCAATTTCTTTAAACAAAAAAACACTGATCATCGCCGGTCTTGAAACCGGGTACCGCGATCAAAAGAATACGGATCATCCGGCCCTCAGCATTGTACCGCACCTTGATCCCCCTGCATTTTACCATGTATTGCAGCATGCCGGGGCAATTATATGCAGATCGGGCTATTCAGGCATCATGGATCTTGCAATACTCGGAAGAACGGCTTTGCTGATACCAACTCCGGGACAGCCCGAACAGAAATACCTGGCGGAATATCTGACTACAAAGGGTTATTTTTCCCAGGTGTGTCAAAAAGATCTTTCTCCTGACTTTCTGAGGAAATACCTGGAAAGAGGTCCTAAAGACCACATCCTGCCATTTACTGCAAATGAAGGGGAACTTCTGCCTGATCTGTTGTCAAATGAAAAATACCATCAGCATGGTTAGAAATCCCAGCAGGAAACCGGAATAAACCTGAAGGGAATTGTGGGCATCGAGCCTTAATCGGGCAAATCCGATAAACCCCGCTACAAGGATACTAATAATCAGGAACAGCATCAGATCGGTGTCAAACCTGACAGACAGACTGAATATCAGTCCAACCAACCCGCCCCAGCCTGTAAGGTGTGAGCTGATTTTCCAGAAGTAGGAAATGGCCAGCACCAAAAGAATTGATAAACAGGCAGAAAACAAGAATCTTTGATAAACCTGACTAACGGGTAATTTTCTGATGAGGAAATAGGCTGCCAGATAAAATATCAGTGTAATGTAGAGTGGCATCAACCGCTCCTTGCGATCGTGGAAGTGCATGGTTTTTGCCAGGTCCATATACCTGAAAAACGGAATGAGTGTAGCCGGAAGTAAAAAAGTCAGTACAAAAACCGAGAGGTAGATGAATTGATTAAATCGATGATCAATATCTGCTGCATAGGTGCCAGAATTGCTGATCACCAGGAGACCCAGCATGGGAGTCAGTAAAGGGTGGGTAATATAGGACAACAGATTGGCTATACGTCTTTCCATTTCAAAGTTCTTTACGCATTCGTGCTACTGGGATATTGAGCTGTTCACGGTATTTGGCAATGGTACGCCGGGCAATATGGTACCCCTTTTCATTGAGTATCTCGGCCAGCCGGTCGTCTGTAAGCGGATGACGTTTGTTCTCGGCCTCGAGGCAGTCCTGCAGTATTTTTTTTATTTCACGGGTTGATACCTCTTCCCCCGACTCCGTTTGCATACCTTCTGAAAAGAAGAACTTTAAAGAGAAAATACCAAAATTGGTCTGGATATACTTGCTGTTGGCTACCCTTGAAATCGTCGACACATCAAGTCCGGTGATATCTGCAATATCCTTAAGAATCATGGGCCTGAGTTTGGTTTCGTCGCCCGATAGAAAATACTCCCGCTGGTAGTTTATAATGGCATTCATGGTGATCAGCAGGGTATTCTGACGTTGACGGATGGCATCGATGAACCACCTTGCCGAATCCAGTTTCTGTTTCACAAAACTCAGGGCTTCTTTCTGACTTTTTGAATTGCTGCTCCGGTTATACTGGTAAGTCTGAAGCATGTTGGAGTAAGTTTTGCTTACCTTCAGGTCGGGGACATTCCTGGCATTTAAACTGAGTTCCAGATCCCCTTCATTATTTTCAAGCACAAAATCAGGGATAATATGACCGGTGACTTTGTTTTGAGGATCGGTATAGGCACTGCCGGGTTTGGGATTCAGCTTAAGAATTTCGTCCAGGGCATTCTTCAGCTGATCATCCTGGATATTCAACCTCGTAATTATTTTATCATAATGCTTCCTGGTAAATTCCGGGAAAAAATCTTTCAGGATCCTGTGGGCCAATGCCACCGAAGGCAGATCCAGATTCTTGGCCTGGATTTGCAGCAGCAGGCATTCCTGCAGATTGCGTGCGCCAACCCCCGGGGGATCAAGGTCCTGTATGATCCTTAGTATATCGATAAGTTCCGGTTCATCCGTTTCTATATTCAGGGTGAAAGCAACATCATCAACTATATTATCCAGCTTTCGCCTGAGGTATCCGTCATCATCTATATTACCGAGCATATAAAGGGCGAGCAGGTGCTGTCGTTCATTCAGTGATCTCAGTCCAAGCTGGCTTTCAAGATAATCCTGGAATGACAGCCCAACGGAAAAGGGGATTTCCTCCCTTTTGTCATCCTTGGAATAATTCTGTGCATTTAATCTATAGGACGGATATTCATCCTCATCCATATAATCCTCCAGTGTGAACTCTTCCTTGTCTTTATCCAAAGGATCCGTGCTCACATCATCCTCCTGCTGATCATTATCCAGGGAAGTCTCTTCAATGGCACCTTCTTCAAGTGCGGGATTCTCTTCAATTTCCGTTTTAATCCTTTGCTCAAGCTGCATGGTAGGAATCTCCAGCAGCTTTATCATTTGTATCTGCTGTGGAGATAATTTCTGCAGTAACTTTTGTTGCAATCGTTGCTTGAGCATGGTTCAGATCCTTTGTATGCTGTGCTGAAGATTAAAAATCGGCATTCTTGGGAAACCGGGGAAAAGGAATCACATCACGGATATTGCTCATCCCGGTAATAAAAAGCAAAAGTCTTTCAAAGCCCAAACCAAAGCCACTGTGAGGCGCCGTGCCAAATTTCCTGGTATCAAGATACCACCAGAGATCTTTTTCCGGTAATTTCAGTTCTTTGATTCGATTTTCAAGTTTCACCAAATCCTCTTCACGTTGCGATCCTCCAATGATCTCTCCAATTTTCGGGAACAAAACATCCATACCACGAACGGTTTTACCATCGTCATTCTGTTTCATATAAAACGCCTTAATGGCCATGGGATAATTGGTGACGATAACCGGCTTTTTAAAATGCCTTTCTACCAAAAAACGTTCATGTTCGGTTTGCAGGTCCACTCCCCAGGAGACCGGAAATTCAAACGATTCACCTGAGTGCTGCAGGATCTCAACTGCCCTGGTATAGGTAATGCGCTCAAATTGATTATTAATTACAAAATTAAGCCTTTCGATCAATTCCTTATCGTACATTCCTGACAGGAAGTCCAGATCGTCCTTGCAATTTTCCAACGCATAACGGATGAGATACTTCAGAAAATCCTCCGCCAGATTCATGTTATCCTCAATCTCATAAAATGCCATCTCAGGTTCGATCATCCAGAACTCAGCCAGGTGTCGTGGCGTGTTGGAGTTTTCCGCCCTGAAAGTCGGTCCGAAAGTATAAATACTGGAAAGGGCCAGTGCGCCCAATTCACCCTCGAGTTGACCCGATACGGTAAGATTGGTTTCCTTGCCAAAGAAATCCTCCGCGTAATTAATGGTGCCGTCCTCAAGCAAGGGCGGATTTTTTGCATCCAGGGTGGTAACCCTGAACATTTCACCGGCTCCTTCTGCGTCAGACCCAGTGATGATGGGCGTATGCAGATAATAAAATCCGTGATCATTAAAATATTTATGAATGGCGAAGGACATCGCATGTCTGATACGCAATACTGCTCCAAAAGTATTGGTTCGGGGACGGAGATGGGCAATTTCACGAAGAAATTCGAGTGTATGACCCTTTTTCTGCAAGGGGTATATCTCCGGATCCGCGGTACCATATAATGTCAGCGAACTGGCGTGTATCTCAACATGTTGTTCCTTCCCCGGCGACTCTGCCAATTTACCGGTAACCGCAATGCACGAACCTGTTGTTACCCTTTTTATCAACTCCTCATCAAACTTATCCATTTCAACTACCACCTGAATATTGTGAATAATCGATCCGTCATTTAACGCTATAAAATTAATGTTCTTGTTGCCGCGCTTTGTCCTTACCCAGCCTTTGGCCATTACCTCATTGCCGAAATCGCGTGAAGCCAGTAATTCTTTTATTCTCATAGCGTGTAATCAATAAGTTTATAACCTGCAAAAATAGTATTTTAAGGCAGTTTTAAGTTATTTAGTTTTAAGTTTTAAGTTTAAAACCAAAGGTTCAAATCTTAAAACTTGATTCTTAAATCTTAATTCTTGAAACTATTGCTTTATATTTGACTGTTAAAGTTATCATTCATGTCCATTTCTGTTGAAAGAGTCAGTAAGGTTTTCGGAAACCAACAGACCCTGCGTGATGTCAGTTTCACTGTTAATTCAGGTGAAATAGTCGGGTTTATCGGCCCCAATGGCGCAGGAAAATCCACACTGATGAAGATCATTTGTGCCCTGTTGGCCCCTACCTCCGGCGAAGTGAAAATTAATGGCATCAATGTAGCCCAAAATTCTATTGACGTCAGGAAGCTTTTAGGTTATCTCCCTGAGAACAATCCCCTGTATACCGATCTCTATGTTCAGGAATTCCTGCACTATGTTGCCGGCCTTTACCATTTTGGCAAAAGCAGTCAGAAAAGAGTCAGGGAGGTTATCGGATTGACCGGCCTGGGTCCCGAGATGCATAAAAAAATAGGCGTCCTGTCAAAAGGATATCGTCAACGTGTTGGATTGGCACAGGCTATCATTCATGATCCGGAAATTCTGATCCTTGACGAACCTACTACCGGACTTGACCCTAATCAGATCGTTGAAATCAGAAGCCTGATCTCCGATTTGGGCAAGGAAAAGACGGTCATTTTGTCTACCCACATCATGCAGGAGGTAGAAGCTATATGTAAGAGGGTCATTATCATTAATAAAGGTCAAATCGTTGCCAACGACCTGACCGGAAATATAAGCCTTCCGACCGGAATGGAAACCCATACGATCATAGTGGAATTCAGAGAAGAAATTAATCCTGAAATCCTTCAGGAATTGCCCGGCATTGGAGGATTCAGGCACATCAAATACGGGACATGGCTGATTGAAACGGCAGGTAGCTCCGACCTTCGTGAAGAACTGTTTAAGCTCGCCGTAAAAAACAACCTGGTTATTCTTTCTTTGCATAGGCAAGATAGGAAATTGGAGGATGTTTTTCGGGAACTTACATCTTAAAAGGATGTACTTATCAACTATTTCCACTCAACCGACCCTGATATGATTTCTCTTTTTTATCTTTGCGCCGAGTATTAACTTTTAATATAAACAACTGCATGGCTTATTTATTTACTTCCGAATCTGTTTCGGAAGGACATCCTGATAAAGTTGCGGATCAGATTTCTGATGCCTTGTTGGATGAGTTTCTCAGACGCGATCCCGAATCAAAAGTAGCCTGTGAAACTTTAGTCACCACCGGACTGGTCGTATTGAGCGGGGAGGTGAAAACCAATGCCTATGTTGATGTGCAGCAGGTTGCAAGGGAAGTGATCAGAAAGATCGGCTACATACACTCCGATTATATGTTTGAAGCTGATTCCTGCGGCGTTATTTCATCCATCCATGAACAGTCGCAGGATATTAACCGCGGTGTTGAAAGAGAAAACGAAGATGACCAGGGCGCGGGAGATCAGGGTATGATGTTTGGATATGCCTGCCGGGAAACCGACAATTATATGCCGCTGTCTCTTGAGCTTTCCCATCTGCTTTTAAAAGAGCTTTCAGAAATCCGGCGGGAAGGAAAATTCATGACCTACCTGCGACCTGATGCCAAATCACAGGTGACAGTAGAGTATGGCGATGAGGGACAACCCCGGAGAATTCATACGCTGGTTGTTTCCACACAACATGATAGTTTTGCCGAAGATACGGTGATGCTCAAAGCCATTGAATCAGATGTCAGATCGATCCTTATTCCGCGCGTGCTCCACAAACTACCGGACAGGATTAAAGCATTATTTAAAGAGGATTATCTGCTTTATGTAAATCCTACCGGGAAATTTGTCATTGGTGGGCCTCATGGAGATACTGGATTAACAGGACGGAAGATCATTGTAGATACTTACGGTGGCAAAGGAGCACATGGAGGTGGTGCATTTTCCGGCAAGGACAGTTCAAAGGTCGACCGGTCAGCAGCCTATGCCATGAGACATATTGCCAAAAATATGGTAGCCGCCGGCATTGCTGATGAAGTGCTGGTTCAGGTTGCCTATGCCATTGGCGTCGCAAAACCGGTGGGTGTTTATGTAAATACTTTCGGTACCGCAAAGATTAAGCTGGATGATGGCGAAATAGCCCGAAAAATTGCCAAACTTTTCGATTTGCGCCCGGCTATTATCATCAGGCGTTTTGGACTAAAAAATCCGATTTTTCTGCCCACTGCTGCTTATGGCCACATGGGCCGTGAGCCTTATACCGGACAGGTTACTTTTTTAAGAAACGGATCTCCTGAATCCAAGGCGGTAGAGTTCTTTGCCTGGGAAAAGCTTGATTTTGTAGATAAAATCAAAAAAGAATTTAACATTTAGTGAATGCATTACGTTAAACTGCAGATAATAATCAATCTCAGTAAAGCATTTTAAAATTTCTCACTTTATGCAAATCTATGAAAAGCTGTTAAGGAAAGAAGCCAGTCTTTCATTGGTAGGTCTCGGCTATGTTGGTCTGCCTATTGCACTGGCCTTCGCCCGGAAAATTTCTGTCATTGGCTTTGATATCAACGCCGCACGCATTGAACTGATGAAAAAGGGTATTGATCCCAGTGATGAACTGGAACCCGAAGCATTTCAACAAACCGATATTTTATTTACTGCCGACAGGCAGGTATTAAAGCAGGCAGCCTTTCATATTATTGCCGTTCCTACTCCGATCGATAAACATAACCTGCCTGACCTTACCCCTCTTCTTTCTGCCACCCGCACGGTGGGATCCATTCTGAAAAAGGGGGACTATGTGGTGTATGAATCTACCGTATATCCCGGAACCACCGATGAAGAATGCCGGACCATCCTGGAGGATCTTTCCGGCCTCAAATGCGGAATTGATTTTAAGCTTGGCTATTCACCGGAAAGGATTAATCCCGGAGATAAGGAACATACCATTACCACGATAACAAAAATCGTTTCAGCCTGCGATGAGGAGGCCCTCGACGAAATAGCAAAAGTATATGAACTTGGTGGTAAAGGCCGGCGTTTTCAAAGCGTCTTCGATTAAGGTTGCCGAGGCTGCAAAAATTATTGAAAATACACAGCGGGATGTGAACATTGCCCTGATGAATGAATTGTCCATGATCTTTAATAAAATGGGCATTAATACTTATGAAGTCCTTGAAGCAGCCGGAACCAAATGGAATTTCCTAAGGTTTTATCCCGGACTTGTTGGCGGACATTGCATTGGCGTGGATCCCTATTATCTCACTTTCAAGGCAGCTGAACTCGGACATGCAGCACAGGTGATCAATTCCGGCCGCTCGGTAAATGACGGCATGGGAAAATATATTGCCACTGAAGTGGTCAAAAAAATCATTAAGGCCGGTAAAAACGTCCTCCATTCAAAAGTACTGGTTTTGGGCGCTACCTTTAAGGAAAACGTCAGCGATATCAGAAACTCCAAAGTGGCCGACGTAGTCAATGAATTGAAATCCTATGGAATAAAGGTGGAAATTATTGACCCGTTAGCTTCTTCCGAAGAATTAGAAAAGGAATACGGTTTCTGTCTATCCGAGAAACCCGGAAAAGACTATGCTGCGATCGTGGTTGCCGTTGCACACAATGAATATTCTGATCTGTCCGAAGACTATTTTAGGTCGCTGTTATCCGACAAGGGTATTGTAATGGACGTGAAAGGAATTTATCGGAAAAAGATACGGAATACTACCTACATGAGCTTATAATATTATAATCAACAACATGACCAATCAAAAAAAGTTTGCAATCATCGGAGTTGGCGGATATATCGCCGTCAGACATCTCAAGGCTATCAAGGATACCGGAAATATGCTTCTTGCCACACTCGATCCCTCAGATAGTGTGGGTATAATCGACAGTTACTTCCCCGACAGTCATTTTTTTGTAGAATTTGAAAGGTTCGACCGTCATGTGGATAAATTAAGACGATCGGGCGTTCACCTCGACTATGTCAGCATCTGTTCTCCGAATTACCTTCATGATTCTCATATACGTTTTGCTTTGCGTTCCGGTGCAAGCGCCATCTGTGAAAAACCACTCGTGCTCAATCCCTGGAATATTGATGCTCTTGCGGAGATAGAAAAGGAGTATAACAGGAAGATCAACACCATTCTGCAACTAAGGCTGCATCCGGTATTAATCGACCTGAAGAAGAAGATTGATCATTCCCCTTCCGGTATTATTCATGATCTGGATCTTACTTATATCACCAGCCGCGGAAACTGGTACTTTAATTCCTGGAAAGGGGATATCCATAAATCGGGTGGTATCGCAACCAACATTGGTATTCATTTCTTTGATATGCTCACCTGGATATTTGGCGGTGTGAAGAAAAATGTGGTGCATCTGCTGAATCATGACAAGGCTTCAGGTTATCTTGAACTTGAAAAGGCACGCGTAAGGTGGTTCCTGAGTCTTGATTATAATGACCTGCCCGAACAAACAAAACAAAAAGGTGCACGAACCTATAGGTCCATTGTCATGGATAAGACTGAGATCGAATTTAGCGAAGGATTTACCGACCTGCATACCAAAAGTTATGAAGAAATTCTGGCCGGAAAAGGATTTGGATTGCAGGACGCCCGTACTTCCGTTGAAATTGTTTATCAGATCAGAAATGCCACCCCCGTTGGATTAAAAGGAGAATACCATGAATTATGTAAGAAAGTCTAAGCACTGAATATACTTTTAAAAGCCAGGAAATGACTAAGCAAAAAGTGGCATTAATTACCGGAATTACCGGCCAGGACGGAGCATATCTGGCAGAATTCCTGTTAAAAAAAGGATATATTGTGCATGGTACCAAAAGAAGAAGTTCCCTTTTCAATACGGAGCGGATCGACCATATATACCTGGATCCGCATGTAGAAAACCGGAATTTTATTCTGCATTACAGTGATCTTACCGACTCTACCAACCTTATCCGCATCATCCAGGAATCACAACCCGACGAGATCTATAACCTGGCGGCCATGAGCCATGTTAAAGTGAGTTTTGATACACCTGAATATACCGCCAATGCCGACGGCATTGGAACGCTGAGGATCCTTGAAGCCATACGCATTCTGGGCCTTGGTAATAAAACAAAGTTTTATCAGGCATCTACCAGTGAACTTTACGGCCTGGTGCAGGAAGTCCCGCAATCTGAAAAAACACCTTTTTATCCCCGAAGCCCCTATGCGGTGGCCAAATTATATGCCTACTGGATTACCGTAAATTACCGTGAAGCCTATAACATGTTTGCCTGCAACGGTATTTTGTTTAACCATGAATCTCCCATCCGGGGTGAAACATTTGTCACCCGTAAAATAACCCGGGCGGTTTCCCGGATTGCCCTTGGCCTGCAGGATAAACTCTATCTGGGCAACCTGTCTTCAAAACGTGACTGGGGCCATGCCAAGGATTATATCAAGGCCATGTACCTGATGCTGCAACTGGACCAGCCGGAGGACTTTGTGATTGCTACCGGCATTACTACTGAAATTCGTGAATTTGTCAGGATGGCCTTTGCCGAAGTTGGAATTGAAATCGAATTTAAGGGCTCAGGGATTGATGAAAAAGGTTATGTTGCTATCCTGCTCAGATAGCAGATACCAGGTACCGGCAGGTCAGGAAATTTTAGCCGTTGATCCGCGATATTTCAGACCAACCGAAGTGGACCTCCTCATCGGAGATCCAACAAAAGCCAAAACCAAACTGAAATGGGAACCTGAATATGATCTGAAAGCCCTGGTTAAAGATATGATTGCAAAGTGACATTAAGCTCATGCATAAAGAAGTATATCTGAAAAACGGTGGCTATCAGACATTGAATTATTTTGAATAATTTTGTTTTTCGGTAATATGAAAAAGGATAGTAAAATTTATTTGGCAGGGCATACCGGACTTGTCGGAAGCGCCCTGATGCGAAACCTTACAAAAAGGGGGTACCATAATATTTTGACGCATCATACCCTGAACTTGATCTGATGGATCAGCTATCTGCCAATGATTTTTTTGCCAGGGAAAAACCTGAATATGTATTTCTTGCAGCTGCCAAGGTAGGTGGAATTGTGGCCAACAATATTTATCGGGGTCAGTTTATTTATGAGAATCTAATGATACAGAGCAATGTCATTCACGCCTGCTATCTGAACGGAGTGAAAAAGTTGTTTTTCCTGGGCAGTTCCTGTATCTATCCGAAATTGGCCCCCCAGCCGCTAAAAGAGAAATATCTACTGACCGATATCCTCGAATATACCAACGAACCTTATGCCATTGCCAAAATTGCGGGTATTAAAATGTGCGAAAGCTATAATATCCAATATGGCACCAATTTTATTTCTGTGATGCCCACCAATTTATATGGTACAAACGACAATTATGATCTGGAAAAATCACATGTGCTCCCGGCGATTATTCGGAAAATGCATTTGGCCAAATGCCTGATCGAAAATAATTGGGATGCCATCCGGCATGATTTCAATAAGCGCCCTGTGGAAGGTGTTGATGGAAGCTCCACGCAGATCGAAATTGGTGAAAAAATGGAAAAGTATGGCATTTTCCGGCATAATTCAACCGAGGCCCCCGTTACTGTAAAGCTTTGGGGCTCCGGAGCCCCCCGGCGCGAATTCCTGCATTCCGATGACATGGCAGATGCCTGTGTGTATGTGATGGAAAGTGTTGATTTTAAGGATCTTGTTAAGGAAAAGTTTGCGGATAAAATCACTTCACGGGATACAAAAATTGAAATCAGGAACACCCATATCAATATAGGAACCGGTAAGGATTTGACCATTAAAGAACTAGCAACACTGGTAAAAGATATTGTCGGATTCGATGGATTCATTGAATGGGATACCTCCAAACCCGACGGTACTTTTCAGAAATTACTCAGTGTCAAAAAAATTCATGAACTTGGCTGGCATGAAAAAATCAGTCTGGAAGAAGGAATAAAAAAAGTTTACCAAGAATATATTGCCTAAAACTACCTGTTCAATGGATAATAAACCACTTGCCAGATCGAGTTTCGCAGCACTCCTAGGGGCGGCCTGTTTGCTCATGGTGGTTACATCCTGTACTTCCCACAGGCAGCTAGTTTATTTGCAGAATGTGGATTCCGTAGGTACGGGAAACTATTATCCAAATTATCAGCGGTTTAACTACCGCATCCAAAACCGGGATATCCTGTACGTAAGGGTCTATTCGATGAATGAGGACATGAACACCCTGATCAATCAGGTATTTGGCGCCAATGAACAAAGCCTTTTTCAAAATCAAACCAGTTTATATGTCAACGGATATACGGTAAGCGATTCGGGTTATATTGAAATACCCGTACTTGGCAGGATTCAGGTAGTTGGTAAAACCATGGACGAAGCCATCGTTGCGCTTCGGGAACGTGCTGCAGTTTACCTGAAAGACGCCACGGTCATTGTTAAGCTTCTTTCCTTCAGGGTTTCCGTTATCGGTGAAGTATACCGCCCCGGTAGTTATAGTAATCCCAGCAATCAACTAACTGTTTTGGAAGCCATCAGCATGGCCGGGGATATTACCGATTACGGCAACCGCAAGCAGGTTCTTGTGTTGCGGCCAACAGCCACCGGGACCAATACGTTCAGGCTCGATCTGACCAGCAAGAACATCCTCACCTCAGACGGATTCTTCCTGCTGCCCAATGATATTGTCTATGTTGAACCCATTAAAAGCAAGACATTCCGGATTAACATACCCACCATCACGCTGGCTTTAACTTCAATTACCACGCTGATCCTGGTATTAAATTATATTGATAATTATTAGGGTTCCAAACGCACTTCGTGATTACTTCCGGAAATTTTACCTGTCCCTTAGTTGCTCCGGTATCTTCTGAATATGATGTTAAACACTGCCTTCCAGAAATAAACCCAGTCTGTGCGGAAAGGGTGTTGCGCATAAGCTTTCAGGTACTTAAGCTCAGAAGAGATGATCTCCTCCAGCGTTTTGGGATAATCAACGTAAAAGGGCGGAATGAGTCCGGGTTTACTCATGATCCTTAATTTCTGCAGTTCAAGTGTGTAAAGTTTAAAATATTGCCTGCTTAAGGGCCTGACCCCAAAGAGTTTAAGATCTCCCTTGATCAGATTGATCAACATGGGCAATTCATCGAGCCAGAATGAACGCATGATCCGGCCTAAAGTAGTAACTCTGAAATCATTTCTGAATTTTCCGCCTTCCTGTAATCCGGCTTTTTCGTATACGTAATCCTGAAGATACTCGGCATAGGGATGCATGGTACGCATTTTATAAACCCTGATGCTCTTTCCGCCTTTCCCAATGCGCTCAAGGGCAATCATTGGGCCATAACTGGGCCGCTTGGGGAATAAAGGTTCCTTGACCTTAATGGCCACAAAATACAGGCATTTGTCAATTACTCTTTCGTCAAGAATTTCAAAACCACAGGAATAGAGACGTCCGAAGGCTTCCGCTTTTGACAATACCCGATTTTCGCCACGGGTCAGAATAAAATAAAGCTTTTTGGTTAAAGCAAACTTTGGAAAAACGCGTTTGATGATAAAATCAAGGGTGTAATAAACATAGTTGATCCCCGTGGGAAATTTATTCAGTATGCGCTTCTTCCGCATATTTTTTGATTCAAAATGATCGATGAACAGTCCCCCCACCGGAAGTTTTGCATTGACCGATTCAAAGTATTTGTTTATATACCGGAAATCATTTACGCGGCGAACATTGAGAATGCATTCAAAGGAATGCTGTATCTGAGCGTCGATATTGAATCGTGTGGTGGTGGCAATAACGAGGGTATTCGGACTGTCGATTGCGGCATAGTTTACTACATAATTGAAAGCCTCCTCGCCTATTTCCTGTTTCAGATATTCTTCCCTTAAACCGAAATCATACCGGGGCAGTACTTTTTTAGTGTGGGAAACCGAAATCCTCTCCCTGAAGCTGATTTTGTTGTTGCTCAGTAATTGTCCTACGCTGACATTTTCGAATTTTACCCGTGTGTTGATCACCAGAAAGTAAAAGGATCCTAAAAAAAGCTCTGCAAGGGTGGCTATGCCCACTGTTCCGATGACAATAAAACGTGAATAGTTGAAACTCTGAAAAAGATACATCATGCTGGTCACAATGAAGAAAATGATCAGGTTGGTAATCATGATCTTCCTGAGCATCAACATCCAGGTTGATAAAACCCGGAAATTAAACTTCTCCATGGAGAATGAGACAAGGATCCAAATGAAAAGAAAAAGTAAAAATGAATTAAAATAGCTGACATAATAGGATGTGCTTACCCCCGGCTTTAGCCACACACAAATCGCAAATGACGCTGTTACCAATACCAGATCACTGACAAAACCAGCAACGAATCCTTTCTGCATATTTTTTCAATGTAACTGAAAGCTGCGAATATATAACATCTGTTACAAATTTAACCAAAATGATCCTTCACAAAGTCGCTTATTCCGGAGACGCGCCTAAAATGATTTAGAATGCCCGCCTCCCAGGGGATAGAAGTTTCATGCAGAACCGGGAAACCAGGATTTGCAGGTAAAGTTGATCCGCCATGTTCAAATAAAAAAGCCCCATTTGCTTAAGAAGAATTGCGCATGAACGGGTTTGCAGGCTGAAATAAAGCTTCGGCAAAATGGGGCTTTTGGGTATGATAAAATTTAGATAGGCTACCTACATATTTTCTTAATTACATGAGTCATTTGAAGCACCCGGGGTGCCCTTGTCACCTGTTTCATAAGCAGTTTTTGAAACGCACCAGGAACTTCCCAAAACTACATCCGTGGGATTCAGTTTTCCGGGATCGAGACAAATGGAGGCACCTGTTGTTCCAGGAAATCCATCCGCCGAATAATCCACAGAACAGATGATAGAACCATCACTTCCATTGGTGCCGTAATTACTGACAGAAAGCACGCACCCGGCATTATTTAAAGTAATGTCTGTATTATAGACATATTTATTTCCTGCCACAGCCGGTTCGGTTCGCGCAAGAACACAGTAACCATGGGAAGGAAGGATAAATGGTGAGTTAATAACATGGTTTTCGTTGGTATTTTTCCTGATAACCAGATGCTGAAGATCAACCTCATGATCAGTATTGTTGTAAATTTCAAACCACTCTCCCTCAACATCCTCCATCGACGCAGGATCATACATAATTTCAGTAATCAGCAGGTCTCCGGTATTCAGGTCCCCGGGTACAATGGTGCCATTATCATTGGTCAGCTGAATTACTTCTACCTGAAACGGGGTATCATCCATTCTAATTTCAAAAAGAACTGATCCTGAAGATCCGCCGGCATCAACATGAATTTCATAGTGCTTTTTGGGTTGGGGTGAAGCAATTGTACCGGTAAGAGTTTTGCTCTCCGGTGATCCGTCGGATTTTTCACGTGTAAGGGTGGCCGATATATTCAAAGGTAAAGGCTGAAAATACCCTGCACGGGTTTCCTCCCTGGTGAAATCAAGGGAGCCTGCAGAAGAGCTTATTCTGCAGCTGAAGTCAGTAAAGTTGTTTCTCAGGTTCTCCGAGAAAATTACGGATACCATTACGTTTGCCAGTTCACAATTTACGGAAACCGTTTGGAGTGTTCCCGCACCGATCCGGAATATTTCTGATTCCCCATAATAGTATGGATTCTCAAATGCAGCAGGCAAATTATTGCCGGAATTTGCGGTAACATAATAGTCGCCTACTTCAAGCTCAACCTCATCAGGCATATCCGCAGCCCGTTCAAAGGCGAGTACTTCTTTCCCCGCGGCGCTGAAAATACTTACTTTGAAATCTTCAGCACCCGGTGCTGATTTCAGATTACTGGTAACGTCATAAACATTGATGAACAAACCAATATTTACTTTGAGCATTCCTTTCAGCTTGTCTGGCTCAGGATCTTCCCTTTGACAGGCCCCCAGAAACAGAATGCACAGGGTAAGACAGAGGATGGAATTTTTTCTCATAAGGGTTTTTAGGTATGAAATTTTGGGTTTTCAGTACCTTAATACCACAAGCGTTCAAAAAGTAACCCTCGACTTAAAAAAATTTTTAGTGCAAATGAAGGGCTTAAGAACAGGAAGTTATGAAGTTGCTGAAGTTTCTGCCAGGAACAGCGGTACTGAAAATTGCACTGATTCTGCGATCGTAATGAAGTTCATGGCAAGGGTTTCAATGATCTTTTTGTTTGAATAGGAGGTTGTTTCTGCCGCAATTTCGAGGGTCTTCCTGTTTATGCGTGGCGGATTGCCTGTAATCGCTGCCCTTACAGACTCTGCAAACAGGGCGGTACGCAACAAAAATGGGGTGATTCTTTTGACAGGTCTGGGACGTTTCATGACATCTGCCAGCTGATTTAAGAAATAGCGATGGGTAATATTTTCCGCATTGACGATGTACCGTTCCCCAAAATAATTCCCTTCCGTGAGTTTAACCATGGCGGCCGCCACGTCGCGTACGTCAACATAACCGCCAGAGCCCTCAGGATAATACTTCAGCCCTTTGTGGATCTGCTGAAGAATCTGCCCGCCTGACCCATTCCACATACCGGGACCGATAATCACTGCAGGATTAACGATAACCGCCTGAAGCCCTTCATGAATGCCCCGCCATACTTCCATTTCACCCCTAAGCTTGCTGACTGCATAAACTGAAGCTGAATCACCCGGATTCCAGCGCATGCTCTCGTCAACAGGTTCAGGTCCGTCTGACTCACCCAAAGCGGCAATGGAACTTACATGACATAGTTTTTCAATGCCCATTTCAAGGCAGGCATTAACAATATTGGCCGTTCCCTGTATATTTGCACTGTTTAGCTTTCTTCGGTCCCGTTTATCAAAAGAAACCATTCCTGCGGCATGATAAACAGCAGTCACTCCTTCCAGATTTTCCAGGAGCGAATAGTAATCCAACAGGTCCCCCTGCATCCACTCGATCTGATCCAGCATTTCGGAGGTGGACGCCCCATAGTACCCAAATATTTTTTTAGCAGTGGCAATCTTTTCAGGATCGCGGAATAAAGCTTTCACACGATTTCCTTTGCTTACCAGCTCATACACTACATGTGTTCCCAAAAATCCGGTGGCCCCGGTAACCATTATCATCTCTGTAATTGTATTAGGGGATTCATGATGGCTGAATCAGATCAAAAAAATAAGTGCGATTACAATTCCTTGATGAGCAAGGAGAACAACCGGATGAGAAAAATTTCAGCTTTCCCGGCAATGTCAAGAATGTCTTCAATTTTGGCAGGTTGAAGATTGTCCGGATCACATTCGTCGGTAAGCACAGAAATAGCCGCACAGGGAAGTCCCATGTGATTGGCAACGATAACTTCAGGTACGGTGGACATACCAACGGCATCGGCAAAGTTACCGTACATCCGGTATTCCGCACGGGTTTCCAGATTGGGTCCCATAATGGCGACGTAAACTCCCTGATGCAGCAAAATATTTTCCCGTTCCGCGATTTCCAGTAATTTGCGATTCAGAAACGGGGAATAGGGCCGGCTCATATCGGGAAACCGGGGGCCGTATTCATCCAGGTTTTTTCCCCGGAGGGGATTGTCAGGCAGGAGGTTGATATGATCATCGATCAGCATCAGGCTCCCTTTCTTAAACCCAAGGTTCATGGCGCCCGCGGCATTTGACAGCAGCAAATGACGAATGCCAAGGCTTTTCATTACCCTGATCGGAAAGGTTACCTCCTCCAGCGTGTAGCCCTCATAGTAATGAAACCTGCCCTGCATGGCAAGTACGTGCTTCCCGTGAAGTTTTCCGTAGATGAGTTTTCCTGAATGGAATTCCACCGTAGCCAGCGGGAAATTAGGTATATCGCAGTAATCGATGGTACGGATGATGTCAATCTCGTGGACCATTTTCCCCAGTCCGGTTCCAAGGACAATCCCGATTTCAGGATTGGTAAAACCTGCGGACCGAAGAAATTCAACTGTTTGTTTGATTTTGTCCGGCATGTATTGATGTATTAGCCCATTCAAATGTAGCAATTACCTTTCAATCTCCATCAATACTTCATCTTTGGCAACTGAATCTCCTGCTTTAACATGTATCTTCTGTATCTTCCCGGAAACTTGTGTAATAATCTCATTCTGCATTTTCATGGCTTCCAGAATAAGAATTGCTTCCCCTTCCTTTACCCGCGTATTTTCTTCCACCAGAAGCTCCACAATCTTTCCGGGCATGGGCGCTGAAACCGTTTCGAGCTTGTTGATCTGCTTATACTTCTGGAGATACTTTCTCCTCCTGTAAGATATGGGTGATTCGATGGTAAATGAATAACTCAGCCCATTCAGCAGGACGGTATAATTGTTCTGGCTTTTATCGGTAATCTCAGCAAGGTATTTTTTATTCTTAAATTCGATAAAGGTAAAACCCTCTTCATCCTCGAATATTTTAACATCCTGCTTGTGGCCGTTGATCTTAAGGTCTTCACTAAACAGATTTCTGATCACATATTTTTTGTCGGCGGGAGTGACGGCAATGAACTCAGGCTCGGTTTTCTTTTTTGGTTTCAGTAAGCTCATAAATCAGCATCTATAAGGATTTAAGACGTTTATTCAATACCCAGGGACTGATGTTTTTGCCCCGCTCAAAATCAGGTTTTGCTGATCGGGTGGTTTCCAGTTCGGCAGCAAAATCGAATGCGGCAACATAGGCAGCAAGCATTTCATCCTCTTCTTCATTGTAATAAAGCTTCTCCATCTCCTTTTCAATAAAAGAGGTGTTGAAGTCTCCCTTTTTGAATTTCTTATGGTTCATCACCGCAAGGCAAAAAGGGATGGTTGTTTTTATGCCCCTGATCCATATTTTCTTAAGTGCTGAGTTGGCGGCTGATATCGCTTTTTCGCGGGTTTCAGCATGAACAATAAGTTTGGCCACCATTGAATCGAAATACGGTGTAATGACCGAATAGTCGGTAATGCCGGTATCCACCCGGATATTCTTCCCCTTTGGAAAGGATACTTTTTCGATAATTCCCAGGTTAGGAGAAAATCCTGCCTGGACATCCTCCGCGTTTATGCGGCATTCAATTGACCAACCGGTAAGTTTAACCTCTTTCTGGGTGAAGGTAAGCGGCTGACCATCTGCTATTTTGAGCTGCCATTCTACCAGGTCCACTCCCGAAACTGCCTCCGTAACCGGATGCTCAACCTGGATACGGGTATTCATTTCCATAAAGAAGTAATTCCTGTCGGCATCCAGCAGAAATTCAACGGTACCAACCGAATAGTAGTTAACGGCTTTGGCTATTCTGATAGCTGCTTCGCCCATCTCCTTCCGCAATTTTTCATCAATGGCGAAGGAAGGAGATTCCTCGATCAGTTTCTGATGTTTCCGCTGTATGGAACATTCACGTTCTCCCAGATGAACATAATTGCCATGCCGGTCCCCCATAATCTGAAATTCTATGTGCCTGGGATTTTTGACATACTTCTCGATGAACAGAGAGGAATCGTTAAATGCTTTTTCTGACTCATTGGCAGCCATCCTGAACATCTTCTCCATATAGGAGGCCTTCTCCACAATGCGCATTCCCCTGCCGCCACCGCCGGCAGCCGCCTTCAGAATAACCGGATATCCTATTTTGGAAGCAATATCGGCCGCTTCTTTGGGATTTTTAACATTCCCCTGACTGCCCTGCAATAAGGGAACTTTATAACTCTGGGCGATTTGTTTGGCAATGGTCTTATTGCCCATTTTGTAGATCGCCGAAGCAGACGGTCCTATAAATATTATTTTTTCTTCTTCACAACGCCGGGCAAAATAAGGGTTCTCTGCCAAAAAGCCGTATCCCGGATGGATCGCATCGGCCTTGCACTGGTGAGCCGCCTCAATGATCCGCTCAACATCGAGAAATTCCGGTATTTCATCCAGACTTTGCGAAAAATCAATCACATCGTCAACCAACCTGAGGTATAAGGCATTGGGCTCTTTGGCAGTTTTAATACCAAAGGTCTTCATGTTTAACTTCCTGGCTGTTTCATTGATTCTTACGGCAATCTCTCCGCGGTTGGCGATCAGCAGGCTCTTTATTTTCATCCTGACAAATTATGTGGTTATAACCTCTTTATTAAAATCTAAACCGGAATTAAAGGGGGATATTCCCGTGCTTTCTGGACGGTACACTGACATGCTTGTTTTCCAGAGCCTCAAACGCTGCGATAAGCTTTTTTCGGGTAATTGCGGGATCAATAACCTCATCGATATATCCCTTGTCATCGGCGACATAGGGATTGGCTATTTCATCCCGGTATTTCACCGTAAGTTCTTTCTTCAACTTGGCCGGATCATCGGATTCCAGCAATTCCTTCCGGTAAAGAATGGAAACTGCTCCTTCAGGACCCATTACGGCGATTTCTGCAGTCGGCCATGCCAGGTTAAAATCTCCTCCCAGATTTTTACTGTTCATCACGCAATAGGCTCCTCCATAGGATTTCCTGAGGATAACCGTAATTTTGGGCACGGTGGCATCCGCATAGGCATAAAGTAACTTGGCCCCATGCCTGATAATTCCGTTATGTTCCTGATCAACGCCGGGAAGAAACCCGGGAACATCTTCGAGGGTTAGGATAGGTATGTTAAAGGAATCACAAAACCTGATGAAACGGGCTCCCTTAACAGATGAATTGATATCCAGGGTTCCGGCCAGTACCTTCGGCTGATTGGCGAGTATGCCAATTGTTTTCCCCCTGAGCCGGCCAAATCCGATAACCAGATTCTGTGCAAAATAAGCTGCTACTTCAAAGAATGAGTTCCGGTCAATAATCAGATTGATAATTTCTTTAATATCATAGGGTTTATTGGGATCGTCCGGAATAATGTCCCGGATCCGTTCATCAACACGCAGATCCGTGTCGCAGTATTCAAAAAAGGGAGGATTTTCAAGATTGTTTGACGGCAGATAAGACAGTAGTTTTTGAACGCCCCGTATGGTGTTTTCCTCATCCTCATATACAAAATGAGCCACTCCGCTCTTTTTCATATGCACCATGGCTCCGCCCAGATCATCAAATGAAACATCCTCATTCAACACTTCCTTCACAACATTAGGGCCGGTTACAAACATATAACTGGTTTTGTTGGTCATGAATATGAAATCCGTTATGGAGGGTGAGTAAACTGCACCTCCTGCCGCCGGACCCATAATTACGGATATCTGCGGAATTACCCCGGAGGAAGTAACATTCCGGTTGAATATGGCTGCATATCCGGCCAGACTGGCCACGCCTTCCTGTATCCTGGCTCCTCCCGAATCGATCAGTCCGATAATGGGGGCACCCATTTTTAATGCCATATCCTGAATTTTGGCAATCTTGGAGGCGTGCACCGAACCCAATGATCCGCCCATAACAGTGAAATCCTGTGAGAAAGCAAACGCCAAACGCCCGCTGATTCTGCCAAATCCGGTAATAACACCATCCCCGAAAGCAGTAACTTTCTTGCCAAAATCTCCGCCGGAAGCAGCCGGCATCGAAAAAGCATCTATTTCCTCAAACGTGTCGGGATCAAAAAGCATATCCACCCTTTCCCTTGCCGTCATCTTTCCCTTTACATGCTGTTTCTCAATAATAATATCGCCTTGCTGTTCGGCATAAGCATTTCGCCCTTTCAAGAAAACGCGTGAATAGCTTTCCTTTTACATCCATGTGAAAAGTATTAAGTGTTTAATGAAATAAGGACTTTAATAGTGAGAAAGAAGCCGGTAGGAATGCGTAATATTTCAACGGACAGAATTGCTGCATAGATAAATTTTATCAATTTCATATCACTTCCTTATTTCCTGCCCCAATAGCCGTCTATCCGGCATCTATCAGGCAGTTTTAAAGAAGGTGAGTATTGAACGAGCGCAACAAAGTTAACAATAAAAAAATGACATTATCAATAGGCAGGAAGGATGTATCCAATAACGTATTGATCATCTTAATCTTGGCGGAGAATATTTTTATTTCTTTTATTTATCGGACTTTTTGCGAAAATCGGAGATCATACTACCTGACAAGTATCCTAATACTCCTCCAACCACAGAACTGGAATGCCAGTGAGAGGTTATCGGGCAGGAACCTGAATTGCATCCGACATATTTCCAATAAAAAAATCCCCCTGCAATCCCAAGGATTGCAAGGAGAATGATATACCAGTTTTTTACGAGCAACGGTTTCATTACTTGATATTTAATACATCCCCTATCGCTTGTTTGAAGGTGTCTTTTGGAAGTGCTCCCATGGCCATTTGCGGCTGTCCGTCCAACGGAACAAACAACAGGCTGGGAATACTCTGTATCCCGAACATGGCTGACAGCTCACGTTCTTCCTCCGTATTTACCTTGTAAATCTCAAGCTTATCGGCGTATTCATCTTTTAACTCCTCAAGCACCGGAGCTATCATTTTACAGGGACCACACCAGTCGGCATAGAAATCAATAATCGCAGGTTTAGTGCCCTCATATTTCCATTCTTTATTTACTTCGAAATTGAATACCTTTTCTTTAAAGGTGTCTTTGGTTAAATGCTCTAGTGTCATCGTCTTAATTTATTATATTCCTGATTCAGTCTATCAAAATCCATGCCTTTATATTTATATATCTATATATTTATATTTGTCATGACGTTTTGTCACTTCCTTCGGGTATGGAAAGAAGTAAACACCATGCCGGAGAAATTGTTTATCCTGATGCCATGATTAACAAAAAGTAGAATGAACAGCAGGGAATTGTGCAAACTTTTTCCCTTCCCCATTGTTACCGATAAAAAGCGAAGATGGACCTGATATCAAAAAAATGCACGCCCTGTGAAGGAAATATTCAGCCTCTTTCAGTGGGGGAGGTAACCCAAAATCTCCGGCTGCTGAAGGACTGGCAATACACGGATAACAACACCATTAAAAAGTCATTTAAATTTGTCAGTTTCATGCATACCATGTCTTTTGTAAATAAGGTAGCTGAGATTGCTGAAGCAGAGGGCCATCATCCCGATCTGTACATCTCCTATGGATCATGTCAGATCGAAATTTGGACACATGCGATTAAAGGCTTATCAGAAAACGATTTTATCCTTGCTTCAAAAATCGATGCCCTTTAATGCGTGATCTCTGCATATTTATGGAATGTAAAGTGGAACTTTGGCAACAGTTCCTGATATAACTCGCCTGATTCCAGCATTTCTTCGTCTCCATCCTCATACATCCACTTCAAATTGACCGATTTGTTGTCCGGATTCTTTTCAATGATCTTGAAAAAATCGAGTAATTGCTTGGAAACACTGGTATTGAAATAATCGAGATTTATTTCAATATTGATCTCTTCTGCAGAATATCCTGATATCCACTCAAGAATTGGCGCAAAGAACTTGATAGCATCTTCAGGCAAGGCCCTTCCTGTAATCTTCAGTTCACCCTGGGTTTTAAGAGAAACCGTCGGAAGTGAATCAGTACCTTGAATATATAAATCTTCCATAAGTTGGGTTGGTTAAATCGACCAATTGACATACCTGAATAATTTTATATGAAAGTAACAGAAAACATTATTCCCTGTATACAAAAAGTCTTATTTTATTTACTAAAGTTTAAATTTCAAAACAAGTTCCTCCCAAGATGCTATGTTGGACTTTAGCCTGGGTGCAATTCTGCTATCCTTATCAGACAGCCCTAAGCTATTTCCGGCCAAGTTCGTTCCAGGCCAGCGCACCGGCTCCCAGCACCCCTGCATTCATATCCGGCAAACTCGAAAGCAGAATTTTCACCTTATTGCGGAATATGGGCAACAAACTTTCTTCCATGTATTTCTTTGTCGGATTGATGATGAGATCCCTTGCATTGGCCAACCCACCCAGCAGGAAAATAGCCTCCGGACTATTATGCGCAACCGTGTCCGCCAGTTTGGAACCCAGAATCCAACCAGTATGATCAAAGGCTTCCAGCGCAATTTTATCTCCCCGCTGAGCAGCCTCACTGATCATTTTGGCTGTCAAATCGTTATAACAAATTCCCCTTAATTCACTGTCAATCATCCGCTCTGATAACAACCAGTAAACCGTACGTCGGATACCGGTTGCGGAAGCATAGGCTTCGAGACAGCCTTTGCGACCGCAGGCACAATCTCGTCCGTTTAACTGAACATTTACATGTCCTAATTCACCTGCGAAACCATCCTGACCGTACACCAGGGTGCCTCCTACTACGATGCCGCTGCCCAAACCGGTTCCCAGGGTAATGACAATGAAGTCTTTCATATTTCTGGCACCACCAAAAACCATTTCACCAATGGCTGCAGCATTGGCATCATTGGTAAGTGCAATGGTTAATCCGGGATAATATTTTTGTATTTTTTCCGCTACAGGAATGATCCCCCTCCAGTTCAGGTTCACAGCATTTTCAATGGTTCCTTTATAGTAATTGCCGTTAGGGGCTCCGATACCAACGCCTTTGATGTCAATCTGCCCTTTCAGGAATTGCATGGACTTTTCGATCGCCGCATGCAGATCTCTGAGATAATCATCAAAATTATTATGGGTGGCCGTGTTGGTGAAACTTTCTGCAAGACAATTCCCTTCCCTGTCAACTATACCATACTTGGTGAATGTACCGCCGATATCTATTCCAATTACTGCTTCCTTCATTGTGGCATTTTATTAAGTTTATCCTATCTGTTCAGTGTTTTCGCGATCGCCCAGGATGACCGTGGATCATTTATTCCGGTCAGGGAGTCTTTTATCACAGCAGGTAGCGTCAGCGATCATTTTAATCTCCGGGGACAATTCTTTAGATGCTATGGTATGGAATAAAGTGCTAAGTCCCACCGTTTTTATTGATAATGGCCTAAAAATAATATTTTTTAAATTACTTTCAAAGTAAGGCTGTTTTATTTATGCCTCCACCATCCCTGCAGCATGTTCCAAATAATTCCAAAAGTCTACTGCAGGCAATATCAAGAAAATAACTATATTTATTCTAAATTCTGTTATCCTAAAATGCCGCCATTATGAAAAATTTCATTGTCCCCATCGATTTTTCTGCTGAATCACTCAATGGCTTAAAAATGGCCTTCTTTTCGCAAAAAAAACACAAATAAACATCCAGCTGGTATATGTGCTTCACAAAGTCCTCCGAATCCGATAAATCGGCTTTGGAGAACGAACAAAGACTCGCCGAAGAAAACTTCAATAGAATCATCAGTGATTTTAAATCCCAGCTTGGTAATGATTCCCAAATCACTTCCCTGATCATGAAGGGAAGAGTTTATCAGGAAATAGTTGATCTGGCTGCCGAGCTGCCCAACTGCTGTAATCACCGCGTCAACGCACGGGGCCTCTGGTTTTCAGGAACTATTCATCGGCAGCAATGCCTTTCGTATCATTTCTGCTACCGAAAAACCTGTTATTACCCTTCGGAAAAATTATTGTCCCGGCGACATCACTAAAATTGTGCTGCCCATTGATATGTCGGTCGACTCCCGGCAAAAAGTTCCTTTCACCACCGAAGTAGCCAAACTTTTCGGGGCGGAAGTACATGTTGTGGGTGTCCAGACATCACGGGGTGAGAGAAATATGCAAAAAATAAGGTCGTATACCAGTCAGGTTGCCGGCTATATTGAAGGTAAGGTGCGTTGTGAGACCAATGAAGTTTTTGGAGATAATGTGCCGGAAATGATCCTCAATTATGCCAATACCGTCAAAGCCGATCTCATTTCCATTACCACCGAACAATCATCGGGTTTAAGCCTGATCATGGGCAATACTGCCCATCAGATCCTCAATAAGGCAGAAATTCCTGTTCTCTGCCTGACACCTAAACACATTAGAAATCGGGAACATTTGTAACCACCGGAGGCTGAGTTTTGCCCGGCAGCGGGTACTTATTTCTTCCAGAATAATCTTCCTGAGCTTTTTCGTGATCCTGGTAACGCTCGGCGTATCCTCATCATAATATCCATGTTCATAACCGTACCCATATCCATACCCATAACCATAACCATATCCATACCGGTAGGAATATCCGTAGTACCCTTTGGTATGCACATCATTCACCAAAAGGGTCATGTTTTTTAATCCCCGTTTTGTATACAGATCTTCCACCAGTTGCAGTACCTGCTTGCTTGAATATCCATGCCTGATCACAAAAACGTGTATATCCACCAGATCCTTTAAAAGCAAGGCATCTGTAACAATGGCAATGGGAGGTGTATCAATAATCAGGAAATCATATTCATTCTTCATCCGGTTCATAAATTCGATCATCCGGGATGATTCAATAAGTTCGGCCGGATTGGGCGGCACCGGACCGGAAACGGCAACAAAAAGATTTTCTACATTGGTGGGATGAACAGATCGACTCAGGTCCATTCATGTCCGGCCAGGTAAGAACTGATGCCTGATTCATTCTCAATTCTGAAAATTCTATGGATCTTGGGCTTTCTAAGATCCAGACTCACCAGAAGGGTCTTGCGTCCTGCCATAGCCAGAATGGCCGCCAGGTTTGCAGCACAAAATGTTTTACCTTCACCGCTGATGGTGGATGAAATTGATATGATTTTATGATTTTCATTTTTTAGCAGGTACTGAAGGTTTGCCCGCAATGACCGGAATGATTCAGCCAGCGCTGATTTTGGATTTTCAAATACCGGAAGATCGAAGGATTTTTCATTATGGCCGATCGAACCCAAAATGGGAACTGTGGTTTGCTGCTCAATATCTTTCTGGTCAACTATTTTATTGTTAAAATATTCGATCAGGATCAACAGCATAAGTGGTATTAAACCTCCCAAAACCAATGCCATCATATAATTCATGGAGGTTTTGGGTTTGATCATTACCGCATTTTCAGGTCGTGCAATATCGAGCAATCGGTGATCCGACGTGTTGGAAGCTTTTGTAATCCCAGCTTCAGCACGTTTTTCAAGCAGGAAAGTATAAATCTGGTCGTTGATATTAAACTCCCGTTGTATATTAATGAGCTGCCTTTCGGTAAACGGAAGTTTCTGTATTTCCTTTTCAAGAGATTCGACATCGCTTGCTCAGTCCGCCCAGGGAAATATTATTGGATTCTATGAGATTGTTTACATTTTCCAGAATATCCATCCTCAGATTTTCAAGCTGCATATTCAGCATGGTCAGTTTTGGATTGTTCTCATTTGAACTGAACTGGAGATTCCGCCGTTCGGTATTGAGTGTCATTGATCTGTGCAACAAGTGAATTCAGCAGGGCATCCTGAATCCCCATGACCGAGGGGGCAATGATTTCAATATTATCTTTCTTGCCGGTAATATAGCTCTTGATGTATTCGAAATAACTGCCCTGGATATCAATTTCTGCCTTTTCGGAATTCAATACTTCCATCTGCTGAAAAAGGGCATTCCCTTCCTGGCTGATGTTAATAATCCGGTTCGCCGATCTGAAATTCTGCAAACGTATACCGGCTATCTGCAGGGAATCAATTATTTCCCTGAGTTGTTCATCAATAAACCGGATTGTATTCGACGAAGTGGTATTTTTTTCATCGAGATTCGACTGGATGTAAACCTCAGGGCCAGTTTATTCAGATAATCACAGATCTGTTCTTTGTTTGGCCCTGTTAACGAAAGCGTAAGGATGGATCCCTTTTCATCGTTTACCTCAACCTTCAGTGCGGCACGATACCGGTTCACCAATCCGTTCAGGTCATGCAGGATAAAATAATATTTCAGGGGAAAATTGGTCAGATTTTTTAAGCTCTCCGGTGTTCGTGGCAGCAACTTGAAATTGAAATTTTCATGTTCAAATGCTTGTCCGAAATACATAACCTGTGATATGCCAAACTTGTCATCAATGGTCAATTTATAGGTAGTGGGTGAAAGAATGGTAATATTCACCGGATAATTAAACTGATTGGGCTTTGAAGTGTCGGGCAATACGATAAAGGGCGAGCTATTATACAATTTTGATTCGGCAATTCCCCGGCGTCCAACGGCTGTGTAGGTATATTCCAAAATCCAGCTTTCCAGTGCAGTTTGCGCCATTTTATAGGATTTAAGCACAGTGATTTCATTCTGAACAACTGCTTTGGTCCTCCGGTTGCGGATATTGGTCATGTCCTCAATTACGCTTTCGATATCACCCCGGGGTGTATTTTCGTTGGCAATTATTACAGAACAATTGGCCCTGTAAATATCTTCGGAATAACGATTTACCAGATAGGCAACGGTAAGGGCAACAAATATCGACAAGGCAAACCACCACCAGTTGTATAAGAATCCTGTAGAGGTACTTTTTTATGTCAATACTCTCTTCTTCCCGGTAAATTTCAGGATACTGATCCATGCGTCTTAATTGCTGAATATGAAACGTGTAAAGATAGTAAAATAAAAATCCTATATTTGTTTACCTTAACAATTGTGCATGAAAAAGCTTGTTGTACTTACCGGTTCAGGAATAAGCTCTGAAAGTGGATTGAAGACTTTCAGGGATTCGGGAGGCCTTTGGGAGAATTATGATGTCATGGAAGTTGCCAGTTATGCAGGGTGGGTCAAAAATATGGAACTTGTACTGAGGTTTTACAATGAACGCCGTGCCCAGCTCAAGGATGCAAAACCCAATGAAGGTCATATCGGTACTTGTGGAGCTTGAAAAGTACTTTGATGTGCAGATCATCACACAAAATGTGGATAATCTGCATGAACAAGCCGGAAGCCAACATGTACTTGCACCTGCATGGGATACTCACCCGTGCCCGTAGTACCGGTGATCCGGGTCTGATGTATGAGATCGGTTACAAACCCATTCATCCCGGGGATACCTGTGAGAAAGGATTTCAGCTCAGACCGGATATCGTTTGGTTTGGTGAAGCCGTTCCGGCCATTGAAGAGGCGGCCGCCATAACTTCCACCGCAGATATATTTGTGGTGATCGGTACGTCGATGGTGGTTTATCCGGCTGCCGGATTAATCGATTTTGTCCCCAAAAGTGCCCCCATATTCCTGATCGATCCTAATGAAGTTGCAGTACCCATTTACCGGCATATTCATTTCATCAAGGAAAAAGCCGGAGCCGGTGTAAAGCTTCTCCAGGAAAAGCTGATTAATGAATTCCTATTGCCACACGCCGGATGAAACAATTTGTTCTGTTGCTGCTATTGATTCCAGGCTGTATTGCCGGTCGCTCACAATCTTTTCACGGAGGAATTCTGCTGGGTTTTACCGCTTCACAGGTAGACGGAGATTCCTATGCGGGCTTTAACAAACCGGGGCTGCAGGGTGGCGTGTTCGTAACCACCAGGTTGACGGACGGTATGGATGCCCGGCTTGAAATAAAATATACTTCAAGAGGTGCCAAAAATCCGGCATCAGACGATAACACGGGTGCCTATAAGCTGGGGCTGAACTATATTGATATTCCCGTACTTATAGCTGTAAAAATTAAACAACTGGGATCTGTTGAAATCGGATTGGTACCAGGCTATCTTTTTGCCATCAACGGGGAAGACGAGAACGGAAATATCCCGGAAGAATATCTTGTTGATTTCAAGAAATTTGACCTTGGTACCCTGCTGGGGGCAAACATCAACCTGTCGAAAAAAATCGCGGTGAATCTGCGCTATTCCTATTCCATATTCTCCATACGCGATGAGGAATCCTCCGGAGCCTATTATTCCTGGTTCGGGAAATTGTTCGGGCATTCCCAGGGAGACTATAATAACTACCTGACATTTGGTATAAGTTACCTGATAAAATAACCAAATGGTCAGGCTTTCCCGAAAAACAGGTAGACGATAAATATTGAGGCGATTACTCCGGCCAGATCAGCAATCAATCCTCCCGGTATGGTATAACGGGTGTTTCGGATGTTTACTGCCCCATAGTAAACCGCCACCGTGTAGAAGGTCGTTTCCGTCGATCCCTGCATGATGCAGGCCAGCCGGCCGGCAAAAGAATCCGGCCCGAAATGGTTCATGGTTTCCACCATCAGACCCCTTGCCCCACTCCCGCTCAGCGGTTTCATAAATGCTACCGGAAGAGCGTCCACAAATCGGGTGTCTGCGCCAAATAAAGCAAAAAAGCTGCCGATGCCCCCCACCAGGAAGTCCAGCGATCCTGAGGCCCTGAATACACCAACAGCTACCAGCATGGCCACCAGATAGGGGATTATCTTAACGGCCACCTCAAACCCTTCCCTGGCACCTTCGATGAAGGTCTCATAGAGATTGATTTTTTTCCGGATACCCAGGATAATAAAAACTATGATGACCAGGAAAAGCAGAAAATTCCCGGCAAATCCTGTGCGGGATTCCATCATAGGCTGGGGCAGTCTGCTGAGATACCAGATGATTCCGGCAATGATCGCGGTGATTCCCGACAGATAGGCCAGAATTACTTTGTTAAACAGGTTGATGCGCTGCCGGATGGCGACATAGATCAAACCTGTCATGGTGGAAAAATAGGTGGCGAGAATAATGGGGATGAATACATCGGTGGGAACCTTTGCCCCGCATGCCACACGCATTGCAAGGATGCTGATGGGGATCAGTGTCAGGCTGGACGTGTTGAGGACAAGGAACATAATTTGTGAATCCGAGGCCTTTGTCTGATCCGCATTCACCTCCTGTAACTCTTTCATGGCTTTCAGCCCCAGCGGTGTGGCTGCATTATCCAGGCCCAGCATATTGGCACTGAAATTCATCATGATGGATCCCATAGCCGGGTGATTCCTGGGAATTCCGGGAAAGATCCGGCTGAAAAACGGATTCATCAACCGTGACAGGGTATTGACAGCACCCGCCTTTTCTCCTATTTTCATAATGCCCAGCCACAGTGTCATCACTCCGATCAGATAGATGGATACTTCTACACTGGTTTTGGCCATATCGAAGGTACTCTGCACAATGGCGGAAAAAACATCCCGGTCGGCCAGGGTAAAAAGCAGATTGAAGTGCTCCAGAAAAAAATCGCGGAAATAATATCCCAGCACCCTGAATAAGGCCACCAGAAAGCCTACAAGAAAAAATCCCACCCAGATGTAATTCAGCACCATGGAAATAATGTTAAATAAATGCTATTCCTCCGTTGCCAGGGCGAAATCAATTTGCTTACGCGCCAGGTTTACCCTTGCCACCTCAATCCTTACCGGATCACCCATCTGATACTTTTTCCCTGTGCGGCGCCCGCGAATACAATAATTGTCTTCGTCGTATTCATAAAAATCACCTGCCAAACCGCGTATCGGAATCATCCCTTCACATTTGTTCTCCAGAATCTCAACAAATATGCCCCATTCGATAACTCCTGAAACCACGCCATCAAACTGCTGTCCAATCTTGTCATTCATAAACTCGGCCTGCTTGTACTTTACCGACGCCCGTTCGGCTTCCATGGCCAGTACTTCCATTTTGGAAGAATGCCGGCACATTTTTTCATATTTCTTCTGGTTTCTGGAGGAAGCCCCTGAAATATAATCAGCCAGTAACCGATGCACAAGCATGTCGGGGTACCGTCGGATGGGGGAAGTAAAATGGGTGTAATAATCAAAGGCCAGGCCATAGTGACCGATATTCGCGGTGGAATAAACGGCTTTTGCCATGGCACGCAACGCCAGATTTTCAACAATATCCTGTTCACGTGTTCCCCGCACATCGTCTAAAAGCCTGTTCAGTGATAAGGCTGTTTGCTTTCCCGATTTCAGCGATAGCTTGTAACCAAAACGCTTGATAAAATGGGAGAATTTCAGCAGCTTTTCCGAATCGGGACGGTCATGTATGCGGTACACAAATGTTCTTTTTTCTTTGTTGTCTGCAGGTTTTCCGATAAACTCCGCCACCCTTTTATTGGCCAGCAGCATAAATTCCTCCACCAGCTCATTGGAAAGGTCATGCTCCCTGGCATATATTCTTAACGGCCGGCCCTTCTCATCCACATCTATTTTTACTTCTTCCCTTTCAAAGGCAATAGATCCTTCTCTGAACCGATTCTCCCTTAAAATTCTGGCAAGCTGGTTCAGCTTCAACACCTCCTGAACTAAATCGCCTTCGCCGGAGTCGATTATCTGTTGCGCTTCCCGATAGGTGAACCGCCTGTCGGATTTGATAATCGTACGTCCAAACCATTCCTCCAACAGTTCTGCCTGTTCATTCATGATGAAAACCGCAGAAAAACAGAGTTTTTCTTCATTCGGCCGGAGAGAACAAATATAATTGGACAGTCTTTCAGGCAACATGGGTACTACGCGATCAACAAGGTATACCGAGGTGGCCCGGTTTAAACCTTCTTCATCAATAAGGGTATCAGGCTTGATGTAATGGGTAACATCGGCGATATGAACACCAATCTCCCACTTCCCTGCCGAAAGTTGCCTTATCGACAAAGCATCATCAAAATCCTTGGCATCCTCAGGATCGATGGTAAGGGTGGGAATTGCTCTGAAATCACGCCGTACCCGGTATTCTGCTTCGCCGATATGATCACTGATCCGGGCTGCTTCCTCTTCAACATCTTCTGTGAATTTGAAGGGAAGCCCGAATTCAGCGAGGATGGCGTGCATCTCCGTTTCATTCTCTCCCTGGTTGCCCAAGACTTCTATAATCTCGCCAAATGGATTCTTAGCCCTGCGGGGCCATTCCGTAAGCCTTGCAATGGCCTTCTGCCCATGTGTGGCACCGTTCAATTTGTCAAGCGGAATAAAAAGATCGAATGGCATTTGTTTGCTATCGGGGGTCAGAAATGCATACCGGTCAGTTATTTCAATGGCGCCAACAAAGGTTTCCCTTGCTCTCTCAATAATTTCAACCACCTCACCCTCCAGTGCCCTGGTTTTCCGGTGCGCATAGATCAGCACCTTAACTGTATCCCCATCCAGCGCATGATTCAAGTTATCCTGAGAAACAAAAATGTCTTCCTTGATGGTTTCCGATACGATATACCCATACCCTCCGCGCGCCATATCCACGGTACCGATCACATAGCCTCCCTTTGATTTAAGCCTGAACCTCCCTGTCATAACTTCTTCAAGGGCATCCTTTTCCTTGAGTTCATACAATACTTCCGTGATCAGCCTTTTTTCTGCCGGATCCGTAATCAGTAAATCTGCCGATAATTGCTTATAATTGAATACCTTTTTGGGATGTGCGGAGAAGATGGCCAGTATGCTGTTGGATAGCTCTCTCTTATTGATGCCTTTGCCTTTTTTCTGTTGCTTTTTCCTTCCCATCGTATTGAAATATTCGGAAAAGTTACGAAAGATTTCGATAGGACATCCTATCCGGTTCGACGTTACAAGCTGCTTTTGGTTATTCCAAAAGCCTTTTCTTCTTTGATATCACCAAGTGGTTCAATATGAATGGCTACATCAAAAACATTATCAATTTTTGATTTGATTGAATCTTCCACTTTATGGGCAATCTCATGCGCTTCACGCAAGGTCAGTTCCCCGTTAACTTCAAGATCAATGGCGATCATGATCTTATGCCCGATGTTCCGGGCCCTCACCCTGTGCGGATGATGCGCCCCTTCCACCGCTTCAATGGCATCAAAGATCTTTTCATAAATGGTGCAGTCCTTTGTGCCGTCCATGAGTTCCAGACTGGTTTGTTTAAAAATGTTCAGGGCAACCCGAAGTACCCATAAACTCACCAGAAAGGCGGTAATCGTATCCAGTATGGGCATCCTGAAAACATAGATGAATATCAGGCCTACCAATACAGACCCGGAAATCAGGACATCATTCTGCATGTTTTTGCCATTGGCCACCAGCATGGCACTATTGGCTCTTTTACCCACTCTGAACTGGTGAAATGACAGGAGCAACTTCCCCAGTATGGAGATTATGGTGACATAAATGGCCAGTTTTCCCGGTATTTCAGAGGTAGTGCCCGCAATAAACTTCCTGATGGTAGTAATGAGCAGTTGTGCCCCGGCGAAGAAAATGATGAAGGAAAGCAATTTGGTGGCTATGGTGTCGGCCTTTTCATAACCGTACGGATATTTCTTATTGGGAGGCTTGATTAATATCCTGGCGGTAACCAGGGTAATAATCGATGTGATGATATCTGTGGAGGAGTCAATACCATCCGCTACCACCGCAAGGCTGCCGGAAACCAATCCTGCTGATATTTTCAATACGGACAGGAACGCATTTCCGAGAATACCTACCCACGATGCGTTTTTAATCTCTTGTTCCCTTTCAGCCATGCCCCAGGTTTTTTAAATGGCCCGATGATCAGACAAAAAGCAGCAGGCTGATGGCCATGATAATCATGCCGCTAATTACTCCGTAGATAGACAGATGTGCTTCACCGTATTCACGGGCTGCCGGCAGCAATTCATCAATGGATATAAATACCATAATACCGGCCACCGAGGCAAATAAAATGCCGAATACCACATCGTTGAGGAAAGGCATCAGGATGAGATATCCTACCAGCGCCCCAATAGGTTCGGCAAGTCCGGAGAGAAAGGATAGCCGGAAAGCTTTTTTCTTGTCACCGGTGGCATAATAAACCGGCACGGATACGGCAATGCCTTCCGGAATATTGTGAATGGCTATGGCCACCGCAATGGCAATACCAAGGGCGGGTTCCCTGAGTGCTGCCGTAAATGTGGCCAATCCCTCGGGAAAATTATGTAAGCCGATGGCCATGGCCGATATTAACCCCATCCGTAAAAGCTTTTTCTTTCGGAAGGTTTCGGAGGGATGTTCTGCTTCTTCAATACGTTTCAGTTCATGCGGATTTTCCATTTCAGGAACAAACCGGTCAATGATGGCAATCAGCAACATCCCTGCAAAGAATGAGGCAACCGTTGCCCAATACCCTGCCCGTTCACCGAGTACACCAACCAGGGAAAACTTTGCCTTGGAAAAGATCTCGATCAGAGAAACATAAATCATCACTCCGGCGGAAAAACCTAAGGAAACCGAGAGAAACCGCGTATTGGTAGTGCGTGCAAAGAATGCAATGGTACTGCCCACACCTGTGGCAAGTCCGGCAAACAAAGTCAGTCCAAATGCAAAGAGTATATTGTGCCAATCCGTTATCACCAAAATGATTTCTTTAAAGTTTCAGGCTTGTTCAGTCGTTAAGATTCCCGATTTTAAACAGGGTTTTTTCATCCAGTATTTTAATCTTTCGGCCATGCAGTTCAATCAGACCGTCCTGCTTAAATTCCGACAGCAGCCTGATAACGGATTCTGTTGCTGTACCAACCATATTGGCCAGTTCTTCCCTTGTCAGGGTTATTTGCAAGTATTTTTCGTTGTCAAGATCAAAATCTTTGCGCAAATGGATCAGCACTTCGGCCAATCGTTCACGTACGGTTTTCTGGGCAATGTCAGTGATATAATCGTTGGCTTCTCCCAACTCCTTGCAGGCAATCTGCAATAATTCCAGCGCAAAATTACCATTATGCTTCACAAACTCCAGAACGGTTTCAGCATGAACAAAACAGATGTAGGCATCCTCAAGAACCTTGGCGGAAGTACAGGCCCGTTCACGGGTAATGGTGGACCTGAATCCCATGATGTCCCCTTTTTTTGCAAAACGTATAATCTGCTCTTTCCCGTCAAATCCGGTTTTATAAATTTTGATGATCCCTTTCTGCACACAATAGAAACCATTGATGCGACTGCCTTCCGAATAGATAATCGTACCACGCTTGTATGTATCAGGTTCCTGGTCAATCGGTATCATGGAAAGCTCCTCCTGGGTCAGATGTCTGAATATTGAGGAGTTGTCGATGAAACATTCCTTTCTGACAGGTGTTGTTTGGTTTTTCATAGCATTATATATGACAGTGCGAATATTGACTAAATTTGTAATAAAGTTACCAAAAAAAACAAAAAAATATGAAAGATGCAATTAATGTTAAATGGACAGGTGATATGGCTTTTGAGGCAGTCGTGGATGAACATCGCATTTTGATGGATTCCAGGCCTGAAGTTGGCGGGAATAACCAGGGTCCCCGTCCAAAACCTTTGCTTATGGTTTCTCTGGCAGGCTGCACCGGTATGGATGTCATCTCCATTTTAAGAAAGATGAAGGTTGAGGTAACTTCTTTTAACGTGAAGGTTTTGGCAGAGCTTACCGATGATCATCCCAAACAATATACCGCCATGAAACTGGTATATGAATTCACCGGGCATAACCTTCCTCCTGAAAAATTAAAACACGCCATTGAGCTTTCACAGGAAAAGTATTGCGGCGTTAGTGCCACACTTAAAAAAGCCATGGATATTAGTTACGAAATAAAGATCAGCGAATCTTAGGCAACTGTTTACCCCCACGCTTTTGTCAGACAATGTAAAGCAATATGTACAAGGCCTGGTCAGCATTTTCTATCCGCATTTATGTGCTGCCTGCGGAAATGTACTTTTCCTGAATGAAAAGGTACTTTGTCTCAAATGCTTTGCTGCCCTTCCACGAACAGGTTTTTATGCAAATTCCGATAATGAGGTAGCCAGGTTATTCTGGGGACGGGTTCCCGTCAGGAATGCTGCCTCATTTATCATCTTTAACAAGGAGAGCCATTACCGGCGGATATTGCATACCTTAAAATATAAGGGACAACAGCAGGTTGGCACTGAAATGGGACGGCTATTCGGACTTGAACTGAAGGGAACCCCATTTGCCGAAGCGGATATCATCCATCCGGTGCCCCTGCATCCGGCCAAATTAAGTAAAAGAGGCTATAATCAGAGTGAACTGATTGCCCGGGGAATAGCAAAGATCCTGAAGGTGCCCGTTGTCACGGACCTGATTCTCAGAATCGCGGAAACCAGCACCCAAACCAGGAAATCGCGATATGAAAGATGGGAAAATGTGCGCGATACCTTTCGGATCCGGTTTCCGGAAGCACTGCAGGGTAAACATGTCCTGCTGGTGGATGATGTTATTACCACCGGGGCTACCATTGAAGCTTGTGCTGAAGCCCTGTTGGGAGTAAGTGGTGTTACTGTGAGCATTGCAACTCTTGCCTACACGAAACTGCAATAATACGTGAGAAGCGTGGCCGCAAAGTTTTTTTTTTCTTTACGCTACATTAAATAAATTTACAGCCGGAAAATATTTCACTTGAATAACAGTTTACTTATCTGGCGATAATTCCCGGTTGATAAGCATATAGTACGAATTGATCCTGAAAAAAACAGCGTTTTGAACAGAACTGCTCATTATTTGTCTATTGCTGCACTCTTGCTGCTGTTTGCTGCCGGCTGCAGTGTTCAGAAAAACACCGGATTATCACGTACTTTTCACAACCTCACGGCCAAGTACAACGTTTTATTCAACGGACAGGAGAGTTTCGATAAAGGAACTGAAAATATTGAAGATTCCTTCAGGGACGACTATTCAGAAATCCTCCCCATCTTCCCTTTTATGCATAAAGACGCGGTTAATCTGGCTTCAGCAGATATGGACCGGACCATTAAGAAGTGCTCCAAATGCATCACGATGCATTCCATTACCGCCAAACCCAAGGTCAAGGACAGCAAAAACCTTTCTCCGAAGGAACGGGCTTTTTTCAGCAAAAAGGAATACAATCAATTTGTTGATGATGCCTATCTGCTCATGGGCAAAGCTCATTGCTACAAACAGGAATATGAACAGGCCAACGAAATCTTCAGATTGATTTTAAATGATTTCAAAAATCAACCCATCGTTTATGAAACACAGGTGTGGCTTTCCATGTTGCTCATAGAAACAGGACAAAGCAAAGATGCCTTTGAAATACTTTCCTTTCTGTCAAATAATGCCGAATTTCCAAAAAAATTGCTGCCCGAGCTCTATACAACCTTCGGATTTTATTCCCTCCGTCAAAAGGATTACCCCCAGGCCATCAATTACCTCGAAAAAACATTGGGCGTTGAACATCATAAGAAGACCCGCACCCGATACCTGTATATCCTGGCGCAGCTCTATGAAAAAACGGGTGATCTTAAGCGTGCCTCTGATTATTATGCCCAGGTAATTAAAATGAACCCTGTTTACGACATGGCCTTCAACGCCCATATTAACAGGGCGCTGGCCTATGAACAAGGATTCGGTCAGGCCGAAGATATTGAAAGCGAGCTGAACAAAATGCTTCGCGATGATAAGAACACCGAATATCAGGACCAGATTTATTATGCGCTGGGCAATCTGGCCAACAAGGAAGGGAACGATGAAAAAGCCCTTGAATATTATCAGAAATCTCTTTTGGCCAATACAGGCAATGACCAGCAAAAAACAAAATCCTACCTGACACTGGCCAATTTCTATTATGCCATTCCTGATTATCAACCTGCGCAGGCATACTATGACAGTACGTTAACACTGATTAATCCTGATTTTGCCGGCTATGAGGAATTGTTTACCAAATCCAAAAGCCTTACCCGTCTGGTAACTGAAATGAATACCCTCCAACTTGCTGACAGTTTGCTCATACTGGGCAGACTGTCTGAACAGGAACTGAATGCCCGCATTGATGCCATAATTGCTGATGAAAGAAAAAAAGAAGAACTGGCGCGGCAGAAACAGCAGGAGGAATTGCTCGATCAGCAGTACGGCACAGAGGTAGCCATGGAGAATCGTGCCAGGCAACAAACAGGCCAGGAAGGAACCCAATGGTACTTCTACAATGACGCTGCTAAAAGTCTGGGCTACCGTGAATTCAAAGTCACTTGGGGTAATCGTAAACTGGAGGACCATTGGCAGCGCGCCTCCAAGACTGTGGTAAATTTTGCCGCAGTCAATCCCGAAGAATCCTTGCCCGAAACAGCTGAAGCTTCTGCCCCTCAGCCATCACTCAGCAAACTGTCACGGGAGTATTATCTTGTGAGCATTCCTAAAACCGATTCTGCCGTTCTGGCCCTGCAAAAAAGTGCTGAACTTGCCCTGAACAATATGGGTCTGATCTATAAAAACGATCTGAAAGATTATGAAAAGGCCAGCGAGTCATTCAGAAATCTGATAAAACGCTTTCCCGGATCGCCCTATCTGCTATCCGCCTATTATAATTTGTATAGCATCGCCAGGGAACAGAACAACCAGGCCATGGTTGACTATTACAAAAGCATAATTGTTGGTCAGTTCCCGGAAAGTATGTATGCAAAAGTTCTTTCCAATCCTGATTATTTCAGAGAACTCGAAGCAGAGGAGCGATCTGTAAGGCAATATTATGAACAGACTTACGAATTATATATAGCCGGGAATTATGCCGAAGTGATCACCCGTACCGATTACGCATTGAGCAATTATCCCGGCAATGCGCTCATTCCTCAATTTACCTATCTGGGCGTACTCGCCAGAGGAAGAAACTCTGACCAAAAACTGTTCCGGGACAACCTCACTGCGCTGGTGCAGAAATACCAGGGCACCGACATTGCCAGTGATGCACAAAACCTGATTGATTATATGGACAGGGACCATCCCGAAATGAAAGAAGCTGAAGAGATGATGCTAAGCAAAAAACTTTACCAGCCTGCTGACGACAAACCTCATGTATTTGCATATGTTATTGATAAAAAAATCAACGCCAACCAGCTGGTTTTTAATATCATCAATTTTAATCTCGACCATTTTGATCAGCTTAACCTCCGGGTTGACATTAACGAGCTGAACAATACGCAAAATCTGATTCTGGTAAAGCCCTTCCCCAACAAACAGGAAGTTATGCAATATCTGAATGCTATCCGGGCCTCAGATGCCATACTCAAAGATATGCCCGGTATATCCCTGCTATCCATTGCCATTTCCGATGGAAATTATACAACCCTGAAAGAAGACAAATCCGTTGACCGCTATCTGAAATTCTTCAATGAAACCTACCGATGACCCCTGATACCAAAAAGATAAGTATACTCTGGACGGATGATGAAATTGATCTGTTAACACCGCATATTCTTTTTCTGCAGGAAAAAGGTTATCATCTGGATACTGCCACCAATGGGAATGACACGGTTGACATGATCCTGGCCAAACACTATGACCTGATATTGCTCGATGAAAATATGCCGGGACTAAGCGGTATCGAAACCCTCAATAAAATAAGGATTATAAATTCCACCATCCCGGTGGTGATGATTACCAAGAGCGAGGAAGAAAACATCATGGAAACGGCCATTGGATCGAAAATATCCGATTACCTCATCAAACCGGTCAATCCTAACCAGATCCTCCTTTCAATAAAAAAGAACCTCGATACCAAAAAGCTCATCACCCGGGAAACCACGTCAGCTTATCAGGCAGAATTTCGCAACCTCGGAGAACAAATAAACCGGGCAACCCATTATCATCATTGGGAAGAGGTTTACAGGAAACTGGTTTATTGGGAACTTGAACTTGAACGATCGGATGATGCCGGCATGTTTGAGGTGTTCAGAATGCAGAAATCGGAAGCAGGACTTGGTTTTAGCAGGTTTATCCGCAACAATTACCTTTCCTGGTTCACCGACAAGAACGCGGACAAACCACTTTTGTCTCCCGGGGTTTTCAGGGAAAAAATCATTCCGCTGTTGGATGAAAACCAGAAAGTATTCGTTATCCTGATCGATAACCTCAGGCTCGACCAATGGAGGATCCTGTACCCGATAATCAGTGAATACTATACCTCTGCCGATGATTCCCTGTTCTGCAGCATCCTGCCAACTGTCACACAGTATGCCCGCAATGCCATGTTTGCCGGTCTGATGCCCCGTGAAATTGCCAACATGAATCCCCAACTCTGGTTAAACGATGATGAAGAAGGCGCCAAAAACATCAATGAGGAAGAACTTCTCCAAAAGCAACTTACCAGACTTGGAAAAAAGTACCGGTTTTATTATGAAAAAATTATTCATACCCGAACCGGGAAAAAGCTGGTGGATAATTTTTCCAATCTCCTGAATTATGATCTGGTAGTTATCGTGTACAACTTTATTGATTTGTTATCCCATGCCAATACCGAACTGGAAATGATCCGTGAACTGGCCGGCAACGATTCTGCCTACAGATCCCTGATCCTATCCTGGTTTCAGCATTCCCAGCTCCTCGATCTCATTAAACTATTGTCGGAAAAGGGCATTACCCTTGTATTTACCACCGATCATGGCTCCATCCGGGTAAATAATCCCCTGAAAGTGATCGGGGACAGAAAGACTTCTTCCAATCTTCGGTATAAGATGGGCAAGAATCTAAATTATAATCCGCGTGAGGTATTCGAGATCAGGGATCCTTTCCTGGCGCATCTTCCCAAAGCCGATGTCAGTTCGGGTTATATTTTCGCCATGAATTCCGATTTTTTAGCCTATCCAAACAACTACAACCATTATGTGGGGTACTACCGGAATACCTTTCAGCATGGCGGGATTTCGATGGAGGAAATGATCGTACCGGTAGTCACCATGAAACCCCGCTAAATCATTTTTCAGTCAACGTTATGCAAACCATTGAAATCAATTCCCTGGACCAACTGGAACGTGCAGCAAAACAATTTATTTCTGTGGTAAAGGATTCCAGAACATTTGCCTTTTATGGCCCCATGGGTTCGGGCAAAACCACGCTGATCAAAGCCATATGTAAAGAACTCGGTGCAACCGATGTGGTAACCAGTCCCACATTTGCCCTGGTGAACGAATACCGTACCAAAAACGGTGAGATGTTGTACCACCTGGACCTTTACCGTATAAATTCACCCGAAGAATTATTTGACCTGGGGTATGAGGAATATTTCTACAGTAACCATTATATTTTTATCGAATGGCCGGAAAAGGCCGAAGCCCTTTTGCCGGATACCACGATTAAAGTAATCCTTCAAGAAACTGCTGAGAATTCACGGTTGGTGCAGGTAGCCATTTGAGTAATCTCTTCCCTCCGCCAGAAATATTTGAAGATCTCTTGTTTTTATACTACCTTAGTCAGCATGCATGATGATAAAACCGGAAAGACATGGTAGATCAGCGGCCTGAACCTGCAAGTAATCCCTTGATGTACGGAGGAATATTGCCCCAGGAAGAAATGCTCGCCCTGGGCAAAAAATATAAAAAGCTCACCATTGGAATTCCCAGGGAGAAGCAACAGATAGAACAACGGGTATCCCTCACTCCCGAAGCAGTTGAAGTGCTTGTTGATAACGGGCATGAGGTGCTGCTCGAATCCAAAGCCGGGGAAGGAGCCAGATATAACGATACTGATTACAGTGAATGTGGCGCATTCATCATTGAAACCAAAAAGCAGGTCCTTCATGCGGATATCATCATCAAGGTTTCACCTCTCGATATCAAGGAAATCGAAATGCTGAAGGGTAATCAGGTGGTCCTTTCATCTGTTCATCTCACCAAACAATCTGAAGAATATATCCGTGGCCTGATGGATAAAAAGGTGACCGCTTTTGCCATCGAACAGATCAGGGATGAGCATGATTGCTACCCGGTAATTCAATCCATGAGCGCCATTTCAGGAATATCCGCCATTAATATTGCAGCGGAACTGCTGAGCAATCAGAACGGCGGCAAGGGAGTCCTGCTGGGAGGCATTTCAGGAATAACCCCCACTGAGGTTATTATCATCGGGGCTGACACAGTCGCTGAATTTGCCGCCAGAGCCGCCATCGGCCTGGGGGCCCTGGTTAAAGTATTTGACAATTCCCCTCAAAAACTTGAGGAGCTTCAACGACATCTTGGACAGCGGCTCCATACATCGATTTTCCATCCCAAGGTATTACGACGCGCCCTTAAATCGGCCGATGTGGTCATTGGGGCCCTGAACCTTTGGGATACCGGTCCGCGCTATTTTGTTACCGAAGATATGGTGAAAGAAATGAAAAAGGGTTCGGTAGTAATCGACCTGAGTATCGATCAGGGCGGCTGTATCGAAACATCTGAATACAGGACCCTGCCTGATGCAACCTATACCAAACACAATGTCATTCATTATACAGTTCCTAACCTTCCCTCCAGGGTGGCCCGAACTGCTTCTATTGCCCTGAGTAATATTCTTTCCCCCATTCTGGTTACCGTGGGTAGTTCCGGTGGATTCAAACCTTTTCTTAAAGCCAATCTTGGCGTTCGAAACAGTGTATATATCTATAACGGGATATTGACCAATGAGTATCTGGGGAACCAGTTTGGAATTCCCTCAAAGAACATCGACCTCCTGATGGCCGCCTTCTGATCAGTTTATCCGGCCTTCCTTTGCTGATTGGATGACAAAAGCCATTGTTATCCGGTTTGGCGATTACTAAATTTATAAGCTTTTGTCGGGACTTATAAATCTTATCCGTTGAGGTATGAATTACGAAAACATGCTTACCCTAAAATCCAGGATCGGCCATTACGATGCCGGATCATTGCTTGACATTGCTGTCGGCAGGGGTGAATTCCTGAAATTTGCCATGGGCTCTTTTCGATCATGGCGCAGTGCGGCAGGTATTGATATTGATCCTGAATCGCTTACAATCGCCAATAAGGAATTTGCCGGTTCTCCGGTCATTTTAATATTGGGTTCGGCTCTGTCCATGCCTTTTACCAGCCATTACTTCGATACGGTGACCATGTCCAACACCCTGCATCATATTGAGCCGTTGCCCGCACTTTTTTCAGAAACCACCCGTGTAATAAAACCGGATGGCCTCGTCGTCATCAATGAAATGCTGAATGAGAACTTGTCCGACATACCGGAAACCTATATGCTCTATCACCGGTTTATTGCAGAAATGGATAACCAGTTGGGCCGGTACCACCGTGAACCCTTTGCCCTGAAAGAAATCATGGCGATCATAAAATCCAGTAAACTACAAATACTGGATCATTTTGTACATTCCGAAAGCACGGGAGATACCATGGATACAGCTGAAATAGAAGCCATGTCGGACCGCTTGAAAAACAAGGTGTCCCTTTTGCGCGGAACCGACTGTTATTATTTTTATGAAAATAAGGCCCGCGAAATCATTCACCGGCTCCAAAAATCGGGCATCCAGCGGCCACGACATATTACGTTTCTGCTACGTACCTCCTGATTGCAAAGACTAGTTATTTTTCATGACCTGGTTGATCACTTTGAACAATTCAACCCTGTTAATGGGTTTCGAAATATAACCCTGGCATCCTGCATGAAAACATTTTTCCTTTTCCTCTGCCATGGCATAGGCAGTTTGTACGATAATTTTCGTTTTAATTCCTTTCCTCTGAATTTCTTTTAGGCATTTTAATCCTTGTTTTACAGGCATATTAATATCCAACAAGATAAGATCAGGAACTTTGCGCTCCAAGATGTCCATAAATACCTGTCCGTTTTCAGCATAAATAATTTCAATATTTTCCCCTTCCAGCAGTTCCTTTAAATACACAAACGAATTGTAGTCGTCTTCCGCTATCAGAATGGTTTTATGCTGCAGGTTTATCCGTTCGTCTTCGAAGACCTCCGCGGTATTGGCCAACGTCTGTTTTGCGATAAGCGGAATACTGAAAAAAAATGTTGTTCCCTTGTTGATTTTGGAAGTGAACCAGATATTGCCTCCCCATAACTCCACAATGCCTTTTGAAATGCTTAACCCCAGTCCCGCGCCTTCATGAAATCCTTTTTCCTCAAGCTGCCGGAACCTTTCAAAAATCAGATCATTCATGCCCTTCGGAATACCTTTGCCGGTATCCTTAACATACACCTCCACGACCTCCGTATTATTTAGGGAAACAATATCAAAACCGGCTTCAACCAATCCCTTCTCCGTATACTTGATGGCATTGCTGACTAAATTATCCAGAACCTGCTGGAGTCTGTTTTTATCAGAAAGGATTTTCAGGTCGGTGTATTTTGACGGAAGGTTTAAAACCAGTTCAACTTCCGGCTTGCTGAGTAATAAATCACTCGTTCTGAAAGCCAATATACTCTTATTGAAAATCTCAAATAAATTGCACTCTTCGTAACTAAGGACAAGTTGTTTGGCCTCAAGTTTTGAAATATCGAGGATATCATTGATAATTTGCAGCAGTCGCTTGCTTGAATTGCGAATAATATCCCCATACAAAGCTCTTTTTTCATGTTCAATTCCGGGTCTGTTCAATAAATCCGAAAACCCGATAATTGCATTCATGGGCGTCCTGATTTCATGGCTCATGTTGGATAAAAAAATGGATTTCAGCCGGTCATTTTCTTCCGCCCTTTTCTTGGCCATGATCAATTGATCTTCTGACTGCTTCCTGTTTGTAATGTCCTGAACTACAGCTAGAAATATTCTTTCAGTGCTGTAATCAAACAATTGCAGGTGCACCTCAACAGGATAATAGGATCGGTTCAGACGCTGATTTCTGGATTCATAAATTACCACAGACTGTTCCCGGTTATTCAAAGGGAGTATCAGATCACGGAAAGCAGTCAGACTAATATCCGGTTGGATATCCGGGGGTGTCAGTTCTTTTATCCGTTCAAGAGAATACCCCAGATTATTCAATGCTCCGAAATTTACATACTTAAAAAGCAGGGTTTCTGCATCGAATACATATATTTCATTCAGACTCGCTTCGAGAATATTGGCAAACTGTATTTTTTGCTCCTCAGCTGCTTTGCGGGCGGTGATGTTTTCACCAATGCTTGCCGTGCCGACAATCTCACCGTCCGTCCCGCGCAACAGCGTATTGTTCCAGGATATCAACACTCTTTTGTGGTTCTTTAATATGATTTCATTTTCATAATGGGGGAAAAAAATTTCCCCCCTTATAAATCCCTGAAAAACAGCCCTGATCTGTTCCCTGATTTCCGGAGGTATGTAATTATCGAACCAATTGCTGCCAATCACTTCCTCCTCTGAACTACCTGTAATTTCTAAAAAATACTGGTTGCAAAAGGTTATTCCTCCGTTTACATCCAGCGTAACCGAGCAAAGGTTTACACTTTTCAACATTTCAGTAAACCTGCGCTCGGACTCAAAAAGTTTATCCTTGGCTTTTCTGTTCTGCCAGTTATTGAATTGTTTGACCATAAGCATCCCCAGCAGCATGGTGCCCGGTGCATAAATGATGATCAGGGGCAATGTAATGGCTTTTAAGGTCCGCAATATGGTATCCGGGGGAAGAAGGAAGGTCCACCCCAGCATGAGGGTATGTACCAGTACTCCCAGGATCAATAATTCCAGGACGAAGTTCTTCTCCTTCCAGTGTGGCCTTAGGATCTTCCAGAATATACCTGTTATACCCGAGGAAAAAATGACCGCTATACCCATCCAAACTCCCTCCCCTCCCAATGCCAATCGATATATTCCCGTAATGATCATGGCAACAATGGTGGGTATCGCTCCAAAAAACAAACCGGAGACTGAAAGCATGATCGAGCGTGTGTCAAACGCAATTCCGGGAACCAGCGTCCATGGGGTCATCATCAGGATAATCCCGATCCCCCCAATGATGATTCCGGCAAGCAGTTTGTTAATGATTTTCTTGGTCTCCTCATCCTTCACCCAGGAATAATCATATATCAAACTGAATGCCAATAGTATGGCCGTATTTTGGATTAAACCCAGAATAATGGATTCACTCATCTCAGGAATTCCGGTATAATAATCAGCAAAGAATCAGGTAAGTTAGGAAAAATTTGGTGGCCCGCCAAATCAATCTGAATTACAGCGTACTGAATTTGTATGGCTCAAAACTCCGGACACGGCACAGCCTTGATTTTATGCTTGAGGGGTTTGGTTTTAAAGGTATAACTGATGGATACTTCATGGGCACCGCCTGTTTTGGCAATCATTTTTGATATGGTGAAATCATAGCTGTAGCCAATGTTCATATTCTTTGTTTTTATACCTACAAGTGCGGTAAGAGCATCCCGGTTAAATACCTCTTTGTACAAAGGGATGCCCCTGTACCAGATTCCAGCTACCAAAGGGCTGTGATACCAGTAGACCCCCAGGTCAAGTTGTCTGAATTGTTGTTGCTGCCGGTAGAGAAAAGCAAGCTGTATGCTGGTTGGAATAGGCCTTAAAAGATGTTCCGGGCGTATAAATTTCACACCGCCAAAAAGTGAATACTTGACAGGAACCTTTGCCGGATTCCCGTCCTCGTCGTCATAGAAGTATAGCGACTGGTTAGGCCTTAGCAAATGATCCACGCTGGCCCCCAGCCAAAAACGATCGGAATAGGTCAGCACCGATGTGGAAAAATCAATATCATCTGCCTTTTCCATGGGAACCAGCTCAGCCGACACCGGGGAGTTGCCGCTGGCAGATATCTGATCATTCCAAAGCAGCTTTTCAAAATCAATGCCCCTTTCAGTGTAATTAAAATGTAATCCCGGCCGCACATGCCAGTTCTCCGTTATTCTGAAATCATACGAATATTGTAATCCCACACTGGTGGTCCTTAATCTGCCTGAACCTGCAACATCCTGAAAAATGAGGATTCCCAGACCACTTCTGAATTTTTCAATGTATTTGTCAAACGAAACCGAATAGGTCTGATAGCCGTACTTTATTTCAGGCCATTGATTCCGGTAGTTGACAGCAATTCTGTTTTTTTCTGTCAGGCCGGCAAAAGAGGGAGCCAGATAGAGATAATTGGAATAAAACTGCGAAAACTGCGGATCCTGCGAAAGTCCCCGAAACACTACCGAGGCTAACAACAATATGCAAAAGGCCCTTCTCATCTTTTTCGTGTTAGTGCATAAGGGTGACGTCACCTGTCTGAACAAATGTCTGACCACTGGAGTATTTCCCCTCAACTTTCCATACATATACATCCTGCTTTGCCATCTCCCCATCCGCATAACCATCCCATCCGGTGTCTTGGTCGAAGCTTTCAAAAATGAGTTCTCCCCAGCGGTTGAATATCATCAGATGGTATTCTTCCACATGGTCAATTACGCCGGGTTTGAACACCCGGTTCTCTTCAATGGGTGATTCCGGACGGAAAACATTCGGAAATATAATTTTTCCGGTTGGTTCCACCAGTACTGCTGTCTCAAGCACGTAAAGATCGAAGCAATCGTTCTCGGTCCAGACACTCAGGGTCACATCATAATTTCCCTCCCGGGTATACATATGGGTTGGACTCATTTCGCCCGATCCGGTGCCGTCACCAAAATCCCAAAAATAAATGTCCCCGTTGTCCGATAGGTTAAAGAAATGTACGGCCTGATCATTGACATATACAAAGCGCGGTGCCACTTCAAAATAGGCATTGGGCAAAACCCACACATCATTCACCGTGCTGTAGGTATCTGTACCTCCGTCACCCCAGGCGGTAAGCTTGATTTTATAGGTTCCGGGTTCATAGTAGGTATACTCCGGATTAGGCTTGTTCGAGACAGCGCCGTCGCCAAACTCCCATAGAAAGGTATTTGAATAGGATGAAGTATTCTCAAACTGGATGGTCAGCGGCATACAACCAGGTTCTACGGGCCTGAACTCGGCAACGGGAGGATGAGGAACTATTTCCACACTTTGCCATGTACTGTCGGCGCAATGTTCCCCTTCAACAACCAAAGTGATCAGGTAATCGGCAGGGCCGGGATAGGTATGCGTCCCCGGGTCACGTTGGGTGGATACTATATCATCGCCAAACCTCCAGTAATAGTTCCAATTTCCTGGCTGTGTCGTATTGTTAATGGTCACCGTCCGGTCGGGCATCATTTGCGAAGTGGGCGCAACGGTAAAGGATGCCAGTGGAGCCGGATGCACGGTAATTTGAGTCTGGCCGGTATCCTCGCAGCCAAAGAACGACGTTGAAATCAGCTGCACGGTAAAGATCGTATCCCGGTCGGTATGGTTGTCAAAGGTGTGCATGATGTTGAAAAGGCCACTTTCCTGGTTGCCATCTCCAAAATCCCAGTAATAGCTGAATCCTCCGGGAGTAGACGACAACAAGATGTCGGCGGGAGCACAGGCCTTTTCCGGATACGTAGTAATACTCAGCTCAGGATTGGGATAAACCGTAATGTATCCGTTTGAAGTATGTGTGCAACCGTAAGCACTGATGGCCGTATGCCTGACGTTGAAATACTCTACGGAGTTGGACTGGTTGGAAAATACGTGGGTCGGATTTTCCTGAATGCTGGTAAAGCCGTCCCCAAAATCCCAGATGTAATTTGCTGCATTGTCCGACTGATTGGTAAAGATCGACCTGTACCGGACTGCATCCGGGTACGGCGTTGGAAATAAAGGAAGACCTGGGCGAATCGCTGGTTATGTTTATTGAATCGGATGCCCGGCATCCATGATTATCCTCCACGGTAAAGACCAGTTTATATACCCCTCTCAAATAAGTATTGAAAGATGGATTCCGGATGTCAGTCGCCGATAGCGGTGCGGTTTGTCCGCTCCAAAGGTAGGAATCATAGATTCCCGATCCGCCATTTACCATGGCATCCAGTGGCAGGTCACTGCCCGCGCAAACCAGGGAATCCGGCGCTATGATCTGCGTCTGGGGATTCGAAAAAACGGTGACCTGAATGGTGTCTGCACTGTGATTTCCGTTGATGTCGCTGACCATTACGGAAACCATGTAATCTCCGGGAGTTGGCGCATTGAATACGGGATTGGAGATGTTCACGGCAGACAGATATTGGACGTCGCCACCCCAGGTAAAAGTATAGGAAGGGGTTCCCCCTGAAGGGGTAACCGACAATGGCATGTCGGTCCCTACGCATGCTTCTCCTTGTAATATGTTGATATCCAATACAATTATGTCGGCCTTGACTTCAACTGGTTTTGTTGCCGGTGGCCCGACGCAGCCAATACTGTTGGTTTCAATGACAGAAAGATTGTAGTTCCCGATATTCGGAAACTCAACAATGACAAAGTTCTGATTCTCCAGCAACAGATTCATTCCTGGCGGAACGGACCAATCATAGGTGGAACCCGGTTGATAATTCACCGAATAAATGACATTGGTCTGGCCAACTCCTACCATGGAAGGCCCTACGATGGTATTTAGCCCGGGGACAGGAAGAATGACAGCCATTACCTCTTTCCTGCTGCTTTCACAACCGGTAGATTCATTATAGCTGGAGACATAAAATCTTTTGCTGATGGTCAGGTAACTGGTCAGGTAATCATTCCCCTGAACAAGGAGACTTCCGCCCGTAAGACTGTCATACCATCTGCTGACTGTACCGTTCAATCCGGGAGTGGAGAGCAGAAGCAGATTGCCGGGACCGCATTGGGTCAGGTTGGCTGCATCGGGGTATTCCGGAACCGGATTAATTTCTGCCATCACCCTTACCCTTGGGCTCTCGACAACCGGAAATCTCATTATACGACGAGACCCAGTAAGGTACGGAGGAGGTAAGATGGGGAGTGCCAAAGTTCCTAGCCGTATCGATCACCGGTCCTCCAACAGGTGCATCATACCAGTGATTTCGGGTACCGTTTGCCCCAACTGTTGAAACCAGGGTCAATGCACCTTCGCCGCAACGGCTGGCATCTGAAGCACCAGGCACAGCAGGAACAGGATCGATCCGGACCGTTACCCTCACACGAATACTTTCGCATCCTGTACTGTCATTGTAACTGCTTGCCCAATAGGAAGCCGGGGCCGACAATAAAGGCGTGGTAAAGGTCTCTGCCTCTGCGAGAAGATTTCCTCCTGCTGCAGCATCGTACCAGCGATTTGTTGTACCCCCGTTCCCAATTGTGGCATTAATGATAACACTGGCATTCCCGCAATGTTGAATATCAGAAACAACCGGCGCATCCGGAATCCGGAATATCTCTGCCTGTACCTGCCTCCGGAAACTCTCACATCCGGTGGCAAGGTTAAAGCTGGATACCCAATAATCGGCTCCTGAGGTCAGCGGCGGAGTGGTATAATTGTTGCCCTCGGAGAGCATGGCCCCTCCCGAGGCATTTTCATACCAGCGGTTAACATCTCCGTTGGTCCCGGGGACTGATGACAGGAGAATTGCTCCGGGTCCGCATCTGGCAACATCAGCTGCGGTGGGAATGCCTGGCATGGGTTTATACAGTATGTCGACGGTGTCGGCGCTCGGCGGACACGATCCGCTGGTAATACGCCATTCATAAGAATAAGATCCTTCCTCTCCCGCATTTATCTGTGCAAACACAGCTTGTGAATGTTCTCCCGGCAAAAAGGCCGTGGCTCCTGATCCTGAAATCTTATGCCATGTTCCTGTTCCAATACCCGCACTATTGCCATTCAGTGCAGCAGAGGTTCCGCATACGACAGCATCCGGTCCCGCATCGGCCGGGGGAACCGGCATTCCGAAATCAACCCGGAGCGTGTCGGAAGTGCGGCAACTCCCATTTACAATGGTCCACGCAAATTCATAAATACCTTCGTTACCGGCCAGAATTTGCACGGTTGTATTCGGATTGCTGATCCCGGGCACGAAAACAGGTGCCACTCCCGAAGGATTGGTTACAACACTCCAGGTTGCCGTACCTGCTGTAGCATTATTGGCGCCAAGCGGAGAGGTTACTGAACTGCACAGATTCTGATCCATGCCTGCAAGTGCGGGTGCAGGAGCCAGATCACGGGTAATGGTTATGTTATCTGTACTCACCGGACAAATCCCGAACTGACTCACAACGGTCCACCTGAATTGATTATTGCCAAAACCCAGATTCGATACGCGGGTGACCGGTGAATGAATATCCGATATACTGCTTCCCCCTGAAATAACGCTCCAGGTGCCTGTTCCGCCCGATCCGACAGGCAAGGCTGCCATGTTTACAGCCAGTGAATCACAAACACCTCTGTCGGGTCCTGCCTGGGCAGGATCAGGAGTCAGATCGCGAAGGATCTCCATGGTATCGGTGGTGGTCAAACATGCTCCGTATTGACTGGCTTATCGTCCAAACCAGACTGTTCACCCCTGCAGACAGGTTATTGGCCGTAGCCGAAGGATTCTGGATATTGCTGAAATCCGCATGACCTGATGCTGTGGTCCATGTACCCCTGCCATTATTGGTGGGGGCATTGGCGTGCAAAGATGCATGATGGTTCTCACAGAATGCCTGATCGGTACCGGCCGACGCAGGAGCAGGTTGAAGATCCCTGGTGATAATAACTTCATCCGTTGATACACAGGGTCCGTTGGAAATCGTCCATCTGAAAAGATTTGGACCGGGCGCAAGATTAAGAACTGCAGTATTGGGATCTCCGGGATTGTCAATCAGGGCACCCGCCGTGGTGCTCCATAAACCCGTTCCGATAACCGGGACATTTGCGGCCAGCACATAACGGTCGTCACAAACGATATCATCCGGTCCGGCATCCGGTGCGGGGGCGGGCGTATCAAAAATTCTGAATGATATTTTGCTGGGAGCACTGGCACATGCCCCAATGCTTTCGGTTACCCAGAAAGAATAATTCCCGCCGACAGAATTGTCGATATAGGTTGGCGCATCTGTCGGGTCAAAATTGTTGCCGGTGTGAATATGATGGGTCAGCAAGGAATCGGTGTACCAGTTGACCTCGCCCCCGGAAGTTGATAGGGTAAGGTTAATCGGACTACCGGCACAGAATTCCAGGGATGGATTCGTGATCACGGGCGGGGTGGTGATAATTTCAATCAGGGCTGTTGTGGTAATGGGTGCATTGTCACCATTCACCGGATCGTTTGGTGGTATGGCATCAAATGGATTCCGGTCATAAGGATTGCAAATATTCCAGTTCCGTAAGGTAATTTCAAATATATCTCCTGCAATTCCCCCTGCAGGCGCACTGATTGGCCAGGAAATCTCGGTTGGCCCGTCGGCAGGAATGGGTATCTCCACGATAGGTCCCGCAACCGGCGGCAGTGAATTGCCGGCAGCATCCGTCATCTGGAAAATGTTTCCCAGCGGATCACGAATCGTAATGTTGGGAATACGATCACCACCTATCGAGGTGGTTCCGTAGATGAACTGCACCCAGCGGGTAATGCGGTTCGGCTTGTCGGGTTCAATATTGATATTGCAGTTAAAGGTGGAATTGTCCGTAAAACGTACGTCGATAATATCTTCGCCCTCGCAAAACTGGGCCACTACAGGATCAGTTATGATTACCGCACCGTTCTGATTATCCCTTGCCCAGGCACTGAAAGTTTGCTCCTGCCGGCTGCTGCTGACACATTGCGCACCGTCGAAAACCACATATGCTTCCGCGGTATATGAGCATTGATCAGCAGGAGGATAAACGTGTGATGCAGTTGCCGTAAATACGGTATCGCCCTGTGAGATGGCCGGTACAAGCGAAGTGGCGCCAGTGCCATCATTCCACACATAGAGTATCTGAACACGGGAGGGATCAACCGGAAACATAAATTTGTAGCGGACGTCCATATTCAGGTTAACAGGGGCACAAACGCTTCTGGCTACTTGTCCGCTATAATTGTCGGTGATCAGTGCGCACTGACCCATAACCGGCTGCGAAAACAAGTTTACCAATAACGATGTTACGGTCAGTAGTTTTGTTAATGTGCCCCTCATACCTGTTGCTGTGATAGTTCCGTTGCCCGACGGATCCTTTTTTGGTTTAACTTCTCTCTTCTGCTGCCATCAGGGTATTTGCCCGGTATAAGTATTGCTCAACTATCTCAAGTCGTCCTTAACTTTTATAGGCTGGTATACGTTTTTTTTGACGAATGGTTTCAATTCCCTGACGAATGAGCCTTATAGATTGACCAACAATAAAAATAGATATGGTAATTTTTAAGTAAATTTGATAGCACTTAAAAACAGACATATGGACAGGAAATTGTTTTTTTGTCATCTGGCATTATCCGCGATAGGTCTGCTGGCATTGACCACCTGCAACAGGACGGATAAAGTGCCGGGGCCGGCTGCCGATCCGGAAAATGGCGGCATCGTTTTACCTCCGGGATTTTCAGCCTACATGGTTGCGGATAATCTTGGACACGGCAGACACATTGCCGTAAGGAGCAATGGTGATGTTTTTCTGGCACTCCAGGATCTTAAAGACGGTAAAGGCATTGTGGCCCTGCGTGATACCACAGGAGACGGGAGGGCTGACAGGATCGCTTACTTTGGGGACCTCCCCGGAACGGGAATTCATCTCCACAAGGATTATCTCTACTTTGCCCATGATACTGTTATTCTGCGGTATAAGTTGAAAGCAGATGATCTTTTGCCTGAACTTACACCGGAAACCATTGTAAGCGGCTTTAAACGTGAGTACCAGCATGCGGCCAAGACCATCGCATTTGATACTTCCGGCAACCTGTATGTGAACATTGGTGCCCCTTCAAATGCCTGTCAGCAAAACGACCGGACGCCGGGATCACCGGGAATGGACCCCTGTCCGATACTGGATAATTATGGCGGAATATGGCGGTTTAAAGATGATGTCCCGGGCCAGACTCAGGCTAAAGACGGTTTCAGGTTTGCTACCGGTTTAAGGAATTGTGTGGCCATTGAGTGGAATAATGCCGTAAATAAACTATATGTGGTCCAACATGGACGCGACCAGCTCAATCAGTTCTTCCCCGATTTGTACACCGATGAAGATAATGCCAATCTTCCGGCTGAGGAATTCTTTTTGCTGGAAGAAGGGGACGATTGCGGCTGGCCCTACTGTTATTTTGACAATCAGAAAGGACTGAAGGTTTTATCGCCCGAATACGGAGGGAATGGGGACAGTACTGGCAGGTGCGCCGGGAAAAAGGATCCGATAATGGCCTTTCCGGCTCATACCGCTCCAAACGACCTCATATTCTATTCAAAGGATCAGTTTCCTGATCGCTACAGGCAGGGTGCATTTATAGCTTTTCACGGCTCCTGGAACCGTTCTCCCCTGGTTCAGGAGGGGTATTACGTTGCTTTTATCCCTTTCAATAACCAGTTGCCTGCAGCAGATTGGGAAATCTTTGCAAATAATTTTGCCGGAAAAACGCCCGTCAATAGTCCCGGTGATGCTCTTCACCGGCCTATGGGACTTGCTCAGGGCGCTGACGGTTCACTTTATATTTCCGATTCGGTGAAAGGAACTATTTGGAGGGTATTTTATAATTAACGGACTATCATGAAAAACTCATTCTGTTTTGTGGCCTCTGTTTTGGTTTTGGTGATCGCTTGCGGTGGAAATAAAACTCCGGAAAAGGCACCCCCGGAAGACGGCAAACTCCTCTTCAACAAATACTGTCTGGCCTGTCATCAGGCCGACGGATCCGGAGTTCCCGGCATGTATCCGCCCATAACAAATACAGAATGGGTAGCGGGTGATAAATCACGTTTGATAGGGATTATGCTGGATGGATTGGAGGGCGAAATAAAGGTAAACGGCCAGGTATACAAAACCGCCATGCCTTCACACCAATATCTGAGTGATGAACAAATAGCGGCAATATTAACCTATGTGCGTACCAATTTCGGAAATAAGGCCGATGGCATTTCGGCAGCTGAAGTGGCGACTGCCAGAAAAAACCGCCAGTAGCCCTGCACCTTGATCTTAATAAACAATTTTTCCGGTAACCTGTTTCATAAATGAAATCACTCATCTACTTATACATAAGCTTATGGATCCATCACAAATCAATTACCTGGCAGTACTGGTAGCCGCCCTTTCCAGCTTTGTGGTCGGCTTTTTCTGGTATTCCCCCTTTCTTTTCAGCAACATCTGGATGAAAGAAGCCGGACTGTCAGAAGAGAAAATCAAACAAAGCAATATGTTCAAAACCTTCGGTCTGTCTTTCCTCCTCACCCTCATTATCTGTTTCAATCTTGCGGCTTTTCTTGGGCCAAATGCCGGATTTGTATGGGGAATGACAGCCGGTGCCCTGGCCGGCATTGGATGGGTAGCTGCATCACTTGGCGTACTTTACCTTTTTGAAGGCAGGTCCCTGAAATTATTTCTGATCAATGCAGGCTACCAGGCGGTAACTTACATGGTGGCTGGCGGGATAATCGGGGCATGGCAATAGCCGTATTGCGCCCTGCTGAAAATCAAACCTGAGCATTGCCGGGATTCCCGGCTAGTCCGATCGTTGCGGCAACCGCTTTCATACCGTTAATGGTTTCCCGGATAATATCATCCATATCCTTTCCCATCATGGCTGCCCCACGTTCAATCACCTCCCGGTTGGCGCCGGCGGCAAAATTCTTCAGATTCCATTTTTTCCTTACCGATTTTACTTCCAGGTCAAAGATGGATCTTGAAGGCCTGATCAATACTGACGCTGTTATCAGGCCTGTTAATTCATCGATGGTATACAATACCTTTTCCATCATGTGTTTTGGCTCCACATCCGAACAAATGCCCCAGCCATGGCTCACAACCGACAGGATAGTGTCTTCGGGCCACTGCTCCTTCTCCAGTAACTTCCGGGTCATGGTGCAATGCTGCCCGGGATACTGCTCATAATCCAGGTCGTGGATCAGTCCGATGATGCCCCATTTTTCGACATCTTCGTGCAGGAGGGCGGCAAAATGCCGCATGACGGCCTCCACTGAAAGGGCATGCCTGATAAGGCTTTCGTTTTGATTGTATTGCTTAAGTAACGAAAATGCTATCTCCCGTGTAGGTATCATAATCCTGAATTTTCTTAATCCCGGTATAAATGAAAGAATCCCTTATGGGTTTCCTGGCTCATCACATTTTCTCCTTCCTTATAAAGATATAATGCCGATACCACATAATAATAAACTCCCTCAGGAGCATCTCTGTTTGAATTCCTGACTTTGCCGTCCCATCCGCTCCAATCCCTGATTGCACCGGAGAATTCGTGAACTTTCAGTCCCGCCCGGTCGAAAATGGAAATATCAATACTGACCACAGATATGTCTTCACTCCGAAAAACGTCATTGCTGTTTTCCAGTGAAATCAAATCGTTGTCACCATCATCATTGGGTGTAAATACATTGGGAAGGGCGAATTTGGAATAAACCAACGCTGCGGTCTCTGATATGGAATCAATACATTCATAGGGAGCTTCCGATTTGGTGGTTAAAACGACCTTGTAGGTTCCGGGTTTCAGATATTCGTGCACCACTTCCAGCGTATCAGCACCGGAGACAAATACTTCACCGTCGCCGAAATCAATTTCATAACTGGCCAGGTTGCGGGAACCCGTCATGTCAAACCGAAATTTTCCGGGTGCTGAATAAATGCCGGAATTATAATAACTCCCGTAATTCTTGCCGGGATATTCGGTTTCATCGTTCAGTTCAATGTATTCGGGGGTCGCTAACCTGGCCTCCGACTGGATCGATTCATAGAACACGGAATCCGACCGTTTCAAGTCATAAGGATCGCTCAGCGTAAGAATATACCAGGTATCCTCCGATGGCGGATTATTCACCCTGGTGATCAGCTTGCTGGCAGGCGTGGAAGCTTCAGGATTATCAGTGTTCCAACGGATCGTATAATTGGGCCGCACGTTGATCCTTTCTTTTGTGACCGGATTGTAATAAAACAGCGGAGTAAGCGTAGTATCAGCCCTGAGATCGAGCGATGAACAATTATAATAACCGAACAGCAAAACATCCTCTTCATCCTTGTTGGTGATGTATACATCCAGGTCGTTCATCAGTATCCATATCCTGTATATCTGAGTGGATGCCCCTTTGGTCATCATAACCTGATAACCCGATGGTACGGTAATGGTGTCTATTTCCGAGGACGATCCGGATCCTGTTCCTGCAACAGCTTTATAGGCCCTGGCAATCGGGTCATAAACCGACCATTGAAACGACCAACCTGAAAGCCTGTCGACCGAAACGGCAACAACAGAGGCGTTAATGGCAGCAAGGTATTCCGGCCTGTTAAATACAAACACCTTATCGGAACCTCCCGGAGGATTGTAGGCCGCAGCAAATGAATCATTCGCAGCAGGAGCATAAACCTGCGCAGCCAATTTTCCGGTTATAACGGCAAGGATGAATAATAAAGAGGGTATTTTTCTTAATAACATCCGCAGAAGGGATTTTTTTACAATGCTAACTAAAAAAAATCATAAATATTATTGGGCAAACTTAAATTCACCACAATGAAATTAAATCGGTTATTTTTACGGTTAAAACAAAACCAATGACTGCACCCTATATTTTAAGTGAAACTCCCTGGAAAACTGTTCAAAACCAGCATTACACCATGGCCATTCTGCCGTGGGGGGCTACGGAGGCCCATAACTATCATCTTCCATTTGGGACAGACTTTATTGAAACCGACTACATTGCCCGGCAATCGGCCCGGAAAGCCTGGGATAAAGGTGTTCGCGCGGTTGTTTTGCCAGCAATACCTTTTGGCGTAAATACCAGTCAGCTTGATATTTACATGACCATCAACATGAATCCCAGTACACAGCTGAAAATTCTTGAAGATGTGCTGATGAGCCTCTCCAACCACAACATATCCAAACTGGTAGTATTTAATGGTCACGGAGGAAATGATTTTAAATTACTGATCCGTGAACTGCAGCCAAAATTCCCTGAAATATTCATGGTCCAGCTGAACTGGTACGAAGTGGTCCCTTTGAATCAATTCTTTGAGGAAACCGGTGATCATGCCAACGAAATGGAAACCAGTGTGATGATGCATATTGTACCCGAAATGGTATTGCCCTTAAAGGAAGCAGGTTCCGGAAAAGCAAAAGTGCCCCGGTTTATTGCGCGAAAAGAAGGATGGGTTTGGTTTCCCCGTGCCTGGACGCAGGTAACGCGGGATACCGGAATCGGAAATCCCCGGAAAGCCTCAGCTGAGAAAGGCGCCAGATACCTGGAGACCATCACCGGTAAAATTGCTGATTTTATGGTAGAGCTCGAGAATACAGCCGCTGAGGATATTTACCAGTAACACCACGAACTGAATACCTGCTGACCATGCCTGCCCATCCTTGCTATAAATCCAGCAAACCCTCCGGTGCTTCAATGACAATTACTTTATCCTTATCGTTAATGTCAAGGATGATATCCTCATGAACGGGGACAAGGATTTCCCGGCCTTCATGATGCACCTCCAGCAAAGGATTACTGGCAATACCCACGATCTCTCCGGCCAACCCGATAAACCCCCGATGCCGGTCATTTACCCTGTAACCCGAAAGGTGTTGTAAGGGTGCTTCAGATCTTCTTTTGCGCTTAACCTGTTCTTTCAATACATACACCAGATGCCCTGCGAGTTCTTTCACCTGGGTTTCGGAATGGATGCCTGCAAACTTCAATATGGCAGTATCGCGTGATTTTTCCTGAAAATTTTCAATAAAAAAAGGGACCAGTAATCCGTCTATTTCAACGAATGCCGTTCCCTTTTCCTTAATGTCTTCGGCCTTCAGATCCCTGAACCATAGCAGCACCGAGCCTTTCACCCCATGTGGTTTGGTCAGCGTGCCCAACAGCAAACATTTGTCCCTGGTGATCATCAGAACATTCTACTGTTTAAACCTGCAGCTTTAACGGCAGGTCAATTTGCTGCTCCTGTTCTTGAATAACTTATCTGATTACACTGCTGTGTTTTCAGCCGGATCTTCAGGTTTGCTTTCTTCGGAAGTTTCAGCCGCAGGTTCTTCAACTGCTGCTTTTGCCTCTTCCACTTCAGCCACAGGTTCTTCAACTGCTGCTTTTGGCTCTTCCACTTTAGCCACAGGTTCTTCAACTGCTGCTTTTGGCTCTTCCACTTCAGCCACAGGTTCTTCCACTTCAACTTCAGCTGCTTCATCTGCCTCGGTTGACTTTTCTTCTTCAGCCTGTGCCTTCAGCTTTTTAGCAACTTCCTGTGCTTTGGCTTCTTTCACCTTGGTTTCAGCTTCCAGTCGTTTCTTGATATCATCGGCTTTACCCTTTGAAATCTTGTTTACCTGTTCTTTTAACCTGGTTTCTTTTTCGCTATACCATTTTTGGAATCGCGATTCAGCCTCCTCGGCAGAAAATGCACCTTTTTTTGCTCCTTCGAGAAGATGCTTTTTCATCATTACACCTTGTTCTGATAAAATAGCCCTACAGGTGTCAGTAGGTTGAGCGCCCTTTTGTAACCAATCTAATGCTCTATCAAAATTTAATTCAATAGTAGCAGGATTAGTCTGGGGATTGTAAATGCCAATCCTTTCAACAAATTTACCATCGCGTGGCGCCCTGCTATCTGCTACCACAATGTGGTAGTAAGGCAACTTTTTACGGCCTTTTTTCGATAATCTGATTTTTACGGGCATACAAATAATTAAATAATAAACCTACTTTAATTTTGAGCTTGCAAATGTATAATTTTTTTTAAAAAGTTTTCCGTATTGAAAAATTAATTATTTTTGTCGCTCTTTAAAAATTGCTTATAACCATCGATAATTAAAATAATACCATGGCAAATCATAAGTCATCAGAGAAAAGGATCAGACAGGACGAGGCCCGCAAGGTGAACAACAAGTATTATTCAAGGACTACAAGGAATGCTTTGAAAGAATTGCGTTCGACCACCGATAAGACAGCTGCCGTGGAGCTTTTACCCAAAGTAACTTCCATGCTTGATAAACTGGCCAAGAAAAACATCATTCATGCCAATAAGGCAGCCAACCTGAAATCAGAATTGGCAAAACAAGTTAACGGTTTAGCCTAAAACCTGTTTTCTTCTAACGCATTGTAAACCCCGGTGGATTTCCATCGGGGTTTTTTGGTGTTTGCCTGCCCCAGGAAAGTTTTACCGGAAACTGGTTTGGAAAAAAAGAAAATATTACCTTTCATAAAAAAAGTTACCGGAAATGGACGAATATACAAACCTCAGTATCAGAGACTGGGCTGTAGAAGACCGCCCGCGTGAAAAATTGATAGCCAAGGGACTTCACAGCCTGAGTGATTCAGAATTAATTGCTTTGTTAATTGGTTCCGGAACAAGGAAAGTATCCGCGGTTGAACTGGCCCGGCAAATTATGAACCGGGCTGAAAACAATCTGGATAAACTGGCAAAATTTTCAGTATCCGATTTAAGGAAGTTAAAGGGAATCGGACTGGCCAGGGCAATATCCATTGTAGCTGCGCTCGAGTTGGGCAGAAGGAGAAAACTGGCAGATTCTCCCGATACCCGATAAAATCACCGGTAGTGCCGATGTTTTTAACCTGATGTATCCCCTGCTCTCCGATCTCTTCCATGAGGAATTCTGGGATTTTAATCATGAACCGCTCCAACAAAATCATTGAAAAACGCAGAATAAGTCAGGGAGGAATAACCGGAACGGTAACCGATATACGGATGATCCTTAAAATGGCCATTGAAAACCTCGCCACATCCCTGATCCTTTGTCATAATCACCCTTCAGGCAATCTTCAACCCAGTGATGCCGATATCACCATTACACGCCGTCTCAAAGAGTCAGCCACCCTGATGGATATTGCCCTGCTCGATCATATCATTGTTGCCGGGAAAGGCTATTACAGCTTTGCGGATGAAAATCTGATCTGATCCTTTTCTGATTTATTACCAAAAAATGTCCCTGATGAACATCCAGTATCTTAGTAACCATGATATCGACAAGGACGCATGGGACAGATGCATTGCAGGATCTTTCAATGGTAGTCTTTGCGCTTATTCCTGGTTTCTCGATCTCATTTGCGAAAACTGGGATGCTCTGGTGGAAGGCAGGTACGAATCGGTGATGCCTCTTGCAACCAAGAAATTCCTCGGGAAAAAAATCATTTGCCTTCCTTACTTCTCCACCGGATTCGGAATTTTTTCCGGTATTCCCGTGAATCAGGCTAAAACAAGGGCTTTTATTGATGCAATCCCGCCCCATTTTAACTATTACCGGATCATGCTCAATAAGTACAATCCGGTGGATATCATTAATTTTAATTCGGTTGTACACCTCCGTTATGAACTCGATCTGATCAAACCCTATCATAAACTAGCTGCGGACATAGCTCCTGATATGCAGCGTAAACTCAACCTTGCCGTGGCACATGGACTATTTTACTCTGCAGGATTGTCTCCCAACGATCTGATCAGGTTTATTGCTGAAAAGAATATCCAGGTGCCACAGGAATTATACCAGAATGATTACCGGCTTTTGCGCACAGTGGTTGCCGCATTTGATCAGATACAAATCAGGTGAGCTTTTTGGTGTCTATGACCGGCACAATGAACTTTCTTCCGTTTCTCTGCTTGCATGGACAAGGAACCAGGTCCATCTGATTTTTCAGGTCATTGCACCGGATAATATCGCAGGATTATCCTCATTTGTTTTTGATTGACAGAATCATGGATAAATACGCAGAAACAAACACCACCCTGCTGCTGGAAACGTCAGGCATACCTTTTTCTCCTGCACTTTATCGCGATTTTGGAGCAAGAGAAACCAGATGTCACGAGATCGTCCATAACAAACTGCCCTTTCCGATCAATGTGCTGATCAATTACCGGATTTTTAATACTTGTTTGTCATCTGCACATTCCTCAAGAAGCTGAATAATGGTTTTCCCCAGTACCGGATGAAGAAAATCCGGTGCAATTTCTGCCAGGGGGAACAATACAAACCGGCGCAGGGAAATTAAAGGATGCGGGATCTTCAGCTCATCCGTGGATATAATCCGGTGATCATACAACAGGATGTCAATATCTATGATGCGGGGCGCGTATCGCTCAAATGTCCTGGTCCGTCCGCAGATCTGTTCAATTAATTTCACATTGGCCAGTAACTCACCGGGATCAGCATTTGTTGCCATTTCCACTACCTGATTGTAAAATCTTAATTCATGCGTGCAACCCCAGGGTTCTGTTTCATACAGGGAAGATACCTTTCTGATCCTGTTCGGGAAAACATCCAGGAGTTTTACAGCTTTGCCCAAGTTTGCCTTTCGCCTGCCCAGGTTGCTGCCCAAGGATAAAAAAACCAGATGCATATTTTATTGTTGCTGTGCAAAATTATGGGAATTCCTGTGAATTCATTAATATTGTTACGTTTTACCGCATAATTTTAAAACCATGAAGAGTTTTCTTAAGTATCTGCTGGCGAGTATTTTAGGCGTCATATTTGCTTCGTTAATCGTATTTTTTATTACCCTTGGGATCATCAGCGCCCTGATTTCTTCCCAGGATAAGCCTGTAGAAATCAAAGCCAACACCATTCTGCTGCTAAAATTGAATCAGCCGATCAATGACAGAAAATCTCCTTTGCCGGGGCTTTTTTATAATATTACCAGTTTCGGCGCTGAAAGCCAGCTTGGCCTGAATGATATACTCAACAATATTTCCAAGGCAGGCAAGGATGAAAATATCCGGGGCATATATCTTGAGCTTTCCGGTTTGCAGACCGGTATTGCCACCATCGAAGAGATCCGGAATGCACTGCTCGATTTCAGGAAAAAAGGAAAGTTCATTGTGGCTTTCAGTGATACCTATACGCAGGGCTCCTACTACCTGGCCTCAGTGGCCGATAAACTCTATCTGAATCCGGGAGGATCCGTTAATCTTATTGGATTAAGCGCTGAAATCATGTTCTTCAAAAAAACGCTTGAAAAACTTGATATTCAACCCGAGATTATCCGTCATGGGAAATTCAAAAGTGCCGTAGAACCCTTCATGTATGATAAAATGAGTCCGGAGAACCGGGAACAGATCCGCACTTATGTGGGTTCGATATGGGACCATATGCTTGAAAATATTGCGGTCAGTCGCAATACCTCCGTCGACAAATTAAATGTCTTTGCAGACAGCCTGCTGTTATGGAATAATTCTTCCGCTGTCGCTTACGGGATAATCGATACTACGCTTTATAAAGATCAGGTCCTCGATACCCTGGCGCACCTGGTGGAGGCTGACAATATAAAAGACCTGGATTTTGTAACCCACCAGAAATACCTCCGGGTGCCTGACCGTCGTGGGGATAAGGAGTATACCCGCAATAAAATTGCGGTTATATATGCCGAAGGGAGTATTGTCTCCGGCGAACAGGGTGAGGGAATGATTGGGTCCGATAAAATAGCCCGGACCATACGCAATGCCCGACAGGACTCCGCCATTAAGGCCATTGTCTTCAGGGTGAATTCCGGTGGCGGCAGTGCCCTTGCTTCTGAAGTGATATGGCGTGAACTGTTTCTTGCCCGGCAGGTGAAACCCGTAATTGCTTCCATGGGCGACGTGGCCGCCTCAGGAGGTTACTATATTGTGGCTGCTGCCGATACTATCGTTGCCAGCCCCAATACCATCACGGGTTCCATTGGCGTATTCGGACTGCTGGTTAATGCCGGAGATTTCTTTGAAAACCGACTGGGAATTACCACGGATGTGGAAAATACGAATGCTCATTCCGATTTCGGATCGATATACAGACCGCTTTCGACATCGGAACGGATGACCCTTCAGAAAATGATCGATGAAACCTATTCGGTTTTTGTTACCCGTGTATCCGACGGCAGGAGTCTTACCTATGAAAAGGTGGATGGCATTGCTGAGGGACGCGTCTGGAGCGGCAAAAATGCATTGGAACTGGGACTTGTGGATACCCTGGGGGGATTGTCCGCCGCCATTGACCTCGCGGCAAAAAAGGCAAAATTAGATCAATATCGTATTGTAGAACTTCCCAGGCTTGAAGATCCCTTTGCTCAAATCATGAAGGAACTTTCAGGTGATCTCCGGGAAAGTATGCTTCGTCATGAACTTTCGAATTACTACAATCAATACCGGATGGTGAAACAGGTTCTGAAAAGTGACAGGATTCAGGCCCGGATGCCTTACGAAATAACCATTCAGTAAAATAATTATTGCTGACATGGCCGGCCACGGGCACATAGAGAGACCTGTTTTATTGCCCCTGTCATTTCTATTCGGTTTAATCGTACTCCTGAGAAATTGGCTGTTTGATCTGCGTATTCTTCGATCCACCCGGTTCAAACTACCCGTCATATCCATCGGAAATATAACAGTCGGTGGCACCGGAAAAACCCCTCACGTAGAATATCTGATACAATTGCTTAAAAATGATTTTACCCTTGCGGTACTAAGCAGGGGATACCGGAGAAAAACCAAAAACTTTATACTGGCTTCCTCAAAATCGCGTGTTTCGGATATTGGCGATGAACCACGCCAGATGAAACTGAAATTTCCCGACGTGAACATTGCTGTTGAACGCAACCGCGTCAAAGGAGTGAGAACACTGATCGAGAGTGTTCAAAAACTCGATCTGGTCCTTCTTGACGATGCCTTTCAGCATCGTTATATCAGTCCGGGACTTTCAATCCTGCTGGTGGATTACAACCGTCCGATATTCAAAGATGTATTACTGCCTGCCGGAAACCTGAGGGAACCCTGTCGTAATGCCAAACGAGCCGATATTATTATTGTTACTAAATGCCCCGATCATCTGGCTTTGCACGAAAGAATGGATTTCATCGCGAATTTGAGACCGGCTGCCAATCAGGAAGTTTTTTTCACCAGCTATACATACGGAATCCCTGTGCCTGTATTCCCGGATAAACATGGCCGACAGGAGGCTGTTTCATACCGGCATTTTCGTAAAACCGGTACCGGCGTGCTTCTGGTAACTGGAATAGCCAATCCGGATCCCCTCAGGCAATTTCTTGAACAATACCTCCGCATTGCGGATGAAATTACCTTCAGCGATCATCATCCCTATCAATTGAAAGATATTCAGTTCATAAAAAGCAGATTTAAGACCATCGAACTGGTAGAGAAGTGTATCCTCGTCACCGAGAAAGATGCAGTGAGATTGCGTGAACTGGACATCCCCGATAAAAGTTTCCGGAAGTCATTTTATTATGTGCCTGTTGAAGTGAAATTTCAGGCCAAGGGAGAAAAACCTTTTATAAAAAGGATCTATAAATTCTTAAAGAAATCAGGCCGCAAATGAAGCACAAGCTTAATACCGGATTGGTACTTAGCGGTGGAGCGGCACGAGGATTTGCCCACCTCGGTGTTTTTAAAGCATTGGAAGAATTCGGAATAAAACCCGATATCATTTCAGGTGTGAGCGCAGGAGCAATTGCCGGGGCATTGTATGCCGATGGATTTGCTCCTGAAGAGATCCTGGAAATCTATACCCGCAAGAGCATCTTTGAGTTTATGCAGATGACTGTTCCGAAAACAGGTATTTTCAAGGCTACCGGTCTAAAGGACACCTTGAAAAAAAACCTGCGTGCTTCTTCCTTCAATCAGTTGAAGATACCCCTGGTGGTAACTGCCACTAACCTGATCGAGGGCAGAAGTGAATACTTCAGGGATGGAGATCTTGTGGAGGCCATTATGGCTTCGTCGTGTGTGCCGGTGCTTTTCGAGGCTGTGATGATCAACAAAATTCCCTATATTGACGGAGGGGTCATGAACAACATGCCGGTTGAGCCTATTGCCCATTTATGCAAAAAACTGATCGGCGTTTATATCAATCCAACCGGGCAGATAACCGAATTGAAGGGTCTGGTTCATATTGCCGAACGTTCATTTCACCTGGCCATTGCTTCGGAAATGAGAACCAAGCAACACTTATTCGATGTTTTTATTGAACCGGCCGAAATCACCAACTATAGCCTGTTTGATCTCAAGAAGGCCCCTGAACTTTTTGCGGTTGGGTATCGGAAAACGGTTGAAATCCTGAAAAGTAACCAGCAACTACTCCACTCCCTTCACCCTGGTTTTTAAAATATATACTGATGTCCTCGCCGTGATGAACAATGTTTTTTTGTCCTTCCCCCCAAAACAGATATTGGAAGGACTTTCCGGAAGTTCAATTTCACCGGCTTTTTCGCCCGTTTTATTATAAATGAGAACTTTCCCGGAAGTCAGGTAAACATTCCCCTTGCTGTCCAGGGTCATGCCATCGGAACCCGATGGTGCGAAACTGGTTTTATTGCTTAAAGTACCATCGGGAAGGATGGAATATTTCCAGGTAGTTCTGCCCTTCATGTCAGCAATGTACAAATATTTGCCGTCGGGGGTTCCTACAATACCATTGGGCTGGCCGAGATCATCAATGACCCTGATCAGTTCACCGGAAGGTCTCAAATAATAGACCCCCTGTACATCCTGCAGCTGTTTGTGACCTTCATCCCAGTATGGTCGGTGGTAGTAAGGATCAGTAAAATAAATGCCTCCCTTTTTATCCTGCCAGAGATCATTGGGTCCGTTGAAATGCTTTCCTTCAAATCCTTTGTCGAATAAAACGATCAGGTCTCCGGCCGGAGTGAATTTCACCAGTTTGTTATGCAGATCGGCACAGGCAAGGAGATTTCCCTGCCGATCGAACCAGGTACCGTTTGATCTTTCACAACCCTCCTTAAAAAGGCTTATTCCCGATTTTTCATCCCAAATATAGATTTTGTCATTGGGCTGGTCAGTGAAGAAAACCCGGCCATCGGCCGCCACCGATGATCCTTCGGTGAAGGTAAACCCTGTTCCTGCCTGTACAGGTCTTGTATCTTCGGATGCCAAATAACCGGGTATCCCGGTTTTCTGCGAAAAAGCAGCATAGGTACCCATCAGCGTCACAAGGAAGAGCAATGTTTTTTGCATGTTTTATTTATAAAAATAATTAAAGCTACGACTTATTTTTCTGACCTTCTTCATTTTAGGTAATATTTCGACCCGGCAATCCGGTCATTATAAGAATTTTGCCGTTAATCAGTTTATTTTGTAAATTTAACCTGGTATTCATCCATCAAATCAAAGTATCCATGAGAAAGCTTATTTTTCTTTTGCTGATTGTGGGATTTGCCTGTTCGGTTGTTCCGATCACCGGCAGAAAACAGTTCATCGCCATTCCCGCTGAACAAATACTGACACTGAGTGCTGACAGTTACAGCCAGGTGCTGAAAGAAACCAAACTATCCGCCAACCAGAGATATGTTTCTTCCGTTCGCAATGTTGGAATGAATCTCACTGCAGCGGTAAAAGAATACATGAAGCAAAACGGTATGGAATCGAGTATCGCAGGATACCAATGGCAATACAATGTGCTGGTTTCGGATGAATTAAATGCCTGGTGCATGCCTGGTGGACAAATAGCTTTTTATGAAGGTATTATGCCCGTTTGCCAGGATGACAACGGGGTGGCGGTTGTTATGGGACACGAAATCGCCCATGCCGTAGCCCGGCATGGAAATGAAAGAATGTCCCAGCAATTGGTGATACAATTGGGAGGTGTAGCATTATCGGAAGCACTCAGTACCCAGAAAGAAACCACACAGCAACTGGCCTTACTGGCTTTTGGAGTAGGTTCCACCCTCGGTGTGGTGCTCCCTTACAGCAGGACCCATGAACTCGAAGCCGATGAACTTGGTTTGTATTTCATGGCCATGGCGGGATATGATCCACGCACCGCCCCGGCATTCTGGGAAAGAATGATGGCCAAAGGAAGTGCCGGCGTGCCCGAATTCCTGTCCACCCATCCCGATCCGACCAACCGGATAAAAGACATGCAAAAGAATATGCCCAAAGCCATGGAATATTATCAGGCCAATAAAAAATAAACAGGTTCAGGCTCCAGGTTTTGTTTTCCGCCAAACGATAGGCTGTCAGATATCATAGTCACCAGGAGTTCCCGCTTCAAAAAAGATTAATCCTGTAACCACAGATGAATAATGCGAATTTAGAGTTGAAATTTTTCTTGAAACCCCGGTTACGGGGTTTAATTTGAATAGCGCCGGGTGAAACCCGGTGGTACATGCAGAAATGATCACCACAACCACGGAGTGGTTGAATGTTTTAAGGCATGTATTTTATATCAAACACAATCACATGTTCATTAAGTAAATCGATTAATTCCTCCCGGAATGATTTCGTTTTATGATGTTCTTCCTGGTTTTTAACATATTCAATTAGTTTGTCCTTATCATGAATTGAATAGGTGAATCCGCCATAACCCTGCCTGATCGGCAGTCAGGCATCCTGCCATCCTGAGAACATTGGAAAGAGGTTGTTGTTTTTAATGTATGCTGCGCTCGCTACTTTTATATCTTTCACTATTGATGCTAATGAGATGCCAGGATGCAAATGGGTTACAATATGGATATGGTCTGAAACACCACCGATATGGTATAAATGGAATTTCTTGTATTTATGAGTATCAGTAATGAATAATAATCAAAATATTTCTGAAATAATTTATATACGGGGCTTTGCCCCGATCCCCACTTCATGCTTCAGTCTTGAAACAAAGAACGAAGCAAGAAAATTCAAGCCAAAACCATCGCCCAGGCTCTGTGAAGGCAGAAATTTAGGAAAGGGGAAGCTCAGAAATTTTAAGCTTGAGATTAAGTGGCTGTCGCGTTTTGGCAAGGCCAACGCACGGCGCATTGAATCAGCGTCACCACAATGTGTGCGGAGCAAAAAAACAAAAACCTTATTCAGACGGTTTGCCGTTCAAACGAAGGCGACAGCCGGAGTGCGTTCAAACCGTCAGTCTTCTTTGGTTACTTTCTGTGACGACAGAAAGTGACAGAAAAAAACTAGGAAAACAATTCAGTAACATAAGAATTGTTCTTTGTGCATCATTCAAAATGCACATACTTGTTCTTAAGGATACCCCAGATGTATTTATATAATTCCGGGTGGTTTTTGACAGCTAGTGTTTTTTCGTGGTTTTTCGAGGCGAAAATGATTTGATAAAGGATTTGGGTATAGGTGTTCATATTGCATTTATTTATTCAACCGCTCCGCGGTTGTGAATCTCCATTGCCTATTAACCACCGGGTTGCACCCGGCGCTATTCACTTTCAAGCACTCCGTGCTTGAGATTCAATAATCCAAATTTAGTAAAAATTAATGCTGGTAGCAATTCAACTCTTAATTCGCATGAATAATAATGATATCTTTATATAGGGTATAATCATTCATTTAAAATAATTACATCATGCCTTCTGTAAAAAAGACAGCTTTGTTCAATGCAAGTTGCGTTGCATTGGTGGTTACAGCGTTAGCCTTTGCCACAAGGGGTTCTTTTGTTGAAATTTGGGTAACCGAATTTAACCTGACACACACCCAGGTTGGATGGATAGTCGGAACGGCCTTCTGGGGATTTACCCTGGCCATGGTTTTTGGAGGTCCGTTGGTGGATATTATTGGCATTGGCCGGATCATTGCCATTGCTTTTGTATGTCATGTCACCGGCATTGTGATGACCATTTTTGCCACGGGATTCTGGACCCTTTTTGTTTCCACCCTGTTTGTCGGCATAGCGAATGGCAGTGTTGAGGCAGCCTGCAATCCTCTTATTACCAGTATGTATACCGAAGAAAAAACACGTCGCCTGAATCGTTTTCATGCCTGGTTTCCCACAGGGATCGTTATTGGAGGATTAATGGTGTACGTATTTACCAGGATAGGCATTGCCGACTGGAGGTTTTCCATGGGGGCCATGCTCATTCCCACCCTTTTGTATGGTTTATGGTTCCTGAAAAAGGAATTTCCAAAAACTGAACGTGTTGTTTCGGGATTTACCTATCAGGAAATGCTTAAAGCCTGTGTAAGTCCGCTGTTCATTTTTATTGCCTGCTGCATGATTCTTACGGCAGCCACAGAACTGGGAACCAATCAATGGATTGCTGCATTGATGTCGAATGTAACCGACAGTCCTATTTTGCTGCTGGTATGGATATCGGGTATTATGGCGCTTGCCCGTCAGTCTGGCGGGACCCTGATCCACAATATGAAAAGTACTGTGGTACTGCTTACTTCAGCGGTACTGGCCTTTGTTGGCCTTCTGTTATTGGGTTATACCAGTGGTGTCATGGTTTTTGCCGCGGCTGCAGTATTTGCATTGGGCGTTGCCTTTTTCTGGCCATCCATGCTGGGCTTTGTATCTGAAAACATCCCGCAAAGCGGAGCGTTGGGTCTTGCCATTATGGGAGGAATAGGTTTCCTGGGAGGCGCCATTGCACAGCCTGCACTGGGCGCCATTTTTGATGCTCAAACCAGGCTGGCGGTCCCTGTCGGTAACACGCTGGAATCACTCAAAGATGCCCTCCCCGGTACACCCGATGCATCGGTATGGGAACAGGTGCAACTTACGGCCGGGGCTCATACGTTATTGTACGTGGCATTTGTCCCTGCCATTTTGATCATCGCTTTTGCCTACCTGTATATATACAAAAGAAAACAGCTGGCGAAATAATGCGCTGACCATTTTCCTGTTCAAACAAATTGCCCATGATCAATGGTTTTGATGATCCTGTTATACGCGACAGAAAAAATCCCCTGTTATCATAACAATAACAGGGGATTTAATTTTCTATTGTGGTCCCACCTGGGTTCGAACCAGGGACTCCCTGATTATGAGTCAGGTGCTCTAACCTGCTGAGCTATGGGACCGTTCTTGTAAGGCGTGCAATATTAACAAATTGTTTCAAAAAATACAAAGTATAAGGCAATTTCTATTGGCCTTCTTTGTACAAACTCAACCCTGGATTTTTTTCAGTGCATAGGTGAGCAACCGGTTTATTTTAATATGATTCTCCGCAATAATGGCCTGTTTTTCACCAGGATCCGGCAGGATGTCGATGATCCGCCAGGAATCGTATCCCGTGCAAAGCGACAAGGCGGCATAGGCCATTCCGAGTTCATTGGCCAGGATCACTTCGGGAGCGGTGGTCATGTTAATGGCATCGGCTTTCCAGCTGCGGTAAAGATTGGATTCGGCGCGTGATGAAGAACGCTGTCCGTCTATCGATATAGCAATGCCTTTGGTATGTACCGTGATGCCCTGAACGATGGCCGATTCGATCAGATGATCCCGCAGCTCTTCAGAAAAAGGCTCCGCCATAGAAACATATTTGCTGTCCTTTGGATTCAATTCTGCCAGAATACCGGTAACTGGTATTTTAGTCATGTCGATAAACTGATCAAAAATGATGACTTCACCGGGACAGTATCTCCTCCTGCAAACTTCCACAGGTTCCGGTAGCCAGAATATAGCTGCATCCGAGTTGCTTCAGGGCATACATGTTGGCCCGGTAGTTGATTTTTGTGGGAGGAAGGTCATGGTCTTTTCCGTTCCGCGCCAGGTGGAATATTTCCATGCCGTCGTACATTCCGGTAAAGATCACCGGATCAGGTTTTCCAAAGGGTGTTTCAACAGCAATCTCTTTGACGTTTGTCAGATAATCGGGTAATGCATGTCCCGTCCCTCCAATTATAGCAGCTTTCATTATAAAACCGGGTTTAAGTTCTTTTCAGGAAATAGTGTAAATATACTTTTTTTGTCGGCATTTGAAATTCCCCGCTCCGTAATAATTCCTGTCACCAAACGGGCAGGGGTTATATCAAATCCATAATTGGCCACTGGTGTGCCGGCAGGAATGATCTCCACTCCGGAGACCCTTCCGTTGATCATTCCCTCAATATACCGCAATTCATTTCCGTCCCGTTCTTCAATGGGGGTTTCCGAAGCCCCCTCCCCCAGTTTCCAGTCGATGGTGGATGATGGCAATGCCGCATAAAAAGGGACATGGTTGTCATGGGCAGCCAATGCTTTCAGATAAGTGCCTATCTTATTGACAATATCACCATAGGGTGATGCACGGTCACTGCCAACGATGACCATATCTACCATTCCCTGTTGCATCAAGTGTCCGCCGGTATTATCGGCAATGACGGTACACGGAACACCATGCTGCTGCAGTTCCCATGCGGTAAGTCTGGCTCCCTGGTTGCGTGGCCGGGTTTCATCCACCCAAACATGAATATTAATCCCCTTATCGTGTGCCAGGTAAACGGGGGCTGTGGCCGTTCCATAGTCAATACAGGCAAGCCATCCGGCATTGCAATGGGTAAGTATATTCACCGGAGCTCCCTTTTTCCTGAGGCTGAGCTCCTCTATGAGCTGTGCTCCGTACTGGCCTATTTTCAGACAGTTTGTGCGTTCCTCCGCGATGATTTGAAGTGAAATACGCCTGGCGGTATCGGTGACCAAGGACTTGTCGCCTCCCTGCCCGATGGCTTCCCGCACACGGTCCACTGCCCAGGATAAATTGACTGCTGTCGGCCTTGATGATTTTAAATAAAATGCCCTCTCCGCAATGTATTCCCCTGCAATAGGTTGACCTTCATGCTCCATCATCGCCAGATACATCCCCAGGGCCCCTGCCGCACCGATCAGCGGGGCACCGCGCACATGCATATCACGGATGGCCAGGAACATGTCTTCTCCTGTGCGAATATCCCCGATCCGGAATTCAAAAGGCAAATACCGTTGGTCAATGATCTGAACAAGTGCTGCATTTTCGCTGTTTATCCAGATAGTCTCGAAATGTTTGCCCTTTACTTTCATGGGTGAGCAGAATTAACAAAGTGAATATACAAAAAATTGCCTATTCCATACCTGAAGAATTTATGAACTAAATATTACTTTTGGATAGGAATGTTATTAAATGACGTAAGGATGAAAGTATCCCAGGCAAACTACCACGGAAAAGCAGTAATTAAAAACATCATTTTTGACTGGGGAGGGGTGATCACCACGCTTCATCTCGATGCTACCCGAAAGGCTTTTCAACAGTTAGGCCTTGTTATCTTTGACGAATCGGTGCCCCATAACCCGCATGATACCCTCTTTATTCCTTTCGAAACCGGTAAAATATCGCCCGGTGAATTCCGGACAAGGCTCCGGCAATATGCTGTAGCGCCCTTAACTGACGAGGAGATCGACAAAGCCTGGAATGCCATGCTTGGCGAACTTCCGGTGGAAAGATGGAAATTGCTTGAAAAGGCCGGTAAATGCTATCGCACATTCCTGCTCAGCAATACCAATGCCATCCACCTCCCCTACTATTTTGAGTATCTTCATAAGATCTATGGCACCAAGGGCTATACCCATCTTTTTGAGAAATCTTATTTTTCCCACGAGCTCGGGCTCCGGAAACCCGATGCGGAAATTTTTCAGCACGTTATGCAGGATGCAGGGATCCTGCCCGATGAAACCCTGTTCATCGATGATTTTATTGAAAACATCGAAGCGGCCCGCCGGCTTGGATTCCAAACTATTCATCTGACAGCCCCCCTCACCCTGGTGGATCTTTTCGAAAATGGCAGCGACTAGGGTGAGAGAAATACTATTCTGAACTTTTCAGAGTTAATTAGATGAGTTGATCAACTAAATTTTATTGACCACATATTATGAAAACATCCATACTCACCTTTCTCCTGATGATTGTCGCTACGGTAGCCGTTTTTGCACAGCCTCCGGTAAAAGCCACCGTTCGCCTGAAAGACGGAAAAACAATTGATGTGCACCATTTTGGTAAACTCTTCTGTGAATCAAATCGCTATGCTGAAACCTTTACCATTCTCAGGGGCAAATACAATGGCAGTCATACCGAGATTAGTGATTACAAGGATATCAACAAATTGGTGCTCAGTGGATTTACTGCGCCCCCGGCAGCTTCTGTCGGCAATCAGAAGGGGAAAATTACTGCTGTGAAAAAGAGCGGCGTTAGCGTTACTTTAGATGAAGCCGAGTTGTCCATGTCATGCTTCGGACCTTCCGACCGCTATAACGAAATTCATGTGCAGATCATCAACCCGCTCACAGAGCAAAAAGCAGATATCGCGATTGAAGTACAGAATATCGAATCGATTACCTTCTAAGGGTCGATCCATTCGCCGTGTTCCTTGATCAGGCTGATCAGTTCCTCTACAGCTGACTCTTCCGGTATTCCTCGTTTAATGACCTCTCGGGATTTATAAAGGTTTATCTTGCCTTTGCCTACACCCACGTAACCGTAATCGGCATCTGCCATTTCACCGGGACCGTTTACGATGCACCCCATTACACCTATTTTTAATCCTTTAAGATGAGAGGTGGCCGCTTTGATCCGGGCAAGTGTATCCATCAGGTTAAAATTCGTGCGGCCGCAAGATGGACAGGATATATAATCTGTGCGGGTCATCCTGGCCCGGCAGGCCTGCAGGATACCGAAAGCCGTGGAATTGATCTGGTCGGCAGGAAAGGGAAAGTGGTTGGTGAGCCAGATCCCGTTCCCGAAACCGTCGATAAAAGCACCTCCCAGACTGGCGGCGCTTTTTAACTGAAAATCTTCCAGATGGTGCTCATTCAACTGCAGCTGAAAGATCACCGGAATATCGCATTGATGTTTATTCAGTTTGAAATTCAGCCATCTCAGCTCAGCCTGGATGTTGGCATTCGTGCAGCGATAAACCAACACGGCAGTTTTATCATCCGTCAGTTCCCTTATCAGGCTATCCGTAAGTTCTCCGAAGGAAACCGTCACCAGCTTAATCTGGTCGTCAAGGCTATCTGCTCCAATCACCACCGGTGGATGATTCCCCCCGATATTTCCCACTGTCCTGGTGATGTTCCTTTTATAGGTGAACGGATACATATAGGACTCCTCCATTTCAGGCAGGGGAACATGCTGTGACAGGGCAGTAACATGATTGATCAGTTTCCGGGCTACAGGAACCTCATTTTCCGGGTCCTCGGTAAGTGACACCCTGATGGTATCGCCCAGGCCATCTGCCAGCAAGGCTCCAATTCCTGCTGCCGATTTGATTCTTCCGTCCTCCCCTTCTCCGGCCTCAGTAACACCCAAATGCAACGGAAAATCCATTCCCTCCTCCAGCATCATCTCTGCCACCAGGCGGGTGGAATATACCATTATCCTTACATTGCTGGCTTTCATGGATACAACTACCTGATTAAAGTCCTTGTCCCTGCATATCCGTAAGAATTCCATGGCAGATTCCGCCATGCCAACCGGAGTATCTCCATACCGGTTCATGATGCTGTCGGACAAGGAACCGTGATTTACCCCGATCCGCAAGGCAACTCCCCTGGAGCGGCACTTTTCAATCAGGAGCAGGAATTTTTTGGTGTCGTTAAAATTGCCCGGATTTATCCTGACCTTATCCACGTGATCCGCCACCTGTAAGGCCACTTCCGCATTAAAATGAACATCGGCAATGACAGGAGTAGCGTATCCCTGCCTGATCAGTTCCTGTTTAATGGTCCCAACGGCTTTGACATCGCTCAATGAGGGTACTGTAAATCTTACATAATCCGACCCTGCCTTAATGATCCGAATGCATTGCTCCAGGCTGCCCTGCAAGTCATCCGTCCGGGTATTGGCCATCGACTGGACCCGGATCGGAAAATCACTGCCCAGAGGAATACCCCCAATGTCAACCTGTATTGTCTTTCTCCTTTTATAGTCCTTAAAATCAGCCACTTTAACGTCGTATTAATCCCTTCCTTCTGCCTGTGCATCCACTCCCCCTCTTCACTCTCTCTCCCACTCCGACCCCTCTTTGGTGTCCTTCACCAGGATCCCCAAAGCCGCCAGCTGATTCCGTATATTGTCAGAAGTGGCAAAGTCCTTCCTGATTTTTGCCTCCTGGCGTTGTTGCAGCAACAATTTTACCACTTTGTCCAATAGTTCGCTCTCGCCGGATCCCTTGTCCTCCTCGCGGGATAAACCCAGTAAATCAAAGATGAAGGTATGCATGAAAGTCCCTAACATCTCCAGGTCCCGTTCATTGATCTTCTCCTTGCCGTCATTGATCGAATTGATGATCCTGATACCTTCAAAAAGGCTCCCGAGTAAAACCGGACAGTTCAGATCATCTGCCAGGGCGCTGTAGGCATTATCCTGCAAGGCAGCAATATCAACCGTCGAAGCGGAGGAGATTTTCAGTTTAGGCAAGAGCGACAGTCCTTTCATCAGCCTGTTCAGGCCCTGTTCGGATGCCTTCAGTGCATCATTGGAAAAATCAACGGGGCTTGAATAATGTGCCTGTAACATGTAAAACCTGATGGTCATCGGCGAAAAAGCCTTTTCAAGCAACGTATTGCTGCCGGTAAAAAGTTCTTCCAGGGTAATAAAATTATTCTTCGATTTACTCATCTTCTGACCGTTGATGGTAATCATATTGTTGTGAACCCAGTATCGCACGTGCTGCCTGTTGGTTGCCACCGTGGATTGGGCCAGTTCGCATTCATGATGGGGAAATATAAGATCCATGCCGCCCCCGTGTATATCAAACTGTTCACCCAGGTATTTCATTCCCATGGCTGAACATTCCAGATGCCATCCCGGAAAACCCTCACTCCATTCCGAAGGCCAGTGCATGATATGGGTACGATCGGCCTTCTTCCAGAGGGCAAAATCCAGGGGATACTTCTTTTCATCCTGACCCTCCAGATCACGGGTGTTGCTCAGCATGTCATCCAGGTTCCTGCCGGATAGCATGACCATAGCCATACCGTTCGTTATACTTCTTCAGGTCAAAATATACCGATCCGTTGACCTCATAGGCAAATCCCTTCTCCATAATGGTTCTGATCAGCTGCTGCTGTTCGATGATATGACCCGATGCATGCGGCTCAATGCTGGGAGGCAGAACTCCAAGCCTGTCCATGTATTGGTGATAACGGTTGGTATAATACTGAACTACCTCCATGGGTTCAAGCTTCTCTATCCTGGCCTTTTTCAGTATCCTGTCCTCTCCTTCACCTGCCAATTCATCCTCAAGGTGTCCCACATCAGTAATATTTCTTACATACCTGACCTTATACCCCAAATGATTCAGGTAACGGAATAAAATATCGAATGTGACGGCTGGCCGTGCATGTCCCAGGTGAGGATCACCATAAACGGTAGGACCGCAAACATAGAGTCCGACATTCGGTGGGTTAAGCGGTTCAAATCGCTCTTTGGTGCGGGTAAGTGTATTATACAAAAACAGTTCTCTGGACATTGTTGCAGCTAAATTCTTAATGAACAATGCGATAAAGATATGAATTTTACATTATCCAAGTCTTCCAAAGCTATTCTATTTTGGAACCTTAATCTACTGCAACCAACTCCTTCATTTCCGGGAATTTTTTCCGGATGGCCTGTTCTATTCCTGCTTTCAGGGTCATCATGCTAAAAGGACAACCGTCACAGGCACCGGTGAGCCTTACTTTAACCGTATTGTCTTCCGTAAGATCAACAAGTTCCACGTCACCACCATCGGCATTCAGGTATGGCCTCACTTCGCTGATAGCGCTGTCGATTTTTTGAATGATTTCTTCTCGAAGATTGTTATTCATGCAAGCATTATTTAATGGGTAAAATCACTGCGTGTTTTGGTTATTTCAACCTTCTGTGTCGGCTCGAGATCCGTGTTACGTTTGAGCAACTGAATGACCAGGTTATCTGCGATGGACTTGAATGCTTCACTGACAGGTCCTTTGGTAAGTACCGAGGGTTCGCCGCTGTCCCCGCCTTCCCTGATCCCCTGTACCAGGGGAATCTGACCCAGCAAGGGTACTCCAAATTGCCTCACAAGTTTCTCACAACCGTCTTTTCCAAAAATATAATACCGGTTTTCCGGCAATTCTTCGGGGGTAAACCAGGCCATGTTTTCAATAAGGCCAAGAACCGGTACGTTCACTGCCGGTGTTCTGAACATATTGATGCCTTTTATGGCATCTGCAAGAGCAACATCCTGCGGCGTGCTTACGATAACTGCCCCTGTAACCGGAACGCTTTGTACAAGTGTCAAATGGATGTCGCTCGTACCGGGGGGAAGATCCACGAACATGTAATCCAATTCTCCCCAATCCGCATCTCCTAAAAGTTGCTGAAAAGCATTTGAGGCCATGGGTCCCCGCCAAATGGTGGCATCATTGGGATTAACGAAGAAGCCGATGGACAGCGCTTTGATTCCATGTCGTTCTACCGGAATGATCACATCCTTGCCATTTATCTTGTTTACATAGGGATTCACAAATTCGGCTTTCAGCATTTTTGGAACCGAGGGACCATAAATATCCGCGTCGATAAGCCCGACTTTCGCCCCGGTGGAAGCAAAAGCCACCGCCAGATTTACCGCAACGGTTGACTTCCCTACTCCTCCTTTGCCCGATGCGATGGCGATAATATTTCGTACTTCAGGCAGATATTGACGGCGGGGACGCTCAATGGGTTTTAGCTGGGCCTTAACCTCAATGTTGATTTCCACCCCGCTGCCAAAAGACTCCTGCAATATTTTCGTGCAGGCCTTCTTTAACGACGACTTCAGCGGATCGTTAAAAGTTGTGAATTCCAGAACAAAACTAATGCGCCGGTCCTCAACTTTCAGGTTATTCACAAGGTTCATCGTTATCAGGTCCTTACCTGAGGCCGGATGAACGACCTTCCTTAATACTTCCAGTACCTGGGTTTCTGAAAAATCCATATAGGCTGTCCTTCTTTACGGTCATATAACAAAACCGTCAAAGATACTAATCTTTTAAGGGATAAAAATAATTATTTAGATCAATTCTTTATAAGGATCCCAGAAGTGTTTGTCAAACTCCACAATCCGGTCATTTTCAACCAGTATTCCTTCACTTTCCAATAATTCCTGCATCAGATCCGGATGCCTGAAATGATGTTTGCCCGTTAAAATTCCCCTGCGGTTAACTACCCGATGGGCCGGAAGGTGTTCCGGGTACAGATGTGATGCATTCATTGCCCAGCCAACCATGCGGGAGGCCGGGGGGAACCTGTAAAACGTGCAATGGCGCCATACGTAGTGACACGACCCTCGGGGATAAGCCGTACCACATCATATACTCTTTCAAAAAAATTATCCGGGCTGTTCATCGGCCGGTTCTTCAATGTCTTTGTCATAGGGCAGCTCAAAACAAAGGTAATTGATCTTCAAACCCTGATCTAAAAACTGGCGTTCATAAAAGGTTTTTATTTCCAGGATTTCATCGGCAAAACCGGAATGATACAAATCATCTGAATGAAACTTCAGCCTGAGATTGTTTTTCTCAATCAGATCAAGCGTATACCGGTATAAAACTGTATTGTCGGTTTTTAAATGAACGATTCCGTTGTTCTTCAAAAACCTGCGGTAGGTATTTAAAAACCTGGATGAAGTCAGTCGTTTTCGCTTTTTTTTCAGTTGCGGATCGGGAAAGGTGATCCAGATCTCATCTACCTCGCCTGAACTGAAGAAAGATCCGATCAGTTCTATCCGGGTGCGCAGAAAAAGGACATTCCCCAGTTGTTCCACCAGGGCAGTGCGTGCACCTCGCCACATCCGTGACCCCTTAATATCCACCCCGATAAAGTTTTTTTGCGGGAAGCTCCTGGCCAGTCCTGTTGTATATTCGCCCTTGCCACAACCCAATTCCAGGACCACCGGATTGTTGTTACGGAAACATTGCTTGCTCCACAATCCTTTCAGGTAAAAATCCTTGCCGAAAACATCTTCAAATTCAGGTTGAATTACATTGGCAAAGGTCTCCATTTCAGCAAACCGCTGCAGCTTCTTCTTCATAGTACCCCTGATGCATGGAATAAAAACATCTCAGCGCCGTTCTCCTGCATTTTCAATCCTTAATCCAATATCCGTAATATGTTTAAGGTCTTTGATCCACATGGCCTGTTCAATATCAAACGTGTAAATGCCATGCAGCGGGAACCTGATGTTCTGCTTATAGGGATGGTACAGGGTAAATACGCTGGCCGCACCTTCCCCTATCCATTTGCCCCGTGCATCGGCCAGGGTGATTTCCACCGTATCCCGCAGGAAACTTCCGTTCGGGGAATGTGCCGTGACAAAAAGATAAAGATTGCTGAATTCATAATTGCCCGTATTGCGCACACTGATATACACATTATAGGCACGGGCGGAATCGGACATGCTGACATTGAAATGCAAAACATCATTGTTGTTCCACGATTGTCCCTCAATGCGCCGGAACTCTTCAAAAACCTTTTGCTTGTCACACGAAAGGAATAACATGACCATCAGAATAACCAGGCTGGTTTTTTTCATCTTAACGGCGGTGTTTGTGGTGATGCTTTTTCTGGGGCTTTGAGTTTGGTTTGTCCTCAAACCGTGTCAATATTTTTTCGTCAACGGCATTTTGATACTGATAATCAATGATGGGTGCAATGTTGATATTCTCCACGCTTTCAAGCTTCTTTACCTTTTCGCCCCTTTTGTTCATTGCAATGATTTCCAGTACCTTATCCACAGAAAGACATACTATTTCCGAAGGCATATCCTTGCGCGAAGAGTACCACATCAGCCTTTTGAATACATCAGTTTTTTGATGAAATACTTGTCCCTGTTCGGTTTCGAGTGGTATGGAAGTATTGGGAAAATCCTTTTGCGCATCCAGATAGGAAGACAATTCGTAATTCAGGCAGCATTTCAATTTTCCGCACTGACCCGCAAGCTTCTGCGGATTAAGCGAGACTTCCTGGTAACGGGCAGAATTGGTGGTAACCGAAACAAAACTGGTAATCCAGGTGGAACAGCATAATTCACGTCCGCAGGAACCTATGCCGCCGATCCTTCCTGCTTCCTGGCGGGCGCCGATCTGCTTCATTTCAATGCGGATCTTCAGTTGCTCTGCCAGAACCTTGATCAGCTCCCTGAAGTCGACCCGATCATCGGCGATGTAATAAAAAATGGCTTTGGTCCCGTCACCCTGGTATTCCACATCGCCGATCTTCATCTCCAGCTTCAGGTCCATGGCAATCTTGCGCGATTTGATCATCGTGGTGAATTCAAGTGCCATGGATTCATTCCACTTGTCAATGTCGGCAGGCTTAGCCTTCCTGTATATTTTCCTGAATTCGGTCCCTTCCAGCGGAATATTGTTACGGCTTAACTGCATCCTCACCAGTGCCCCGGTGAGGGAAACGATTCCAATATCATGTCCCGGCGAGGCTTCCACAGCAACCACGTCACCTTTCCTTAATTTCAGGTCATTCACGTTCCTGAAATAACCCTTACGGGTGTTTTTAAACCTAACCTCAACAATATCACAATTCTGAAAGGGCTCGGGGATGTCCCCAAGCCAATTGAAAGTGTCCAGTTTATTTCCTCCCATATCAAGGCAGGTAACTGATTCTGAGGCGTCTTTGACTAATTTATGGCATCCACGGCCATTACAACCGTTGGTCATTATTTTTCCAGTTATAGATAAGAAGCAAAAGTAGGAAATTAATTGTAAGGCCGAAATGAAAAAGAAGCTATTAACTTTTGGTCCTTTCAGTCTTTGATCATCAGGTCAACTTCAACATCCCAGTTTGAACGAAGTTCTTTTGGCAGGGTATAGTAGTAAACCTTCTCAGGCTGAACATGTTTAAGGTAGTTACCCGTATCCCATTTACGATTCTCATTTTTATCATAAATCACTTTGAACAGGTACTTCCTGGGCAGCAGGTAATCAAAGACCGTAAGGCCCGGTTGCCTGATATACTTGTATTCCATTACCTTTTCCTTTTCATCGGTCAATTGCACCAACAGAGGAAAATAATCTCCACCTGCTGTCACCAGAATTCTTCCGTAATAGTCTTCCCTTTGTGTGGCAAAGGTAATTTCCAATGAATCATTGGATAATCCATAGATATCTGTTACTGTGCCAGGTTTAAGCAGCAACTTGTATGGACTGTCCTCCTGCCACGAGCAGCTTATCGTAAAAGCCCTGAGGTTCAGTGAATCCCTTTGCACAATAAAAGGTTGCTTTAACATCAAAGAATCTTCCTGCCTGTAAAATTCAATTCCTTCGGGATCAACACTTCCAAGGGGCCTTTCAGCTATCATGACAATTGGCTTATTGAGATGCTGAGTTCCCCGATTGGCTATACTGGTAGCCAGGGATAGCGCTTTCGGCTTTTTTACAGCCGTTTCGGCTGTCCGGCCTCTTCTTACGGCAGTGGTTGTTTCAGCCACCTTCTGAATCCTCATGGCAACTGTATCGGTATGATCCGTAAACCATTCCGCTGAATCAGCCACCTGATAGCTTAAGGCCATTTTCAGGGTATCCTGCCGGGCGATCAGGGTGTCGGTGATCCAGCAGGTCAGGGTATCCCCGTTCCTGGAGGTTTCCTTTACATACCAATCCCCCTGAGGGCTGAAATTTAACGGGGCTATCCTTACCGTATCGAAGGGCGGCCTGTTGAAGGTAAAAAACAGCTTTTCCGGTGCATCGCGCTTTTGGGTTTCCAAAAATAACCGGGTAGTCTCTTCCAGAAAATAAAAAAGAGATATCTCCATGGCATTCAGCTTTTTCCCGGGAGCAATCGTAGTATCGGCCGCTCGTGCGGACTCCTGTTTGGCTGAACGGCCCGCTTTGACTGCCGGATGAATAATTTTTACCGTATCCTTAATAAAGGTTACCGGTTTTACGGTGGCTGCATTGATCACCAGGAAAGAATCCGTAAAAGCAACTGATTCAATCCCCGGATCATACATCTGATTGCTGTTTGCATCTTTCAGTGCAAGTATCCTGAAAGTGTCGGCATGAATATTATTGATCGAAAATATCCCGGCTTTATTTGCTTTTCCTAAGTAACGCGGGATTTCAAGAAGCGGCGCCGAATCAGCCAGATCTTCATACAGCATAATCAGCACTTCTTCCTCTTTGGAAGGCTTTCTGTCAAATGCATTCAATACTTTGCCGGTAACCGAAAGTGAATCAATGGTGTTTCCCGTGGAAAATACAAATTCAAAATCCGGCAGGATGTTTCCTTCATTTAAATCTGTGATGGCATTCCCAAAATTGATGGTATAGGTGGTTTGCGGAAGAAGCTCGTTATTGAGTGTTATCCGTATTGATTTTTCCCTGATCCTGACGATGGGTTTTTTCTTCATGGGCGGGGAAATCATCACTTCCTTGTTCTGGTCCTTCAATTGAATAAACTCATCAAAAGCCATCTCAATCTCTTCTCCCGCGAAATTTAACGATCTGTTTTCAGGATTGCCCTCCACATATACCGGGGGATTCGTATCCTTTATGCCGCCCGTTGGTGCGCCGACTTTGGCACAACCGAAAAAAAACAGGAACAGTATACCCGTTCCGCAAATAAAGGCTGTAAAGGCAAGCCCCTCCCCAAAGAAATGCAGAAATGCCGCCGGTATATTGGTTGGTTTTCCCCTAAAGCTTTTTATTATCATACATCCTTTTGCCGTGCCGGCTTTTGTTATAACCGCAAATATAAACAACAAAAGTATTGCCTTATAGGTAGTTTTATTAGATTTGCATAAATAATTTAGCCCTCCACTTATGGCACTGAGTTATGTGATCTGGAACGCGACACCGCAACTGATCGATCTCGGAAAATTTGAGATCAGGTATTACAGTCTTTTGTTTGCCCTCGGATTTATCATGGGGTACATCATTTTACTGAGGGTTTTCAAAAAACAGGGCCTTCAGGCAGAACTGCTCGACAAGCTGACAATTTATATGGTTATCAGCACCATAATCGGTGCCAGGGTGGGTCACTGCCTCTTCTATGAATTCGATTATTACATTCAACATCCTCTCGAGATCATTCTTCCCTGGCGGGGAACCCTTGGAAGTGATTTTGAATTTACAGGATTTCAGGGCCTGGCGAGTCATGGTGCAGCAGTCGGCATTCTGATCGGAATATATTTATTCGCCCGCAAAACCAAATTTTCCTATTTATGGACGATGGACATGATCGTTATTGTCACCGCACTGGCAGGTTGTTTTATTCGTTTGGGCAATCTGATGAATTCGGAAATATATGGGAATCCTACCAAAAGCAACTATGGCTTTGTATTTACACACGACCTCACCAGGGTACTGACTGAAAAATACAAAGGCACCATTCAGCACGTCAGTTACGAGAAGATTGAAGCGGATACCCTGCAGGATCAAGAGGGTGTGATCCTGCAAATGAATGTCAGTTTTTCACGCCAGGTGAAGGATGAAAATAAAGCCAGACAATTTGGCGAGTTCATTTTACCTGATGATCTTACGCGTTATGATTATGACAACAATGTTTTTCTGCTGAAGGGTGATTCCCTGAACTATAAAGTCGGGCGAAAAGATAAACGTCTTTTTTTGACCGCACAGATTGGCGGAATACCGAGACACCCCTCCCAAATTTATGAAGCGGCCAGCTATCTGTTTATATTTCTTGTTCTTCTCTTCATTTTTTATGTGTATGAGAAGCGGCTGCGGGATGGGTTTATTTTCGGAATGTTTCTTTTCCTGGTTTTTGCCGCACGGTTTGTGATCGAATTTCTGAAGCAGAACCAGGAATCGTTCGAAGATGCCATGTCACTCAACATGGGACAGCTTTTGAGCATTCCCTTTGTGGTTGTTGGACTGGCATTGATTGTTTTAAAGTGGCCGAAAAAAACCGAAAGTCTTGCCTCATGACCATCATCATAAGCATCATCAGGAACATCCGGAAATAGACAGTACCGGGAAAAACCTGCTGTTTTCAACGCTGCTGAACCTCACGGTGACAGTGGCCGAGATCATTGGCGGAATATTCTCCAACAGTCTGGCGCTGATATCTGATGCCCTGCATAATCTGGGAGATACTTCTGCTCTTTTCATCGCCTACCTGGCAAACCTCATCAGCAAAAGAGAACATACGTATAAGAAAACCTTCGGATACAAAAGAATTGAGATCCTTGCAGCATTATTCAATGCCATCATCCTGGTCGTCATTATTGTTTATCTCTTTATAGAAGCCTACCATCGCCTCAGAAATCCCGAGCCCGTCAAAGGTCTTGTCATGTTCATTGTGGCGCTGATAGGATTCCTGGCGAACCTGTTTTCCGTGGTGCTGCTGAAAAAGCATTCGGGAAAAAACATCAACATCAGGGCCGCTTACCTTCATTTGCTGGGCGATACGGTATCTTCCGTCGTGGTTATTGTTACGGCCATATTGATCTATTTCTTCAGCCTTTACTGGATTGATCCCCTGGTTACCTTTCTTCTGGGCATTTATCTGCTGAAGGAAACCTATCTGATTTTAAAAGAAGCGCTGGATATATTGATGCAGGGTACTCCGCAGGGTCTCGATCTGGATGATGTGAAAGCCGCCCTGGAAGCTATCCCCGAAATTGATAACATCCACCATGTGCATGCCTGGAACATGAATGATCAGGATATCCATTTTGAATGTCATGTCGATCTGAATTCGGATATGAAGATCAGTGAAACTGAAAATGTTAAAAACCTGATCCATGAAATCCTGAAGAACAAATTTAACATCAGTCATGTTACTGTACAATACGAATACAATTGTTGTGAGGATAAAAACATTATACATTCAAGGTAATAGTAAAAACAATACCATGGACGAGGTGAAAGTAAAAGTGGACGGAATGAATTGCAATCATTGTAAAATAAATGTGGAGAGCAATTTAAAGAAGATCAAAGGTATACAAGTCGCCGTGGCAGATTTGATCCACGGAGAAGTTACCTTAAAAGGGGATGACATAAATCTCGACACGGTAAAATCTTCCCTGGAAAGCATAGGATATTCCTTTGGTGGCAAACTGACCTGAAAAATGACTTCGCATCCTTGAAAAAATCCGAAAAAGTATTCCCTGAACAATGCTTTTCGCAAGGGTTTTATATATTTGCACGGTGTTTAATCATCAGCTCTATTGTTAATCAAATCTAAACTGAATATTCATGTATAAGATTGTTTTATTGCGTCACGGTGAAAGCACCTGGAATAAAGAAAACCGTTTTACCGGATGGACCGATGTCGATCTGAGCGAAAAAGGAATGGAAGAAGCCCGGAATGCAGGAAAGGTGATGAAAGAAGCCGGTTATGAATTTGATGTGGCCTATGTTTCGGTGCTGAAACGTGCCCTGAGGACCCTCTGGCTTGCACTCGAAGAAATGGATCAATTGTGGATCCCCTGGATTAAAACCTGGCGGTTGAATGAGCGTCATTATGGTGCATTGCAGGGTTTAAACAAATCGGAAACCGCAGCTTTACATGGCGAGGATAAGGTAAAAATCTGGCGCCGCAGCTATGATGTGCCACCTCCCCCGCTTGAAAGATCCGATCCGCGCTATCCCGGAAATCATCCGGCCTATAAGAGTCTTCCCGCCAAAGACATTCCTACCACGGAGTGTTTGAAAGACACTGTTGACAGATTCCTTCCTTACTGGCATGAAACTATTGTTCCGGCCATAAAATCGGGCAAGCGCGTGCTGATTGCTGCTCACGGGAACAGTCTGCGTGCCCTGGTGAAATACCTCGATAACCTGTCTGAAGCGGAAGTAATTGAACTGAATATTCCTACAGGTATTCCCCTTGTTTACGAACTCAACAATGAGCTTACCCCCCTGAGACATTACTATCTTGGCGACCAGGAAGCCATTAAGAAAGCCATGGATTCTGTTGCCAATCAAGGTAAAGCAAAATAGTTTTAAGGCTGATAGCCATGCTTCAATTTCCGCAGGTCAGGCCTGGCATTGTGGTATGCCTGACCTGCGTATTTCATCCGTTCGTCGGTTCCTCTGTCCCCAAACTGCCACTTACCGATAATACCCTGTAATTCACCGATTATTTCTTCTATACCCGAACAAACCTGGTTACATTTGATCTACAATAATTAATTTTTGGAGGGAAGAAAATGGAAAAAAAACTTAGTGATCAAAGACTCGGTGACCGAAGAATTTGGCTTGGCGCAGGGATCATATTGCTTGGTATGCTGTTCTTGGCCAATAATTTTGGTATCCTTGATTATGAAATCAGAAGGTACATCTTTCGATGGGAAGTCGTCCTTATATTTCTGGGTATAGTATTCCTCGCAGGTCGTGGAAACCGTTCCACCGGCATTATTCTGCTGGTGATCGGGGGTGCCTTTTATCTGCGTGATTTCCTGCACTATGACTTCAGTTTCTGGCAGATCTTCTGGCCATCCATTCTGATTCTTGCCGGGGTGTTGATTATTTTCAGGCATCAGTTGGACAGGGGCCGGGGAAAAAGCAATGTGATCACCGGAGAGCATGTTATTGATGAAATAGCCATATTTGGCGGTGGTGACCGCGTGGTTACCTCACAGGAGTTCCAGGGCGGTAAAGTAACTACTATTTTTGGCGGGCTCAATTACAATATGTTAAGATCAAAACTTGCCCCGGGTGAAAATTATATTGATGTCTTCTGCCTGTTTGGAGGGATGAAACTCATTGTACCCGAAGGATGGACGGTTAAAATTAGGGTGATGTCGCTATTCGGAGGTTTTAGTGACAAGCATCGCTTTAAAGTACCGGAATCAACCAGTGAACCGGGCTCACAACTGATCATAAAAGGCACCGTTATTTTTGGCGGCGGAGAGATTAAAAGCTACTTCGATTAATGGCCTTTAGTCTGTAAACAACCATGCAGAATCCGATTCTGAACAGCAGGATTACATTTTATTACTATGTGGGAATATGGATCATCGTAATAGGGATCCATATTCTCCTGCTTTTTTTCTCCGGCCGGATAGCGCTGATTCCCGCCATCACGGATTCCGTCATATCCAACCTGCTCTATAGTGCCATCGGCTTGGGACTCTGGTTTCCCATATTCTTCGGACGATCCGACGATGAAAAACTCATCAGCACGGTGATCAATAATGTGGTGGGTTGTATTGTCACCGTCGGATTCTGGCTTGGTCTGACTTACTTCCTGCTGATTTCTATTTTTAACACCGATCAGGATTATTTCAGTTTCATCCGGAAATCGATTCCCTGGAGAGCCGGCATTGGCGTTTTATATTATGAAGTCATTATTCTCGTCTATTACCTGATCATATACTACAGGAACAATAAGGAAAACCTGGTGAAGGAGGCTGAACTCAAGGCGCTGGTGAAGGAATCGGAATTAAGTTCGCTCAAATCACAGATTAATCCCCATTTCTTATTTAACAGCCTGAATTCCATCAGCTCGCTTACCATGATCGAACCTGCCAAGGCCCAGGAAATGATCATCAAGCTTTCGGAATTCCTTCGTTATGCCATTTCCAATAAAGAGGAAAAACTTACCACGCTCGATCAGGAAATTGGAAATATTAACCGCTACCTCGACATCGAAAAGATCAGGTTTGGGAAACGCTTGACCGTAAAGCAGGAACTTCATGAGGCCTGCAGAAACCTTAAATTACCGGGACTTATTTTACAACCCTTGCTTGAAAATGCAGTTAAATATGGCGTTTACGAAAGCATTGAAGAATCGGTCGTCGAAATGATCTGCAGCTGCAATTCTTCGGCCCTGAGCATTGTGATCAGAAATGCATGGGATCCCGATTTTCAATCCAACAAGGGAGAAGGAATCGGGCTGAAGAACATCCGGAGCCGGATGCGGATTCTATATAATCGTGATGATCTTCTGAACATCAGAAAAGATCATAATACCTATGAAGTCAATATTATTTTTCCTCAATGACAAAAACCATGGAAACCATCCGGGCATTAATCATAGATGATGAATCATTAGCCAGGGAGCTGATTAAAAACTACCTGAAAAACCAACCGGGGATCGACATTATCGGTGAATGTGAAAACGGATTCGAGGGGGTCAGAAGTATCGCCGAACTTAAGCCCGATCTTGTGTTCCTTGATATTCAGATGCCCAAACTGAATGGTTTTGAAATGCTCGAACTTACAGATGATCCTCCTGAAATAATATTCATTACCGCACATAACGAGTTTGCCATTCGTGCCTTTGAGATGAATGCCGTGGATTATCTGCTCAAACCCTATTCCCAGGAAAGACTTGTGGCTGCTGTAAATAAAGCCAGAGAGAAAATACTTGCGGGTGGCAGCAGGGACAATAGGATCAATCAGCTGGTACAGCAACCTCTTACCGAGAAACTTGAAAGGATTGTAGTAAAAACGGGAACCAAAATCAAGATTATTCCGATCGATAAAATTGTTTACCTGGAGGCACAGGATGATTATATCATGGTGTATACCGATGAGGGCAAACATCTTAAGCAGGGAACCATGAAATATTACGAAGACCATCTCGACACTTCGAAATTCATTCGCGTACACCGCTCCTATATTGTCAGAATTGATCAGGTGACCCAGCTTGAGCCTTATGCAAAAGATAATTATATCCTGAAGCTCAAAAATGGTGCATCACTCAAGGTAAGCCGCAGCGGACTAAAAAACCTGAAGGAGAATTTTAATTTTTGATCAGCTCGGCAAATTTCAGCGCCATATCCAAAAACACGATCCTGCCATTGGCATTTCGTTCAACATCCTGTATGGCTTTGTTTAACTCGTTCGTGAGCGGAACAATATTTTTCCCGTTGATAAAAGGGGCAAATTTGGGAGTAAACTCCTGTTCTTCATCCGATATGAAGACTATACCCGCAGTGTTAAAATGAAGTGCAAGGCTTTCACGCAGGATTCTTAATCCATATTCCAGAAATGATTTCTGCTTTTCTCGGGTGAGGTTAGCCAGTTCTTCCGCAAGCTTCATCAGCTCAGGGATATTCGTTTTGAAGCAACTCCTCATGAGGTCCCTGAATGTATGGTAATTGTACCCGATATCTTCTGTTTGGGAAATCAGATCCAGTGCTTTCAGATAATTGCCTGAAGCCAGCCTGTCAATATTTGCTGCCCTGTCTGCATCGAGGTGGTGTTTACTGATCAGCGCACCGGTAAGGTCGTTACTGCTGATGCGCGGGACCTTTACCGGAATGCAGCGGGATCTCACTGTAGTAAGCAGTTGCTCGGGATTTTCACTTACCAAAATGAATACCGTCATGGGAGGCGGCTCCTCAAGCAGTTTGAGGAGCTTGTTGGAAGCCTGATCATTCATTTTTTCAGGCTGCCAGAGGATCACTACCTTATGATCCGATTCAAATGATTTCAGGCTCAGCTTTCCGGACAAGCGTTTGCTTTCCTCCGTATTGATGATCCCCTGCTTATTTTCGATTTCGATTAGATCAAACCACTGGGTAAGTCTTCCATAAGGATTCATCCGCAGAAAATTACGCCATTCGGCGATAAAATCGTCGCTCACCACCGTGTCCTTATCCACCGAACGTGATTTATTCACCGGAAAAACAAAGTGCAGATCGGGATGAATGAATTTACCGGTCTTGTTGCAACCGGGACAGGTTCCGCAAACATCTTTTTCCCCGCGGTTGGTACACAGGATATATCCTGCAAATGCAACAGCAAGGGGCAGTGCGCCTGCTCCTTCGGGGCCAAATAAAAGCCAGGCATGGCTTAGCCGGTTTTCCCTAACGGTTTGGACCAACCTGCTTTTTAGAACTTCCTGTCCTATTATCTCACTGAAAAACATATCAATAATGCGCTGTGGATGCTGGTAAAAATAAGTGAGTGCCAAAGGTAAATAAAAATAGTTTTTTATCTTTGTTCAATTATTAACCCAAATTAAATCAGCATGCAAACGATAGAGAATTTCAACTTCAAAGGAAGAAAAGCCATTGTAAGGGTTGATTTTAATGTCCCCCTCGACAAAAAGACCTTTGAGGTTACTGATGACAACCGTATCAGAGGTGCTTTACCTACGATCAAAAAGATACTCAGGGACGGAGGTTCAGCCATATTGATGTCTCACCTGGGTCGTCCCGACGGAGTGCCTCAGGAAAAATATTCGTTGAAGCATGTCATACCTGCCTTGCAGAAGCTATTGGGTTCACCGGTAAAATTCGCCGATGATTGTGCAGGTGAATCTGCCAAAACCCTTTCAGAACAATTAAAAGCAGGAGAAGTGCTTTTGCTTGAAAACCTGAGGTTTTATCTGGAAGAAGAAGGAAAACCCAAGCTTCCTGAGATCGTTACTGATGAAGAAAAGAAAGCTGCCAAAGACGCCATCAAGAAAAAGCAAAAGGAATTTACCGCCACACTGGCCTCCTATGCCGATTGTTACGTAAATGACGCCTTTGGTACTGCGCATCGGGCGCATGCTTCCACTGCACTTGTAGCCGATCTGTTTTCTGATGAGAATAAAATGTTTGGTTACCTGATCGTTGCAGAACTCGATGCCATGGACAAGGTATTAAAAGCTCCCCAAAAACCTTTTACCGCGATCATGGGCGGGGCCAAGGTATCCGATAAAATCCTGGTTATTGAGAATCTCCTTCCAAAAATTGACAACCTGATCATCGGGGGCGGTATGACCTACACCTTCATAAAAGCCCAGGGCGGAAAGATCGGCAATTCTTTGTGCGAAGGCGATAAACTCGATCTGGCGCTCAGCATTCTCGAAAAAGCCAAAATCAATCATGTAAAAGTATACCTTCCGGTTGACGCCATAAACGCAGATAAATTTGATGCCGAAGCCGCCACCGGAAAATCAAGGATCGACCAGACCCCTGACGGATGGATGGGCCTTGATATTGGAGAAGAAACCATCAGGATTTTCTCGGAAGTGATCGCGAATTCGAAGACCATCCTTTGGAATGGCCCAATGGGTGTGTTTGAAATGCCCAAGTTTGCAGCCGGAACCTCTGCCATTGCCAACGCTATTGCTGATGCAACTGCCAAAGGCGCTTTCAGTCTTATCGGAGGAGGCGATTCAGTGGCTGCCATCAATAAAAACAAGCTGGCTGATAAGGTTAGCTATGTTTCCACAGGCGGCGGAGCCATGCTCGAGTATATCGAAGGAAAAGAACTGCCCGGAATCAAAGCTATCCGCAGGTAAAATCCTTCCTTTTCACTATCAGTAACCTGATAAATGCCCGTTCTGGCTGCGCGTTGAGTCATTTCGGGCATTTTTTTTGGATGAACAAAAGCCTTTAGAACACTTTTTACTTTACAACCCTGCAACTATGAAAAATCTCAAACTTGCCATCCTGGGCGGCGGTAATCTCGGAACTTCCCTGGCCAAAGGTTTGATTGTTTCAAAACAATTTACCTACCAGGATATGATCATTACCGAAAAAAGAGAATCTCGCCTGGATCAGTTAAAAGGCCTTGGCTTTCAGGTAACCGATAATAATCAGGAAGCCGTTGGCAAAGCCGGGATAATTGTCATGTCGGTGAAACCACAGCAATTTGGCAGCCTGGCAGAAGAAATTAAATCTGTGATTACTCCCGGGCACATCGTGATATCCACTGTCACCGGCATTACCCATAAAGATATTGAAACCGCCCTGGGCAAATTGCCCATATTCCGCATCATGCCCAATACTGCTCTTGAGATCTGTGAATCGATGACTTGTATTTCTTACAAGAATACCAACAGCAAACATGAAACCATGATCTTACCCCTGTTCGAAAAAATGGGGAAAGTTCTGGTAATTCCCGAAGATATGATGGGCGCCGCCACCGTGGTGGGGGCCTGTGGTATTGCCTTTGCCCTGAGGTTTATGCGGGCAATGTCACAAGGAGGTATCGAAATCGGTTTTAATTCCGAAATGTCGCAGCTGATCACTGCACAAACCGTTAAAGGCGCCGCACAGCTTATTGTTGAAACCAGCAATCATCCGGAAAGAGAAATCGACAAGGTAACCACGCCGCAGGGTATAACCATTTCGGGCCTCAACGAAATGGAGCACCAGGGTCTGAGTTCTGCCGTGATCAGGGGTCTGCATCACCTCTTACAACAAACTGGGAAACCTGGAAACCCGAACCCATAAAACAAGAAAGAATCGCGGATTTGTCCATCTGTTTGGCGTATTTTTGTATACACCATTAAACCAACCATGAATACATCGAAAATTTTCCACAGTATCTGTTTGAAGCAATACAATAGTTTCAGAAGAGAGGTTCCTTCCATGACCAAATCGCACCGGTTTATCGACAACCTGATTTACTTTCTTTTCCCTTTCAAGATTGATAAAAAATGCTCCCTCCCCCTGATCGATCTTAACCTGGCACAACTGCAGCTCGATTTTAAAGACCTGTTAACATCCGCTGGAACCCATTCTTGATGAATCCGATAAATGACCTTTGCAGCAAGTTCTTTTCAGCTGTCCCGGACATTTACGAAAGTCTGATCAAGGATGCCCAGCTGTTTGTCGATTTTGATCCTGCTGCACGCTCGCGGGAAAGTGTTATCCTATATTATCCCGGATTTTATGCCATTTCGGTGTACCGGCTTTCCCATAGGCTTTTCGAGCTGAAAATTCCCTATCTGCCCCGGATGATTTCAGAATATGCCCACAGTAAAACCGGCATCGACATTCATCCCGGCGCCGTCATAGGCGATCATTTCTTCATTGATCACGGCACCGGTATCGTAGTGGGTGAAACCACCATCATTGGAAACAATGTAAAAATTTATCAGGGAGTTACCCTGGGTGCAGCTTCCGTTGATAAAAGCATGAAAGGGAAAAAGCGTCATCCCACGCTCGAAGACAATGTTATCGTGTATTCGGGAAGCACTATACTGGGAGGTGATACGATCATCGGTCACGATACCGTCGTTGGGGGAAACGTATGGCTTACCAAAAGCGTTCCCCCTTTCTCGGTGGTATATCACGAGAGTAAGGTAGTGATCCGCGACAGCAAAGAAAATGATAAATCTATAAATTTTGTAATATAACTTATGAAACGCCCTTAACTCCAAACATCTTGAAACCATCGGCAACACCCCGCATGTCAGAATCAACAGGCTGTTTGACAATCGAACTACGAAGTTTGGTGTAAACTGGAACGGTTCAATCCGGGTGGCAGTATTAAAGACCGTATTGCCCTGTCAATGATTGAAGATGCCGAAAAAAAGGGCATCCTGAAACCCGATTCGGTCATTGTGGAGCCTACTTCGGGCAATACAGGCATCGGTTTGGCCATGGTGGCCGCCGTTAAAAATTACAGGCTTATCCTGGTCATGCCGGAATCATTTTCCATTGAGCGAAGGAAGATCATGGCTATCCTATGGTGCAGAATTTGAACTTACACCCCGGGAAAAAGGAATGCAGGGGCGCCATTGAAAAAGCAAGGGAAATTGTGGCCACAAATCCGAAGGCCTGGATGCCGATGCAATTCGAGAATGAAGCCAACATTGACATTCATCGCAGTACGACTGCACAGGAAATCATACGCGATTTTCCTGAAGGACTGGATTACCTGATAACCGGGGTAGGTACCGGCGGACATATTACCGGCGTGGCCTACGAATTGAAAAAGAAATATCCGCAGTTGAAGGTATTTGCCGTTGAACCCGAACTCTCTCCGGTCATCAGCGGCGGAAAACCCGGACCCCATCCTATTCAGGGAATCGGTGCGGGATTCATTCCAAAAAATCTTCATACCTCCATGCTCGATGGCGTGATCCCATTTCCAAAGAGGAAGCCTATGCCTGGACCCGTCGTGTGGCAAAAGAAGAAGGCATTTTTGTGGGCATTTCTTCAGGAGCATCCCTGGCAGCCGTGGCAAAAAAGATTGATGAATTTCCTGCCGGATCCCGGATATTGACCTTCAATTATGATACCGGGGAAAGATATCTTTCCATTGAGGGACTGTTTTAGAAGCGCCGGAAGCAGCGGCAAGGGCACCCTCAGCAGCAGCTTTATTGTTGAAGTACGGTGGTCAGTTCATTTTTAATGATTTCCGTCCAAACTTCATAACCTGCGGTATTCAGATGAAGCATGTCCGGAAGGAACAATTCCTCCCTGGGTTGCTGCAATGAATTGAGAAAAGCATAATCCGTGCGGATGAAATGCAGGTTTTCAAAGGTCGTACAGGATAGCTCAATCAGTTTGTTGACCTCTGCAATCCGGGGCCAGACATACCACCTCAAAGCCGTAGGGGTGATGGCGATCCAGAACACCGGCACCTGCGGGTACTTATTACGGATTATACCAATTACCGTGCGAAAAAGCCCGGCAACTTCTTCAGGGCTTTTATCCTCCTCATCCCCGGTAATATCATTGGCCACGAACAATACAACGGCTCTGAAATTATGGGGATAGACAATACGTTCGGTATACATGACCAGATCACTTAGCTTTGCTCCGCCATACCCGCGCTGAATAACGGGATAGGGCGCCATATCCCGGGCGATGGTGGACCAAAGCCTGATGCTTGAACTCCCCACGAACAATATCGCATCGTCAGGGTAACATTCTGTACTGTCGAGATGCTCAAATTGCCGGATATCATTTTCCCACGATGCCACACCGTGAAGCTGTCCGCAAATCTCTGCCGGGGAACACACCAAGACTGCTGACAATATCAGAAAGAGAAAAATAGCGCGCATGATGCGGGTAAAGATAGAAAATGCATGCCAACTGCAAATGCATCACCAGGTGTAAACGTCTCTGATATTGTTAACTTTTCTTTAACAGATTCCAAATTAACATTTTGCCTTACCAAATGTTTTTGAACTGTAATTCACTTGATCACGATGAGAATTCTTTCCATACTTGCTGTCCTGTTTTGCTTCTGCAGTAATCCCAGAATTGCTGCTCAGCATGAAAATGTACCCATCATGGGCTTTTCGGAATTCGAAAAATACCTGCACAAGGATACAGATACTGTGTATATCGTTAATTTCTGGGCTACCTGGTGCGGGCCCTGCCGACGGGAATTACCCGAATTCGAAAAAATTCACAAGGCCTATGCCAGCGAAAAGGTCAAGGTGCTTCTAGTAAGCCTTGACTTCCCTTCCATGCTTGAAAAAGGTCTGTACCCCTTCCTGAAAAGCAATCAGGTTACCGCCGGGGTGATCCTTCTGAATGAACCCGATGCAAACGCCTGGATAGATAAAGTAGATCCGTCCTGGACGGGATCATTGCCTGCTACGCTTTTGTACCGAGGGAAAGAAAGACAGTTTTATGAGAAAGAACTCACTTATCAGGAAATTGATCATTCCATTCATTCATTAATCCTTAAATCTGTTCAACTATGAAAACAATTGTGTCATCCGTATTAATATTTATGGCAGCCAACCTGCTGGCCGGCGAAGGCTATAAGGTGGGAGACAAAGCTGTCGATTTTAAACTGAAGAACGTGGACGGTAAGCTGGTAAGCCTCGCCGACTACCCCAAGGCCAAAGGATTTGTCGTTGTTTTTACCTGCAACAATTGTCCGTATGCCAAAGCGTATCAGGACCGCATCATGGCTATCGACAAAGAATTCAAGGCAAAGGGATTCCCCGTTATTGCCATTAATCCGAACGATCCCGCGGTTGAACCTGCAGACTCCTATGATGCCATGGTGACCCGGGCCAGGGAGAAAGGCTATACCTTCCCTTACCTGTTCGATGAGAAACATGAAGTCTTCAGGCTTTATGGTGCCACCAGAACCCCTCATGTCTTTATTCTTCAAAAGAATGGTCAGGGTGAACTGATTGTACAATATATTGGCGCCTTGGATGATAACTACCAGGATGCCTCTGCGGTAAAGCAACCCTATGTTGAAAATGCCATCAATGCATTGCTCAGCAACAAGGCACCTGAACCCAATTTCACCAAAGCAGTGGGATGTGGGGTTAAATCAAAAACTGCCGCACAATTATAATAAGAGGAAAGAGTAGCAGCAAAAGCTGCTGCTCTTTTATCTACTTCTCCACGGGCCGGAAATACCGTTCGACATCCGGATACGAAACCAGCAGATATACTGCGTTCTCTTTGGTGGTAAAGGACCCGAAAAATCCCTTGGTCAGTATATCGTTTTCTACATCCGGCAGGGATACATTGAAAAATAGGATTCCCTTCTGGTCCTCAAGAGCCGATGAGTCACTGAGGTATTTTATCCTGCAGGCATCACCTTTGTATTCATGCTGAAGTTTAAGATAGGCTACTCTTTTTGAAATACTGCTTCCTTTTCCTTTCGCCAAAATCAGGTAGGTCAGACTATCCCCCTGAATGGTGGTAGTATACTTATCGCCTTTATGATACTTGCATCCACCAAGGAAAACGATCAAGGGCATCAGCAGAAACACAAAAATACGTGTGCTCTTCATGTTTTCAGCTTATGGAAGTTTATTGGCCACCATGTTGATATAGCTCCAGGCAATATCTTCCTTTTCGGTATTGAGGACTCCGATCAGTGAATTACCTTTCTGCCTTAAAAACACCGTGCCGTTGAACAGGTCTTTTATCGTATAAAATCCATCCTTTTGCTGAACCTTGTCTTCTTTCATCACCGCAATATATTGGTCAAGCATTTTCTGGATCTCTTCGGGTGTGAGCCGGATAATGAAAAGCTGTATTTCCCCCCTGTCACCATACCTGGCTGAAAAAGCCGAACGGAAAAAACTGTATCCCAAAAAGTTCTGTGCAATATAATTGTCCGACAACAATGATTTTCCTTCTTCGGGAAACAGCTTGAGCTCTTCCGGCAATCCTTCGGGTTGCGCCAGCTGGGCATCCACCTTCGATGCTACCTGGGCAATGATGCTTTCATCGGCTTCTGAAACACCGGCTGACATCACTTTAACATAGTAATTCCCTGCCATGAAATTCAATACACCCTGACTTTTATATCCCAGCGAACCTATCTGGACCTGGGGATAATCCGGCATTCTCTCCGCGGTAAAAATTCCATAGGTGTTGGCCAGCGAACTATGTCTGTACAGCTCCACACGGATAATCTGATCTTTGTTGGTATACTCGGCAATACGCAGATCCTGAAAATAATAACTGAGGAAAATATCTGCGGCACCATTAATAAGTTCCCAGAGATCTCCGGCGTTATACACCCGTTTTTCTTCCTGCATTTTCCACCCGGCAATCTGTGGAAATAAATTGCTATTGCTGGCCCCCGCAGAAAGCATAACAGCAAAAAGAACTGCTGCAACTGATAGTTTCTTTATCATAGGACTCTTATAATTAAAATATTGTAGTGAAAAGCTTAAAATACTTTTATACCAGGAGGTCCCTGGGTATGCCCGAAAGTCTCGAAACATCTGCTATCCTGTCGGCTACGCGGAATCCCTTGGGACAATTGACCGTACATCCATCACATCCGGTACAGGGATCGGAGGTGCCACCAAGGTCATCCAGCACCGAATACGCATTTTCATAATGCCTGTATCCATATGCATACATGAAAGCACGCATATATTCATTTACCGGCAAATGCTTCCTGCAATCGCGAAGACACTGGTTACAGCCGTCACAGTAAAGTCCGGCCTCCAACTTTGCTTCTTCGAGGTTGGCTTTTTCCTCTTCGGTGAATTCAAGGGTTTTCATCACCGAGAAATTTTCCATCATTTGATCATAGGCTACTATGCCGGGAATAGAGGTATGAACGTTCTCGTCCTGCAGGACCCATTTTAATGCCCCACTGCAATTAATCGGCCGTTGTCTTTCCTTGTCCATAAATCCCCCCGCCATGGTTTTCATGGCGACAATTCCGATCCCTTTCCGGGAGGCAGCCGCTATTTTTTCCTTGATTAATGCTGCCTGGGAATGCTTGAAGTTAATGGCTGTCAGGACAACATCGTAAAAATTACTGTCAATGGCCGCCTGGAGGATATCCGCCTCATTCCGGTGGGTTGACATCCCGACATACCTGACCTTCCCCTGTTTTTTCAATTCCCCGAAAGCTTCCAGCATTTGTGGGGCGAGTGCTGCATTCCTGCTCGAAACACCATGAAAGTACAGTATATCCACATAATTCATTTGCAATCGCTTCAGACTCAATTCAAATTTCGATAAAATACTTTCTTTGGTGGCACCGGGTCCTAATTCACCGGTCTCGCGACTGACATCATCAGCCGATACCTTGGTGGCCAGCACAAAAGACTTACGCGGATAATTTTTAAATAATTCCCCCAGCATGGTCTCGTTTTTGCCTTCCTGGTAACCGTGGGCAGTATCAAAATGGACGAATCCCATTTCAAATGCTGATTTTACGAGTGCCGCATTATCGGAACGCATGACACCAAAACTCACAATCGGTAATTCAATATCGGTTTTTCCGAGCCTGCGACGAATAATCGCCGGTTCCTGGCTCATTCGTTTTATGCTATTACCCCTTGCACTTGTTCCAATCAGGGCCCCGGCTGTCCCCAGCATGGAAGATCTTATAAACCCTCTTCTGTTCAGGCTTAGCTTTTTTTCCATATAATTATTGATTATTTTTTTTTCAATTGGCAAGTTATTACAATATTTGCCAAAATGGAAGAGGACTTCTTTTTTTACAGATATTTAAAATTATTATAAACTGTAGATACTCTGAAAATGTTTTTTCAGTTAGTAAGAGCAGTGTGTATAACTTTTTCCCTTGACTTTTCGTAAATAAGGCAAAAGTTATATTTTTGATAGGAATTTTGCAGGAATGGGCAGTTACATTACTAACATTTGCAGTGAGCATTCTATGTTGAAGAGATTTTTAGCCGGGGGTTTCGTCTTCCTGATACTTGTATTTTCCACGTTCGAGCTGGGTTCGGTGACCGATGGTTTTTATGAATCTGAAAGTTCTGCATTCGTAAGCAGTCCAAAACCCGTAGGTTTGGATAGCCTGGTTTTTGCCTATGATGACTATCTGCAAAACATTGTTGACAGCCTGAAAAGTCCCGGTGCCGCAGCAGCTCTGGTGTATAAGGGAGAAATTATCCTGCTGAAAGGTTATGGCGTAAAAAAATCGGGAGGAACCGATACGGTGGATGTACATACCGCCTTTAGGTTGGGATCGGTTTCCAAGGGTTTTGCTTCCATACTCACCGGAATTATGGTGGAAGAAGGCTCACTGGACTGGGATGACCATATTCAGACTTATATTAAGGATTTCCGGATGAAGGATACCTCTGCCGCTTCCAGGATGACTGTCAGGAATATTCTGAGCCATACCACCGGCTTTCCGGAACATACCTATACTGATTTGCTGGACAATGGTTATGATTATGAAAATATCAAAGGGGCGCTGGCCGGAGTACCTACCATTGCAAAACCGGGTCAGGTGTATGGTTATCAGAATGTTGCCTATAGTCTGATCGGTGATGTGCTGTACAATGCCTCCGGGAAAGATTATAATAATCTGCTACAGGAAAAGATTTTTCAGCCTTTGAATATGCGCGATGCCTCCACGGACTATACTTCCTTTTACTATAATCCAAATACGGCAATGCCCCATTTGCGGGTTGGCACAGGCTGGAAAGTGAAACCCAAGAACAACCGGTATTATTCTGTATCACCTGCTTCAGGAATAAATGCCAGTGCATCGGATATGGCTAAATGGCTTCTTGCCCTCACCGGGTATTATCCCGAAGTCATTGATGAAAATACCATTGAGGAAGTATCCGATCATACCATTGAAACTCCAAGGAAATCGACCTACCGCCGGAACTGGAAATCGCTGGAAAAAACATATTATGGTCTCGGCTGGAGGGTATTCAACGTGAACGGTCATGATGTGGTTTATCATGGAGGATATGTGGAGGGATTCCGGGCTGAGATTGCCTTCGATCCGGCAACCAAGATTGGCATAGCTGTACTGTTCAATTCAAATACACCCGCCGCTACGCAATGCGTCCCCCTCTTTGTGAATTCATTTTTCGACAAGTGTCTGCCATCTGTTCAATCCCCTTTCTACGTAGATAAATAACGGCAAGGATTATTAATATAAGAATTAGTATAATTTTGCAGCGTCGTTACTTTATTTGTCTTGCATGAACAGCACCCAGTATCGTTTCTTTGATATTTTAGTGGCTCTATTTGTGGCCGTATTGCTCATTTCCAACATAGCCTCCACCAAGATCCTGACCCTCTGGAAATTTACTTTTGATGGAGGAACCTTGTTGTTTCCCCTGAGTTATATTTTCGGTGATATACTTACCGAGGTTTATGGTTTCCGGCGCTCGCGCAGGGTTATCTGGCTTGGATTCTTTGCGGCCCTTTTAATGTCGCTGGTATTGTTCATAGTACAGCAGCTGCCTGCGGCTGCCGAATGGCCCAATCAGCAGGCTTATGAAGCGATTCTGGGATTTGTTCCCCGGATAGTAATTGCCAGCTTGCTGGCTTATTTTGCAGGGGAGTTTACCAATTCAGTGATACTATCGCGGCTAAAAATTTATACCAAAGGAAAATATCTTTGGACCCGAACCATTGGCTCAACCCTCATCGGTGAGGGTATTGACACTTTCGTGTTCTGCTGGATTGCATTTTACGGAACGCTGCCTCCGTCTGTTTTCTGGGCTGTACTGGTATCCAATTATATTTTTAAATGCTCGGTTGAAATAGTATTTACGCCGCTTACTTACCTGATTGTCGGATTTCTCAAAAGAAAAGAAAAAGCCGATGTTTACGATTACGGCATAAACTATAATCCTTTTGGTATTACCTGAAAGTGCTTATTCCCTCTGAAAAATGCGTTTGATTTTATGCATACTGTTGTTTCTTCTGGTTTTTCCGGCATCCGGACAAACCGGTGTATTGAAAATCATTTCGGCTGAAGAGGCCGTCGCCATGGCCCTCCGGAATGATCCATCCCTTCAGACCGACGCCGGCAAAAAAAAATTAACCCGGGATATCAAATCTGCCTGGTTTCAATGGCTTTTCCAGATCAACAGGTTGCTGGTCATTCGGGACCAGTTGCATGTGCTGAATGATCTCGACAGAATTGCAGCCTTGCGTTATCAGGAAGGAGATATTGAACTTCTCGAAAAATCTTATTTTACAACTGAATTGGCCAAAATCAGAACCAATGCCGTCGTCCTATCCAATGAAATTGACATCACCACGAATCGGTTAAGGAAACTCCTGCATGTCCCTGAAAAAATTGCTCCTGCCGATACCGTTCTTTCCATATACCAGATCAACAAGGGTCCCGGCGGAGATCTCTTCCCCGGAGAACCTCCGGATACCCTGACCATCGAAAATTTGCAGCTTACTCTTGACAGTTATTTTGTTACCCTGCAATTTTATAAAACGGCAGGCCTTGATCACGCCTGGCTGATTCTAAAAACAAGCCAGGCAAAATTCAAAACGGAAGAAATAGATTACCTTGAATTCACCAGAACCATTGGTGAAGCGTATAAAATCAGAATGGAATACCTGCAGGTATTGAATGATTATAACCAAACCGCCATTGAACTTGAGCATTATGCTTACTAAAAAGACCAGTTCCGTTCTGCTCATCGCAGTAATTCTGGGAAGCACCGGCTGCAACAGAACCAGACCTGCCGATCCCTTTATAAGCTACTCCGACAGCAATACCGTTTCCATCCGGTTATCCGGGGAAGAAACCGAACGTGCCGGAATAAAATTCGGCAGTATTTCTGAAGTAATGACTGACCAATGGACCTCCTGCCCGGGTTATCTGGTATTTCCCGAGGAAAACCTGATACACGTTTCAGCTCCCGCCCCGGGAATTGTAAGGTTTGTGAACTGCTCCGACCAGGAATATGTTGAGGCCGGAACCATATTGGCAAATCTCGAGAGCATTGAATTTCTGAATCTTAAACAGGAATATCTGGAGGCAAAAAATCAGCTGGAATACCTGCACGAGGAATACCGGCGGCAAGGGGAACTGACGATTGAAAATGCCACATCGGTTAAAAGAATGCAGGCAGCACGACGTGATTTTCAGTCCGCTGATATTAAAATGAATGCCCTGCAATCACAACTGGAGACCTACGGAATAATCGCGGATAGTCTCCGGTTTGATCACCTGACCCCCCTGATCCCTGTTATCGCCCCCGTATCGGGCTATATCTCCGATATGAATATCCGTCAGGGTTCCTATGCAGTAATCGGTGAGGAATTGATGGTCATTTGCAAAAGCCGCCGGGTATTGGTGAAATTAACGGCGCCCGAACAGATTTTACCCTTTCTGAAAAAGGATCAGCCGGTTGAATTCTTTGTGGGCCGGGACAGTCTGTCTGCTTACAAAGCCAAATTGTTGTCTCCTGCCCATAAGATCGATCCCGAAAGTCATACTGCCGATATCTTTGCCCGCATAACGGAGAAGAATGTAGACTTTTTACCAGGCCGATCCGTTCATGTAAAAATCAAGGTTTCTGCCGGAGTTGTTCAGGTTACCCATTCCGGGGCCATTTTACATCATTCCGGAGGTGACTTTTTGTTTATTATGGATGATGGATTTTTTTCGCGCATCCCGGTCACCACAGGAAATTCCTACGGTGAACTCACTGAACTGGTTGATTTTCCCTCGTACCTGTCTGCTGACTCCATTGTAATCCAGGGAGGCAAATATCTTAACACGCTTCTTGAAAAGCAGTAATGCTTTTGTTGACCTGCGTCTTCCTTTGGTAAATAAAAAAAGCGCTTTGCAATATTTATTCCCCACAGTTGTTTTATATTTGTTAAAAATTATTAAGAACCAACACGATCACTATGGAAACGACAACCAACACTTATCAGAGACAACCTGAAAAAAAACCTTCAACAGCATTAGTGGTACTTGTTATCCTGCTTGCCATTGCAGTTATTATACTGGGATATAAATACTTTAAGGAATCCCGGCAACTTGGTCAGACTACCGAAGAAAAAGCAATTCTGGAGGATGTAAAAAGCGACCTGGAAAAACAACTCCGCGATATGATCGTTGAGTATGATTCCCTCAAAACCACGAACGACAGTGTTAACGGACTGTTGATAAGAGAACAGGATAAAATAAAGAATCTTCTGAGAATGCAGGCTACCGACGCGGAGAAGATCAGAAAGTATCAGGGAGAGCTTGAAACCTTGCGTAAAGTTATGCGCAGTTATATTGTTCAGATCGATTCGCTCAACACCCGCAACAGAGAACTTACTGCAGAAAATATTCAGGTCAAGGAACAACTGACCACCGTTGAAAGTGAAAAGGTTGCCCTTTCAAAGGAAAAGGAAATTCTGAACACCCAGGTACAGCTTGCCAAGGTTTTATCAGCCAAGAATATCCTGGCCCAACCGCTGAATAAATCGGATAAAGCCAATACCAAGGTCAGTAAGGTAGCTAAAGTAAAGGTATGCTTCACCGTAAGGGAGAATGCTGTTGCCGAGGCCGGTACAAAGGAGATCTATCTGAGAATCATCCGTCCCGACGAGGTCGTTCTGCCTACCGGAAGCGGAGAAACATTTGAATTCAATGGTGAACAGGTGGTTTTTTCCGCCAAACGACAACTCGAATATGAAAACAAGGATATTGACATGTGCATATTCTGGGATAAAAATGCAGATCTGATTGCAGGTAGTTATACGATTGTCCTCTATGCCGAGGGTTATGAAATCGGTTCTGCCACTTTTACACTGAAATAAACCTGAAAACTTTCTTTCTGAAAACCTCCGGGATTTGATAATACCCGGAGGTTTTTTATTTATCCCCGGCGATTGTCAGGTATTCCCTGCTCCCGGTGCAGGGATGTCCTGTTTATTTTTGGCGACTTTCCCCGCTCATCAGCCTGGAAATTATAAAGTCGGAAATCAACCAGCCTTTCTCAGTCATTTTGCATATCCGGCCTTCCTGGACCATATGACCCGATATTATCAGGGATTGCATGGCCATGACAAGGCTGTTGCATCTTTGTTCTCCGTATTCCCTTTGAACTCTTTCCAGATCCACTCCCTCTATGGTCCTCAGTGAAACCAGCAGGTATTCATTGTACCGTTTGTCGTCGTCAAGTTCTTCCTTTTCAAAGAACGCATCTCCAGCGGCCATGGCATTTATGTAGCTTTTTACAGGTGCAATATTCCACTGCCTCGATTGTATATCGTAGGAATGTGCCGAAGGACCTATCCCGAGATAAGGCTTTTGCTGCCAGTAATTTGAATTATGCTTTGAAAAATACCCCGTTTTTGCCAGGTTGGATATCTCATAATGAATGAATCCGTTTTCCGCAGCCGTCTTCCTCAGGGCTGCAAACTGAAGGAAACTCTCCTCTTCATCCGTAATTTTAAGCGCTCCCCTGGAAGCCAGCCGTGCAAAAGCTGTTCCGGGCTCTATGCTCAGATGATAAGCAGAGAGATGCTGAATGTGGGCAGCAAAAACAAGATCCAGGTTTTTTTGCCAGGCCCGGATATCCATTCCTGGCAGACCATAAATCAGATCGACGCTGATATTCTTAAAACCGGCTTCAAGGGCATATTCAATGCTACTCATAGCCTGCTGTGCATTGTGCCTGCGATTCAACAAATGTAAGTCCCCGTCGTTAAACGATTGTATTCCAATACTGATCCGATTTATCCCGGTTTTATACCTCAGCTGCTCCAGATATTGTGTTGACAGATCATCGGGATTTGCCTCCAGGGTTATTTCACATTCCGGCGAAATCTGATGCAACTGTTTGATCTTCTCCAGGATGAAAAGGATCTGTTCCGGTGTGAACAGCGATGGCGTTCCACCTCCCAGATAAATGGTTTCGATAATCTCCTGCTGCAAATATTCTTTTCTGATATCAAGCTCCAGGGCCAGGGCTTTTAAGTAATCGGGAACCAGCGATACAACAGCAGTCTTATAAAAATCACAATAACTGCAGATTCTTTTACAAAAGGGAATGTGAACATAAATACCTGCCATGATCCGTTATTCGATATGCACCAGCAAAATTGCAAATTAATTTTCCGATAATGATTACCCCGATGATCAAACAATCATCTCGGTTAAAAATCCGTAACTTTAAGCACTGAATATCCATCGTCAGCATTAAATTTTTCCAGCAGGCCAATGAGGATCACCCGATGAAAAATCACTTCCGTAAAAAGTCTGAACCGACAAACTTGTCATCAGGCGCAAGAAATACAACAGAAGAAATAAAAGCACTGAATGAGCAATTGACCCTGGCCAACGAGGAGCTTTTAATCACCAATGATGAACTGAATGCATACAAAGATCAGCTGGAAGAGCTGGTGTCTATTCGTACCCATGAACTTCTGAAAAAAGAAGATTCCCTGAGATACAAAAGTGCATTGGAGAAACTGATCGCAGGAATTTCCACAAGGTTTTTCAATCTTTCTCCCGAGCTTGTGGACGAAAGTATTCATCATGCGCTTCAGGAGATCTGCAGCTTCATTGGGGCTGATTCGGCATTCCTTTGTGAATTGACTTTTTCCGAGGATCTTTATAGAATAAATCATTACTGGCACAATGAAAAAATAACCTGGAACAAACATTCCTTCACAAAAGGACCATTGTCGGATCTTGCCTGGTGGATGGAAAAAATTCCTGAACAGGATCATTTCATTATACAATCACTGCGCGATCTTCCCGATAAATCCCCTGTTCGGACCTTTTTTGGTTCATCCGGGGCCGGATCAATGATTTTTGTTCCGATAATTTTCCAGGGCAACCTTGTTGGTTTTACCGGTTTTATTACCATTCAATCTGAGCGGTTTTGGAATTCCGATGAAATCACACTGATCCGCGTTGGAGGAGAAACTTTTGTAAATGCACTCAAACGAAAAGCTTCAGAGAAAATCCTTATTGAAAGCGAAAGAAATTACCGTGAAATCTTTAATGCTACCAGTGAGGCCATTTTTATTTACGATGCCATCAATTCCCAGATCATTGATGCCAATCAGGCAGCCTTTGATCTCTTTGGTTTCAAGTATGAAGAAGGGTTGAACGGCCTCATGAATGACAACAGCAACACCGTGATGGAATTCATCCGGCAAATTGCCCTTCGATGTGGTGAAAAATCCATTCAATCCAGTCCTGTAATTTTTGAATGGCAGGCTTTAAGGAAAAACAGAGAATTATTCTGGACCGAGGTTTCCCTGAAGAGTGCCGAAATTGGGGGCGATGTGAGAATTCTTGCAGTTATACGCGACATTTCCGAACGCAAGAAATCACAAGAACTTATCACCCAAAGTGAGGAGCGATTCCGTTCCATCATCCAATTCCTGACCGATATCATCTGGATCATCGACGATAAAATCTGCATTGCCTATGAATCTCCCTCCAGCTCGCAGGTGCTCGGATATCCCCCCGGTAACCTTATTGGCAAAAACGGATTCGATATTATTCACCCCGAGGATATGGCCATCGTGCTAAAAGAACTGACAGAAGTTCTGCTGAACCAAAACGATCATCTGCCGACGGAATTCAGGGTCAGACATGCAAACGGGAACTGGGTATCTCTCGAAGTCATCGCCAATAATATGCTTGATCATGCTGCCATAAAGGGAATTATCATTACCGCGCGTGATGTTACCGAACGCAATCGGGTTGAAAAAGCATTGAGAATCAGTGAATCCAAATTCCGGAATATTTTTAACAACAGCAGTGATGCCATCGTGATCCTGAACAGCAATTATTCTTTTCTGGAGGTCAACGAGGAGTTTCTAAACCTGAGCGGTTATACGCTGGAGGAGACAAGAAAAATGAAATTGACTGAAATCATCACAGATTCTTATCTTCCCCTTCTGGTGGATAAACTGGCCAGAATATTTCAAAATGAATACCAGCCTGCCCTGGAATGTGAAATCAAAGACAAATCAAAGCTGAATTTCCCTGCCGAGATCAACAGCAAACTGATTGAATTTGAAGGAGAAAAAGCTCTCATCTCAGTTATCCGGAACATTACGGAAAGAAGGCACATGGAAAACAGGATCCTTGACACCATCATTTCTACCGAAGAGCGGGAAAGAGAAAAATTTGCCCGTAATCTGCATGATGAATTGGGCCCCTTGCTTTCAAGCATTAAAATGTACGTGAATTCGCTGACATCCGCGACAGAAAAGAACAAGCACGACTTTATCATCGCTCAGCTCAAGAAAATTCTCACCGAGGTCATTCAAAGTACCAAGGAGCTGTCAAATGATCTCAGTCCCCATGTATTGTCGAATTACGGTCTGCTTGCTGCAATAGAATGGTTTATCAATCAGCTGAAACCCCATATTTCCATAACCCTTGAGTCTAATCTGAAAGAAGAGAGATATCCGAGTACGCTGGAACTATCCATGTACCGCATAATCAAAGAACTGATCAACAACACCCTGAAGCATGCTCAGGCCAACCAGATCACCATCAAATTGCACCTGATTCTCCGGTCGGTTCACCTCATTTATTCGGATAACGGCATCGGATTTAAGGAAAACCTTCAGGACAATATTGAATCCATGGGAATGGGTATGTCAAATATCATCAGCCGATCCCGGCTCATTAACGCCACCAGTAAGTTTTTCAACAATGCACCTAACGGAATGTCCTTTGAAATGGAGGTCCCTGTTGAATAATCCATTTTGGTTAAACACTTTTTTTTAACTTTATACCATGCATAAACCTGGTATTATAATCGTGGATGATCACCGCCTTTTCAGGAGCGGTTTAAAATATATCATTGATGAATCCGGCAAATATCAGGTTGTCGGAGAGGCCTCCAACGGTGTTGAATGCCTCAGCTTACTGGAAAGGATCACCCCGCAGCTCGTGATCATGGATATCAATATGCCGGTGATGAATGGCATAGAAGCTACAAGACAAGCCATTAAAAAATATCCGGATATCAATATTCTGATCCTTTCCATGTATGGGGAAAGTGAATACTATAACACTTTATTGGATCTGGGAATCAAAGGTTTTGTATTAAAAGATGCCGATAATGAAGAATTCTTTATGGCCATCGACAAAGTACTCAACGGGGGTACCTACTTTTCACAGGAATTGTTGCTCAACATTATACGGAAGAATACTCCGGCAGAGCGTGTGAAGCTTTCCCGTCGCGAACAGGAAATTCTGGAATTCATCGGACAGGGACTTTCAAATATGGAAATATCGGATAAACTGGCGATCAGTCAAAGAACCGTCGAACGACACCGGACGCATCTTTTAGAAAAAACAGGTTCCAAAAATTCTGTCCGGCTTATTATATATGCTTTGAAAAACAATTTTATTTCAATCGGCAAGGATGAAAACCATCGGTAAATACGTATAGTATTTGTCGGTTTACCGGTGTAGTAGTTTAGGTATAAATAGGGAATTTTTAAGTATATTAACCCTTATCAGTCAGCCCGGCATGACTTATCTTTGTTCAAGAACTTAAAATAACTGAGAATTTTTTACACAGAAAATATTTAAGACAGGGTTTGGTTGGATTTAGGTAGGAAAGCGGGGAGTTGGTTTTACTGGCTTCCCGCTGGATTTTTTATACAGGTTTATTGACGGAGACCATTTTCATTTGACGCATTATCATATACTGAGGTTTATATATTTTTTTTAGTTGTTTTTCATTGCGTGGTTTTTGAATTTGGATGATTTTGTGTGTGACCTGTAGAAAGATTTAAACTGGACCCGACATGAAGAAGCTCAAGATACTGATAGTTGACGATAATCCTCATTTTGTCAATGCACTTCGATTCATGTTACTGGACTATTTTGAAGACCGGATCGATACGATTATTACAGCCTGCGACGGACAGGATTGCTTAAATCAATTGAAAAACAAGGTTTGTGATTTTATTTTTATGGACATTAATATGCCCCAGATGAATGGCATTGAAACCACCCGTCAGGCTACCATTCTGTACAGAAACTTAATTGTTGTTGCCGTATCCTTTCATTCCGAAATGAAGTACGTTGTTCAAATGATTGAAGCCGGAGCACGCAGCTACATTATTAAGGATGAAATCAGCCGGGAATCTCTTGAAAAAGCATTGGCTATTGAATATTCCTTTTAAGCCGGAATTTTTTACTCCCCGGTTAATATACACTCTTTACCAATCCTCCGTCAACCACAAAAGTCTGTCCCGTCACAAACGCTGATGCGGGCGAAAGCAGCCATAGGGCAAGCGAAGAAAAATCACCGGTACTTCCGGTCCTTTTCATGGGAATGCCTTGAATGATCAACCTTCTGGCTTCCTCATAGGATATACCTTCGGAAGTGCTTTTCTTATGGATTATTCTATCGATAGCCGGAGTATCATGGTAACCCGGTGCCAGCAGGTTAAACGTAATTCCCGTATCCGCCAGTTCCTGTGAGACTGTTTTTACAAAGCCCGCAACGGAAAGCCTGAGAGAAGTGCTTAACACAAGGTTTTCAATAGGTTGTTTTATTGCAGAACTCTCTATGTACAGGAATCTTCCGTAACCCCTGCGCCGGAAAACAGGTAAAAGCCTGAGGGTCAGTTCAACTTTCCATCTCAACAGCTGATAATAGGCCTGGTCCCAATCGGCCATGGTGGTTTCAACAAATGGTTTTGCAGGAGGACCGGATGCATTCACCAGGATACCGTCGGGCTCACGGTTCCCGATAATATCTTCCAGCAATCCAATGGAATCCTGGTGGGTAAGATCTGCCTGCAGGATTTCCAGCGAAGCGCCAAGTTCCTCCGCCAAAGCCTCCAGTTTTTCCCTGCTCCGGGCAACGGCAATAACCTTTGCCTGTTCGCCGGCGAGGGCACGGGCAATGGCCAGTCCGAATCCGCTGGTAGCCCCGCACACCACAAATAATCTGTCTTTCAGTCCCAAATCCATAAGTTCTTTTTTTACAAAATTAAGCCATTCAGGGAATCTTCCGCCTGGATTTCCCCGATATTCGACCGGCCTGAAAAGGTTAATAACTAGTTTACATGACCTTAATTTTGTATTCCAAAAAAAAGTATTTTTATATAAAAATGCAGGCTGGCATGGCTACCGGAATAAAAGAAACCCTATTTACCCCTTCAGTCAGGATTTTGACTGAGGAGCACCGAATTGTCATTTCTGGACAATCAAAGTTGGAGGATCCTGCTCCTTTTTACGAAAAGCTGATGGTGGTTCTCGATGAGAATATCAATGAGTTTAAGACCCATACTTCCATCGATTTTCATCTGAATTATCTGAATTCCAGTTCATCAAAATGGTTGTTTCACATCCTCAAAGGAATACAGGTAAAATTTCAGGGTAAAAAAATAATTACGGTAAACTGGTATTTTGATGAAGATGATGACAGCATGCTTGAGGCAGGAGAGGTTTTTCAATCCTTGTTGAGTATGCCATTCAATATCATTGAATCAGATCGTTGATTTTTAATAATATAGAAATCGATCCTTTCCTTCTTCCTGCAGCAGAACATACTTTTTTATCAAATTTTGTGTTCTTATTAGGGCAATATTGCTGATCATTTACAAACAGACTATGTTAAGAAAATTCATTACCATTGCGGGGCTGATCCTTATTTTCGCCAATCTTCCCGCGCAGGAGCCGGTTGAGCGGAATTTAAGTCCCTTTTCCCAATTGGAGGTTACCGATAAGGTTCTTGTCAGGTTGGTAAAGGCCGACAAGGAATCTGCCAGCCTTAAGGTCCAGGGAATTGAGGCTTCCTCGGTTAAAACGGATATTGTAAACAATACCCTGTCTATTCGTGTATATGGCGAATCTTTTACCAAGAAAAAAGTGATGATCACCCTGAATTTTGTGGACCTCAAAACGATCACCGTTACCGGCGGGGCAGAGGTGAGCACCACTTCACTCTTCAAGGCTGATTCGTTGGCCGTTGATTTAAAAAGCGGTGGCATGCTTTATCTGGATGCGGATGTAGGATACCTTTCCGGGAAAATCATTGAAGGTTCGATTTTGACCGCAGAAGGATATGCCGATGAACAGGATATGGTGGTAGCAACTTCGGGCACTTTGTCAGCTTTTGACCTGGAAAGTGAAATAATCAAAGTGAAAGCCACCACCGGCGGTAAAGCTAAAATTAATGTAGAAAAAGAGCTGAATGCCGAGGTGGGTTCCCGGGGATTTGTCTCCTACAAGGGAAATCCATCAAAAATCAACCGTATTGTGAACTCCGGAGGCATTCTTTCTGTTTATGAACCATAAATAAATACCTGGAGTTGGGTTATGGAAAACCTCCCCGATTGGCAGTCCGGTGCTTTGAAGCCTGAGCCTGTTGTTCATCTTCATGAAGTATGCAAAAGTTTTAAGGAGGTTGTTGCGGTTGATCATCTTTCCCTTCAGATTGAAAAAGGGACGTTTCTGGCCTTGCTTGGCCCCAACGGAGCAGGCAAAACTACTCTTGTGGAAATGATCGAAGGATTACAGCAACCCGATTCAGGTGAAATTGCTTTATTCGGGAGAAAATGGGCTGGCAATGAAGATTTCCTGCATCACTTGCTGGGCATTTCCCTTCAGGAAACAAGGTTTATCGACAAGCTCACTGTTTATGAAACCCTCCGGCTATTTGCCAGCTTTTACGGGTTAAAAAGGGAACGTATTGATGAAGTAGTTCATCTGACCGGTCTGGAAGAGAAAAAGAAAGCCTTTACCGTTAACCTGTCGGGTGGTCAGCGACAACGTCTTGCGCTGAGTATTGCCTTGCTCAACAAACCCTCCCTGCTGCTTCTGGATGAACCAACCACAGGACTTGATCCGGGATCGAGAAGGGAGCTCTGGCATATTCTCCTCGGCTTAAAAAAGAATTTCGGAACCACTCTTATACTTACTTCCCATTATATGGAAGAAGCTTCTTTTTTGTGCGATGAAATTGTAATCATGGATCACGGCAGGATTTTGGCCAAAGGAACGCTGGAACAGTTGTTGTGCGAGCATGATAAGGGTGAAATCATTGAGTTTTCCATTCAGGAAAGGCCTGAAGTGCTTGATATTTCGCTGAACGGCAACATCCGGGAGTTTACCTGGGACAGTGAATCCCGGAAGGGATGGCTGCTGGTAAATGAAATTGTCACCAACATCAACGGATTTATGAAGTTTATTTCAACCAGCAATTATCATCTTACCTCCTTTGAATGCCGCAAAATGACACTGGAAGACTTATTCATTTCCCTTACAGGAAGAAAACTCAGCGATGAAACATAATTTGAGCTCTCTCTGGCAGCTGATTGTAATTAACTATAAGGAATTCGTCCGGGAACCCGGGATCCTGTTCTGGGCACTGGCGTTTCCGGTTCTAATGGCATGGGTGCTGGGCATTGCCTTTTCCAAAAAGGCCGAGCTCATACAAAATGTCGCCTATGTTAAAAGCAGTGGCCATACCTCATAGCCGACTTGCCGAATTTCTGGAAAGTTCTGAAGTCATCACCCAAAAAATCAATCACCCCCTCGAATATAGAAAGTCATTTGATTCCAAAATGGGCAGGTTAACCTTCCATCTGATCCCTGTAACCATGGATAGCGCTGTGCTGATGCTCAAGCGCGGACAGGCCTCCATCATCTTACAGGATAAAGGAGGACAGTCTTTTTTATTTATTCGATCCCCAGAGTGCGGATGCCCGGTTTAATTATGCCATGCTCTCCTCTGCCATTAACCGGGAACGCCTGGTTTATGATTCCGCTTCGGTGAAAGTCCTCACCCAGAAAGGCACCCGTTATGTCGATTTTCTGATCCCGGGTCTTCTGGCTTTGGGAATTATGAATGATTTTCTGTGGGGCATTGGCTATGGTTTGATTGAGATCCGGACCAAAAAGCTTCTTCGCCGGATGGTGGCTGCACCCATGAAAAAATCCCTTTTTATTTTTTCTCATTTTTTTGCCAGGATTACCCTGGCTTTCTTTGAAGCTGCCGTTTTGCTCCTGTTCTCGTGGATATATTTCCGCACCCAGATCCAGGGCAGCATAACAGCCTTTATCCTGGTTCTTCTTGCCGGTAGTTTTTGTTTTGCCGGCATCTCCATCCTCATGGCCTCGCGTACTTCCAGCTCCAGAATTGGTAATAGTCTGATCAACCTGGTGAGCATGCCGATGATGATCCTGTCAGGGATCTTTTTCAGTTACCACAATTTCCCGGATTTCATTATCCCGGTAATCCAGAAGCTTCCTTTGACCATGCTGGCAGACAGTATCCGGAGTATCATGATTGAAGGGACAGGGTTGCTGGAAAATATGCCCGAATTTCTGATTCTGACAGGCCTGGGATCAATCTGTTTTATCGTGGGAGTAAGAGTATACAAATGGTACTAATGTTGCTCCTAAAGCTTAATTTCAGGTATTTTGTCCCTTTAAAAAGGCAGATGCCACTGCCAGGTCCTTTGGAAAGGTAATTTTGATATTTTCAGGGTTTCCCTCCACCAGGTGAATGGAATGACCCAGGCTTTCCACCACACCAGCATCATCGGTAAATTGTTGTTGATACTCCTGTAAATAGGCTTTCTTTAAAATACCGGCATGAAAAACCTGAGGGGTCTGAATTAACCTGAATTTGGCCCGGTCAACCTGTCTGTTGCCCTGTTCCCCAATTTCCCGCAGCGTTTCCGGTATATCAACGCACGGAACTGCGTTGCCAAAGACCAAAGCAGACTGAAAACATCTGTCAATAGTGACCACACTTACCAGAGGCCTCACACCGTCATGAACCGCCACCAGGCAATGATCGGGAAGTTCCGACAGGTTCTTCTTTACTGAATGAAACCTTGTTTCTCCGCCCGATCTGATCTCATGCCTGATCATGAAATGGTATTCTCCGCATAGTTTTTTCCAGGTGTCGATTTGTTTTTCCGGCAATACCAGAATGATCCGCATTTGCTGATCATACCTGAAAAAAACATCCAGGGTATGCATCAGTACAGGATAACCGTTCAATAGAAGGAATTGCTTGGGTATCCCTGCATTTATGCGGCTCCCCGATCCTCCGGCAACTATGAGTGCAATTTTTTCCAATGATTCAGACAGGTCTCAGAATATTGTCCTAAATTTACAAAAACCACCGGGATTTTCACCCTAATGTCTTTTTCAAATTAAGTACGTCTATGATCAGCAAAGAAACCTTTCAATTTTTGAAAGAACTGAAAGATAACAATTACAAGGAATGGTTCGATGAAAACCGTTCCCGTTACGCTGTCCTGAGACAGGAATTTGAACAGTTTATCCATGTAGTGATTGCTGAAATCGGATTATTTGACCGGGAGTCCGCACAGACCACCGCAAAAGCTTCCATGTTCAGGATCAATCGGGATATCCGTTTTTCCAATGATAAAATGCCCTATAAAACCAATTTTGGAGCATTTATTGCCAAAGGCGGAAGAAAGGGTATCCATGCGGGGTATTATATTCACGTTGAACCGGGAGAATGCTTTCTGGCGGGAGGTATTTATATGCCCTCCGGACCAATGTTAAAAGCCATCCGCGAAGAAATATTTGAGAATATTGATGAATTTAAGGTCGTTATCAATAATCCTCTTTTCCTGAAGCATTTCGGAAAAGATTTTTGGGGGGAGAAATTAAAAACCGCGCCAAAAGGCTTCCCAAAAGACTTTGCGGATCTGGAATATCTGAAATACAAACATTATACGGTAGTGAAGAATGAACCGGACCGGATTTACTGGCAATCCGACTTTATCAACGAAATCCGGGAAGTATTTAAGGCCATGTATCCATTCAACGCTTTCCTGAACCGCGCGGTGGAGGAAGTTGAGAGAACCTAGGCTTTTTTTCGGAAAGGTTAATCAGACAAGCTTTTTGATTTCAGCCGCCTTGAGGATAAGGTGAACGATTTCTTCTATGGAAAACGCCATGCAGTTGAAGGTAATATCGAAACGGGTATAATCTGATCCCTTGCCCTGAAAGTATTCACGAAATTCCTTACGTTTTCTATCCACTTCAATGGCAGTTTTTCTGGCCTCTTCCTGCGATATTTTATAGTTTTCAGCCACGCGCAAAGATCTCCAATCCATGGGTGCCTCCAACATAATATGCAAGGATCTTGGTATATCATGGGTGATGGCCACACCACCCCGTCCCACAATAATTACATGGCCTTCATTGGCCATGTTTCGTATGACTTTTGCAATGGTGTTCCTGATCTTTCTTTCGCTTTTGTAATATTTGTTAAACTGAGCGGAAATGATATCGTCGACCATGCTTTTCTGCTCATACTGAAAAACATACTTGATTTTATCAGGATCTACTTCAAGAGCTCTGGCCGATTCGGCCATGATCTCCTTGGTTACATACTTCCACTTGACTTCCTTACCTTTTACGAACATTTTTCGGGTAAGCTCTTCTGAAAGTCTCCCGGCAATAATTTTGGAAGGACATCCGTACTCTCTGGATATGGTGATCACCGGTCCGGGATCTTTGTACCGGCCGTCTTCCTCATGAAGCCGCTCCGAGGTATATTTTAGCAGGTCTATGTGCATGGCAATTCCGACAGTCTTCTATTTTATAAATTTAAGCATTTAATTTAAATTTTTCAAGACAAATTTTACCCACAGACCTGTTTCTTGCAGTACACTAAATTCTTGTATTTTTGCAGATAAATATCTTGCTATGATTACACTTTCAACTATCGAAACCATCAAAGCCTCCATCCGGAATATACCCGATTTCCCGGTAAAGGGTATCCAGTTCAAGGATATTACTACCGCCATCAAACAACCGGAATTGCTCAAAATTATCGTTGATCAGATTGCCTGTCATTACCAGAACAAAGGAATTACCAAGGTGGTGGCCATTGAATCGCGTGGCTTTATTACCGGGGGTGCACTGGCCTACTCGCTTGGAGCCGGATTTGTTCCGGTCAGGAAACCGGGGAAATTACCTGCGGATACCTATTCAAGAACCTATGACCTGGAATATGGCCAGGATTCTCTCGAAATACACCGCGACGCACTTCAGCAGGATGATATTGTGCTGATGCACGACGATCTTCTGGCTACTGGCGGTACTGCCCTGGCTGCCATCGACCTGATCAGCCGTTTCCGAATTCAGCAGATCTATGTAAGCTTTATCGTGGAACTGGATTTCCTGAAGGGCCGGCAAAAACTTTCTCCGCCTTTTGATGTTATGTCACTGATTCACTTCTAGCCAAATTCCTAATCTTAACTGCTTATGCTGATACAGGGCACGATGAAAATGGCTGAGGTAATTCACCTGAATTACCAATTGCTGCAGATTATTTCACGTTTTGGAATTCATCTGGGCTTTGGGGACAAAACCATTGAGCAGGTATGCAGGGAACACGCCATCGATGTTGATTTCTTCCTTGAAATCTTAAATTCCTACCATAACAGGGACTATTTTCCCAAAAAGCATTTGCAGGGCTTTTCACTGAAATTAATTGTGGAATACCTGCAGAAATCACATGATTACTACCTTCACACGAAGATACCCCTCATCGAAGAATTATTGCTTCAACTATCCGGATCTTACCGGAACAGCGGTCTTGAAGTATTCCTGTTAATTGACAAGTTCTTCACGGAATATAAAAATGAACTGACGGACCATATCCGCCATGAGGAAGAGAAGGTTTACCCCTATGTATTTTCTGTTGAATAGGTTTCTGGCAAAAAATCCCTCACTCGAAATAATCAACCGTATACGCGATTATTCCATCGATGATTTTGAAGCGGATCACGACAATGTGGAAGACAAACTTTTCGATCTGAAAAACATCCTGATCAAATACCTTCCGTTACCTGTTGATTACCAGCTGTGTCATGCCATTCTGGTTGAACTGTTCAAACTTGAATCCGATCTAAATGATCATGCCAGAATTGAGGATAAAGTTTTGGTGCCGAAGGTAAAATTTATGGAAAAATGGATTCTGGACCATTTCGCCGTCTGAGTTCTATGGAAACCCTACAGGTCATTATAGCGGAAATATCCCAGTTAACCCGACTGGGCATTATTGGGCTCATGAAGCACATGGGCTACCCTGTGGCCATCCGCGAAGTCATCCATACCGGAAAACTGGCCGGCGCCATACATAAAGACCATAAAAACCTCATCATCATCAGCAGTTCTTTTATAAATTCCTGTTCCCCGGACGTGGTGCGAACTGTTTTGTTAAAAAGCAGGCATACCTCGCGAATTCTAATTCGTGATGAAGAAATCAGGAACAAACCCCTTCATGGTTTTGATGAAACTATCGAAAAGGAAGATAATGAAAGAACCATTTTCAGGAAGCTGGAGAAACAGGTTCTGACCCTTTCCAAATCAGATTCCGGATTGAATCAGGCCGGAGAGATCAGTGACCGGGAGAAGGAGGTTCTGCGGCTTGTAGCCCTGGGAATGACCAATAAGGAAATTGCGGAAAAGCTTTATATTAGTTCACATACCGTCATCACGCATCGCAAAAACATAACTTCCAAACTTGGCATTAAAACCATTGCCGGCCTTACTGTTTATGCAGTAATTCATAAACTCATCGCGCCGGAGAATATCCGCTGATCCGTTCCTGAAAATACATCCTGACTCTTTTTATGCATTGCAGTGTTTTACTGTTTTAATTTTGCAACTTTGAAAAAGAATTATGACACCACAACTTTACTATGATTGATAAGGCCACTATTGACAGGATTTTTGCCGCTGCGGATATTGTGGAAGTTATCGGAGAATTTGTCAGCCTGAAAAAAGCCGGACAGAATTTCCGCGGCCTTAGTCCGTTCAAAAACGAAAAGACCCCTTCTTTCTTTGTAAGTCCCTCCAAGGGTATTTTTAAATGCTTCAGCACAGGCAAGGGAGGCAATGTGGTAACCTTTCTGATGGAAAATGAAAAATTATCCTACCCGGAAGCGCTGCAATACCTGGCCAAAAAATACAACATTGAAATCATTGAAAAAGAAGAGTCTGCACAGGAAAAAGAAATAAAAAACGAACGTGAGAGCCTGCTTTCCGTGAATCAATTTGCCTGTCAGTACTTTATGGATAGTTTTGCACAGTCCTGAAGGAAAGGCCATCGGGATGAGTTATTTTATCGAAAGAGGTTTCCGGGAGGATACGATCCGCAAATTCCAGCTGGGGTATGCGCGGGAGGATAAAAATGCCTTTACAAAAACAGCTGTTGACAAGGCCTATAAACTCGATTACCTGGTAAAAACCGGTCTGACTTTTCAGCGGGAGAATTACACGTATGATCGCTTTCATGGCCGGATAATTTTTCCCATTCACGGACTGAGCGGACAGATTTTGGGCTTCGGCGGCCGCGTGATGCGCACGGATGATAAGGTAGCCAAATACATAAATTCCCCGGAATCAGAAATATATCATAAAAGCGATGTCCTGTATGGTCTTTTCTTTGCCCGGCAGGCTGTATTGAAAAATGATAAGTGCTATCTGGTGGAGGGTTATACCGATGTCATTTCCATGCACCAGGCTGGCATCGAAAATGTAGTGGCTTCCTCCGGAACCTCTCTTACCCTGAATCAGATCAGACTTATTAAAAGGTTTACCCATAATATTACCATTCTGTATGATGGTGATGAGGCCGGGATAAAGGCATCAGTGCGCGGAATCGACCTGCTGCTGGAAGAAGGTCTTCATGTCAGGGTAGTACCTCTTCCTTTGGGCGAGGATCCTGATTCCTTTGCCCGCAAGAACAATTCCAATGCTTTTGCAGGATATATCCAGGCCAATGAAACTGATTTTATTTCCTTCAAAACAAACCTGCTGAAGAGCGATTCCCAGAAGGATCCCCTTAAAAAAGCCACGCTGATTACGGATATTGTAAGGACCATTTCTGTCATCCCCGAAAGTATTATACGGTCGGTGTATATCCGCGAATGCAGCAGGTTGCTGGATGTGGATGAAAAACTGCTGTACGCCGAAACGGCCCGATTCCGCAGGAACAAATTCGACCAGAAGGTTAAACAGGCTGAAACAAGGGAATTCAATACCGGTGCAGAAACTTTGCCGTCACCCAGGTACGATGCTGTTCCCGATAAATATACCGCGGAAAAGGAGGTTCTCAGATTATTGCTATTATATCCCGATCAGCATTTTACTTTGTCCTCGGAAAAGGCAGAAGAACACGAAATTTCGGTGGCCGACTATATTGTTCACGAGATAGAGCAGGATGAACTCGAATTTCACCACCCGGTTTATAACCGCATATACCATGATATCGTAACATTTCGAAAAGAAATCGGAACGGTTACTGAACAGCATTTTATCAAGCATGCCGATGAATCGCTCGCACAGACCGTGGTGGACCTCATTACATCGGCACACGATTTAAGCAAAATCTGGAAACGACGTGAAAATTATTTTGAAACGGAGGAAATGCGGCTGAAAGAAATTGTCCCGGAAGCTATTCTTGCTTTTAAGAATGAAAAGGTCCTCCGGCTCATCAAAGAAACTGAAACAGAACTTCGTCATGCACAGGAACAAAACAATGAAGACCGAATGCAGATATTGCAGGTGAAATTTATCGTTCTGAATAATCTAAAGATCAGCTTATCAAAAGGACTGGGCGACAGAATTATTGTTACTCCAAACTGATAAAACCTTAATTTCCCATGCTGTTTATTCGATTCTGGAAACCGATCACCATCTGCCTGGTCATCCTGTTCTTATGCCTGATCCCTTCAACAGAACTGCAGCGATTTGACGTTCTGCAGGTAAATTTCTCGGATCTCCTGGCCCATTTGATCATGTTTTTTGCTTTTTCTGCATTTTTGCTGAAAGACCTCGTAAGACACCATTCAGGTACCGCTACCCGGTATACACAGCTGATAATTGCCATTTCCATCAGCGTTCTGCTGGGGATATCCACCGAACTGCTTCAGTACTATGCTGGTTTCTTTGAATCGTACGGCCAATGTATATGATCTCCTTTTTGATGTGACCGGATCGGCCATGGGAATCATTGCCGTCAAACTTACAACGCGAAAATCCGGTCCTGACTCTTAATATCCACGGCGAGGCTCCCGATATCCTGCTGCTGGAATAGCTTTTTCGTTTCCAGCCGCAAGGGTTCATATTGGTCATGCAAAGGACACGGAATATTTTCCTCATGACAGGAACGCAATGAAATCAGGCACTTGTCAAAGATGTCATTGCCATCAATAATGGTAACTATTTCATACAGGGTAATCTTCCGTGGATCCTTTCCCAGTCCGAATCCCCCGTTAGGTCCTTTCGTGGAGGAAAGCAACTTATGCTTCGCCAATACCTGTAAAATTTTTGCAAGAAATGGCGATGGAATACCTAAGTCACCTGAAATTTTCTTAATACCGGTCTTGATTTCCTTATCGGCGTTCAAAGCCAGGTAAATCATCGCACGGATGGCGTATTTGCTGGTATTGGATAACATAAATGATACTTATATGGGGATTTTGTCAATTCTACGAAGGTGCCTGCCACCATCAAAAGGGGAATTCAGGAAAACTTCAACAATTTTAACGGCTTGTTCAAAGGTAATGAACCGGGCAGGAAGTGAACAAATATTTGCATTATTGTGTCTCCTGGCCAGCTCGGCTATTTCTTCATTCCAACAGAGTGCTGACCGGATCAGGGGATGTTTATTGGCAGTCATGCTTATTCCATTTCCACTGCCGCATAAAGAAATCCCAAAATCCGATTTTTTTCCTGCCACATGCCTGGCAATTTTGTGTCCAAACTCGGGATAATCAACCGCTTTATCCGTAAAACTTCCCAAATCGCTAATCTTATGCCCCTTCTCCTGCAGGTAGCTGATTAACTTCTCCTTCATTTCATAACCGGCATGATCGCAAGCTATTGCTAAATTCATGGTTATTATTGGATTTTATCAGGACAAATATAAAGAATTTGCCCCTGAATGCACGATATTTTCATCAAAAGGTTTAAATATCCGGATTTCAATTTTGTTAGATAGTTGTTAATATTCTATTCATAAATTGTAAATATTTTCAGGGGTGGCAGGATTTTTGACCATGATTTGTTGAAAAGCGAAAAAGTGATGATCTTTTTCAAAATTTTTTATTTGTATTTTAACAGTTCTCCAACATATTGCAGGCATTGATTTTCTCTGTAATTTTGTACAGGAATGTTTATCAACCATTGGTTAATAAATGTGGAAAACGCTTATTTTCAAAGAGAAATTATTAATAATACCTGTTATAAATTGTTCATAAACCAGTAGAATCCGAAATGTCAAGAAATTTGAAGTGTTTTTTTTAACACTATTAACAAGCTATTATTAATATCAGTTATTTTTAAAATTATGAATAAGAATATATATAATAATGAATTGTTGAAAAAGGGATTCCTGGAGGTCGAAATAGATAAAAGCATGGATCTGATTTCCGAAATTAAGAGGTTAAGGAAAGAGAAAAATGCGGTGATTCTGGCACATTATTACCAGGAAGGGAGTATTCAGGAAATTGCTGACTTTGTTGGAGACAGTCTGTATTTATCGCAGCAGGCTGCAAAAACTGAGGCCGATATTATTGTGTTTTGCGGCGTTCATTTTATGGCAGAAACGGCAAAGATTTTATCGCCCGATAAAAAAGTATTGTTGCCTGATCTGAAAGCCGGATGTTCACTGGCAGATTCTTGTAAAGCCGATGATTTCAAAGAATTTCTGAAGAATTATCCCGGATATAAGGTAATTAGCTATGTGAATACAACTGCGGAAATCAAAGCTTTATCGGATATCATCTGTACGTCATCCAATGCTGTACAAATTATTCAAAGTATTCCGGAGAGTGAAAATATTGTATTTGCACCGGACAAAAATCTGGGTAATTACATACAGGGTATTACCGGAAGAAATATGGTGATATGGAACGGAGCGTGCCATGTTCATGAGGCTTTCTCGCTGGAGCGAATTCTGGAGCTGAAAAAGCTTAATCCGCAGGCAAAAATTATTGCACATCCCGAATGCGAAAAACCTGTTCTGATTGTTGCCGATTACATCGGGTCCACTTCTGCCTTATTGAAATATACCATGACGGATGAATCGAAAGCGTATATTGTTGCTACGGAATCGGGCATTATTCATCAGATGCGAAAGGCTAATCCTGCCAAGGAATATATTCCTGCCCCGCCAAAAGATTCTACTTGTGGATGCAGCGACTGCAGTTTTATGAAACTGAATACGGTCAAAAAGCTATATACCTGCTTGAAGTATGAAGTACCGGAGATCTTGGTGGAAGAAACATTGCGGGCAAGAGCAGAGTTGTCTATCCGGAAGATGCTGGATATCTCTGCAAAACTGGGATTGTAGGCAACAGTTCATCCTTTTTGCATCTGTCCATTGAAATGGGTGAATTTATCGTAAAATTGCATGGAAAAGTAACCGAACATTAAAAGTTGTACTATGAGGAAGCCAATTCTTTTATTTTTCCTGGTCACCGGACTGATGTCCTTACAGAGTATGACGGGACAGGAAGTGGAAGTAAAGGATGGGTATAATAAATTGTTTTACCCCAACGGAAAAATATCCAGCGAAGGTTTTATGCGCAATGGTCAGCCCGACGGATATTGGAAAACTTATTTTCCTTCGGGGGTTATGAAATCCGAAGGAAACCGCAAAAATCATTTGCTGGATAGTGTGTGGATTTTTTACAATGAAGCGGGCGATACGCTGCAAAAGGTAAATTATGTCATGGGAAAGCGAAACGGATATACTTTTGGTTACAATGTGATGCATGCCAAAGACCCCATGAACAGAGGAAAAATTGTATCAAAGGAGTTGTACGTCAATGATAAACGAGAGGGACAATCGATTTACTATTTTACGAACGGACAAATCAAGGAGGAGGTTCTTTTCGCCAATAACAAGCGGCATGGTGTCTCAAAAGAATACAATGAAGGCGGAACACTGATCACCATTCAGCGGTTTAATAACGGAACGCTGGTGGAACGCGAAAGATTGAACAGGATCGATGCCCAGGGCTTAAAACAGGGTGTCTGGAAAACCTTTTATCCCAACGGAAGAATTAAAAGTGAGATTAATTATAAGGATGATTTGATAACCGGAGCTTACAAGGAATATGATGAGAATGGTAATGTGAGTATGCTGCTGCAATATGCCAAGGGAGTTCTGATAGAAGAACAGGATACGGCGGCCATGGAAATTGAAATCAGGAACCAGGTTGATGCCGATGGAAATCTTGTTTATTCAGGTTCCTATAAAGAAAACATACCCGTTGGAATACACCGGATGTTTGATAAAAATGGCGCCGTTATCAATGCTTTTCTTTATCACGATGATGGTACAAAACTGGGCGAAGGAATCATTACAAATGATGGTAAGAAGGAAGGGGACTGGAAATATTTTAACAGGGATGGAAGTATCAGGGCACAGGGCAAATTTGTAAATAATCTGGAGCAAGGTACCTGGACTTACTTTTTTCCGCATGGTAAAACTGAACAATCGGGCATTTTTAAAAACGGCAAGACCAATGGTTTGTGGAAATGGTACTACGAAGATGGTAATATGAAGCGGGAAGAGGAATTTTTTGAGGGGAAGGAAGAAGGTCTTTGTATTGAATATGATACCCTTGGCGAGATTATCGTTCAGGGAAGTTATTTCGATGGTCAGAAAGAAGGAGAATGGTACTATAAGGTTGGGGACTATTCTGAAAAGGGAAAGTATGTCGGGGATCTTAAGGATGGGAAATGGCAGGCTTTTTACAGTGACGGCAAACTAAAGTATGAAGGTAATTTTGTACAGGGTAATCCTGACGGTGAACATGTTTTTTATTATCCCAACGGACAGATCAAGGAGATTAACTATTATGTGATGGGCATCAGTGAAAAGAACTGGAAGAAGTTTGATGAAAACGGAGTATTGCTGATCACCATTACTTACCGGGACAATAAGGAATATCGGATCAACGGACAAAAAGTGGAATTTGCTGTGAATGATATTAAACTGATCGAATAGCTTTGCTGTATGGAAAATGATTTTGAAATCCGCCGGGACATTCTTACTGAAGAGGATAAGGAAATTGACAAGAGTATCCGGCCAAAAAGTTTCAGTGATTTTAACGGGCAGGAAAAGCTGGTAGATAATCTCAGGGTGTTTGTTGAAGCAGCAAAGATGCGGGAAGAAGCCCTGGATCATGTGATACTGTCGGGACCCCCGGGATTGGGAAAAACAACCCTGGCCAACATTATTTGCAATGAATTGAACAGTACCATCCGGGTTACTTCTGGTCCGGTTTTAGAAAAGGCAGGTGACCTGGCCGGTATTTTAACCAATCTGGAGCCACATGATGTATTGTTTATTGATGAGATCCATCGCCTGAATGTGGCAGTTGAAGAGTTCCTTTATGCCGCCATGGAGGATTTTAAAATCGATCTTATCATTGACAAAGGACCAGGCGCGAGATCGGTTCAGCTTAACTTAAATCCGTTTACCCTTATTGGCGCCACAACCAGAGCCGGGCTGCTTTCGAGTCCGTTAAGAGCGCGGTTTGGAATTAACCTGCACCTCGAGTATTATGATGCGGTTATTCTGGAGCGTATTGTCCGGCGATCTGCAGATTTGCTGAAAATTGCCATTACCGACAAAGCTGCTCAGGAAATTGCCTGCCGGTCAAGAGGCACACCCAGAATTGCCAATTCTCTGCTTCGTCGGGTGAGGGATTTTGCACAGGTCAAGAGGATGAAACAAATCAACATTGAAATAACTGAATTTGCGCTTGATGCATTGAATATTGACAAGAACGGATTGGATGAAATGGACAATAAGATCTTGTCAGCCATAGTGGAAAAATTCAATGGCGGACCTGTTGGTCTTACTACCATTGCCACAGCAGTAAGTGAAGATCCGGGAACCATTGAGGAAGTCTATGAACCTTTCCTGATCAAGGAGGGTTTTTTGAAAAGAACTCCCAGAGGAAGAGAAGCTACGCCTTTAACTTATAGGCACATGGGAAAAAGCAAACCCGGTGAATTAACGCTCGGATTCTGAGGACGTGGTTTTCCGTGTGAAGGGTATAGCGGGAAAAATTTTAATAGGCGCTTTTGAATTGACCCAGAAATCGGATATCATTTTCAAAGTACAGGCGAAGATCGTTTACCTGATACTTAAGCATGGCTATTCGTTCCAGACCCATTCCAAAGGCAAAACCGGTATATTTTTTACTATTGATGGAGGAAGCTTCAAGTACCGTGGGATCCACCATACCGCAGCCTAAAATCTCAAGATATCCGGTGTATTTACAAACATTACATCCTGTTCCGCCGCAAATGGTACAGGATACATCCATTTCTGCAGACGGTTCGGTAAACGGGAAAAAGGAAGGGCGCAGGCGGATCTGTGTTTTTTCACCAAACATTTCACGGGCAAAGAACAGGAGCGTTTGTTTAAGATCGGCGAAGGATACATCGGTATCAATGTACAATCCCTCTATCTGGTGGAATATGCAATGAGCTCTTGCTGAGATGGCTTCATTTCTGAAAACACGGCCCGGAAATATTTTACGTATGGGAGGCTGATGCAATTCCATTACCCTTACCTGAACAGAAGAAGTGTGGGTGCGCAATACGATATCAGGATTCTTTTCAATAAAGAAAGTGTCCTGCATATCCCTGGCGGGATGTTCAAGGGGGAAATTCAAACCGGTAAAAACATGCCAGTCGTCTTCAATTTCCGGTCCCTCAGCCACGGTAAACCCTATTTTGGAAAAGGCGGTAATGATCTCTCTGCGGATAAGGGAAACCGGATGCCTTGCGCCCAGCGTGATGGGTTCAGCCGGTAGCGTAAGATCACCGGTAAATGTTTTTTCAACCTGAGAAAGCGAGGATTTATTCTGTTCGTATTTGCGGAGGGCAATTTCTTTGAGCTGATTTAACAGGGAGCCGGTGATCTTCTTTTCTTCCGCGGTAATATCCTTGAAACGCTGAAAAAGTAAGGATAGAATTCCCTTTTTGCTCAGAAATTGAAGGCGAAATTCTTCCAGCTCCTGCGGGTTCCTGATGGGAAATTCGTTGATTTCCCTGGTAGTTTTATCAATTTGATCGATCATTACTTTTTACGGTTATTCCGAAATAGAGGCTTTAATAATTTTGATATCGGACAGGGGTCTGTTACGCTGATCGGTTGCGACATCAGCAATATCATCTATGATCTCAAAACCTTCCACAACTTCACCAAATACGGTGTAGGCATCATCCAGGTGAGGAACGCCGCCAAGGGTAGTATAGGCGGTAATTTGTTCGGGAGTAAAGGGTTTGTGCTTACCGGAACTAACTATTGATTCGAGCTGAGCGTTATTGTAAACGCGTCCTTGAACAATATAGAACTGAGAGCCGGAAGATTGTTTTAGAGGATTGACTTCGTCAGACTGCCTTGCTGCAGCCAGGGCTCCTTTTTTATGAAAGTAGGCAGGAACAAATTCGGCGGGTATTTTGTAATCGGGACCACCGGTACCAAGTGACTGACCGGGGCGGGCATTTTTTGAATTGGGATCACCGGTCTGGATCATAAAGGCTGGAATTACCCGGTGAAAAAGAACACCATTGTAATAACCCTCTTGAACAAGTTTTAGAAAGTTTGCTTTGTGCTTTGGTGTTTCATCATAAAGCTTGATTTTTATGCTGCCCATACTGGTTTCCAGTGTAACGGTTGTCTGTGAACTCATGTTTGTCGTATTCATGAAAGTAAGTTGTAAAATTACAAATAATACTAAAAGTGATTTATTGTTGTTCATATATGCAGGTTTTTCAAATATATTTACCCAATTATAGGGTGTGAAATTATAAATTATTTGATTTAGATTTTACATATTCCGGAATTTATGAATATAGGCATATCAGGGGCCACAGGTTTTATAGGAAAAAGTCTGGTGAATAATTTCAGAAGCTCTGGACATCAGGTGACTGTCATTTCGCGCCAGGATTTTAATCTCGGCAGGTTAAAGGAAAAGCTGGAGAGCGTGGAAGTTATCATTAATCTGGCTGGTGAATCAATTGAGGGCAGATGGACCGTCAGGAAGAAAAAGAGGATCTATAACAGCAGAATTCAATCGGCAAAAATGCTGGTCGAGGCTGTTAATCTGTATGATATTCGCTTAAAAGCATTTGTGAATATATCGGCTGTAGGGATCTATGACGATCAGCAGCTGCATCGGGAAGATAGTACTGCGTTCTCCCGAAATTTCTTAACGCAAGTACTCAAGGACTGGGAATCACAGCTGCAATACCTGGGAAATCCCCATATTCGTCAGGTTCTTGTGAGAGCGGGTATTGTGCTCGGAAAGGAAGGGGGTATATTGGGCAGGATACTCAGGATGGCAAAATTTGGCGTGGGGGTTCATATTAGGATTTACAAAGGACTTCCGTTTATTCACCTGAAGGATCTGATCCGGATATTTGAACATATACTGCAGAACCATCAGATAAGCGGTACCGTGAATGCTGTAGCTCCGGTAATTGTGGATACGAGTGTTTTTTTCTCCACCCTGAATGCTGCATTAAAACCTAAATTGACCATTCAGGTATATGGGTGGATGATTAAGCTAATTTTGGGACAGAGTGCGGTTTTGTTGACAGAGGGGCAGAAGGTGATTCCTGAAACGTTGACAAGATCGGGATTTCGGTTTCACTTTCCGGATTTGGAATCAACTTTCAAAGATATTTTAACTTAGAATTGGCGCAAATTTGAATCAGTACAGAAAACTAGGCGGTCAGGCTATTATCTACGGTCTTGGGAATATTGTTCCAAGGATCCTGAATTATGCCGTCTTAACAGTTTATTACACACGCCGTTTTTCAGTGGAGGAATATGGCATTATCACGGAATTATATGCCTATGTGGCCATATTGATGGTATTGCTGACATATGGCATGGAGACCGGATTATTTAAATTTTCCATAAATGCTGAGGATAAAAACAGGGTTTATACCACGGCGCTCTTATCGGTTGTAACTACTTCACTGGCATTCCTGCTTTTCATCTTTTTGGGAAGGCGGGATATTGCGGAATGGATTGGTTATCATGGAAATCCTGAATACATTGTTTATTTGGGTCTTACGTTGGCATTGGATGCTGTATCCGCCATCATGTTCGCCAGGCTTCGGATAGAGAATAAAGTACGACGTTTCGCTACGCTGAAAATTATCAACGTGATCCTGACTGTTTTTTTTGTTTTCCTGTTCCTTGAAATTATCCCTTCAATAAAGGTTTTATCTGAAAGCCTTTGGTACATCGAATACATGAAGGATATTGAAGTGGGTTATGTATTTATAGCGAACGTTCTGGCAAGTCTTTTTATTCTTGTTTTTTTACTGAAGGATATCAGGAATCTAAGTATGAATTTGGATTTTTCCCTGCTGAAATCTTTACTGGCTTATTCAATTCCTCTGCTTATATCGGGGATGGCAGGAATTTTTAATGAGACCATCGACAGGATATTGTTAAGAAGGTTCCTGCCGGATAATGTCAATGCGCTTTATGAACTGGGAATATATGGGGCCAATTATCGTATTGCGGTACTAATGACCATATTTGTGCAAATGTTCAGGTATGCAGCGGAACCGTTCTTTTTTAATATGTACAAGGCAAAGGATTCAGGAATGGTTTATGGTAATGTCCTAAAATATTTCACCATTTTCTTAATGATCATTTTTCTTGGAGTGGCACTGGGGATTGATTTTTTTAAATATTTTATTGACGCTGACTATTATGAAGGACTGGGTATTGTGCCGGTTGTCCTGATGGCCAATGTTTTTGTCGGGATGTTGTTCAATGTGAATATGTGGTATAAACTCACGGGGCATACCATGTACGGGGTTTATATCACCGGTGTCGGAGCGTTGCTTACTGTGGTACTCAATATCTTTTTCATTCCTTTATACAGTTATAATGCTTGTGCCTGGATACATTTGGGCAGCAATTTTGTGATGCTGATCATCACCTATACGCTGGGACAAAAAATTTATAAGATAAATTATGATGTACGGAATATTGTGCTCTATATAGGTCTGGCACTGGGATTATATGCCCTTGGTATTTTACTGCGAACAAAAAATGATTTTTTTAACATGGGTATAGGTGTTATTTTTGTTTTTATTTATGTTGTTTATTGCAACAGAAGAGAAAATCTCATAAAAGTTTTTTTAAGAAGGGATGAAAGTTAAAATTGTAAATCGGTCAAAGCATAAACTGCCTGGGTATAGTACATTACTCTCTGCGGGAATGGACCTGTGTGCCAACCTGGATGAGCCAGTGACATTGAATCCTTCTGAGCGGGCCTTAATTGGCACGGGACTGTATATTGAGCTTCCGGAAGGATACGAAGCACAAATACGTCCGCGCAGCGGACTGGCTATTAAGAAGGGTATTACCGTTCTGAATAGTCCCGGAACTATAGATGCGGATTACCGCGGTGAAATTGGTATTATATTGATCAATCATTCGGATCTGCCTTTTTTGGTCAATGATGGGGAGCGTATCTGCCAGATGGTCATCTCCAGGCACGAAAGAATTGAATGGGAGGAGAGTATGGAATTGGGTTCGACAATCAGAGGTGATGGTGGTTTCGGCCATACGGGAGTTTGATAATGAAAAAAATTGCTGATGAAAGGTACTAAAAGATTGTTGCTGGTTTATGTTATTCTGATCGCAGGTTTCGGTAGTGCGGGTATAACTTATGGACAGGAGATTCCATTGAGAAAAACGTCGGTTAATAACGTACCTGAGCAGGAATATTATTATGCGCTTGGTGAGGCAACAAAATTATTTCTCTTTGGAAATTTTGCGCAAGCCGTAAATTTATACCAGGAATGTATTAAACTGCAGCCAGAAAGCAGTGCCAGTCATTTCCAGCTGGCAAAAATATTCAGACAGGCTGGTGAGCTCAATTTGGCAAAGAAACATGCAAAAGCAGCGAGTACATTCGCACCCGAAAACAAGTGGTATTTGGAAGAATTGGCGAATGTTTATCAGCTCGATCAAAAATATGATAGTGCAATCCTGGTTTATGAGCAAATATTGAAAAAGGAACCGGAAAGTTTAGGGATTATTTTTATGATCGCCTCTTTATATGAAAGAACAGGTAAATATGATCAGGCGCTGGAATACCTGGCCAGAATTGAGCAAAAGGTAGGCCCCACCAAAGAAACTGCTGTGAGCAAATACCGTATTTATGATTCCATGAAACTGGAGCAGAGAGCCGAAGAGCAGCTGAAGTTTGCACTGTCGCTGAGTGAGGAGGATTACTCGTTATTGGGAATGCTGGCGGAGTTTTACAGAGAGTACAACAAGCCTGATTCAGCTTTTTTATATTACCGGAAGATCTATCCGGCCTACAAAACCGATGCTGTAGTGGTGTTTTCATACGCGGAATTTCTGCTTGAACAGCAAAGAATAGATACTGCAACCAGCGTTATGCTGGAGGGAATGAAGGAAGATGCCATTGATAATTTCTCCAAAACACGGTACTTGTTTAAGGTTATTCAGGATGATCAGCTTTTTAAGCTGACGCGACCCGTTATTGATACGGTGGTAGGTGCGTACTTAAATAAATATAATGACGATGTCAGGGCCATGTCGGTTTATGCGGATATTGAATTCAGAATAGGGAATTATCAGAAATCTGCCGGGGCTTTAAAAAGAATAATTGATGCAGACAGTAGAAATTATCCGGCTTACGAACAATTGATTTATTGTGAGAATGCTTCACAGCATACGGACAGTGTTCTAAAATATTCCTATCTGGCCATGGCGAATTTCCCTGAGCAGCCTTTGCCGTATTTGTTTAGTGGATCGGCAAATTATCTGAGCGGTGATTATAAAACGGCGGTTATTCGACTGGAGAGTGGTTTAAAACGAACAGACAATGAGAGCCTTAAGATTGAGTTTTATTCCTTATTGGCAGAATGTTATATGAAGTTGGAAAATTTTGAAAAATCGGATGAAAATTTTCAATTGGCACTCGATATCGATGAAGATAATTTGGGAATCAGAAACAATTATGCTTATTATCTGGCAGTGAGGGAAAAGAATCTGAGTTATGCCAGGACATTAAGTAAAAGCACGATCAAGGCTGAACCAAAAAATTCGACCTATCTGGATACCTATGGATGGGTTTTGTATAAAATGGGAAAATTAGGGGGTGCAAAGAAATATATCAGCATGGCGATGCAATACGGAGGGGCTAAGAATAGCGAGATCCTGTTGCATTATGGGGAAATTCTGATGAAAATGAATAAAGATCAGGAAGCCATTGCTATTTGGAAACAGGCATTGGAGTTTGCAGGAAAGGATCAGATGACGGAACTTCAGAAGAAGTTGGCAGAAGCGGAACAAAAAGTAAAGCGCTGAATACTATTATCAAAATGAAGAGAGGGATTTTATTCTTTTTAATCAATCTGATTGTCCTGTCTGTTATTGCGCAGGAATCAGCGGAAAAAATTAAAAAGAACCGGGATATCACGTTGCAGGAAATTGAGTATGCCAATAAGCTTCTTCTTGAAACAAAAGGAAAGACACAGGAATCGTTACATGAAATTAACCTGATCAACCATAAACTGAATAAAAGGAAGGAGTTTTTGCTCGGCGTGGAGCTGGAAGTGAATATGATATCTTCGGTGATGGAGGATAATATTGATTCGGCTGCTGCCATACAGGCGGAGATCAATAAGTTAAAGAAGATTTATGGTCTGCTGGTATACAATCTGTATAAAAACCGGAGTGCGAACTACAGGATCATGTATTTTCTGGCTTCAGAAAATTTGAATCAGCTGTATAAAAGGATAAGGATCATCAAGATTTATAATCGATATCTAAAAAGCCGTCGCATTCAGATGGAAGCGCTGATCAGCAATTTATTGGAGAGAAATAAGGAGTTGGCCATGTTGAGAGACGAGAAGGATTTGCTGGTAAAGTCGGCGAAAAGGGAAAGTGATATTATCGCGAGAGAGGTAAATGAGAAAAAGAAACTGGTGGCACAATTAAAGAAAAAGCAGCGGGAAATTGAACAGGAAATAAAGGAAAAAGAGAAGACAGCCAGGAAATTGGAGAATGAACTGAAAAAGATCATTGATGAAGAAAGGCGGAAGATAAAGGCTTCAGGGCTAAAGGATTTTATGACCCCGGAAGAGAAAATTATTTCAAGTGATTTTGAAAAGAATGCCGGAAGACTCCCATGGCCCACGATTAGAGGAATTATTACCGGAAAGTACGGCGAGCATCAGCATCCCGATTATAAATCGGTGACCATCAGAAATGACGGTATATATATCTCCACGGGCAAAGGAGAGATTGCCCGATCGATTTTTAAGGGGATTGTTTCACGGGTATTTACCATTCCGGGTGAAAATTATACTGTGATCATCAAACATGGGGATTACTATACGTTGTATCATAATCTGATCAATGTCAAGATCAAGGCAGGTCAAAGTATCAATACGAAGGATGTGATCGGGACCATTTTTACGAATGAAACCACGAAAGAAACGATTCTTTATTTCCAGATATGGAAAGAAACAGAAAAAAGGGATCCGGAGTTATGGTTGGCGCATTAATTGAAATGCAACATTTTTTTTGTAATTTAGCATAATTGTTGACGAAAAGAGTAACAAATGGGGATTATTTCAGTATATAAATTGTAATCGAAACAAGAAGTATAATGGAAAAGTCACTTAAAATTGTCTCAAAAATTGAGAATTTAAGAAAAGTGGAGAAAATGGTAGACGAGTTGTCTGCCGAATATAATATAAGTGCCGATATTTATGGAAATATTCTGATTGCATCGCTGGAAGCTGCCAATAATGCGATATTGCATGGAAATAAGCTGGATGAGAATAAGATGGTGAACATCCTGTTCAGTATCGAAGACGAATAAACTGCGGATTAAAATCGAGGATGAAGGCAAAGGATTTGACTATAAGAATGTTCCGGATCCAACGGCCCCGGAAAATATTGAAAATGTGAATGGTAGGGGTATATTTCTGATGGAAAAGTTTTCGGACAAAATTGAATTCTCCACGGAATGGCGCCACCGTAGAATTGGAATTTAATATTAAGTAGAAATTGAAGATTGTATTCAATTATCTAGGCATTCACAAAAGATTTAATCATTCAAAAGAAGCAAGGGTACTTATTGAGCATATCCTCCATGAGGAAAACAGAAAGTTAGGGAAATCCATATCATCTTTACGGATAACCATAATATTTTATCGATCAACACTACTTTTTTAAAACATAGTTATTTTACAGATGTTATCACATTTGTAATATAGCCGGAAGGATACTTGTATCTGGAGAAATCTATATCAGTATTGATCAGGTTGCGGCTAATGCACGGAAATACAGGACGCCAGGAATGGAAGAACTCTTTCGGGTAATTATTCATGGAGTTTTGCATTTAATTGGTTATGTAGATGAAAAAGAGGACAGATAGGAAAGTTATGAGAATGAAAGAAGATCTTATCTTTGCCATTTAAGGAAGGATATAATTTGGGAACCGATGAACTTGTTGTATGATATTATTGTTGTTGGGGGCTGGCCATGCGGGATGTGAAGCAGCGCATGCTGCGGCGCAGTTAGGGGCAAAAGTCCTTCTTGGTGACCATGGATATGACGAAGTTGGGACAAATGTCATGTAATCCGGCTATGGGTGGAATTGCTAAAGGTCAGATAGTTAGGGAAATAGATGCTATGGGGGGATTTTCCGGGATTGTTACGGATCGGAGTATGATTCAGTTCAGAATGTTAAACCGATCGAAAGGACCAGCTGTGTGGAGCCCACGGGCGCAATGTGACCGGGTACGATTTACCGTTGAATGGCGACAGATACTGGAAAACAATCAGCAATTGATTTTTGGCAGGATAATGTAAATGAGCTTTTATTCGATCATCACAGGTTTGTTGGGGTTAGAACGAAACTGAACGCAGTTTTTAATGCGAAGGCAGTGATCCTTACCGTCGGAACCTTTGGAAATGGATTAATCCATGTAGGTCGGGTAAATATGGAAGGCGGACGGATGTCGGAGACCATATCGATGGAATTACGGAGCAATTAATAAATTTGGGTATTGTTTCGGGCCGGTTAAAAACAGGAACACCTGCGAGGATTGGATGGAAGAACCATCGATTTTCATATTGGAGGAACAAAAGGGAGATCGAGATACCGAAGATTTTCTTTTTTAGAAACCAAGATCTCCGGAAAAGCAATTAAGTTGTTATATCACGTATACCAATGAAAAGGTTCATGATATTCTAAGAACCGGTTTCGAGGATTCTCCTTTGTATAATGGTACCATCCAGGGTACCGGGCCACGGTATTGTCCCAGCATTGAAGATAAAATCGTCACTTTTAGCCAACGGGAGCGGCATCAATTGTTTTTGGAACCGGAAGGCTGGGATACGAATGAATACTATATCAATGGATTTTCTTCGTCATTACCCCTGAATATTCAGTATGAGGCAATAAAAAGAATAGAAGGTTTGGAAAATGTGAGAATATTCAGACCCGGATATGCCATCGAGTATGATTATTTTTATGCCAACCCAGTTGCATCATAGCCTGGAAAGCAAAATATCGATTCCTTGTTTTTTGCCGGACAGATTAACGGAACAACGGGTTATGAAGAAGCCGCGGCGCAGGGTATGATGGCAGGCATTAACGCATTATATGAAAATTAGCGGGCAGGACCTCTGTTGTTAAAGAGAGAGGAAGCTTATATTGGTGTTTTAATTGATGATTTGGTCACCAAGGGTGTTGATGAACCCTATAGAATGTTTACCTCCAGAGCGGAATACCGGATCTTATTGACGGCAGGATAATGCAGATGAACGACTTACGGCGAAAGCCATTCACCTGGGTCTGGCATCGGAGGAAGCGCAAGAGGTTGTTTCAGGAGAAAATGGAAGCAGAAAAAACTTAAATGAGTTCTTAAAGACAAAGAGCATCGCCCCGGAACAAATCAATGGTCTCTTGCTGGCAAAAAATTCAAGCGTGCTTCGTCAGAAACTTAAATTGGTGGAAGTGATCATGAGACCTGAAATTAGCCTGGTGGATCTTATTGAGCTGGTACAAGATAAACACGATTTTGATCAGGATCGGTATTATTTTCAGGAGTTGATGGAATCGGTGGAAATTGAAAATAAATATAAAGGATATATTGAAAGAGAGAAACTGCTGGCAGATAAGATAGGAAGATTGGACGGCATTCGGATTGATCAGGGAATTGAATTTGATTCCTTGCTATCCATCTCCACAGAGGGTAGATTTAAACTTAAAAAATACAGGCCGACAACCATCGGACAGGCTGCCCGAATTTCCGGTATCTCTCCAAGCGACATCAATGTATTATTGCTTTATATGGGTAGGTAGTTGACAGTAAAGGGTTTTGATGGATGTTCCACGTGGAACATTCTGTACATAGAAATGGCCATGATGTCTAAAAAATCTTTACCGCAAGAATTGGTGAATACATTACCCCAAAAACCAGGGGTGTATCAGTTTTTAAATTTCGCCGGAGAGATCCTTTATATTGGGAAGGCAAAAAACTTGCGAAAAAGGGTAGCCAGCTATTTCATCTTATCCGATAACCGGAATTACAAGCACGAAGTCCTGGTCAAGAAAATTGCCGATATCAAATACATTCTTGTTGAAAATGAATCAGAAGCTTTATTGCTTGAAAACAACCTGATAAAGGAATATCAGCCCAGGTACAACATTTTGCTCAAGGATGATAAAACCTATCCCTGGATTTGCATCAAGAAAGAAAGATTCCCCAGGGTGATGCAAACCAGAAACTATGTCAGCGATGGTTCGGAATACTTTGGTCCTTACACATCGGGCATCATGGTCAAGACGTTACTCGGACTGATTCGGCAATTGTATAAACTAAGAACCTGCAAATTGGCTTTAAGTGCGGCAGGTATTGAGCAAGGCAGATTCAAGCGGTGTCTGGAGTTCCATATGGGCAATTGTAAAGGTCCTTGCGAGGGATTACAAACGTTGGAGGAGTATCAGCAGTCCATTGCGGAGATCAGGGATATCCTGAAAGGGAATTACCAGCAGGTTATTGTGCACCTGAAGAAAGTGATGGAGCGTTATGCCCGGCAATTGCTGTTTGAGGAGGCGGAAATAGTAAAACAGAAACTGGAAATTCTGGAGAAATTTAAGGGAAAATCGACCATAGTAAATCCAAAGATTAACAATGTAGATGTGTTCAGCATCCTGGATGAAGAAAATTATGCATACATTAATTTTTTAAAAATCGTCAACGGGGCTATTGTTCAGGCGCACAATCTGGAGGTACAAAAGTTTTTGCCTGAGGACAAGCATGATGTATTGGGGTACAGTGTGTTCAACTTGAGGAACAGGTTTCAAAGTTCGGCCAAAGAAGTGATCGTTCCCTTTAAACCCGATGTGGTTATAGAAGGAGTAACCTTCACCGTCCCGGTCAGGGGCGACAAAAAGAAAGTGCTGGATCTTTCCAGTCGCAATGTGACTTCCTTCAGAAACGACAAGGTGGCTTTGAGATTGAACGATAAATGGTCGGAGCAGGAAGAGACGGTATTGGCAAGGCTTCAGCAGGATTTAAGATTGGCAAAAATTCCTTTTCATATCGAATGTTTTGACAATTCCAATTTACAGGGCTTCGATCCGGTAGCTTCCTGTGTGGTATTTAAGGCAACCCGGCCTTTTAAATCGGCTTACCGGCATTACAATATTAAAACGGTCACCGGCGCCAATGATTATGCTTCGATGGAGGAAGTCATTCATCGAAGGTATAAGCGTTTACTGGAAGAGGAAGGGCAGCTTCCTGACCTGATCATTATAGATGGCGGAAAAGGACAATTGAATTCGGCGGTGAAGCGTTTAAAAGAACTTGGCTTGTATGGAAAAATCGCGATAATCAGTATCGCCAAAAGACTCGAGGAAATCTATGTGCCGGATGATTCGGTTCCGCTTTATCTCGATAAAGGTTCTGTCAGTCTGAGACTTATTCAAAGAATCAGAGATGAAGCGCATCGTTTTGGGATATCCTTCCATAAAAAGAAGCGCTCGGAAACACTTTTGCAATCGGTTTTCAAAGGAATTCCCGGAATTGGGGAGGCATCCAGCATCAAATTGCTGCAGGCCGAACCAGATCTGGAAATGATCAGAAAAATGTCGCCGGAAGAATTGACGGGTATTGTAGGAAAACGGGCAGCAAAAGCCTTGTTGGAATACTTTTCAAAAACGCAATAGCTGAAATGGACTGGTAAGATGGGCTGCTGACCTATTTATTCCGGAGGATGGTATAGGAAACGAATTCGTGCAACGATTCCTGAATTTCGGGATTGGGAAAGTCACCAAGCTCCTGTAAAGCAAGGGAGGAGTATTCATTCATTTTTTCTTCCGCAAAAGTCAGCCCGTTATTCCGGGTAACAAAATCCAGGATCTCACGAAAATCGTGATTGCTTTTACCTGAGTGATTGAGCAGGCGAAGGATCCTTTTTCTTTCCGGAGTGGTAGACATTTCCAGGGCATGTATTAAAGGCAGGGTTAGTTTCTTTTCTTTGATGTCGTTGCCAGCAGGCTTACCGGTTTTGTTATTGATCTGATAATCAAGCAGATCGTCTTTAATTTGGAAGGCAATTCCCAACAATTCACCAAAACGCTGCATTTTTTTGACCACCTCATCCGGCATTCCAACAGATTTTGCACCACAGGAACTGCAGCAGGAAATAAGCGTCGCGGTTTTTTTCCGAATGATTTCGTAATACTCCTCTTTGGATATATTGGGCTTTCGTGAATTCTTAATCTGCAGCAATTCTCCCTCGCTCATTTCTTTTACCGCATCTGCAACAATGTTCAGAATTTCATATTCCTTATTGGTTACGGCCAGCAAAAGACCTGTTGCCAGTAAATAATCCCCGAGCAAGACAGAAACCTTTGATTTCCAGAGGGCATTGATGGAAAAGAAACCTCTGCGTTCATTGGAGTCATCTACCACGTCGTCGTGGATTAGCGTGGCCGTGTGCAGAATTTCAATGAGGGCTGCCGCTGTGAAAGTGGAAGCATTGGGTTTTCCCAGCAGCTTGGCTGAAAGAAAGACCAGGATGGGCCGCATTTGTTTTCCTTTTCTTTTCAGGAGGTAATTCATGATGATGTTGAGCAGTGGTACACTGGTTTTCATGACTTTCCTGAGATAGCTGTCAAATTCCGCCAACTCCGATGCAATGGGCTGTCTTATACGATCAATGGCTAACATGCTTCAGTATTAGGGTTCAAATTTAGCAATTATCTCTTGTTTTTGTGAGGAAACCGGGTAAAACAACGAAAATCCTACTCCGGGATACGGTACAGGCTTTTATGGATTGCCGGACACATTATTATGGCCTCCGGTAACCCGATATTCTGAGTTATTTATATATATTTGTATGTAATTGAATTTAATCCTTTGATTTTATTCATGTATTGCAGATTAATCATACATTGCGCCAACGTTTTTAACCCATAAAGAGTACTAAAAAATGAAATTTGAAGGATTAACGGCAGAACAACTGGAAAAAGCTGCCAGCCTTTTAAAAGCTATCGCACATCCAATGCGGATTGCCATTCTTCAATACCTGGATGGAGGTAAGCAACTTAATGTAACTGAGATACATGAGTACCTTAAGATTGAGCAATCCACAACTTCTCATCACCTTGGGATTTTAAAAGACAAGGGAGTCCTCGGATCCAAACGCGAGGGCAAGAACACTTATTATTACATTAAGAATGAGAATTTAAGCAATATCATCGAGTGCGTCAATAAATGCGCCTGTTGATAAACCGCTTGTTGGAAACAGCAAGGCCGGATGATTCATTTCAGCCGGTTTTTTTTTGAAAACCTAATCGTCATGAGTAAAAAACCACATATTTTTCTGTTCGATGCATATGCGCTCATCTACAGGGCTTATTATGCATTCATTAACCGGCCCATGATCAATTCCAGGGGAGTTAATACATCGGCCATCTACGGTTTTACTACTACCCTGGCGGATATCCTGAAACGGGAGATGCCTGAATTTGCTGCTGTTGTCTTTGATCCGCCTACGCCCACATTCCGGCACGATTTGTACAGTCAATACAAGGCCAATCGGCTCTCTACCCCGGAGGAAATAAAAAAAGCCGTGCCAATCATCAAACAGATTATTGAAGCATTTAATATTCAGGTTATTGAAGTGAACGGATATGAGGCGGACGATGTGATCGGCACCCTGGCAAAAAGGGCCGAAACCGAAGGATTCATCACTTACATGGTAACACCGGACAAGGACTATATGCAGCTTGTTTCCGAGAATATCCTCATGTTTAAGCCCTCAAGATCAGGGAATGAATATGAAGTGATCGGCATACCGGAGGTAAACAAGTTTTTTGGCATCGACAGTCCAGAAAAGGTTATTGATATTCTCGCCCTTTGGGGGGACTCTTCCGATAATATTCCGGGAGCACCCGGTATTGGTGAAAAGACGGCCAAGGACTTGATCGCCGGCTATCAGTCTCTGGACAACCTGTTGAAGCATGTTCACGAACTTAAGCCAAAACAAAAAGAAAGTTTATCCTCCAATTTGGAACAGGTGCTGCTGTCGCAGAAACTGGCCACAATAAACACCGTCGTTCCCGTTGAAATTCCTCTGGAGCAGCTCAGGATGCGCCAATGGAATACCAAAACGCTCATGGAAATTATTTCGCGAACTTGAATTTAAAACCTTGTCCAACCGATTATTAAGTGAAGCCAAACAACAACCTTTACAGGGAACCTTATTCGGGCCTGCTGAAAATCAACCTGAACAGGAAGACACCACAATGGATTCCATTCACACGGTTCCCCACCAATATCATGTGGTTCAGGAAGGTCCGGTGCTGGATGAGTTAGTGGCCAGGCTGCAAAGCAAAAAAGAGTTTTGCTTTGATACCGAAACTACTGGCTTAAACACAAGGGAATCGAAATTGGTGGGCATTTCATTCGCTTTTAACGATCATGAGGCCTTCTATGTTCCGATACCGCAGGATGATGAAAGTGCAGAAAGAATAGTAAAAAAATTGCAGCCGGTTTTTGAGAATCCGGCCATTCGGAAAATAGGACAGAATCTGAAATATGACGTCCAGATCCTCATGAATTATAAGATATCGGTGGAAGGGGAGCTGTTTGACACCATGATAGCACATTATTTGATACAGAATGATTTACGGCATAATCTGGACTATCTGGCGGAGGTCTACCTGCATTACAAAATGGTTCCTATTGAAGATTTGATCGGTAAAAAGGGAACTCCGCAAAAAAATATGCGCGATATTGAGATCGGGGTAATCAAGGAATATGCCGGTGAGGATGCCGATATTTCCTGGCAATTGTATCACAGGTTAAGTGAAGAGCTGCAGAAGAAAGGATTGCTTCCGTTGGCTGTTACCGTCGAGATGCCGCTTATTACCGTATTGGCCGCGATGGAGTATTCCGGATTCAGGATCAGCAAAGAAACCTTGAAAAATTATTCGGAAATTCTGAAAAGAGATTTACAAATATTAGAAGATGAGATTTATAGAATGTCTGAGGTAAAGTTTAACATTAACTCACCCAGGCAGTTGGGAGAAGTTTTATTTCAGAAAATGAAAATATCCGACGGGGCTCAGAAGACCAAGACCAACCAGTTCTCCACCGGGGAGGAAATACTGGTAAAACTAATTGACAAACACCCCATTATCCGACAGATCTTGGATTACAGAGCCACACAGAAATTATTAAGTACCTATGTAGAGGCCTTACCGGAACTGATTGATCCCGAGACCGGAAGGATCCATACTTCTTTTGACCAGGCGTGGGTGAGCACAGGAAGACTGAGTTCCAGGAATCCTAACCTGCAGAATATTCCGGTGAGAGATGAGCGGGGGAAGGAGATCCGTAAAGCCTTTATCGCATCGGATGATCAGCATGTATTGTTGTCGGCCGATTATTCACAGATCGAATTGAGGCTCATGGCACACCTTAGTCGCGATCCAAACATGGTCGCCGCTTTTGCCAACAACGCCGACATACATGTCTCCACTGCCGCGAAGATCTTTAAGGTGCAGGAAGCCGATGTTACTCCCGCCATGCGAAGCAGTGCCAAAACAGCCAATTTCGGCATTATATACGGAATTTCTGCCTTCGGGCTGGCACAGCGGCTGAATATTTCCGAGGACGGATGCATCGGCCCTTATCAACGGATACTTTGAAAGTTTTCCCCGGGTGAAGGAATATATGGATCATGCCATCGGGCTGGCAAAGGAAAAAGGATATGTAGAGACCATCATGGGCCGGAGGCGGTTTTTACCCGACATCCATTCGGCCAACGCCATCGTGAGGGGTGTGGCGGAAAGAAATGCCATAAATGCTCCGATTCAGGGATCTGCTGCTGATATTATCAAGCTGGCCATGGTGAATATTCAGCAACGCTTGAAACCTGTCTTTAAAAGCAGAATGATCTTGCAGGTACATGATGAATTGATATTTGACGTACCGGTGACTGAGCTCGAAGAAATCAAAGCGATGGTGAAGTACGAAATGGAGAACGTCTTACCGCTCCGGGTTCCCCTCACCGTGGATATGGGTGTAGGTAAAAACTGGCTGGAAGCTCATTAGGGAAAGTACCGGCCGGAGCAAACAGGAGGTGTCTATTTCTCCTGCAGCCTGGAAACTTCTTCCAGGTATTTTGAACGTATCAACTGCAACCGGTTGATGTCGATATTTTGGGTATATATGCGGACAAAATCAAGCATCATTTTACGATAGATAAATCCCACAGCACAATCAAAATTGCTGTTGTCGAGGTTGTTTTTAACAATAATGGTCACTTTCTTAAACAGGTTCCAGTTCAAATAATAGGGAATCGACAGATAAAACGTGCGCTCATCCTCCAGGTCTTTATACACATATTCAGCAAGCTTTTCAAGACAAAAGATCTTGTTAATGCGGATGAGACCAGGATCATTGATCTGCCGCTTTTTCATAAAATGAATATTATGATCCATGTAACAGCCTTGAATATCAGAAATTAAAGAATAATTACTTAAGCCTTTAATTCTTATCCCGAAAAGCTGGGTATTGTAGATAAAAATCTCTGCCGGACAGGAATCAAAAGGAAAATTCAGGTAATGGCACATCTGCTGTGAAATTCTGAAAACAGTCTCAACCGGGTAGGCTTTATCCGTGATCAGGAAAATGGAATCCGGTTTTGCATCCAACGGCAGGTTCACTCCGTGGTAGCCGGGGAAAGGCTCTAAATTCTCCAGTACCAGGGTGTTTTTCAGGGTATAGTGGTCTACATTCTGCAGACTTTCTTCCTTAAGAATATACCCCAATGATTCAATTGCATCGGCGTTCATCTTCGGATAATATTTGGATGGTTACCAAATTTAAGCCGAATTATTCAAAGATAAAACTCATTTCATGAATTATTCGGGCCGTGGTAAACGCGGAAAGTTCAGGTGCAGATCCTGTGATCCGATCAGGCAAACCACTTGATGAGCACACTGCGAATGGAATCGGTCTTGACCGGCTTCACCATGTAATCATTCATACCGGAAGAAATGGCCTTTGCTTTGCTTTTGGTGTTGGCGGTTGCTGTCATGGCCACAATGGGCATCTGGTGACCCAATCCCCTGATTTCCACCGTAGCCTGAATACCGTCGCGGTCAGGCATCACCAGGTCCATGAACACAATATCGTAAGCATTGCTTTTTACCTTTTCCACCGCTTCATTTCCATTCCTGGCCACATCGATTTTATACCCCAGGTTTGAAAATATGGTTTGCGCTACCCGGATATTGATTTCATTGTCATCTGCCACCAGGATGGAAATATCGGGCCGTATTTTACGGACGATTTCACCCGGGGCTCTTTGCACATTCGGGAAGGATTCATACAGATAGTTCAGCAAATCAGGGCGCTCAAAGGGCTCAACAAGATAATAGTCAATACCGTAACGTTTCGACTGTACAAAATTTTCCGTTTTGTGATTGGAACTGATCATGAAGATCAGATAGGAATCTGCCAGCTTATCTTCCTTTAACTTTTTGGAAAGCTGAAGGCCGTTCAATCCGGGCTCATCCAGGATGAAGAGCATGTGATAATGCCCCAGGTTTTCGGTTAATTTTTGCTTCAGCTCCGGCATTTTCCCATTGTCGAATTCAAAAAATTCGGTATGGATCTTCTCGTGCTCAAATAATCGGAGCAGCCGTTGTTTGGAGGTTTGAGCCGTGGTGATCAGCAAGGCATTCACCTGGGAAAAATCGGTTATTTTCTCCGTCTGCAACGTTTTTATCAGCTTCTCATTGGAATACACTTCAATGGTAAAACTGAATCGTGATCCGGGATAATTGGGTTTTCTGGAGATCGTGGAGGGACTTTGAGCGGAAATTTCGCCGTGCATCAGGGTTACCAGCTGTTTTGAAATGGTGGTTCCCAGGCCCGATCCTCCGTATTTTCGCGATGTGGATTCTTCGGCCTGCGTGAATGAATTGAAGATGCTTTCAATCTTGTTCCTCGGTATGCCAACGCCTGTATCCTCCACATAAAACAACAGGGTAAGATTATTATTGTATTCTTCCTCAAGTTCAACACCAACAAGGATCTCTCCCTCATGGGTGAATTTTACGGCATTGCTGATCAGGTTCGTTAAAACCTGCCGGAGCCTGAAGGGATCACCAATGATGTTTTCCGGCACACCGGGATTAATCCTGAGGTTGCATTCGAGCTTCTTTTCCTCGATAATCGGCCTGAAAAGATCAACCGCAAATTTAACTTCCTCCCGGAGTTTGAAGGGGATCTCCTCCAGTTGCATTTTCCCGGCCTCAATTTTGGAGAAATCAAGGATATCATCGATCAGGGTCAGCAATACATCAGCCGATCGTTTGACAATCTGTACATATTCTTTCTGGGTTTGGGTAAGATTTTCCTGATCAAGGGCTTCGGTCATGCCAATAATCCCGTTCATCGGCGTTCTGATCTCATGGCTCATCTTTGCCAGAAACTCTGACTTGGCGGTATTGGCCGCCTCCTCGTATTTCCTGGCTTTTTCTATTGGAGTCACATCCACAAAAGCACTTAACAGATACTCTTCCTGTTGAATAATAAAAGGAAGGTCCTTTTTATACACGGCAACTTCTTCACCCTCATGCCGGTATAAAACAAATTGGTGATTATCAAAAGCCGATTCAGTATTGGAATCATAATAATCCTTGGAAAGCATGAATCGATCATTAAGGTTACTACCTTTAATCGTCTCATCATTACGCAGTAATAGCATTTCACGAGCCGTTTGATTCAGGATTTTAAGCTGCTGGTTCTGGTCCAGCACGATAATGCCTACCGGCAGGTTGTCAAAGATCGATTGCAAAGTTGACAGTTCAACACTGGCTTTTTCACGGAGAGAAAGGTTTTTGCCCAATTTGCCATACAGCAGGAGTACAAAAAGGAACATGATGACCGTACTGAAAATACCGGAAAATATAACACGGTTCAGCAGGAGATCAAAAACAAAACCTTTTCGCATGGAAAAAACAATGCCAAACCTTTCATTCAGGATGTTCAGCGAGGCATGTGCGGAATAAAGCTGCTCGGATTTATTGTTACAGAGAATGTGGTGTTTGATAAAACCGGATAGTTCGCGGGCGATACTTTCTTTCAGAAGGGAAGTGTCTTTCATCACCACAGGTAAGGCAGCATTGCTGAACATAATCTTACCGTCACTGTCCAACAGCCATTGCCAGAAATCCCCATTGTGATGGTAATGGTTAAAAACAGACTGGAAGTAATTTTCCAGGTCCAGTGCGAAGGCTACATTGGCCACCAGCTCATTGTTGCGGAAAACAGGAAAAGTATATAGATACTGATCTTCGGATTTCATCACCAATTCTCGGTCCTGGAGCTCATTTTGATGCTGCGTGACAAAGGGATCCACCAATAGCCGGTTCTTTTTGTTAAAGGAAAGATTCAGGACATTCTTGTTATTATCGTATATACGAACATTTTTAATGAGGTCACTGTTGTTGGTGAAAAGCAATTCAAGACTTCTCAATCCATCCTGGTTAATGTCATCACTGCTGATGTTGATGTTAAGCAGGGCATTTGAAAAAAGCAGGGCATTTACTTCATTCTCAAATTTCATCAGAGCGCCTTCGATCTCATTGACACTGGCCTCGGCCTGTCCCGATAAAATACTTCGCTGAAAGGAGATCTGACTTTGGAAAATCGAGATATTGAAGTAAATATTCAACAAAATAACGACCGATGTTATTATGATAAAATAGTAGGTGTATTTCTTCATCCTGAGCAAATTGTATAATAGTAGATCAAAGTATAAAATATTTTAATAGATACAATAAGTATATACGGAATTCTATTCACAGGGGTTATGGTACTCTGTACTTCTGGTCGGTATCCGTAAACAATTTAAAATAACTCCGGTAGCGTGATTCATGAAGTACGCCCGTTCTGCAGGCTTCAATTACGGCACAGTTTGGTTCGTGTATGTGGGTACAATTATAAAACTGGCAATGCCGGGATAAATTAAATATGTCTGTAAAGTAAAGCCCGATCTCGTTCCTGTTCAGGTCGATTATCCCGAAACCTCTTATTCCGGGAGAATCGATGACGTAGGTGCCTGAAGTAATTTCGATCATTTCGGGATAGGTGGTGGTATGTTTTCCCGATTGATGATACCAGGAAATATCATTTGTTTTCAGGTCAAGACCGGGACAAAAATAATTGATCAAACTGGTTTTGCCTACTCCTGAATTACCGGCAATCAGGCTCAGTTTGCCCTGCATCACCTGTCGTACCTGCTCCAGGTTCATTTCTCCGGTAACCGAAATGTCGATGACCCTGTAACCTGCATTGTCATAAATTTTCCTTACTTCTTCCAGATAGGCTAATTTTTCGGGACCATATACATCCATTTTGTTGATCAGCAGGATGCAGGGAATGTGATAGGCTTCAGCCGACAGCAGAAACCTGTCCACAAATTCCAGCGGGGTTTCAGGAAAATCAAGGGTGATCATAAGGAATACCTGATCAAGATTGGCCGCCATAATCTGCGTTTCACGCGAAAGGTTGATGGCTTTCCGGATGATATAATTTTTCCGGTCGTGAATGGCCGTGATGATCCCGTATTCCTTGCCGGTAAATTCAAAGGTGACCTCGTCTCCCACAGCAACCGGATTGGTGTTTCTGATGCCGCGAATCCGGAAGTTCCCTTTCAGCCTGCAGTGGATCACCTGGTTTCCGGCTCTGACCGTGTGCCAGTTTCCGGTGGTTTTTACTACTATACCTTTATTCAACGGAGTAATTCAAAAAATATATTTTTGCCATGGCGAAAATACTGAAGAGATTTGTAATTTTAGTATCATTATGAAAATCGATTACAGGAAAAATTCTTTTTGCATCCGGTATCATCCGAATACAGACTATACCAACAAACGTGAAACCATAAGCCATAAAGGGAAGAAAGATCTATGAAGACAATCAAGACAAAAACATTTTGTCAGTGCTACTCCTGAAGAAGTGTTTTCGGCCATTACCAATCCTTTTACCATCGAATTCTGGAGTGGCTATCCTGCACGGATGGAAGCCAAAGAAGGAACAGAATTCTCCATTTTCGACGGGGATATTGCGGGAAGAAACATTAAAGTTGTTGAAAACCAACAACTCGTACAGGAGTGGTACTTTGGCGACAGTCCGGAAGAATCCATTGTGACCATCCATCTTAAGCCTCATCAGCTGGGGACAAAAGTAACCCTGGAACATACCAATATTCCTGATGAGGAAGCAGATGATCTGGAGGAAGGGTGGAATGTTTATTACTGGGGTGCCATTAAGGAATTTTTTAAGTGATGTTCACTGCCGCAACCCGAATCTTACTGCTATTAACATAGGAGATCTGCAAATATGCTTAAGCGAAATGACATTGATCTGATGGCCCCGGTGGGATCCTTTGAATCGCTTATCGGCGGCTGTTACGCGCAGGCGCGGATTCGGTATATTTCGGATTGGGGAAGCTGAATATGCGGGCAAGGTCCTCGATCAATTTTACCCCCGGGGATCTGCAAAAAATTATGCGGATCTGCAGACATTTTAACAAAAAAGCCTATCTTACCCTGAATGTGGTCTTCTTATGACCAGGAAATGGATGAAATGAAAAGGATGGTTGACCTCGCCCGGGAAAACGGGGTCAATGCCATCATTGCTTCTGATCAGGCTGCCATCCATTATGCATGGCAGCAAGGTATGGAAGTTCACTTGTCAACCCAGGTGAATATCAGCAATATTGAATCGTTGAAATTTTATGCGGGTTTTGCCGATGTGGCCGTACTGGCCCGGGAGCTATCCTTGGAGCAGGTAGCCGCCATCAACCGAACCATTGAAGCGGATCAGATCAAAGGGCCATCGGGAAATCTTATCAGAACCGAACTTTTTGCGCATGGGGCCCTTTGCATGGCCGTTTCCGGTAAATGTTACCTTAGTCTTCATCATCACAATCATTCGGCAAACCGGGGCGAATGCCTTCAGGACTGCCGCAGGAGCTATACGGTGAAAGAAAAGGAATCAGGGTTTGAACTGGATCTCGAAAGTGAATTTATCATGTCTCCCAAGGACCTGTGCACCATACATTTTCTTAACAAGATTATGGATGCAGGGGTAAGGGTATTGAAAATTGAGGGCAGGGCACGTTCACCGGAATATGTGAAAGTCGTGACGGAATGCTATCATCAGGCCATTCAATGTTGGGCGGAGGGAACCTATACAACAGAAAAAATTGCCGGCTGGCGCGACCGATTGTCCACGGTTTTCAACCGGGGCTTCTGGGATGGCTACTATCTGGGGCAAAAACTTGGTGCATGGAGTGATGTTTACGGATCCAGAGCCACGCAGAAGAAGGAATATGTGGCCAAGAGCATCAATTATTTTCCGCGTATCGGGGTGGCCGACTTTTTATGTGAAGCGGGTACACTGCGGCAGGGTGACAAGGTGTTGATCATCGGTCCTACTACCGGTGTGGTTGAATCTGTGGTGGAGGAAATACGGGTCGACTTGATCAAGGTCCATGAAGCTAAAGCGGGAGATCGTTTTTCCATCACCGTACCCAGAAAAATCAGAAGGGCCGATAAATTGTACAAACTTACTTCAGAGACCCTGTAAAGCTTAGCAGGGTTGATTTCTTATATTTTCCTGGTTGTCCTTAACCTAAAGTTTTCTTACATGAAATCTATAACCTCTTTATCGCGGCTGAACAGGATTGCCTTTCCGGTCTTTTTGGCTTTTTTTCTCGCACAGTGCAAAAAAGCGGATCAATCGGCTACCCTGGTTAATCCTGCCTTTACCGAGAAGATTGCTGCTTTTACTTCCGGCATTGTTTCTTCCGAATCCGTCATCCAGATCGTTCTCGCCGAGGATTACCCCGGTACGGATATGACCAATGCTCCTGCTGGTGAAGGATTATTCAGGTTTAAGCCGGCTGTTGACGGTCAGGCCGTTTGGGTGGATAAAAGAACGATTGAATTCCGACCTGCCGGTAAACTTAAATCGGGTGAAACCTATTCCGTCAAGTTCTTCCTCAACAGGGTTCTTCAGGTGCCCAAAGATCTCGCGGTATTCCATTTCAGTTTTAACGTCGTTGAGCAGGCTCTTGCCGTGGAGATAGAGGGATATCAGACTCATAATGAAAATGATCTGGTGTGGAACCGGATTAAAGGAATAGTTAATACGGCGGATGTTATAGATAAAGAATTACTTACAAAATATATACAGGCCAGGCAGGAAAACCGAAAGCTAAAAATCAGCTGGGAACCCGGCACGGACAGGAGGAACTTCCTCTTTTCCGTAGATAGTGTAAAAAGGACAGAAAAGCCGGGAACAGTGGAGATTTTTTGGGATGCATCACCGGAATACCGGGGCATTAAAGGCAGCACGGAAATGGACATCCCGGCCCTGGGTGATTATAAGGTCATGGATGTTAAGGTAATACAACAGCCCGAGCAATATATTCAAATGATGTTCAGTGATCCGGTGAAAAAGGGTCAGAATCTCGAAGGGTTAATCTTTCTGGATAACTATACAACCCTTGATTTTACGGTATCGGGCAATGTTATCAAAGCTTTCCCGGTGGAAAGATTAAGCGGTGAAAGCGTCATCACCATCCGGGAAGGGCTTGCCAACATCCTGGGAACCGGACTGAAGCAGGATTTTACTGCCGATCTTGTTTTTGAAGTTCCTAAACCGGAAGTGCGACTGGCAGGAAAAGGCGTAATTCTACCTTCTGCCAGGGGAATGATCTTCCCCTTTGAAGCAGTTAACCTGAATGCCGTGGATATCCGGATTATCAAAATCTATGAAAACAACATTGGTCATTTTTTGCAGGTAAACCGGCTCGATGGCAGCAATCAGCTCAAACGCGCCGGCCGCCTGGTACACGAACAAACGGTAACTCTCGATTATGTGCCGGCGGATCTCGGAAAATGGAACCGGTTTTATATTGATCTGGCGAAACTGATCACCCCTGATCCCGGATCGATCTACAGGGTGGAAATATCCTTCCGCAGGAAGTACTCGCGCTATCCCTGTGATGACCTGAATCAGGAGGAGCAGGAAGGAACGGATACCGGGGAGTATTACGGCGACATGGAGGAAACCTCTTACTGGGATTCATATGAAGACTATTATGAGGATTATTTATGCGTATGATTATGAGTGGGAGGACCGTGACAATCCCTGTACGCCATCGTATTACCACCAGGGCAACAGGGTGGCACGCAATATCCTGGCCTCGGATCTGGGCATCGTGGCCAAATCGGGAACGGATCAGGTTACTTTTTGTGCCGTGACCAATCTGGTGGACTCCCGGCCCATGAATGGAGTTGAAGTATCACTTTACAATTTTCAGCAGCAAGTTTTGGTATCGGGGATTACAGACAATAATGGATTCGTATCGGTGACCACACCCGAAAAGCCGTATTTGCTCATCGCCAAATTTGGCAAGCAAAGAGGTTATTTGCGACTGGATGATGGTTCTTCCTTATCACTGGGGGCTTTTGATGTTTCAGGCAACACTGTTCCCAAGGGCATCAAGGGTTTTATCTATGGTGAGCGGGGTGTTTGGAGACCCGGCGACACCTTGTTTATGACCTTTATGCTCGAAGACAAACAAAAACTTCTGCCGCTGTCCCATCCTGTTGTTTTCGAATTGTACAACCCAAAAGGACAATTGTTTTCCAGGAGCACCAAAACTGCCGGCACGGATGGATTCTATTCCTGGCCGGTGCCAACCCCGCAGGATGCCCCTACGGGCAACTGGAATATGCGCGTGAAGGTAGGCGGTACACAGTTCACCAAAAGCATCCGGGTGGAAACGGTTAAACCAAACCGTTTAAAAATTGATCTGAAATTCGATGCCCAAAAGCTTTCTTCCGCAACTCCAGGGATCAGCGGACTCCTTTCTGCCGCCTGGCTTCATGGCGCTCCGGCACCGGGTTTAAGAGCGGTGGTGTCCGTTAACCTTACAAGAGCCGCTACAACATTTGATAAATATCCGGACTACCAGTTTACCGATCCGGCCAGAAGTTTTGAGGCTGAGGAGCAGATTCTCTTTGACGGAAATACCGATGCGGCAGGAAAAGCAACCATACCCGGCAGAATCACTGCGGCACGTTCCTCACCGGGAATGCTCCAGGTAAATTTCACCACGCGGGTGTTCGAAAAAAGCGGGGACTTCAGCACCGACCGGTTTATTATGCCCTATTCACCCTATTCGGAATATATCGGATTGAAAACACCCGAGGGCGACAAGCGGGGCATGCTTCTTACCGATACCACCCATTGGATTGACATTGTGGTGGTGGATGAAAATGGAACAGCAAAGTCCAGATCGGGTATCGAGGCACGCGTGTATAAACTGGACTGGCGAAACTGGTGGGAGTCGGCCGATGATGAGCTGGCGGATTTTGTCGGTAATACCTACAACCGGCCGGTTGTGACCGAAACGGTCTCCGCGGTAAATGGCAAAGGCAGGTTTGGCTTCCGGATTGATCGTCCGGAGTGGGGAAGATTTTACATTCAGGTGTTCGATCCCGAAAGTGGCCATTCGTCGGGCAAAATTGTATACATTGATTGGCCGGGCTGGGCGGGCCGACCGATGCGCGATAATCCCGAAGCTGCAAGTATGCTGACTTTTAACGCGGACAAGGAAAAATATGCAGCAGGTGAGATGGCCGAAATTACCATTCCTACCGGCGGTAAAGGCCGGGCGCTTTTCACCGTGGAATCGGGTTCACGCATTCTGGTAAAGCAATGGTTAAACCTCGAGGGGAAGGAAATCAGACACAAGTTTTTGGTGACACCTGACATGGCGCCAAATGTATATGCCTATGTTACCCTCATCCAACCTCATGAGAATTCAGAGAATGATATGCCCATGCGGTTATATGGCGTGATACCCATATTTGTGGAGGATCCGCTGACCAGACTGGCTCCCGTGATTAAAATGCCTGAAGTTCTTGAACCCCTCAGGAAAGTTACCATTCAGATCAGCGAAAAGGGCAGGAAAGAAATGAGCTATACTTTGGCTGTGGTGGAAGAAGGACTGCTCGACCTCACCCGTTTTAAAACGCCCGATCCGTGGAATGAATTTTATGCCCGCGAGGCGCTCGGGGTGAAAACCTGGGATCTGTATGATGCGGTGATCGGGGCCTATGGAGGAAAACTTGCCAGCATACTGGGTATTGGCGGCGATGAAGAGCTTGTTGCCGGGGAATCCGCTGAAAAAGCCAACCGGTTCAAACCCGTGGTCAGGTATCTGGGTCCTTTTACCTTAAAGGCAGGGAAAACAAACAATCATCAGCTACTCATGCCCAATTATATCGGATCGGTCAGGGCCATGGTGGTGGCGGGCAAAAACGGGGCCTATGGCTTTGCAGAAAAGTCGGTTCCGGTAAAAAACCCCTTGATGGTGCTGGCCACACTTCCACGTGTGCTAGGACCAGGTGAATCGGTTAACCTGCCGGTTACGGTTTTTGCCATGGATAATCAGGTAAAGGAGGTGAATGTCTCGGTAAAAACAAACGGAATGCTTGTCACGGAAGGTTCGGCTTCAAAAACCGTCACCTTTTGACCAGACCGGAGATAAAATAGTTGACTTTCGACATGAAGGTCGCTTCAAAAACCGGCGTAGGAAGTTACAGGTAACTGCCACAAGCGGAAAAAATACGGCCACCTATGAACTGGAACTGGATGTTCGGACGGCAAATCCACCGGTCACAACTTTTGTTGGAGGCACTGCAGCGGCCGGAAAATCATGGGTAGCTTCGTTTGATTTCCGGGCATGGAAAACACCAATTCAGCTGTTCTGGAAGTCTCCGGAATACCGCCCATTGATGCCGGAAGAAGATTGCGTTACCTGATCAGCTATCCGCACGGATGCATGGAACAAATTACTTCAGCGGCTTTTCCGCAGTTATTTCTTTCCGATATCATGGAGCTGGATGAAAAAACCAGATCGGCCATTGATCCCCATATCAAGGCCGGGATCAGTAAACTGTTGTCATTCCAGTTATCGGGAGGCGGCTTTACCTACTGGCCGGGGAATCAGCAATTAGACTCCTGGGGGAATTCCTATGCGGGACATTTTCTACTCGAGGCAGAGAAAAAAGGATATGCCCTTCCGGCAGGCATAAAGGCTGGCTGGCTAAGATCGCAAAAACAACTGGCCCGCCAATGGGCCCCGTTACAGAATAAAGATCCCTGGCAACAGGATGATCTGGAACAGGCCTATCGGCTATTTACCCTGGCCCTGGCAGGAGCAGCCGGAAACCGGCGCCATGAACCGCCTGAGAGAATTGAAAACGCTGAGCCTTCAGGCAAAATGGAGGCTGGCAGCTGCCTATGCATTAACCGGACAAATCCCGGTTGCCAAAGAACTTATTAATCGTGAAAGCACAGAAATACAAGCCATATACCGGATTTTATTCAAGTTATGGTTCACGCGAAAGAGATTGGGCCATGCTGCTGGAAACCCTGACATTTATGAAGGATAAGACACAGGGTAGCGACATTGGCGCGTAATATTTCGGAAGCCCTTTCCTCCGATTCCTGGATGAGTACGCAGTCAACCGCATATTGCCTGCTGGCTGTGGCAAAATTCACCAGGGGTGTGACTTCGGGAAAAATGAATTTTTCCTATCAGCTCGATGAGGGCAAAACATTCATGGTATCCTCCGCTAAACCACTCACCCAAATCGCCTTGCCGTTGCGCAGTAATGCAACATGCTGGACATATAACCCTTACCAACAAGGGAAAGGTATGCTTTTCACACGCATTATCATGGAAGGCATTCCCGAAGCCGGCGATGAGAAGGAGTTCAGCAATAATCTAACTTGATGTAACTTATCACACGCGTGAAGGCAAATACCTGGATATTTCACAGATCTATGCAGGGAACCGATTTTGTAGCCATTGTATCGGTTTATAATCCCGGAGGATTTGATTACCGTGATCTGGCACTTACACAGATTTTTCCTTCGGGATGGGAAATAAGAATAACCGGCTGGCAGATTTGGACTTACCGGAAAACTTAACCAGATCCTTCTTACCAGGATATCCGTGACGACCGGATATATACCTATTTCGATCTGAGCAAGGGAGAGCGGAAAACTTTTGTTGTTCAACTCAATGCTGCCTATCTGGGCAAATATTATCTGCCGGGATTATTGCGAAGCCATGTATGACAACAGCGTAGCCGCCATGAAAAAGGGACAGCCTGGGTGGAAGTTATCAACGCCGGGAAATGAGACTGATTTCTTGTGTTGTCGGGCAACCAGTTCAATGAACTGATCAAAAAGAAATTCCGTGTCCTTGGGTCCGCTGGAAGCTTCGGGATGGAACTGGGTGGAAAAAAAGGGTTTGCTTTTGTGCCTCATCCCTTCATTGGTCTGATCATTCAGGTTGAGGAAAAGCGGTTCCCAGTCATCGGGCAAGGTGTCATTATCAATGGCAAAACCATGATTTTGCGAAGTGATATAAGCCTTGTTGGTGTCTTTGAGCAATACCGGCTGGTTATGACTTCGGTGCCCGTATTTGAGTTTGTAGGTATCAGCTCCTGCGGCCAGAGCCAGTAACTGATTTCCCAAAGCATATGCCATAAATGGGGATATCCTTTTGCAGGGCTTTACTGAGATGATAATGGTGATCTCACATTGCTTCGGGTCGCCAGGGCCATTGGAAATGAAAAGTCCGTCATACACTTCTGCGGAAATGTCATAATCCCAGGGTACCAGGACGACGGTAGTGTCGCGCTGCAATAAATTACGGATGATATTGTATTTTACTCCACAATCAATCAATAAAATACGGTATTTCCCTTCACCAAATACTTTTTTTTCGCGGATGCTTACCTGCTCCACCAGATTGATCCGGTTGGGATCATAAAAATCAATGTCGCTGGTTGTTGTATACAATTTTACCCAGCATGGTCCCTTCTTCCCGTAAAATCTTTGTCAGTTCCCGCGTGTCGATGCCAAAAATGCCCGGGATCTTGAATTCCTTGCAGCCATGAGCCCAGACTTTTGTTGGCATTCCAATGACTGTAATCATCGGTATAGTCGGAAACAATCAGTCCTGAAATATGCAGGGCATAGGATTCAAAAAACTTATACATCGAATCTTCGGTAAGATTGCCGGGAACGCCATAATTCCCTATGATGGGATAGGTCAGCGTCAGAATCTGCCCTTTGTAGGAAGGATCTGTAAGACTTTCGGGATAACCGGTCATGGCCGTGTTAAACACAACTTCACCTGATACGGATTTTTCAAAGCCGAAGGAATATCCGGTGAAATTCTTTTCCGTCTTCAAGTACAAGTTTAATATTCGATTGTTTATTCATTGTGAATTAGAAGTATAAATTATTTCTTGAATAGCGAAAGATATTATTTCCTCCACTTGTTCGGGACCAATTTTTTTTGCAAAGATCTTTTTATTCTCGTCGAGCATGTAAATCTGAGGGGTGGTCATCACATCATATTTCAGTTTGAAGTCATATGAATAGGGATTCCAGGCATTTATCCAGTCATATAATCCATTTTCATTTACAAAATCAACCCATTTGACTTTTCCATCCTCTCCGAAAAGTGTGCTTATCGCCAATATTTTACATCGAGGTTCTTCAGGCTTTTTTGATAGATTTTATAAAGTTCCGGCACGATTATCTTACAGTGGCCACAATCTGCCTCCCAAAACACCAGCACCAGTATACTTAGCCTTGATCTGTGACAGGTTAATGTGGGTACCCACATGAGGATATTTCTTAGTGCGGTATCGCTCAATGCGCTTATAAAATGTTCGGCAGGTACCGACATCAGTTCAATTTCAGGAGCCACCTGTCCAATCAGCAGGGGTTTTGTTTTTTCTGTCCTGTCCTTCAGATCTGCAAGAAATTTTCATCGCTCCACCACGACTCGTGAAGGTAATACTTTTCGGCGATATGCACCTGCACAGCATCCATCCCCATAATGTTGCTTTTAACATAATAATTGAAAAGGGTAATCAGCATGTACCTGAAAATGCTGGAATCGGCCCTCGCCTTTCTCAATCAGGATAATCAACCTGCGGGTATCAGGGAATCCGGCACCTGGGGTACAATTTTAGTCAGGTAGGTCATGATCTTATCTTCGTACAACGGAGTTCTTAACATCCGGGGATCTGACAAGATTGAAATTGTCAAAGTAATGATTTCGGTAATAATAGTATTGCCAGGTTGAGTCCTTGATATTTCCCTTCTCATCTCTTGGAGGATCAGGAACCGTTATATCCAGCGTGGCATGGAGAAAAGCAGAGACAAACATAGTCCGGATGATCTTTCCTGATTTTTTCAATCCTGGCGATACGGTCATCATTGTACTTTTTGAGTTTTTCCGTAAGTTGTTTCTTCATCTGTTCGTCAGGCTGGTTTTTTAACAGCTGGGTAAGACTGTCCGCCTGTTTTCTGAGCGTAACCATGTATTTCTGAAAGTCCAGGAACAGCTGATTTTCCTCGGAGCCTTTTATCGTCAGCGTATTCAGAAAGTCGGTGGTATCCACCTCGATGCTGAAAGTCTGATCATCACCCATAATTATTTCGAAGTACCGTGAATTGGGAAGATAGATCAGGTACATGCCTCCGGGAAGGGCTTTTTTCCCTGCCAAAACGCCATTTCCTTTATTATCCAGCCAGGTAGTATCATCGGGATACATCGATTTGCTCAGATAATGTCCTAATATCACCTGCTTTTCTGCAAGACCGTTGATCTTTATTTTGATATCATAACCCTGGCCCGTGGCAAAAAGACAAAAGAACAAAAGACAGGCCAGTAGATAAAAATGGCGACGCATTACCATATTGCAAAGTATTTAGTGTTCAGCATTTTTTATGATCCGCCAAAAATAATTATTAATTGGTGAATATAAAAATAGCCTTAGGGCTGTCGGACAGATTTCCTATATTTGGCCAAAATATCAAACAAATCCGGGAATGCTCAGTCTCCATGATTGCCAATCCATTATCAACCAGCAGTTGAACGAATTCAAACTTCCGGAGTTGCCTTCCAATTTGTATGAACCCATACGATACATGCTGGAAACGGGAGCTAAAAGGGTCAGACCCTCCCTGGTACTCATGGGATGCAACATTTTTTCCGAGGACATTCAACCTGCCATTTTCCCTGCCCTGGCGGTAGAGGTGTTTCATAACTTCACGCTGATGCATGATGATATCATGGATAAATCGTCCATGCGAAGAAATAATCCTGCGGTTCACGTCAAATGGAACCAGAACATCGCCATATTGTCGGGTGACGCAATGCTCATTAAAGCGTACGAGTTGCTTGCCATGGCATCGGAAAGGCATTTGCATCAAATCCTGCCTGTCTTCAATAAAACGGCACTGCAGGTTTGCGAGGGACAGCAATACGATATGGACTTTGAGCAAAACACCGCGGTTTCCATTGAGGAGTATATCCGGATGGTGGAATATAAAACCGCAGTATTGCTGGCGGCTTCTCTTAAGATTGGCGCCCTTCTGGGAGGAGCCCGTGAGCAGGAAGCGGACCAGCTCTATGCCTTCGGCAGGAATATCGGGATCGCTTTTCAACTGCAGGATGATCTCCTCGATGTCTTTGCTGATCCGGCGGTGTTTGGAAAAGTTACGGGGAACGATATCGTATCCAATAAAAAGACCATCCTCCTGATTGAGGCGCTCAATCTGGCTTCGGGTAAAACCCGCGAAAATCTCTTACACTGGCTTACCTCTGCTGACTTCAACAGAAAGCAGAAGGTTGACGCGGTAAAGGCTATTTATGCTGACCTGAATCTGGAACAGTCTGTGAATAAACGGATCAGGCATTACCATGAAATGGCTGTGGCACAACTTGACAGCCTTCCGGTGGAAACCAGCAGAAAGGCGGAGCTGCTTGCCTTTTCGGCTTACCTGATCCACCGGGAAAAATAATCCTCCGGCATTTTACTGCACCTTGGCGGTAAATACGCTGTATTTCTGGTTGGTCAGCGAATCAAGACTGTCACTGAGTTCCGTCTGGTTGAAGTTTTTGGTGATCATGACCAGATTTTGCAGGACCTGAAAATTGTACAGGATCTCATCGTTTATACTCGCAATAAACCGGTTCTTTTGATCGAGATAGTAGGACAATTTCTCCTCACAGATTTCACTGAGGCTTTTCACCAGGGCATTGGCTTTTTCAAACTGGCTGCATTGGTAATAGGCATTGGCAATCTGGAGGATATTGTGATCAAAAGGTATTTGTTCATGGGGAGTTAATTCCATGCAACGATCCAGCACCGCGATGGCTTTTGTCGTGTCGCCCTCCCGGATGAGTTCCTCCGCAAGCTGAATGAACCTGTACCGGAGTCTGACGATAGAAGTCGTGCGAACATGAAAATCATCCAGATATACCTCCGGATCATTGATGCCGCCCCAGCGAAATTTGTTCATGAGGTTTTCATAAAGCAAACTGCTTTCAACCCGTCCCGCCTCATAGCGTCCGAGGCTTTGAGACTTTATGGGAACCAGTCGGTAGGCAAAACCTTCCAGCTGCATGTAGTTTTCAAGTCCCAATGTTCCTTCATGTCCGAGAGATGCAAAGTAAACGGGTCTTTCCCAATTGTTGTTGGCAAGAATATCCAGTACTACCAAAGCACTCTTTCCCATACTGTTTCGGTTAAACTTCCATTCAATGGCAGGAACGATCTTCTGCCGGTCTTTTTCTGAAACCGTGCCGTTTCTTAATACCAGGGCAGAATCCACAGAGAGTCGGAAATTCCGGGTAGGGATATAATTGAATTTTTCACCGGAACTTGATTCAATTTTGGCCTGGGGCAGGTCACTTTTCACAAATTCCATGATATCCTTCAGATCAGCGGTTTGAGCAGTACGCTCCTGAACAAAAACCAGATCCCTCGTCCCATTGATGTACTGTTCGGGAGTAAGTGAAATGGGCAATGCCTCGGATTCATAGGCTTTTCTTTTCATCTGATCGATATGCCAGTCCATGTTGAGCAGCATCAGGTTTACCACCCTGACATCGGTTCTGATGCCTTCAACTTCCTGGGCATACCAGAGAGGAAAGGTATCATTGTCGCCATTGGTAAACAGAATGGCATTCGGGGCGCAGGTATTCAGATAATCATAGGCGATGTCCCGGGCAGAATAACGACCTGACCGGTCGTGATCATTCCAGTTCTCGCGGGCCATTAATCCCGGCACCAGTAGCAGGCAAACCAGCGAAACAAACAGTGCCGTAATCCCTTTCCTGAATTTTATACCGATAGAATCGTAAATCGCCATCACACCAAGGCCAATCCATATCGCAAATGCATAAAAGGAACCGGCATAGGCATAATCTCTCTCGCGGGGCTGAACAGGCGTCTGATTCAGGTAAATCACAATGGCCAGACCGGTAAGAATGAACAATGACATGACTACCCAGAAATTTTTGACATCCCGTTGCAGGTGAAAGATCAATCCAAAGAGACCGAGCAGGAGGGGAAGAAAAAAGTAGGTGTTTCTCGATGGGGCATTCCTGGTACTGTCAGGCATCTTATCCTCGCTGCCGATGAGGATCTGATCAACTGCTTTGATTCCACTGATCCAGTTCCCGTTGAGCGGGTCACCGTGGCCCTGGCTGTCATTCTGACGGCCTGCAAAGTTCCACATAAAATATCGGAAATACATATGCCCCACCTGATAGGTGAAGAAAAACCTGAGGTTGTTGATCAGTCCTGGCGGATTCTTTGGAGCTTCCCGGTTATACAGTATTTTCCCTTCATTATCCCGCATGACATTATTTTCCGCATCTCTCCGCGGTTCATACAGACGACTCTCCTTCAGTCCCGACCATTCCATATACACATTAACGTGTTCATTATCCGAACTCCACATGCGGGGCAACAAAGTGGTGTACCTGGAATCGTATTCATAGGAAAGCTTCCTGTTGGTAACCTTGTACTTCCCATCAACGGGAGAATAAGTAGGTTTTCCTTCCTTAATGCCAACCGGTCGGGCATTAAAATACTGTCCCCTGATCAAAGGGCGGTCGCCGTATTGTTCCCGGTTCAGGTAATATTGCAGGGCAAATACTGTTTCAGGATTGTTCTCATCCATCGGCGGGTTGGCCAGGGAGCGGAGAACTATCATGGAAAAGGAGGAATATCCGATGATGATGACGGCAACCATCAGGAGAATGGTATTGAGAATTACTTTGCCATGCCGGTAGCTTTTCCAGATGCCGAAAATAAGACCCCCCACCAGCAATACCGCGTAAACCAATACGCCTGTATTAAAAGGCAAACCAAATCCGTTGACAAACAACAGTTCAAACCGTGAAGCCAGCCAGATGACCCCGGGAATGATGAGGTACATGATCGACCACAGCATCACCACCGATACCAGCAGGGCTTTGATCACCCCCCGGGTGGTGACTTCGTATTTTTTAAAATAATACACCAGAACGATGGCAGGAATAGCCAGCAGGTTCAGCAAGTGTACCCCGATGGAGAGGCCCATCAGGTAAGCAATTAAAATCAGCCACCGATTGGCATATTTTGAATCCGCTTCATTTTCCCATTTCAATACGGCCCAGAACACCACTGCAGTAAACAGCGAAGAACTGGCATAAACTTCCCCTTCTACCGCGGAAAACCAGAAAGTATCTGAGAAGGTATAGGCCAGGGCACCTACCACACCGCTGCCCAAAACGATAATCGTGTCGCGGAGGCTCAAACCATCTGGATTTATTTTACCCATGCCGTCAGGCAACTCCTGCCGGTAGCTCATTAATCTGATGGCCAGGTGGGTAATGGTCCAGTACAGGAACATGATGGTAAAAGCACTGGCCAGAGCAGAGAATGCATTGACCATCATGGCTACCTTGTCAAGCTGATCACCGGCAAAAAGGGAAAAAAACCTTGCCACAATCATAAATAGAGGAGCTCCCGGAGGATGGCCGACCTGCAGTTTAAACGCGCTGGAAATGAATTCACCGCAATCCCAAAGGCTTACTGTAGGCTCGAGGGTCAGGAGGTAAACTACGGCTGAAATCACAAACATGATCCATCCGAGAAGGTTGTTGGCAAGCCTGAATTTCATTATTTCGAATAATTTAGTAATGTTTGTGTTTTGTAAATTTGAGCACGCAAGTTTTTGAAAAAAAATCAAATTAAAAAGCGAATATCGCATTATCAATTTTAAGATCACCCGAATATGATAAATTTTTGGGACAATTCATTCACATCATGAGCACAAAGAAACGCGAAGGTATTGTTTATTCCACCAATCCTGATTTTAATTTTGCAGCGGATACCCCGGGTCAGGAGGCCACATTGCCCCCTGCGCAGCAGTTGCTTTATATCTGGCTTGATTCAAAAGCCAGGAAGGGAAAAACAGTTACCCTGATCAAAGGTTATCGTGGAACGTTTGAGGATCTGGATAAGCTGGCCGGGGAGCTTAAAAAAAGTTGCGGAACCGGAGGTTCGGTGAAAGACGGTGAGATCATCATCCAGGGCAATTTCAGGGAAAAGATCCTGACCTTTTTAACCGGCAAGGGCTATAAAGTGAAGAAAGCCGGGAGTTAACCAGCAGCAGTAAACGATGCTACAGCGACGTGGAAAGCAGATTTCAGGTTTTTTGGCCGGAAAGAAGTATGGACTGATCGCCTTGCTGCTGATCATGGCAGGGTATTTTTTACTGCTTCCGGGCGTTCTATTTCACGATCCTTTGTCTACTGTGATCCTTGACCGGAACGGCATTCTACTGGGTGCCAGAGTGGCCGGCGACGGTCAGTGGCGATTCCCGGGATCCGCAGAGGTGCCGGAAAAAATCAGGGTGGCTACCCTGGCCTTTGAGGACCGGTATTTTTACTGGCATCCCGGTTTTAATCCGGTTTCCCTCCTCCGGGCAGCTGTGCTCAATCTGAAGGCCGGAAGGGTGGTGAGCGGGGGAAGTACCCTTACGATGCAGACCATCCGTTTGGCCCGAAAGGGAAAACCAAGGACGGTTTGGGAAAAAATTGCTGAAATTGTACTGGCCACGCGCCTGGAATGGAAACACTCCAAGCAGGAAATCCTCGCCATGTATCTGGCCCACGCTCCTTACGGCGGCAATGTAGTGGGAATTGAGGCGGCCTCCTGGCGATATTTTAACACCGGCAGCGACCGTTTATCATGGGCAGAGGCAGCTACACTCGCGGTCCTGCCGAATGCACCGGCATTGGTTCACCCCGGTAAAAACAGGGCCATTCTGCTCCGGAAAAGGAATAACCTGCTGGAGCGACTGGCCCGGTATGGGTGGATTGACAGCACCACCCTGAAGGTATCGGTGGCGGAATCAATACCTGATCAGCCATTGCCCATGCCAAAATCTGCCCCGCATTTACTCGACCGGTTTTGCCGCGATTATCCGGGGAAGATCAGTGTGACCACCATCGACGGAACGCTGCAGCAGCAGGTTGTCGAAATTGTTGAGGGGCATCACAACAAGCTGCAATATAATGAAATACATAATGCTGCCGCCATTGTGCTTGACGTAGAATCAGGTGACGTATTGGCCTATGTGGGTAATTGCGGTCCTGAACAGTCGGGTCTGCACGGGAATGAGGTGGACATTATCCTGTCGCCCAGAAGCACGGGCAGTTTATTAAAACCCTTGTTATTTGCGGCCATGCTCGATGACGGTAAAATACTGCCCGGCAGCCTTGTTCCCGATATCCCGGTGAACCTGGAAGGATTTGCCCCTGTTAATTTCAACGGGCAGTTTGAAGGAGCAGTGCCGGCGGACCGGGCGCTTTCCCGATCGCTCAATGTTCCTGCGGTTCAGTTGTTAAGGGCCTATGGTGTGGAGCGTTTTCATCATCTGATCCGATCGCTGGGGATGAAAACGGTCAGCAGGCCGGCCGATCATTACGGATTATCGCTCATCCTGGGAGGTGCCGAAGGAAACCTGGAGGAAATGACGAATATCTATGCGGCTTTTTCCAGGATACTGAACCATTACGGGCAGTCGGGTTTATATTATGCCACTGACTACAGGCCGTCAAATTATGTGCTTTCCCAAACGTTCAGGAACGATTCCGGAAGCCGGGAAGCCGGTATACTCCGTGCATCCTCCATCTGGTATACCTATCGTGCGATGGAAGAAGTAAACCGGCCTGATGAAGAAGCCGGGTGGAAACGTTTCAGCACATCCCGCAAAATCGCCTGGAAAACGGGTACAAGTTTTGGCTACCGCGATGGCTGGGCAATCGGTACCTCTCCGGAATATGTGGTCGGGGTATGGACCGGCAATGCCGATGGGGAGGGAAGGCCCGGTCTCACCGGTATTGCCACGGCAGCTCCTTTGTTGTTTGATATTTTCGGCCTGCTCCCTGCATCGGATTGGTTCAAAGCCCCCGTGGATGAAATGGTACCTGCGATGGTTTGCTCCAGGAGCGGATATCTGGCAGGACCAAATTGCCCGGATCCGGATACCGGCAGGATTCCGCTGAACGGTCTTAAATCAGGCTCCTGTCCCTTTCATCAACTGGTGCACCTCACTGCAGATCTGCGTTACAGGGTTAACAGTGACTGCTGCCCGGTCGACAGCATGGCGCATTTGTCATGGTTTGTATTGCCCCCTCTCCAGGAATGGTATTATAAAAGACGTCACCAGGAATATCGCAGCCTGCCGCCCTTCAGGAAAGGATGTGAATCTCCCGGCCAGAAATCAATGGACCTGCTTTATCCCAGAGCGGAAATCAAGGTGTTTATACCGGTAGAACTCAGCGGGAAAAAAGGAAGGGTAATTTTTGAAGCGGTGCACAACAATCCTTCCAGCGTGATATACTGGCATTTGGACGATGAATTCATTGCGGCCACAAGGGATATTCACCAGGTTGAGCTGTTGCCCGCGCCAGGGAATCATGTGCTGACCCTGGTGGATGAAAACGGGGAGGAACTGGTCAGGAGGTTTGAGGCGGTCGGACCCTGATGTAACGCCATGGCATGCTTTTCCAGGGTTCACCGGCATAACCGATCCCATACCGGGGCTTCTGAATGATCTCCTGTTTTTCCGCATGGTCCTCGATCCAGATCCTTCCGGAGGCTGTAAGGTCCTCGCCGTAAAAAGATTTATCGATGTCCAGTGCCCGCGACAATTTTCCCGGACCGCTGTATCCCTCAATGCCCCGGATGAGCACTGCCTGGGGCTGTCCCTCCGATCCCGTTACAAAATTCAACATCCAGTACATCCCGTAAATCAGGTAAACATACACCATTCCTCCCTGCCCGAACATGATCCCGTTCCGGGCCGTTTGGCCAAAGCGGGCATGGGAAGCTTCATCCTCGGTGCCGCGGTAGGCTTCCACTTCTGTGATCATAAAATGTTTAAGGGTGTTGTGGCAATTCCTGACCAGCGTTTTACCCACCAGATCGGGAGCAACCAGGAGTACGTCCCGGTCGAAAAAACTTCTGCCGAGTCTCATGCAGGAACGATACTTACAGGATCAGCATCGCATCGCCATAGGTACCAAAATGATACTTTTCCTTGATGGCAACTTTATAGGATTCAAATAACAGTTCGTATCCGGCAAAGGCGGAAACCATCATGAGCAAAGTGGACAGCGGCAGATGAAAATTGGAAATCATGCGGGTAGGAACGCTGAATTCGTAAGGAGGGAAAATAAATTTATTGGTCCATCCGTCATAGGGTTTGAGATGACCTGCAGTGGAAACCGAACTTTCCAGCGTTCGCAGTACCGTGGTACCAACGGCACAAACATGTTTATGGTCGTCCTTGGCCGCGTTCACAATTTTGGCCGCTTCTTCGGTAATAATGATCCGCTCCGAATCCATTTTATGCTTGGTCAGATCCTCCACATCCACGGTACTGAAATTTCCCAAGCCCACATGCAAGGTGATCTCTGCAAAATGTGATCCTTTAATTTCAAGTCGTTTGAGCAATTCGCGACTGAAATGCAAACCTGCAGTAGGCGCTGCAACGGCGCCTTCATGTTTGGCAAATATGGTCTGATACCTGTCCCGGTCCTCGGGCTGAACGGCCCGTTTGATGAATTTGGGCAGGGGTGTTTCTCCGAGTTTGAACAGTGTCTTTTTAAAATCATCGTAATCACCGTCAAATAAAAACCTGAGGGTACGTCCCCGGGAAGTTGTATTATCAATTACTTCGGCAACGAGTGTTTCATCGTCATCGCCAAAATAAAGCTTATTCCCGATCCTGATCTTCCTTGCCGGATCCACCAGCACATCCCATAAACGCTGCTCGCGGTTCAGCTCCCGAAGCAGGAAAACCTCAATTTCGGCACCGGTCTTTTCCTTGTTCCCATATAATCTGGCCGGAAAAACCTTGGTATTATTCACCACCAAAACATCTCCTTCCCCAAAATAATCAATGATATCCCTGAAAACCTTGTGTTCAATTTTCCCGGTACTGCGGTCAACTACCAGGAGTTTGGATTCATCGCGCTTATCGGCCGGATACTTGGCGATCAGATCTTCCGGAAGATTGTATTTATATTGTGAAAGTTTCATGTTTGTATAAATGTGGATAGGTTCAAATAAACCAAATATAAACGTAAAGCAGTAAAAAAGGTTACAAAAAAACTAAATTTCTTTCAAATTCTTCCAAACTTAGGGCGTCCTGCAGCAAAAATTCTCCAATAGCAGTTCTTACCAGTCCCGTAAGATGTGCCCCTGATCCAAGCCTCAATCCGATGTCCCTTGCCAGGGATCTAATATAGGTGCCCTTGCTGCAGGTGACCCGTATTTCAATGTTTGGCAGATCGCAGGTGAGAAGCGAAATGGCATGGATAGAAATTTCTTTGGGCTGGAAGGTCCAGCGTTTCTCCCTTCCGGGCCAGTTTATAGGCTCTTGTGCCATTGACAAACCGGGCGGAAAAATCAGGAGGCACCTGCAACTGTGCACCGGTAAAACTCCGAAGAACATTTTCAACATCCGATTTTTGCAGGTGTTCCACGGGATAACGGGCATCAATATCGGTTTCCAGATCAAAGGAAGGAGTGGTTGCGCCCAGTTTTATCCGGGCAATATATTCCTTGGGTTGCACCTGGTAATTTTCTATGTTTCGTGTTTCTTTTCCGGTGCAGAGGATCATTAATCCGGTGGCCAGCGGATCGAGGGTGCCGGCGTGACCGATTTTTAATTTTTTCAGGTCCAACCTCTGCCGGAGAATGCTCTTGATTTTCTTCACCAGATCGAAGGAGGTCCAGTAAAGAGGTTTATTAAAAAGCAATACCTTACCATTTACCAGTTCCTCCGACAGTGCAGCAATGTCCATAATCTTATTTCCGGGTATTGGCGTATCGTTAAGCCTTTTCCGAGTTTTTGGGCCTTTTCATGATCGCCCAAATTTCGAATGCAAATCCTATTAAAACAACCACTGGAGCAAGGGTTATCCGGCGGAAACTGAATATTTCTTTCTCATTGAATACATTGGGATCGGAGGATTTACCACCCATCATGAGTAAGAAACCTGCAATGATAATCACAAAACCAATGATCAGGTAGATGTAATTCTCACGGCCAAGTGCAAACCCGGGATTTGTTTCTTTAATTTCCGATTTTTTAACCATGCGTGTATAAGTTAAGTGTACAAATTATCTGTTTTCATGTTGAGGTATTTGTTCACGGAAAGCAGTGTGGAGAACCAGGCGATCAGCAAACCGATCAAAAGAATAAAGGCAAATATAATACCCAGAATTTGAAAATCCTGAAAACTAAAAAGACCCTCCAGCTGTTTTTCTACCCCGAAAATAGTGGCGGTCAGCAGAAACATGGCGAAAAGCGCCGCGACCACACCCTGGGTGATCCCTTTAATCAAAAAAGGCCTCCTGATCAGAAAGTTGTGCGCGCCCACCAGCTGCATGGTCCTGATGATAAACCGCTTTGAATAAACAGTAAGACGTATAGTATTGTTGATGAGCGTAATAGCTATTAAAAACAACAGTATGCTAAAAATAAGAATGGCCAGGGAGATTTTCCTGATGTTTAAGTTCACCGCGTAAACGAGATCTTTCTGGTAGGCAACATCGGCAACCTGAGGGTAGGTGCGAAATTCTTTTTCCAGTACAGCAAAACTGTCGGGATTTGCATAGGAGGCATGAAGTTTAACATCGATGGAGGAGGGAAGCGGATTGTAACCGAGAAAGTCCACAAAATCTTCTCCAAGTTCTTTCTGAAATTCTTCAGCTGCCTTTTCGCGCGTGATGTAACGGGTTTCTTTTACGTATTTTTTTGCATCGAGGGTTTTCTGCAAGCTGAAAATATCCACTTCACGGGCATCATCATTCAGATAAACAGAAATCCCGATATTTTCCTTCACGTAATCAGAGAGCTTTTTGGCATTCAGGATCAGGATTCCGGCCAGGCCAATCAAATACAGCACCAGGGTAATGCTGACAACAGAAGTGATGTAGGAAGCTGTTAACCGGCGCTGTATAGTATTGTCCTTTACCTGCATGTCATGTCATTTGCGCCTCAAAGATAAAACAATTTATCGGAAACGGGTATTAAAAAACCACCCTTCATGCGATCTGTAAACGCCTGAAGGGTGGTTTAATAGCGGGGCGGGGGATTTAAACCCTGCCGGTGAGCCGGATTATTTCAGCCGTGATTTCTTATCGCTGAGGGAGGCAGCTTCTCTTTGCGTGGGGAAGCGGATAGCCTTAAAGGAAGAGGTAGCGGTACTTTTCAGGTTGTCACCGCTAAGCGTGAACTGCATGACCTGAACGCCTGATCCCGAACCGCCGTTATCACCCAAAGAACCTGCCGGAAATGATCCGTTATAGGGATTGGTGACCGACTGCTGAACGATCAGCTCACCATTCAAACGGGCTGTTACAATGTAATTGGTTTGGGCACCTACATCGCAGCCATCATAAAGATCAACCCTTACCGTGTAAGTTCCGGCTTCCACCGTGCTTTCATCGGAATAGGTAATGTTTTCATTCTGAACGCCGTCGATATAGCAACCGGGATTGGAATCAAGGTCCAGTACGCCCCCGTTGGAGGAATAATCGGTACTGTAATAAATCTCTTCTCCATCGGGTTCTACCAAATGCAGATCCACATCATTTGGCTGGTCCCACGACAAACTGACCTGCAACTGTCCGGTCCCTACTTCAATGATACTTACCGGCAATTCGAAGGTTGCACTAACCAGTCCGAAATCATCGACGATGGCCACAATGATAACAAATTGATCACCAGGAATGTTGGTGGACAACACCAGAGAAAGGGTGTAAATGATGGCAGTACTTTTGGAACTTTCTACGTACTCATAGTAGCCGTTTGACCCCTGAACACCGACCAAAATCTTGGAGGCCGGAACCGAAGCATAAACAGCAATCGGATTGGATCCTCCCTGGATGACCGAGCTGTTTCCGGTGACATCCATGACTTCGGGCAATGCATCGCCCGTTGAAGCCTCCGGAAAGGAACCTGACACATAGGCAGCGCCATCCACTGACAGATAATCCTTCACACTTTTTTCGTCCTTATCCTTCTGGCAGGAATTCAGACCGAGAATCATGACAGATGCCAGTGCCAGCGCACCCATTAACTGAAATCTTCTAATCATAGCAGCGAAAATTTAATTGGTTATTGATGGTATAAAAATAGAATATGAATTTATTCGATGGATGTACCCATTAACGCAAAGCCCGGCAAACTTGTTACAGTTTGCCGGGCTTAACTGATAAAAGATCAACTGCTTTTGACCAACAGGCCGGATTATTCCACCAATTCTGCCCAACCATGCACATCGGGCTCTTCCCCGTTCTGAATGGCAACCAGTTTGTTGTACAATCGGGTGGAAACAGGTCCGGGCTGGCCATCCAGGCAATATTCGTAGATTTTGTTGTTGTCGGGATCCACTATTTTACGAATGGGAGTGATCACGGCAGCTGTACCGCAGGCGCCCACTTCCTCAAACGAGGGCAGTTCTTCAAACGGAACGGGTCGACGCTCCACCTTTAGCCCAAGGTCAAGGGACAATTGCTGAAGGCTCATGTTGGTAATTGAAGGCAGGATCGACTTGGACTCGGGCGTAATGTAACAATTGCCGCGAATGGCAAAAAAATTGGCCGGACCGGCTTCATCAATGTATTTCTTTTCTTTCGGATCGAGGTAAAGTGAAGTGGAATAACCCTGCTGATGCGCCAGATCGAGCGAGCGGAGGCTGGCGGCATAATTACCGCCGACTTTGTAACAACCTGTTCCCAAAGGAGCTGCCCGGTCAAAATCCCTGCACACCATGATATCAACCGGCTTGAATCCCTCCTTGAAATAAGGGCCCACAGGGGTTACAAAAACCATAAACATATATTCCCTGGCAGGCTTCACGCCAACTTCCGCGCCCGTACCGATCAGCAGCGGCCGGATATAAAGGGATGCCCCAAATCCGTATGGGGGAATGTATTTTTCATTCAACCTGACGGCGGATGAAAACCGCCTTTTTAAAAATTTCCGTGGTCACCGGGGCCATTTTTATACCTTCTGCTGTATTTTGCATGCGTTTGGCATTTTCATTCCACCGAAACACGCGGATCCTGCCATCCTTTCCCCTGAAGGCCTTTAATCCTTCAAAAGCTTCCTGGCCATAATGGAGGCAGGTGGCTGCCATATGCAAGTGAATATATTCCGAGGAAGAGATTTCAATTTCTCCCCATGCTCCGTTTCTGAAGTAACACCGCACATTGTAATCCGTTTTTACATAGCCAAAAGGCATATTTTTCCAGTCGTAGGTTTCCATGATAGCTCAGTTGTGATTCGAGTTTCAAAAGTAGGAATTTAGTCGCTCTCTGCCAATTGACAAATGATATAAAATCATAAATTATCTTGTTTTTTCGCCTGATATTCAAAATAAACGAATAATTTTATAGTTTTATGAAAAATATGGCAATAAGCATGGAACATGAAAAGAACTTGATTATGGTTACCTGGGACTTCACCGAGAAGTCTGTGTATGCCGTTGAACACGCTGTTCAAATGTCATCCATGATTAAGGGTGAAATTGCAGTGGTACATATCGTTAAAAAAGACACGGAAATTCCGGAAGCTGAAAAAAGAATGGCAGACGAGGTCAAGCAGAAGTTCAATGATCCCTCACTGAAGTTCTCCTTTATCGTCCGTTCAGGCTCTATCTTCCACACCATCGGTGATCTTGCGGCACAAATGAATGCCTTGCTGGTGGTAATGGGAACACATGGTATTGTAGGCATGCAGAAGTTTCTGGGCAGCTGGGCACTAAAAGTTATCGCCAGTTCTAAGGCGCCGTTTATCGTGGTTCAGGAATCACCCAAAAGTGAAGCCTTGAAAAATATTGTATTGCCCATCAATTATAAACGCGAGACAAAAGAATGCGTTGCCTGGACCCACTTCTTTTCAAGAAAATTCGGGACGAAATTTCATCTGTTCAGGGCCAAGTATGCCGACAGTAATTTTCGTAAAGGGTCTGGATTCCAACATGTTTTTTATTACGAAATATTTTAACAGCAAAACCATCCGGTTTGAGTCCCAGATGTCTGTGGGAGAAAACGATTTCGGAAAAGAGACGGTGCAATATGCCAAAACGGTGGATGCCGATGCCATCATGCTCATGACCACCCGGGATATTGGTTTTACCGATTATGTTTTGGGACCTCAGGAACAATATATCATTGCCAACAGTGAAAGAATACCCGTAATTTGCATTAATCCCAGACCTGCCAAAATTGGTGGCGGATTCAGTGCCAGCGGCGGATGAGAAACGGTTTGTTTATTCATGAGCCAGATGAAAACAAGGATATTTCCTTGTTTTCTTTTTTTGTAATGCAAAGCTTAATTGACTGACCGATGGAGAAGAGAAAAAAGCCGCTGTTGATTGTCGCCACCAACAACAAGCACAAATTCGAAGAGATCAGACAGGTGATCGGCGAGAAGGTGGAATTGCAGAACCTGACGGATATAGGTTTTGAAGGGGAAATTCCGGAAGAGCAGGATACTCTTGAAGGCAATGCAGCACAAAAGGCTTTTTTCATCTACAACCGGTACGGGTTGAATTGCTTTGCGGATGATACCGGACTGGAGATCGATTCGCTGGGGGGCGAACCCGGGGTATTCTCCGCCCGTTACGCCGGGGAAAATTGTACCTTTGAGGACAATATGGATAAGGTGCTCAAGAAAATGACCGGCAAAACCGATCGCAGGGCCAGGTTCCGCACCGTAATCGCGCTGGTGGAGAACGGACATCTGACTTACTTTCAGGGGGAAATCCATGGGATCATCCTCCATGAAAAACGTGGAAAGAAGGGATTCGGATATGATCCCATTTTCCAGCCCGAAGGCCATCAGAAGACCTTTGCAGAGATGTCACTGGCCGACAAGAACCAGATTTCCCACAGGGCGCTCGCCATGAACGAACTGCTCGAATATTTTTCACGAACTTTACCACAGGCGGAAGAATCATGAAACTGGAAAATCATTGCTCCGGATCTCGACCGAATTTTTGTAAAATTCCTGCTTTTGTCCTGTGCCTGTTGCTCAGTATGCAACCCTTCCGCACTGCCGGTCAAATTCCGAATGGAGCCTGGCGCGATCACCTGCCCTATAACCAGGGCAACCGGTTGTCGGAATATGGCGACCGGATTTTCTGTGCCACTTCGGGAGGCGGCCTGTTTTCGTACAACACCCGGGATAACAGCATCAATAAGTATTCCAAGGTAAATGGATTGTCCGATGCGGATATTTCTACCATCGGGTATTCAAAACCGGCCACCACTTTTGTGATCGGTTACAGCAACGGCAATGTTGATTTGGTGGTGGGCGACAGCATAATCAACATTCCGGATATCAAGCGAAAAATGATCTCCGGGGAGAAATCGATCAACAATGTTTTCTTCAGGGAGAACTATGCTTATCTGGCTTGCGGATTCGGCATCGTTTTGTGCGACCTGGTCAGGCGTGAAATAAAAGACACCTATATTTTCGGCCCCGGAGGAACGCAAATCTGGATCAATGATATTGCTTCCGACGGACAGCATTTATATGCCGCCACCGCCCAGGGTATTTACAAGGCTTCCCTGGACAATCCCAATCTGGTTGATTTCAATGCCTGGGTGCGCCTGGAGAATCTGCCGGATCCTGATGCAGAATACCGGTTTCTCGCCTGGTTCAATAATCAGCTGTTCAGTGTCTATCATAATCAGGTTACCGGATTCGATGAGATCATCACCATTTCTGATGCGGATTGGGCCGTGTGGCTGCAGAGCTATAATGACAGCTTCCAATACCTGGGGGAACAGGATGGATACCTGGTATTCTCCTCCCTCCTCAGGACCAAAGTATATAATAATCAGGAACAACTGGAAAGGGATGTGCTTACATACTACGCCGAACATGCCCTGTACGATTCCAACCAGCGTTTATGGTATGCCGATCCCGTAAACGGATTGATCAAGCTGGATGCCGCCGGGAATGGTTCGGTGATTTTCCCCGACGGACCTGCTTACCGCGATGCGGGAGATATTGAGGTCCTTGGAGGAAAGCTCTGGGCAGGAGGAGGGACCGAGGCGTCGAAATGGTCCGGCTACGGGGCCTATTCCTTTTCTAATGAAGATTGGACAAGCTATAACGGCAATACCATCCCGGAATTGAAAGAGTTTTTGAACATATCGGAAATTGCGATTGATCCGCAAAACAATGATCATGTCATCGGAGGATCCTATGGTTATGGTATCGCGGAGTTTGAAAATGGCTTACTGATTGATATAATCGACGAAACCGATGGCGTGCTGCAGCCTGTTCCAGGCTATGGCCATGGCTATGTGCGGGTTACCGGTGCCACGCACGATGAGGACGGAAATCTTTGGATTTCCACCTCAAACAGTGATCAGGCGGTTTACCGGAGAAAATCAGGAGGCAGTCTCGAAGCGGTAGCATTGGAATATGACGGATTCGGCGTGAATACTACCACCGGAGAGATCATCGTCACTACCGGCGGACAGGTGTGGTTGACAGTTGAAGATGAAGGAATTCTTGTATTTGAGGAAACCGGCGAAGGATCCATCCGGGAAAAGTCATTCAGCGTGCGGAACCAGGTTCCCGATCTGCTCGATCGTGTGTATTCCGTCACCGAGGATCAGGAAGGGGATATCTGGGTGGGTACCAACAAAGGCCCCGTAATTTATTTCAATCCATCAGGAATATTTGCCGAGGATGCGGTATACGGTTACCAGCCTGAAATACCCCGTAATGATGGAACCTCTTTCGTGGACCTTTTGCTGTCGACAGAAAAAATCAACACGATTGCGGTCGACGGGGCCAACCAGAAGTGGCTGGCCACTGAAAAATCAGGCGTATTTCTTGTTTCTCCCGATGGGAAAAAGGAAATTTACCACTTTACGGAAGAGAATAGTCCGCTGTTTTCCAATAACGTGCAAACGGTGGCCGTCAACGATAAAACAGGCGAGGTATTTTTTGGCACCGAAAAGGGGATCATTTCTTTTAGGGGAAGGGCAACCGAAGGCGGCGATGACTTTGGAAAGGTTTATGTTTTCCCGAATCCGGTAAGGGAAGATTACTATGGAGAGATTACGGTTACCGGTCTGGCTGAAAACGTCAACGTAAAGATTACCGACATCAGCGGAAATATTGTGTTTGAAACCACTGCCCTGGGAGGCCAGGCTATCTGGGACGGAAAGAATTTCAGGGGCGACCGGGTGCAGACAGGCGTATATCTTGTTTTTTGTACCAATGAGGATGGTACCAAAACGCATGTAACGAAATTGCTATTTATTCACTGACCGGTGCCCATGTAAGATGAAAAGCCATGCTGAGTAAAACCCGGGCCATTGTTCTTCATCACATCAAATACGGAGAATCCAGCCTGATCGTGACGCTTTATACCGAAAAGCATGGCAGGCTGTCCTGCATCGTTAGCGGTGTCCGTTCAAAGAAATCGAGGTTCCCGGCAACCCTGTTTCAGCCTTTAACTTTACTGGAGGCTGATTTTTACTACCGGCAGAACCGCGAACTGCAAAGGTTAAAAGAGGCGTCCTGTTCCTATCACTATACTACTGTCCCATTCAGTATTTCCAAAAGCGCCATTGCCCTTTTTCTGGCGGAAGTGCTCTATCTCACGCTGCGTGAGGAAGAAAGCAGTCCCGCCCTTTTTTCCTTCCTGTTTCATGCGCTTTTGCTGCTGGATCATAAAGAAGAAGGTGTCGCCAATTTTCACCTCTGGTTTATGCTGCATGTATCAAGATTTATCGGAATCCTTCCGGTTAATCCGGGATCATCAGGCGGATACAGGATTTCCGCTGACATGGAGATCTTTTTTGAATTGCCTGCAGAGGCTGTAACGGCGTTGACTGCACTGATGGCAAATCCCCAGGGTCCGCCGGAAGACCTGCAACTGTCCAAGCAAAACCGTTCTTTGCTGCTGGACCGGATCGTCCGGCATTATTCCATGCATGTGGAAGGATTTTCCCGGTTGAAATCCTTTGCGGTATTCCGGGAGGTTTTCGGCGGATAACGGATCCACCGCAAGGTGAATAATCATTCGGGGAACCTGCAGCAGAACTTGTTTGAAAGAATAAGGTTATTTTTGTCCTCTTAAAAGGACTAAACCATCAGATATGAAGAAAAATAAGGCAAATTATGCGAAAAAGGCCGGATTGCCCCCCGAGAGTCTGGTGTATACCGGCAATCGCCAACCTTCTCCGGCGGTGATGGAAGTGCTCGTGTATGATGAGGATACCTGTGAAAAAAGCCAGACCGGGGATATCCATCAATTGGAAAAACTCATTGACAAAAATAAGGTAAACCTTATAATTATTAATAATTTAACTGATGTTACCTTAATTGAAAGTATAGGTAAATTATTTGGGATACATCCCATGATGCTGGAAGATGTATTGAACATTTCTCATCTGCCCAAAATGGAAGAATCGGGGGAACAATTGTTGTTTACCCTGAAATTTCTCGACTATCCCGTGGAGGATAATCTGATGCAGCAACACATCAGTTTGATACTGGGAGAATATTATGTTCTTGTTTTGAAGGATTTTGAAAACCGGATATTTGAAGATATCAAAAACAGGATCGTCAACGGGAAAAGCAGGGCCAGGCAAAAAAAGTCGGATTACCTGTTTTATCTTTTAATTGATACATTAATTGACTCTTATTATGGCATAGTGGATGAGATTAATAACAATATTGATAAAATGGAGGACAAATTGATGGAGAGCCCGGGTCAGGATAAAATTCTGGAAATATACCTGCTCAGAAAGCCGGTGAGTGAATTGCGGGGTGTTATTTATCCTGTCAGGGAAGCGTTGCTGAATATCGTTCAGGGAGATTATTCGCTGCTGGAGGATGCCACCATTGCGTATATGCAGGATGTGAAGGACCATATCAACCATATTATTCATATGTATGAAAAAGGTCAGGACACCCTTTCCGACCTGATCGAACTGAACAGTTCAAATATCAACAACCGGCTGAATCGCAGCATGAATTTACTGACCATCATGACGACCCTCTTTATTCCGCTTACCCTGATTGCCGGCATTTATGGCATGAATTTTAAGTTTATGCCGGAACTGGGAATGGAGGGCCGGTTATCCGTTTGCATTGTTGCTGATGGGGGTCACGGCCGCCATCATGTTCTATATCATGAAACGAAAAAAACTATTATAATTTGCACGATGAAGAATAACAACAGAATATCCCTGGCTGGAGATAGCCAAGCGATTACAGGCGGTTGCACAGGCAGGACTGGAATATTCCGACAATAAGTATGACATTGACCGGTACCAGCAGATCCGGCAGATCAGTGTGGAAATCGTGCAGGATTTTACCGGCTTACCCATGGAAAAACTGGTGGATGTTTTTGCCTCGGAAAAGGGATATCAGACTCCCAAGGTAGATGTCCGGGGTGTGGTATTCCGCGGGAACAAGATTTTGCTGGTGCGGGAGACCATTGATGGCCGCTGGTCGGTTCCCGGAGGCTGGGCCGATGTCGGGCTTACCCCATTGGAGGTGGCCCGGAAGGAAGTTTTTGAGGAAGCCGGGCTGGAGGTAAAACCGGTGAGGCTGCTTGCCGTGCTCGATAAAATGTGCCACAGCCATCCGCCCGATATGTATCACATCTATAAGATATTTATCCTCTGTGAGGAGCAGGGGGGCACTTTGCAGAACGGCATGGAGACCAGTGAAACGGGCTTTTTTGGTCTGGATGAGCTGCCACCGCTTTCGGTACCCAGAATAACGCACAGAACAGATCAGGCTGATGTTTGAATATAAAAACAATCCGGACAAACCGGCCATTTGTGACTGAGGCGTCCTGGCGGAAAGGTTAATATTCATCCCAGCTTTTAATGGCAATATCTTCGATCGAAAGTTTGCAGACAGCGGTAAGAAATGCGCTGGCAAGCCTGCCGTTGGTGATCAGCGGAATATTGAAATCCATGGCACTGCGGCGGATATGGTAATCATTGCTGAGTTCAGTCTTGGTCAGGTCTTTCGGAATGTTGATGACCAGGTCGATCATTTTGTTCCTCAGGTAATCCATGGTATTGGGCTTTTTATCTTCATCGGGCCAGTGCAGCATGGTGCAGGGAATGCCGTTCATTTCGAGGAACTGGGCAGTTCCACGGGTGGCAAAAAGATTATACCCTTTTTCCGACAGCAATTTGCAGCTGTTCACCAGCTCCACTTTTGAACGCATGGGACCTGTAGATAACAGGATGTTTTTCTTGGGATAAGTATAACCTACTGAAAGCATTGATTTCAGTATGGCCTCGTAAAAATTTTCCCCGATACAGCCCACTTCACCGGTCGAAGCCATATCCACACCCAGAACCGGATCGGCTTTCTGCAGGCGGGAAAAGGAAAACTGCGGGGCCTTTACCCCGATACAGTCGAGGTCAAAAGCCGATTTACTGGGTTTTTCAACCTCTTTGCCCAGGATGACCCGGGTGGCCAGTTCAATAAAATTTACCTTCAGTACTTTGGAGACAAAGGGAAAGCTCCGGGAAGCCCTGAGGTTGCATTCAATGACCTTGATATCATTGTCCTTGGCCAGGAACTGAATGTTGAAAGGACCGGTGATCTTCAGTTCTTTGGCAATCTGCCGGGAGATCCTCTTTATCCGGCGCATGGTCTCGAAATAGATCTTTTGCGCAGGGAAAACGATGGTGGCATCACCCGAATGCACACCGGCAAATTCAACATGTTCGCTGATGGCATAGGCGATCAGTTCTCCCTTGTTGGCCACAGCATCAATTTCTATTTCCTTGGCCTGTTCAATGAATTCCGAAACCACCACCGGATATTGCTTCGAGACTTTGGCGGCCAGGTTCAGGTAATGTTCCATTTCCTCTTTGTTGGAAACCACGTTCATGGCCGCACCGGAAAGCACATAGGAAGGACGGATCAAGACCGGGAAATCCGACTTCATCCACAAAATCATGGATTTCTCTGATGCTGGTAAGCTCCTTCCACCGGGGCTGATCAATTTTCAAGTCGTCGCACAGCGTCGAGAATTTATGCCGGTCTTCCGCATTGTCAATCGAAAGAGGGGAAGTTCCTAGGATAGGCACCTGTTGCTGGTAAAGCCTCATGGCCAGGTTGTTGGGAATCTGTCCGCCCATGGAAAGGATTACCCCATGGGGATTTTCCAGCTCAACGATATCCATTACCCTTTCAAAGGACAGCTCATCAAAATATAACCGGTCGCAGTTTCATAATCGGTGCTGACGGTTTCGGGATTGTAATTGATCATGACCGAGCGGTAGCCTTCTTTGTTGATCGCATACAGCGCATTTACACTGCACCAGTCGAATTCAACGCTGCTGCCGATGCGGTAAGCCCCCGAACCAAGAACGATGACCGATTTATGATCATCCTTATAATCTACATCATTTGATGTTCCGCTGTAGGTGAGATAGAGATAATTGGTCATGGCAGGATATTCCGCGGCCAGGGTATCGATTTGTTTGACCACGGGAACGATCCGAGCTTTTTGCTGCAATTCCCTTACCTCGAGAAGTCCTTCCTGCATGTATTCCTGCATCGTCCTTCAGCACAGACCGGGCAATCTGGAAATCCGAAAATCCCAGTATTTTGGCTGATCGGAGAAGGTCTACAGGGAGATCTGCAAGCGAATCATAACTGTTTCCAGTTCGTTTTTCAGGTTGAAAATATTCTTCAGCTTATACAGAAACCAGGGATCAATGCGGGTGAGCTCGTGGATTTTTTCAATGGAACAACCTTTGGCAAAAGCTCGGCAATGACAAAGATCCGCATATCGGTGGGCTCGGTCAATTCCTTTTCAATATCCTCGAATGTCAAGATCACGGTTGCCGACAAAACCGTGCATGCCCTGACCGATCATGCGCAAGTCCTTTTTGGATGGCCTCTTCAAAAGTACGGCCGATGGCCATGACTTCACCCACGCTTTTCATGCTGCTGCCGATCTGTTTCGAAACGCCAATGAATTTATTCAGATCCCAGCGGGGAATCTTGCACACGATATAATCCAGTGCGGGTTCAAAAAAGGCAGAAGTGGTTTTGGTTATGGAATTTTTTATTTCATGCAGTCCATATCCCACGGCAAGTTTTGCGGCCACAAATGCCAGCGGATAACCGGTTGCTTTGGATGCCAGGGCACTGGAACGCGACAGCCTGGCATTCACTTCAATTACCCGGTAATCTTCGGAATTTGGATCAAGGGCATACTGAACATTGCATTCGCCGATAATTCCGATATGCCGGATAATTTTGATGGCCAGCTGCCGCAAGTGTATGGTATTCCGAATTTGTAAGGGTCTGTGAGGGCGCAACCACAATACTTTCGCCGGTATGGATTCCCAGGGGATCGAAATTCTCCATGTTGCAAACGGTGATGCAATTGTCGTAACAATCACGAACTACTTCGTATTCAACCTCTTTCCATCCTTTCAGTGATTTTTCAACCAGAATCTGCGGGGCATAGGAAAAAGCTTTTTCAGCCATCTTTCTCATTCGGCTTCATTGTTGCAAAATCCGCTGCCCTGTCCGCCAAGGGTATAGGCAGCCCGGATGATTACCGGATAACCCAGTTCACCGGCTGCCTTGACGGCATCATCGATGCTGGGTTACGGCGATACTCTGGATGGTCTTGACCTGTATTTCATCCAGTTTTTTGATGAATAAGATCCCGGTCCTCGGTGTCCATGATGGCCTGCACCGGAGTTCCCAGCACACGAACATGATGTTTTTCCAGCACGCCGCTTCTGTACAGGGCAATGCCGCAATTCAACGCGGTTTGTCCCCCAAATGACAGCAGGATGCCATCGGGTTTTTCTTTTTCAATGACTTTTTCAACAAAATAAGGGGTGACCGGAAGAAAATAGATCGTGTCGGCAATGCCTTCAGATGTTTGAACAGTGGCAATATTCGGATTGATCAGTACGGTTTGTATGCCTTCTTCCCGCAAGGCTTTTAATGCCTGTGAACCCGAATAATCAAATTCTCCTGCTTCTCCGATTTTCAGTGCCCCTGAACCCAGAACGATAACTTTGCTGATTGATTTGTCCATCTTTATTAAATACCTCAAAAAAAATTAGTTCTATATTTGGCTCAAAAGTACAAATATTTTTAAATTGAACTTGTATAATTATATAAATAATGTATATATTTGCAGCAATACATGAATAACTATTCATCATGGGAAACAGAACAGAAAGGCTTGTTAGCCATCCGAAACATTATTTCTTCGCAGAAAGTTTCCAGTCAGGAGGAATTACTGGACCTGCTCGAGAAAAAAGGATTGAACTATACGCAGGCAACCCTTTCAAGAGATTTGAAATTCCTTAAAGTGAACAAAATATCTGATAATGAGAAGGGTTATATTTATGAACTTCCCGATCAGCATCATATGCCGGGACAGGAACTGGCGGAAAGTTATGCGGCACAAGGATTTGTGTCCATCCAGTTTGCCAATAAACTGGGGATCATCCGCACCCTGCCGGGGTATGCTCCCGAGCATCGCGTCGCTTATCGATAAAGTCAATCCCTTTGAAATAGTAGGAACCCTGGCAGGGGATGATACCATCCTGATTATACCGCATGATAATGTCACGGAAAAAGATGTTATTAATACACTGATAATTATTATACCTGAATTAAAGGATAAAATTAAGTAAGTGGAGATGAAGAAGGAAAAATTATTCTGGCCTACAGCGGCGGACTGGATACTTCGGTTATTTGAAATGGTTGATCGATAAGGGATACGAGGTGATTGCCTATGTGGCGGATGTCGGGCAGGATGACGATTTCCGGGAGGTGGAGAAAAAGGCACTTAAAATTGGCGCATCCAAGGTATTTATCAAGGACCTGAAAAAGGAATTTGTTACCGACTATATTTTTCCGGCACTGAAAGCCAATGCCGTATATGAAAACCGGTATCTTCTGGGTACCTCGCTGGCCAGGCCGGTTATTGCAAAATACCAGATACAGGATTGCCAGGGACAGAGAAAGCTGAATATGTTTCCCACGGAGCAACCGGAAAAGGCAACGACCAGGTTCGTTTTGAATTGTCCTATTATGCCTGAATCCTAAAATCAAGGTGCTTGCTCCCTGGAAAACACAGGAATTTCTGGATCAGTTCAAGGGAAGAACCGACATGTTGAATTATGCAAAAGCGAATAATATTCCGGTGAAAGCAACGGTCAAGAAGCCTTACAGTGAAGACGACAACCTGATGCATATCAGCCATGAAGCCGGAATTCTGGAAGATCCCGGATACAAGCCCGAAATGGATATGTTCACCAAAATTGTTCCCCCGCAGCTTGCTCCGGATAAAGAAACCCATATAGAAATCCATTTTAAGGACGGAATTCCCGTGAGGGTGGTAAACAAGAAAGATAAGATCAGCCTGACCGATCCGCTGGAGTTGTTTGTTTACCTGAATAAGGTGGGTGGTGAAAACGGGATCGGATTGCTGGACATGGTCGAGAACCGCTTCGTGGGCATCAAATCCAGGGGTGTTTATGAAACGCCGGCAGGTACTATTCTGTTGCACGCCCATATGGATATTGAAGGGATTGCCATGGACCGTGAAGTGATGCGGCTTCGCAATATGCTGTCGCCTGTTTTTGCTGAAATTGTATACAATGGTTTCTGGTTCAGTCCCGAAATGGATTTTCTGCGGGCAGCGATCGATAAAAGTCAGGAACTCATTGATGGTATTGTTTATCTGTCGCTTGTATAAAGGCAACGTAATGATTAACGGGAGGGAATCGCCAAGTTCGCTTTATGACAAGGAACTCTCCAGCATGGACATTGCCGGCGGTTTCGATCAGAAGGACAGTGCCGGTTTTATCAAGATCAATGCCATTAGACTGATGGCGCATCATGCCATAACAAAAAGGCAAGGTTAAATATCCTGAAGCACTCCGGTCGATTTTGCAGGGATAGTAACACTTCAGGACGATGTTTCCGGAAGCTAAATTTTTATTGCCATGAAACTTTGGGACAAAGATATTCAGACCGATCAACTCATTGAGCAATTCACGGTCGGCAAAGACAGGGAACTCGATATTCTGCTGGCCCGGTATGATGTATTGGGATCCATGGCCCATATCCTCATGCTTGAAAGCGTTGGCCTTCTAGTTCCTGCCGAGCGGATGGCGCTGCACCGGGAACTTATTAACATTCATGATACTGTTGAAAAAGACGACCTTCTCGATCGAAGAAGGGGTTGAAGATGTCCATTCCCAGGTAGAACTGCTGCTTACCCGTGAACTGGGCGAAGCCGGAAAAAAGATCCATTCGGCCAGGTCAAGGAATGATCAGGTATTACTCGACATCAAGCTCTTTATCCGGGAAGAACTGCACCAGGTGACGGAAAGCATGCATGATCTTTTCCAGGTCCTGGTCAGCAGGAGTGAAAAATACAAAGACATACTGATCCCGGGCTATACCCATCTTCAGGTGGCCATGCCCTCGTCTTTCGGGTTCTGGTTTGGCGCATATGCCGAAAGCCTGACCGATGATCTGCTGATGCTGCTTGCCGCCTACCGGATGGCGGATCAGAATCCGCTGGGTTCTGCTGCGGGATATGGCTCCTCCTTTCCGATCAACAGGCAGATGACCACGGATCTGCTGGGTTTTGAGCGCATGCATTATAATGTGATCAATGCGCAGATGAGTCGCGGAAAAACAGAACGTATCGTCGCCTTTGCCTTGTCTGCTCTGGCCGGCACCCTGTCCAAAATGGCTGCCGATGTTTGCCTGTTCTCGCCAACCAGAATTTTGGATTCCTGACACTGCCGGAAGAACTGACCACCGGCTCGAGCATTATGCCGCATAAGAAAAATCCGGATGTGTTTGAACTGATACGTGCCAAATGCAACAAGATTCAGGCCCTCCCCAACGAGATCGACCACATCTGGATCAACCTGCCTTCGGGGTATTTCCGCGACATGCAGATCATCAAGGAATCCTTTCTGCCTGTTTTTGAGGAGATGAAGAATTGCCTCCGCATGGCGGCCTATGCCGATGACTAAAATTGAACCGGTATCCAATATATTGAATGACGATAAATATCAGTATATCTTTTCGGTGGAAGAAGTAAATAAACTTGTACTTGAAGGCATGCCTTTCCGGGAGGCCTACAAAGCAGTGGCCAGGCAAATTCAGGACGGATGCTACCAGTCCGGGTCATAGCGTTAAGCATACCCACGAAGGCAGCATCGGGAATTTGTGCAACGATAAAATTGCCAGGAAAATGGAAGCGTTGATGAAAAGCTTTCACTTTGAAATCAAAGATGCAGCCATGCAAAATTTATTAAGGGGATAATATGGAGCGGGGGAAAGAAACGATAGTGCTCAGGGTGGAAATTTCGGCGTTGCTGGGCCAGAATGGAAAGATCAGCCGGAGGAAAATGGACCGGCTGGCCATGGTGATTACCAATCTCCACAACAGCGGTAAACAGGTATTGGTAGTTTCTTCCGGTGCCATCATACTGGGAACGGAAAAACTCAAACTTCAGAACCTGCCGGTTACACAGCTGGAGATGCAGGCCACCGCCGCAGTGGGCCAGGCAGAACTGATGCGATGGTATCAGCGCACCTTTGATGAATACAGCCAGATTGTTGCCCAGGTATTGCTGACCAGCGACATCATCGATTATCCCCAGCGGGTGGAAAACACCCGGAATACCTTCAATACCTTGTTGGAAATGAATATCATTCCCATTATCAATGAGAATGATCCGGTATCCACCTCGGATATTGAATTCGATGACAATTATCCGCTGGCGTTGATTGTGGCCAATATTGCCAAGGCCGATTTCATTGTCATTAAAATGGAGACCAACGGAAAATACCTGATCGTTCCCGGGGGGAACATTTCAGCCATGGTAGTCGATGGGGAAACCGAACTGCAGGAAAAGCTGGAATCCATCTGCCAGGTGATCATTCCCGGTGAAACCCCCGGGGAAGTGCATTTTCCATCCTCCATCGGGGAGATTGTTTTTTAAATGAAAGTTGCGATGTTGACGGAATTAAATATGGATTACAGAGAAGCCTTGAAAAACAAGCATCGGATCGTCGTGAAGATCGGCACATCCTCACTTTCCTATCCGAATGGCAGGATGAATTTTCACAGCATCGAAAAGCTGGCCTATGTGCTGAGTGCCGTCCGGCGGCGGGAGTACAGGTTATCCTGGTCACTTCGGGAGCTATTGGCGTGGGTGCGGGCCGTCTGGGCCTGACACAGCGACCACAGGAGCTCGCCAAAAAGCAGGCGCTGGCAGCAGTGGGTCAGGCGGAACTGATGAAAATTTACCAGAAATTTTTCGAAGAGTATAACCAGACCGTTGCCCAGGTACTGCTCACCAAGGATGTGGTGGTCATCCCTTCGCGGAACCAGAATGCCAAAAGAACGCTGCATAAATTGCTCGATATGGATATTATTCCCATCATTAATGAGAATGATACCATTGCAACCTATGAAATCGAATTTGGGGACAATGATACCCTGTCGGCCATTGTGGCTTCGCTGGTGGAGGCCGACCTGCTGGTGATGCTTTCCGATATCGACGGGCTGTATTCGGCCGATCCGCGCACGGAGGTTGCTGCCGAGATTATTCATTCGGTGCTGGAAATCACCCCCGAGCTGGAACAGCTGGCTTCGGGCGCCGGATCCTCATTCAGTACCGGCGGGATGATCACGAAGATTTCTGCAGCCAAAATCTGCCTGAAAGACGGAATTGATTGTTTAATCACCAGTGGTTCCGATCCGGCCATTCTTTTCGATGTACTTGCCGGTAAGGAAGTAGGTACACATTTCGTAGCAAACCGACAAAAGACGGTCAACCATGTATGAAACCAGTGAAAATCTAAGCATAAAAGCCAGTCAGGTCAAAAAGGCCTCCCGTGAGCTTGCCCGGATAAATACCGGTCAGAAGAACCTGGCATTGAAAACCATTGCGGAAGAAATTGACAGAAACCGGGATGCCATCCGGCAGGAAAACAGCAGGGACCTGGAGGCAGGAGCGAAAAAGGGACTGTCCGGGGCCTTTATCGATCGCCTGACGTTGGATAACAAACGGATTGAAGGATTGATCCGCCTGTTGCACGATGTGGTGAACCTGAAGGATCCTGCCGGTGAGATCTTCAACATGAATTCCCTGCCCAACGGGCTGAAAGTCGGACAGATGAGGGTACCCATCGGCGTTATCGGCATTATTTTCGAATCACGGCCAAATGTGTGTATCGAGGTGGCGTCATTGACCATAAAATCGGGTAACGGCGTTATCCTGCGCGGCGGGTCCGATGCCATCCATTCCAACCTTCTGCTTACAAAACTAATCAGGAACGGACTGAAGAAAGCGGGACTTCCGGAAAATTGCGTGGATATCGTGGAGAATACACAAAGGGAATCCGTGCTGCAACTGGTAAAACTAAAAGAATATATCGATGTGATTATTCCCCGCGGCGGACTGGAATTGATCCGTTTTGTCGAGGAAAACTCCGTGATCCCTGTTATCCGGCATGATATGGGAATTTGCCATACGTATGTGGATGAATTTGCGGACCTCGACATGGCAGAGAATATTTGCTCAATGCCAAGGTTCAGCGACCGGGTGTCTGCAATGCCATGGAAACACTGCTGGTCCACAGCAGCGTGGCAAAACAGTTCCTGCCCCGGATAAAGCGGTTTATGACCGGGCAGGAGTTCAACTGAGAGGCTGTGATAAAACCCTCGGGATCCTCCCCGGGATTGAGCCTGCATCAGAGGAGGACTGGCGAACAGAATACCTCGATCTTATCCTGTCGGTGAAGATCGTGGAAACCCTCGAGGAAGCCATTGACCATATTAACCTTTACAGCTCGCATCATTCCGATGCCATTGTAACCGACAGTTACCAGCAGGGTATGCGGTTTATCGGGGAGGTGGATTCCGCTGCGTGTTTTATCAATGCGTCCACACGCTTTAGCGACGGGAACGAATTTGGCCTGGGAGCAGAAATGGGAATCAGCAATCAGAAACTTCATGTAAGAGGTCCCATGGGATTGAAAGACCTCATGGCACCAAAATACATCATTTTTGGAAACGGACAGGTGAGAACCTGACCAGGAATTTGTAATATCAATCGTAAATTTTATTTACCATGCAACCACTAAGCGAATTCATGCAAAAACTTGAGGAGATCACCGTAAAGGCTTCTCAAATCGACAAAGAGCTTTTTGAAACCTACAATGTCAAGCGGGGCCTCAGGAACCAGGATGGATCGGGGGTTCTGGTGGGCCTCACCAATATCGGCGACGTGGTAGGGTATGAAAAAAAGGACACCGTTATTACCCCTTGCGAAGGCAGGCTCTTTTACAGGGGCATTAATGTAGATGAACTGGTGCATGGGTTCCAGAAAGATAAAAGGCATGGTTTTGATGAAACCGTTTACCTGTTGCTGACCGGCAACTTGCCCAACAAAGACGATCTCGAGCTGTTCTCGACTTACATGGCCGGCCACCGTGACTTCCGCACAGTTTTGTGAACCTGATCCTTTCCTTCCGGGGGAAGAATATCATGAACATGTTGGCCCGGTCGGTGCTGGTCATGTATACCCAGGACGAGGAGGCCGAAAATTACTCGCACATCAACCTGCTGAAACAATCCCTGAATCTGATCGCCAAATTTCCTGTCATTGCTGCCTATGTGTATTTTGGCTTCAGACATACTTATCAGCGGAAATCACTGATATTCAGACATCCTGACCCTTCACTGAGCACAGCTGAGAATTTTCTGTACATGTTGAAAGGAGAGGATTACACCCGGCTTGAAGCAGATATTCTTGACCTGGCTCTGGTATTACACGCCGAACACGGGGGAGGCAACAACTCCACTTTTGCCACACGGGTCATCAGCTCGGCCGGTACCGATACTTACTCTGCCCTATCTGCCGGACTGGGTTCCCTGAAGGGGTTCCTGCATGGCGGGGCGAACCTGCAGGTGGAGGAAATGATGAAGGACATCAAGAAAAATGTGAAAGACTGGAAGGACAAGAAAGAAGTGCTCGAATACCTGCGCAGGATTCTCAAGGGGGAGGCTGGCGACGGCTCCGGAAAAATTTACGGAATCGGACATGCCATTTATACCCTGTCCGATCCCAGGTCGATATTGTTGAAAGACAAAGCAAAGGACCTGGCGGAATCAAAAGGCAAGTCCGATGAATATCAGCTTTATGAAACCATTGAAGAGCTTGCCCCGGAAGCATTTGCCAGTTTCAAAGGGGGTAATTCCAAAGTGGTCAGTGCCAATGTCGATTTTTATTCGGGCTTTGTATATAAATGCATCGACATTCCCAAGGAGCTTTTCACCCCGATCTTTGCCATAGCCCGTATGGCGGGATGGTGCGCACACCGGCTGGAAGAAGTCACATTTGCCTCCAGAAGGATCATCCGGCCCGCCTATAAAAATGTATTTGGCAGAGTGGAGTATGAACCATTGGAAGAAAGAGCCTAATCCAATTATAACCCTGTTAAAAATGGGATAATAGATGAAAATATACTACATATTTATTATCTTTGCCCCCAATGAACAGGGATAAATGAAAAAAACAGATAATAATTATGTAAATCTTATCAAACCTCAATAGTCTTGAGATTGGTATATCTTTAATTGTTGAAAAGCCATTCTCGTGAAAAAGGATGGCTTTTTTTTGGAGTGTGAAATTTAACGAATCAACATATGAGGAGCAGTAACGGAATGCCAAAAAAGAAAGGATTGTACGATCCTTCGCAGGAACACGATAGTTGCGGTATTGGCTTTGTTGCCCAGATCAAGGGAATAAAATCACATGATATTATCCACCGCGGCCTCGAGGTGCTTGAAAACATGTCACACCGCGGAGCCGAAAGTGCAGACAATGTCACCGGAGACGGCGCCGGGATTTTGATACAAATTCCGCACAGCTTTATTCTTTCCAAGGGAATCAAAGTGCCCGCCGAAGGAAAATATGCCACAGGGCTTGTTTTTCTGCCGCAGGCTGAAAAAGAGCGGAAATCCTGTGAAACCATACTGATTGATTCCCTGGTGGCCGAAGGATTGGATGTCATCGGTTTTCGCGATGTCCCGGTGGATAATTCCATCCTGGGAGAAATATCCAGAAGCTCAGAACCCTTTATGCGTCAGATATTTGTCGCCGGCAATTTTGAACAGGATGAGCTGGAACGCAAGTTGTACATTGCGCGTAAACAGGCAGAAAATAAAGTCCGCAAGTCAGACATCCATCACCGGGAAGCTTTTTACCTTCCCAGTTTGTCCTCCAAGGTGATGGTTTATAAGGGCATGTTTACCTCACACCAGTTGAGGGAGTACTTTCTTGATTTGCGTGATCCGAAACTGGAAAGCGCTATTGCCCTTATTCATTCGCGTTTCTCCACCAATACCTTTCCTACCTGGGACCTTGCCCAGCCTTTCCGGTATCTGGGCCACAACGGAGAGATCAATACCATCAAAGGCAACCGCATGTGGATGAGTGCCCGGGAATCACTCATGAAGACCGGCGTCATCGGTGAAGACCTGAAAAAGATATTCCCGGTCATCGAACCGGATAAGAGCGATTCTGCCTCACTCGACAATGTTCTGGAATTCCTCGTGCTGACGGGTAAATCTTTGCCGCATGCCCTGAGTATGCTGATCCCGGAATCCTGGAACGACAAGAATCCTATCCCTGAAAGCCTGAAAGCTTTCTATGAATACCATTCCACCATCATGGAACCCTGGGATGGTCCGGCATCCATTGTTTTCAGCGATGGCCGTTTTATTGGCGGAACACTCGACCGGAACGGCCTCCGGCCTTCACGCTATATCATCACCAAGGATGATCTGATTGTGATGGGATCTGAAGTCGGCGTGCAGGTTTTTGCTCCCGAGCAGATCAAACAGAAAGGACGCCTGCAACCGGGTAAGATCCTGCTGGTGGATACCAAATTCGGGATCATTGTTCCCGATGAGGAAGTGAAACGGCAGCTGACCGAAAGAAATCCCTATTCAAACTGGCTGAAGGAAAACCGCATTGAACTGGGGGACATCGTGGTGAAGCAACGGGTGCCTACCACCTTGGGCGATGCCTATAACCTGTATCTGAAAGTATTTGGCTATACCAAAGAAGATTTTGATGTGCTGATAAAACCCATGGCCCTTGAAGGGCAGGAACCGGTAAGTTCCATGGGCAATGACACCCCACTGGCCGTGATGTCGGATAAGCCCCAGCGGCTTTTCAATTATTTCCGGCAACATTTCGCCCAGGTGACCAATCCCCCTATTGATCCCATTCGGGAAGGACTGGTCATGTCGCTGACCAATTATATTGGTTCGCTCTCGCGCAACCTGCTGGTGGAATCTTCATCGCACTGCAAGCTCATTAAATTCCGCAGTCCGATCGTCACCAATACCGACCTGGGAAAAATCAGGAACCTCGATCAGGACCAGTATTCCCATTTGGTCATACCGATGCTTTTTGCAGCGGACAGCAAAAACCCGGGGGAAACGCTCGGAAAGGCCATCGAGACCATGTGCAGAAAGGCCGAGGAAGCCGTAGACAAAGGCTGCAACTTTATCATACTTTCCGACCGTGACATCAGTCCCGGGATGGCCCCGATCCCATCGCTGCTGGCCGTATCGGCAGTTCATCACCACCTGATCAATACCCAGAAAAGGATGCAGGTGGGCCTCATTGTTGAAACCGCAGAACCCCGTGAAGTAAACCATTTTGCCCTGCTCTTTTCCTATGGGGCAAGTGTGGTGAATCCTTACGGAGCTTTTGCCATCATTGAAAAACTATGCCAGGCCGGTGAAATTAAATTTGATTACGTAACGGCCCGGGAACATTTTATTAAATCGATTGATAAGGGACTGCTGAAAGTGATGTCCAAGATGGGCATTTCAACCCTCCGCAGTTACCATGGGTCACAGATATTTGAAGCCATAGGACTGTCAAAGGAGATTGCCGACAAATATTTCACCGGCACGGATTCCCGGATCGGAGGCATCGGCCTGGATGAAATTGCCAGAAGAAGCCCTCATTCCACACCGGATGGCCTATTGCCCGATAACCAAGATAATCTGGAACCGGAAACCCAGGGAATATACCATTATCGTCGCAATGGAGAGCAGCATGCCTGGAATCCTGAAACCATAGGATTGCTGCAATGGGCCACCCGCAACAATGATTATGGCAAGTTTAAAGAATTTAGCGCCCTCGTGGATCAGGAAAACCGAAAACCACTGTTTATCAGGGGATGTGTGAATCTGAAGAAGGGCAATCCGGTTCCGATCGATGAGGTTGAATCGGTGGAATTCCATTATGAAACGTTTTGTCACCGGTGCCATGTCCTATGGATCCATCAGCAAAGAGGCGCATGAAGCGCTGGCAGTTGCCATGAATACCATAGGTGGCAGAAGCAATACCGGTGAAGGTGGGGAAGATGCTGAACGGTTCATAACACGGGCCGATGGGACCAGTGCGCGAAGCGCAATAAAACAGGTGGCTTCAGGCCGGTTTGGCGTAACCACCAATTACCTCATCAATGCTGATGAAATCCAGATTAAGGTTGCCCAGGGCGCCAAGCCGGGTGAAGGGGGTCAGCTTCCGGGACATAAGATCGATTCGATCATTGCCAAACTCAGGCATTCCACACCGGGAATCACCCTGATCTCGCCCCCGCCGCACCATGATATCTATTCCATCGAAGACCTGGCGCAGCTCATCTTTGATCTGAAGTGCACCAACCCGCGAGCCCGTATCAGTGTCAAGCTGGTTTCTGAAAAGGGCGTGGGAACCATTGCTGCCGGAGTGGCCAAGGCCCATGCCGACGGCATCACCATCAGTGGATGCGAAGGGGGCACGGGCGCAAGTCCGGCCAGTTCGATCAAACACGCCGGATTGCCCATGGAACTGGGAATAGCGGAGGTGCAGCAAACCCTGGTCATGAACAATCTGCGCGATCGGGTGATACTGCAAACCGACGGGCAGTTGAAAACCGGAAGAGATGTTGTTTATGCAGGTCTTTTGGGCGCTGAGGAATTCGGATTTGCCACGGGTTCCCTCATTGTGCTCGGCTGTATCATGATGCGAAAATGTCACCTGAATACCTGTCCGGTTGGCGTGGCCACCCAAAATCCTGAATTGAGGGAACGGTTTATCGGAAAATCGCAATATCTGATCAACTACTTCCGGTTTATTGCCACAGAAGTTCGCGAGATCATGGCGGAAATGGGATTCAGGAAATTTGATGACCTGGTGGGCCGTACCGATTTCATTGAGCAACGGAAGGATATCGACCCATTGGAAAGCCAGTAAGCTCGACCTGTCACAAATACTTTACCGTCCCACAGAAGCTTCAAAATATGATACGCATTGTACCTGTTTGCAGAAACATAAGATCGATGAGATACTCGACCATGAGCTGATAAAAATAGCCAACAAGGCCATTAAGAACAGGGAAAAGGTATGGATATCCAAGGAAATTACCAACACTGACCGTACAACGGGGGCCATGCTTTCGGGTGAAATTACGCGGATATATGGCGAAGCAGGACTGCCCGATGGAACGGTGATATGCAAATTCATGGGATCTGCAGGGCAGTCATTTGGCGCATTTCTGGTAAAAGGCGTTCAGTTTGAACTGGAAGGGGATGCCAATGATTATCTGGGCAAAGGATTATCGGGCGGACGAATCGTGGTGGTGCCTCCCAAGGGCTCTACCTTCAAACCGGAGGAAAACATCATCGCAGGGAATACCCTGCTCTATGGCGCCACCAGCGGTGAAGCCTATATCCGGGGAGAAGTCGGCGGGAGATTTGCCGTTCGGAACAGCGGCGCTGTGGCAGTGGTTGAGGGGGCCGGCGATCATTGCTGTGAATATATGACAGGGGGAAGGGTAGTGGTGCTGGGAACTGCAGGACGCAATTTTGCAGCCGGAATGAGCGGAGGGATTGCCTATGTGCTGGACAGGGACGGGAATTTTGATTATTTCTGCAATAAAGGCATGGTTGAATTGAGCCCGATCGGCGACAGGGATGACCTGATCGAACTGCAAAGGCTGATCAATAATCATTACCTGTATACACGCAGTGAACTGGCTGAAAAGATCCTGGTTAACTGGGATGAATACCTGCCCAAATTTGTCAAGGTCATTCCGCTGGAATACAAAAAGGTACTGGAAGAGCAGAAGATTTCGCAGCTTATTCAGAAAATTCAGCGTACGGAAGATGAGCCCCACTTCCATTACTAAATTTTACAAATCGTTTATATACATCATATTGATATGGGAAACCCTAAAGGATTTATTCAGATACCACGCAAGGTTGCCGGATACAGACCACTGAATGAGAGAACATCGGATTTTGGTGAGGTGGAACAAACCCTGAATGAAAAGGACAGGCAGGATCAGGCTGCGCGCTGTATGGATTGCGGCGTTCCTTTTTGCCAATGGGGTTGCCCGGTCATGAATAACATGCCGGAATGGCAGGATGCCATTTATCAGGGCGACTGGAAAAATGCCATCGACTTGCTTCATGTGACCAATAATTTTCCTGAATTCACGGGAAGAATTTGTCCGGCCCCCTGCGAAAATGCCTGTACCCTCAATATTCATGACGAACCGGTTACCATCCGGGAAAATGAAGCTGCCGCTGCAGAAAAGGGATTTGAATTGGGTTTTATTCTTCCCAGACCCCCGCAAACCCGTACTGGGTTAAAAGTTGCCGTTGTCGGTTCAGGTCCTTCCGGACTTGCCTGTGCTGACCTGTTGAATAAATGGGGCCATCACGTCACCTTATTTGAAAAGGATGATGCCATCGGGGGCTTGTTGCGATACGGAATCCCCGATTTTAAACTGAACAAAAAAGTGATTGACCGGAGACTCGAGATGCTGCTCGAGGAGGGATTGGTATTTAAGACCAATACCCATGTAGGGGTTGATATCAAGGGAGAGGAGCTGCTAAGTACGTTTGATGCGGTATGTCTGACCATTGGAGCCATGAAACCCCGGGAATTGACCGTGGAAGGATCCGGACTGCAGGGCATACATTTTGCCATGGATTTTCTTACCCAACAGAATAAGATTAACCGGGGTGTCCGCATACCTGATGCACAGCGGATAAACGCTACCGGTAAAAACGTGGTGGTCATTGGCGGTGGTGATACTGGCTCGGATTGTGTGGGAACCTCCATTCGGCAGGGGGCACTAAAGCGTCACACAAATTGAGATCCTTCCCAAACCGCCTGAAAAACGAAAGCCGCGATAATCCATGGCCGTTCTGGGCCAATATCCTGCGCTATTCAAGTTCGCACGAAGAAGGTTGTGAGCGCAGCTGGAGCCTCTCCACGAAGCGATGCATCGGCGAGCAACGGATCGGTTAAACAACTCGAAGTGGTTGAGGTGGACTGGGTAAACAGCAATGGCAAAATGACCATGGTTGAAAAACCCGGAACCTCCAAAATACTGGATGCCGACCTGGTGTTGCTGGCTATGGGATTTGTACATTGCGTGCATGAGGGAGTAGCCGGGGAATTCGGACTGGAATTCGACGCCAGGGGAAATATTAAGGTGGATCAGGAATTTCAAACCAGCAAACCAAAGGTTTTTGCTGCCGGTGATGCAGCCATCGGAGCCAGTCTTGTTGTAAGGGCTATTTTTCAGGGCCGGAACCTGGCCCAAGCAGTAGATAATTATCTGAAGAAAAACAGGAAATAAAGCCGAGGTCAGTTTAAACCCCCATTGCATGCCCACAGCCTATAAAGGTATCCTTTACGCAGTGATCACCGCTGTTTTATTTGGCGTGCTGGCTATTGCCCTGAAATTCTCACTGTCAGGACTCACTCCGGCCGACATCACCTGGTTCCGGTTTGTCCTGGCCTTTGTCATTCTCACCGGGTATTACTATTTCAAAAAACCGCAGTACCTCCGTATCCTGCGAAAGCCTCCGCTGATCCTGATCATTGCCACCCTTTGCCTTTCGCTGAACTATTATGGATTTATCGAAGGACTGAACCTTACCACGCCGAGCATTGCCCAGGTCTTCATTCAACTCGGTCCGGTTTTACTGGCGGCTGCCGGGTTTATTTTTTTCCATGAGAAGGTTACCTGGAGGCAATTTGTGGGATTGTTCCTGGTGGTGGCCGGACTACTGATTTTTACAACGAACAGTTCAGCCTCATCCTTTCGGGCAAAGGACGCTGGCAAACCGGCGTCATCTGGGTCCTGGTGGCAGCAATAGCCTGGGCTGCCTATTCGGTTTTATTGAAGATCATGGTGCTGAAACATCCGCCCATGCAGCTCAATCTGGTCATCTTCGGACTTCCGGTGTTGCTGTATTTACCCTTTGTGAATTTCGGTCATTTTGCCGGAATTCATATTGCCGGCTGGCTGATCCTGCTGTTTCTGGGACTGAACACCCTGGTTGCCTATGGGCTCCTGTCCATGGCCATTCACTATATTGAGGCCAACAAGGTAAGTGTCATCCTGGTATTAAATCCTATGCTCACCTTTGCCCTGATGGCCATAATCTCCCATTCAGGGGCCACCTGGATACAACATGAACATTATACCGCCGTTACCCTGCTGGGCGCAACCATTGTACTGGCCGGGGCTATCCTCACCATCTTCAGAAAAAACAGACCCATGAAAACAAGGGTTTAATAAAATCATTCTCTAACTTTATCCTATATTTGCCTTCTAACTGTAACCAATGCCCATCCTGACCTCTATAATCAACTGGCTGAATGTAAAAAGGATCCATCAAATGGATCTCTTCCGGAAATATCCTTCCGAAGTGCAGCAGGATACTTTTCAAAAACTGATCACCAGGGCAGAAGACACCGAATGGGGGAAAAAGCACGGTTACCGATCTATAAAAACATTCAGGGATTTTCAGTCGGCCGTACCCGTGCAGTCCTATGAGGATGTAAAATACTTTGTTGACCGGCTCCGGCAGGGAGAAAATAACCTGCTATGGCCCGGCGAGATCAAGTGGTTTGCCAAATCATCCGGAACCACCAATGACAAAAGCAAATTTATACCGGTAAGCAAGGAATCGCTCGAAGAATGCCATTTCAGGGGAGGGAAAGATGTACTGGCCATTTACTGCCAGAACAATCCCGAGACCACCATTTTTACAGGGAAAGGGCTTACCCTGGGCGGAAGTCATAAAATCGACAATTACAGCAGTCAATCTTATTACGGGGATCTATCCGCCATCCTGATCGAGAATCTGCCTTTCTGGACGGAATTTATCCGTACCCCCAGCCAGGAAGATCGCTTTGATGGAGAAATTCGAGGAAAAGCTGGAGCACATCGCCGAGGAATCCATTCTGGAAAATGTGACCAGTATTGCAGGAGTTCCTTCCTGGAATCTTGTCATGCTGAAATACCTTTTGGAACACACCGGCAAAAAGAATATCCTGGAAGTATGGCCCGGCCTCGAACTTTTCATACATGGCGGCGTCAGTTTCTCCCCCTACCGGGAGCAGTTCAAAAAGCTGATCCCTTCCGAAAAAATGAATTATCTTGAGGCCTATAATGCATCGGAGGGATTTTTTGCCATCCAGGATGATCCCCAAAATGCCGACATGCTGCTTATGCTGGATTATGGGATATTCTACGAATTTATTCCCATGGATCAGCTGGATAAGCCCAATCCTGAGGCATTCACCATTGATCAGGTGGAGAAGGACATCAATTATGCCCTGGTTATTTCAACCAATTCCGGTCTGTGGCGTTATTTGATCGGGGATACCGTGAAGTTTACCTCTCTTTTCCCGCATAAAATCATTATTTCGGGACGAACCAAGCATTTTATCAATGTTTTTGGGGAAGAGGTCATGGTGGACAATGCCGATAAGGCCCTCCGGATTGCCTGTGATAAAACAGGCGTTGAAATCACCGATTATACTGCTGCACCGGTGTACATGAGTGATGAACACCAGGGCGCCCATGAATGGTTGATTGAATTCACCAGTCCCCCAGATGATCTTGATTATTTTACAACCCTGCTCGATCACGCCCTCATGTCGATCAATTCGGATTATGAAGCCAAAAGATACCGGAATCTGACCCTGGATAAGCCTATCATTCATACGGCACCCCCGGGTACTTTCTACCGGTGGCTTCAGGAAAAGGGTAAGCTGGGCGGACAGAACAAAGTTCCCAGGTTATCGAACGAAAGAAATTACCTGGAGGAATTACTTGAGATACAAGCGCGCATTAAAGACCAATAACTTATGAGTATGCATATAGCGGTTGCCGGCAATATTGGCTCGGGAAAAACAACGTTAACGAGCCTTCTTTCCAAGCACTTTGGTTGGGATGCCCATTTTGAGGATGTGGAGGACAATCCCTACCTGAATGATTTTTATAACGACATGCAGCGGTGGTCTTTCAACCTGCAGATCTACTTTTTAAATACCCGGTTTAACCAGATCCTGTCCTTTCGCCGTTCAGGCAAAACCCTGGTACAGGATCGCACCATTTATGAAGATGCCTATATCTTTGCGCCCAACCTGCACGCCATGGGGCTCATGTCGACCCGCGATTTTGAAAACTACTTTACCCTGTTCAACATGCTGGGATCACTCATTCAACCCCCCGACCTGGTGATTTACCTGCGGGCATCCGTCCCGACCCTGGTGAAACAAATTCAGAAAAGGGGAAGAAAATATGAGGACAATATCCGGCTTGATTACCTCAAGCGGCTGAATGAACGCTATGAAGCCTGGATTGAAACGTATAAGCTGGGCAAGATGCTGATTGTGGATGTGGACACATAATAATTTCATTGATAAACCGGAGGACATGAGTGTGGTGATCGACAAGGTGAATGCCTCCTTACACGGATTGTTCTAAAGATTTCCCAACTCGTTCCGGATCTTATCCCAGGAGGAGGCACCTATCTTCGCTCCCGCTTCTTCAATTACCCTGCCGGCCAGCAACGAACCAATCTTGCCGCAGTGCATCCGGGGGAAGTCGCGTACAAATCCATACAAATAGCCGGCGGCATATAGATCACCGGCCCCTGTGGTGTCCACACAGTTTACCGGTATGGCGTCGGCCGAATAATTTTTCGCCCTTATGAAAGATCAGGGATCCTCTGGCGCCGATTTTAACCATTGCGGTAGGGCAGATCGAAGCAAAGACATCGAGGGCTTTTGCGGGTCGGCATGACCGGAGAAAGCCCGTGCCTCCTCTTCATTGGCAAAAATTATGGGTTTATACTTTCAATGATCCGTTTCAGGAAATCGAGGTTGGCCTCCACTACATTGTAACTGGCCAGGTCAAGCGAAACCGTCATGCCGCACTGTTGTGCCAGTATAAGTGCTGATTCAACCAGTTGCTGATTGGGGACCAGGTATCCTTCGAGATGCAGGTGGGCATATCCGCGGAACAAAGGTGCATTTAGCCGGCTGGCCGCAAGTTCAATGGCAGCGCCCAGATAAGTGGCAAAGGTGCGTTCGCCACCCGGTGAAACCAGCGAAATCGCCCTGCCAGTGCTGGTAGTGCCAGTGGAAAGGAGGGGTGTGATACCGCAATCCTTCATATCTTTTTCAAAGAATTCACCAAAAGGATCCTTGCCGACCGTTCCGATAAAGGCAGTTTCCATGCCCAGCCGGGCCAGACCATGGATCGTGTTGGCGGCGGATCCTCCCGAGGCCATGTGCTTCCTGCAGGAACGGGCCGATTCTTCAACCTGCAGGGCCATATCGGCATCAACAAGCTGCATGCTGCCTTTGGGCAATGAAAATGGTTGCAGGAGATCATCATTTTCGAGGAATAAAATGATGTCCACCAGGGCATTGCCAATTCCAATGTATCTTTTTCATGAAGTGCATATTACATAAAAAACCCTGCGATGGTCCTTGAACCCTCGCAGGGTTTACTGGAATTTCTGTTGCTCCTCAGCTAAGACTCGAACTTAGGACCCTCTGGTTAACAGCCAGATGCTCTAACCAACTGAGCTACTGAGGAATTTTTCAGGCTGCAAAAATAATAGATTAACCTGAATTATGCAAAGGAAAATCCCTATTTCTGCATTTTTTTGAATGGCAAATTTTGACCCCGCCCTATTCAGGGTTGCCACAGAATGATTAACTTCGGTCAACCTGAAATTTTGAGTGCAAATCGGGTCAATTGCTTCAACCACCAAAACTACACCTCATGGAAAATTCAACTCACCCGACTTTCGGAACGTTTTGCTGGCGGGTAATCTCCCTGCACATGGTCACCTACTTTATTTTTGGGATATTGTCCGCTACCCTGTTTCATTATAAAGATCTGTTTGCCACCGAAACTATGTCGCTCCTGATGAAACCGGTTACCTCCCCCTGGGTTGCGGCGGGTCCCATGCTGCAAGTCATTCGGGGACTGATTTTTGCGCTGGTGTTATGGCCGATAAGGGCAGTCATTTTAACGGAACGATATGGCTGGTTTTATTTGTGGTTGTTGTTCCTCGGTCTGGCGATACTGGGTACAGCAGGTCCTTCCATCGGATCAACAGAAGGAATCATCTATACCATTATTCCGGTCAAACAGCAACTGATCGGCTTGCCCGAGGTCATATTGCAGACTTTATTGTTCTCCGTTTTATTGTTTTATTGGTACAAAAAGCCTTTAAAAGCATGGAACATCATCAACGCCGTGCTGGTCGTTTTGATCATCCTGATGAGCCTGGCAGGAGCCTTATATTCAAGATGACCACACGAACCACTTCCACAGCAATGAGTTTAAAGCTGGCTTTCTGCTTTTTCATGACAGCTTTTTCAGTGTGCCTGTATGCTCAGGCCAGGGAAGAAGCAGACAGCGAGGCAGATCATCACGCGCACCATAAAAATGAGATCGGGGTTGCCAACTCCCCGGTATATTTTTTTAAAGAAGAAGCGTTTGCCTACGGACTTCATATTCATTATTCCCGAAGCCTGTCAGAATTGAATTTTGGAGCCGGGCTGGGTTATGAAAGAATATTTGACGAACATGGACATCATATGATTGGGCTCGAAGTGTTTTACCGGCCTGTGGAGGCATTATGCCTGAACCTGTCACCGGGTCTGACCTTTGAAGATAAAAATCCAAAGGCCGGTTTTTCCTTGCACCTAGAAACATCCTACGAATTCGAGATCAAGGATTTCCATCTGGGTCCGGCCCTTGAACTGGCCTTTGACCAGGAAGACATTCACCTGAGTGCAGGACTTCACCTTGGCTATGGGTTTTAGGTCATGCCCGTTACCGGCCGACAGATTGCTTCGCCATACACTGTCATTGTATTCATCAATAATTATTCTGTAAGTATGGCTCGCAATGACGGCTGGTCGCCCCCCGTCATTGCGAGGAGGCCTTCTGAAAGAATCAGTTTTGTGTAATGATACTGGCCGACGAAGCAATCTGTCTGCCTTAGGCGTACCCGTCATTGCGAGGAGGCCTTCTCAAAAGATTCAGTTATACATAATGATACCGGCCGACGAAGCAATCTGTCGGCCGGTAACGGAGTGCCACTCATACGGTATCCCTGAAAAATCCCGTTACGGTTGACAGATTGCTTCGCCATACCCATTCATTATTTTCATCTATAATTATTCCGTAAGTATGGCTCGCAATGACGGCTGGTCGCCCCCCGTCATTGCGAGGAGGCCTTCTGAAATGATTCAGTTTTATGTAACAATAGTGGCCGACAGAAGCAATCTGTTGCGCCCGTGCGCTCCCGTCATTGCGAGGAGGCCTTCTCAATAGATTCAGTTATGCGTAATGATACCGGCCGACGAAGCAATCTGTCGGCCGGTAACGGGCATAAACTAAAATCCACAAATTGAATCATACAGATCCTCCCAGTGTGGATTTTTCTTGTTAATCAGATCCAGTTTCTTCTTCCTGGATCCGGCTTTAATTTGTTTTTCACGGACAATGGCAGTTTGGATATCGCTAAATTCTTCATAATAAACTAGTTTTACCAGGTTGTACTTAGCAGTAAACGATTTGGGATGAAGATGTTCTTTGTGATCAGCAATTCTTTTTAACAAATTGCTGGTGACCCCTGTGTAAAGAACGGTGTTGTTCTTATTGGTCATGATATAGATGTAACCTACTCTTTCCATGAACATTTGGGTTACTGTTACCGGTAATAATGTGTTAATATAGAAATATTTCTGTAAAACCATAGGGTGATTTTAGTCCTTGTGGGTAAAAACTGTGAAGCGAATGGATGTTCTGCCTGTTCGGGCAGATTGCTTCGCCATACCCATTCATTATTTTCATAAATAATTATTCAGTAAGTACGGCTCGCAATGACGGCTGGTCCCCCCCGTCATTGCGAGGAGGCCTTCTGAAATGAATCAGTTGTATGTAATGATACCGGCCGACGAAGCAATCTGTCTGCCGGTAACGGAGTGACCTCGGGTAAAATCCCGTTGCGGTTAACAGATTGCTTCGCCATACCCATTCATTATTTTCACAAATAAGTAGAGTTGGCTCGCAATGACAGCCGGCCCCCCGTCATTGCGAGGAGGCCTTCTGAAAAGAATCAGTTTTGCATAATGATACCGGCCGACGAAGCAATCTGTTGGCCGGTAACGGAGTGCCACTTCGTCACGGATCACTGAAAGATCCCGTTGAGGTGAACAGATTGCTTCGCCATACCCAATTACTTCATACTAAAGGACTATTAGAAAACTCAGACACTTCAAATATTTGGAATTCTTTGAGAATTAGACTATTTTTCGAGTACGAGTCCGGCTTAACCAGTAAGAAAAACAACAGTCAGTAAAAATCAGCCATTAATATTTATTTTAGTCTTTTTGAAGGATATAGAACATGATTATTTCTGATTTTAACGGTAGTTAATCTGAACACGATGCGTATGTCAGAAAAAAGTGATATATATTCGCATAATAGATTAAATGTTAGATGGTTAAGGTTAAAACTTCATAAATAGAGAGAATATGAATGAAATACTCCAAAATCATCAATGGCATCTACTTTCTTATCAGGATGTTTTAGGAATACTCCATACAACCTCAACGGCCTTTCCACAGCTGAAGTCAATAAACGGAAAAAAGAATCAGGGCTTAATATACTGCACGGACAGGGAGGAGAAGGTGCTTTTAAGATTTTTATTCGACAGTTTCTTAATCCTATTTTATTTATACTCATCGGGGCTACTATTTTGTCCTTTGTATTGGGGAAAGTTGTCGATGGCATTGTGGTTTTTTCGGTAATTCTGATTAATGCTGTTATAGGATTTATTCAGGAGTTTCAGGCTGGTAAGGCTATTCAGGGTCTTACTAAATTTTTACCCGAATACGTAACGGTAATGAGGGATGGAGAGCAAAGGAATATTCCAGCTTCAGAACTTGTTCCCGGAG
>CAWDBX010000003.1:0-68213 GCA_963800645.1 uncultured Bacteroidales bacterium | reverse complement strand
CATCACCTCATGCCATTGAGCCTGAACAATTGAGAAGTGAGGTGATACAACTTGCTGAAACCGGGATGAGGGTTTTAGCGATAGCCTCCAAATGGTTGCCTGGCGAACATGCCGGCCTTATTACCGATGAAGATCTTTGCCATTTCGATTTTATTGGAATTCAGGCCATGAGCGACCCTCCGCGAAGTGAAGTTAAAAAGGCCATTGAGACATGTCATAATGCAGGTATAACCGTAAAAATGATCACGGGTGACCATCCTGCAACTGCTTCGATTATAGCCACTGAGCTTGGATTCAAAAATGCCGGTCAGGTTCTAACGGGAAGAGACCTTCAACTGATGAGTCCTGAACAGTTGTCGGAAGCGATTAGAAACACAAACATTATCGCACGGGTATCGCCCGAAGACAAGCTGAATATTGTTAGGCATTGCAGGCGCATGGAGAAGTTGTTGCCATGACCGGCGATGGCGTAAATGATGCACCTGCTTTAAAGCGCGCAGATATAGGGGTTGCAATGGGTATTACAGGTACTGCCGTGGCCAAGGAAGCTGCCGACATGGTTTTGGTTAATGATAACTTTGAGAGTATTGAAGCCGCTGTTGAAGAAGGACGCAGAGTATTCGACAACCTTTTAAAATCCATTATATTTCTTTTGCCTACCAGTATAGGTTTAGGGTTGGTCGTATTTTTAGCGGTGTTGTTTTTCCCTTCAAAAGATGGGATTGTACTCCTTCCAATGTTACCGGTTCAGGTTTTATGGATTAACCTTATCACAGCTGTTGCGCTTGCACTTCCCCTGGCAATGGAATCAATGGAGCCTGATATCATGAAACGCCCTCCAAGAATACCCGGCAAATCGATATTTACGCCCTTCGTCACTTTCCGGATCATATTGGTATCCATTATAATGGCAGGTGGAACCATTGGCCTGTTTCTTTGGGAATACAATATTGAACTTGCCAGGGGAACGGATACAGCACTGGCTCTTTCGGAAGCACAAACAATGGCTGTAACTGCTATGGTTTTATTCCAGGTGTTTTATCTTATCGAATGCCGGTCTTTAAAATACTCCGCCAGTAATATAGGACTGTTTTCCAATCCTTCGATATACCTGGGAATAGCAACAGTATTACTCGTTCAGGTTTCCTTTGTTTATCTTCCCTTTATGAACCAGGTATTTAAATCGTCTCCTTTATATTTTGATGCCTGGGGCTTATCAGCTTGTGTCGCTTTCTCAATTCTGATCATTATAGGTTTTGAGAAATGGATTAGGCGAAAATTTTTTAAAACATCATAATAAATAACTCATATTTTTTAAAGAAATTTATTTTTTAGTGTACAATATAAGAATTACTTAAATGATAAGAAACATGGACTTAGGCAACGCGATTACCATTGCATTAACGTTTATTCTTTTTATTATAGCACTTTTTGCAACTGGTTTTACAAAAGATTTATTGCTTGAAGCTGGGGTTTTATTGGTCTCTGTTAAAATAATTCTAATGGGTGCTGCAAATAGAAGTTCAAACAAGGAAATATTAAAGAAATTAAATGAAATAAATGAAAAACTGCAGGATGGCAAAAGTAATGAACCCCGATAGTACTGCTTCAGCTTTACCAGTGAGAAAAATGCCAGTCAGTAAACACCAGAATAACTGTTTTTGTGCGCCCAGGTTTAGATGCATAGATGCGGAAGACCCGCTTCTATGATTGTCAGCAACAATGCTAAATAGTTCCCTTTGCCAGCTATCAGTAAAATAAAATGATCATATGAAAGTCATGCTTAGAATTTTTTTAAGAATAGTATTGCTGCTCCTTGTTCTTTTTCTTGTAACCAGGGTATTTAAAAGGGCTGATGAGAAAACAATTTTATTCCCGGTAAAATCTACTTTTTCTAAGGGCAATGCCCCTGATAGTACAAGAATGGAAATAATTTGTCAATTACAAAAGTTTCAGGATGGTTATTCTAAACGTGATCCAAAGAACATTGACACTTTTATGCAATCACTTTATTCCAGAGAAAATATACTGATTCTTGGGACAATGCCTAATGAAATATACAGTGGCTATGAAAATGCAACCAGATTAGTAGAAACAGATTGGGAATCTTGGGGTGATTGCAAATTTGAAGTTGATAGTGCAAACATTTCATCATTGGGAAATACTGCATGGTTCTCGACTAAAGGCTATGTTAAATTTGATCTGTCAAAATTTCTGGTCATTCCTTTGCGTTTAACTGGAATAATGGTAAAGGAAGATCAAGAATGGAAATTCCAACAGCAACAATTTCAGTTTGATATTGACTTCTCTTTCAGCCTACTCGCAACTTTGATATTGTCAGTTTGGATTCTCATTAGTTTAATTACTCTTGCGATCGAAACGGTTAAAATGGTAAAAAATAAACAATTAGATCGATACAATTAAAGTAAAAGCCTGGAAAAATCAATAAAGCACGGTTGCTAACACGCAATATAAAAAATTGGGATTTAATAGATTATTCAAGGAGTTGTAGCTCGCATCAAGGTCTGTGTATCTTAATAGCGAATCGCTCCGAACCCCCCAACTTTTAATATTGCCACCGTCTTTGCTGCCAGCATAGAAAACCAATTACCTAACCATACCATGGATATTGAATTAATAAAAAAGCTATCGGACAAGCCTGAATTGTATGAAAAAGGTTCATCGGTTATGTGGACAGACCCATACCTATCGAAACAATTATTAGCATTACATACGAACCCGGACCATGATGTAGCAAGCAGAAGTAAATCAAAAATTGAAAATATTTCAAATTGGATTGTAGAAAGGGCCAATAAACCTAACATGAGAATTCTTGATTTAGGTTGTGGGCCGGGACTTTATGCAGAATTACTTGCAAAAAAGGGACATTCGGTAATTGGTGTTGACATTTCTGAAAATTCGATTCAATACGCAATCCAACATGCAAAACTAAATCAACTAAACATTGAGTATCTCAATAAAGATTATTTGGATTTGGACTTTGAAAATCAATTTGATCTGGTCATCTTGATTTATCTGGATTTTTGTGTCCTGGTGCCGGATGAAAGGGATAAGGTTCTAGAAAACATTTATAAAGCATTAAAGAAAGATGGATTATTTATCTGTGATGTGGTAAACGAAAGAAACCTGGATAAGAAAATTATGTCACCATCCTGGGAAGTACAAAAAAGTGGATTTTGGAAAAACACACCCTATATTGTTCTGACAAACGGATACCATTATCCGGAAGCCAAGGTACTTGTGGAGCATCACACGGTAGTTGGAGATAATGATACGGTTGATTCATACATTTTTTGGAGTCATTATTATGAAAAAAATGATTTGACCAGGATTCTTGAATCAAAGGGTTTTACCCATATTAGGAATTACGAAAATGTATTACCAGAAAGTGATGATTATTGGAATGGAGAAAATGTGACTTTTTATGTATCACAAAAATAATACTACCTTACTGAATACTAAAAGACTATTAGAAAACTTAGACACTTCAAATATTTGGAATTCTTTGGGAATTAGACTATTTTTCGAGTACGAGTCCAGCTTTGCCAGTGAGAAAAATAACAGTCAGTAAAAACAAGAAAAACTGCTTTTATGCCCCCAAGTTTGGATGCATAGAAGCGGAAGATCCGCTTCTAGGAGCGTGTTGCAGGCAATGCTAGAGACCACTCAAAACGACAGGAAAAAAGAATTAATTGTATAAAAAAATGACCACACAAATTTTAAAAAACACGCTAAAAATATTTGCTTTCATATTTTTTATGTCAGCAATCATGAGTTGCAACAATAAAACAGAGACCAAAGACAGTTCAACAGCAACTTCTGAAAAAGAAGTCATACCTGATACCATTGTTCAGTTTTTAATTACTTCGGCTGCTGCTGATTTTCGTAATCATCAACCACCGGCACCCATTGATTTCCGTAAAGTAAAAATTGGCTACATAACATCACCAAACAACGAAAAGATTTTTATTTTATGTGGTGAATTTCTATCACAAGAGAATAATGAGTGGGTAGAGTTTACCACAATTAAGACATCGGGATACGAACAATATCTCGGAAAAACGCAATATTGCCAAGATGCGACAATGGTTTTGACAGATGAAAACTTATCAGTTGAATTAAAGAACAAATTGACTCAATGAAGTAATATATTGACAAAACTCTACAAAGCAACAACACAGGGCTAACGCAACTGCATTACAGACGAAGAATCTAAAGAAAGAAAAACACTGCCTACAACACCGGATATATGTCATTGCCGGCGAAGTGCTCTTTCGGGTATCGGTTCTTTTTAGTTCCATTGGTGTAACCGGACAAGTATGCGCCCTGAACCAGGCAACGCCAAATACCCGCAAACGTTGGCGGTAATTGGGCTGGCTCATGGACAATAACATTGAACCCGACAAGATTTTACTCGACAAAAAAATAACTGGAATCAAAAAGGTGCCAGCGGACAGTTTTGAACCGGTGGAGAAGTTTGTGTTCGCTTATAGTTTGTAACAAATTAAGTAATCAGAACTAAAAATTGAAACTAGCCCGCAGACAAATTCTAATGGCGGAGAATTTCCATTTCCACAGCTAATTTGGACTTGGGATTGGAAACAAGACTATTTTGTAATAAGTTTGAATAAACATTGAAATAGTTATCCTACATGAAAAGAAAAGTATTAAAGGTGATTCTTTACATAATCTCTGCATTCTTTTTCCTAATCTTGAGCTTAGTAACAGTATGGTGGATTAATAGCCCAGGGAAAGCAGACCCAATAACAAATAAGAACGGTGAGACAATCCCAAACAGCATTTCAGTTATCGATACAGTTCGAATTGGAGGCTTGAAACAGTATGTATTCATTCGAGGTGCTGATACAACTAAACCAGTAATGTTGTTTGTTCATGGGGGTCCGGGGGGGCCTGAAATTGGAATGATGAAAGAAACAAACCGATTAATTGAAAACGACTTCGTAATGGTTTACTGGGAACAAAGGGGAGCAGGAAAATCCTATCATTCTAATGTGCCATCTGAGTCAATGAATTTGAATCAATTTATTAAAGATGCGGGTGAACTTAGCCGATACCTTATCAAGCGATTCAAAAAAGACAAGATTTACATCATGGGGCATTCTTGGGGGTCTCTACTTGCGATTTTAACAGCTAATAAATACCCTGAACTTTTTCATGCCTATTTTGGTATTGGCCAAATAGCACATCAATATAAGGGAGAACTTGTTTCATTTGAATGGGCTAAAGACCAGGCTCAATTACATCATGATGAAAAGGCCATGAATGAATTGGCTAATCTGAATTTCCCGGATTCACTTGCGAGCAACGCTGACTGGGATGAATTCCTTGCTATTGAGAGAAATTACGTTATGAAGTTTGGTGGTGGCGCAACTCATGAAATGAAGGGAATATTGCCCTTGGTTAAAATGATTTTTCTTACTCATGAATATACAATGAAGGAAAAAATCGACTACTTGAAAGGCAGTGAATTTTCAGTCAAGTACTTATGGCCAGAGGTAATCAATACTAATCTTTTCAGTGAAATTGATAGCATGCAGGTTCCTGTTTATATTCTTCAGGGTTTATATGATTACCAGACACCTTATCCAGTTGCTAAAGATTTTTTTAACCAATTGAAAGCACCTGCAAAGGAGTTCTTTATCTTTGAACAATCTGCGCACAGTCCAAATATGGAAGAAGTTGAAAAGTTTAATTCAATTGTACGTGAACTTGCCAGGAATAATTGACGCATTGTATCCCGACATGGATAAGATTGCTCATTTAATATTGCCTGACATTTACGCTCAGCAGTGTGTCCAACTAACCCCAGCATGGCTAGCTTTGAATTATGACTGTGCTTATTATCGAGGTTCATCTGGTTGATTCAAAAATCATTCACAACAGCGTGTATACGCCAACTGCCTTTTGCTTCAAGTTGCTCAGGTCGCACTACCTTGCTGAATACTAAAATACAATTAGATAACTCAGACACTTCAAATATTTGGAATTCTTTGAGAATTAGACTATTTTTCGAGTACGAGTCCAGCTTTACCCAGTGAGAAAAACAACAGTCAGTAAAAACCAGAATAACTGCTTTTATGCCCCCAAGTTTGGATGCATAGAAGCGGAAGACCCGATTCTAGGAGCGTGTTGTATGTGATTGATTACATCCAAGATACTAACTCATCTAACTAGCATAATTTTTACTTAAGCAAATATGGATAGAAATGATAGATTTGATTAAATGCTTTTCAACAGTTTATTAAAATTAGTATTTGTCGATTATTAGAATTGCTCTTGGAATTAGATCATTCACAAAACAATAGAGAAAAGATTAAAAATTTACTTTGTTATAGAGAACCCTTATATAATCCTAATATGAAAGAACATAATATATTTATTAGTGTTGGAGGTACAGCAAATGAAAAGCAAGAGTCCTTTGTAAGTGCTATCGAATTAAGATTAAAAAGCGAAAATTTAATACCCAACACAGTAGGTCGAAACAAGTTTAGTTGTGACTCACCTCTTAAGACTATTGTAGAGTTGCTGGATGGGTGTTCAGGCACCATTATAATTGCCTTGGAAAGAACATATTTTCCAACGGGGATAGAAAAAAGAGGAGGCGCTCTGGAATCCACATTAAGCGATGTAAAGTTTCCTACGCCTTGGAATCAAATTGAGGCAGCAATGGCATATTCTAAAGGACTGCCCATAATGCTTATCATTGAAGAAGGATTAAAAAATGAGGGATTAATTGAACAAGGTCATGATTGGTATATATTAAGGGTCAAGCTAGATAATTCTTCTTTATATACTCCTGAATTTAATGGTGTTCTTTCTAGTTGGAAGAAAAAAGTTGAAGACTATCAATACAATAAACAAATTGCCGCATTGAATGCTAAAAATATCGATCCTTCTACATTAACTATTGGAGAACTTGTTAAAGGTTTAAAACCATCTCAATTTTGGGCAATTCTTGTTGCCCTAACAGGAATGATAAGTGGCGCGTTTTTACTTGGACAATATTTTGGAAAATGATTTTGAACCACACACAACGCCCGGTTGTATAACCTGTCCCGACTTGTCGGGACAGGCTATACCCACGGACGTTTTGTCGCGCAAAAAAACTAAAAACCATACCAATGACTTTCATAAAATGGATTACCAGGAAAGGTGCCGTTGGTGGTTGTTCTCGGGATTTAAAAAGCCATGGACCTGATCGGTAGGGGAGAATCCTGGGGAAATTAATAATTGAAAATTGTGATATCACCTTACCTTCCTTAAAAGAATGGTTTTCCTGGCATGACAAAGAGTACGCTACAGATCAGAAATAGGCAAAAGCTGAAAAGTAGGCCAGGCGAAAGAAACTCGGTCTGTAGAAAGCAGATGATCCAATTCCTCCCTGCCTTTTGCTTCAAGTTGCTTAGGTCGCACTGCCTTGCTGAATACTAAAAGACGATTAGAAAACCCAGACACTTCAAATATTTGGAATTGTTTGAGAATTAGACTATTTTTCGAGTACGAGTCCAGCTTTGCCCAGTGAGAAATATAACAGTCAGTAAAAACCAGAATAACTGCTTTTATGCCCCCAAGTTTAGATGCATAGAAGCGGAAGACCCGCTTCTGTGAGCGTGTTAGGCAACATAATATTGAAACTATGATAAAATTTTAGTTAACTTGAATCAAATAAAATCATAATTAAATGGATTGGCTAAATGTCATATTCGGTGGAATAGGGGGCGTAATAATTGGATCAATTGTTGCGCTTTTCATTCATTATTCTTCAAAGCCTAAAAAAACCGGGATGGCTTATGAATTATTGAAAAAACTCCGTTTTTTATTAAAAAACTCCGAGGCAGAGTATTACTTCACTAAATCAGCAAATGAGAATTATCAAGTAGCTCGATTAATTTATTCCGATGCTGATGCTGAGATAATTGCTACTGCTTTTAATGAAAATCCTGAAATATATGGTGAATCAGATTTGGCAAGAGGTTTTCGATATGGTTCATTATTTACACGAATTACTTGTGAAGATATCTGTCCTCCCATTTCTATTGAGAACTGCAAAAAATATCTATCTAAGATTTTACGAGGATCTACGTTAGTAATCGTTCCAAAGGGAGAACCAATTACAAAAATTGATGGAATATTTTGTCGATTTAAGGATGATTCTTATTTGTGTGCAATTTCATTTAGAGACCCTAAAGACGTTAACAAAAATAAGGGCGTAGTATTTAGAGATGGCATGGCTGAAGGCTTCTTGGTTATTACAAAAATATAATTGAGAAATATTATTAGTAAATTACGTTGCCTAACAGCGTGTATAAGCCATTGCTGGTCGTGGGTTTGCCAAGTCAGCTATTTTAATTACCTTGTGCTACCTCGATAATATAGCGCCCTGATCACGCAACGGCTCATACACGCGGACGTTAACGCCAATATTAAAATAAATATATGGATAAAATAACAGAAAAAAGAACACTTGAAGACATTCACTATGATGTTGGATTAGCTAATAGCTATAGAATTGAATATATAAAGCATTTAATGTCATTGAGTGCGGGGATTTTTGTGGTATCAATCGCTTTTATGAGTGATCTGGTTAAAGACATTGAGAACTCGGAATATAAAATAATTATAATCTTAAGTTGGTGGCAAATCTTATAGTTTCTTTGATTGGGGGTATTTTCCATATGAAATCATGGGATAGATTTTACATCTCCTACAGAAAGGAAAAGGACGAAGGTTTATTCCCTAAAAAGATAAACAGATATAGAATATTTGCTGAAATCATTCAAGTCACATCATTTCTAATAGGTATAATTCTAATTTTTCTTTTTGTTTCAATCAATCTTTAAAGCATCTAATAAGTAAAAAGATAAATTACTAATAATACTGCCGCCAACGTGTATAAGCCATTTCTGGTGGCGGATTTTTATTGACTTTATTATATCTACCAAGCTTTGTTTCTGTTACCGGTAATTAAAAATACCGTGAAATTGGCCATGCGACTGCCATGGATGCGCAACAAAAACGAATGTCGAAGGAATAAATAATGACAAACCCCGCTCATTAGCGGGGTTTGTTATTGGGAGGGTTGTCCGACCAGGATTCGAACCTGGACAGGCAGAACCAAAATCTGCAGTGCTACCATTACACCATCGGACAGCGCAATTTTAGAGGTTGCAAAGTTATACAAAAAACCGTCTTTACAAATTATTTGCTTCCGATTGGCGTTGTTTTTTGTTTCTCAAGCAGCATCAGTCCGTCTGCGCTGTCATTACATTTCTTTCCCGAGCAAACTGTCTTGCAGTAACGTAATGCCGGTGGTTTCAAGCATATCACAGACCTCCTCGGAGATCATGATCACCTGGCCTTCGGGAACCTTGATTTGAGGTTTACTTCCGGGAACATCCAGAAATCTTCACCATCGGTGCTAAAGTACTTGTTTAGATAAATCACAGAATCATCTTGTTCCCATTGGTATTCTATCCGATCGAAATATTGCTGGGAATTTTTCAATGGCCACATTTTTTACGCGCTCTTTCAACGGTCATGTCCATTTTGTCATCCTCTGATTGTTCAATGACCAGTTCAGGTTTGGAATACAAGGACTCATCCCGTTCACTGTAATTGAATTCGTAGGTCAAATACACTGTACACTGGTTATTTTTTTATTTTCGGTGTTGTCGCGCACATCCAGATAAATTCACGCGTTCTTTTTTGGTTTTGATGAATTGCGGCCGATTGTGTACCCGTTGCCCCCACGGCATAATTTGTACTGTTAATGATGATGAGGCTAAAACTAAGATCAGGTCCAGGATCCATGCGGTGAGCACAAAAGCCCTGAGCATGGGTGTTTCGTTTTGATATTGAAAAGGATCTTTATGCCGCCGTAGATAATGCCACGATCGGGATCAATACCAGATGACAAAGGAAATAACAAAAGATAATAGTGTCCCGAGGAAGCAAACAGATGGGAGAAATCCGGCAGGTTGATCCCGTTCCAGATCTGGAGATGGCCTAAAACATTGGAAAATCCAAGCAATATCATGATCAGGACCGCAAGAAAAATGGAACCAATGACCAGGAACGAATATGCCGATGGCCGCGATAAGGAATTTGAAAATGGCGACAATAAACCAGACCCATCGGCCCTCATGATATTTTCAAGGCACTTCGGGTCTTTTCTGCTGCGGAGGATTTGTCGATGCCTTCAAAACTGGATCTGACCTTATCGTATTCGGCATTCACCGATTCCTTGATGGTCGAAAGGTTTACCGGCATGCCCTTCATCTGAAGCTTTTCAGCCGTGGTGCGTGCTTTGGGCACAACGATCCAGAGAATGACATAAATAAGAAGACCCAAGCCCTTTGAGAAACATAAAGGCCATAAAGGCCAGTCTGATCCACAGGGGATCAATATTGAAATACTCTCCCAGGCCGGCAGAAACACCTCCCAGGTATCCCCTTTCGCTGTCGCGGAAAAACCGGCGCTTATCCCTGCGGTCCGTCATGATCCTGCTTCGATTCTTCATCCAGCTGTGCCGTTATACACGAAATCCTCTACCTTGCCCAAGAATGCCAATGATTTCCTGCACATCCTCCAAGTGAAATGGCTTGTTTTACCGGTGTGATCCTGTTTTCCAGCAATTCGGCAATCCGTTGTTCAATATCCTCCACGATCTCCTTTCCCGATTCACCCTTCTGCGGAAAAATGAGATTTGAGGGAATCAAGATAATGGTTAAGTTTGCTGTATCCATCTTCATCGATATGAAAATGACGGCCGCCAATATTGATTTGTAATGTCTTTTTCATGGTTTATGTTGTTAGAATTTTGATTATTGGTTCAACAATCGAATCAACAGAGTCAATAAGTCTCTTTCCACGAGGCCTGCAATTCTTTCAGCACTTCTCTTCCCTTGTCGGTAAGGGCATAGTATTTCCTTGGCGGGCCCTGGGTGGATTCTTCCCATCGGTAGCTTAAAAATCCGGCATTTTTTTGCCGTGTCAGCAGAGGATATAAGGTCCCTTCCACCACGATCAGTTCCGATTCTTTCAGCTTGTTCAGCAGATCGGTTGCATAAGCATCACCTTTTGAGAGTATAGACAGTATGCAGAACTCCAATACTCCTTTTCGCATTTGCGCTTTCACATTTTCGAGGTCCATGATCATTGGTTTTTTCGTTATTACTTTTCATTATTTCTTGTTCCTGAGGAAGTTCTTTTTTACATTTTCAAATTCGTCCTTTACGAAATTCCGATATTGGAGGCATTTACCGGATCGCCTCGCATTTCAAGTTTTTGAGCTGTGGTTCTGGCTTCCGGGACCACGATCCATAAGATGATGTAGACCAGCAGTCCGATTCCGAATATCAAAGAACAAAATAAACAGAATACGCATGATCAGCGGATCGATGCCCAGGTAGGCACCCAGGCCGCTGCAAACGCCGCCGATCATCCTGTCATCGGGGTCACGGTAGATTCTGCGTGGTCCGGTGCTTCTTTCGGGTTCAGCAGTTGGTTTTTCCCCGGCACCACTGATTTCCTGGGGATCGCCCATGATTTTTATGACGTCAGTCACATCATTCAGCGTAATTACCTGCTTGGAAACACTTAACCGCTCAGCAAACAGCTCCGATATCCGTGTCTCGATATCGTTGATGATATCCTCCCGTTCTTTCTGATCGGAAAAATAGCTTTCAATGCGGTCAAGATATTCCTTCAATTTGTTGTATGCATCGTCATCGATGCTGTAAACTCTGTTGCCAAGGTTTACGGAAAAGGTTTTTTTCATGGCGGTAAAAAATTAAAGTATGCAAACTATAATGTTCTTGTTTAAAAGCTTGTTATCCGGTTGTGTTCCCTTCAGGGATACGGTTTGGTCCTGAACACCCGGGAGTATTGCCGGAGAACCGGGACCCTCCACGGAGGCATCTCCTTCGGTCATGCGCCCGGCAGGATGCGATTTTCCTTTGAGATCCTTTACCGGGGCAAGGAAAATCAGTCCGGTGAGCAAGACCGCTGCCACGGTCAGCAAAATGGTTTTCATCTGGATATTATTAAAATTCATTACTAGGTTATAAAAGCATAAATCCTATACAAAGATATATAAAAAAAATAGTATTATGCAAGACATAGTAGTAAAAAAATTTAAAATATTCGGTAAATGGTTGAATTTTATCGGTAAATGGATCTTTACGAGGTTCTGATCCCGGTGCAGCATTAGTCAGGGATAATTACTATTTTTAACCCTTCAAGCAACCAACAGGAAACACCAACCATGCGGGCAGTCATTCAGCGTGTCAGGGAAGCTTCGGTCATCATCCATGCCGTTCAAAAGTCATCGGTAGGCCAGGGTTTGCTGGTACTGCTGGGTATTGAAGACTCGGACAGCGGGGAGGATATTGCCTGGCTTTCGGGCAAAATCGCGCGGTTACGAATTTTTGGTGATGAGAACGGACTGATGAATTTATCGGTGCAGGACGTACAGGGGGAAATACTGGTGGTGAGCCAGTTCACCCTGTTTGCCAGCACGAAAAAAGGGAACCGACCCTCCTTTATCCGGGCATCCAGACCTGAAACAGCCATACCTTTATACCAGGCGTTTCTGGAAAAACTGGCCAGCGATTCCGGTGTTCCGGTAAGATCGGGGGAATTCGGGGCTGACATGCAGGTACGTCTTGTAAATGATGGTCCGGTTACCATTTTTATCGATTCAAAAGACAAGGAATGATGACACTACAGGAAGCACAACAGAAAGTGGATCAGTGGATCAGGCTTTATGGCGTCCGGTATTTCGGGGAACTGACCAATTTAGCCCTGCTGATGGAAGAAACCGGTGAACTGGCCCGCATCATGGCCCGTGAATACGGCGAACAATCTTCCAAGCCCACGGATAAAAAGGAGAGCCTGGCGGATGAAATGGCCGATGTACTGTTCGTATTGATCTGTCTCGCCAATCAAACCGGTATTGATCTGGAGAAAGCACTGGAGGCAAATCTGGCCAAGAAGACCAATCGGGATTTCAATCGTCATTTGGACAATCCGAAGATCGGATAGCGAAATATTGTCGGGTTATACTTTCTATCCTCTTTTGATTTCATATCTTTGTACCCGTTTTCAGACACTTGAAACATGGTTGCTGCGTTCTACCATCCCCAGGTCCCGGATTCCGTCATCGGATCCCAGCAGATTGATACAGCTGGTTCCGGGGACATTCAGCAACAAACCGAAGCTCCCGGTCCTGATGAACCCTCCGTGGGATTTGTACCCGATTTTTCGATAGATATCATCCGGCAACATGCAGCCTCTATTCCGGTGATCCCCAGGTTTGTAACCGGGACGCCACTGCTTTCAGATGACTCCAGGAAGGAAAACTACACCGGATGGAATTCGGGCAGAAACTTTCTGACCGATAACGGGTTAACCGGAGTAGTTTCGAACAGTCAACTGGCGCAGGCAAACGAGAGTTCGCCGCTTTTCAGCACCACGCTTAAACCGGCCAGTATTAATCCCCAGCAGCGGTTTCTCAGCACACACGATTGGTTTCTGGGTATTTTTCTTTTGCTGACCCTTCTGTTCATCTGGATAAGGATTTTTTACAGCAAGTTTTTCTCCACCCTGGCCAGCGCACTGATCAGTTTTCAGATCTCCGCCAAACTATTCAGAGAAAGGAATGTTCTGGTACAGCGTGTGTCGATTGTTCTTGATTTTATCTACCTCCTGGTGATGGCGATTTTTATTTATGAACTTGTTTTACACTTTGAGATCACCGGACCAGGGATGAGCCGTTTTAACCTCTTTCTGCTGTTTTTCAACATCATCATCCTCTATACGCTGGCACGGAATTTTTTCCTGCGGGTAACCGGACATCTGTTTATGGTGCAGTCCCTATTCTCGGAATACATACACAATACTTTTGTGATCAACAAAGGAATGGGTATTGTCTTGTTTCCGATCGTGATCATGGCCCATTACCTGCCGCAGAATTTGGTTCCGGTAGTGCTGGTGACCGGGATGGTGATCTATGTGACCGCCTTTATTTTTAAAGGAATCAGGGCATATCAAATAATTATACGCAAAGATGTTTTAATATTCTATTTGATTTTGTACCTTTGTACCCTTGAAATTTTACCCCTTCTTCTTGGGTACAAAGTGGTTACATCATTGATATAGAGTTATTAACAAAGAAGAGACGCCTTTATGAAGATCAAGAGAATTCTCGTTTCTCAGCCCAGGCCGGATTCTGAAAAATCCCCGTATTTCGAATTAGCGGAAAAAAACAATGTTAAAATCGATTTCAGGCCTTTCAGTCATGTTGAGGGTGTTCCCTGCAAGGACTTCAGAAAACAAAGAATTGATATTCTCACCTATTCGGCTGTAATATTCAACAGCAAGACGGCCATTGATCATTTTTTTCGCATTTGCGGGGAGCTCAGGATCATTGTTCCCGATGTCATGAAATATTTCTGTATTTCCGAATCGGTGGCTTTTTACCTCCAGAAATATATCATTTACCGCAAGCGCAAGATCTTTTTCGGTGCCGGCACCATCAATGACCTTGTGGAGATTGTTCACCGGCATGGGGAGGAAAAATTTCTGCTGCCTTTTTCCGATCTTCCGCATGAGGAACTTACAGAATTGCTCGACAAGCATGGCATCCGGTATGAAAGGGCTATCCTGTATCACAATGTAAGTTGCGATCTGTCTGACTTTTCCGTGATCAATTACGATCTCCTGGTTTTTTTCAGTCCCTCCGGAATCCGATCGCTGATCGCCAACTTTCCCGAGTTCCAGCAAAATGATATTAAAATAGGATCTTTTGGTACGGCCACGGCCAAGGCGGTCACTGATGCGGGCCTTCGACTGGATCTGCAGGCTCCCCGTCCCGAAGCGCCTTCGATGATCATGGCACTGGACATGTTCATCCGGGAACAGAACAAGAACTGCAAGAAATAGCGGTATCCCCAACAAACCGGCACGTCATGTCGAAATTTGCCCTGATGCCTGTAACAACAGGCCTCGAAGTTTCGTACAACAAAGGCAAATCGATATTTCATGAAGCCGTTGCTCTCACAAAAGTTAGGGAAGTTATGCAAACGTTGTAATAGGAATTCCGCCACGGATATTATTTGTGCAGCCTGCAAAAATGAATTGATTGCCCTGTACGATAACAAACTCACCTGGAAAACTGCGTTCGAAGTTGAAAAAATCAGCAAAAAGGCCATGCGGTATACGCGTGATGAAGCAGAAGAGGAACTGTATTAACCTTTTTTAACGGATTTTGCCGTTCATTCTCCGGTAATATGATGGATTTGGATTAATTTTGCACATCGAAAAGCTCTTCATCCGGCGGACAAACCATGAACAGACAGGTTGAACAAACGCTGGCTGAAAAGCCTTTATCGGAGATCAACACGGATATCAGACAATTTATTAATAATCGATTATCATGAAGACTTGGATTAAGTTTAAGAAAGTCAGGATCATACTGATTCTGACCATGGTCGTTGGCGTGTCATTTGGATTTGTAGCGTTGAAGGACAAAGAATTTGAAATCATTAAAAACCTGGATATTTTTTATTCCCTCTTTAATGAACTCAACCGGTTCTATGTGGATGAAACCAAACCGGATGAACTGATTGAAACGGCCATCGAGGGGATGCTGACGTCCCTCGATCCCTATACCACTTATATACCGGAAGAGGATATGGCAGATTTCACCTTTATGACCACCGGGGAATATGGCGGGATCGGGGCCCTCATTCGCAGAGGAGGCAATTACGCCATGGTGGCGGAGCCATACGAAAATTTTCCCGCGCATCTGGCAGGACTTCGGGCAGGGGACACGCTGGTCACCATCAACGGCGTACCCACCAAAGGGAAGGAAATCAGCGAGGTCAGCGAATTGCTGAAAGGTACTCCCAATACCTCCCTGGTAGTGAAGATTAAAAGGATTGGCCTGAAAGGTGAACTCGAGAAAACACTGACGCGCCAGAAAATTACCATCCCCAATGTTCCCTATTACGGATTGGTGGCGGAGCATATCGGATATATCAAACTGACGAATTTTACCAAGGATGCCGGTATCGAAACCAGGGATGCGCTGTTAAAACTTAAGGAAAACGGAGCCAGTTCGATCATACTCGATCTGCGGGGCAATCCCGGAGGACTGCTCATTGAGTCGGTCAATGTTTCTAACCTCTTTGTTGCCAGGAACCAGGAAATTGTGAGTACCAGGGGTAAAGTGAAGCAATGGGACAATATTTACAAAACAACGTTCGAGCCGATCGATACCTCCATTCATGTGGTTGTTCTGGTGAGCCGCGGCTCTGCCTCCGCTTCGGAAATTGTGGCAGGCGCGCTTCAGGACCTTGACAGGGCGGTAATTGTCGGACAACGGACCTATGGAAAGGGACTGGTGCAGACCACCCGTCCGCTCAGTTATAATTCCCAGCTGAAAGTAACTACCGCCAAATACTATATCCCCAGCGGAAGATGCATCCAGGCCGTGGACTACGCAAACCGTAACGAGGACGGAAGCGTGGGCTTCATTCCTGATTCGCTGATCCGGGAATTTACCACCCATAACGGACGAAAGGTATTTGACGGCGGCGGGATAGCTCCCGATATCGCTGTTGATCCCATGCAGTTCAGCAATATCACGGTGAGCCTTATCAGGAAAGATCTCATCTTCGATTATGCCACCCAATATGCCATTCAGCATGAAAGTGCTTCCGATGTGAAAGCATTAAAGCTGTCCGAGGAAGATTATGGCCGTTTTCTTGAATTTCTCAAGGGGAAAAGCTATGATTACACCACGCAAAGTGATGATCAGCTCGAAGAACTGATCAAGGTCGCCAAACAGGAGAAATACTATACCGAAGCAGAGGGGGAATTTGAGGCACTCAGGAAAAAACTTGCACACGATAAGGAACATGATCTGCAAACTTTTAGTCCCGAGATCAAAAGCCTGTTATTCGAAGAAATTGCCAGCCGGTATTATTATCAGAAAGGCCGTATAGTAGCCTCCCTCGAGGACGATGCCGAACTGAACAAGGCCATCGAAATCCTGAAAAATCCCCAAATGTATGCCTCCGTTCTGCAGAAGTCTTACGGGGCAAACAACAGCAAAGCAGGAATGGGGAGGAGCGTGGTCACCAGGAGCGGATCTGCTGTTGAATATACGCCGCAATAAGATCGTTATAGGCCCTGATGAGGGAGAGGGTCATGGGGTGCGCCACCCGGTAAACGGTATCCCCAATCTGCCGGATCGGAAGTATTTTCGGCGAGGTACCGGTGAGAAATGCAGCCTCCATTTTATTTAATTTATCAGTTGAAATAGGTTTTTCTATCAACTTATAATTAAGCTGCTTACATAATTCATATACCTTCTTCCGGGTGATCCCTTTCAGCACCTGATCCCCGGGAGCAGTGAAAATAACTTCACCCTGCAGAAAGAAAACATTGGTTTTGCTGCCTTCGGTGATCAATCCTTCCTCATTCACCAGCAAGACCTCATATAAATTGCGGGTGTGGATAAAATCGGCCACCTGTTCTCGGAATTCAGGACGCAGTCTTTTCACATTCGGATCCAAACGGATTGCCGGATACAGTGCGGTATGGACTCCTTTTCGGTACAGGGCAGCAGCAGGATAACTATGCGGAATAAAAAAGGTCAAAAGCCGGGGAGGGTTGCCGGGCGTGAAATGCACGGCAATCTTAATATTGCCGGTGCGCAATCTGTTTTTCCTGATCAGTCCCGCAAGAATATTGCGAAGCCATGGGAGGGCTATGGCATAGGTATGCCCCGACAGCGTGATGGAATCGCGGAGTCTTTGAATATGGTCCTCCAGAAAGAGGCAGATGCCCTGCTGAATCCTGATCACCTCATACAGCGTAATGCCTGCAGGTGAACCTGTCGGAGGCCCCAGCCTGGTCTCACGGTAGGTGGTGCCTTCGGAATAATAACGTCCTGTATAATCCAACATCAGGGAGCCGGAATAAGTAAAGTGATTATTGAGGTAAGAATACGTATGTCATTGTGCCTAATTGCTTTGGAGGAGCTTTCTTATCGGCATTGAACTGGGCCGTGGTGGCGGACCTGAAGGCTTCTTCGCGCAGGCATTCATCCAGTGTTGATTTGTTATCCGCGATGAGCGCAGAAATAACCTTTCCGCCCTGGTCGATGACAATATCCAGCGTAACCGTGCCGCCCCCCTGGCATTTGTAAGTGGGAATATACACATGACGGTGCCATCTTCCTTCGAGGAAGTAGGAAACAGTGGTGTTGTCCTTTCTCAGCACATTGGGGACATCAAAATCCTTTTCAGAGGCATCTGTCTGTGCGTTTTGCTCCCCGATCGCGTTTTCGTCCTTCGCTTCGGCCTGTTTTTCGAGTTCGGCGCCATTGGCTTTCAGGGAGGAAATACCAAGTTCCTGCAGCACTTCCTGTTCATATTTTTGGGTGCTGATCTCCTGGTCAAGCTTACTCGACACATTGGTGGCAATGGCATGAAGGGTCTGCCGGTCCAGTGACGGCAGGGCATCGCCGCTGCCCTCCTCGGGAAGGGATTTCTCCGACATTTTATCCTCAAGAGGTTTTATTTCTTCGTTGAATTCAATTAAAACCTGCTCTTTCTGCATTTCATCCACCTCTCCGAGTTTAAACCAGAGAAAGACAATCACGACCATCAGATGAATACTGATGGCGCCAAGGATGCTGTTCACATTATCTGTAAAGAAGTTTCTCAATTTCCCGGACTTATTTTGCTGCAAAAATAATAAATTGCTCATAAAGTGAATCAGAATTGTCTGTTTGGGAGCAGCAATTATTTATTTTTGAGTAATTATAACGTTTCGGGATGAGAGGAGCCGTATATTTGGATCAGTATAATTATCTGGGCCCTGCAGGCAACCTGTGGTTACAGCCAGTTCTATTCAACAGGTGAACCGCCGGCATCCCTGCACTGGAAAAAAATCAACACCCCCCACTTCAGCATTATTTTCCCCGATGGAATTGCAGAGGAGGCCAACAACCTGGCAAATAAACTTGAATTCTACAAGTCGCTTACTGAAGAGGATCTCCATTATACCCTGAAAAGATTTCCCATTGTATTGCACAGTACTTCCATTCTTTCAAACGGTTATGTGACCCTGGCCCCTAAACGCATGGAGCTGGTGGCGGCTCCTCCCCAGGACGGATACGCAATAGACTGGATCAGTGAGCTTACCCTGCATGAGTACCGCCATGCGGTCCAGCTCGGAAAGCTGAATCAGGGTTTCACCCGGGCGGCTTCCTGGCTGACCGGCGAAATAGCCCCCGGTGTGGTTTCCTCGCTGATCCCGTCGTGGTTTTACGAGGGGGATGCGGTATATAATGAAACCAGACTAACGGAGACAGGAAGGGGCAGAATCCCGGGATTTGAAATGCCGCTCCGGACCCTCCTGATGCAACAGTCACGGACCTTTTCCTATGACAAAGCAGTTTTCGGCTCCTACCGCGATTATGTTCCTGATCAGTACCGGTACGGTTACCAGCTGGTAACCCATGCACGTTCCCGTTACGGTGATGCAGTATGGTCCAAGGCACTCGATTACACGGCCAGGAATCCGTTTTTCATCTGGCCGCTCGCCTTTTACCTGAAGAAGAATTACGGGATCTACAAAAGCGGGCTTTACCGGCAAACAATGGACTCGCTTAAACGTCAATATAACAATCAAAAAGAATCATTTACTTACATTGATTATTCAACTGTTAATTCCGGTCAGCGCCGGGTTTTTACCAGTTATATCCTTCCAAAGGAGGCGGAAAATGGCCTGTTGCTGGCCATGCGAAAAGGACTGGATGATCCCGGTAGCTTTGTGACCATCGATTCTTCGGGAAAGGTGAAAAAGGTCTTTACGACCGGTTTAACCACGGGCCTGAAATGCGATGTGTGGGGAAACCTCCTGGTATGGGATGAGGTAAGAACGGATCCGCGCTGGGGACAAAGGGATTTTTCGGTGTTGCAGACCTATGACCTGTCGACCGGGGAAAAAACTGCCTTTTCAAACCGGACAAGGTATTTCAGTCCCGATTTTTCGCCCGGGGGGAAACAGATTGCTGTGGCAGAAACCGATACCGAAAACAGGAACTACCTGACCCTGTTGAATGCCACTACCGGTAAAATGGAACGGCAATTGCCCTCGCCGAAAAACAAGGCACTTCAGTTTCCCGAATGGCTCAGTGATTCGGAAATAGTGGTGATCACGGTATCTGACGCCGGAAAACAATTGGAGCACATCGATCTGAAAACCAATCAATGGACCGTATTGTTGCCCAATACCCGGTTTGATATCTCTGAACCGACACATTATAAGAACTATATACTTTTCAGAAGTTCATACAACGGGATAGAGAATATTTTTGCAATAAGCAAAACCCAGGCTGCCCCCATCTACCAGGTGACCTTTTCCCGGTTTGGCGCTTTCCATCCCTCCGTCAGCCACGATTCTGCATCGCTTTTATTTTCAAATTACAGCCATGCAGGTTTTGACGTGGTCAGCCTGCCCCTGGACACCTTATCCTGGCGGGCCATCGGTGCTGAAAGTTTTGTCGGCCCCGACAGTCCGGAGATTGCACCCGGGAAGCAGCCTGTTCCTGACCGCGGGGAACAACCTGCAGCGGTTTCCTATCCCGTGAAACCCTATGGCAGGCTGAGTAAATCAGTGAACCTGCATTCGTGGGTCCCGTTTTATGCCGACCTGGAAGATTTTACGGGTTCACTCCAGCAGGTTCCGATCAATTTGGGTGTTATGGCATTCTCGCAGAATTTGTTAAGTACAGTCATTTCAAGAATAGGTTACAGGTATTACGAGGGTAACCACGAGTTTATTCCGGTATTTGCCTGGCGCGGATGGTATCCGGTGCTGGAGGTCTCGGGGAAATTCGGGGGTCCTGCCCCGGAGGTCCTGGCAAAGACCTATGTGCCCCTCTCCTTTACCCGGGGCAAATACATTACGCGCATTCAGCCACAGGCCGAGTATGAACACACCGGCACGGCCTATTATGTGGGGGATGATCTCCAAAGAGGCATTCATTATCTGCACGGCAAGTTTTTTCTCAACCATTACCTGCGGTATTCTTCCCGTGATCTTTATCCGCGGTGGGGACAATTTATGGCAGCTTACCTACACGCAAACCCCCGCCGATGATGACCTTTTCGGCACACTCCTGTCGGTTCAGGCAGGCGCCTATTTCCCCGGCATCGCCCCGCATCATCATTTTTATTTTCTTGGGGGAATGCAGGTGCAGAAAACCACGCACGGCCTGATACCAATTAACAGGATCCCTTTCCCGCGCGGATACCATTCTGCGGTTTCCAGGGAATTTTCCAGCCTGATGCTGAATTATGCATTCCCGGTAGCCTATCCTGATTGGGCACTGGGACCTGTATTATACCTCAAGCGTTTTAGGGCAAATCTCTTTCATGACTGGAGTTACGGATCGGATATCACCGAAGTTCAGGATGGTGTAGCCATGCAGTATAGCGGCAGCTACCGGTCGTATGGCGCCGAAATACTGGCAGATCTGCACATTATCCGGATCATCTTTCCGGTATCGGCAGGAGTAAGACTGGGATATATGCCCGGGAAAAAGGAGTATTTTGCTGAACTGATGCTGAGTGTGGATACCGGAGTTTTCTAATATACGCCGTCACCCCCGCCGGAGGCGGATTTGCCGCTGTTCCTATTGTCTCCTATTATCTTCACCATTCTGTCAAGGCAGCTGACCATTTGTTTCTCCAGTTCCGCAAAAGGGATGTCAAGCCGGTCGGCCATATAGATAAAACCTATCTGGAGGGTGTAAGGCAGTGCCTCCGTGTGATCAGTCAAACGGTGCTTGTTCAGGCGATAGGCCTCCCTGATCATCCTGCGCAGCCGGTTACGGTCAACGGCCCGTTTGAATTTCTTTTTGGGAACGGCCACCAATACCTGTACGGGAACCGCCATGGCAGGGGTCTGCCTCAGGTAAATAACCTTAAAGGGACTCAGGTTAAAGGAGGAACCTTGATTGAACAGGGCATCTATATCTTTTTTATGCGACAGCCGCTCTTCTTTGCTGAATGTAAAAAGCCTGGTCATTTTTTCAGTACGATCCTGATCACGGATCCTTTATTCATTTCCGATTGGTGAACAAATATTTTGCCATCGTGATATTCTTCAATAATCCTCTTGGCAAGTGATAATCCCAAACCCCATCCTTTTTTCTTGGTCGTAAATCCCGGGTGTGAAAATCGCCAGGAACATGCGATTTTGGGATTCCTTTGCCGGTGTCGCGAATATCCACATACACCACCTGGGTATAATCGGTCAGGGCAATTTCAATTTCTCCCTCACCCGACAGCGCATCAATCGCATTTTTGCAAAGATTTTCAATAACCCACTCAAACAGAGCTAGCATTAAGCGGAACAGCGATCTCTCCCGGCGGCATCTTCAGGTTGAACCTGACCTTGCCGGACGATCTTGTCTTGATATAATTGACTGCTGTATCAATTACTTTGATGATATTCTCCTTTACCAGCACGGGTTTTGATCCGATTTTGGAGAACCGTTCGGTGATCTTTTCCAGCCGGTTTACGTCCTTTTCAAGTTCCGTCAGCATTTCCGTATCACTGCTCCGTATTTTCATCATTTCGAGCCAGGCCATCAGGGAAGAAATGGGTGTCCCGAGCTGATGGGCGGTTTCCTTGGACATCCCGACCCACACCTGATTTTGTTCAAATTTGCGGGAGGTACGGAAGGCAAAATAGGCAATGAGGATGAAAAGCACTACAACGCCCAGCTGAATATAGGGATAATAGAGAAGTTGTGATAAAAGGATGGATTTGCTGTAATACAGATATTGCTTCTCGGTGGGAGAGAGTTCGATCATGATGGGATCGGCATGTTCCTTCATGTTGCCGAGTTTACGGGCAACATAACGGGGTTTTTCCAGCCGGAGGTATCCAGGTTCCGGGTGATCACAATATTGTCCAGGGAGTCGGTAACAATCACCGGGATGGTCTCATTGTCCTTGATCACTCCGGCGTAAAAGTCCAGGTTGGCATCGTCGGCACTCGAATTAACGATCTGCGTCCATGCATCGGCCATCATTTCCGCCTTTTTGTGTTCTTCAACGGCCATCTTTTTTACCAGCTGATCGGTATACAGCAGGGAGGCAATACCTATGATCACTGCCGTGATAAAAAGGAAAAATTGCCAGCGTTGTTTCTGTTTGTAAATGTTCACCTCAGGGATTCAGTATTTATGTGCCTGCTATTTAGTCATTCAATCCCGGAATCATCCTCTTCCTCCCATTCCACTTCGAAATCCGAGCTGTTCTGTTTTGAGACCGGCTTCGCGGCCTCCTCTGGTTTCTTTTCCGGTTCTTCCCATTCAATTCTGAAGTTGTTTGGTGCCGGCCTGTTTTCAACCGAGGGATCTTCTTCTTTCATGGTCTTGCGGGAGAGATCGAAAGCCCTCCTGCGATCGAACCGCACATCAAACTGGTCGGGTGTTCCGGCAATGATCAGGGGAATGGTGGTTTGGTCCTCCCGGGTCTCCTCCACCATGAATTCACTGATTTCCGCCTTCTTTTTCCGGGCTTTGTTGAATAATATTTCGGAGAGCAAAACCTTTAACCGGTAATCGAACAGGTTGTCAAAAGAATGCTGTCCCGACACGGTGATGTTGAATGCGGTGGAATGAATGGCCATTTCAGGCAGCGTAACCATCCGGTCATTGATGTAAATAATGTTTTTAAGGGTTTTAAAGCGGACATGCCTGAGTTCCTCCACATCAATATATTTTGAAAGCCGCATCATGGGTTCAAACTGAACCAGTTCCCCATTGGTGATTTCAATGTCAGCCTGGGCCTTCAGGCTTTTGGGAAGGAACTTATAGGCGGAATCCCATTGTGCCGCGAAGCTTACCGTGCCGCCCAACAGTCCCTTCACATTTTTGTCCATGATGAAATGCTGGGTAAAATTGTTCATAGAGGTGAACAACTGCCGGATATTGATCATTTTTGGCTGCGCGTTGCAGGTAATGGACAACTGCTTTCCGGAATTCTTTGTTATCAGAGCGTTTCCGGTGATGGATCCATCGGGGAACTTCAGGAAAAAATCGGTTACGTACACCGAGTCTTTGGCTGCAACCAGATGAAGGGATACCTCTGTCGCCTGGAATTTACCTACTATCAGGTTCCTGGTTTTAAGGGATGCTGTCAGCTGAATTTCGGGAGGAAGCAGGGAAATGCGCGACGCTGTATCCGGAAGATTTACGTTTCGGGGCATTATTTAAAATATTACCAATGTCGAGGTTATCAGTAGTTATTTCCAGATTTGATTTAAGTGACCCCCGTTTCAGCAGGTAACCCGTTATATTCTGTATATTTCCGTTGACCAGAAGGTCGGTGCCATTGATCTGCAGGGCCAGGCTGTCGAGACGCAGGATCTTGTCCCAGGTGGCTTTGCCTGAGATATTCCGAAGATCCCAGGGCCGGTTCTTCATCTTTAGGCTCGTCTCCTCAAAAACGAAAGTGCCTTTATCGAGGTAATCAAGTCCGCTGACCGAAGAGTCGCCAAATTGTTTAAAGCTTCCGGATGCGCTAAAATCTGATCGGATCATACCCTTCATCGTTTCAACCGTATCAAGGGCCAGGAATTCCCTTAAAGCCTCGAGATCGAGGGAGGATTGTATTTCAGTCCGGAATACCAGGGTTTTTAAATTGTTCAGGAAGAAGCTGCCCCTGATCCATCCCTTTCCAAGATCACCGTTTACCTGGTCAAGCCGGAGTTCGAAATTCTCGGCACGGGTTCCGGAAATCGATCCTTTCAGGTTTATATGGCTGATCTCCGCCCGGGTATCTGTATTCCGCGCGGTGCAACCGGCAAGTTCAAAACCCGACCGGATGAAGAGATTGTTTTTATTGGACAGGGAACCCCTTATAACGGCCGTAAGGTTACCGTTTCCCGTAAAGCTCAGGTGTGCCGGAAGCACTTTGCTGTCGAAGGGCATCAGTGACATCAGCTCTTCCAGCCCGAATTTGGGGATGTCAACCGTCAGGTCAATGGACTTATCCTTTCCGCCTTTAAATTCCCCTGAAATGTTCATAACCGCCTTGTTCAACTGAAGTCTGCCTTCACGGATCCTCAAACGGTCACCCCCGTATACCATTTTTACCGCAAGATTCAAAGAGGCGTCTTTGATCAGCCGCCTGTCCTTCAACAGGATACTGTCGAGTTGTATGTTGCCCCGGGTCTCTCCCGACAGGATATTGCCTGAATAGTTGCCCCTGAAGACGGTGCGTTGAGCATGGGCGTCAAGTTCCAGCTGCTCCCGGAGAGAAACAATTTTTATGCGGGTGGAATTGAGGTGGATGGCCTTCAGATTTATGGCGTATTCCTGACCGGACCGGGATTCCCCGTTTTTCCAGATTTTCAGGTTATGCCGGTTGTTTTTGTCCATTAAAATATTCAAACGACCCTGTGAAACCTCAATCTTCTTCAGTTCATATTGTTTGTTGATCAGCTTCATCAGGTCGAACTGAAAGGAAATGGTCTTTGCCTGTAACAGGGTATCTGCATAAGTGCCGGGAAAATCACGGGGATGAAAATCCTCCCCGGAAAGGATAACGACCTGGGAGATCTCTACCGTGGCATTTGGAAATCCTTTCAGCACCCGGAACCGGATATCTTTCATCGACAGCTCGGTCAGGAGGTGTTCATCGAGGTATTTTTTCATAAACCGGACGATCGCCTGCTCATAGAACAAGGACAGGAGGGCAGAGGTGATCACAATCAGGGTAACCGTCGCCAGCAGGGAAAAGGCAAAAATCCGGAAAGGTTTACTGAATCGCATACTGGTTATTTCGAGAGATCTAATTTAGTCCGCAAAGATAACTCATCCCGGGTGATGATTATTGCTGAGGCTGGCTGTGTATTGCGGAAGAAATATTTTGTGGTCCCCTGGTTCTCTCCCGCATGAGGTAATGGTTGATCATGGCCAGCAGCTGATTACTGTCGACAGGTTTTGGCACGTAATCATCGCATCCGGCCTGCTGTCATCTTTTCCTTGTCCCCTGCCATGGCAAAGGCAGTTTGTGCGATCACGGGAACCTGGGGATTCATTTTTTTGATCCATCGTGTAGCTTCACAACCATCCATTTCCGGCATCTGGATATCCATGATCACCAGATCAACCGGATCAGTTCCCCGCATGATCTCCAATGCCTTTTTTCCATCGGTGGCATGGAGGAGGACCGCATTGGTTTTACCCAGCAGTTCTTTCAGATATTTAAAGCTGTTGGGATCATCTTCCGCGATCAGTAAAGTTTTTCCCTGCCAGTTATAGTAGGTCTCATACTGATAGCTGTCGCCACGGTCGACGGGCAGAACGGTCGGTTTTAAATAAGGCAAGGTAAAAAGGAAGGTGGTCCCGCTTCCGGCAACCGAATCTACCCACATCTCACCGCCCAGCAACTGCACGAGGTTTTTCGATATGGCCAGTCCCAGGCCGGTGCCAACGATATTTTTTTCCTCCGATTGCCTGGCGCGCTTGAATCTTTCAAATATCATGTCCAGCTCATCACGCGATAAACCAACGCCGGTATCCTTCACATAGAATTCGATCCGGCTATCGTCCTTCACGGCATAATCCGAAATCCACAGAGCCCTTTTCCGTGAATTTAATGGCATTGTTGATCAGGTTTACCATGATCTGCCGGAGCCTGAAAGGATCGGTTTTCAGGAAAACATCCTGACCTTCAGGATCGGGAGTGAAATCAGGAGCTGAAGGTGCTGTTTATTGAACCGTTTACGGGTTTCTTTTGAGGTGGTGAGTAATTCCTGTCCCAGGGCCATCAGATCACAGTCCTTTTTAACGATTTTAAGCTCTCCTGCTTCGATTTTCGCAATATCGATGATATCATCCACCAGGTTAAGCAGCAATTTCACTGCTGGTGCGGATATAATGCGTAAAATCCTTTTTCTGATTATCCGGAATTTGTTCGGAAGCCAGCAGGTTTGAAAACCCAATGATGGAATTCATGGGTGTCCTGATCTCATGCGACATGTTGGCCAGGAAAGAAGATTTCAGCTCATCGGAAGTTTTGGCTTTGCTGGTCTCCTGCTGCAGGGTTCTGATATAATTGATCCTGTCGGTAATATCCACAATTATACCGCGTCTTCCGGCAATTTTCGAATCACGGACAATATTATCCGTATAGACCGTAGCCGGAAATCTCGAACCATTTTTCCGGATGGCGATATAATTTAAGTTTTCAATTTTCTGATTTCCCAGGATGTCTTCCTGATTGGATTCCGAAATCAGGGTTTCAATGAGATTAAGCCCTTCGCCAAGATCCCCGGGGGTATATCCAAATGCATTATACCAGGCCTTGTTCACATAGGTATAATTACCAAAGGAATCGGTTTCAAAAACGCTCTGGGGAAGCATGTCAGCCAGTTCCCGGTATCGTTGCTGGTTGTCCTCGGCATTCTGCAGCGCTCTGTCACGTTGGGTTTCCCATATTTTCATCTGCGACAGAAGATTGCGGAACTCGCGGTAGATCTGTTTGATTTCACGGGCTGAATTATGGAGGTCCAGGGAGGGACCGGCAGCGAGGTGGTTTTTGGCCAGGACGGAGATATAATTGGTCAGTGCTTCGAGATGCCAAACGATGTGTTTGGAAGATATATAGCTGAATATCACAGCCATGGAAAAAATCAGTAAGAGCGAAAGGAGGTAGAAACCGTTAAGCCTGCTCATCAGGACTTTCTGCTTCACCACCGTTTTTTCGGACAGGGAAGTGAACAACGATTCAATGGCGGCACTTTCTTTGTTCAATGACGCTCTGAGCGCCAGATTTTTCCGTATGCCTGTTTGTTTATCAAGTTCTACCAAACGCAAAAAAGCTGCGGCATAATTGCTGAGCAGCTCCCTGGTCTTATTTTTTGCATCAACCGACAACCGGTCATTGCCCGACAGCGAAGCGCTGAGCGAAGGCAGCAGCCTGATAAACGATTGGAAAGAGGAAGTGTCATTGTTGAAAAAGTAATCGTTTTCAATCTTCCTGAGCTGATATACATCCCGGCTGGTAAATCCGGGTGCATTTTCAAGCAATTCACCGTAATCAAATAGTTCCCCCTCGAGGCCAAAATTCCGGTAACCCCTTTTATACACCAGGTACATCAAACTGTCGAACAGGTAATTATACTGCTGAAGATGGATGGAAAGACTGTCCATCCTGTCCCTGATGCCTAAGGATCCGGCTGGTCTCGATTCCCGGATATCCTGCAAATCCGTCAGCATCTTTTCGCTTGCCTGCAAATGGAAGTTCAGATAAGGGCTCTGCCCTTTGGAGAAAAAATCGATATTGGCCGGTTCTACGGTGAGGAAATCGTTCACCGATTTGGTGTCTTTGAGGAAGTGGATGTAAAGGGCATTTATATTCTGAGAAACCTGGGCAATTTCTTTTTCACGGGAGTGATAAATGAGGTTGGCAGGCAGCATTAAACCAGCTATAAGCAGCACGAAAGCTATGAACCAGGCTAATAGCCTGTATCTTAGAGAATTAAGCATGCAACTTGTTGGTATTCATGAGATAACCAAAATAATCATTATTCACGAATGCTTTTTCAGGAATTTGAAAAAGTTATTGACATTTTAGAGAAACGGGGAGAAGTTATTAAGATTCAAGATTCAAGATTCAAGATTCAAGATTCAAGATTCAAGATAAGATTCAAGATTCAAGATGCAAGATCGATGGAAGATTCAAGATTCAAGATTCAAGATGGAAGATTCTGAACCTATTTGCGACGTTTGGAGGGGGGAGTAACTGGTGTAATGGTACAGGAGTAATCTTTCAGCAGGAATTGCAATACCTTCCCGCTCAACACGTTGTCAAATCCCAGGATCAGTTTCAGGGTTTCATGGGCCATAAAGTTCCCGGCCAGGTTGTATAGCACAAAGGACGAGCCAATTCCTTCATCGGAGGTCTGACCGGAATCGTGCGGAACCTGCGGGTATAGATCCCGCAGCGAAGGGCCGCCTGCATGGTTAAAAACACTTACGAGGATGGAATGATGAAAGACGGTGCTGAAGACCATCGGCTTTCCGGCAGCAACAACGGCATCGCTGATCAGGTAATGGGCCGTGAAATTGTCGGTGGCATCCAGAATGATGTCGTAGTTACGGATAATGTTTAAAATATTGGATTCCGACAGGCAGATGTTGTGGAGTTCAAAATCTGTTAAACGGGACAGCATGGATAACCGCTGTCGCGATATAATGGCTTTTTGCTTGCCAAGATCTGTCTCGCCATAAAGGCTTTGACGGAGTAAGGCCTCTTCTTCCACCAGATAATTGTCGCAGATCCCGATAAACCCAATCCCCGAGGCTGCCAGACTCTGCAGCACCGAGGCTCCTTTACCTCCGGCTCCAATGACCAGAACACGCGCTTTTTTTATTTTTTCCTGACCGGCCAGGCCCACACCGGGGAGCTGGATCTGCTGACTGTACTTCCGAATTTCTTTATCCGACAGGATCTCTGATTTCATGGCAATGGTTTGATCAAAGATAATAAAAAGAAAAACACCCTTCAAGTGTCGGAAGACCGCTTGAAGGGTGTTTTACAATTAAAAGGCCATGTTTTTAAAACGCGAGGGCCAAACCGATCGATATCGGGTGAAGATCCGGTCCTTTGCCTTCCACGAACATGGGAGTGAAATAGTAATCGCTGAAAATACTCAGTCCACCATAGCCGATACGGGCTGTGAGGCCATACCGGAAGGGACTGATGTTAAAATCATCGTTGTTCTTGTCCTTGTCCTTGCCGTTGCTGTCCTCATAAACCACCTTGGTATGGGAACCCAGTTTCAGTCCGGCAATCAGACCTGCGGAAATATATACTCTTTTGGCCCTGACCACATTGGGGAACTGGAATTCAATCACGATGGGGATCCTGAGGAAGGTCGTCGTCAGTTTGCTTTTGTTGACACTGGTGACGCTGTCGGTCAGCGGCAATTCCACAACCTGATCATCCTGTTCCACAATGGAATTGTTGCCGTCGAAGAAGTAATTGTTGAATTCCAGACCCAGTCCGGTCAGCGCTCCTATATGAGAGGTCCCGAAACCCAGGCTGTATTGCGCAAAATTCAGGTTGATGGCCCAGGAACGGTCTGTATTGAGGTCCATGTAGGAATCAGCGCCTTCACGGGATATGGTAAAGTCGTCGTCCATGAAATTGTTGATGCCCCATTCAAATCCGGCCCAGTGACCCCTGAATTTGGGATTCCGGATTCGGCGATGGTTTTCGTCGACCCTGCCAAAACTGATATCGGTATCGTTATCCCGTTCCACGATGCTGATCTCCTTATCACCTACCCTGATCCGGGTGGAATCGGGCTGCTCGTAAATCTCCATGAAATCTTTTTCTCCTACTTTCACCACCGTTGAATCTCCGCTTTCAATAACTTTAACCACTTCCTTCTCCATGACCTTTACATTGACTTCCTCACCGTTATCCTCTACAATTACCGGAGCGACCACTGTTTTTTCCTGACCTTCGGCCTTTTCAGTGCCGTTTTTCTTTTCCATGATCGCCTTCAGTGAATCAAGTTCCTGGCCGGATATTCCTGCCGTAAATGCGGTGAGTATGAGTAAAACAAACAAATTTTTCATCGTATTATGATTTAAAGTTTAAACATTGGATTTATCAGTCGGACGTTCAGGAAGACGGAAAGTTACAGGCGCTATTTAATTTTATTTCCGGTTATCGCAAAACTTTCCACTTCGATCTGTACACCGGAAAACCTGCCGCTTTCGTCAGTGGTTTTACCTACCGATAATTGGGATTCGGTCAGATAATTAAATCCGGAAATGGCGGTTTCGGCAGTCTTCCAAAAATCCACCCGGTTCAACAGAGCCCCTAAACGGGTATTGGCGAAGGAATCGGAGGAATATTCCCGGGACGATTCCCCGACCCCGGGATACTGCGCGGGTGAAAGCTGGTTCGCCATTCGGGGAGGTCTGACCGTTGCCTGGAGGTTAACATCCGATATGGGTTCAAGGGTGGCCAGGGAAGGGCCCGTGTTACGCGATTGCGGTTCGTTCACGGGCAAAGGCGCCGGAGCCGGGGACACTGATTTTTCCTGAGGTTCCTTTGCCTTTAGTGACCCCGGGTATTGAATGCTTAGCGGTTGAACCCTTTGTACAGGAATCGCTTCGGTATAGGTTGATTCCGCGGGCCTTTGAATCACCAGCATGATGAGCAGTGCAACGGAGGCAGCAACTCCCATCGCATAGTAAAAATACCTGAGGGCAACGGATCCGGCCCGGGGCTTTTTCAGCAAGGCCTTACCGGTGAATTGCAGGGACAGATCAGGCTGTAGTTTTATTTTCCGGTACAGATCAAGTTCTCGCTGCCTGCCGGGCTCCTGTGCAATATAGTCCGAAAGGCGCATCCTTTCCTGATCGTCCAGCAAGCCTTCACAGTCAGCTATGCAAAACTCATCGAAATTTCCCGGGGTGATTTCCGGAAGGTCCCCGAATCCTTTTTTCAGATGGTTTTTATGAGGATATTCCTGCGTATCGGAAAGGGACAAACGACTGTCATAATCCGGAATAAATTTTTCAAAGTCCGGATTTTCAGCCAAAAATGCCATAAGATCGGCTGTAAGCAGGGGATCCAGATTACCTTCGAGATAATCCAGCAGGTAGGCTTCAAAATTGTTGCTGTTGATGGTCATTATTCCCTATATTACTGCTTCGATACTGCCAATGTAATTCTTCAGGAACAGCCTGCCCCTGAAAATATAAACCTTGACCTGCGATTCCGTGAGACCGGTAATGGCGGAAATTTCTTCGTACGAGTAACCCTCGTAATCCCGCAGCATGATGACACTTCGCTGATCGGCTGGTAACCTGCCGACTGCTTCCTCCAGGATTTGCGACAGTCCTGTGTAATGCCCGGCAGGTGCCTGCCGGTCATGCTTTTCGGCCTCAAAACCGGTTATCCTTTTTTCTTTGCGGATCATATCGATCATGGTATGATAGGCTGAAGTGAACAAATACGACTTCACCTTGGCAGCCGTAACTTCCTCAATCTTCAGCCAGAGCTTTTCATAAGTATCCTGTACGACATCACGCGCTTTTTCCTCATTTTTAATGTTCTTGAGGATAAAGCGGTAAACTCCGTCGGAGTAATCATCCACGCTTTTGTTGTATTCGGCAACAGTCATTTGAAAATCCGGCTTCGGAGGTATGACGATTGAGAGGAGATAAAGTTACAGCAATTTTATAAAAAAGGGAAACCTGCCATCCGGCCGGGTGACTCCTCCGGTGATCCGTGTGCAGGCGCGGCTCTCCGGGCGCAGACCCTCATTCCGCTTTCCTGTAAAGTCTCACATACACCTGCAGACAACGGAATTCTTTTTCCACCACCCATTTGGTGTTCAATGCATCAATTTCCTCATCGGTAAACATGTTGAAAACGTTGGAGTAAAAAATATACGCGTGCTGCTCCAGATCGGCGTGCGGGAAGATCCTTCCATCGTCATTCACGTCCACATACCGGATGGCCGCAGTATTGGGAACTTCGGTCCCAACGGTACTGAACGGGATCTTATGATCGTCGAGATAACCGATCATTTTATGCCGGAGCGCATGATAGGGAAGATGCGCCAGGGTAGCATCCCAGCCATTGGCAATTTTACCGGGATAAACCCAGAAACTGCCGCTGATAAGACCGGCGAGAACGCATGCCGCAAGTGTTTTCCGTATGCCCGGAAATCCGGGATTTATGAAAAGCAGATAGACTGCCAGCAGCGACAGGACATAGTAGAAAGGGATCAGATACCGGTGGCCGTTCAGGATTTTATAGATCAGCATGGTGGGGGCGCTGAACAATAAAATCAGCATCATCAGCCACAGCAGCAGTTTTATCACCGGGTCAGTGATCAGATCCTTCCGGCTGTACCGGAAAAGGGCCAGAACCGGAACGATCCACAGAAACAGCTTTCCGTAATCGACCAAGCGCCATGCGAGAATGGCTGTATTCCTGACCAGTCCTTTCGCGTCGACCACCTCATAGCACCCGGCCCAGGGAGATGCCGGATGATACAAGAACCACCCGGTACGGTAATAGTGAACAAGCATCCAGGTGGCGAACAGCAGAAGCGCCGGCAGGTAAGGGAAGGCGAGTTGAAACAGGGTACGAAGGTTTTTCCGGCCGGGGTAAAGGTACAGGTCTGTTAAGCCCAGCGCGGCTGCAATCATGAGACCGCGGAGATGTGAAAAGAGTATCCCTGCCAGTGCAATGGCCAGCAGCCCCCTGCGGCCATGGATGATGCAGTTGAGCGCCAGCAGGGCAAAAAACAGCATGACCAGATCGGTAGAAAATACAACGGTCTGGGTCAGGAGGGTAGTATCGGCAAACATCAGCACCATGGCGGGTACGATGTACCGGCCGCCGAGAAAATGATCCAGCAGATTCCTGGTTTGCCATACCATGCCCAGCGTGAAGGGAAGCATGAGCAGATGAGCGGAAAACAGACTCTTACCGGTTATTTTCCAGGTAAACGCCAGGAGATAGCCCAGCGCGGGAGGATATCCCCCGTCCAGGTCATTCGGCAACGACAGGCTAAAACCATGATCCAGGAACCAGAAGGCTATTTTTGAGAACAAAATGTCCTTGTCCCAGAAAAAAGGAAGACGGCAGGTGAAGGCAAATAACAGGAGGAAGAAAATAAAGAAGGGCAATACCTGTAGCCAGCGGGTTTTTTGGGAAGTGGCGGACGAAGTGGCTGTAGCAGTAACCATAATTTGTAACGCTTGCCTGCCGGCAGGCAGGCGTCAATTGCAGCCCGTCACTTCTTCAGGGCTTCAGCTCCTCCCACAATTTCGAGGATCTCGCTGGTGATAGCGGCCTGACGGGCTTTATTGTAATGGAGTTCAAGTTCACGGATGAGTTCTGTGGCATTGTCGGTGGCCTTATGCATGGCGGTCATACGGGCCCCGTGTTCTGAGGCATTCGATTCGAGCAGGGCTCTGAAAAACTGAATTCTCAGGGTATAGGGGATCATTTCATCCAGAATTTCGGTCTCGGAGGGTTCGAAAATATAATCCATCCGTGATTCATACCGGTCTTCTGTTTCATGGCTTTGCAGCAGGGGAAGGAAAAATTCCTCCGCAACGTCCTGTACGGCAGCATTTCGGAACTGATTGTAAATAAGCTTTATAATACCGTATTTTTCTTTGACGAAATCATCCATGAGCTGACGTTGGCCAGCTGCACCGCCTGTTCAAAGTTCAGTTTGTCAAACAGCTGGTGGTGGGTGGACGCAATCCTGTAGTTCTTTGATTTGAGCTGGTCAGCGCCCTTTTTCCCGATGGCAATGATATCCAGTTTCCCGGCATGGTACGCTTCCGCATATTGCTGATGGATGCACTGTATTGTCCTTTTCACAATGTTCGCATTAAAGGCTCCGCAAAGGCCCCTGTTGGAAGTAATGACCACGATCAGCACACGGCCGGCATCGTTTGTCCGGCCGAAGATATTTTCATGACCCTCCTCTAATCCGGCATTAACGTGTTTTATCAGCGAATCCAGTTTGACATAAAACGGTCTGAGCTGAAGAATCGATTCCTGTGCCTTGCGCAGTTTGGCAGCCGATACCATTTTCATGGCACTGGTGATCTGCCGGGTCGATTTCACCGAATTCAGACGAATCCGTATTTCTTTAAGGTTGGCCATAGTGCGTTAAACAAAATGCAACAACATCAAAAATCCAATTATTTCATCCGTTCCACGATTTCCTTGGCGATATCCGTCAGGTTTGCTTCTCAATTTCTTCAGTCAGTTTGCCTTCTTTCAGTGTAGTCAGAATGTTTTTATGTTTGAGTTCAAGAAGACTCAGAAATTCTTCCTCAAATTCCTTGATCTTATCTACAGGAACTTCGGCAAGCAGGCCGCGGGTTCCACAAAAAATAATGGCAATCTGTTTTTCAACGGAAAAGGGACTGTGCAGGGGCTGTTTCAGGATTTCCACGTTCTTGGATCCTTTATCGAGCACCGCCAGGGTTGCAGCATCGAGGTCGGAACCGAATTTTGAAAAGGCTTCCAGTTCACGGAACTGGGCCTGGTCGAGTTTCAGGGTACCGGCAACCCGTTTCATCGATTTGATCTGGGCGGATCCACCCACGCGGGATACTGATATCCCTACGTTGATAGCCGGCCGGATACCGGAGTTGAAGAGGTTGGTTTCGAGGAATATCTGTCCGTCGGTGATGGAGATCACGTTGGTGGGGATATAGGCTGAAACGTCACCTGCCTGGGTTTCAATAATGGGCAGTGCGGTGAGTGAACCACCTCCCTTGACGATAGGTCTTATCGAATCGGGCAGGTCATTCATCCTGGCGGCGATCTCATCGTTGTTGATGATCTTGGCCGCACGTTCCAGCAAACGGGAATGCAGGTAAAATACATCACCCGGATAGGCTTCACGTCCCGGGGGACGGCGAAGCAGCAGTGAAACTTCACGGTACGAAACGGCCTGTTTGGAAAGGTCGTCATAAATGATCAGCGCTGCACGGCCGGTGTCCCTGAAATATTCTCCGATGGCAGCAACCGGCAAATGGGGCATAAAACTGCAAGGCAGCCGGATCGGAAGCTGTAGCCGCCACAATAACGGTATAAGGCATGGCACCATAAGTTCTCCAGTGTTTTGGCGATGTTGGCCACCGTGGATCCTTTTTGTCCGATGGCTACATAGATGCAATAAACAGGTTCTCCCCTGTCGTAAAATTCCTTCTGGTTGATGATGGTATCCATGGCAATGGATGATTTTCCGGTCTGCCGGTCACCGATGATCAGCTCACGCTGTCCCCTTCCGATGGGGATCATGGCGTCGATGGCCTTAATACCTGTTTGCAGGGGCTCGTTCACCGGACGACGGAAAATAACGCCGGGCGCTTTACGTTCAAAAGGCATTTCGTAAGGTTTTTCCTACAATCGGACCTTTGGCGTCGATGGGTTCACCCAGGGTGTTGATGATACGGCCGAGCATGCCTTCGCTTACCTTGATGGAAGCAATCCTGCCGGTACGTTTCACTGTGTCCCCCTCCTTGATCTTGTCAGATGCACCCAGTAAAACAGCTCCGACATTGTCTTCTTCGAGGTTCAGCACTATTCCGCGGACCCCGCTTTCGAATTCGATCAGCTCATTGGAGCAAACATTTGACATGCCATAGATCCTGGCAATGCCATCACCCACCTGCAATACCGTTCCGATCTCATCAAGCTGGGCCCTGGTATCAATTCCCTGTAGTTGTTGTTTTAAAATCTTTGATACTTCTGATGGTTTAAGCGCCGACATGTTATCTTAATTTAATAAATATTATCAGGAATGTGAATTAATTAACTCTTTTTGAATGCGTTTCAACTTACTGGAGATGCTGGCATCCATCTGCTGATCACCCACCCGGAGAACAAAACCGCCGATCAGCTTCTCGTCCACGGTTTCGTTCAGTTCAACCCGGCGCACATTGAATTTCGCAGCAATCAGTTGTAATATCGACTGACGCAAGCTTTCATCCAGCGGAACGGCAGTAACGATCTCAGCCGGCTTGTATACCCTGCTCGGTTCTCAGCAGATCGAGAAAATACCGCGAAATACCGGCCAGGTATTCTTCCCGGCGTTGTTCAAGCACCAGGTTGATAAATGAAAGGGTGAGCGGATCAAATGAATTCCGGAACGATTTCATTGAAAAGCCGGATTTTTTCACTGACCTTGATGACCGGGCTCTGAATTACAAACTGAAGTTCGGGAATCTCCCGGATGCACTGGTAAAGCAATTCCATGTCCTTTTTCAGCAGTTCAAAGGACTTGGCCTCCTTCGCCAATGCCAAAAAGCGCTTTTGCGTAACGGACAGATATTTTGCTTTCGTTCATCGGTTAATAGATGGTCAGAGGTCAGTTGAATTTAACATCCACTCAGTGATTTCTCAATGATTTCCTTTTGTTTGGCCGGATCGGAAAGTTCCTGCAAAAGAATTTTTTCGGAAATGGCAACGGAAAGTTCGGAAACCTGTTTCTTAATTTCCTGGATGGCAGCAGCCCGTTCGTTTTTAATGGCCTCCCTGGCATCTTCAATCATTTTATGCCTTCCTTTTTGGCCTGTTCGCGGGCGTCGCTCAACAGCGTTTCTTTGAATTCACGGGCTTCCTGAAGGATTTTGTCGCGTTCGGCTTTGGCTTCAGCCAGAATCTTTTCACTTTCGGCATGCAGCTGGCTACTTCTTTTTTTGCCGTTTCTGCAGCCTGCAAAGCCTGGGCAATGGAGTTATCCCGCTCTTTGAGCGCATTCAACAGGGGTTTCCATGCAAATTTCGCCAGTATGAAAAAAGCAATTGAAAAGACAATCAACGTCCAAAATATTGTTCCGACTTCGGGAATCAGCAGATCCATATATTTGGTGTTTAAAATTCAATTAAAACCGGGATACGCACCAATCGTGCGTGTCCCGGTTAAAAAATTACGACAATACTGCCAACAGACAGACAATTACTGCAAAAAGGGCCACGCTTTCAACAAGGGCCGCAATAATAATCATGTTGGCACGAATGTCACCCGCTGCCTCAGGCTGACGGGCAATAGCCTCCATCGCACTGCCACCGATACTGCCAATACCAAAACCGGCACCCAGGGCAGCCATTCCTGCACCAATAGCACCGCCAAGTTTGGCAATCCCAGATCCGGCAGCAGCTTGTAAAATAGTTGATAACATAGTGAATATATTTAATTAATAAACAAAAACTTATGCATGTTCTTTCTGATGTTCCTCGTGATGCTCCTCAACGGCCAGGCCAAAATAAATGGATGACAGAAAAGTGAAAATAAAAGCCTGGATAAAGGCCACCAACAATTCAAGGAAGATAATGAAAACGTTGAACAATACGGAAATAATGGAAACGCCGTAGGCCATACCGGTCGACATTTCAGCGAAAATATAGATCAGGGTGATAAATCCCATCGGCAATAATGTGTCCCGCCGTGATGTTGGCAAAAAGTCGGATCATCAGCACAAACGGCTTGGTAATGACACCCAGAACTTCAACCAGGGGCATGATGGGTATGGGTAGCTTTAAGCCACCAGGGCACACCGGGGGTATTGAAAATATGCTTCCAGTATTCACGTGTGCCGCTGATGTTGGTGATGACAAAGGTAAAAACAGCCAGGGTAAGGGTTACGGCAATGTTACCGGTAAGGTTTGCGCCGGCAGGAGGGATGGGGATCAGTCCCAGCATGTTGTTGATCCAGATAAAAAAGAAAAGGGTAAGCAAATAGGGCGTATAACGCTCATATTTGGGACCGATAGCAGGTTTGATGACTTCATCGCGGAGAAACACAATGATCGGTTCGAACCATGACTGCAGGCCACTTGGTGCGCTGACCGGATTTTTCCGGTAAGCTTGCCCATGGACAGAAATATCAATAAAATCAGAAAAACGCCAAAGAACATGGCCAGCTATATTCTTGGTGATGGAAAGGTCCACCGGGGCGGTGCCATCTTCATCGGTAATATTGTTCTTGTTTTCTCCCTCGGTCTCAAGGCGGAATCCTTTGTAGGATGCCTGTCCATGTTTGAATTTCGAGGACATGAATACATTCAGGCCTTTGGTCTTACTGTAAAGAATGACAGGCAGGGGTATGCTGACATGGGTGTGTCCGATGGTCATGAGATGCCATTCGTGCGCGTCATTGATGTGGTCGAAAATAAATTCGCCGGGATTTAGTTTTTCCGTCTGATGTTCGCCTGTTTCCGCCTCGTGCCCGACCACTGCACTGTCCGCGGTATGTTCCTCTCCGCTTTGCGGTGCTGCAAATCCGCTGTTCGCCCACAAAAGCAATAATGACACCCACAATAAAGCCTTACAAATCGTTCTGTGCATATCCTAAAAATGTGGCCATAAATATAAACAACTAATTTGAAAATTGATTTGGTGCAGGGGTATTTTCTTTCCTGCGTTTTACCAGAACGATCATCACCAAGAGTCATAGGCAGTATAGGCAATATACAGTAGTGAAAGGGTAACCGAGAAGGGAACGGCTGATTTTGGGAAGCCAGCACATATACGCAAAACCAAGGTAAGGTAAATCATCAGTTTTAAAACCGTAGTGAGCATAAAGCTGCGGACAAACTGATTGTTGGAACCACGAAGGGAACGGTAGAAAAAAACAAAAAATCCAAGTTCACCAGGAAAAATATCAGGACCAGAAAGGGAAAGAACCCGAAATACCAGGAGGGAATAAGGTTTTGAACAGGATGAGGCCAGTCAGGAACAGCGCTGCCGAAAGCAGGATCAGTCCCGATACTGTTTTTCTTAATCCGGAATCCATGCCATTATTTTTTCATGCGAATAAAATCCTTCAGCACATAATAGAGCGCGAATATAACTGACAAAAAAGAAAGTACAACCGTAAAAACCGGAAATGACAGTTTGAGCCATTTGTCAATTTTTATGCCGCCAAAAACCCCAACCAGGATTATGGCGATCATCTGAAATGCCAGGTTCGAATACTTGGCGTAATCACTTAGGCTTTTTGCTGTCTTCTCCGGGTTTGTCAGTTTCTTTTCCACCATTGTGCGGTGGAGGTTTCAGGCACATACTGCAATTACCGCTGAATTTTGCACCTGGTTCAATGGCCAGCCTGCGGGTAACAATATCACCCGGTAAGGGAGGAGGTGGCTTTCAGGGTAAGCAATTCCGCAACGGAAATCTTTCCTTCCACCTTTCCTTCCACCACTGAATTCTTACAGTTGATCTCACCTTTCACCGACCCGGTTTCGCCGATAACCACTTTACCTTTGGTTTTCAGATTACCAGTAAGCACGCCGTCGAAGCGGATATCACTTTGGTGGATACATCACCGGTTATTTCAGTGCCAACCCCGATCTGATTGATTACATTGTTTTCAGTTTCAATTATTTTTGCCATTTGTCTATTTTTAAAGGATAATGAATACAGGGAGCAATATGCTTGCGTCTCTACTGTGCTAACAAAGATAAACATTACTGAATATGATGTCCACATATGTTGCAGGTTTTAATGAAAAGAATAAAACCCTGTGAGGGTCTTGATACTTCGCAGGTCTAATAACGCAAACAAATGCAAATTTATTTTGGATCGTAGGACCACTTCAGTAAATGGAACCCCAGGTAAACCCGGCCCCGAAAGAAGCAAGAATGAGGTTATCCCCTTTTTTCAGCTGTTTTTCATAATCCCATAAACACAAGGGTATGGTGGCGGCGGTCGTATTGCCGAATTTCTGAATGTTGATCATTACCTGGTCCTTGCTGATTTCCATCCGCCGGGCCGTGGCTTCAATGATCCGCATGTTGGCCTGATGGGGAACCAGAAATTTGATATCCTCATGGGTAAGGTTGTTGCGGTGTCATGATCTCGACCGAAACATCCGACATTTTGGAAACGGCCATTTTAAAAACGGCCTGGCCTTCCTGAAAAATATAATGCTGTTTGGCATCCACGGTTTCATGTGTGGGTGGGTGCAGCGAACCCTCCGGCGTACATGTGCAGATGTTTCACCCCGGAGCCGTCCGCGGCCAAGTATGGAATCGATAATGCCGTTCTCGTCGCTTGCAGGTTCCAGCAGCACAGCTGCCGGCACCGTCACCGAAAAGGGGACAGGTGGTGCGGTCTTCATAATCCACAATGGCCGACATCATATCTGCGCCGACAACAATTACTTTTTTGTAAGCTCCCGATTCGATAAACCGCCTGCCTGTTTCAAGGGCAAATATAAAACCCGAACAGGCAGCGCCGATATCAAAACTAAAAGCATTGGTCAAGCCAGCCTTATCGCATGATCAGGTTGCCCGTGGCCGGGAAATGCATGTCGGGTGTGATGGTGGCACAAATCAGCAACTGAATATCGAGCGGATCGGTTCCGGTTTTTTCCAGCAATTCCTTCACCGCTTTGGCTCCCATGTAGGCAGTGGCCTTCCCCTTCTCTTTCAGGATCCTTCTTTCCTTGATACCGATTCGTTGCATGATCCATTCATCGCTGGTATCCACCATTTTACTCAATTCGTCATTGTTGAGAACATAGGGCGGCACATAACCACCAACACCTGTAATTGCTGCTTTTATTCGGGACATTCTTTAAATGCTTCTTTAATTTTTTCGCACAAATTTCCTTTAATAACCTCTGCGGTATGCAATATCAGGTTTTTAATGGCAACATCATTGGAAATGCCATGCGCAATCAGCACCGGAGCATTGATGCCCAGAATGGGTGTGCCGCCATAATTGACAAAATTAAATTTCTCAAAGAAATCATCCACGATTTTCCGCTTCCTGATCATGGTATAAAAGGCCTCAGCCTCCTTGAGCATGACATTGCCCACAAATCCGTCACATACCATGATATCGGCCTTATCGCCAAACAAATCACTCCCTTCGACATTACCAATAAAATTAAATAACGGGGAATCTTTCATCAGCTGATAGGCTGCCTTGGTAACCAGATTTCCCTTGCCTTCCTCTTCGCCGATATTCAGCAAACCTACACGGGGCGAGGCAATATTCAATACCTGACGGGCATAGATATCTCCCAGAATGGCATACTGATTGAGTTCATCCTGGTTGCAATCGGGATTGAGACCCACATCGAGCAGCAGCAGCGGCTTCTCTCCGGTTCGTGGGCACGGTGGCAGCGATACAGGGACGGATGACACCGGGAATGGATTTGATGACCTGCATGGCTCCTACCATCATGGCTCCGGTATTGCCTGCACTGGCAAAGCCTTCAATTTCACTGCTGGGCAAGCATTTTGAAACCCATCACCACACTGGCATTTGGCTTCTGGACAAAGGCCTTGGCCGGATGTTCTCCCATATCAATAAACTCGGTAGTATGAACAATGTCAAACACCGAAGGATCAAAATTTTCACGCTGACAAATCGACCGGATGCCGGTTTCATCGCCGATCAGTACCAGACGTGCATCTGCCGGAAGACTTTTTGCAGCCAGGATGGCAGCCACAAACAGTTGCCTCCGGGGCAAAATCTCCGCCTAAAATGTCAATACCGATTCTCATGATCATTCAGATCATTGGTTAATGCGTGTTGCATATTAGGCAGCAACTTCTTTCTTAATGGCAGGTTTTCCTTTATAATAACCGCATTCGGGACAAACCCTGTGATACTGGATGGCAGCACCGCAATTCTGGCATGTTCCAAGCGTAGGCACGACGGCCTTGTCATGTGTCCTTCTTTTATCTCTCCGCTGTTTCGAATGTCTACGTTTCGGATTAGGCATAATGTATCAATTATGAATTATGAATTTTAATGTTTATGGAGTGTTGTCAAGCTTGTGTTCTGTTGATTTTATCAGTTCCTCCTTTAATCTTTTATCAAGCATTTCATCCAGTCTTTTTAGCATTTCCGGATCACATCCCGGTTCTCCGTCCGGCAGATCAGGATGAACTTTCCGAATGGGGAATACTCAGGCTGATGCATTCATACAGGTAATGCTTCAGATCAAGCTGGTATTCCTCGGGATGAAGAAAGATTACCTCATCGTCGGGTTCTTTATCTGTTTCACTGAACCTTACTACCAGATGCCGCTGTAGGTAACCGGCAGGCTAAAATAGCCCAGGCAGCGATCACACTGGGCCTGCAGATCACCCTGAAGATCAATGTCAAGCTCCAGAAATTGAGTCTTTTATTCAGTTCAACCTGAACGTCGAGATTTCCATCGGGAACTTCAAGCTGTTCAAATGCTTCAAAGAACGGTTTTCCAATGGTAAATGCAAAATCATGAATACCTTCTTTCAGCCCTTTGAAATGAATAATATACTGATTTTCAATTTTCAAAACTTAGCCGAATAAAAAAAAGTGGTGCAAAAGTAGGAATTAATTTGAGAATAACAAAGGAAATTTAGAAAGAAGGGACAAGGGACGAGGGACAAGGGACAAGGGACGAGGGACAAGGGACGAGTGAGTACGGGGCATGTGTTTGGGCATGCACTATTCCCAAAACCCAAATCCCACTTGTCCCTTGTCCCTTGTCCCTCGTCCCTTCTTCCTAATCCAGTTTTTCCATGAAATAATTCTCCACCGTTTCAATCAAGGTGTTGATGAAGAAATCATCCTTTATGACGTATTGCATAGCGCCATAATGAAGAAATTTACTGATCAGGGTCTTGTCTTTTTCACGGCTGAGAATAACCACGGGGATATTTCTGGTCTGTTCGTGTGATCTTTTTCAGGGTGTCAAGTCCCGTCATGGCCGTTGATTCTCCCTCGCCCAGGTAGTAATCCAGTACAATCAGACTGGGTTTTAAATGCAAATTTTCAAGGCATTCTTCACCTGAATAAAACGATCGGACATCGAAACCTTCCCTGCATTTAAAAGTATACTCCATTAAATTCAGCATCATTTTATCATCGTCCACAAAAAAAATTAGTTTGTTCTCCATGCCGGAAACCGTTAATTTTTAAATTGATCTTTGTTTGCAATTATACGGAGTACAGAAAAATGGTTGTAAAAATATTATCAACAATTTTGTGTTTAGCAGTCCAATGAAGGATAAAGGAGGATAAAAGAAAAAAGGGTTACCCGGAGGCATGGTCAACACAGCTGGAATAACCCTTTAACAATAAAGGGAATGCTCAGAATTTAAGAGAAAGACCAATTTTAAACCAGGCAATACCGTAACCCAGTTCGCTCATTACTGCAAAATTATCGGTGAAATAATACCGGGCGCCGGCGAAAATGTCAAATACAGGACCGCCTTTATTCACCGAATAATCGCTGCCTGTATAGTCCCCAAATGCTCGTGGACACAATTTTTGCTCCCACCAGTTACACCGCCGTATATATCGAGCTTCTCCACCAGTTCGGTGAAATGATAGGTTCCTCGGGCGCGCAATGATCAGGGTTTTATATTTCCAGCCATAATCTAACCTGAGACATCATAATGGTATTTGTAGGAGGAAAAGCCAATAATCCGCCAACTCCCAGGTTTCCGGGTCCCAGATCCTCTCGGAGGCAATAATCACCGGACAAAAACAGCGGCGGAACTTGTGTGTAATAACTACCATAAGTATAATAGGTGGATCCCAGCCAATGCCGGCATTGAAAACAATATCGCCCTTATCGAATAATTGTGCATTGAGGGTGCCAGAGGGAAGTAAAAGAGCCAGCAAAAGGCAAAATGCAATAATTTTAATTGTCTTTTTCATACGATGTTAATTTAGATTATTTAGGGTTTATGCAAACAAAATTAAAAAAGGACTAAGCATGTGATGTATGAATTACGGTTTTTTTTGATGATTATTCGGAATGGATGTTATAAATGATGTTTACTGGGATGAATCGGTGTTTCTTCACTGCTGTCCCTCTTCTCAACGGCAGGAGTCGGGAACAGGTTGAAATAATCTTGTGATTATTGGGACGGTAATTTGTCAAAGTAATCATTTTAGTAATATATTTGTGACAATAAATTTTAAAAGACATATAGTAATGACACAGTTGGTGGGTGAAGTAATTCAAATCATTGGTCCTGTGGTGGATATTAGTTTTGAACGCGCAGGGAACGAAATGCCTAATATTCATGATGCGCTGGAAGTTACGGAGCGATGACGGACATGTTATTATCGTGGAATGCCAGCAGCACATTGGTGAAAATTCCATCCGGGCGATTGCCATGGATTCCACCGACGGATTGCGCAGGGGAACAAAGGCCAATACTTCTGGCGGCGCCATCAGGATGCCTATTGGCGAACAAATCCGGGGCAGGCTGCTGAATGTTATCGGTGATCGCCATCGACGGGCTTAGCGCGGTTGATAAAACAGGCGGTTATGAAATTCATGCCGATCCCCCCAAATTTGACCAGCTTTCCACTGAAACGGAAGTACTGTTTACAGGTATCAAGGTTATCGACCTGCTTGAGCCTTATCCCAAGGGCGGCAAGATTGGCCTGTTTGGTGGTGCCGGCGTAGGCAAGACGGTGATCATCATGGAACTCATCAACAATATTGCAAAAAAGTACTCAGGTCTTTCAGTTTTTGCAGGCGTTGGAGAAAGAACCCGTGAAGGGAACGACCTGCTTCGTGAAATGATCGAATCGGGTGTTATCAAATATGGCGAAGCTTTTAAAAAGAGCATGGAAGAAGGCAGCTGGGATCTTTCCCTGGTTGATCCCGAGGCCCTCAAACAATCGCAGGCCACACTGGTTTTCGGACAGATGAATGAACCTCCGGGAGCACGTGCCACTGTGGCCTTATCGGGATCTTACCGTTGCCGAGTCTTTCCGCGATGGCGACGAGGAATCCGGCGGACGCGATATCCTGTTCTTCGTAGATAATATTTTCCGTTTTACCCAGGCCGGCTCCGAAGTATCGGCATTGCTTGGCCGTATGCCCTCGGCAGTAGGTTATCAACCCACCCTGGCCACCGAAATGGGAATCATGCAGGAACGCATCACCTCCACCAAAAGAGGATCCATCACTTCGGTGCAGGCTATTTATGTACCGGCCGACGACCTTACCGACCCGGCTCCGGCAACCACCTTTTCCCACCTGGATGCCACCACGGTATTGAGCCGTAAAATTTCCGAGCTGGGTATCTACCCGGCTGTTGACCCGCTCGATTCCACCTCACGCATCCTCTCCGCCGAGATCATCGGCAAGGAACACTATGAGACCACCCAAAAGGTGAAAGAATTGTTGCAGCGTTACAAAGAACTGCAGGATATTATTGCCATACTGGGTATGGATGAGCTTTCTGAAAAAGATAAGCTTGTTGTACACCGTGCACGCAGGGTTCAGCGCTTCCTGTCGCAGCCTTTCCATGTGGCCGAAGCATTTACGGGCACACCGGGAGTATGGGTATCTATTGAGGATACCATCAAGGGATTCAACATGATCATGGACGGCAAAGTGGACGATTATCCCGAAGCATGCCTTCCACATGGTGGGAACCATTGAGGAAGCCATCGCCAAAGGCGAGAAACTTATTGAGCAGGCCAAAAAGAGCTAATCAAACCGCAGCCCCGTGAAACTCGAAATCATCACCCCGGAAAAAAGGCTTTTCGACGGAAAAGTAAAGCTGGTGCAGGTACCCGGCGCCAAGGGCTCTTTTGAGGTATTGAAAAACCATGCCCCGGTGATCTCCACCCTCACACAAGGGAAGCATCAAGGTGATCACCGATCGGGACAAACAGGAATTTATTGATATTAACTCCGGTATTATTGAGGTTAAGGCAAACATCATTACCATTCTTGCAGTAACAGGCTGATTCCCTGCTTTTTTACCGGAAGAGGGGCTTTTATGAAAATTCCTATACTTCTTTTCTTTCTCTGTGCTGCCCTGAATGCAGTAACCGGGCAGGAAGCAGTGTATTTTTATGCCGATGATGGTCTTAAGGTCCGTGCCGACCTGTATATGCATAACCATCAGCAACCCTTTATCATTCTATGTCACCAGGACGGTTCGAACCGCAGTGAGTATTACGAAATGGCCCCCCGTTTATTGAACCTGAATTATAACTGCCTGGCGGTTGATCTCAGGGCCGGGGGAAAATCGGGATTTGTCCAGAATGAGACCGCCAGTCAGGCACTTACCGATAAAAGAACGGTCCGGCCCCTTGATGCGGCCGCTGATATCAATGCTGCCATCCGTTATGTCCAGGGCATCAGCAAACGCCCGGTGATCCTGCTGGGAAGTTCCTACTCGGCATCCCTGTGTTTGCTGGCGGCTGCCGGCAATCCCCTCGTGAAGGCCGTGATTGCCATAAGTCCCGGAGAATATTTTCAGCCGCTGATGACGGTGGGAGAGGAAGTGCGGAAAGTCAACCAGCAGGTTTTCGTGTGCGCCACGCAAACGGAATATCCCTACCTCCAGAAAATGCTGGCCGGAATGCCGGCTGAACAACTCATGCTGTTCAAGCCCGAAAAGAGCAAGGGCATACGGGGCACCGGGGCATTCTGCCATTCCTATGAAAACAATGGCGAATACTGGTTTGCCCTGATGATGTTTTTCAAAAAGCTGGGGTGACCCTTCTGCTGCGCCCGGGATACAAACGCGTCATGCCGGGCGGAGTGAAAGCAAGACTTCCGATTACCATAACTTCCTGCATAAAATTCCGTATACTTTCAGTGTTTCATTTATGACAGAAATTTCTTTTTCGTATATTTATCAAAAAGTGGCGTTACCACACAATCTTAACGGGTTATTTTAGTTTAATTTTCAGAAACAGAATCTATTCAAACCAATGACCAACTTTAGAATTCTTTTCGGGTGGGTTCCGAAAACAGCGGAATACGAGGCAAAACTGGACAATCTGAGAGCAGAATATCTCGAACTGAAGGCCTTTTCACAATCGAAGGAACTGGCTGATTATCTCGATCTGGAAAAGACCGTGAACTCCTCGGATTTTGCCCGGAGGAAAAGGACCATCCTCCGCCAGCGCTATTCGGATACGCCTGAATATCAAAAAGAAAAGGAATACCTCTCCCTGAAAAAACGGAAGGACATCAAACGGTATTATCAAACCCAGCGATTCTGTCGCACTGAAAGACTTTCTGGAATTCGACAAATCATACGATGTTAAACATTACCATACCCTGGAGAAACTGGTCCATTCGGAGGAGTTTGTCCGGCTGCGGAAAAGCCTCGGGAAAAAGCGGTTTAAAGAAACCCCGGAATATGAAAAACTTCTGGAATTTCGAAGCCCTGAAAAAATCAGAGCGTTTCCGGGAGTATTTTGCTTTCAAATCCTCCAAGGACTATGTGAATTTCACCCTGATGATCGGTTCTGAAAAGATCACCGGATTTGAACAACTCGGAAAATTCATACAGTCCGAACCCTTCGCCAAGGTGAAGGACTACATGTTGCTTCCGGGAAAGAAAAAGCTGGAGATGTCGGAAGAATATCCGCATGGAACAAAAATACCATGAGCTGAAGAAATCCGACAAGTTCAGGTGGTACTTCAAAAACAGGAATTCCGCGAAATATGAGGAAATAAAGCACTGGCAACTCACCTTCTCCGATGAATTTGATGTGCATAAACTCGATAAAAGCAAATGGCTCACCCGGTATTACTGGGGAGAAACGCTTTTAAAGGACAGTTATGTAAATGCCGGGGAAAAACAGTATTTCACAGAGGATAAGAATATCGAGATTGCCAACAGTGTGCTGAAGATTAAAACCCGCCGCGAAAAGGTAAAGGGCAAGGTATGGAATCCTGCCATGGGCTTCTTTACCCGCGATTTTGAATATACTTCTGCCATCATCAATTCGGGCAATCATTTCCGGCAACAATACGGATTTTTCGAAGCCAAAATAAGGTTCAACCGGAATTTTCCCGTGAGCCACGGATTCTGGATGATCTCGGAATTGATGCTGCCACACATAGACGTAGCCAAGGCCAACAGAAAAATCTCCGTGGGCAGCTACTGGGGAAATCCCAATGTAAGGGGCGGGGTGGACAAGCAATCAGCCAGCATGAGCAGGGACCGCTATGGCTTTGATTACCATATTTTCTCGCTGGAATGGACCAAGGATAAACTAACCTGGAAACTCAACGGTATTCCCGTAAAATCTACCGGACAGGGTGTCCCCCATGTCCCCATGTATATCAACATCAGCTCTTCGCTGTACCAGGACGTGGACGGTTCGGTATTGCCCGCCGAAATGGAAGTGGACTGGGTGCGCTGTTACCAGCAGGTGTGACCGGCGCTTATTCCCTGATGATCTTGGCCGTATAGGTTCTGTCGGCCGTGATGATCCTGAGGACATAGGCACCTCTGTGGAAACGGCTCATGTCGAACTCATAAAACTCATCATTCACGGCGACGTTCACCAGCAGACGACCCTGCATATCCGTCAAATGAAGCGAAACGATCTTACTTCCCACCTGGATACTCAGGATGTCCCTGACCGGATTCGGATATAACCGCAAATTCATTTCCTCAGACAGGTTCCGGTCCGACAGGATGACGTCATTGGAGGCCGTCCAGCTGGTGGCAAGACTGTTATCCATACCGGGGTTGATCAGTTGCAGATAATATCCGTTGCCGTCGGCATCGGGCCACGGGATGCTGTCCTGATACCGGACGAAATCGATGATGTTGCCGAAGCCGTCAGCCAGAATCAGGTTCTGGTCTTCGTTGGAAAGATGCCTGGAATACTCTCCCATGGGAACGCTGCCGTAATGTGACTGGAAGGCCAGCACATTGCTGGCAATATAGTAGGAGGTGTACGGACCCAGGTTGGTCCCAACCGGGAACTGGTAAACCGGATCGGTGCTTCTGAAATATACTCCCGTCAGGTTGACGGTCTGATTGCTGTTGTTGGTGATCTCAATGAATTCCAGTTCATTGTCGGGAAACTCAGTGGTGGAATCGGGATGGTACATGATTTTGGTGATCACCAGCGGGGGAACGCTTACGTTGGCGCAATCCGCATAGGGACCCAGGTAGGAGGTTATCCAGCTGATCCGGGTATTGAGCCAGGATTTGATGTTGTTGATGTGCTGCTGGTGGTTCCCCGATGTTGCCCAGCGGGTATAATCCCTGGCCGCACCCTCGCTGATTTCAGCCACGGTAAGATCGATAAAGGCTTCCAGCTCGTCCGGGTTAAAGGGTTGTCCCGGCTGGGTAAGTTCGTTCCACCTTCTCGAGGCATAACACCTGAAAGTGGAATTGTTAAACAGATCATACCAGAATCTGGATCCCTCATTATCCTCGTTGGAGAACTGCCAGACATTGGTTTTGCTCCTGTCAAATCCCCAGAAAAACAGATCGTTTCCATAGGTCAGGTCGTGATCCCAGATCGGACCGGCTTTTAATTTCCCATTCCTGTCCTTGTGGAAATAGGTACTGTACTGATAAGCGTCGGCATTGGATGACAGTTCGTTAACCAGGAGGAAGTCCACAAACGAGGGCACATCAATGACCGATGGAAAACCGTTTGCCAGGCTGTTGTTGTCGGTGTTGGATTCGAGCAGCTGAAACTGACTTTTTATATAATTGGTCTGCGCCATAGTGGCATTTTCGGGATCGGGCAGATCGTGAATGTAGTTTACATCTGCATCAAGACGCGAAAACATGGTCCAGGCCACCGGATCACCTCCCGTAGTTTTATCCGCTTTGGTGATAAAACCACCGGTTACTGCAGGTGCAACATTGTCGGTGGGTGTGATCTTCACAATGTTCACCCTGTCGTCGTCAGCCTTGATCTTTTCCTGGAGCAGGTAGAGGCCCGCATGAACACCATTGATGACCAATTCACAATACACTGTTCGGGTGGCATAGTTCCCTGTTTTCCGTGCCAGGTTGTAACGAAAGATAATCACGGATCAACGCCGGATCAAAGGTCATGCTGTTGTATATCCAGTCGTGTTCACCTGGCAGGCCCAGCAAGCTTACATTGTTATTGGTGACATTATCAGCCTGCAAAGTAGAAAAGCCGTATTGCTTCTTTTCGGTGTACTGCGAGGAGGATCCCCGGATCTCAATTTCGATCCTTCCGTCATAATCGAGGTAAGCAGGATTGTTCTGATCGGTTAAATAATTTCGTTGGCCGGGCCCCCTGTAAATGATTTTCATGGTTGCCAGTACCCGTGGATCATCAACGATGGGTGATCCTCCGTCGGTATTGATGACCACGATGGGCAGGTTGCTGTTGGAAAATGACTGGGCAGCTGCCGGCCCGGGGAAGAAAATCCAGCAACATGCAAGAAGAAGGACCTGTCTCATGCCAATAATCAATTTGAAACGTTAAAAGTAATATTTATACGCTTATATCCAATATCAGGTTCGGTAATTGTGCGCTCCGGGACAATATGTTTCCGGATGATTTTCTATGGTTTACGTCGGAAAAAATGTTAAATTTGTTTTAAACCCATAATTTTATGCTGGGTAAAACCGACAGGAATCCGCAGCTGAATATTGCCGAGGTTCCCCTGATTCATTTCATTGATCCCGGGCACGATCTGTGCAAAAGGGTCAGGAATACCGACTGGTTACAAGTTGAAAAGGAATTCGCCGGTTACTATAGTCAGAAAGGGGCTCCTTCCGTACCCATCCGCACCATGGTAGGTCTCCTCATGCTCCGGCAGGTATACAGGCACAGCGATAAAAGTGCATTGGCGCACTGGACCGAGAATCCCTACTGGCAGTACTTCTGCGGGGAGGTGTATTTTCAGCATAAAGCGCCGTTCTATTTCAGCGACTTCAGCCATTTCAGGAAACGTATCGGGAAAGAAGGGGAAAAAAAGATCCTGGCACTGGGTACGGAGATCTTCGGACCGGGCTTTGCGAGGGGATTTTCGGGAAAGAAGGAAGCGCATGACCTGCACAAAGGATTATTCCCGGACCTGGTGTACCGGTTTGGGAATTTTCTGGTAAAATGGTCCTCGCACTAAACAGGATGAATTACACGGTTGACAAATTTCTAACAAAAGCGATATGAAATACACAACACTCCTTTTAACGGTCATGGGCCTCCTTTGCCCTGCATTTGTTCCTGCACAGCAATCCACGGTTGTTCCCATAGTACATCCCAAAAGTACCGGGTGGGATGATCTGTTCGCAAAAGATTTATCCGATGCAGAGTTTCCGGCCGGAATATGGACATTCACGGAGGGCATTCTGACAGCCAGCGAGGACCAGTGTATCTGGACAAAAAAAGACTATTCGAATTTCGTGGTGGATCTTGAGTTTAAAACGGCGGAAGGAACCAACAGCGGGGTGATTGTATACTGCACCAATCTTGAAAACTGGATTCCCAATTCAGTTGAAATACAGATAGCCGATGATTTTGCCAAACAATGGGCTGAGAGCCCGAAAACCTGGCAGTGTGGCGCCATATTCGGTCACCTTGGTGCGGCCAAAAGCATGGTCAAGAAACCCGGCGAATGGAACCGGATGACCATTACCTGCAAGGGTCAGATCATCCAGGTGATGCTGAATGGCATGCAGGTTAACGAAATGAACATGGCTTTGTGGACCAGTGCAAAAACCAATCCCGATGGCAGCGAGATCCCTTCCTGGCTAAGTACGCCTTTCGCCGAACTGGCCACCCATGGCCGTATCGGACTACAGGGCAAGCATGCCGGCGCTCCGATATATTTCAGGAATCTGAAGGTGATGGAGGAAGAGTGAAAGCAGCACCGGGCCGTATCAGGTTATTGGTGTTCGGCAGGCAAAAGAACGATTAATCCTGAATACAGCGGATACAAAGTCCATTGGGCTTTTCGGCGATATAAGTGAAGAAATCACTGTTTTTGTACCGGAGGTTCCAGAAATGCACATTGGTAGAGGTGTACTCTGAAGAGGTCCACCAGTAACCGGCGATCCCAATGTAGCTGAATGAGCCGTTGAAACTGCGGAGGCCTCCCGGAAGGGCCGTAAAACCGCTTTTATTGGTGGCATCCGCATTGGGACTTTTCCAGTGGCTTGTGCCTGTTTCTTTCAGATCACTGCCCACAAATCTGAAACTTCCCAGATAGTTTCTCAATTCTATCCATTCTTCATCGGAAGGTACGTGCCAGCCTTCCGGGCATATTTTGGCCGTATTCACGGCATACCAGTTGTACAAAGCGCCATACACTTCCTTGTGTGAACTATCGTTATTGTACCAGCAGTACGCAGGTGTGGTCAATGCCGCCCATTCCTCATAATCGGTAACCAGGGGTATGGGTGTTCCATCATTGTACCGGGTGGTTTTCAGATTCTCTGCCATCCATACCTGTGTGCCAATGGTCACGGTTTTGTATTTATTGCCGTCCACATCTTTTACAGTGGGTTTGCAACTGAGCAATGCCAACAATAGCAAGGTTACCGTGAATAATTTTGCAATGCTGAATTTCATTCTTATCTGAGATTTGATTTGGTTCCTGTTGCCTTATGAATGCTGATAACATTATTTTTTTGCCGCGGGCAGTATTCCGTTGTTCATCCACAATGTTATCCTGCTCATGCGGTCATAGGGGGGATATGCATGCATCCCTCCTGTAACGAAATCCATTAGTCCATCATTATTGAAGTCACCCAATTCAAGAGTAACCAGATGGGTGGGTGAATTTGCAATGTCGTGTTTCTTGAATTGCATGTTGCCGGTATTCTCAAGCCAGATAAAACTTTGGGATTCGGGTTTCTCCCAGAGATTAAATGCGCTTACCGCAAAAAGATCAAGATCACCGTCATTATCAATATCAACAGGACGCACGCTGTAGGCACCGATAAAATTACACGATCCGGTGGAACTCAAAATTCAGGTTTCCTTTATTCTCAAGCCACTGGACGCCATGCCAGGGTCGACCCTGGGGCGGGATATAATCAAATGCATCACCGTTGGTGTAAAGAATGTCCATTTTACCATCCTGGTTAAGATCATACATATAAATCCGCTGGAACCAAAGTCTTCATTACTGGATCCCCACAGCAGCCTGAGCTGAAAATTCGCCTTGCCGTCATTTATAAAGCAGTAGATTTCTTCCCATTCCTGGCTCACAAGGGATATGATATCCAGATCGCCATCGTTATCAATATCAATATTTTCAACATTAATAGGACCCGAAAGATTCTGGAGAATATGACTCTTAAAATTCCAGTTACCAAGGTTTTCAATCCACCGGGTTTCCCCGTCATCATAACCAAACTGGGCAACAGCAAGATCCATATCTCCGTCACCGTCCAGATCACCTGCCCTGACATCCGAAACACGGGCAATTTTCTCCACCACCACATGTTTCCTGAAATGATTCTTCCCGGTATTTTCCAGGATAACCACGGAACCGATTTTGTCATTGGACGGAAACAGCATCCCGAGCACGGCAATCATAATATCATTATCGCCATCTTTATCAAAATCAATGACCTGTGCATGGGCAGGCGCCAGCAAGTCATCCGCCAGAATCTTTTCGGTATAGGTCCCGGCAGGATATTGCCTTATCCATGAAACAAAATTGTTTTTGGTGTCACAGGCAATAATATCCAGGAGGCCATCACCATCCAGATCTGCCACCGCCAGATTAGAAATCATGGGTGGTTCCGTAAATGTCTGTCCGATAGGCTGGGATACCAGAAAATCGATCTTTTCCCCAACCAGATTTGTCCATGTAATTGTCCTCCGGAAGTGAATCTGTAGTCACTGGTTCTGTTCATTTTTCGTTGAAGTACCTCACCCATGCTCATACCGCTCTTTCTGGGCCTGATAATTAGGAAAGAAAAGTGGAATACCAATAAAAATGGTCAATGATAACGTATGAAGATGATGAAATTCTTTGTACCTGTTTCTGGTTTTCTTCTTTCCATTTTTATCCTTCACCATCAGTGTAATTTATAGTTTGTCTGCAAACCTATATAAAATTCAATAATCATGCGAGTCATTAAAAATTAATTATTATCATTGATCGCTAATCAAAAGGATTTTTGCATCCTGATCAATTTTCGATTTAAATTGGCATATCTCTTATCATGAAGATGGTCAAAAGAAATATAATTAATCTTTATTGTCATTCAGCTTTTGGGTTGATATCAGCCTTGATATGTCAGTTCTTCGTCAAGGAACCCACAGACAGGTATTTTCATATCAGGAACTTCAGATATGGCAAGGATCCCTCTGTTATTAGATGCAACCGGGGTGACAGCTGCACCTCACTTTTTCCACCGATGATACCGGGCACTCATTTTTCCTGGAGGAATTTGATATAGATGCAAAAGTAAGCCCTGGCAATGATGAGGTCGTTGTTTTCAAACCTAAGTGATCCTTCAATTAAGCCTCAATTAACTAAGGAATTAACTTTTACTGCAAAACATCCAGGCATATTGAATTATTTGTGGCAAAAAGCAATTACCGTTGTCATGTCTGGTGCGGTCCAATGCATGCTTTTGAACAGGGTAAGCTGATCATATTGCCAAACACCTTGTTATTCTCCAGTCTTGGAAGTCTTTCTGGGATTTTGTTATTATGGCTTATTAGGATTTTCCGCAAGGCTGACCCTGAAAACAATACAGGAGATAAGAAATATGAGATGAGAGACTTGTTTGAAAAATCCGGTCTTTTCAGCAAAATCATTGTTTCCAGATGGCCGCAGATTATCCTTACCATTTTGGCAATGGTAATGATTTATGTTGTAATTATGACCTCAGTATTTGGGACTAAAGTATCGGGCAGAAATCTTGGCGTATTAATGATGTGGGCGATCTGGCTTTTTCTGCTGATAGCAGTTCTTGACCCCGCTTGGCGGAAGAATCTGGTGCACTATCTGTCCCTTGCCTTTTTTTGGCGACTGGATCCAGCGCAGATCATTCTTTTCACCCCTTAAGGGAAGGACTAAAGAATATAATAACCATTTTTCAGGATTATTCCTGAAATGGCCAAAATGGTTTAGTAACAACTGGCTCAGACTGATTGTCTTTTTAATTCTGGCTACCTTTTCCACTACTCTTGTTGCAACTCCAAGAATTTCAGGGATTACTGTACTTATGCTGCTGCTGGTTCCAACTTTTATGGCCCTGATCTGGGAATTGCGGGCATTTTGCCGTTATGTTTGTCCGGTCAGTGTTTTTGTCGGTCCATTTTCAGGAATGAGCATACTGGCCGTCAGGAATAAATCACAGATGGTTTGCGACCAGTGCAAACCTCATTTTTGCCAGAAAGGCAATGCAAAGGATGGGCATGCCCTTATGGAATAAATGTGGGGGAAATGAAAGAGAATGCCGATTGCGGATTATGTCTCGAATGCACGCGAAGTTGCTCATATAATAATGTATCGATATTCAAAAGACCTTTTGGCTCGGAACGTGGAACTCGTAATATGAGTGAAGCCTGGCTGACAATTGCAATATTTACAATTGCCATTATTTATAGTATTTTGTACCTGGGACCACTGGCCAGTTGTTCGTGATTATGTGAATATTCTGGATAAGCATAACTGGGATTTGTTTGGGATTTATTCACTGGTCCTGTGGTCTTTGGTGTTGATGATCATGCCAGGAATACTCTATCTGCTTGCAAAGGCAGGAGTCAGAGTTATCAAAAATAAATATCAGCACCAGGGAGGTATTTCTCGCATCTGCCGGATCACTGTTGCCTTTAGGACTCATGCTATGGATTGCTTTTGTAATTCCGATGCTCTTTGTTAATATGACCTTCATTATCCAATCAGCTTCCGATCCGTTTGGATGGGGCTGGGATTTTTTTGGTACGGCAAATATTCCATGGCATCAATTTCTTCCACAGTATATCCCATGGTTTCAAGCTATGCTGATATTGACAGGACTCTGGTATAAGTCTCCGTAACATCAAAGCAACATGGGAAGGCCGTTCCCTGAAAGCCAGGCAGGTATTGCTGCTGAGTCTGCCTCTGGGATTCTTCATCACCACAGCAGCAACAGTGATGTTGTTCTTCTTTACCAATTAATCAGGGGATGATTCCATTCCCTCTTTCCGCCAGCCGGGGAGTGAACCAAGACAGTGCGAGTGTGAGTGTGAGATTAGAGAAATCAGAGTGAGCATAAACGGGCTCGTTCTCGCTCTCACTCTCACACCCACTCTGATTTAGTAGCCCCTAACTGAATGGTAGTTAAAAACTACAGTTTCATCAAGGCGTAGTTAGGAAAACTACGCCTAGCAAGGGGGAGTGAACCAAGACAGTGCGAGTGTGAGTGTGAGATTGGAGAAATCAGCGTGAGCATAAACGGTTCTCGTTCACGCTCTCACTCTCACTCTCTCTCGCTCTCACCCTCACTCTGATTAGTATCCCCCCAGGACTTATACTCGACACTAAAGAATTAAATGACAAGGGTATTTGTTTCATTAGTACAGTATAACATTGCTTAGGTGTTGCTTGGCTGACATAACTGTCCTTTTTGCTTAACGCCGAAACAAAAAAGTCTTGCTTTCGTAAGACTAAACATTAAGTATGTCAAATTGTTAGACTAAATTTATTAATCATGAAAAAACTAGCTTATCTCTTAGCTTTAATATTTGCGATGGTTCTGATGAAAATCCTGCAGCAATACGACCGAAGACAATTTTATTTGGCAGGAGAGGAATGGTTAATGACAATGACAAGTGAGTCAATCCAAAATTCAAGTAACCAAGTTCTAAAGTTTGTTGATAGCACAACTATTTTACTCGGAGAAACAAATAGTTACAATATTTCATGGTTAAATGATAATGTGTTTAGGCTAAATGCAGAGGAATGACTGCCATTTTTAATATCATTTATTCTTCAGAGGATGAACTCAAAGTGGCAATTCTTTACGAAAATGAAAAGATACCGGCTACTGATAAAAGGAGCTAATTCTAAATTTGCAAGATGAAAACCGGGTTATTCAGTTGGTGAAGCATAAAAGTCAGGAAAATCTCCCAAGAGTTATAGAATTTGTGGGAATAATATTCCAGCCGATAAAGTGCCACCAACTGGAATTTATTTAAATAGAGGATATAGTGGGGATGTAATGGGGGTAAGTAAAGGTTATTATATCTAATGGAGTTGTTCAGTTTCAAACAGGAGAAAACGAAAGTAGTTTAAAAGATACCCCTATTGAGTCATTTGATGAATTTGGCAGTTTCAGTTTAAAGGATTTCATGCTTTCTGGTTCTTATGATGGTAATGGGGTAATAAAATTCAACAATGGGGCAATGGGGGTAGATGAAGGTGAGCAATATGACATATATAATAAAGTGTCAAATTCAAATGATGATATTACAGACAATTTGTTTATAAGTGCAGTCAATAAGGCATCGAACATTGGATTAATTTTCAAAGATGGTGAAATGTCAGAGAAATTAATTATTAAACAATTCACTCATAATAAGCAAAATAATGGATTTAATATAAATATTCCAGATGATAAAATGTGGACTCCCCTGTATTTTGAGTATAGTAATAATTGTGAATATGTTACTATCCCAAGAATATTTACAGAAAGATTATCTTCAACAGGATGGGAAAGAGCTTCCAGTTATCACTTTCCTTTAAAAAAAGACTTTGTTTCGTGCAAAGTATCAACAAGGAATAACAAAGCACTTTCAGGAGAGATTGCTATTATGTTTACTGAAGAAGAATTTTGTGATGAAGTGTCATATACACTTTTTTTTTGAAGAGTAAATTAAATTGTCCTGCTGTATTTTTAAATAAAAGCTAATGAAAACAAATGTTAGATTAGGATTATTTCCAATAGTGGTATTACAGCTCGTATCTATTGGTAAAATAAATGGGCAAAGCCTTAAAAAAACCTTCAAATATATAGAAGATGGTGAAATCGCAGAAGCAAGTCTTGAAGTCAATCAATTTACCGATAAGGTGAAAGAGTCTGACGTGGATTTTACACTTTATGGACTTGCAAGTTGCTTAATTGTTTGTAATGAGAAAAATCAACGCCATGATCCGTATAAAGCGTTTCTCGCTCTCGCTCTCACACCCACTCTGATTTAGTAGCCCCTAACTCAATTGTAGTTAAATACTACAGTTTCATCAAGGCGTAGTTAGGAAAACTACGCCAAGCAAGGGTTTAATAGGGCAACCGAAGGCCACATTTTCATAAAAGCAAAACTCCAAATATCGCTTAGCGGAGATAATACAAATACCCAAAAGGAATTTGTAACCAATCATTACTTTAATCGTAATAACTAAAATAAAGTATTTCAACGCATTAATGCAATATTTTATTTCATCAGTTATATTTCTCGTAACTGTAAGGTTTTGAGTGATAATAAAATTTTATTGCGTGAGGGGGGTGTTGAAACCGAATGAATGAAACAGTTACCACTTATACTGTTTGTAAATAATAAAAATCTTAAAACATGCCTAACGATTCAATCGCAACAAAACTTCAGGAATTATTCGATTTGTTTAAGTCAGGTGCTTTAAATAAAGAAGAATATGACCAATTAAAATCTGAAATTATCTCCAATATTGCAGGTCAGCAACCTAAAGAAACGGAATCATCAATTGATTCTGCCAATAAGTTGGAAGAAACCGATATAACTTTCTCTGAAAAAATGCCAATTTAGAACCTCCATCCATTTCTGAAACTGAAAAGCACCTTAAAACGCAGATAAAAAATCTGATAACAATAAGTTCGACAAAAGCCAAGAAAGAATACTGCTGTGAAGATTGGTATAACTTCTGCTTCCTTATTAATAATTAGTATGGCAGCCTATTTCATTATAACAGGCAAACAAAATAGCCATGTATTAGATCCTTCCGAAAATACCCAAATTTCTGCTGAACCAGTTGCAAAGCAAGCAACTGCAATCTGGGATGAGGCGACTGCAACCAAAATCATAATGGACGAATTATCAAAATATTCACAATCAAACATATCCTATGATAATTCGTTGAAATGGAATCATGAAATTGTTGGATTTCACCAAAATCAGTTTAAGTAAGAAAGATTTAATGGTTACTATCGTAAAATCGAACGCAAATAATGATTCATATATAAGCATTATTCGAATTTGAAGACTCGCATGGCTGGAAAGTGAGTAAGAAAAGTATTGCATTAAATATATATTATGATGAGGCAACGAGCCCATTCAAAATTTCCACAGATAATTATGGTATTATTTTTCACCACTTATGAGGCTGGTGCGGGTTCAAGTTGGAAGGGTACATATTTATTTTCATTCATTAATGGTGAATTTATAGAAATATTTGAGACTCTTATGATTTCAAATTTATCCCTAAAAGTATTGGGTACAGTGATATAGAGGTAACTCCAAGTGGTGGTAATACGGAAATTTATGAATTTAATGGGAAAGAATATGTTTTGATTAATAATGAGGAAAGCAATAAAAATCAATACTCCTCTGGATATTCATCGAATTATAAAGAAAATATAGTTGACCTTATTAAGGCATATTACTATGATTTCAATAACAATACAAGAAATTTTGACGCAGGCAAATTTTTTGCTGATAAAATTGAATTGTATATTACTATGCGCAATACCACGCCTGATGCAATCTCAAAATACATGCAAACAGATTTCATAAAAGAATTTCTAAATCCAAATTTTGGATTTGAACCCGAATCATTTTCTGTGACCCAACAAGGGGATAAATATGTTGCTGAATATATTGAATCAAGCAAATGTTTTAGAAATTCTAAACAAAAGAGCCAAAAGGTTCGTGTTCACGTTAAAGCCATAATTGACCACATTTTAAGATTACCTATTTCAATGAATATAAGATAATTGAAAATACATTTTATAAAAGTTGGCTTTACGTTATGAAAAAATTGGTGGAAAAGATCGAAGAAATCAAGAAACTTAAAGCACTTTTCAACAAGGTGCGATAACTGAAGAAGAATATAATTTATTAAAAAAGAATTTCCTTACGGTGGGTACCAGTGAGGATGAACCTAAATCCACATCTTCACCCTCTCCTACATTTAAGGAAAAAACAACCGATAGAAAGAAATCGGCTGAATCTTCAGAAGTTCAGCATAAGTCAGTCAAATCCGAATCCAGAGAATTTGAAGCAGGGAATGAAACAACAGTAAATCTGTTTAAGATGGTTCTTGGGTTATGTGTAATCTTGGGTATTATATTTTGGATTCGATATGATAGTTTCATTGCTTTTATAATAGTAACAGTTATTTCAATTGGCTTAGCAATGGCAGTAGTACGATTACTTGTACCGAAACTTAAAGCAAGAAATATCATTTTGGGATTATTTGGTGTTTTTCTATTACTGTTAATTCTTATCCCAATTGGAACTGACAATAATTCTTCATCAAATTCCAAATCTACTGAATCATCTACTGAATCATGACTGATGATGAGGGTAAGCAAATAAGAGATTACCTGCTTGACAACACCTTTGCTAACTACGGGTCAGGTGAAACTGTCTATTTGACATTCACTTCTTCAAGCGGGGGGTGGTATGGTGCTATGAAGATGAGCATGGGTTCATGCGATTTCGTATATAGCTATGATCTTAATGGTAGAAAAATCGAATTGACCTATACAGGTTCAAATTGTGATGCTGCTTTTCAGGGCGGCTCGCAGACGATGACATTTAATCATGATAATTCTATTAGTGTGTATATGCATGGGCAACAATTAAAATTTACTCCGATTTAGCCATAGATTTTAATGTCAGTATAGGAAATGAATAGTATGATAAAGTATATTTTGATTGCTACACTCCTTAATGTTTTCATAAAAACTTCTGCTCAGAAGGTATTTAGTGTAGAATACCCTAGTCAGGCCGATTTAAAGGTTTTTGTTGTCAAATATGAAAGCCAGGCAGACTTAAAAGTTTTTAAAATGAAATACGAAAGTGTATTGTTCTTCCACGACTACATATTGCTGGTCACGCCCGACGACCTGATCGAGTTCGGGATGATCCCCGAGCTGATCGGCCGCCTGCCGGTCTGCACCCCGCTGATGCCGCTGACGGAAGAGCGCGATGGATGCAGATCCTCACCGAGCCCAAGAACGCGATGATGCGGCAGTACCAGTACTTCTTCCAGATGGAGAACGCGGAGCTGGAGTTCACGCCCGCGGCGCTGTTCGAAGCTCGCTCGCAAGGCCCTGTCACGCGATACCGGTGCCCTGGCGCTCCGGAGCGTGATGGAAGAGATCATGCTGGACCTGATGTACGACCTGCCCGAACTGGCCCACGACGGCGGCAGTACGTCATCGACGCCAACACCGTCGGGAGCCGCAAGCGCCTGGCCGAGCTCCGCGTGCCGCAGAAGGAATCGGCCTGAGAGCGTGTCGGAAGCAGACCGGTGAGCGGCTGCCCGGATGCCCGCCCTTCCGCGAGAGTCGAGCGCCCAGTCGCGCTCATGGGCCCCACCGGCGGACATGGCGTCGCGGTGCGCGTCGCAGACCCGCGGGCGGCGACGGCCGGTCGGCCGGGCTATCATGACAAGGCGTCGGAGGGTTCGGAACGGGCAGGCCCGCACCCCGGGCGGCGTCATCTTTGATTCCACGCGTGGTTGACCTCCATGATGCGACACTTGTATCGGTCATGTCTGCTCGGTCTGATCCTCGTCTTTGCGTGTGCCGGCGCTCTCCATCCTCGCGGGCCCAGGTCCCGGCGACCGCGCCGGCGACCGACATGGCCCGGCTGGGACCCGGTCAATTCGATCGGGTCCTGGCGTCGCTCAAGTCCGTCCAGGGCGAGGACACGCCCGGTGCCGCCCGCCTGGGCCGCGACCTGCAGCGGTACCACGACCAGCAGTCGGCGATGGCGGCGAAGCGGGAGGAGGCCTACCGCAAGGCGGTGGACGCGATGGTCGCCCGGTCGGAGGCCGGCCGCATCGAGGATGCGGTCTTCGCGGATCGAGGCACACGGGCTGACCGACCGCAAGGACGCCTTCCTGCACGACCCGCGGGTCATGGCGGCCGTCCGGGACGCCGAACACGCCGCGATCGAGGCCGAGCGGGCCGGCGACTGGGTCGAGGCGATGAGCCTCTACCGGGACCTGGACCTGCTCTTCGACGACTACGCCACCTACCGCGAAACCTACAAGGCGCCACCCGGCACGTGCAGGTGCTGCGGCTGTACGCACCCGCCCTGTTCGAGCAGCAGGTGAGGGCCCGGGCCGAGCGGATCCGCAAGGATAAAGATGCCGACGCCAAGGCCGCCAAGACGCAGCCGGCCGCGCGGCCCCGGCGCCCGGGAGCCGCCGCCACCTCGCCCGCCGACGAACTCAAGGATCCCGAACGCCAGGCCGAGGCGCTGCACCTGGACAAGGAGACCTGGCAGGACAAGCTCGCGGGGATCGATATGGGCATGCTCGCCAGGCTTTCTCGACAGGCCGCGACCCGGCACGTCGAGCGGGCTACCGGCCCCTGCTCGGGGGCCGCCTGGACGAGCTGCTGACGGCGGCCAAGACGCAGGGCCTGGAGGCGTCCTTCACGTCGTTCGGCGACAAGGCCAGGCTGGACCAGTTCCGCACCGCGCTCAGCAGATCCGCCAGGAGCTGGACGCGGGCAACGATCCGCTCCGGGGCGAGGACGAGGCGGCGATCATCGACCGGATGGTCGCGGCCAACAACAAGGCCGTTTCGCTGCCCGAGTCGGTCCTGGCCTACGAGCTGACCGAGGGCGCTGGGCATGCTGGACGAGTTCACCGCGATGATCTGGCCGCGTGAGAAGGCGCGTTCTCGCGGACAATGGTCGGCGAGTTCTACGGCGTGGGGATCCAGATCCAGCTCAAGTTCGAGCCGCGGATCGGCCGCGAGGTGCTCTCGGTGGTGACCCCGCTGGAGAACTCGCCCGCGCTGGCGGCGGGATCCGGCGGGCGACGCGATCGTGAACGTCGACGGCCGGAGCACCGCCGACTGGTCGCTCGACCAGGCGGTCCGCGAGATCACCGGCCCCGAGAACACCCCCGTGACGCTGGGCATCCAGCGTCCGCCGGGCGGCGAGGTCCGGTCCGTCCGGCTCAAGCGGGCCAAGATCCCCATCGAGTCGGTCCGCGGCTGGGAGCACAAGGCCGGCGGCGGGTGGGACTTCTTCATCGACCGCGAGCAGAAGATCGGCTACGTCCGGCTCACCCAGTTCCTGGTCCAGTCCGCCGGCGACCTGGACGCGGCGATCAACCAGATGGAGGAGGAGCGCGGCCTCAACGCCCTCATCCTGGATCTCCGGTTCGACCCGGCGGGCTGCTCAGCTCGGCGGTGGACGTGGTCAACCGGTTCGTCAAGGAGGGCGTGATCGTCTCGACGGTCGGCCCGGGCGACACCCCCACGCAGCAGTTCAAGGCCAAGCCGCAGTACACCTACCGCAAGTTCCCCGTGGTGGTGCTGGTGAACCAGGGCTCGGCCAGCGCGCTTGGAGAAGATCGTCTGGCGCCCTGCAGGACTACCGCCGGGCACTGATCGTGGGCACGCGGACCTTCGGCAAGGGCTCGGTCCAGGACGTCTTCATGGTCGAGGGCGACAAGGCGATGCTCAAGGTGACCACCCAGTACTACAAGCTGCCCGGCGGCCGGATCATCCACCGCAAGCCCGCAGTCGCGGACCTGGGGCGTCGAGCCCGACCTGAAGGTCGAGATGACCGTCGACCAGATCGCCGACGCGCTGGAGTTCCGACAGAAGGTGGACGTCATCCACGCGGCCAACGACAGCCCGACCCCGCCCACCCGGTCCGACGGCGGACGAGATCCTCACCAAGGAGATGGACCCGCAGCTCTCGGCCGCGCTCCTGGTGCTGAAGACGAAGGTGGTGGCCAAGCACATTGGCCATGGCGCGCGCAACGAGCCGGCGAGGACGCCCTGAAGCCGCTCGCCATGTGATGGACTGACCCCCGCGAACACGTCCGGTAACAAGACCCGGCCGACGTTGCGAATTGCAGTCGCCTGCGCGCCACCGCTGAAGACGCCTACACTCCTGGAGGATAGGCGCCTTGCACAGACGCCAGCCGTACGGCCGCGCTCCGTGGCCGCGGCCGATGCCATGTCGGGCGGAACAAGGATCAACTCGATGGTGCTCGGGAGACGCCTGGATCTGCGTCTTCACGTTGGTTGAACTGCTGGTTGTGATCGCGATTATCGCCTTGCTGATCGCCGTGCTTTCCCGGTCCTGGGCAAGGCGAGGGAGGTCGCATTCCGCACCCGGGACCTGGCGAACCTCCGGGGGCTGGCCGCGGCGCTGCACACCTATGCGACCGACAACGGGACCTTCCTTCCTTCCGCCTACCAGTGGCGGGCGTCGACGAACTCCAACGACCTGCGGATGTGGCAGTCGGGTCCGTTCCGCGGGCTCGCGTCCTGGTCGGCGTGCTCATCGTCAGCGGCTATGCCCGTGACGGCAAGGGCTTCATCTCGCCCATGCACAACGCGGGGGTGGGCTCCGCTGGACTTCCTCCCGGCCGCGGACCCCAAGCACAGCTACGGCCAGATTCCGGAGAATACGGCCTCAGCGACACGCAGGCCAAGCGGCTCTCCTACCTGGCCAACGAGGCCATCCTCCCGCCTGTACAACCCCACCCTGACAACGGGCGCCTGACCTTGGTGAAGACCGATGACATCGAGAAGGCCAGCGGGACCATCCTGCTGGGCGTGTTCAGCGACACGTTGCAGTCGCTCTCCCTCTTCGGCAGCCTCCCCGCGGCGCTCGATTCCGAAATGCCCGCCACGCCCGTCCAGGTCGGAGCCGGCTCCGTGTACCTGGCCGACACCCATACGGCAGGCTCCTTTCCCCTGGAGCGGATCCGGGTCGCGACCGACCTGGCGGCGCCCTCGATCGGCCGACCATGGCGTCCGCCATCGCGTCGGCCCAGCTGGCGGGCAAGTGCGGGGAACCATCTCATCGGCATCGCCTCGACCTAACCTGTACGGCTCTGCGCGGCGTCCGTACGTGTTTGCCGACGCCCACGCCGCCATGCTCAAGAGCGACGCGTCGCTGGTCGACCCCGGGGGACTGGAAGTGGGGCTGGGATGTACACCCAGCGGAACAATGGCTCCAATCCGCGACCCCACGGGGACATCGCCCGTGCGGTAGCGGGGGCGGGCGGCCGCGAGCAGCTGCGGCTGACTTGCCGTCAGGGCCGTTGCCGCGGCCTTCGCCGCGTTCCCCGGTTGCGTCATCTCGAGCGGCGTGCGGAAGTAGTCCTGCAGGGCCGCACGCCCCAGTGGCCCTTCTGCAGCGCGTCGATGGCGCGGACCGCGGCGGCGGCGCCGGTGAGCGTGGTGATCATCGGGATGTTGTGCAGGACGGCCATGGCGCGGATGCGGCCCTCGTCGGTGTTGCATGCCCTTGCGGTCGGGCGTGTTGATGATCAGCGCCACTCGCGGTTCTTGATCAGGTCCACGATGTTCGGCCGGCCCTCGCTGATCTTGCAGATCCAGCTCGCGCCGGCACGCCCGCTCCGCCAGGTAGGACTCGTGCGTGCCGTCGGTGCGAGATGAGGGTGAAGCCCATCTCCACCAGCCGCCGCGCAGGTCGAGCGATGTGCGGCTTGTCCGCGTCCGCACCGAGATGAAGCACCGTGCCCGGGTGGGCAGCGCGCTGCCCGCGGCCATCTGGCTCTTGGCGAAGGCCAGGCCGAAGCTCATGTCGATGCCCATCACCTCGCCGGTGCTAGCGCATCTCCGGGCCCGAGGATCACGTCCACGCCGGGGAACTTGGTGAACGGGAAGACCGACTTCCTTGACGCGACGTGCTGCGCCGGGCGCGGCGACCTCGCGCGACGCCCAGTTCCGCCAGCGATCTTGCCGGCCATCACCTTGGCGGCCAGCTTGGCCCACGGCACGCCGGTGGCCTTGGAGACGAACGGCACGGTCCGCGAGGCGCGCGGGTTGACCTCGAGGATGTAGACCTGCGCCGTCCTTGACGGCGTACTGCACGTTCATCAGGCCGCGGACGCTGAGCCGCTCGGCCAGTTGCCGCGTCTGCTGCTTGATCTCGGCTCGACGATCGCCTGGCGGCAGCGAGTACGGCGGCAGGGCGCAGGCCGAGTCGCCGCGGTGGATGCCGGCCTCCTCGATGTGCTCCATCACGCCGCAGATGACCGCGCGGGGGTTCTGCTCGACCGTGCCGTCGACGTGCGGGCCGAAGTCGGCGATGCAGTCCACGTCGACCTCGGTGGCCGCGGTCGAGGAACTTGTCGATCAGGATCGGGTGCATCGCGGCCGACCGTCGAGGCGTCGACGGCCTTGGCCATGTAGACGTCGAGCTGCTCGTCGTCGGAGACGATCTCCATCGCCCGGCCGCCCAGCACGTAGCTGGGCCGGACCAGCACGGGGTAGCCGATCCGGTCGGCGATCTTGCGGGCCTGCGTCGACGGTGAAGGCGATGCCGCTGGCGGGCTGCTGGAGCTTCAGCTCGTCGAGCAGCTGCGGCGAACCGCTCGCGGTCCTCGGCCAGGTCGATGGACTCGACGGCTGGTGCCGATGATCGGCACGCCGGCCTCTTCCAGGCCGCTGGGCCAGGTTCAGCGGCGTCTGGCCGCCGAACTGGACGATCACGCCGTGCAGCAGGCCGCCGTGCTCGCCCGAGCGGCTTGCCGTTGAGCCGCTCGCAGATGTTGAGCACGTCCTCGTGCGTCAGCGGCTCGAAGAAGAGCAGGTCGGATGGTGTCGTAGTCGGTCGAGACGGTCTCGGGGTTGGAGTTGACCATCACCGCCTCGAAGCCCAGCTCCTCGGCGGCGAAGGCCGCGTGCACGCAGCAGTAGTCGAACTCGATGCCCTGGCCGATGCGGTTGGGCCCGCCGCCGAGGATGACGATCTTCTTGCTTGTCGGTGACGCGGATCTCGTCGTCGACGAATTGCGAGTCGACAGTCGCGATTGCGAGTCTTGCGTCGGCCAACTGCCGGATCGGCGTCTCGTACGTCGAGTAGTAGTACGGCGTGTCGGCCTCGAACTCCGCGGCGCAGGTGTCCACCAGCTTGTAGACCGGCTCGATGCCCAGTTCCTTCCGCTGCGCGCGGACGGCCAGCGTCGGTGGCGTTGATGTCGCCAGAAGGTCGCCAGCTGGACGTCGCTGTAGCCCCACTGCTTGGCCTGGTCGAGCAACGTCGCGCGGGACGTTCTCCAGCGAGCCGTACGCGCCGATCAGCTCCTCCTCGAACTCCACCAGTTGCTTGATTTGGTCGAGGAACCAGGGTCGATCTTGGTCAGCTCGTGGATCTGCTCGATGCGTCCAGCCCATCTTGAAGGCGTAGCGGATGTAGTAGAGCCGGCCCTGGCTGGGCACGGCGAGCTTGCGGCGCAGCTTGCTCGTCGCTCGATGGGGCCACTCGACGTCGCCAGCGTCTTGCCTTGGCGCGGGTCCTTGGCACTTCGCCGTCGGCCGGGCTTGACGGTGGCGTTGAGCCACTTGTCGTTGGTGTCCAGGCCCAGGCCGAACCGCTTGACCTCCATCGAGCGGATGCCCTTCTGCAGGGCTCTCCTTGAACGTCCGGCCGATGGACATGGCCTCGCCGACGCTCTTCATCTGCGTGGTCAGCGTCTCGTCGGCGTCGGGGAACTTCTCGAAGGTCCAGCGCGGGATCTTCACCACGCAGTAGTCGATGGTCGGCTCGAAGCAGGCGGGCGTCTTGCCGGTGATGTCGTTGGGGATCTCGTCCAGCGTGTAGCCGACGGCCAGCTTGGCGGCGATCTTGGCGATGGGGAAGCCGGTGGCCTTGGAGGCCAGGGCCGACGAGC
>CAWDBX010000002.1:0-22786 GCA_963800645.1 uncultured Bacteroidales bacterium | reverse complement strand
AAATAATGGTCAATTTGACCTTATGGGATTGCTTTTAGCGATAATGGGAATTATTCTGAATTATACCTATCGGTAATATGTTTACCGAAATGGGATAAACGATTTTCACCTGGCCGATACCATTGGCAGCTGGCTTTGGTACGAGCAGTATCATTGTTCTTATTTGTCGTTAACATTAAAACGAATTCATTTCTTAAAAATTTAACTCAGATTACAGTAGCAAATCTGCTTTAGGAATTATTTTCAATTTTCCGATTTCATGGAGTATTTGATCCATTTGATTTAATAGCGATCTTATTAGGTTCGCTATTCACCATTATGACCGTAAAATATTTTAAATCGATATTTAATAAATATTGCCTTTAGAATCCTTGTTCTTATTTCAATTGCCTTGCTTCTGTTTCTGCATATTATGAATTATCAATCCCCCTGGCCCTTTTCTTCAACTGGCTTCAACGGATCAACGAGAAACTAATGTGCCGGGCCTGATTGAGGCAGCTGAATGCATCGGTTTCAGAAGCGAAAGGTGTTAAAGGTCCTTTTGAATGGTTATTTATAATACTTATACCGCACCGGGGTAAAGTCATCCCATCGCTCCGGGATTTTATTATTTCCCAATTCTAGTTATCTTAATTTCCATTGCATATTAACCACCGGGTTGCACCCGGTGTATTCGATTTTAAAGCTTGCCTTGCCGGTCAGGCAGGCACTCCGTGTGGTGATTCATAATCCAAGTTTTAATAGAAATTATGCGGAGAACGCAGTTCCGATAGTTAATTCGCATGAATTATATATCCAAAATGGCTCACCTACGGCACTTCAAAATGTAGCATAGCCCTTATTTTCTACCATAATATCGCACCTATGGTGCTTATATGATAGTATGAAACTGCTGGAGAACCCCATTCGGGGAGGCATAATGGTGATTGTTCCAAGATTTTTCCAGGCCAGATTAATTGCAAAGGGATAATGAGCTTTCATTCAAAGGAGGTCGGTTCTTAATTTTATTCAAAATCAATTAAAAGCGAAAGCACTTATTCTTATCTTTATTAAGGACTGCAATAAAGCCATACCATGGGAAAGAGAAATCAGCCTTTTTAATGATTATCATACAAAAGAGAACATTTTATCCAATCATTGTGGCGTGATAATCAAACTTTTATACGAGGAAAATCCGAAGAGTTTTGAAGAAGCGATTTCAATCCTGACCTCACAGGATTTTTTAATCAGTCCTTCCTTTAAGCAACAGATAAAGAAGCAGGAAAGTATCCCGGATATTGTCATTGAACAGAAGTCTTTCTCGATATATTTTGAAACAAAATTGTTCGACTGGTTTTATGCAGGACAAATCGAAAGACATCTGAAAAGCTTCAAAAAGGAAAATGATTATAACATTCTGTTTCTGCTGACAAACTTTGATATCGACAATCCTGAAGAGAAATTTGCCAGGCATATCAGAACTGCCAGGGAGTCTTTTGATATTACCTTAAGTCCGATCTCGTTTGAGCAATATGTCGGGGTACTGGAAAATGTAGAATCAACAGAAGATTTTAAGATGTATTTGAACGAATTCAGGGACTTTTTAGAGCGCAACAACTATCTGCCGACCTGGAAATACCTGCTGGATGTGGTTAACTGTTCCAGTTCCATCGGAGAAGTTCATGATCACAATGTATACATGTGCCCCGATTCAGGAGGCATGTATCAACATCACAGGGCAATGTATTTTGGCGGATACAAAGGGAAAAATGTAAAGTATATACATGAGATTAAAGCCCTGGTAATTGTGGAAAAAGGTGGAAAAGAGGCTTATGTGAAGTGGAATAATTTTGATCAGGATGAGCAACAGCTAATAAGAGAAGCAAAGAGTAAAATTGACTTATCGGAATATCGGCAAAAGGAAATTCAGGAAAGGAATATTCAGGTGTTTCTATTGCAGAATCCTTATGAAGCCAATTTCAGGAAAGTATCCGAGGGTGGTTTGTATGGCAGCAAAAAATATTTCAGAAATATCGCCAGAAAATTTAATGCCAAAAACTCCCGGGAATTGGCGGAAAACTTAAAAACGAAACCTGGGAGTAGCAGGGTGTTTTCCCGACCTTCCTGAAAAATCCCCATCTTTTATCCGGTTCATGATCCATCGTTATATATCCGGATATTTCTTTGTTTATTGCGGCAAACTTGTTCAATAAAAAAAGGAATGGGGTGAACTTATATATTAAAAAGGTGTCCAGACCTATCAACACTGTCAATCCCCATTCCCTTATGTGTGGCTTATAACTAATTAGTATTTTAGATTCAAGATCTTTAAGGTTTTTATTTTCAACAATATATTTTTTGCATAATTTAAACTTAAAGGTATGAAAAAACGAAGAATTTTCCGGTATCGATGGTTCAAAAAATATGCGCGAAGTTTTTATCTGAAGCACTAATTGCTATTTATAGAGTGAAAGCTCTCCTGGCTTTGCCTGTCTGATTGAGGCCAATAAAAGTTATTTAAAACAGAAATCCCATCCTACATATATAAGTAGCTCTTCGTTTGATATTAATATTTGCGTGTTTTCTGACGAACGGATGTGGCAGCTTTCTTTATTAATATGAAATAGCTATACAAATTACCGGATTTTCAATTAACTTCATTTTACCATTATCATCACTATGAGAATAGATTTCATTAAAAACATTCCTGAATAAAATTATCCAGATCTTAAAGAAACTACCAAGTTATTTTCACCTTTTTAAAGTCAGGATTGGCAAGATCTACACTTCTTTATTAAATTTCTCTTATAACACATAGTTTTGAACCTAAATCTATTACTGCTGAGCAATTTTGGATAGGTGGACTAAGGCAAGATGTGGAGGGCAGAATTGAATTTATTATCCTAAAGGATTTTTCAGGTTCCAACGCAATTGAAGTAGATAAAGCCTATACCCGTATCGAAAAGTATTGGCTTGGCCTGCAAGATGTTGTACGAAAAAGAATCATCATACCTGTTTATTGTATTCACAATGTAATATCCTGCCATTTTGAAGGCGCTAAAGCTATACTTACACCAAGACTTCCGATTGGTATTGTGAAACAAATAAGAATAGTCTCCGGTTACGAAAAATCCATTTGATATACGTACCCAAGGATCTAAAGGTAATACAAGTGTTATTACAAGATCTATTATTGATATTCAAAATGACAGAATTTTAATTGTTGGAAATGCAAAAGAAATTTCTGAAACAATTCGAATTATTTGTACTCGTTTAGCATTTGGTGACAATGAAATTCATACCATTAACAAGATTTTGCTTGATAATTTAAAATCAAATATGAACGATCCTTTGGGATCTTCTTTGCTAATTGGAGGATTTGGAGCAATATTTGGTATTTTTAAACCGTATACATTATAAATAACCTTCAATTGGTTGGTTCTCCAGACCTGAATGGAAAACTAATTGCATGCGTTCTAGTGTTTCTCAATGTATTGGCGTTTTTAACATTTGAAGCGTTTGAATCTAAAATAGTCGCATTCAGCCCTTGGTGGGCATCAAAAGTAAATGGCAGTATCCTGGATTATATTTCTGGCGATGATCTTATTGGCTCCTGTTGTGTTTTTTAAAACCCTTCGGGCAACTGTTTTATTACCAGTTGTCCAAATACTTGGAGTATCACTTATAATTACTAATCTGATAACGAATATGAGCCAGATTTTTTATGCGATCGGGTTACAAAAATGGCTTGCCATGTTCTGGTGGTTTGTGATGTTAATATTAATCCTGATTACACCACTTATTTTGTAATATTTTTACTTAAATCTGTTTCTATTTCGATCAGATTGCTGCAAAACCAAATAAATGATACCGCAACGGAAATTCCATCTAAACAATCAAAGATCTCAATAAAGAAAATCTAAAAAAATTAAACTTGAACTTAGCAACTTTCGGAGTCCTCACTATCAGGACTTAATAGTTTTAAAATCTCTAAATCCTGCTTAAGTTTATTTCTTGATCTTGGAATATTGTTTCGGATTTGATAAAAACTAACTAAGGCAGCCAAAAGAGCTCCTAATGCCTTAATATGATTTCCCCTTCATTTTTTTATTAAGAGTACATTAAATATAACAATTTAAATTACAGGCAAAGCCTGTAGACAGTGACGTCGGAGGAGAACCTGCTGACGAACGGCAGTTTATCCTATCCTCTTCCTGATCTCCAGTGCCCTTTCATCCTCCTCATTCTCCTTCAGCATTTCACTGATAATGGCCAGAGCCTGTTCTTTTTCATCCTGCAGCAGAAAGGCTTCTGCTTTTTTATACAGGATTGGATTTCCCACCCTGTAATCCTCACTTTTTTCATCGTGTGAAAGCGCTGCGTGGCAGCTCTCAATGGCCTTAACGGCATCTCCCTTCCTGAGATAACAATCCGCAATGCTGTCCCAGGTGAGGGCCAGGTTATAGTGATAGTAAGGGTTGTCCGAATTCTGTTCCAGCTTTTCGCGGATGGTTTGCAGCGATTGAAGCGCCTGATCAAATTGTTCCGATTTCACATAAATAAGGCTGCTGAAGCCTTCGAGTGGTAAATGGTCAGGATACATCTGCCTCGCCTGGTGAATCAGCTTCTGATGGACGGGAAGATATTCGATGGATTCCGCTTTCAGATAGAAGTTTGAGAGCGTATCGGTAATGGTGTCCTTATCCGAATAACGCTCAACCAGAATGGATCCTGCCTCTTCCAGAAATGTATATTCTTTAAGTGTAGCGAACTTTCCTATGGTAATAAAATCTGCAAGTTGCTGACGGAAAGGTTCTGCTGTTGCGGTATCGGAAAATTCCGCAAAATGGTTGATGGCGATCTGGTCCTCGTCGAGCGATTCATGGAGAACAGCCATCAGCAAGATGAACAAGGGATTGCCGGACAGGTTCATTTTCTGCAGACGGGCTATGCCATCCTCCATCTTATCATAGCGCAGTTCTCCGTAATCGAGGTATTTGATGCAGGTTTCGCAGATTTTGCGGACGGGGCGTTCCTGTTCCTTTTGTCCGTTCCTGATAACCTCAATTAATCCGGCTTTGAGCGTGTTGCTCAGGGAATCCGGGACATCGATAAATAAGGACATGGGAGAATGATTTTGTTACGGGACAAATATAATGTTTTTGTCTTGCATCGATCCTGCAGGAACACCAAGGACAGGTACGTCGCAGGCAGAAACTTCGACGAACGGGTGAAAGGTTGCCCTAGAAGAAGGCTTTGTTCTTGCGGACAAAATCGATCGTAAAAGCATTCAAATCCTCTTCATCAGCAAGAAATCTCTGATCAAGCTCTTTCCATACCTCATTGGCTTTATCCTGTATCTGGGCCAATAATTTTTGCCGAGCTGATCTGTCTTTGGGTACTTCGTTACCGGGAAATTGATCATTCGCGCTCATGACTATATCTGCGGTTTTATATGCGCCAATGATTCTCAATGATTCGTAGGTTTCCCGGGCAAAATCACCTGAAGGATTCTGGTAAAACTGATTAAAACCGCCGTTAATAATCTCTCTTTTACAACTTTGAATATAATAAAATATTTTTTGCGGGTCGGAAAGTGAATCCATATGCTCTCCGAATTCACAAAGATTACGGATATGGTCATCAATCCGGATAATACTGGCATCTGTATCATCAGAATTAATCAACTTGTTAATATTCAGCGTTTTCTTTCCCTGGCCATCGGACCCAAACAATAGGTTTAATAAGCTCATAATATGTAGTATGTACGTTTTCTTAAGGGGTGCTCACAACCATCGCCAGCAGGCAATTCGCAGAGATCCTTCAGGAGAACCTATCCTTGTGTATTATCATTGACCACACTGTTAAAAGTAGTAATTATTTTAGGATGAGGGATGTGGAGGGAGAATATTTATGAACAGGTCATACTGGTTTTCCGGAGCTACATATGAGCTGTTATTTGCACTTAATTTTTCAATTTGGGTCCAATGCGATAAAAGATACTTAGTCCGCCGCTTGGGAAAATGAATAGCTGATTATCTCCATGTCTGGTCCTCTGTATTTTCATAATTGGAATACAACCTTATAAAAAAGCCAATACTTAAGGTGAGACCGAACTTCCCGGAGGAATAAAAGTCCCGGCCAATCCTATTATTTAAAAATAAGTGTCTATCCTCAGGGCTTGCAACAAAATAGTCCAGACCTGATCTTACATACCAGGGGCGTCTTTCAGAGAATTCAGTAATTCCGGCAAAATGATAAAAGAAATCACCTGAGAATGAACCCACGAAGAAATTTCCCAATAATTCATCCGAATAATACCAGCCTCCTATAGTTATTCCAAATTGTGTTTGCCTGTGCTGATACAGCATTCCAACATGCAACAAATCCGGAAAACCGATTCCCGATGTTACATGTATTCTTTCCTGACCTATAGAATGGCTGACAGGGACATACATGAAAAAGCAAATTGCCAGGACAAACTTCAAGGGGACTTGTGTAAACGCATTGGCTCTTTTTGGATGCATGGCTAAAATCTTATAAAAAGGGCACACGATCGGTTTTTACAGGCATTTCGCCCTACTCAGCAGGGTGCTCCTGCCTAAAGATCCTCCAGAAAATACCTTCCCTCCAGAAATTCCGCCTCGACGCCGATTTTCTTAAAATACCCGGTCATGGCCATGCAGGCATATTTTTCAGTGGAGTAATGTGTCGCGCCGATCACATTGATCTTGCTTTCAAGAACAATTCTGTGGAATTCCATCACGGCTCAAAAGAAGGCACCGGCCTGGTAGTTCCGGTAATGTACAGGTTGATGCCCTTTGCTGCCAGTTCTGCTGCGACAAAACCGACATCTCCCCCTCCGGCAGCAACGGCAACCCGACCTTCGCGGATGATTTCATCACCATGCAATACCAGTTTAATCTCATGACCTATTCGGGATCTGACATGATGTGCCAGTTCGGTCGCCTTCTTCATAGGTGTTTTGCAAATGACACCCATCTTAACGCCTTCGTATTCGCAAAACTCATCCACGATCTCAAGATCCAGATTTCTGGCCAGGGTTACCGAAGTGGAATATTCACCGTTTTTGTCGAGGGGGGCATGGAGCACATAAAAGGAAATGCGCTGCTGCCTGAGCCTGTGTAAATAGGATCCGGGTATATCGTAAAAGGGAAATCCCTGTAAATTCGGGTCATAGCCCATGGCATGATGCGAGAACAAAAGAATATCGGTTTGCTCGGTATGAAGCAGCTTTTCGAGAATATCGCGGTCAGGAAAGGTTGCCGTGTATACTTTTCTTAATCTCTGTGGTGTTGTCCAGTACCGTTCCCATGAAACATTTCCTGAAATCCGGAGCATAGTAATCGTTGAACCTGATGAAGCTCCAGTCATCTTTCAGATGCGCCAGGTCAAAGTCTTTATCAAGTTTTTCATATAGTGCCGTGGCTTTCATGGAAGGTATAAAGGGGAACCCATAATTTACAAAAGATTTCGATGGGAGACAAAGGATATAGTCAAGTATTCGCCTCACTGTTTTTTCATTTTATAATCAGTATCCTGGTCGCAATATTTCCTATGGAGGTATAAACTTTGATAATATATTCCCCTTCGGGGTAACTTGAAACATCAATCATCGTCTTCAGGTTATTCAGGATCTTGTATTCGAGCATCCTGCCGGCAAGGTTAAATATCTCATATTTTGTAAGTGGTTCGGATGCTTCAAGAATCATCCAGCTATTGGTTGGATTTGGGTAGAGTTTTAATTCGATTGGCTGTCCGTTGATTTCAAAAACACGGGTAACATCCTCCATTTCTATAACATCCACAGTTGTTTTGGTGGTGTCGATCAGGGTAATGATTACCCGCATGGTGTCATATTTGATATACTCACCATGCCGCAATTGCTCCCGCAGGGTGAAGGTATCGGTTTCCAGACAGTTTATGTTTGATTGTAAGGTATCAATGCCCTGGTATAGCGTATCAAGGGTTGAAACATAATACGCTGCAATACGCTCAGTGGTATCAAAATATTCAGCCAGGAAATAATCATTCCTTGAGGCATAGGTACTGACGGACTCGGACAGTTTTCTGATGTCAGCTGCCACGATGGCAAATCCTTTCCCGCATTCTCCGGCCCTTGCCGCTTCCACTGCTGCATTTAAAGCCACAAGGTTTATTTGAGAAGCATGATCTTTTATAAGACTCGAGTACTTGTTCAGACTATCCTGCAGGGCAGTTAAATTAAAAGTCGCAACAGGTTGGGCATTACTGTTTTCAATGATCATGAAGGTAAACAAAACCACCAAAAAACAGGTCAGTTTCTTTTTCATGGTATTGTATAGTTTAAATATTGGGGCCTTGAGTTTTTGCTTTACAAATATTTGGTCTCATCAGGGTTCGTTGCGTTTGAGCCAATAAAAGGTACAAAAATACGGGGCTGAAGTCAAGCTAATTTTGACCAATATGGATTACAAGGGGGTTGAACAGTAGTGTGTTAGCATGTTATTACGGGAAATGATGGTTGGGGGATGATGCGAGGACAGGAATGCCACCGGTCAAAAATACTTGACTTCAGGATTGTAATTTCGTAACTTAATAGGTTACTTATTTCCATCCTATAACTAAACCGCAAAATCATGAAAACATTTTTGAATGTCTCAGTGATTGCTGTATTCCTGCTCTTCTGTACAGGTAGAGTACAGGCACAAACCACACAACCAAAACTCGACCAGATGGAGTTAATGAAGAACTTTATCGGGACCTGGCAGGCCAATGCCGGTAAAGACACCGTTGAAGTATGGGATTGCCAGCAATATGGGAAGGCCTTTATTATCAACGTGTACCATCTTGTCAGGAATCAGAAAACACCAGTGTATGTTAATAATGTGGGTTACGATTCACGGGATGACAAGGTGAAAGGCTACGTGCTGTGGGTGAATGGCGCCTATACAACATGGATCGCCGTGTTCACAACGGAAAAAAAGTTTGTTGTGGACATCGTGGATAATTTTGATCCCGAAAAGGTCTGGCTAAAATATGAAATGCTTTATATAAGTCCTACAGAAAGAATCTGGACAGAATACAATACATCCGGGGTAAAGGTTTCGGAAATGAAATTTATGAAAACCAATTAACTGCCTGTTTCAGCGAGAGTACAGAAAAATGCCCCGGAATGAACTGTTCCGGGGCATTTTTATAGCGTGTATACTTCACCGGTACTCAAAAAGTGGAATAATGGGGGCAATTCGTTAACTTTATGGCACATTCGAAAAACCACTGAACACCATGAAATCAAAAATTTTTTTCATTCCGGTTTTCCTCCTGTTCCTTATGCCGGGTTCCTGTAAGAACTCAGGCACTTCAGCCAAAGAAAAGGAATCGGATACGCTGCAGCCAAAACAGGCGTGGGCCCTTGTGGTGCACGGAGGAGCAGGGAACCTGCAGGAAGAGGTGCTGGATTTCGCCCTGGAATTGCAGTACCGGCAATCGCTGGCCGAAGCCCTTCAGGCCGGAAAGAAGATCCTGCAGGACGGTGGCACGGCTCTCGATGCGGTGGAGACAACCATAAGGATACTGGAGGACAATCCACTTTTCAATGCCGGCAAGGGGGCGGCCTTTAATCACGATGGCCGGAATGAGCTCGATGCCTCCATCATGGATGGTTCCAACCTGGGTGCAGGAGCAGTGGCGGCAGTTACCGACATTAAAAATCCGATCAGTGCCGCCAGGGCGGTGATGACGAAATCCCAGCACGTTATGCTTTCGGGAGCCGGAGCTTCGCAGTTTGCGCGGGAACAGGGACTGGAAATAGTTCCTCCTTCCTATTTCCGCACTGATCGCAAATGGAATGATTTGCAGGAGCTCCTGAAAAAAGAGAAGCATGGCACGGTGGGTTGTGTGGCACTCGACAGGCAGGGCAATCTGGCAGCCGGCACCTCCACCGGCGGAATGGCCAACAAACGTTATAACCGGATCGGCGACAGTCCCGTCATCGGAGCCGGAACCTACGCCAATAACGCCACCTGTGCAATTTCCTGTACCGGTCACGGAGAATATTTCATACGTTATGCCGTGGCCCATGATATCTCAGCCCTGATGGAGTATAAAAGCCTGCCCATTCGCGAAGCAGCCGAAATGGTCGTCATGGATAAGCTGGTGAAAGCCGGAGGCGACGGCGGCGTGATCGGCGTCGACTGCCTGGGAAACATCACCATGACCTTTAACACACCCGGGATGTTCCGGGCTTTCGCTGTGGCGGACGGGAGCGAAGGGGTGTTGATTTTTAAGGAGGAGTGAAGAGGGACTGGGGAGGAGTCTGGAGCCTGGAAGGATAAGAACGTCGAAGGCAGAACTACGAAGAACAGGAACCTGCAGCGATCGCCGGTATCGGTTTTTGGTCAAAAATGGCTTGATTTAAAGGTTATTCTTTTGTATATTTAGTTGGCATTGAGCGGGATGGATTTCAGCAATGCCGCTTTACATTTCTCATTTTCAGCTCTTTTCAAAATCAACCTTATAAAATTCTACAATCATGCTGGAAAACTTATTACAATTGATCAAGGAGAATGCAGGGGAAGCCATTATTAACAATCCTGCCATTCCGAATGCTCAAAACGATGCTGCTTGTGAAACAGCTGCAAATTCCATATTTAAGGGGCTTCAGGGAACAATCAAAAGTGGTGGCCTCAATACGGTCAAAGATCTTTTTCAGAGCGGTGGGGATGTGTCTTCCAATCCGATGATGAATAATCTGTCGTCAGGTGTTACCGGGGATCTCATGAAGAAATTCGGACTCGACAAAGGCGCTGCCGCCAATATTGTCAACAGCTTACTTCCGCTGGTTATGAGTAAACTGGTGAGTAAAACCAATGATCCCAGGGATAACAGTTTTAACCTGGATGGCATCATCGGGGCCCTGGCCGGAAAACAGGGCGCGGGGAAAGGAATTCTGGGCTCGCTCAAGGGACTGCTGGGAAAATAGCAGGTATTGTAAAGTGGGAATTACCGTTCTTTCAGATATTCCAGGACCTGGTCATAAATAGGCTCATACCTTGTCATTTTTCTGTGGGCTTCATCATAGGGCATGTCAAAAGGTGCATCAGGCTTAACTGCCCCGGGTACACCCAATGCGCTTGAAACTCCTACGATCCCGTCATCAGGCCCTTCAATTTTCTTATTCCAGTCGGTTCTGCAGGTTGCGGCTATAACATAATAGGGTATAGCGGGTTGGGTCAGTTCCATCATCTGATTAATATACTCCGAAGTAGTATTAAGATCCTTAAATCCCTGGGTAAAATAATTGTAAAGATTATAATCCGAAAGATCATCTGAGGCAACTAATGTGCCGAGATAATCTCTCATGACTGCCAGGGGGGAACCTTGATGTGGAGTACCCAGCATAATCAGTTTGTCAATATATTGGGCTCCATTGAACTGCTCAATCATGGAACGTGATACCAGCCCACCCATACTATGAGCAACAATATCAATGGTTGCCCCGTTTGAATATTCCTGCAGGTATTGATCAAGTAATTCAGCATTATCTTCTATACTCCAGGAGGAATTGTATCCAAAGGTCCAATATTCTGAAAAGGTTGGATTCGTCTCCGTTTTAATCCTGCATAATAGTGAATCCCATACCGTAGGTCTACCTGTCCAGCCATGCACCAGGAGCAATATTTTTGATGAGGGGCTGGCGGAAGGATCATGATAGGACATCGTTCCATTTTGATCTATAGTAACCTTATTTAGTCCCATTTCTTTTAGCTGAGGAGTCTGTTTGACTACCAACGTGATAATGATAATCTCACTTACCAATGCGGTATTTTTCATTCCACCAGGTTCCCAGTTAATGATATCGATGGTTACATTTACAATTCCTTCATTTAACGAATATTCAACGGGGAAATATGTAGATCCGTTATAAAGAAAAATAAAGAAATTATCCGGGGATATAGCATTTGAGTTTACCGGAAAGGATACTTGCAGGGGTTTAATTATAGAATCTGAGGGGATCTTTATGGTAAACGGAATGCCAAAAATCTGCAAATCTTTATTGGGAACGCTGGCAGGCTCATCGCCTGTTCTTCCAACAAACACAACCCCGTCCGATAATAAAGCATTGGAAGGAATGATCAGTTTAATGGAATCAGAAGTATTCAGAATGGCTCCAGCTGCAGCAATTACTGCTTTTTCAACTGTTTTATTATGAATAAGAGATTTCAATGAAATTTCTTTCTCACAGGCGAAAACAACAAGTAAAGCCGACAATAAAACAGGTATCCGTTTCATGGGTCTGGATATTTTTGGATAATCTTGGCATCTAACATAATCTGCAATATTACCACCATTGATTCCAATTAACTAGTGATTTTTGATGGAGAGAAAAAATAATTTGCATACTTTCCGCAACAGCTTGTTTTCACCATGGGCCCGTTCTGTCTGATGCCCATAAAAAGTACATCCATAAGGGCCTGAAGTCAGGCGCTAATTGACAAATACGGATTACCGCAGGTCTGGCCTGTAAGGGAATGAACGTCGCAGGCAGAACCTGCGACGAACGTGGTTATACCTGCTGGGCTGCCGGTTCATTGCTTTCTTCCTGGCAGCACGATCCGTACTTCTCACTGTACCTATGATGCCAGTCTCTTTTGGATTTCCGTGAATGACCGCCCGGAGCGACCCCGGTAAGCAGTATCTTTGACAGCAGGAACAAGCCGGCAGTCTGCCAGAACGTTAATGAAGGGCCATGGAACAATGTGGGTATAAGCCAGTTCCATAGACTCATGGTGACGAAGATGGCCAGGAATACAAAAGCAACTCCCAATAGGCCAAATCCTACATACTTTAAAATTCTTAGATTTTTCATCATTATTTGCTTTTAAATAGTTTATACAATTCTTCCAATCTTGTTCTGAGTGCCAGCACGGCATACCTTTTCCGCGAGATGAGGGTGCTGACCCCCACGCCCGTTTTTTCGGAGATCTCCCTGAAATCCATTTGCTCAAACTCATGAGCGACGAAAACCTCTCGCTGTTCCAAAGGCAAATCGTCAAGCACTTCTTCAATCGTATCCCAGATCATTTCCTTGAGCTCTTCCTCCTCCGGTGTGGATCCGATGGCCGGAAGGATATCGGCCAGTGAAACGGGACCGTCTTCACTTTCACCGGCTGTTTCAGTATAACTGAGGCTCACCGGTCTTTTCCTGCGAAACAGATCGATGATGCGGTTATTGGTCACTTTATACAGCCAGGCAGTAAGATTTTCTATTCTTTCAAGATCCCTGAAACCCAGCGTAAGCTGATAGAAGACATCCTGCAGAATGTCCTCCGCCTCCACACCGCCGGGAATTCTGTTCCGGATATAACCGAGCAGTTTTTTCCGCTCGGTGTTATAGGCTGAACTGATTCTTTCCGACTCTTTTGGGCTCATGGATCATCGTTTATATTGTCAGAGACGAAATTGGGGGGATAATATTTTAAATTTATGTGAAAAATTTCAACTGCATCGATAAAGACGGTATGAATACATGGTTTTTTAAGTATCAGGAGAACACTGCAAACACGATTTTTGACTTGGTCGCAATTGAACGCAGATCGTGAGTTTTTTGGTGAATAAACTATGGCTGGCAGTGACCGGTTCAGGCCGGAGCCTGAAGGGATATGGCCGTCGCAGGTAGAACCTGCGACGAACTCGGGCAGAACGTGCGACGAACGCGGGCGAATTAATTACTCCCGGGAGGACCCGATCAGAGAGTCTAATTTACCTCCGTTTGTGTGTTGTAAAGGAAAAACGCCCATTTGTCTGCTGTTTCTTCAATGATTTTTGTTACCGGTTTTCCGGCGCCATGTCCCGCTTTTGTTTCAATCCGTATCAATACCGGATTTTTCCCTTTTTGTTTTTCCTGCAAGGTGGCGATAAACTTGAAAGAATGAGCAGGGACGACGCGGTCATCATGATCACCGGTAGTCACCAGGGTAGCCGGGTATTCAACACCATCGGCCAGATTGTGAAGTGGTGAGTAAGCAATTAAATTACGGAAATGAACGGAATCCTCGCTGGAACCATATTCGGAGACCCAGCCAAATCCAACGGTGAATTTGTGGAAACGGAGCATATCCATCACACCAACTGCCGGCAAGGCCACCCTGAATAGATCGGGCCGTTGTGTCATGCAGGCTCCTACGAGCAATCCGCCGTTAGATCCGCCTATAATGCCGAGTTTGGCTGGTGAGGTATATTCTTCCTTTATGAGATATTCCGCAGCTGCTATAAAGTCATCGAAAACGTTCTGCTTGTTCAGGAGCATACCAGCTTTGTGCCAGTTTTCGCCATATTCGTTCCCTCCCCTGAGATTCGGAACGGCATATATGGCACCATATTCCAGTAGGGATATCACTGACGGGTAGAATCCGGGCAATTCACTGATATTGAAGCCACCGTAGCCATACAAAAGAGCCGGATTATTACCGTTGAGCTTCATGCCTTTTTTGTACAGAATAAACATGGGCACTTTGGTGCTATCCCTGCTTGTAAAAAATACCTGCTTCAGCTCGAAGGCGGAAGGGTCAAATTTTGCATCCGTCTTAAAAAACAAAGTCTGCATACCGGTATTTATATCAAAAGAATAGATAGTCGCGGGGTAAGTAAAGGATTCAAAGGAATAGAAAAACCGGCTTTCATTCTTATTGCCATACAGGATGCTGGCAGAACAGATGACCGGGAATTCGATTTCCTTTTCCTGTTTGCCGTTAAACCCATACTGGTATAGATGTGAACCAACATCTTGCAAATACATGGCAAAGAGCTTGCCGCCCATGGAATAAACCCATGACAGCAGGTGATCCTTTTCCGGAAGGATTTCCTTCCAGTTCGCTTTTTCAGGCATTTTCGGATCAAGGGCAACAAGCCTGTAATTTGGTGCGCCGATATCGGTGTATACATAAAACAATCCGTCCTGATGTTCAATAACAGCACTGTGATTGGCAAAACCGGTAAACAAGGGAGTGAATCCTCCCTTTTTCAGATCAGCGGGCTTGTAATGACATTCGTAACCATCGGTACCTTCTGCCACATAGAGAAACAGGTATTTGTCATCCTCACTCACAGAAACGTTATGATAGCGTAACGGGTGCGAGTTATCCTCAAAAATAAGCACATCCTTCTCCTGAGGTTCTCCGAGTTTGTGATAATACACCCGCTGGTATTCATTAAGTGCCTGCAACTCCTTACCTTTTTCAGGCGCCGGAAACCGGCTGTAAAAGAAACCATCACCGAACCAGGCGGCATCTGTAAACTTGACATTTTTCAAATGATCGGACAAATCCTTTCCGGAGGCAATTTCTTTAACAAAAATCTCCTGCCAGTCCGATCCGGAAACCGATCGGGTATAGGCCACATGTCTTTTGTCTTTTGAGATCCCGAGTAAATTGACCGCCACCGTGCCATCAGCAGAAAGTGTGTTTGGATCGATAAAAACTTCTTCTTTGCCTTCTTCCCCCTTCTTTTTATAAATCACCGGTTGATTTTGCAGTCCGTCATTTTTCACAAACAAAATATAGTCGCCGGCTCTTACCACACTGGTAATCCGGGCATAGTTAAAGGTTTCTTCGAGCCTCGATTTTATTTTATCCCTGAATGGAATCTGATCCAGAAATCCTCCGGTCAGTGCATTTTGTTCCTGCACCCAGGCTTCGACATTTTTTGCCGTATCATTTTCGAGCCAGCGGTAGGGATCGTTTACCACGGTCCCGAAATAGTTGTCACTTGCATCGACCCTGGCAGTGACCGGGTAGGTAAGTTCGGGTATTTCATAAATTTGCTTTTCGGTTGTCAGGTCTTTGCATGAAATAATCAAGACGACAACACATGTAAACATCGGCAGCAGCTTGTTCATGACAGTTTGGGTTTGGGTTACGATAGAAGTAAAAATTAATTCAAGCCTTTTATCACCGGTAAGTTACTGCGATTTCCAAACAAAATCAAGCATTTTTATAGCTTCCGCAGAACCAACTATTTTCCTATTTCCATGGGTGTCCAGCCCATACCTATGAAATAATTGAACTGACAGTCAATCAGGAATATTGCTGCAGCCATGCATGGAAAATAAATTCAGGGGGAAGCGGCTCCATGCAAATTAAAATTTGTATCTTTATAATCACCATCCGACCATTCCGGCTCCTTCCATCGCCGAATGATGATTCTAAAATACATTTCATACGCTGTGAATGATTAGTTGAATGAATGGATATTGAGGGGATAATGCGGGATATGAAAGAAGAAAAAACCACGGACCAATAACAAACATGAATTCATAAATACTTATTAATCATGACTATAGATGGTAAAAATTGTCAGATGAAAGCGAATGTGCCTGGTGCTGTTACAGCCTTACTGATATTCGCTTTGTTAACTGTGCAGGGATATGCTCAGGTGACCTTAAAAGGTCCGCAAAGTCCTCCGCCAAAGCTGTCATCAATAACCCCCAATCATCCCCCGAATGAAGGATGGATTGGTCGTGCCGGCGGGATCCTGTATACCATCACCAACATTACACTGGCCAATACAACTACTGTGTATTGGACCATGCTGGCTGATTCCATCCTGCTGTCGATGGACGGGAACGTATATGATGATGCTGAAGTGCTCGATTTTGATGCTGCCGCGTCCAATCTGGCAGGAGGCATCGCAGTATGGACGGGCGCTACAAATATTCCTATCGAAGGGGGCAGTCCGAGGCCCCTGCTCTCAAAATTCGTCATTACGGTGGTGGATCAGTCCGATAATCCCCTCGAGCTTACCGATCCTGCTGATGTGGGCCTGGCGGCCAATAATGGTGGAATGCTGCTAGTCACGGGTAATTCCATGGTGTTTAAAGTAAAGGTAGAAATGTTTGTTTCGGATGATGGCGGCACCAATTATATTCCTCACCTCGATTACTATGATGCCGCCCCCACACCTATTGAGGCAATATCGGCCTATAGTTCCTATCAATATGGTTTTTACTGGGAGAATGATCCACCTGAACTGGAAAATATGCTGACTTTAAATGTTGACGAAGGAGACACCTCAGATATTACCAGTGCCATCCTGAAGGCCATCGACGTGGAAAGTGATCCGGCCCATATCCTTTTCATAGTGGATCCCAAAAACACAGGGGAGTCGCCGATGAACGGGAAGGTGATCTGGTCTGACAGCGATCTGGCACCCGGGGATACTTTTACTATGGAAGATGTCACCAATGACCTGGTTGCTTTCGTTCACGATGGCAGCGAAACGGTGGATGATGCCATTGCCTTAACGGTGGTTGATGGCGACGGAGCAAAATACAGGGAGGGAGAAGATTCCATCTTCTACCTGGAAGTAATTGTCACTCCTTTTGACGATCCGCCTGTTGTTGAATTGAATGAAGGAATGACGGTAAATGAAGGGGAGACCCTGGAGCTGAGTGAGTCCATGCTGCTGACGACAGATCCCGAAAGCAATGCCCAGGCGGTTACTTATACGCTGGACCCGGCAGGTAATTCGGATTACCCGGCTCACGGACTTCTGAAGCTGAATGGCATACCCTTAAGCGATGGGGCGACTTTCACACAAACCGATATCCATGATGGCAACCTCGAATATCAACACGATGGTTCTGAATCTGTTCTGGATGGTTTTGTTTTTCAGGTGGCTGATGAATTCGGGCATCTTGCAAAAGAAAATGAAAACACGGTGTTCTTTTTTGAGATAACGATCACACCCGTGAACGATCTTCCTGTACTCACCAAAAATAATCCGCTGGAAGTAAATAAAGGAGCCGAGGTCATCATCAGCAACTTATTTCTTGCCGCATCGGACATCGAAAGCAGCGCCCAGGATATCAAATTTACCCTCGATCCTGATCAAAATGTGGAACAACCGACTGCAGGCAATGTAAAACTGAACGGAACAACCCTTACCGACGGTCAGTTCTTTACCATGGCTGATATTAACAACAATCTGGTGAAGTATCTCCAGAACGGCAATTCCAGTACCTCGGACTTCTTTGCCTTCCAGGTGTCGGATGCCGACGGCGGTGTTGCATCGGATGCGGGATTTACCGTATTTCATTTCAATCTGACCATTATACAGCCCAATGATCTGCCCAATACCGCAGTGGGCAGCAAAGTGCTGTTCACCCTGGCCCCCAATCCTGTAACAGACCAGATGAACATAAAATTTTCTGAAGAGGCCGCAGGCGAGGTCACGTCTCATACTGTTCAACAGCCTGGGAGAAAAAATATGGGAAAGAAGGCAGGTTGCAGGGAAGGAATTTAGCATCCCCTTCTCGGCATATCCGGCCGGGATATATTATCTGAAGGCAGAAAGAAACAAGGAAGTACAAACAGAGAAGTTTATTAAGCGGTAGTTGTTGAACCAGGGGAAGGGTTGTGAGGGTTGTGAGGGTTGTGATTGTTTTGGTGGTTGTGATGGTTGTGATGGTTCACGGACCTGTTATATAAACAGTGACGTGCACAGTTGCAACTATCACAGCTTCATTTAAACTACCTGCTAACTGAGCCTCCGATTATAATATTCCGTGGTTTTTTCCGTTTCCTTTCTGACAGCATTGAGTTCATGCGATTAAACCTAACACTTCAGTTATGTATCAGTTATTTGTAAATCGTTGTGTCATCACAGCAATCCTGCTGATCGGGGCAGTCAGTAGTTATGGTCAGGGCGACCTCCCCGAAGTGTTTAAACAGGAAACCATTTCCGGACAGCTCAAATATCTGGAAGAAAAGACCAGAATATATGAGAACTACCGGGCCATCAGGGAAGATATGTTCCGCAGTTTCAGCAGGAATGTCAGGGATACGCTGGCAAATGCAAAAAGCAGAATTTACGGGCTTGCAGCCCATAATGCCGTTCTCGACAACCGCATAGACTCACTTCAAAAAAGCCTGGAAGCTTCCGCTGCCGAGCTGGAACAAAAGACCCGTACAAAGAACAGCATCGGGATTTTGGGCATGGAAGTGAATAAGAACACTTATAATACCGTGATGTGGACCATCATGGCCGCACTGGTATTTCTCCTGATTACCGGTTATCTGTCATTCAAGCATAATAGGGCGCTAACGGTCAGAACCAAAAAGGATCTGATCGAACTTCAGGCAGAATATGAGGAATACAGAAAAAATACAAGGATCGAAAGGGAAAAAATGAATATCGATCACTTCAATGAAATAAAAAAACTCAAGGGAAGGTAATTTGTCATGCCCTTCAATAACAGCAGACCCCTTCGAAAGAGCAATTAAAGATACTTTATCCAGGCAAATGCCTTCCTGTTGACAAGATAATCCGGTGTATCTTCAAAAACAGATGCCTCCCGCTCATGCGCCAATGCCCTGTAAGCCTGCTGACTGTTACGGTGCTGCACCAGTCGCAGGATATACTCCACGCCATACCAGAGGAAAAAAAACAACCACAGCATCTCCCGTTGCTGTCGTGCATGAATGAATTCATGATTCAGGATGTGCCGTTCTTTCACCAGATCAACACCGGTGCGCACAAACAGAAGAGGCCAGATGCACATGGCAGTATAGTGATGGCCCAGGAGGCGATCCGCGATTTTGTGCTGTACAATGACCATTGTACTGAAAGTTAGTCAAACTTTGGTCAAAAAGTGCTTGACATCAGGCATTTATTTTCGTAAATTTTATTGATACTTCTCCATTAATAACCTACAATACCCAAATCCTGAAAACATGAAAAATACCATCTCGTGCTTTTTATGTATCATTTGCATGGGTACTTTTTGTTACTCCCAGCAGGCAATCTCCACAGCAGGCGGAGAAGCCACAGGAACAGGAGGTACGGTGAATTATACGTCGGACAGATCACCTATCACCATTACGGCGAAAATGGCAGTTTACTGGCCCAGGGCATCCAACAGCCTTATGAAATTCTGATCTACAGTGGAATAGATATATCGGGAATTAACCTCCATATATCCGTTTATCCCAATCCGGTGCAGCAGCATTTGAAACTGACAGTGACGGATCGGAATACTGATCAAATGACCTATCAGATTTACGATCTGAATGGCAGGCTGCTGGCAAAGAAAATGCTGGATCGGACCGAAACCAGCATTCGAATGGACTTGCTGGCCCCTTCGGTCTACTCTCTCCGGGTTCACGGGCAAGAAATATGGAATCAAACCTTTTTTAAAATTTCATAAAATATTAAAACCATGAAGAAACTATTCACTATTCTGGCCGCACTTGTATCGATACAGGTGCAATGGCCAGTCACCGGCAAAAATGAGCTATCAGGCTATAATAATTACAATAATGACTTGCTGGCAAAGGACAAATCAATAGGCATGCAGATCTGGCACAGTTTGCAGGGCGCCGAAAAAGGAACAGCAGTATATTAGAAAGGCATTTTACCGGCCCCAACGACGGGGAATGGACTGGCCACCATCATCATCGGAGACGGTACGATTGTTTCGGGTGTGCTGGGTAATCTTACTAGGGGCTAAGGGCCATGCTACCTGGAAAGCAAAATGATCTAACAGGACTGAATTATACCATTTCCGGTACAGAGCCAGTTGCTCAGTGTACCGCATGCCCTGTATTCCGAATCGGTGGCTTCCAAAAAAACACAATTTGATAGCTTACAATTATCAAATGCACTGTACCTGGGAACCCAATTAGGTATATTTTAATAGATGCCATTGAGATGACACGGAATCTACCGATGCGACTGAAAATCATATATTGTTCAACCTTCAACAGGATACACTACCCCAATCACGGGTCTTATGGGTGGAGATCAGCGCAACGACAGGAATGGTACCCTTCACGAGCACAAAGTATTATGGACTGGGCTACGCAGGAACCAATGGCACGGTCGGATATGTCCTGAGCCATTCTTCAATGGTACAGATCGGACATAATAATAACAGCATCTCAATCTATTATCCCGATGAATTAAAGGATCATCCTTTCCCGGGTATTTCTGGTGAAGGCCATTTTCCCTGAGGGCTTTAACCTGGCATATGGCCTCTTTGGAGGATGTTTTGTCAGCATGTGTTTGCATGCTGACATTTATTTTCATGCCGTTCTGTTTGGTTCATATTTTTTCATAGTTATGGAGGTAACAGGAAATGAGAGGTAATGATAAGGCTCGAGAGCTTATCTGTGAACCTGTGAATGCCTGGGTGATCCCTACCAATGAGGAACTGATGATTGCCCGTCATACGGGAAAGCTGTTGGAATTGCTTTAACCAATATTTAACAGAAAAAGGATGGTATCAATTCGATAATAAACCTTAATTTCGCGCCGGAATTAATACCATACCTATCAAAATGATCAGATTAGCAGCAATTTCATTGTTTTTTGCAATACTCCTTCTATCCGGATGCTCCGGCAATCAATCAGGAGAAAAACAAGCCGGGGAAACATCGCTTCAGGCGAACGACACGGCAAAAGTAGGCCTGGCCATTGGAAACCGGGCACCCGAACTGGCTTATACCTCGCCCCAGGGCAAGATAATTGCACTTTCGGAATACCGTGGGAAAATCGTGCTGGTTGATTTTTGGGCATCGTGGTGCCTGCCTTGCAGGATTGAGAATCCAAATCTTGTGCATGTTTACCAGAATTATCAGAACAAAACGTTTGTCGGCGGTGACGGGTTTACCATCTACAGTGTTTCTCTCGATTCCAAAAAGGAAGCGTGGACCGGCGCCATTGAACATGATGGCCTGGTGTGGGAGGCTCATGTCAGCGACCTGAAAGGATTTGAAGCGGTACCTGCAGCCATGTACCAGGTCAGATCGATCCCTTCCAATTTTCTGATTGATGGGAACGGGATCATCATTGCCAAAAACCTGCGCGCCGAGGAGCTTGAGCGTACCATTAAAAGTTTGGTGAAATAGGTAAGCTGCCTTTTAAGCAGTGTTGTCATTCAGGACAAACCCAGCAAATTTACAGTCATAGGACTGTCAAAATGTCGTTTTGTTACACTGTGGCAGACATTTTGCTGTGGGACAATACGCCTTGATAATGTTATAGACATTAAAAAATTTCATAGAAATGACAGGTAAGGAACAAAAAGAAGAGATGAAACAGGATGCCACCGGCAAAAAGAAACAAACGGCCAGGCACGTTGATAAGCCCAAACACGAGGCAGACCATCACGAAAAGCAAAAGGCAGCGGAAGCCCTGAAGGCCTCCGAAGAAAAGTATAAAGAATTGCATGATAAATATTTACGCTTATCTGCAGAGTTTGACAATTACCGGAAACGCACACTGAAGGAAAAGGCAGAACTGGTCAAAACCGCTTCTGAAGAGGTGATCAGGAATTTTATTCCTTTTGTGGATGACATCGAGAGAGGATTGAATGCCGTGAATGCCACCCAGAACCTGGAGGCGCTAAAACAGGGAATGAACCTGATCTACGGACGGTTAAAAGACTTTCTGCAGCTTAACGGGGTAAAGGAAATTGAGGCCCTTAACCAGGAATTCAATACGGATGTACACGAAGCAGTAACAAAAATTCCTGCTGCGGAAGAAGGAATGAAAGGCAAGGTGGTGGAAGTGATCGAGAAAGGATACTTCCTGCACGATAAAGTAATCAGGTATCCCAAGGTTGTGATCGGTGAATAGGAAAACAATACGATAACCGGGATTTTAAAGCAGGGTAATAAACCATGGCAAAACGCGATTTTTACGAAGTTCTTGAGGTTTCAAAAAGTGCTTCACCGGAAGAGATTAAAAAGGCTTACCGGCAGCAGGCTTTGAAATATCATCCCGACCGCAATCCCGGAGATAAATC
>CAWDBX010000001.1:0-10465 GCA_963800645.1 uncultured Bacteroidales bacterium | reverse complement strand
GACAGGATCAGGATGAAACTTTATGAACTTTTCCGGGTAAATGAAAAGCTCCGGATCATTGATCTGGGAAATATTAAGACACTGCGGCAACCGAAGACACCTATTTCGGCATTCGCGACGTCATGACGGACCTCCTGAATAACCAGGTGACCACCATTGTGCTGGGGGGTACGCAGGATATTACGAAGGGTCATATTCATGGCCTATGAGCAATGACATCCCTGACCAACATGGTAACCATTGATTCCCGGCTTGATATGGAGGATGGGCCCCCATCCTCAGTTCCTGGGTTTTACAGGTGATCGGCAATCCCCGGCTGTTCAAATATACCACCCTGGGTCACCAGCAGTACCTGGTGAATGCCTCACATGTCGGAAACTTGAAGAAAAGGGATTTGATGTGATAAGACTCGGATCGTTGAGGTCGAATCTGCTGGTGGCGGAGCCTTTTCTGCGGGATGCCCACCTGGTAAGTCTGGATATCGCTTCCGTCAGGCAATCCGATGCTCCCGGAACAAAGTTCCCTTCTCCCAACGGGCTGATGGCTGAAGAGGCCTGTCAGTTGGCGAGATTTGCCGGATTAGGTGATCAGGTTTCCTGCTTTGGAATTTTTGAAACGAATCCGGAATGCGATAGCCATGATCAAACCTCACATTTGGCGGCGCAGGCCATCTGGTATTTTATCGAAGGTTTTTCACAGCGGAAGCGGGAAAAACCTGCACAGAACCATCCTGATTTCAAAGTTTTCATGGTGAATCACCGGGATATGGAACATGCACTGACTTTTTATAAAAGTCTGGTTACCGGCAGATGGTGGATGGAGATCCCGGAATTAAAGACAGGTAAGCAGGTATTTGTGGCCTGTTCGCAGGAAGAGTATCAGCAGGCCTGCAATCATGATATTCCGGAAATGTGGTGGAAGGCTTTTCAGAGGATTAATTAGGGGGCAGGTAGGGATTGTTGTGATTGTTGTAGATTGTATGTGTATTGTTGTGATTGCCTGCCTGCCGGCAGGCAGGTTGTGATGGTTGTGATGGTTGTGGGGGTTGTCGCTTGTCGTTGTCCCAGCTTCAGGCAGCTTCGGAATATTCGTGGTAACGAAATTCTGCTTTTCTTAACAGTTCTTCGAAAATCTGTCCGCTTTCCAGGGCATCTTCATCATCCGATTCATAATGCCAGTTCATGATCAATTCCTTGATGTTGTTGTTGGCATCCAGTACTTTCAGCAATTCAAGCAGTTTTTTGGAAGAAGCGCTGTTGAGGTATTCCAGATTGATATCGATCTTCACCACTTCCACTTTCAGCATGGCTACCCATTCTACCAGCGGGTTATAGAATTTGGTGACATTTTCAGGTAAAGAACGGCCCTCCAGCAGCAATCTGCCATCAGTTGCCAAATTTTACTGCCGGTGTGCTGGTTGTTGGTTCCAAATTGATACTTGTCATTGCGTTAGGTTTTTGTTTTCATATGGTTGTACGTGATAATAATAAATAAGATTTATTCTTATGACGAATGCATAGAATTGATTGACTATATTAGCCTTTGGGGAAATAAATTACTTCACGGAACCCTATTGCCATCATGAAGGTAATTGATCTATCGCATATCCTGGAGACCGGCATGCCGGTTTATCCCGGAACGGAACAGGCCAGTCTGATAAAAGCTGCCAGCCTTGATTCCGACGGATTCAATGAGATCCTTTTGCAGTTTTCTTCACACACGGGGACCCATATCGATTGTGGAAGGCACTTTATCAGGGACGGTTTTGACACCGGGAGCGCTTCGCCGGAGCGGTTCTATGGCAAAGGCCTGGTGATCGATTGCCGGAAGCCATACCATCAGCAGGTTATAGGAATTGCACATTTAACGCCTTATGAAAGGCATCTCGGGGAAACCGATTTTGTGCTCTTTCATACCGGTTGGAGCCGCTATTGGGGAACGGAGGATTATTTCAGAGGGTTTCCTGTGCCGGATCCCGAAGCTGCACGGTATCTTTCAGGGTTTCAGCTGAAAGGTATCGGCACGGATGCCATCAGTTTCGATCCGCCGGAATCCCACGACTTTCCGGTACACAAATTATTGCTGTCACACGGAATCGTGCTTATTGAAAATCTGACCCAACTTGAAGATCTTCAGGACACTGAATTCATGTTTTGTTGCTTTCCATTGAAAATTAAGGATGGGGACGGTTCGCCGGTGCGGGCGGTCGGGATCGTGGGAGGCAGGGAGTAGGGAGCATTCCGTTACTCGTTACCAGTAAGTTTTTATCATTCTACCTCAATTGATAATAATAAATACATTGTCAAGTTTTTTTCGTAATTTTGTACGAATTTTAAAACAGCTGAAGAACTAAATGACAGGGACTAAAGTTCTTTACGTTTCGCAGGAAATTACCCCGTACCTTCCTGAAACGGAAATGTCGGTTATCGGAAGGAATCTGCCACAGGCCATACAGGAAAAGGGTAGGGAAATCAGGACATTTATGCCCAAATACGGCTGTATCAATGAACGGAGGAACCAGCTTCATGAAGTGATCAGGTTATCGGGGATGAACATTATTATTGACGACACCGATCATCCGTTGATCATCAAGGTTGCTTCCATCCAGGCAGCGCGCATGCAGGTATATTTCATCGACAACGATGATTATTTTCAACGAAAATTCCTCTTCAGCAACGATAACGGAAATTTTTTCGAGGACAACGACGAGCGTGCCATGTTTTTTGCCAGAGGAGTCATTGAGACGGTAAAAAAGCTGCAATGGCCACCCAACATCATTCATTGTCATGGTTGGTTTTCGGCCTTGTTATCGTTGTATATCAAGAGACTTTATGATGATGATCCGGTTTTCAGAAATTCAAAGGTGATACTGTCCATTTATGACAGTGAGTTTAACCAGCCTTTAAATAAGCTTTTCAAAAAGAAATTGAGCATGGATGGAGTTCCGGCTGAAGATCTGAAAGTTGTTGAAGATCCCAGTTATCTCAATTACTGCAAATTGGTGGTGAATATGGCAGATGGCCTGATTATCGGCAGCAAGCAAATTCATCAGGAGGTTTTAAAATATATTGAAAAATCAGGTAAACCCTTACTGCCTTATCAGAATTCAGAATCTTATGTAGATGCCTATTCTGTTTTTTATGATCAGGTCATGAACGGTTCGACAGGAAATTCTCAGAAATAACAAAATCACTATTTTATGTGCGGAATTGTTGGGTATATCGGATATCGCGAAGCATATCCGGTACTTGTTAATGGACTCAAACGTCTGGAATACCGCGGGTATGATTCAGCCGGCATTGCCATTCTGAATTCGAAACCCCATATTTATAAATGCAAGGGTAAGGTCAGTGATCTTGAATCGCATATCAGCGGGAACCCGATTTCAGGCCATGTGGGCATCGGGCATACCCGATGGGCCACACATGGTGAGCCCAACGACATCAATGCGCATCCCCACCAGTCATTTCATGGTAAGTTTATCCTGATTCATAACGGAATCATTGAGAATTATGCCCAGCTAAAATCAAGACTCATCAGCAGGGGGTTTAAGTTCAGCAGTGAGACAGATTCCGAAGTGCTGGTCAATCTGATCGAATATATCTATCTGAAGGGCGATGTCAGCGCTGAAATGGCTGTCAGAATAGCTTTGAGCAAGGTGGAAGGTGCCTATGGGGTTGTCATTATGTGCAGCGATGAGCCGGATAAGCTCATTGCGGCCCGGAAAGGAAGTCCATTGGTGATCGGAGTAGGGAACGATGAATACTTTATTGCTTCGGATGCCACGCCCATTGTTGAATATACCAAGAGTGTCATTTACCTGAGCGATCAGAATGTGGCCGTTATCACCCGCAATGAGCTGGTGCTGAAAACCCTTAAAAACATACCGCTTACCCCAAAAGTTCAGCAACTGGATCTGGATATCGGTGAAATTGACAAGGGCGGGTATTCCCATTTTATGCTGAAGGAAATCTTCGAGCAGCCCCGTTCCATCCTTGATACCTTCAGGGGCAGGATATCGGCATCGGGAACCGAGCTTCACCTTGGAGGATTATTTCATATTATTCCCAGGCTGGTGGAAGCAAAACGGATCATCATCATTGGTTGCGGCACCTCCTGGCATGCGGGTCTGGTTGGGGAATATCTTTTCGAGGACCTGGCCAGAATCTCGGTTGAAGTGGAATATGCTTCGGAATTTCGTTACCGTCATCCCATCATCAACAAGGATGATGTGGTGATTGCCATCAGCCAGAGCGGAGAAACCGCTGATACACTGGCAGCCATCAGGCTGGCCAAGGAATCCGGAGCACTGGTGCTGGGTATTTGCAATGTTGTTGGTTCAAGTATTCCCCGTGAGACCGACGGGGGTGTATATACGCATGCCGGTCCTGAAATCGGGGTCGCCTCCACGAAGGCATTCACCGCGCAGGTTACCGTACTGGCCATGATGGCCATACTCATCGGCAGGAAGAGAAAAATCCTCAGCGAAGAATTATACCTGCATTATATTAACGAGCTGAAAGAAATACCGGAAAAAATTGAAAGGATCCTGCTCCACAGCGATGAAATTCAAAAGCTGGCCGGAATGTACAAGGACGTTAACAATTTTCTCTATCTGGGCAGGGGTTATCTGTTTCCTGTAGCGCTGGAAGGTGCTTTGAAACTGAAAGAAATATCCTATATCCATGCGGAGGGATATCCGGCAGCAGAAATGAAACATGGTCCGATCGCCCTGATTGACCAGAATATGCCGGTGGTAGTGCTGGCGGTAAAAGACCATTCCTATGACAAGATCGTCAGCAACATTCAGGAGGTGAAGGCCAGAAAGGGCAATGTGATAGCGGTGGTGAGCGAAGGGGACAGCATGATCAAACAGCTTGCCAGTCACACAGTGGAAATCCCTGAATCAGATGCCGTATTTTCGCCACTTCTGGCGGTTGTGCCGTTACAATTAATGTCCTATTACATTGCCGTCATGCGGGGATGCAATGTTGATCAACCCCGCAACCTGGCCAAATCAGTTACCGTGGAGTGATCAGCGTTGCTGGTACTGCCGTTCGTAATATTTTTCATAATCACCGCTCACCACGTGCTGAAGCCACGCTTCATGGGCAAGGTACCAGTCGACGGTCAGCGCGAGCCCTTGTTCAAAGGTCAGGGAAGGTTCCCATCCCAATTCCTGCTGAAGCTTTGAGGCATCAATGGCATACCTGAGGTCATGCCCTGCCCTGTCGGTTACAAAAGTGATGAGCTTTTCGGATGTGCCTGCGGGCCTGTTCAGCTTTTTATCCATGAGCCGGCAAAGCTCCCGGATGAGGTCAATGTTTTTCCATTCATTATTTCCGCCAATAGCATAGGTTTGCCCGGTTTTGCCCTGGTGGAATATTACATCGATGGCCCTGGCATGGTCCTCGACATAAAGCCAGTCGCGTATATTTTCACCGGCACCGTATACCGGTATGGGCTGGTTGTTCTTAATGTTGTTGATGGCAAGCGGGATAAGTTTTTCCGGGAACTGATTCGGGCCATAGTTATTTGAACAGTTGGAGAGGATGACCGGCAATCCGTAAGTATTGCAGTAGGCCCTGACCAGATGATCTGAGCTGGCCTTGGAAGCGGAATACGGACTTTGCGGATCATAAGCTGTTTTTTCCGTGAAATGCCCTTCTTTGCCCAGCGAGCCAAAAACCTCATCGGTAGAAATATGATAAAAGATCTTTTCCTGGTAATGACCCTTCCACTTTTCCTTTGCCGCATTCAGCAGGTGCACCGTGCCCAGGATATTGGTATGGATAAAATCGAGCGGATTGGTGATGGACCGGTCCACATGCGATTCAGCTGCCAGGTGGATGATGCCATCGAACCTGTATTCATGGAACAGTGTATTTACCTGTTGAAGGTTGGTAATATCCACTCTGACAAACTTATAGTTTGGCCGGTGTTCAATGTCGGTAAGGTTTTCAAGATTACCGGCATAGGTAAGCTTGTCGGCGTTGATAATAAGATAATCAGGATACTTGTTCACAAATAATCTGACCACATGAGAACCGATAAATCCTGCTCCGCCTGTAATGAGTATTGTCTTCCCCATATCCGGAAAAAATTAATGGTTCAATTTACTGCGTATATTTTTCTCCCAGTTCCAGGCCGTCAGTAAGGTTTCATCAAGAGGTGTATCGGCCCGCCATCCGAGTTCAAGGTTGGCCAGAGCGGTATCGGCATAAACGCGGGCAATATCACCAGGCCTGCGGGGACATATTTTATAGTTTACCTTCTGTCCTGTAGCCTTTTCAAAGGTTTTTACTATCTCCAGCACCGACAATCCCTTGCCCGTACCCAGGTTGAAAACCTCATAATCTTTTTTGCCCCTGTTTTCAAGCAAACGTTCAATGGCTTTTACATGGGCTTTTGCCAGATCAACCACATAGATATAGTCGCGAATGCCTGTGCCATCGGGAGTGTCATAATCATTGCCAAAAACATTCAGTTCTTCTCTGAGTCCGATTACTGTTTGTGTAATATAGGGAACCAGATTCTGCGGAGTACCCAGGGGCAATTCCCCGATGAGGGCCGATTTATGGGCTCCGATCGGATTGAAGTACCGGAGCGAAATTCCTTTCAGGCCTGAGGAGGCAGCCATGGTATCGCGCATGATCTCTTCAGCGATCTGTTTGGTATTACCGTAAGGCGAGTTGGCCGGTTTAACGGGGGAATCCTCGGTCACCGGAAGCAGGTCGGGTTGTCCGTAAACCGTGCAGGAAGATGAAAAAACCAGATTGGGGATATGGAATTCCCGCATGACCCGGAGGAGATTAATATGGGAGATCAGATTGTTACCATAATACTCGAGCGGTTTCAATACCGATTCTCCAACGGCTTTCAGGGCTGCAAAATGGACGATAGCTTTGATCCCCGGATATTTCTTACAACAATCCCGCAATTTAGCCAGATCACAGAGGTCGAAATTTTCGAAGGAAGGCTTAATACCGGTAATCCCTTTTATCCCATCGAGCACTTCGATCTGCGAATTGGACAGGTCGTCGATGATAACGGGCTCAAAACCATTTTCAAGAAGTTCTACCACGGTATGAGAACCGATATATCCGGTACCTCCCGTGACTAATACCTTTTTACGCAAGGGTGGTAATTTTATTTACAGTGTTGTTTTCAACTGATATTTCTCTTTGCTTTCCGGGCAAATGGCAATACCGCCTTGGTCGAAATTCAGCCGGTGGCCATATTCACTCATCCAGCCCGAATGCCGGGCAGGATTGCCAACGACCAGTTCATAGGGTGCAACATCTTTGGTGACCACAGCTCCGGCCCCGATAAAGGCAAAGCGGCCAATGCTTACGCCACATATGATGGTGGCATTGGCGCCAATGCTGGCGCCCTTTTCAACCAGGGTGGTTTTATACTGGTCCTTCCGGGCAATGGCACTGCGGGGATTAATGACATTGGTGAAAACCATGGAAGGTCCTAGGAAAACATCCTCTTCACAAATCACCCCGGTATAGATGGAAACGTTATTCTGTACCTTTACGTTGTTGCCCAGTTTTACACCGGGAGATACCACTACGTTCTGTCCCAGATTGCAATGCTTCTCCGATGATACAATCCGACATGACGTGCGTAAAATGCCAGATTTTTGTTCCCTGGCCGATAACAGCCCCCTTGTCAATGATGGCTGTTTCGTGCGCAAAAAAGCTCTGGTTCATGATTTACCGGTTACAAATTCAATAATGCTGGAAGTAATAAACTGCAGTTGTTCTTCATCGAGTTCCGTATGCATGGGCAAGAGACAGGACCGTTCTGCAGAGCTCTTCTGGAACGGGAAAATCATTTTCATGATAGCCCAGGTACCGGAATGCCTGTTGCACATGCAGCGGGAACGGATAATATACCATTGTAGGAATACCTTTTGATTCCAGGTGTTTCATGAGGGCTTCACGGTCGATGCCTTTCAGCCGTAAGGGTGTATTGGTGAAAAACATGCGTGCTGAAAGGGGAACGTTCGGGAATGGTTATGCCCGGCAGGTCTTTCAATGCCTTATCATACCAGTCAGCCGCTTTTCTGCGTGCGACGGAATATTCATCGAGATATCTGAGCTTAACCCGCAGGATGGCTGCCTGAAGGGTGTCGAGTCTTGAATTCACGCCGGTAAGGTCGTAGTAATACCTTTTTCGCATCCCATGATGGGTAATGGCAGCGAGTGTACTGGCCAGTTCAGGATCGTTGGTCATCATGGCTCCGCCGTCGCCGAAACAACCCAGGTTTTTCGAAGGGAAAAAGGACGTACAGGCCATCTGGCCCATGGTGCCAGCTTTGTGGTTTTACCTGATTTCAACGTATAATCTGCTGAAAGTGCCTGTGCGACATCCTCAATAACCGTAATGCCGTGAACATCGGCTATCCGCATAATTTCATCCATATTGGAACATTGTCCAAAAAGGTGAACAGGAATAATAACTTTTGTTTTCGGCGTGATGGCTTTTTCAAGCGATTCCATATCGATATTGAAAGTGCCGGGTTCCACGTCAGCCAAAACAGGGGTCAGGCCCAGGAGTGCAGACACCTCCACAGTAGAAATGAAGGTAAAGTTGGGGGTAATTATTTCATCACCTGGTTTGAGCCCGAGTGCCATCAGACAGATCTGAAGGGCATCGGTGCCATTGGCGCAGGCAACTACATGATTAATGCCTAAATAACGGGCCAGCTCATTTTCAAAATCTTTAACTTCTGATCCTTTAACAAATACCGCACTGTCGAGTACACGGTGTATGGCCTGGTCTATCTCGGGTTTTATACGCTGATATTGCGTATGCAGGTCCACCATTGCAATTCTTCCCATAAATCCATTAAAATTGGGTTTCTCAGGGCACTAAGATAGTAAATAATGGTTAAAATAGATATTTTATTAATTTTGGCATGTTTTGAATTGACGACATCAATCCTTCATCCGTGAATATACCTCCTATTATCAGGGAATTGCTGCTTCATCATGAAAAGGCAGTGATCCCGGGCTTTGGAACATTTTCCATCGTTCATCGTCCGGCTGAACTCAGCAAGACAACCGGTGTTTTGTTGCCTCCCTCCAAAGTCATTCTTTTTGATAACCGGGAGCAAACCGATGACGAATTGCTGTCGGGTTTTATCGTCCGCAGGTATTCCCTTCAAAAGGCTGAAGCCCTGCAATCCATTGCCGGTTTTGTGAATTCCGTGGAAAAGTTGCTGGAATCAAAGGGAGGGGCCTTATTGGAAGGGATGGGAAATCTCAGCCGCGATAAATCAGGTGAAGTTCATTTCCAGCCTTTGGAAGAACTGCTCGGCAAAGCCAATTTATTCGGGCTCCCCAAACTGGACATTCCGGTCAGCCGGCCCGCATCACCTGTGGAGTTTTCCCCAAAGCCTGTTCAGGCACCTGTAACGATCAGCAGGACAAAAAGAAGAGCCTGGTGGATACCGGCAGCATTTGTGGCATTGTTGGCGGGATTGTCCGCCCTGGTCTATTTTACCGGGCTGTATGAAAGATTTCAAAAGCGGAATGCCGAGACCGTCCTTGCTCCACAAGCCGGGGACCCGACGGATCGCCTTGTTTTCGGGAACCGTACCGACACTGAAACCGATACCCTGCAGGAAAAAGTAAGCAAGGAACTTGATAAACGTACGGCCAGAGAAAAAGCCCTGATGTACAAGGAACCTGAAAGTACCGGTAAACCAACAGAAACTCCCGTACCCACCCGGGTACAAAACAGTAATGCATTAACCTACAAGCCCTACCATATCATCGCCGGTTCATTCCTGGTTCCCAACAATGCAGAGCGGCAAAGGTCCCAGCTCGAGAGGAAAGGATTCTCCCCGGTGGTTCTGCCCAAACAGGGAGATTACTATATGGTCAGCCTTGGCTCCTTTGATTCCCGGGAGGAGGCCGGCGCAGCGATGCGGCAAATGCGCGGAAAGCTGGAGCAGGAATTGTGGGTGATGGGGGATTAAAATTAAATCATTGATCATGCCATGAGAACAACCTTATTCACCCTTATGCTGGGAGTAATTGTGACGGCAGGCTGCAAAAAACAGTCGGATCAGCCGCAAAGCCTTTATTCCTTCAACCTCGACAGTATTGCTCAAAAAAGCAACGGATTATTGGAATGGAGAGCGAGTGAGGTTTTCGATAACAAAGTATTGGCTTTCTCAGCAGCGCAGCAGGAAAACAGCATTATACTCACCGAAGGACAGGATTCTCTGCCCTGGACGAACGCCCGTTACCTGGTGTGCGAAATATGGAATCATAATCCTTACAGTGCCATTGTAACTATTGATTTTTATAAAAGAGGCGATGAAATATCCGGAACCGGCATTGTTCAGCAGGGGGGACAAACAACAGGAGAGTTTTCGGAACAACCCCGGATCTCGCCTAAAGTAGGCATACTCCCGGGATTAAAAACCAAACTTGTTATCCCCCTT